>CANGTQ010000005.1 GCA_947456955.1 Flavobacteriaceae bacterium | reverse complement strand
TGCGCAGATGGTACTGCAATTTGTGGGAGAGTATGTCGCTGCCTTTTTTTAATCTGAACTTGTTTCAGATTCTTTTAAAGCCTGTCCGATTGGACAGGCTTTCTTGTTTTTAAGCGGTGCAGCGCAGTCGCAAGGCTCGTGTAGCTGCCCTGCCTTCCGGCAGGCAGGCTTTTTTTAGAAAGTCCTCATCATTTATTTGATGGGGATTTTTTGTTTTACACACTTTTAATTACAATACCAGATAATAATTTAGAGGTTGTTTTGTTAGATTTTTTTTGATGTTGAATGTCGTTATGGGCACGGATTACACACGAGAGTAGTGAACTGACGAAGTAAATCCTCGATCACGCAAAAAAACTAAATTTTATTTTAAACAGTTATTATTCTGTTGGCTAATTATAGTTTTTACTTCGCTCTCCTTTAATGAACATTTTTAATGTATTGAAATGAATAGTAAATTCTACAGCAGTCCAATTCGTTTCATCATCAGAATCTAATTTTGTTGTGTATTGATACCAAAGAGTGTAAGCTGCACTATCAAAGCCTTTTATAAATATTGGTTCCCCTGCTTCGTCACATTCCATTCCCCAGATTATAGCTCTTTTCGGCTGTTCATGTAACTGATAATAACCTACTCCGCCGTCATTCAATTCGACAACAGGCTCTGTTCCCTTAAAGGTATAAGTACCGGTTATTGGATATTCAATATTATTAGTGATGTAATGAATTCCGCGATTAGTTTCAATCTTAGTTGATTGAGAAAAGCTTTTCCCCACAAATAATAAAATAACAATGAGAATCTTTATTGATTTCATAAGTATAGATTTTATTCCTTAGTTATCCATTTTCTTGCATTCACAAAGGCTTCTATCCAAGGCGAAACTTCATCTTTCCTATCCGTTGGATAATATGCCCAATTCCATGGAAAAGTAGAACGTTCAATATGTGGCATCATAACCAAATGCCTTCCTGTTTTGTCACACATCATCGAAGTGTTGTAGTCAGACCCGTTTGGATTTGAAGGATAACCTTTGTAAGCATATTTTGCCACAATATTATATTGACTTTCTGCTTCAGGTAAGTTAAATTTTCCTTCACCGTGTGAAACCCAAACACCAAGAGTTGCTCCAGCCAATGTTTTTAACATGACCGAATTATTTTCTTGAACTTTTACAGAGGTAAATATACTCTCGTGTTTTTGGCTATCATTATAAATCATTTTGCCATGGACTTTGTGTTCTGGATTTATTAATTCTAATTCCATGAACAGTTGACAGCCATTACAAATTCCGACAGAAAGCGTGTCTTCTCGCTTGAAGAAGTTTTTCAATGCAATATTAGCTTTCTCGTTATATTTAAAAGCTCCGGCCCAACCTTTAGCAGAACCCAAAACATCCGAATTTGAGAATCCACCAACAGCGCCAATAAATTGAACATCTTCCAGATTTTCACTTCCCGAAATCAAATCGGTCATATGAATGTCTTTTACATCAAAACCTGCTAAGTATAATGCATTTGCCATCTCACGTTCTGAATTGCTTCCTTTTTCACGAATGATAGCTGCCTTTGGACGTGGTTTGGCTTCGCTCGGTTCGGCTTCGCCTCGAGTTGAATTGTCTAATTCTGGTTTTTTTCCAGAGAAATGAATCGGGAATTTATATTCTAGTTTTTGATTTGAATAATTTTCAAAGCGTTCTTGAGCTTTATTGTTTTTGGTTTGTTTCTGGTCTAGCAGAAAAGAGGTTTTGAACCAAATATCCCTATAAATTCCAATATCAAAATTCCAAATTCCAAAATCTAATGTAGATTTATTTTGAACAGTACCAAGTTTGAAGAATTCAACGCTGTTAGAATTTAATGCCTTTTCAAATGTTGTATCGTCTTTTGCCTGAAGCACTAAACCGATATTTTCAGAAAATAAAATCTTTACTAAATCTTTTTCTGTAAGTGAAGAGAAATCAATTTTGGCTCCTAAATTTACATCTGCAAAGCACATTTCTAATAAAGTGGTAATCAATCCACCTGAACCAATGTCATGTCCGGCAACGATTTGTCTTTCTTTGATTAAATTCTGAATCGTGTTAAATGCTCTTTTGAAGAAATCAGCATTTTTAATGGATGGAGTATCGTTACCCACTTTATTCTGAATTTGTGCAAATGAACTTCCGCCCAATTTAAATTCGTCTTGTGATAAATTTATATAATATATAGATTCACCGTTTCTTTGTAAAACAGGTTCAACAACTTTAGTTATATTAGAACAATTTCCTGCTGCTGAAATAATAACCGTTCCCGGTGCAATAACTTCATCATTAGGATATTTCTGCTTCATCGAAAGCGAATCTTTACCTGTTGGAATATTAATTCCAAGTTCAATAGCAAAATCGGAACAGGCTTTTACGGCTTCGTATAATCGGGCATCTTCGCCTTCATTTTTACACGCCCACATCCAGTTGGCAGAAAGAGAAACGCTTTTTAATCCGTCTTTTAATGGAGCAAAAACAATATTAGATAAAGCTTCTCCAATAGAATTCCTGGAACCAGCCGAAGGATTAATCAAAGCTGAAACAGGCGAATGACCAATTGACGTTGCAATTCCTTCCTTTCCGTTAAAATCTAATGCCATCACACCAACATTGTTTAAAGGCAATTGTAATGGACCAACACATTGTTGTTTGGCTACTTTTCCACCTACACAACGGTCGACTTTATTGGTCAGCCAATCTTTGCAAGCTACCGCTTCGAGTTGCAAAACGTGTTCAAGATATTCCTTAATTTTATCTTGACTATAGTTTAGTTCAGTATAGTTTATTTGTGAATTAGTGTCGGTCATGATTACTTTTGGAGAACTTCCGAACATGTCTTCTAAAGCAAAATCCATAGGCTTAGCGCCAGTAGTTTTGCTTTCAAATGTAAAGCGATGATTTTCGGTTACTTCACCGACTTCATACATAGGGGCACGCTCGCGTTCTGCAATTTTTCGCAACATTTCAATATCATCTTTTCCAATAACCAATCCCATTCGTTCCTGAGATTCGTTCCCGATAATTTCTTTGGCAGATAGCGTAGGATCTCCTATAGGCAATTTATCCAAATCAATCAAACCGCCAGTTTCTTCTACTAATTCGGAAAGACAATTTAAATGACCACCAGCACCATGATCATGAATGGAAACAATAGGATTGACATCGCTTTCAACCATTGCTCGAATTGCATTGGCAGCACGTTTTTGCATTTCTGGATTGGAACGTTGAATCGCATTAAGTTCTATTCCCGAACCAAAAGCTCCTGTATCAGCAGAAGAAACGGCAGCTCCGCCCATTCCAATTCTATAATTTTCTCCACCAAGAACAACGATTTTGTCGCCTTTCTTTGGTTTGTGTTTTTTGGCTTGTTCTTCTTTTCCGTAACCAATTCCACCAGCCAGCATAATGACTTTATCAAAACCAAGTTTTCTATTGTTTTCCTCATGCTCGAAAGTTAAAACCGAACCTGTAATTAATGGCTGCCCAAATTTGTTTCCAAAATCGGAAGCTCCATTAGAGGCTTTTATCAAAATATCCATCGGTGTTTGGTACAACCATTTTCTTTCGGTCATTCCGTTTTCCCAAGGACGATTTTCTGTTAATCTTGAATAAGCGGTCATGTAAACGGCTGTTCCTGCCAATGGCAATGAACCTTGTCCACCAGCTAAACGATCACGAATTTCTCCGCCCGAACCAGTTGCAGCTCCGTTAAAGGGTTCAACAGTGGTTGGAAAATTATGGGTTTCTGCTTTTATGGAAATTACCGAATTGAATACAGATTCCTGATAGAAATCGGCTTTATCTCCGGTTTTTGGGGCAAATTGGGTCACTTTCGGACCTTTTATAAATGCCACATTGTCTTTATAAGCCGAAACAATATCATTCGGATTTAGTTCCGATGTTTTCTTTATCATTTTGAACAAAGACATTTCCTTCTCAACGCCATCGATTACAAATGTTCCATTGAAAATTTTATGACGACAATGCTCTGAATTGACTTGTGAGAAACCAAACACTTCGGAATCGGTTAGTTTTCTATTGAGTTTTTCAGATAGATTTTCTAAATAAATAACTTCTTCATCGCTTAGAGCCAAACCTTCTTGTTTGTTGTATTCACCAATATTATCAATATATAGAATAGGTTCAGGATTGATGTTGAAAGTGAAGACATCTTGATTTAGTTCGCTATACTTTTGTGAAAGCATAGGATCAAAATCTTTAAAATCGGCAGCTACTTTTTGGAATTCTTCAATTCTGATGATGCCTTCAATTCCCATGTTTTGGGTAATTTCTACAGCATTGGTACTCCAAGGTGTAATCATTGCAGCACGTGGACCAATAAAAAAATCCGTCAGGACGGATTTTTCTATTTTATGTGCGTTTGCAAATAACCAATTAAGTTTTGATATGGTTTCTGCCGACATCTCGTCTGCATTCGATTTTTTTTTCGTTTGTACGGCAAAAACGGTAGTACTTTCGTTTCCGAAGAAATGAATCATTGTGTTGTAGTTTTAGTGTGTGTTGTTGCCTGTCTCAGACAGGTAGATTGTTGCAAATTTAGGATAAAAAAATGAAACCTAAAATTGCTTTTTAAATTAATCTGCTGGAAATATAATCGAATTATAAGCACCCAAATCAAAAACGCCATTTCTTGGATTTCCTAAAATATCAAAAGGAACTCCAACATCTACTCCGAAGTTTTTAGATGCTGAATCAGCACCGATAAACAGTTTGTTTTTACTGATATTCTGAAAGTCTACAATTCCGTTTTTAATAATTTCGGTTGCATCATTGATAAATGCATAATCTGGATTATTTGTGAACTGATTATTGTTGTTGTTAAATTTAATCTGGCATTTGCTAAATAATTTATTGAATTGCTTACTTGTATCGGTACTTTTATTAACAAGTAATTCTATTTGATTAGAACCAAAAATAATACAGTTTTTGAAATCAGCTTTTATCAAATCAAATGCTATCTGTTGGTTAGTGGTTGTGTCGGTATAATAATTATCAACCGTTACAGCAACTTGTTTTGAACTTGCCCAATTGTTGTTGAATGTACAGTGTTTGAATTCATAACTTCCTCCTAACGTACAGGCTAAAGAAGCTACACCAGCGGTATTGATAACCATATTTTTTCCTTCTATAGTTGCTGCTCTTCCTAGTAAACCAACATTTGAGCAATCATAAATTTGTGTATTTTCAATTGTCATTGGTGTACCGAAATTGTTTTCTACTAATAAACCAATTATGGCATTTTTGATGGTTAAATTTTTAATCCTATGATTGGTACTTCCTTGTCTGAGGTAAACCGTTCCCCATTGTCCCGGAACATCAGAGAAATCCGGTTCCAATCTATCGCCTTCAAAAATAACTTCGTTTTCTAACGCTTCAGTTGTAGATGTTGAACCATCAATATGCAGCGATCCACCTTGTTGCACAACCAAACCGGAATCGGCATGAAAATGAACCCTGGCACCCGCGGGAATAGTCAATATTTCCCCGTTGGGCACACTGGCATAACCATAGACGACATAGGGTTTATCAGTTTGAAAAGTATATTCATCACCATTATCTGGATGATTATGGCTTAGATTTCGTCCATTGGTTTCCAGAACAGTTCCATCTTCATTAAATCCAATAGGAATAGACTCTGTAATTCCGTTTTGTTTATTTGGAAAAATAAAATACGCATCTTGTATTAGCGTTACTAGTTCAACCTTTTGCAAGTTAGCGCCACTATCAAATTCTATCTGATCGGTATAAAGGAAATCCGAAGGATTAGCATCTCCAATTCCTGCGGTAGTTTCTATAAAAATATACATGCTGTCTTTTGCCAGCAATTCTACATCATGAAAAATTCTATTATTCTCACCAGTCATTCCATCGACTGTCATTCTGTATTTTGAAGTCAAGCCTTTTCCTAATTGGATTGTTGGTATTTTTATGTCTTTGCTACTTTTGTTGTAGACTTTCAGCGTGTAGGTACTTGAACCAATATTAGCAAAAACAGTATCTAAATAAATGGTGTCTTTAGAAAAAATTAAATCACCTGTACTAGGTTCAAAAACAAAGTCTTGACGACAAGAACTAACGGTAATAGCTAAACCAACAAAAAAAAGAAAAATAAGTTTACGCATCTGCAGTATGAATTTTGGTAAATGTAGGTATTAAAGTTTAATTTGAAAATAGGAAGATTTGAAAATTTAGAAATCTTATATTAAAACGCAATAAAATAGTATTTATTATCAAAAGTAGGGATTTCATTAATTTTTCGGTTTTAAATTCTTGTAAATAAGTAGTATTTTTACACTCGAGTCTCGTCTTAAAGACAAGATGGACCATAAGAAATAAAAAATACTATGTCATTCGATAAAAATAAAATCCTTCAACTTTGTAACGATTGGTCAAGAAACACATTGATGGAAACTTTAGAAATTGAGTATATCGATGCAGGAGAAGGTTCTTTAACTGCAAAAATGCCTGTAAACTATAGAGTGCATCAACCGATGGGATTGTTGCATGGTGGTGCAACAGTAGCATTAGCTGAAAGTGTAGGTAGTGCCGCATCACTTATGTTTATAAATCCAGAGAAACAGGAAAGTCGAGGAATTGAAATTTCGGCAAATCATTTAAGAAGCAAACGAGAAGGAACAGTGTTTTGTACCGCAAAAATTTTACATCAGGGGAGAAGTATTCATCTTTGGGAAATAAAAATTACCGATGAAGAAGGGAAATTAATTTCGCTTTGTAAATTAACCAATATGATTTTACCAAGAAGATAATGACTGATTTATTCATAAAAGTCAAAACACATCAAGAACAACAATTGCCCTTTGTGTTGTTTTGTAAGCCTGATTCAGATAAGATTGTTGGTGTGTTTCAAAAGAATGATCATCTATATTTTCTAGAAAATTTTGAAGAAAAAGGGTTTGTTTTTGCGCCATTTGATGTTGAGGAAATTCCTTTTATTCCCTTGGAACATTCCGATGTATATGTTGATAGTGTGAATTCGTCCGATTATTTTTTTAAAAAGAAGACTTCAACTATAAATAGTGCAATCAGTAATGATTTTTTCGAAGATTTAGTTGCCAAGGCTGTAAAAGCTATCAAAGAAAATAAGTTTTCTAAAGTAGTTTTATCCCGAAAGGAAGAAATCGATATCCCTGATTTTGATATTGAAATCACCATGAATAAAATGATTAGTCTTTATTCAAATGCATTCAAGTATTGTTTTTTTCATCCAAAAATTGGCACTTGGATTGGCGCATCACCTGAACAATTTTTAAAAACGAATGGTAATACTTTAAAAACAGTAGCACTTGCCGGAACCCATTTAGCAACAAGCTCCGAAACTATTATTTGGAACGATAAAGAGAAAATAGAACAGCAATTAGTAACTGATTTTATTGTAGATAGTTTGGAAGATTTGGCAAAAGAAATAACAATTTCAAGTCCTTATTCAGTTAAAGCTGGAAATTTATGGCATATAAAAACAGATATTTTAGCCCAATTGAAATCTAAGAAATCAATAAAAAAAATTATATTGGCTTTACATCCTACTTCGGCGGTTTGCGGATTGCCTAAACAAGAGGCAAAGGAATTCATACTTCAAAACGAAGGCTACAATCGAGAATACTACTCTGGGTTTTTAGGTGAACTGAATATTGATTTAGTTACTTTCAGAACGTTGCAAACCGATTTGTTTGTGAATTTAAGATGTATGAAAATCATCAAAAATAAGGCAACACTATTTGTTGGTTGCGGGATTACAAAAGACAGTAATCCGGTGGATGAATATATGGAAACGGTCAATAAATCAATGACTATGAAAAAGATTATAAATTGATAATTGATAATTGATAATTGATAATTGATAATTTTGAAGTTAAATAACTTATACTAAAAAATATGAAACTAGATATACTAGCTTTTGGAGCGCATCCGGATGATGTAGAGTTAGGTTGTAGTGGTACCATTGCAAAAGAAATTTCATTGGGAAAAAAGGTTGGTATTATCGATTTAACTCGCGGCGAATTGGGAACGCGCGGTTCGGTTGAAATTCGTGACTCTGAATCGGCACTTGCTGCTACTATTTTGGGAATTGCAGTTCGTGAAAACCTAAATATGCGTGATGGTTTTTTTGTTAATGATGAAGCACATCAACTTCAAATTATAAAAATGATTCGTAAATACCAGCCTGAAATTGTGCTTTGCAATGCTATACGTGATCGGCATATTGATCATGGAAAAGCAAGCAAACTTGTTTCTGATTCCTGTTTTCTTTCGGGTTTGAGAAAAATTGAAACAACTCTTGATGGAGAAAATCAAGAAACTTGGCGTCCCAAAAGGGTTTATCATTATATTCAGTGGGAAAACATTGAACCTGATTTTGTAGTTGATATTACTGGATTTATAGATAAAAAAACAGATAGTATTTTGGCCTATTCCTCACAGTTTTATTCTGAAAATTCGAATGAACCTGTAACACCAATTGCCACTAAAAACTTCTTGGAAAGTATTCATTATCGTTCTCAGGATTTTGGACGATTAGTAGGCGTAGAATATGCCGAAGGATTCACTGTAGAAAGGTATTTGGCCGTCAATAGCTTAAGTGATTTAAAGTAACTTTTTAATTTTTTTCTTGGAGGTAGAATAGAATTTATACTATATTTGCACTCGTTAAAAATGGTGGTTGTAGCTCAGCTGGTTAGAGTATTGGTTTGTGGTGCCGAGGGTCGCCGGTTCGAACCCGGTCAGCCACCCTTAACTAAAAAGTCCTGATTTTCAGGACTTTTTTTGTTTGTATCACTTATCGACCATCCGTTTTATCTACTATTAATTTGTCTTTTCTATTAGCAATTTCCCACGCAATGGCAAAGGCATATTGCGTTCTTTTGGTTAAGGCATCAAACTCAATTTTAGTTACTTCATCAGTAGCTTTGTGATAATCTTCATGTGTTCCGTTGAAAAGGAATACTGATGGAATACCGTTTTTGGCAAAATTATAATGATCGGAACGATAGTAAAAACGATTGGGATCTTTTTTATCGTTGTATTTATAATCTAATGTGAGTAATTTATATTTCTTATTTACTTCTTCACAGACATTAAATAAATCGGTTGATAAATAATCAGAGCCAATCAAATATATATAGTTATTAGAATCTTCGTGAAACGGATCACGTCTTCCAATCATGTCTATGTTGACATCGGCAACTGTATTGGCTAAAGGGAAAAGTGGATTTTCAGAATAAAAACGTGAACCATGTAAACCATGTTCTTCGCCTGTCATATGCAGAATTAAGACGGAACGTTTAGGACCATGACCTTCATCTTTAGCTTTTTGAAATGCAGCGGCAATTTCCATAATAGCAACTGTTCCTGAGCCATCATCATCGGCACCGTTGTAGATTTCTCCTTTCATAATACCTACGTGATCATAATGAGCTGAAATTATAACGATTTCATCTGGTTTTTCAGAACCTTCTATAAATGCCCAAATATTCTCAGAATCTGGAAGATTTTCATTGTATTTTGCATTTAAAAAAGCAGCTGGGATGTGTTGGTAATAATTGGTTGCTCCTTTCGGAAAACTGACTCCATGGCTTATATACCAATCAATAATATAGCGTCCAGCTTTTTTTTGACCTTCACTTCCGGTATCTCTACCTTCCATACCATCAGAAGCAATAATTTCAAGGTTTTGTTTTAGGCTTTCCCTAGAAATAATATCAATATAATTATTTTTTGAATGATCAACAGGTTTTACCGCTACAACAGCTTTCTGGCTAGAACAGTTTAAAAATGCAAACGAGAACAGTAATAATGCAATTGTTTTTCTAATCATGATATTGTTAATGGATATTGATAAAGGTATATACGTTAAATGCTAAGAGTAAGATGCTCAACATAATTACAATTCAAGCAAGTTTTGTCTTTTCTTAACGGACTTTTGTACATATACAATACTTACAAAAATCAAAACGTAAAACTATTAAAATTATTTCTACTTTTGATATACAAATCATTAAACCATGCAATCAAAAGCTACAACTCCAGAACAATATTTATCTGAATTACCGGAAGATAGAAAAGAAGCCATGTTAAAACTTCGCAATGCTATAAAGGAAAATTTACCCCAAGGCTTTGAAGAAGTCATTAGTTACGGAATGTTGGGTTATGTTGTGCCACATTCTATTTATCCGTCTGGTTACCATTGTGATCCAAAATTACCATTGCCTTTTATTAATTTGGCCTCCCAAAAGAATTTTATTGCCTTATATCACATGGGAATTTATGCCAATAAAAATTTGGAATCTTGGTTTGTTTCCGAATATCCAAAACACGTCAAAACCAAACTTGATATGGGAAAAAGCTGTATTAGATTAAAAAAAATGGATGATATTCCATTTCATTTTATCGGAGAATTAGCAGCTAAAGTGACTGTTGAAGATTGGATTTTAAATTACGAAAAAGCATATAGGAAGTAGGATGGTCGTAATTCAAAGAAATACAGACGAGAATTTTACAAGTATTAGAGCCATTGCCGCAGCAGTTTGGCCAATAGTTTATAGTACAACTTTGAGTCAGGAGCAGCTCGATTATATGATGGAAATGATGTATAGTATCACTTCATTGCAGTTACAAGCTAATGAAAAAAAGCACCGTTTTATTTTGGCAAAAGAAGAGGAAACGGTTTTGGGTTTTGCTTCCTATGAATTCAATCATGGTAAAAAACCCAAAACAAAAATTCATAAAATTTATATTTTGACCAATCATCAGGGTAAAGGTGTTGGGAAAGCACTCATTAATTTTATTGTTGATGAAGCTAAAGAGCGTCATCAAAAAGGGTTGATTTTGAATGTAAATAAGAAAAATAAAGCCATTCGGTTTTATGAAAGTATTGGTTTTACCATAAGCAATGAAGAAGTTATAGATATTGGTAATGGTTTTGTAATGGATGATTTTGTGATGGAAAAGACAATTTAAGCCATTCGATGTATTTAAAAATAAAAATGCCTCAAAAGTAAAAAACTTTTGAGGCATTTTTTGTTAAAGAAGTTGATTACTCTTTGATGAATTTTTGACTGTAGTTTTCATTGTTACTGTCTGTAAGTTTTAGTATATAAGTACCTGTAGATAATAAATCTACATTTACACTTTGATTTTGAACCAAACTAGTTTGAACTCTTCTTCCTGTTAAGTCATAAATTTCGGCACTGATAAATTCAACCGGATTAGCAGTGTTTATTGAAATATTGATAATGTTTTTTACGGGATTAGGATACATGGTGAACACAAAGTTTTCAAATGAGTTGTTTCCTAAAGTAGCACCTTCAACAACATTTAGTCTTTGATTTGGAGAAACATTGCTGTATGTGTCAATAACTCCAGAAGGCCATCTTATTATTACTTGATCAATAGTTGTAGCTTGGCCTATACCAAAATGCACATTTAATGAACTCATGTATTCAAATCCTTCTCCACTTCTAACGTCTCTAATTTGTTTTCCCCAAGCACCATATATTTCAACTCTAGCACCAATACCATTTCTATTACTTTGAATACCTTGTAAATTTAATTTTAACCATTTATTAGAATTTCCAGAACTTATTCTTAATGTATTTCCTGATTGAAAATCTAAAAATCCATCATTATTTAAATCACCAACTGCACTTACACCAAATCCATGATTAAATGGGGTGAAAGTTCCATTTCCTTGGTTGTACATAATTTTATTTCCTCCGCCCATTACATCTACAAAACCATTGTTGTCAAAATCGTAAGCAATATGTTCAATATTTGCTGAAGTATTTGTATCCCAACCAGTTCCTGCAGTTGTGTCAGTAAAAGTGCCATCTGCATTATTTCTCATGTATTTATGAGAACCATCTGTAAAGGAACTAGCTCCAACAAGTGCATCCATGTCACCATCATTGTCAAAATCACCCCAAGCAGAAGACCATGTTTGAACTGGGTCGTACATATTAGCTGCTACTGATACATCAGTAAAAGTTCCATTCCCATTGTTTCTATGTAACTCGTTGAATTTAGCAGTACCTGATCCGCCACGACATTTAGCAATAAATAAGTCTTGGTCACCATCGTTATCATAATCAACCCAAATAGAACCATAATTTCCTCCAGCAGGATTAATTCCTAGTAAAATTGCACCGGGCGTTAACGGATTGTTGGATTGATAATAAGTCATCACACTGGAACCATTGTTTAAGTAGTATACATTAGGGTTAACATCATGACAAACAAAAGCATCTAAATTACCATCATTATTTAAGTCAATAAAATTTGATCGTTGGCAAAAAATATTTTGTCCTGGATTATCTTTAATATAAGCAGTTCCGGTTGAGTTTGATTTAAAAAATGTTAAACCATTTGTACTGCCATACATTAAATCATTATAGCCATCTTTATTGTAGTCGCCCGCTGTTAAACTCCACGTTGGAAGATTATCAGCAGTTGCAGTTGGATAATCAGTCATTGTGAAAGAGCCATCAAAATTTTGCCTATGTATTCTTATGTTATTTGCACTTACGCCAACAATATCATCCAGGAAATCATTATTCATATCAACAACACAAATGTTATAAGAGCTATTTATAGTTGCTATATTTTGAGAAATAAACGTTACTGGGCCAGTAGGTGGAATTACAATTGGTGCTTCTGAAAGTTGAAATGTAAATCCAAGTGAACTCCATTTATTATCCCAAACAATATAATATGTTACACCAGCTGTAACATTAAAAGTAGCTGTGGATAAATAAGCATTGGTATTTCCTGAGTTACAAGCAATTATACCACCATCGTCATCACCAGTTATACATGTTAAAGTTCCGCAAGTACCTGTGTATATATGTACACGAGTATCTTTACAAATATTTACACTTAGATCAGAAGTTACTTTGATCGATAAATTTTGAGTTGGAGTATAAGCATACCATTCAGCAGCAGTTTGTCCCGTTCCATTTGCTGCACATACTGGAGTTGAGACTTCTGTTCCATTAATGGCATCGATTACATGAGTGCCAGCGGTAATTGGTAATGCTGTAGCACAAGTGTTTTGTGCAAAATTTATTTGTATACTTAATACAAATACTACAATGAAAGTAATTTTGTTCATATTTTTAATTTATTATTAACGACAACCCGATAATGAGTTAATATATTCTCTTATTAAATTAACCCCTTCTTCGTGTATTATTGATCTACCTATAAGAGGCATTCTGTATCCTTCTTCTTCAGTATTTAATCTATAATACAACATAGAACGATTGACATTGCTTGGATCTATTATTTTGCTTAACGATTCAGGAAAACCTGCCATATCTTGAGTATCTACACAAATACCTTGATTTGTTCTTCCATTAACATTGCCAGTCTCACTAAATGCAAAACGCATTGGTCTATAAGAGCAATGACTTCCTTCTTGATGGCAATGCGCACAATTAATATCTAAATAGGATCTAACTCTTAGTTCTAAAGGTTTTGAAGTATCTTTATAATTAACGGTTGATTCAATATTAGAAGGTATTGCATTTTCTAAATAATTTTGTTGTACCCATTTGGATAATTGATTTTCATTGCTTGAAATGTAATTATAATTGAAATTTAAATTTTGGGGCTTAATTCCAATAGGTATAGCAACCGATACGACACCCGAGCCCTGATCTGAGTCAACTTTGTGGCAAATTAGACATTGTCCCCCAGATGGAATTCGATAATTCGAAGCAGTTTTGATTATATTATTTTCATCTTTCCATGTTACGCTTGTACTACTGCCATTCATGTTTAAATATGCTTCAGTTTGTTCTTCATTCCAAACATATTCGGCAAAAATCCATCCACTAGCTTTCCTTATCATTATTCTAGTTTCAATAATTCGTGTAGTGTTGTTAGGTTGGACATTATCAAAATAAAATGATTTAATTAATGCAGCACCAACTGGTAGTTCAATTACATTATTAACCCCATTAAATGTACCTTTAACACCTTTTGGCATCCAAATAAATCTTTTTTTGATTGCGTAATCTGTAAACAATGAACTTGCAGGTTCATAGGGCAAAACATCTAACGAAGGTTTTTGATTTTTTATTGGACCTTCAAAAAAATTGTAATCTGATAATTTTGGATAAGGAACTTGAGTTAAGTCAACTGTAACAGGATAAACCGGAATGTACTCATCATCTTTGTCTGAACAAGAAACAAAAATGATGAAAGATAAAAGTAATGTAATTGATAAAATGTAATATTTTTTCATAGGTTTTTTAAAATGCAGACCAAATATAGTAATTATTTAATAGCCTTATAAAAATTAAGATAAATTCTAAAAAAAAGAAATATATCTACTGATAATTTGACAAAAAAACATGTAGTTTAATTCTCTATAATTCTTCTTCTTTACTAGCCCTCTGCAAAATATTTTCGGGTAATGCTTTTTTGGCTTTTGCTCCCATTTTCTTTAGGTTTTCAACACGATTGATTAGATTTCCACTACCATCAACCAACTTACTCATAGCATTTTCATATTCTGTTTTGGAATCTTTGATTTTATTTCCAACCTTTACTAAATCAGCTACAAAACCTTCAAATTTGTCGTACAAAGCTCCGGCTTGTCGTGCAATTTCCAACGCGTTTTCCTGTTGTTTTTGATTTGTCCACATGCTGTCAATAGTTCGCAATGTTGCCAATAATGTTGAAGGTGTAACAATGACAATATTCTTTTCAAAAGCTTTGTTGTAAAGGGAAGTGTCTTCATTTAATGCCAAAGCAAAAGCGGATTCAATAGGAATAAATAACAACACAAAATCAGGGCTTTCCATTTGATACAAATCGTGATAATTCTTCTCGCTCAATTGGTCTACATGACGTTTCAAAGCCATGACATGTTCTTTTAAATGTTGGGTTTTGGCGTCATCATCTTCCTCGTTGATATATCTTTCGTATGCGGTCAGAGTCACTTTTGAATCGACTACCATTTTCTTGCCATCAGGTAAATTAATCACTACATCAGGAAAAACCCGATTGCCATCATCGGTTACAAAGCTTTGCTGCACTTCGTATTCGCGACCTTTTTCCAAACCTGATTTTTCAAGGACGCGCTCCAGAATCAATTCACCCCAATTCCCTTGCATTTTACTATCGCCTTTAAGCGCTTTGGTCAAGTTCAGCGTTTCCTTGCTCATTTGCTCGTTCATTTCGCGCAAGCCCAAAATTTGTTGACGTAATGCGGCATGATAATCAATACTTTCCTTGTGAGTGTCTTCTACTTTCTTTTCAAAAAGCTGAATTTTATCCTGCAATGGCGTCAGGATATTTTTGAGGTTTTCCTTGTTTTGTTCTGTGAATTTAGAAGTCTTTTCTTCAAGTATTTTGTTCGCCAGATTTTCGAATTCTTTTGTGAATTTCTCCTGTAGTTTTTCTACTTCCTCCTTTTGTTCCTTATTTCTTTCCCACAGATTTTCAAAATCAGTTTCCTTTTTGGATAATTGTATGGCTAATGATTCTTTTTCGGAGCGAATAGTTTCACGTTCCTGAACAGTTTGATTTAATTGCATTTTAAATTGTTCAATTTGCTGCAACAAACCATTTAATTTTTCTTCCAAAGACGCTTTGTCCAATTTTGAATTGGCTGCTAAAAGTGTTTTTCCGATATAAATCCCGATCACTAAAGAAAGAAAAAATGTAATTAAAAGTGTTATAGAATCGTTCATTGACAAAAAAATAAAAGAGTTTAAATATACAGAGTTTGTTTTAAATTATAATTTTCAATTCAAATAACTTTCAAACTTTTGCATTGTATTTGGTAACGATTATAAAATAAAAGAAAAAAAATTATATTTGTAACACAAAAAAATAATAAATTATTATGACAAGAAAGATTACACTTTTGGCAATTTGGTTAGTTTCATCTTTATCTTTTGCACAACCAGGAGGACCAGTTGGTCACTTGACTATTTTCTCTGAAGATGGCGATAAATTTACACTTATCTTGAACGGTGAAATAATAAATGACACACCACAAACTAATTTGCGTGTTGAAGATTTGAATCAACCATACTATAATGCTAAAATTAGATTTGAAGATAAAACGTTAACCGATGTTAGCAAAAATAACTTAATGTTAACCGATGTTGACGGAATATTCTCAGATGTTACCTATAAAATCAAGAGAGATAAAAATAACAAAACCAAAATGAAGTTGAATTATTATTCATCTATTCCTGTTCAACCTGATTTTATTCCATCATCAAATGTTCATGTCATTCACTATGGACAACCAAGACCAGTTATCGTTTCACAACCGGTTGGAGGAGTTTCTCAAACGACTACCACAACCACAACCCAAACAAATGGAGTAAACTCTGGCGGAGTAAATCTAGGAATTGGAGTAAATGTTGACGGTGTTAATTTAGGTTTGGGAGTTTCTATTAACGATAACATTGGCGGTGGAACAGTGACACAAACAACCACTACAACAACCTCCAATAATTCAAATGCAATTATCGTCGATCACGATGGGCCTGTTAGAGGTTGTGGTGGTAGAAGTTGTATGACACCAGGTAATTTTAATGCAGCTTTGTCAACAATTAAAAATCAGAGCTTTGAAGATACTAGATTAAAAACGGCAAAGCAGGTAATTACGGCCAACTGTTTGAATGTTGATCAAATTATTCAAATTGCCAATACTTTTAATTTTGAAGACAATAAATTGGACTTTGCCAAATATGCCTATGATTTTTGTAGTGAACCAAGAAATTATTTCAAGTTAAATGGTATTTTTACATTTAGTAGCAATGTTGATGAATTGTCAGATTACGTTCAGAGTAGACAATAGATAATGTTGTATTCATATATAAAAGACTATCAGTAATTTTGTTGATAGTCTTTTTTATTACATTCATTTCATGCAAAACCACCATCATTTCCTAATCCATAAACCTCACGGCTATTTAAGTCAATTTATTTATGAAAAAAAGCGACCTAAAAAGTTGCTTGGTGAATTGTATCATTTCCCACAAGGCACAATGGCAATTGGTCGTTTAGATGAAGATTCCGAGGGTTTACTTTTGCTAACCACTGACGGAATGATAAGTGAAATTGTTAGAAGCAAAACCGTCGAAAAAGAATATTATGCCCAAGTAGACGGGATTATAAATGAAGAAGCGATTACCCAAATAAAAAAAGGTGTCGAAATTGGTTTCAAAGGAATCAGATACACAACCAAAAAATGTGAAGCCAAAATCATACACCAACTTCCCGAAAGCATTGGTGAAGGCAGAAAAATTCGCGATGAGCGTCACGGACCAACAAGCTGGATTTCTATAACATTAACCGAAGGTAAATTCCGTCAAGTTAGAAAAATGACTGCAGCAGTTGGATTTCCTACACTTCGATTGGTCAGAATTCGAGTAGGAAACCTACATTTGCAAAACCTAAAAGCTGGAGAAGTTCTCGAAGTAGGCACGCTTTGCTTTTAGATATTAAGAAACGCCCTTCGGGCTTAAGATGCACTATGCTTTTAGAGTAAAATAAATCTAACAATCTAAGTAGTCTAATAATCTAACAATCAAAAAATGCTCAACATCGTTTTAGTAGAACCCGAAATCCCAAACAACACAGGAAACATTGGTCGATTGTCTGTTGGAACTGAAAGTCGGTTACACTTAATCCATCCGTTTGGATTCGTAATTAACGACAAAAACCTAAAGCGTTCCGGTTTGGATTATTGGGTGCATTTGGATGTAACAGAATATCAAAATGTAGCCGAATGGATAAGCATAATTCCCGATAAATCTAGAGTTTTCTTAACCAGTTCTCATGCAACAAAATCTATTTATGAAGCCGAGTTTCAGGATGGTGATTGGTTGGTTTTTGGCAAAGAAAGTGTGGGTTTGAGTCAAGAGGTCTTAGCCCAATTTGATAATCATTTAACCATTCCAATGTCGAATTTAATCAGAAGTTATAATATTGCCAATTCGGTCGCGTTTGTAGTTGGAGAAGCGAAAAGACAGATAGCAATTAAAATGGATAATTAACAATTAACAATTATTTTGGAGTTCATTAAAGTAATTATCAATTATTCATTGTCAATTATCAATTAATAACAAACTTCCCTTTTTCACCATCAAAAGTGATAGACGAATCTTTAAAAAGTGTATTGAAAACACCTTTTGTAATTAAATTACAAGGTTGGTCTTGTTCGACCGAACTCTCAGACATGACAATCATTTCATCCGAAAGTTGTATTGCCAAATCAATATCGTGTGTCGAAAACAAGATGCATTTATTGGTTTCCTGTGATAGTTTTTTTAGCAATTTAAAAACAGAAACTTTGTGAAACAAATCCAAGTGCGTGGTTGGTTCGTCAAGGATGATAAGAGGAGTGTCTTGCGCCAATGCCCTAGCAATTAAAACAATCTGCAATTGTCCGTCACTGATTTCGTGATGTTTTTTACCAATCAAATGTTCTACGTGCGTTAGCGTCATCGCTTGATTTATTTTTTCCAAATCTTCTGCTGATAGTTTGCCAAGCCAATTGGTGTAAGGCTGTCTTCCCAAGGCGATTAATTCAAAAACGGATAAATTGCTCGGCGGTAATTTTTCGGTCAATACCAAACTAAGATTTTGTGCCAACGCCAAAGATTTGTAGTTATGAATTTCTTTTTCATTTAGCAATACCGTTCCGGCTAAAGGTTTTTGAATTCCGGTTATCGTTCGCAATAAAGTCGATTTTCCAATGCCGTTTCCGCCAACTAATGAAATTAATTTTCCTTCTTCAAAAGTCAGATTGAGGTTTTCTGCAATAATGTTTTTTTCCTTTTTGGATTGGTATCCAATGGATAAATTTGAAGTGGAAAGTATGATTTTATTTGAACTCATTTTTTAGTTTAAACACAGAATCTATGTGTTTTAAATTTACTGAATACTTTTCTTATTCACAATCAACCAAATCACTACAGGCGCGCCAATAATAGACGTAATAGCATTTATAGGTAAGGTAAAATCAAAACCTGGCATTTGTGAAATCGTATCACAAAATAACATTATTATGGAACCAATAAGCAATGTAGCAAAAAACAACACTTTATGATTACTGGTTTGAAATAACAATTTCCCTAAATGTGGAACAGCCAATCCAATAAAGGCAATCGGTCCGGCAAAAGCCGTGATGCTTCCAGCTAGAATACTGGTTGCGAATATGATGATATAACGCACTTTTTTGATGTTTAAGCCCATGCTTTTAGCATAGTTTTCTCCAAGAAGCAATGCGTCTAATGCTTTCAAAGAAAACAAACTGAATACTAATCCAAGTAAAGTGCAAATGGCTAATATAGAAACGTTCTGCCAGGATAAATTGCCTATGCTACCCATCGACCAAAACGTATATTTCTGCAACTGTTCAGCCGAACTAAAATAGGCAAACACACTGACAATCGCACTCGTAAAACTGCTAAACATCAATCCTACAATCAAAATCGACATAGTGTCGCGCAAGCGTTGTGAAACAATTAAAATCATTACTAAAACTAACGAACTTCCAATACATGAAGCGATTATTATTCCATAAGGCGATAATAAAAATTGCGAAAAAACTGAAGGTAAAAATCCGGCGCCAAGAATGACAAAAGCAACACCTAAACTCGAACCCGAACTCAATCCGAGTACATAAGGTCCGGCTAACGGATTACGAAACAATGTCTGCATCAACAAGCCCGAAATGGAAAGTCCGATACCAACAAGTAGTGCAGTTATGGCTTTCGGCAAACGGAAATTAACGATTATATATTCCCAGGTATCTTTAGAAGCATTACCGCCAAACAAACTACTGAATACTTCTTTCATCGGAATGGCGACTTGTCCCATCGAAATATTCAATAGCAATGTCAATAGCAATGTCAATGACAAGAAGGTGAAAAGAAGACTATTTTTACTGTTGGTTTTCAAATTTGTGATAATTTACTTCGTCAGTTCGCTTCGCTCGTGTGTGAAACCTGCCTGTCGGCAGTCAGGTCTGTGTTTTATTTTAATTTCTCAAAGAAAAAAGGTTTATAGCTCGGCAACAATTCGGGATGCAAAATTTTTACCAAATCTTTCAATACTAAATCAGGTCGGTTGGGCGCTAATTCGTAATAAAGAATGCCACCTGTTTTTCCTTTTTTTCCACTGAACGAATATACATTTTTATTTTTGAATGCGTTAAATTCAGCATAATGTGGATTCGCATTTGTCATTTCCTTTAAGGAAGAAAACTGTCCGGAAGTAATCCAAACATCAGCGCTTTTAGCTTTTTCAAAAACGGTTTCAAAAGATAAAGACAAGCTTCCTGTTCCGCTGGTTTTCTGCCATAAATAATTGCCATTGGCTTGTTTCAAAAGCAAACTGCCCCAACTGGTTCCTCTAGGTAAGTACCAGCGATCTTCAAACATGTCTCCGGCCAAAATGCTTGGCGTAGTTTTGGCCATTTTGGCTATCCTTATGGTTTTAAAAAAATCTTTTTCAATTTTGGTAAAGAGTGCTGTGGCTTGTTTTTGTTTGCCATACAAAGCACCGAAAAACTTAATCCATTCTGCTTTTCCTAAAGCATTTTCTTCATTCCAGTCACCGTTGAGCATTACTTTTAATCCGCTTTTTTGAAGATTATCTAACGTTGGGTTTTTGTTGTCAATGCCGTAGCCGATGATAACATTGGGTTGCAGATCGAGTAAGACTTCAGTATTTAAATCCTGATTATTGCCTAGTTCTTTTATGTTTCCGGTATCAATTCGAGCTCTTACCTTTTCGGAAGAAATATAATCGCAATGCGGAAAACCAATTAAAGTATTGACTTCATCAAGTAGCTCCAATGACGGAATATGCGTGGTCGAGGTTACGACTATTGTTTTTATCGGAACGGGAATAATTAGGTTTTGTTTCAAACTATCGGGAACAATCCCGTTTTTTTCTTTTAGGATATAAGTGTATGTTTTAGTTGCTCTTGGCCACGGATTTTTGACTTTTACAACTGAATAACCATCATAATTTTGAATTGAAAATCCTTTAGCGTAGCGCACTTCATTTTTAGCAGAAATAATAACATTCGGTTTTGATTCGTTTTTGCATTCCACCAAGGAAAAAGAAAGAATGACTAAAAATAAAGCATTACAAAAAGTCTTCATCAAATTGTTTTTTGCAAAAGTATTGTTTTGTTTTTAATTTATACTTTACATTTGCACCCGAATTAAGGTTGCGATTTCTGTTTTCAAAATCGCATTAAAAGGGAATCCAGTGTGGATTTAGGATTCAGGAATTAGGACACGAGGCAAAGCCGAACTGAGCGAAGCTAATTGGGATTTTGTAAATCCTTAATCCTTAATCCCAAATCGAAAATCAAAGTCTGGAGCTGTTCCCGCAACTGTAAGCTATTATCCCGAAGTATCGGGACTGTTGTTATCTACAACACCACTGTTGTGGAATTAGGAATTAGGAGTTAGGAATTAGGAATTTAAAAATCCTTAATACTTAATCCTTAATCCCAAATCCAAATGGGAAGGTAAACAACAAGACGCAAGCCAGGAGACCTGCCTAATTCATCGAGTAACAAACTTTCGGGAAAAAAGGTTTGGGTATGGGTAAATTCTATGCTTTTCTCCTAGGATTATTAAAATTATTGTTGAATTAAAAAAATGAAAAAAACAGTTAAAGCATTAGCTATTTTAGCTTTGCTAAACACTTGTGCTTATGCGCAAGAACTGGATTCTACGAAAGTGAATCAATTAAAAGAAGTAGTGCTGTCGGATACTAAATTTGAGCTCCGCCAAGAAAAATCGGGAAAAGTTATTGAAGTAATCACCGCTCAGGATTTAGAAAAAAAATCAGGGCAAAGTCTGGCAACAGTATTAAGTCAGGCCGCTGGAGTTGAAATCAACGGAAACCAATCGGCTAACGGAAAAAACCTGGGTTACTATATTCGAGGTGGAAGAAATCGTCAGGTTTTGATTGTGATTGATGGAGTCCCAGTAACTGATGCTTCGGGAATTTCAATGGAATATGATTTACGTTTGTTGCCAGTAGAGCAAGTGGAACGAATTGAGATTATGAAAGGTGCGGGGAGTACACTTTATGGAACAGGTGCTGCAACGGGAGTAATTAACATCACTTTAAAAAAAGCTACTAAAAAGGAAATTCAAGGCAATGCCTATGTGAATATTGGTTCGAATAATACAGCAGATAATCACAAATACAATGGACAAGATTTTAATCAAGGATTGTCATTTAACGGAAAACTTCATAAGTTTGATTATTTGACCAGTTTGAATAGTACCGAAACCAGTGGAATGTCAGAAGCTCAAGGTGAAAATTATGAAAAAGATTTTTTTTCAAGAATTGCCGTAAATCAAAAAATTGGTGTGGCAGTAACTTCAAAATTGCGAGTAGATTTATTTGGTAATTACGATCGATTGAAAAACACGTTTGATGATTCTTATAACGGTTTTACATCATCTGATAACATTAATAATCAAGGCAAAACAGAACAGTTTAGAGCTGGAGTTTCATCAAAATATACATACAACAAAGGGGAATTTGTAGTTAATTCAGGCGCATCAAGTAGTAAACGGAATTTATTGATTTTTGGTTCTGAATTTGAATATAAATCTAAAAATGTAAGTGTAGATGCGTTCAATAAATATAGTTTTTCAAAGCAGTTTTTTGTGTTATTAGGTACACAATATCAGTTTAGTGAAATGAATTTTGATTCAGCATTTGGAACAATTGATAATGAAAAGGCCAAGTTTGTCATTGTCGATCCATACACAACAGTGGTTTATAATTCGTCTTTTGGTTTTAATTTAAATACTGGGGTGCGAATGAATAGTCATAGTGTTTATAAAAATCAATTGGTTTATAATTTCAATCCGTCGTATTCGTTTGGTAAAAAAACACCAATCAGATTATTAGCATCTTATTCAACTGCTTATATCACACCAAGTTTATATCAATTGTATGATGCTTATTCGGGTAACATCAATTTAGAGCCCGAAGAAAACAGTACTATAGAAGCAGGTTTTGAAGTGAAATTATACAATAAAAAAATAACGCTAAATACAGTTGCCTTTTTGAGAGAAGAAAAAAGAGCTATAGATGTTGATGCGAATTATATTTATTACAACGTAGATGGAAAAAGCAAAGCTAAAGGAATTGAAACATCGATTTTAGTTGATGTTACTCCAAAATTAACAGTCAATGCCAATTATACTTTTAATGAATTAGATGAGCGTTTGCAAAGATTAAATCCAAAGCATAAAGCGAATTTAGCCGTGAACTATGAGTTTACAGATCGATTTTTTGCGGCAATCAATTATCAGTATTTAAGTTCTAGAATTGATGCATTTGGGTTTCCATCACAATTTGTAAAACTAGATGCTTACAGATTGTTGAATGCCACGTTGAAGTATGAATTAATTAAAAGCCGTTTGACTGTTTTTGGCTCTGCCACTAATATTTTTAATGAAGAGTTTGTAGAGAATGTTGGCTATTCTACACGAGGTAGAAATTTCAAAATTGGGTTAAATATAATTTTGTAAATGAAGGAAAGCACTCGAAAGAATGTTTTTTTATTTATGTTCTATATACATTTCACTTTGCAGTGGATTTATTGATTTTGAATCTGTAAAATCACGCTCAATAACGCTTGGTACTGGTGGCAACATTTTTCCGCTAGCGACGATTTGGTTGATGGCAGCATTTAATAAAGGTTCATCAACATTGCCTAATATACCAAGGTCACTCAAGTTTTCAGGTAGTAAAGTAGTTGGCGCAATACCAGAAGTGTAATCGCCAAAATTGTCTTTGTTTACTATTTTCAATACTATGGGTTGCATAGCATATTTATGGTTTGGATTCACATTCGATTTTTCAAAAGTAGGAGAGTCGTATAAAGTAATAGAACCTACATTTTTCCCCGTGGTTATATCGCCAATTTGAACTACATCGATATACGATTTTAAACAGTTTATAACTAGTTCACTAGCAGAAGCAGTAGCTTTAGTAGTCAGTACATATACTCTGTTAAGATTCAAACTATTTAATTCTGAAGCAAATTTATTTTCTAAAGAGCCGGGATTATTGGCTAAGAAATAGGCCTGTGCTTTGGCATTCCATTGCTGTTTGGCAAACAATTGTCCGGTGAATTGCCCTGTAATCATACTAGCTAGTTTTGTTGCTGAGTTTATTGAACCGCCGGAGTTATAGCGTAAATCCAATACTAAACGGTTTACATTTTGAGAAACAAAAGAACCAAAGACAGTATTTAATTGGTTATCAAAGCTGGAGTAAAATCCGTTGTACATCAAGTAGCCAATGTTGTGTGGGCCTTGGTTAATAACCGTACTTAATAATATTGGGTTTTCTGCCAAGGTAGTTTTGGTTAAAGTAACTGATTGACCGTTTGGTGTAATAGTGACAAAACCATTACTATCACTACTATAATTAGCTAAGTTGACAGTATAGGTTACATCATTACTAAATAGAAGTGTTCTATAATTGTCATCTGTCAATGGGATACCGTTAATCGCATAAAAAATATCGCCACGATGTATGTTTTTGGTAGCTGCATCAGAATTCGGAATAATGTACCTAACCCAGCCATATACATTAGTAGTACCATTGATGTGTTTTAGCCCAAAATCCATTCCGTTGTTTAACGTATTTCCGGAAAGCGCACCTTCCAAAATGGTATAGTCACTATAAATCACACTAAATCTATCCGTCGATGAAGGCAAACGAAGTGAGTTGAACAAATCGGTTGGTGAAGTATAAGGGTCAAGAAAAGCATTTAATTGCGATTGATTAGCAAATCGGTCATCTGCCAAATCAGGAACATCGGCCTGCCACAGATAATATAAATTCATGCCTTTCCAAACAAAATCCTTTATTTCAAGACTAGTCGGAACCGCATTGTCATCCATATCAGAACAACCAAAAGGGACAACTAATGAGAACGCGATTAATAACGATATTATATATTTATTCATAGCAGCTATTATTTTAATAACCGTAAATTTACAAAGTTTAGATTAATAATTTTATTTTGTTTGTAACAAATAAAAATATGTGTCGTCTTGCCTTTATGATCAACTCACCAAATAGGTTTCAATGAATCAAAATGAGTTTATGCAACTTGTAAATCCGTTTAAGGATAAGCTCTTTCGAGTAGCAAAACGATTACTCGTAAGCACCGAAGAAGCTGAAGATGCCACTCAGGAAGTATTGGTAAAATTATGGAACCGCAATGAGATTTTGGACGAATACAAAAGTGTTGAAGCTTTGGCAATGACAATGACAAAAAATTATTGTTTAGACCAGTTGAAATCCAAACGAGCAGGCAATATAAAAATTGTTCACAATAATTTTACCGATAGAGAAGCGAGTTTACAACAAAAAGCGGAAGACACTGATACATGGAAATGGGTTGAGAAAATAATGAACAACTTGCCTGAACAGCAAAAGCTAATTGTTCAAATGCGAGACATTGAAGAAATGGAATTTGAAGAAATTGGCAAGGTTTTAGAAATGAATGAGCAAGCCATTCGCACTGCATTATCAAGAGCACGAAAAGTTATAAGAGAAAAAATGATAAAAACACATCATTATGGCATTGGATAGAATAGAAATTTTATTAGAAAAATACTTCGAAGCAGAAACCAGTATTGCTGAAGAAAAAGAATTGAAAGATTACTTTAATTCATCAAATGTAGCTCCGCTTCTGGAACAATACAAGCCACTATTTGCTTATGCAGTTCAGGCAAAACAAGAGCAATTTAGCTTCGCTCCGTTCGGCTTTCAGTCTCAGGTTCAAGCAACGATTCCATTAAACACTATAAAACACAAGAGTGCAGTTTGGTTCTCAGTTGCTGCTTCTGTGGTTATTTTACTTGGCATAGGTTTGTTTACATACAATCATTATAACCAACAAAAATCGAAAGATTATGGAACTTATAGTGATCCTGAAATAGCCTTTAGAGAAACGCAAAAAGCGTTGGCTATGATTTCGGAAAGCGTAAATAAAGGTATTGGAAGTATGAATTATTTAAATGAATTTGAACAAACAAAAAACAGAATTTTTAAAAAATAAACAATCAGAAATCATGAGAAAATTAATTTTAAGTTTAGTATTAGTATTTAGTACAAACACATTTTTTGCGCAAAGCGTCTTTGATAAGTTTGAAGACCAAGAAGGTATAACGGCAGTTGTTGTCAATAAAAAAATGTTTTCACTTTTGAGCAAAATGGAAGTAAAGGACAAAGAGTCTCAACAATATGTGAATTTGATAAAGAAGTTAGACAACTTAAGAGTTTTTGTAACACAAAGTGATAAGAAATCGGACGAGATGAAATCAATTTCAGATAAATATGTGAAATCAGCTTCTCTGGAAGAGTTAATGAAAATTAACGAAAAAGGTAAAAGTGTCAAAATATATGTAAAATCAGGCGCTTCAGATTCCCAAATCAAAGAATTGATGATGTTTGTAGAAGGTTCAGGTAATGAAGAAACAGTTTTAATGTCGTTAGTAGGTGATTTTGATTTGAACGAGCTTTCGGTTTTGACCGATAAAATGAATTTACCTGGTGGTGATGATTTGAAAAAAGCATCAAAAGGAGCTAAGGGTCCGAAAGGTCAAAAATAAGAAGTGATGAAAATCGCACTATACCTAGTCCTGTTGTTTTCATTATTACTATCTAGTTGTAAAAATGAACAATCGCTTCAAAAATATTTTGTAGAAAACGCTGAAAACAAAAATTTTTTAACGTTGGATGTTTCACCGAGTATTATAGATATTGACAAATCGAAGCTAACCATTGAACAAAAAACAGCTCTAGAATCGTTTGATAAAATGAATATTTTGGCTTTTAAATTAGATAAAAACAATAAAGCACAATATGATGTTGAAAGCCAAAAAGTAACACAACTACTGAAGAATGAAAAATACCAAGAATTGATGAAAGTCGGCTCTGGTAAAGACGCAGCTTCAGTGAGTTTTATAGGAGATGAAAATCATATTGATGAATTTATCCTTTTTGCCAAAAAGAAAGAAAGTGGTTTTGCAGTTGTTAGAATTCTTGGAAATGATATGAATCCGAATAATATCTTAAACATGATAACCTTATTGCAAAGTTCAAATATTGATATGGAGCAATTGAAACCATTACAAGATTTAATTAAATAATTTTTAATAGGGACGAAATATAACTCGGTCTTTAATTATATATAAAGGCGGGATAAATCCCGCCTCTTATTTTTTAAAATATTTAAAAGGAACTATTAACATTCCGAAACATTCTCCATCTCCTTTTCCAATATGTTTGTGATGCATCTTATGTGCTCTTCTGACTGCTTTGGCATAAAGATTATTCGCATTTCTAAATAATTTAAATCGCTGATGAATAAAAATGTCATGAACAATAAAATAGGCTACTCCGTAGGCAAAAATTCCAAGACCAACAGAAATACCTAGTTCAAAAACTCCGTTTTGCCAGAGTAAAAAGCAACCAATACTCACTACAGCATAAAAAATAAAAAAGGCATCATTGCGTTCAAACCATGAATTGTGGTCTTTTTTGTGGTGATCGGCATGTAAGACCCATAAAAAACCGTGCATTATATATTTGTGGGTGAACCATGCCATGAATTCCATGATGAAAAAAGTTAGAATAAAAACAGTAATTTGGAGTAACATATATAATTAAATTAAATTTAAGCGATAGTTTACATAACATCTAGCGAGCAGACCAAATTTTTGATAATCGGCAACACGAATTCGAGTGTTTTTGATTTCCATAGAAGGTGTTTTCTTTAGTTTTGATAATAGTTTTTTGTAGTATACAAAGGCTGTATAAACCCCAAACTTAGCTTCTAATGGGAGTTTTACTATTCCTTCAAAACCTGCATGAAAATCGGCTTCAATTTCATTGATGATTTCATTTTTAGAATGTTCATCTAATCGAGATAAATCGGTATTTGGAAAATAGGTTCTATTCAAATCTTCATAATCTGCTTTAAGATCGCGAAGGAAATTTACTTTCTGAAAAGCCGAACCCAATCGCATGGCAGAATGTTCTAATTCATTGAATTTTTGATCATCCCCATTCACAAATACCTTCAAGCACATTAGCCCAACTACATCAGCTGAGCCATAAATGTAATTGTTATACTCATCAATTGTGGTGTATTCTTTTTTATACAAATCTAATTTCATGCTATTCATAAAAGCATTAATTAAGGTTTGCGGAATAGCATATTTATGGACAGTATGCTGAAATGAATTCAACACAGGATTCAAACTAATTTTATATTTTAATGCATTTTCCAAGTCTTTTTCAAACATCTCGAAAAGTACTTCTTTATTGTAATCATGAAAAGTATCTACGATTTCATCTGCAAAACGAACAAATCCATATATGTTATAAATATCCTGACGAATGGTTGGCGCTAACATTTTTACAGCAACAGAAAACGATGTGCTGTATGATTTAGTTACATTTTTACTGCAATCGAATGATATTTTATCAAAAAGAGATTTCATGATGAAAAAGAAATTATATATTTTTTTTAATGAGTTCCGAAACAAGTTTTCCTGATATTAAAGCTGGCGGAACTCCTGGCCCAGGAACTGTTAATTGTCCAGTAAAAAAGAGATTTTTTACTTTTTTACTTTTCAATTTTGGTCTTAAAAAAGCAGTTTGCAATAAGGTATTGGCTAAACCATATGCATTCCCTTTATAAGAATTGTAATCTTTAATAAAATCATTTACACAAAAAGAGTCTTTAAAGATAATATTATTTTTGACATCTTGTTGTGTTACTTTTTCAAATCTTGAAATTATTTTTTCAAAATAAGTTTCTCTTAACTCCGGAGTGTCATTTAAACCAGGTGCTAACGGAATTAAAAAGATGCCTGCTTCTTTTCCTGACGGCGCTGAACTGGCATCTGTTTTGGATGGGAAACTGGCATAAAACAAGGGTTCTTCTGGCCATTTAGGAGTGTCATAAATGGCTGCAGCATGAATATCAAAATCGACATCAAAAAATAGGGAATGATGTTCTACATTTTCAATTTTTTTGTCAAATCCAACATAGAACAGGAGCGAAGAAGGCGCAAAAGTCCTATTGTTCCAATATTTTTCCGAATAGGCACGATATTTTATATCCAATAAAGTTTCACTATGATGATAATCGGCACCGCTTAAAATAATGTCAGCTTCAATTGTTTTTCCATTTACAATGATGGCTTTTGCAGTTCCATTTTCTACTATTATTTTTTCAATATTGGAGTTAGTCTGAATAGCAACGCCTAATTCTAGGGCTAATTTTTCCATTGCTAAAATCACACTATACATGCCGCTTTTTGGATGCCAAGTTCCTAAACCAAAATCCGCGAAATTCATGAAACTATAAAACGAAGGTGTGTCAGATGGTTTTGCTCCCAGAAAAAGTACAGGAAATTCAAGTATTTGAATTAGTTTAGTATTCGTGAAACGCCTTCTGATGTCTTTTGAAATGTTGCCAAAAAACTGATTAACTTTTTTGGCAGTTTCTATTGTGACTAATTCTAAGGGAGAAACTCCTGGTCGATATACTAAGTCTTTAATTGCGATATCGTAGTTGCTTTGTGCCTCTTTCATAAAGGAAGCTAGCTTTTTGCCACTTCCATTCTCAATAGCTTCAAAAGTTTCTATTATTTCAGGAAGATTATCAGCAATTGTCACAAAATCTTTTACCCCAAAATACACTTGATAAGCAGGAGATAGTTTTATAAGTTCAAAATAATCGGATGGTTTTTTACCAAAATCGGCAAAGAAACGTTCAAAAACATCGGGCATCCAATACCAGGTTGGTCCAATATCGAAGGTAAACCCATCTTTTTTTAGTTGACGCGCTCTGCCTCCAATTGTTGTATTTTTCTCGTATATAGTAACAGAATGGCCTTGTTGTGCTAAATAACATGAAGCGGCAAGAGAGGAAAAACCAGATCCAATTATTTTGATTTGTTTTTTCATTTTATTTTAAAATATAAAAAATGTAATATGATTTTTTTAGTAAGATATAGTGTCAACCAAATCTTTTATAGATATGAAAGTTCTAATTTTTTCTGAGATTAATTTTTGGTCAATATTTTCAACCATTCTTCCAATTAACCATAAATTAGAAGTTTCATCTAATACTTCAGATTTTACTTTTTTGATATAATCATTAATACTGTCTTTATCAGGTTGAACAGTTGTATAGCAGATGTATGTAATGTTGTCAAAATATTTTTTCATGTCTTTTAGACTGTCTATTGGGACACTCTCACCAAGGAAAATGCTTTTATAGCCATAACTTAATATTTCATAATTCAGATACATTAAGCCTAAATCATGAATTTCATCCATTGGTAAATAAAGAACGAATAACCTTTCGTGATTTGTTGGTGGTTTGGTTTGAACAGTTTCGGTATTGTTCAGAAGTTTTTGTTTTATTAAATAAGAAATAAAATGTTCATGGGCAGGTGTAATGGTGTCGGTTTGCCATAATAAACCTATTTCTTCTAATAGCGGTATAAAAACTTCGTAAAAAACGTTTCTAAATGATTTTTCGGCTAATAATTTATTATAAGTGCTAAAAAAAAGGGCATGATCAAAATTCATCATGGCCATTTTGAAAGAACTAATAGCATGATGTTTTACACTTTTATCTGATATAATATCGTTTACGAGCTCAGGTAATTTATCCTCGGATAATTTTGAAATTTTTGAAATTTTATAGCCATGATTGTGAAGCAATGTGACATTTAAAATCTTTTGAAGGCTAGCTAAATTATATAAACGAATATTTGTTTCGGTTCGCATTGGTTCCAAAACATTGTATCTTTTTTCCCATATACGTATAGTATGAGCCTTAATACCTGTTAGATTTTCTAAATCTTTTATACTGAAGACATTTTTTACATTGTTCATTTTATTTCTAAATAAGTTAAACAAAGTTAGTGAAATATCTTTACAAATGAAGATTTAAAAAGAATTTTGAAAAAAAAGCAAAACCTATCGGTTTTGCTTTTTGAAAGTGACCACGATCAGATTCGAACTGACACGTCTTGCAACACCACCCCCTCAAGATGGCGAGTCTACCAATTTCTCCACGTGGCCTAAAACAAAAAAAGTTATTCACCTTGGCGAACAACTTTATGTGACCCGACTGGGGCTCGAACCCAGGACCCCATCATTAAAAGTGATGTGCTCTACCGACTGAGCTATCGAGTCAGTTGAATTTAAGAAAAAAAAATGTGACCCGACTGGGGCTCGAACCCAGGACCCCATCATTAAAAGTGATGTGCTCTACCGACTGAGCTATCGAGTCTTTTTCTTTTCTTTAATACTTCACTGGCGTCTATTTTTATAGGAGTTCAGTGAAACACCTTGCGGTTTAAATGCGGGTGCAAATATAAGGCCTTATTATTTATATTTCAAAGCAATTTTATTATAAATTTGGCTTTTTTTGATAAAGGGTGTTAACGACTTAATTTATAAGGTTTTATTGCGATGAAGAAAGTTATTTTGATTGGTTATATGGCTGTTGGTAAGACCACAATTGCTAAGTTGCTTTCAGAAAAAATGGGAGTAAAACACGTTGACTTAGATAATTTAATCGAAAAAAAAACCAATTTAACGGTTGGTGAACTCTTTAAACAGAAAGGGGAGATTTATTTTAGAAAAGTGGAGCATGAAATTTTCAAAGAAGTTATTCAGAATGATGATAACTTAATCATCAGCACTGGAGGAGGAACACCATGTTATGCCGATAATTATTTATTTCTGAACGGTAATAATAGTATTTCAATTTATTTGAATGCTTCTTTGCCTTTAATTTTAGACAGACTTAAGTCAGAAAAAAAAACGCGACCACTTGTTGCCAATCTATCCCAAGAAGAATTAAAAGAATTTGTTGCAAAGCATTTATTTGAAAGGAGTTATTTTTATAACCAAGCTACTTTTAAGGTAGCTATCGACAATAAACTTCCCGATGTAATAGTTGAAGAAATTCTTCAGTTATTAGACTAAATAAGCATGATTATTATTGTCTTCAAATACAACTTGTACATGTTCTTTAAATGAAGTTGATAATGAAATTCCTTTGAAATCTGCTTTTACCGGAAATTTTTTATGATTTCTATCCACTAAAACGGCTGTTTTTATTTTTTTAACGGGTAATTCTAAAAAATGTTTGACACCATATATTAGCGTTGAACCAGAATTTAATACATCATCGACCAATACTATATTTTTATTTTTATAAGTTTCCTTTGGAATTGAAGTGGTTATTTCAGTAAATGGATTTTGTTTGTCAATTTTAACCTCACATAAAATAACATCTAAATCAGATATGGTTTTTAGAATTGCACCTATTTTTTCTGCAAAGACATAGCCATTACTTGCAATGCCAGCTAAAATTATTTCTTTTTCTTCTGCAAAAGTTTCAAAAATTTGATAAGCAATTCTTTTAATTTTATGATCTATTTCAAGATGGTTAAGTATTATATTTTGGTTCATCGGGATGTTTTTTCAAAGATAAATAAATCGTCTTAAATGATATTTCTTTATTGTATTATTTTTTAATCTATATTGAATTCAAGATCATCCAAATCTCTTCTGTCCTTTTTTGTTGGTCTTCCTGTACCTGTTTTACGATAATGTTCTTTAGAAAGTTTAAGCATTTCAAGATGCGCAAAAGTTTCCGGAGGCGTTTCATCTTTTCGATAGATATCGACCAACTTTGCTCCAACACGATTTTGGGGAATGTCTAAAACACTTATCAAATAGGTAATTTGGTCTTTTCTAAAGGTAATTTTATCCAAAGGGAAAACCTCTTTAGAAGGCTTTGCTATTTGACCATTTACGGTGATATGGTTTTTTTTGCAAGCTTCGGTCACCATGTTTCTGGTTTTATAATAACGAACACACCATAAATATTTATCTACTCTCATTTTTTTTCAAAAATCAACGTTAAATTGTTTACAAAAATAAATCAATATTGTATCTTGCGAGCTTAAAATTCAAACAATAATGAATAACTTTTTCAAAATTATTTTTCTTTTTACATTAGGTTTAATTGTATTTTCCTGTACTAAAGATAATAATAATAATGTAGCTCCTCTTCGCGATTACACTGAACAATACACAAAAGATATTGCCAATATTGAAACTTATATGCAAACGCATTATATGGAAGTAACGAATAATCCAGGAGCAACAGACGATCAAAATGTTACTTTTACTTTAATTCCTGAAGGCGGAACACAAACCTCAATTTGGGACCAAACTACTTATCCTATACTAACGAGATATGTTTCTGTTAATCAAAACGATGTAGATATTACTTATAAAATTTATTATATACAATTAAGACAAGGTACCGGAGCTAACAGTAAATCACCATCTAATGTAGATAGAGTATTAACTTCTTACAGAGGAGAATATATTTTTAGCAGCACTGAACAAGTTAATGGAGTTGACGTTACGACTATCAAATCAGATGAATTTGAAGAATCGATTAATCCTCAAAACTATTTTAACTTGACTAGTGTCATTAGAGGCTGGAGTGAAATATTCCCTCAATTCAAAACAGGGACTTATTCAGGAAACCTTGACGGTACTACATCCTATTCTGATTTCGGTGCCGGTATAATGTTTATTCCATCTGGGATAGCTTATTTTGGTAGTGCAACAGGCGGAATCCCATCCTATTCTCCCCTTATATTTAGTTTCAAATTATACGAAATTCAAAGAATAGATCATGATGGAGACGGAATTTTTTCCTATCAGGAAGATCTAGCAACTTCGACTGTGAATAGTGATGGTACTGTTACTGTTATTGAAGGTGTGCCGGATGGATATGTATATAGTTTGGCTAAAGACATTGTAAATCATGATGATACTGATTCGGATGACATACCGGATTTTCTAGACGTGGATGATGACGGTGATTTCTTTACTACCAAAAGCGAAATTAAAAATCCAATAACAGGAATCGCTTATCCTTTTGCAGATATACCAACTTGTGGTGGAACCGGAAATGGAAAGAAAAAACATTTAGACCCAAGTTGTCACGGTCAACCATAAATTAAGTTGACCTGAAAATAATAAAAAATCCCGTCTCGATTTATAACGAGACGGGATTTTTGTTTTAAAATAGGAGTAAATTATTTTCTCTTGATTACTCTTTCTACAGCTTCTACAATCGCCTGATTGTTTAACTTGTATTTTTCCATCAATTGTTCCGGAGTACCGCTTTCTCCAAAGCTATCGTTTACCGCTACAAACTCTTGTGGTTTTGGATTATTCAAAGCTAAGACTCTGGCAACACTTTCACCCAATCCGCCTAAGAAATTATGTTCTTCTGCTGTAACAACACATCCTGTTTTTGCCACCGATTTTAATATGGCTGCATCATCCAAAGGTTTGATAGTATGTATATTGATAACTTCTGCAGCTATTCCTTTAGCTTCCAGGGTTTCTGCTGCAAGTAGCGCTTCCCAAACTAAATGTCCGGTTGCAATAATTGTTACATCCGTTCCCTCGCTAAGCAAAATCGCTTTTCCAATTACGAAAGGTTCATCAGCAGGCGTGAAGTTTGGCACCACCGGACGACCAAAACGCAAATAAGCGGGTCCATGATGATCAGCAAGCGCTAAAGTTGCCGCTTTGGTTTGATTGTAATCGCATGTATTGATTACGGTCATGCCGGGAAGCATTTTCATTAATCCAATGTCTTCTAAAATTTGGTGTGTAGCGCCATCTTCACCTAATGTTAATCCAGCATGAGAAGCACAAATCTTCACATTTTTATCCGAATAAGCTACTGACTGACGAATTTGATCATAAACCCTTCCGGTAGAAAAGTTCGCAAAGGTTCCCGTAAACGGAATTTTACCCCCGATAGTTAAACCGGCTGCAATCCCAATCATATTAGCTTCAGCAATTCCAATCTGGAAAAAACGTTCCGGATGATTTTTCTTGAAATCATCAAACTTTAACGAACCAATTAAGTCGGCACAAAGCGCTACTACATTCTCGTTTTTTTGTCCCAATTCGGTCATTCCTGCACCGAATCCTGAACGGGTATCTTTACTTCCTGTGTTTGTATATTTTTTCATTTAAACATTTTATAGTTAAGTTCTTCTTTTTTTATTGACAAAGTCATTTCAATGTCTTTTATTAAATCTAAATTTCTTTCAGTTTCAGATGTATCTAATCTTCTTATTTTAATTTGAGTTGGAATATAATATTCTGAAATGCTTGATTGTTCACAATTAAAATAATGAATGTGTAAGCTATTTATAACTTCACTTAAAATAGGTATATCATAAGGTTTGCAAAAAAATTCAATTTCATGTTCTTTTTTTTCTTTTTTCTTATTTTTAAATCTTGTTTGAGTAACTCTATAAAACTCTCCACTATTTTTTTCTTTTGTTGTTGTTATTTTAGAACAAAAACTTTTTTCTTGTGAACTTGCATAAGAGGTTTTAGAAAATAAATATTTAAAATCTTTTACTTTATTAATAGTGTCGATAGTGTAATAATGAATTAGATTCTTTTTTGAGTCATAAATATGGCCTTTAATCTCATTACCATAACATCCAATAGAAAAATAATATGAGTTATTTTTTGAATTAATAAATATATCTGTGAAGTCATGTTTTGAACGTCCAACTCCTTTTAAATTGTATTGTAAAACCCTATCAAAATAATACTCTTGAGAAAAGACATTATGACTAATGAAAAACAAAAACAGTATTATGAATTTATTCATTTAATTTCTAATTACTTTAGACCGAATATTAATCTAGTAGTCGCCCAAAGTTTCAGCATTCTGAGCCAATCCAACGGCTAATTGTTCGTCATTTGGTGCTTTTCCGTGCCAAGCGTGGGTGTGCATCATAAAATCGACGCCATTGCCCATTACCGTATGCAATAACACACAAACGGGTTTTCCTTTGCCGGTTCTGCTTTTGGCTTCCTCCATTCCTTTGATAATGGCTTCGATGTTATTTCCTTCGGTAATCTCTAAAACATCCCAATCAAATGCTTCAAACTTGGCTTTCAAATTACCCATATTTAAAACATCAGTAGTAGCGCCATCAATTTGTTGTCCGTTTAGATCAACCGTAGCAATAAGATTGTCTACTTTTTTGGCGGAGGCATACATAATGGCTTCCCAATTTTGTCCTTCTTGCAATTCGCCATCGCCAGTTAATACATAAACTAAATGAGCATCATTGTTTAATTTTTTGGATTGTGCCGCCCCAACAGCCACTGATAATCCTTGTCCTAAAGAGCCTGCTGCCATGCGCACTCCGGGCAAACCATCATGCGTGGTTGGATGACCTTGTAAACGCGTGTTGAGTTTTCTAAAAGTAGCCAATTCCGAAACTGGGAAATACCCACTACGCGCCAAAACGCTGTAGAAGATAGGGGAAATATGACCATTAGATAAGAAGAATAGGTCTTCTCCAATTCCGTCCATACTAAACCCAGGATTTCGTTTCATTAATTGTTGGTACAGAACGGTTAAAAATTCAGCACAACCTAATGATCCACCCGGATGTCCCGAGTTTACGGCATGTACCATGCGAAGAATGTCTCTTCTTGTTTGTGTTGTAAAATCGTTTAAATGTTGTGTGTTAGGCATTTTTTGTAGTTAATAATTAGATGCTGTCAAAAGTAATTCTAATTTTCACCAATGACAAAAACTTTATTTAGAAGTTATTAAAAGTTTTGAATATAGTAAAATCATGTTAAATAAAATCCTAAATCCTAATTCCCAAATCCTAAATCTTTTATCTTTGCCCACCATTAAAAGAGACGAATGAAATTTGATTTATTAGCGAATGACCTCAATTCTAAAGCACGCGCTGGAAGTATTACTACGGATCACGGTGTAATTGAAACCCCAATATTTATGCCTGTTGGCACTGTTGCCTCGGTTAAAGGAGTGCACCAACGCGAATTGAAAGATGAAATTAATCCCGATATTATTCTGGGGAATACCTATCATTTATACTTGCGTCCGCAAACCGCCATTTTGGAGCAGGCTGGAGGCTTACATAAGTTCATGAATTGGGATCGGAATATCTTAACGGATAGTGGTGGTTATCAAGTGTATTCGCTTTCGGCTAACCGAAAAATTAAAGAAGAAGGAGTGAAATTCAAATCGCATATAGATGGTTCTTACCACGTTTTTACTCCGGAAAATGTCATGGAAATCCAACGTACTATTGGTGCCGATATCATAATGGCCTTTGACGAATGTACACCTTATCCTTGTGATTATCGCTATGCGCAACGTTCGATGCACATGACACACCGTTGGTTAGATCGATGCATCAATCATTTAGAAAAGGTACCGACAAAATATGGTTATGACCAAACCTTTTTTCCAATAGTACAAGGAAGTACCAATAAAGATTTGCGTCAGCAATCGGCTGAATATATTGCCAATGCAGGCCAACAAGGAAATGCTATTGGCGGACTTTCAGTTGGCGAACCGGCTGAAGAAATGTATGCAATGACCGAAGTAGTTTGTGATATTCTTCCTGAAGACAAACCACGTTATTTAATGGGTGTTGGGACACCAATAAATATCTTAGAAAATATAGCGTTAGGAATTGATATGTTTGACTGCGTAATGCCAACACGTAATGCCCGTAACGGAATGTTATTTACTGCTAACGGCACGATTAACATCAAGAACAAAAAATGGGAAGCCGACTTTTCACCTGTAGATGAAATGGGGCATACTTTTGTAGACACCGAATATACCAAAGCGTATTTGCGTCACTTGTTTGCAGCCAATGAATATTTGGGAAAGCAAATTGCTACGATACACAATCTAGGTTTCTATATGTGGTTGGTTCGTGAAGCAAGAAAACATATATTAGCGGGAGATTTCAGAACCTGGAAAGACATGATGGTGAAAAATATGAGCCAAAGATTATAAAATAGTCGAAAGTCAAATGTCAAAAGTCGAAAGCACAGTCTTTTTTTTGACTTTATGACTTTATGACTTTACGACTTTATGACTTTACGACTTTACGACTTTACGACTTTACTATGTTAAAAATAATTGACAAATATATTCTCAAGCGCTACTTAGGAACATTCATAGTAATGTTGCTAATGTTTATTCCTATTGGGATAGTGATTGATGTTTCGGAAAAAGTCAATAAAATGATTGAGAATGACGTTGCTTTCTCAGCTGTTGCCAAATATTATCTGGACTTTACCATCTATTTTGCCAATTTATTATTCCCAATATTTTTGTTTCTTTCGGTGATTTGGTTTACCTCAAAACTTGCAAATAACACTGAGATTATTGCCATTCTAAGTTCCGGAATTTCTTTTTCAAGATTTCTAAGGCCCTATATTATTGGTGCTACAATTGTATCGCTTTTTGCTTTAGTAATGACTATTTTTTTGGTACCCAATGCTAGTGCAGGTTTTAAAAACTTTAGGTATACTTATCTAACCAATAGTGGTCCGGAAGGCATGCGTGACGATACCAATGTCTTTCGACAAATTAGCAAAGACGAATATATTTTTGTGAGTAACTTTAATAATGTTTCTAAAATGGCTTTTAATTTTTCGATGGAAAAATTTGAAGGCGATAAGTTGAAATATAAATTATTAGCCAGCCGAATCAAATGGAATCCAAAAGACAGCACATATACGTTGTATAATTATAACAAAAGAAAAGTAGGAGAGTTTGGCGACATCATCGAATCGGGGGAAGTAAAAGATACCGTTTTTAAATTTGAGTTAGAAGATTTAACTCCGGTAGTTTTCATTGCGGAAACACTTCCTTTAAACGAACTTACAAAATTTATTGATAAAGAAAGAGCACGTGGTTCCTCAAATATTAACGTGTATTTGGTAGTACTTTATAAAAAATACAGCATACCGGTTTCGGCCTTTATTCTAACAATTATTGCTGTTGCCGTTTCGTCTATGAAACGCAGAGGCGGCATGGGAACCAATCTGGCTATTGGAATTATTTTGGCATTTGCTTTTGTCTTTTTGGATAAAGTTTTTGGCGTTCTTGCTGAAAAATCTTCGGCACCACCATTACTAGCAGTTTGGACTCCAAATATTGTATTTGGAATTTTGGCAATTTATCTACTACGTAATGCCAAGCGATAACCTTAAAAGTTATTTGCATCTCCATTTAATAGTATTTATTTGGGGATTTACAGCCGTTTTGGGTGCTTTAATTACACTCGATGCATTACCGTTGGTTTGGTTTCGAATGCTATTTGCAGTAGGTTTTATAGCTGTTTTTTTGATATATAAAAAAATATCACTTAGAGTTTCCACTAAAACGGCACTTCAATTTTTTTTTGCAGGATTAATCATTGCACTACATTGGTTCACTTTTTTTAAAGCTATCAAAATTTCTAATATTTCTGTGACGTTGGCCTGTTTATCAACAGGAGCTTTTTTTACATCGCTGCTAGAACCAATATTGTATGGAAAAAAAATTGTGTGGTACGAGGTGTTTTTTGGATTACTGGTAGTTTTTGGATTGTATATTATTTTTAATGTAGAAGGAAATTATTTTTACGGAATGTTAATCGCTTTGTCTTCGGCTTTTCTTTCAGCTTTGTTTGCGGTTATTAACAGTAAATTTGTGAAAGAACACGACCCTATTGTAATCTCTTTTTATGAACTAAGTGGTGGTGTAGTTTTTTTTACTTTTTTATTATTGTTTACACATAGTTTTTCGCCAACTTTCTTTTCGCTTTCTGCAAAAGACTTTATATATTTAATGATTCTAAGTTCGGTTTGTACAGCCTATGCGTTTATAGCTTCCACTTCGATAATGAAATTTCTTAGTCCTTATACTGTAATGCTTACCATCAATTTAGAACCTATTTACGGAATAATTTTAGCGGTAATAGTATTTAAAGAAAAAGAGCGAATGAGCTTTGAATTTTATATTGGAGCGATTATTATTTTGCTAACAGTGTTGCTAAATTCAGTCATAAAAAGCTATAAAAAGCGCGTATAAAATTTATAAAATCTATGCTTCTATGTGTTTAAAATAAAATAAGATGAATTTCATCTAAGAGGTATACAATAATCTGAAAAAAGTACTTTTTATCACAATATTAAATTTTATATTTGTCGTTAGATTAAATCAAAACGAACTAACCCTATGGAATATTTAGATTTTGAACTTCCAATCAAAGAACTTGAAGACCAACTCGATAAATGCCAGATAATTGGTGCGGAATCCAATGTAGATGTCTCTGCAACCTGCAAACAAATTGAAAAGAAATTAGAGGAAACCAAAAGAAAGATTTATAAAAACCTTACCGCCTGGCAGCGTGTACAATTATCCAGACATCCTAACAGACCTTATACTTTAGAACATATTACAAACCTAACTAAAGGCACGTTTTTAGAACTTTTTGGCGACAGAAATTTTAAAGACGATAAAGCAATGGTTGGTGGTTTAGGCAAGATAGATGGACAATCGTTTATGCTAATCGGTCAACAAAAAGGAATTAACACCAAAATGCGTCAGTTGCGTAATTTTGGAATGGCAAGTCCAGAAGGATATCGTAAAGCCTTGCGTTTGATGAAAATGGCAGAAAAATTCAACATTCCGGTTGTAACTTTAATTGATACTCCGGGAGCATTCCCTGGATTAGAAGCTGAAGAAAGAGGACAAGGTGAGGCAATTGCCCGTAACATCTTTGAAATGTGTCGTTTAAAAGTACCAATTATTTGTGTTATAATCGGTGAAGGTGCATCCGGTGGAGCATTGGGAATTGGAGTGGGAGATAGAGTTTTAATGATGGAAAATACCTGGTATTCTGTAATTTCTCCTGAATCATGCTCGTCTATCTTATGGAAAAGCTGGGAATACAAAGAGCAAGCAGCTGAATCATTGAAACTGACTTCTACCGATATGAAAAAAATGAAATTGGTGGATGATGTCATTCCGGAACCACTTGGTGGAGCACATTACGATAAAGAAACTGCTTTCAAAACAGTGGAACAATATATCATGAAAGCATTTAATGAATTGAAAGATTTATCAACAGTTGATTTAGTAGCGCAGAGGATGGATAAATACAGTAAAATGGGCGAATACAAAGAATAATTTCTTACAAATTATATCTGAATCCGGAGCCCAATGGTTTCGGATTTTTTTTTGGTTGTTAACAAAAAGAAGAAACTTATAAACACAATTGCATGATAACTCAATTCAAATAAAACTATCAAAATAGTTACATTCGCTCCATGGAAAATCTCAGAAATATGAACCCTATAAGAGTAGATAAAACTACTATTATAAATTTGGAAAAAGGAAAGCTGCCACCGCAAGCACTCGACCTAGAGGAAGCTGTGTTAGGTGCTATGATGATTGATAAAAAAGGGGTTGATGAGGTTATTGATATTCTGCAACCTGATGCTTTTTATAAAGAAGCTCACAAGCATATTTTTGAAGCTATTTTTCAGTTATTCACAGATTCTCAGCCTATTGATTTATTAACAGTTTCGGCTCAATTAAAAAAGAATGCTAAATTAGATTTGGCGGGTGGAGATTTTTACCTGATTCAGCTTACACAAAAGATATCATCTTCGGCCCACATCGAGTTTCATTCCCGAATTATTTTACAGAAATATATTCAGCGAAGCCTTATCAAAATTTCTTCTGAAATCATTGAAGAATCCTATGACGAAACTACCGATGTATTTGATTTGCTAGACAAAGCGGAATCTAAATTATATGAAGTAACACAAGGAAATATCAAACGAAGTTCTGAAACAGCACAAAGTTTGGTAATCCAAGCTAAGAAACGAATTGAAGAAATAGCCAACAAAGAAGGTTTGAGCGGAATAGCCACCGGTTTTGAAAAGCTAGACAAAATAACCTCGGGTTGGCAACCATCCGATTTGATTATTATTGCTGCCCGTCCCGGTATGGGAAAAACAGCCTTTGTACTTTCTATGGCAAGAAATATTGCCATCGATTTTGGACAGCCTGTAGCATTGTTTTCACTAGAAATGTCATCTGTACAGTTAATTACGCGTTTAATTTCTTCAGAAACCGGTTTATCTTCGGAAAAATTAAGAACCGGAAAACTCGAAAAGCACGAGTGGGAACAGCTTTCAACCAAAGTAAAAGATTTAGAAAAAGCACCATTGTATATTGACGATTCGCCATCGCTTTCTATCTTTGATTTAAGAGCTAAAGCACGTCGTTTGTCATCGCAACACGGCATTAAACTTATCATTGTCGATTATCTTCAGTTGATGACCGCTGGTGGAAGCAACGGAAAAGGTGGAGGTAATCGAGAACAAGAAATTTCTACCATTTCCAGAAACTTAAAAGCCTTAGCCAAAGAATTAGAAGTTCCAGTAATTGCATTATCGCAATTATCTCGTGCTGTTGAAACACGTGGTTCAAGCAAACGACCATTGCTTTCCGACTTACGTGAATCGGGTGCAATTGAGCAAGATGCCGATATAGTTTCGTTTATTTATCGTCCTGAATATTACAAAATTGACGAATGGGATGATCAAGAACAAACACCAACTGCCGGTCAGGCCGAGTTCATCATTGCAAAACACAGAAATGGTTCGTTGGAAAATATCCGTTTGAAATTCATTGGAAACTTAGGTAAGTTTGATAACCTCGAAGAGTATGGTACCACCTTTGATGATTTACCGTCAAAAATGAATCACGATGACAATCCGTTTATGACCAAAAATTTACCTTCACCCAACGAAGCTTTTGGAAGCAATATTAATTCCAATGACGACGATAGCGAAGTTCCTTTTTAAAAATACAATACTCTCTTAAGTTATAATTAGAGGATTTTTTTGTGTTTTTCTTCACAGTAAAACTATTATCTTTGGCATTAAATTACTTAAAAATGGTTTTTAAAAAATCGGTATATTTTTTATTTTTCTTTGTTTCCTTTGGAGTTAAAGCCAATTTTATTTTGCTTCCAATGGATGAAACTACTCAAAAAAATCACCTTAAAGCATACGGAATAACCTATTGGGCATTGGACAAACAATACAAAGCCAGTTGGTTACTAAACTATCGCGGCGGTTCATTTTTGTTACCTGATGTTGCCGAAATTAGAAAAGAATGTCAAATACGAGGTGTAAGTTTTGAGATTTTATCAGATGCGGAGGAAGCATCAATTTTAGCAGATATTTCAAGTCCATCACAAAATATGGAAACTGTGGTTTTAGAAAAAGCACCAAAAATTGCAGTTTATTCTCCACCAGGAAAACAGCCTTGGGATGATGCGGTTACTATGGTATTGACTTACGCCGAAATTCCGTTTAAAGTGGTTTACGATACAGAAGTTTTGAGTGACCAATTGTTATTGTATGATTGGCTTCACTTGCATCATGAGGATTTCACCGGCCAATACGGAAAGTTTTATGGAGCTTATAGAAATGCACCATGGTACATCGATCAAAAGAAAGAAGCTGAAGCCTTAGCAGCCAAATTAGGTTTTGCTAAAGTATCTCAGGATAAATTGGCTGTAGCAAAAAAGATTCGCGATTTTGTAATTGGCGGCGGATTTATGTTTGCCATGTGTTCCGCAACGGATAGTTTTGATATTGCATTGTCTGCAGAAGGCGCAGATATTTGCGAACCTATGTTCGATGGCGATGATAGCGAACCAAACTACCAATCTAAAATTGATTATTCAAAAACCTTTGCTTTCAAGAATTTCATTTTAGACAGAAAACCGGAGCACTATGAATTTTCAGATATTGATATGACAGAAAAACGCAGAATTCCGTTTGAGAAAGATTATTTTACCTTAATGGAATTCTCAGCAAAATGGGATGTCATTCCAAGTATGTTATGCCAAAATCACACCCAATTAGTCAAAGGTTTTATGGGACAAACCACCGCTTTTGACAGTGAATTGTTAAAATCGAGTGTATTGGTTTTAGGAAAAAACGAATTGAATGATGAAGCCCGTTATATTCACGGACAAAAAGGAAAAGGTTTTTTTACATTTTATGGAGGACATGATCCTGAAGATTACCAACACAGAGTGGGCGATGAGCCAACCGTTTTAGATTTGCATCCAACCTCACCAGGATTTCGTTTGATTTTGAACAATGTCTTATTTCCTGCCGCTAGAAAGAAACCACAAAAGACTTAGGTTTTTTGTTTTTCAACATATAAAAATCCCAAATTCCAAAATAAGTTTTCGGAATTTGGGATTTTTTTTAAGCTCCGATTACTTCACTAATTTAACATTTATTATCGGTGTTCAGTGAATGCTTCGCATTTAGAGCGGTATCCTTTTTTGTATTCAAGTTGGCTAGTCATTGCATTCGAACTGACGAAAAAGATAGAGCGGAGAACGGGATTGGCTCCTACTTATTATTGTCAATTACGTAGTTCAAAACTTTGGTCATCAAATGTATTCTGTCTTTTCCAATAACGTTATGCTTATGCATCGGATACGGAAAATAATCAATTTGTTTACCTAATTCGACACACTTTTTAACCAACGCTAAATTGTGTTGTTCTACCACTACATCATCGTTTGTTCCGTGAATTAAGAGTAGTTTTCCTTTTAAATCTTTGGCATAATTGGTTACGTTGGCTTGGTCAAATCCTTTTTGGTTTTCGGCTGGTGTATCCATATAGCGTTCGCCATACATTATTTCATACCATTTCCAATCGATTACAGGTCCGCCAGCTACACCAACTTTAAAAGTATCTGGTTTTCTTGTCATTAACGAGGTTGTCATGAATCCGCCGTAGCTCCAACCGTGAACTGCTAAACGATTTCCATCAACATAAGGCAATGATTTTAAGTATTCTACGCCTTTCATTTGGTCGTCGATTTCGTTATTTCCTAGTTGGGTATGAATTACGCTTTCAAAGGCAAATCCGCGATTGTCTGAACCGCGATTGTCAACAGTAAATACTAAATAACCTTGTTCTGCCATCCAATACATCCAAAGATTGGCACCATCCAAATAGGAATTGGTAATCATTTGCGCATGTGGTCCGCCATAAACGTAAACCAAAACTGGGTATTTTTTTGTTGGGTCAAAATTACTAGGTTTAATTAGTCGTGTGTATAAATCGGTTGTGCCATCAGCAGCTTTGATGGTTTTAATATCGGCACTACCGATTTCAAAACCATCGTATTTATTTTTGCTTTCAAATAGCGTAGTAGCTTTTAAATTTTTGTCATATAATAATGATTTTGAAGGTGTTGAATGATTAGAATATTCGTCAAAAAACCAATTGCCATCTGTTGAAATTACAACGTTATGAACGCCTTCGTCTTTGGTAATCAAAGTTTGTTTTCCTTTTAAATCTACTTTATACGCCAACATATTGTTGCCTTTTTCTCCCGTTGCTTTAAAATAAATTTCGGTTCCAGCAGTATTGGTTCCAAGGATTTCTCGAGTTGGAAATTTATTGGCTGTCAATTGTTTAATTAATTTTCCGTCAATTGAGTAGTAGTAAAGGTTGTTAAATCCGTCTTTTTCGGAAATCCAAACGAAGTTATTCGATTTATTGTTTGGGAAAAAAGCAGGATGTTCAGGTTCAACCCATTTTGGATTTTTTTCGTTGAAGAGTGTTCTCACAAATTTTCCTGAAGCAGTTTCATATAAATTCAAATTCATATCATTTTGCCCTCGATTTAATTCGGCTATCAAAATATATTTCTCATCAGGTGTGAATGCCAAGTTAGTTAGATAATCGTCAGCATGATTTTTTGGAGTTATAAAAAATAGTTCTCCTGTTGTCAAACTGTAAATACCAACTTTTGGTTTTTCCGATTTTTGTCCAATCATTGGATATTTAGTTGCAACCAATTTTCCAGGTGTTTCATTAATATCTAATAAGGGATAATCGGCAACATCGGTTTCGTCTTTTTGATAAAAAGCAAGATAACTTGATTTGGGCGACCAAAAAATACCGCCATTAATTCCAAATTCATTTCTAGAAATGGTTTGCCCTGAAACAATATTTTTATCTGAATTATTGGTAACTGCTATTTTTTCTTTGTTTTTATTTAAGAAGTATAAATTGTTTGCTTCCGTAAAAGCTATATTTATTTTTGCATCATCAAAAGTTTGATTTTCGGCAGTTTCAGGAATTTCTTGAAGTAGTTTACCCGATTTAGAATTGATGTTATAACTGTAAAATTTTCCAGTTTCTGAAATAAAAAGAGTTGTAGCGTCAATCCATTGAACTCCAAAGAAATTTTTTAATTTTGTTCCCAGTGCGGAATTGATATCACTTAGTTTTACTAATTCAATGGCTTCTTTTTTGGCCACATTGGCACTCATCATTTTGGTCCAAGAATCGGTGTAATAACTATAATTACCTGAATTAGGTATCCATTGAAAACCAGTTAATTTATCGGCTCCAAATTTTCTATTTTGCTGTAATACAGCATCTTCTAATGAGATTTTTTTTAATTGTGCCTGAGTCGAAAAAGTCAGCAGACAAGTAACGAATAGTAGAAAAATTTTATTCATGAAGTAGTTTTTTTGGACGTAAATATAACATAAAACAGTATTTCAATTTTTAAATTGTCATACATTATGAGCAATATCTTTAATAATTTTTAAATGATGATTTGTATGCAGATTTAAAAACCAAAGTGTTTTTTTTAGATTTAAATCCCCAAAGTAAGGATGGGTAAAATAAGAATTAGCGTTAAGAGTTTCCAAATCAACTAAACTATTTTTTGCAATTTCTAATTTTGAAATAAGTAGAGCGGCTGTCGCTGGTTCGAGAGGTTGAACCACTTTGGGAGCTTTTACTTTTCCTCTCGGAATTTTATTAATGATTTGGATGAAAATTCGAATCCAATTAAATTGCCATTTATACTGTTCAGGATTTGACTTTTTTAATTGGTCTATAATTCCATTAATGACCATCAAACTATGGTCGATATGCCAACCAATAGAAGATTGAGAAACTGCTAGGTTTACTTTTTCATAATTAGCGATATATGATTCTAATTGATTTACAAGTGTTTTAAGATTACTCATTTGATAAAAATTAAAATCCCAAACGTTAGTGTTTGGATTTGGATTAATTTCTTACGTTGAACACTCCAAATATTTGGGCCACGAAGTGCTTGAATTTTATCTATTTTCATGATTAGGAATAATTAGTAAAAGTAATAAGTAATGATTTTGTTAAAAACAGGAAATATTTAGTGTTGAATTGTATTTTTTTTACTGAATGGTAAAAAAGTAAAGAGGTCTTTTTATGTTGAATTGATTTTCAGTTTTTTAAGATAACTGAAACACCAGAAAATTTATTCCCGAAGCTTCGGGATAGGAACGAAGAGCAGGAGTAAAAGTTCTGAAGAATTGAAAACGTTGTGCTCTTATTGCCCAATAAAAGCAACTATTTTTTGATATAAATCGGCGTCATGCATACTGTGTCCTAAACCACTAGTTTCGATATAAATGGCATTTTTCCATGTGTTTGCATATTTGCGGCCTTCATCTATAAGCACGACTTTGTCTTCTGTATCATGAGCGATAAATGCTTTTTGGGTAAAGTTTTGCGCAAATTTATGTGCGGAAAATTCATTGATATCGATACTGAATTTTTCTAAATAGTATTTCTCTAGTTTATGTTTTATCTTATTGTTTAAACTCAAAAGTTTCACAAAATTATTTGCAATGATTTTAAAATCGGAAGGAGCTCCTAAAAGTATAACTTTCTCTATCGTTTTATCATTGTATTTGTTGAGATAAAAAGAAACTGCTGCTCCGCCTATAGAATGCCCGATGATAGTTTTTGGGTGGTATTTTTGAGCTACTATATTTATGTATTCTGCAAATTTAGGAGCATTGAATTCTTTGCCTTCACTTAATCCGTGAGCCGGGCCATCAATTGCTATTATGGTTTTCCCTAAAGGAATTAGGTAGTTCAATAATTTTTTCCAGCGTGAAGCATTGCTTTCCCAACCGTGAACTAATAAGATTACTTCACTATTAGTTTCGTTTTGTCCTCCCGAAGCTTCGGGATTGTCTCGGGTGCCATTCCAAATGTAGGATTGGAACTTCTCTGTTTGGAATTCAAAGGTTTCATAGGTTACATTCTGTAACGTTTTTGGTAATTTTTCTTTTTGGATTTTACCCTTTCTAGGTTGACTAAAAAGTTGGTATGCTTTGTTTTTTGCTGCATCCAAATTGATATAGCTCAATACGTTGAGATATAACCCAATGGATTTAGTAAGAATATAGTATTGAATTTTTTTCATAAAAAAATCCCGAGGGTATCGGGATTAGTATATTATAGGTGAGCAAATAATTTTTGCATTTTTTCTCTTTCTTCTTCTGCTAGAGAAGCATCTACCAAAATTCTTCCTGAATGCTCATCGGTAATGATTTTCTTTCTGGCTGCTATTTCTACCTGTGTTTGTGGTGGAATGGTAAAGAACGATCCAGCCGAAGCACCACGCTCAATAGATACAACCGCTAAACCATTACGAACGCTTGAACGAATTCTTTTGTATGCGGCTAACAATCTTTCTTCAATTAACGCTTCATATTCGGCAGATTTTTCAATTAAGTAGGCTTCCTCTTTTTGAGTTTCTGCCATAATATCGCTCAATTCTGCTTTTTTATGTTTTAGATGCGTTGTTTTTTGGTCTAATTTTTCTTTAGAATTCGCAATCACTTCTTTTTTGTGTTCGATAGAAGCTTTTAATTCTTTAATTTGTTTTTCGGCCAATTGAATTTCTAATTCCTGAAATTCAACTTCTTTAGTTAATGAATTAAATTCTCTATTGTTACGAACTTCTTTTTGTTGTGCTGTATATTTTTTTATAGCAGCTTGATGATCGTCGATGGCATTTTTTTTATTTTTAATTTGCTCTTCGATAATATCCAAGTCACTTTTTAATTTTTCTAAACGAGTGGTTAAACCAGTAACTTCATCTTCCAAATCTTCCACTTCTAAAGGCAATTCGCCTCTTACATTTCTGATTTCATCAATTCTTGTATCTATGATTTGAAGGTCATAAATAGCTCTTAATTTGTCTTCAACATTTAGTTCTTTTGTAGCTGCCATATTTTATAAGTACTTAACTGGATTTGTATTTTCTTCCGAAAAAATGATTGCAAAATTAGGTATTTTTTTCTTAAGAAAATCAACAATATAATTTTTTGTAAATCTTTCACTTTCAAAGTGGCCAATATCGGCTAAAACCAATTGATTTTCAGCTTCATAAAAGTTGTGATACTTCAAATCGGCTGTTAAAAAAACATCGGCATTTGCCTGTATAGCATCTTTAATTGCAAAACTTCCGGAACCGCCAAGCACAGCAACCTTCTGAACAGATTTTCCAAGTAAAGCACTATGACGAATTCCGCCACACTGCATTTTATCTTTTACGAAGGCTAAAAACTCTGTTTCACTCATCGGCTTTTTGAGTTCGCCAATCATTCCCAGGCCTATATTTTGATGAGTATTTTGCAAATCATAAATCTCATAGGGCACTTCTTCATAAACATGTTTTTTGAAAAGTGTTTTTAATATTTTGGATTGCAAATTTTTCTCAAAGGTTACTTCAATTTTGATTTCTTCATTTTCTACAAATTCAAAGCGTCCTCCAATTTCCGGATTGCTGTCTTCGTTGCCCATATACGTTCCGATACCTTTAGTGTTGAAACTGCAATCTTCATAGTTACCTATTTTTCCGGCACCTACTTCAAACAAGGCATTGCGCAATTCTGTAGCGTTTTCAGGAATTGTATAGGTAATTAGTTTTTGGATAAAGTGTTGTTTAGGAATCAAAATTTTAGTGTTAATCAAGCCCAAAGCATCGGAGAAAATTTTGTTCACGCCCTTTTTATGATTGTCCAGCGCCGTATGAACCGCATAAATAGCAATGTCATTTTTAATGGCTTTCAGAACAGCACGTTCAACATAATTTTTACCAGTTATCTTCTTTAATCCTGAAAAAATAATGGGGTGGAAGCACACAACCAAGTTGCATTTTTTAGCAATAGCTTCGTCAATTACGCTTTCTAAGGCGTCGTGGCAAACTAAAATTCCGATGGTTTCAGTATTGCCATCGCCAACAAGTAAACCAACGTTGTCAAAGTCTTCAGCATATGCCAAAGGAGCCATTTCTTCTAAAACAGAAAGTATTTCTTTTATCTTCATATAATAATTAGGTAGACCATTCGTTTATATATTCTTTAATTGTCCAAATACCGTTTACTTTTTCGAGCAACAAAAAGCTACCGCTATTGTGTTCTATGTTTCTGTAGAAAGCAACTTTAACTAAGATAAAATTGTTGTTGGCAAAATATATTGGTTTGCTGACAATCATTAAACGCTGGTTGTTTTCGCCATATTTCTCGGAGACTTCTTTATATTCTTCAAAAGACAAGCACGCATTGACTTTACTTTTCAAATATTGATTTTGATTGTCAAATAATACGTTATAAGCGGCTGACCAATCTTCATCGATTCCAATATCGATTTGCTTTTTGACTTCGTCAGCATTTTTTTTGAGTAAATCACTTTTTGAAATCACTTCCAAAACTTCTTCGTTGTTAGGTGCTTTTTTACAATAAAAACTTAACAACTGTAGTCTTCCTTTGGTAATTACTTTTTCGTTTTTGTAGTATTTGGAAAAAATTATTTTCAGTAAGGCAGCATTGTCGGTTTCTTGCGCCAAGGTAATTGGAGAAACCAGTAGAAAAAGAGAAATAAATATAAAGCAATATTGTTTCATTTGTTGTCTGTAACAAGAATAATTTTCATTCAAAGATAAAAAATCGTTACTTTCGTTTTATGAATTTGTTGCGAAAATTACTATTTCCTTTTGCCATATTGTATGGTTTTATCACTTCCTTAAGAAATTATCTTTACGATAAAGGTATACTAAAATCCTATTCTTTTGATATTCCTGTTATTGCTGTTGGTAATTTGAGTGTTGGTGGCACTGGAAAAACGCCTCAAATTGAGTATTTAATTCGGTTGTTATCTCCAAATTATAAAGTAGCAACATTGAGTCGGGGTTACAAACGAAAATCAGAAGGTTTTATTTTGGCTGATGCTGCTACAACTGCTGAAATTTTAGGTGATGAACCTTTTCAGTATTTTAAAAAATTTCCAGACATTAAGGTTGCCGTTGATGCCGACAGAAAAAACGGAATTGAGCAATTATTGAATCAAAAATCTAGACCTGAAATTATTTTGTTGGATGATGCTTTTCAGCATCGCAAAGTAAAAGCAGGTTTTTATATACTTTTGACGGCTTACGAAGATTTATTCTGCGAAGATTTTATACTGCCAACAGGAAACCTTCGCGAAAGCAGAAATGGGGCTAAAAGAGCTAACTTAATTATAGTGACCAAATGTCCGCTTGATATTACTGAACTTGAACAGCAAAACATCAAAAACAAACTTGCAGTTGATTTACCTATCTATTTTAGCAGTATTGATTATGATGATAAGGTTTATAACGATACCGAGAGTCTAGCGGTTAGCGATTTAAAATTAACGCCGAAAATGTTACTTGCCGGAATCGCAAAACCAAAACCCTTTTTTGATTATTTACAAACCGACAAAGATGAGGTTATGACATTTTCTGATCATCATCATTTTAGCGAAAGCGATATTTTAAATATTAAAAGCCAGGCTATCGATAAAATCATCGTTACAACTGAAAAAGATTTTGTACGTTTGAATGCTAAAATTTTAAGAAAACAATTATTTTATTTACCAATCAAAAGTAAATTTTTGAGTAATCAACAATCTTTTGATGCAATCATTTTAAACTATGTGGGACCTCGTACAAGAAACCGTTAATTATATAAAAAATAAAACCAATTTCAATCCTGAATATGGTGTTATTTTAGGTTCTGGATTAGGTAGTTTTACCGATGATATTACTATTGAATTTACATTGCCCTATAATGAAATTCCAAATTTTCCAATATCAACCGTTCAAGGACATAAAGGCGCACTTGTTTTTGGAACTATTGGTGATAAAAAAGTAATGGCCATGCAAGGCCGTTTCCATTTTTATGAAGGCTATGATATGAAACAAGTAACGTTCCCAGTTCGTGTGATGAAATATCTTGGGGTAACTAAATTGATAGTTTCAAACGCTTCTGGTGGCGTAAATTCAGATTATGAAGTTGGTTCAGTTGTAATAATTAAGGATCATGTAAATATGTTTCCGGAGCATCCATTACGTGGAAAAAATGACGAGCGTTTTGGGCCAAGATTTTTGAATATGAATGAGGCTTACAATAAAGCTATGATTAATAAAGTTAAGGCAATAGCTGTTGAAAATAACATCACGGTTCATGATGGAGTTTACCTCGGTCTGCAAGGCCCAACATTTGAAACTTTTGCAGAATATAAAATGGTAAAAGTTTTAGGTGCCGATTGCGTCGGAATGTCAACTGTGCCAGAAGTTATTGTCGCCCGACATATGGGAATTGATTGCTTTGGACTGTCTGTAATTACCGATATGGGTGATGTTGAAACGGCCATGGAAGAAGTTAGTCACGAAGAAGTACTTAAAGCAGCGGCAAAATCAGAACCTCACGTCAGAAAATTAATTAAAGAATTAATTATTCAATTTTAATTCAAATTCGCGCACCAATTTATCACATTTTTTCTGTTCAATAGGTTTGCTGAACTATATTTCAATAAACTTTGGTCAGTACCTGATTTTATTAGATTTATTTCTTTAATAAAAGAATTAAATCGACGATTCTCGAAGAATATCCTATTTCATTGTCATACCAACCTACAACTTTAACCATTTTTCCAATAACAGATGTTAGTTGGGCGTCAAAAAGGCAAGAGTTTTTATTGCCAATAATATCTACTGATACAATTGGATCTTCAGTATAATCAAGTATTCCTTTCAGTGATGATTGTGATGCTTTTTTAAAGGCAGTATTAATTTCTGCAATAGAGACTTCCTTTTTAACATAACAAGTTATATCAGTTAAAGAACCATCTGGAACAGGAACACGAATTCCGCTTCCGCCAATTCTTCCTTCCATTTCTGGAAAGATTTTGGTTAAAGCTTTTGCTGCACCAGTCGTTGTTGGAACAATACTTTGACTAGCACCTCGAGCGCGACGTAAATCTTTGTGTGGCTGGTCGTGTAAGCTTTGATCTGTTGTGTAGGAATGTACGGTTGTGATATAGGCTTGTTCAATGCCGCAAAGCTCATTAATAACTTTTATCATTGGCGCAGCATTGTTGGTTGTACAACTTGCGTTTGAAACTATTTTTTCGCTTCCGTCTAATATATTTTCGTTAACACCGAGAACGACGGTTTTAATTTGCTCCGCCTGTTCGCTTACACTCAAATCAGGCACTTCGTATGGTGCAGAAAGAATTACTTTTTTGGCACCAGCTAAAATATGTTTGTTGATATCTCCAAAAGTATTGTATTTGCCCGTGCTTTCTATTACAAAATCAATGTTACTCCATTTAAGGTTTGTGATTTCTCTTTCGTGAAAAAACAAATACGGCTTTCCGTCAACAATTATCGATTGGTCATCAAAGGAAACGTCATAAGGTAAAATGCCATGAATACTGTCGTATTTAATCAAATGCGCCATCGTTTTGTTATCAGCAATATCATTGATAGCAACAACTTCAATCGAAGGATGGTTGATCAACAACCGGAAAAGATTTCTTCCGATGCGTCCAAAACCGTTAATAGCAATTCTTGTCTTTTCCATAAAAGCTAATTACTAATCACTATTTACTAATTACTTTTTTAAAGAATATGTTTTTCTGCGTGATAGGACGAACGCACTAACGGACCACTTTCAACATGACGGAATCCCATTTCCTTGCCTAGTTTTTCATATTTTGCGAATTGTTCCGGAGTAATGAATTCTTTGACGGGCAAATGTTTTTTACTTGGTTGTAAATATTGACCGATAGTAACTATGTCAACATTTTGATCACGCAAATCTCGCATGGTTTGTATCACTTCCTCTTCGGTTTCGCCAAGTCCAAGCATAATGCCCGATTTGGTTCTACGAATTCCTTGGTCTTTTAGGTATTTTAGAACTGCTAAACTTCGGTCATATTTTGCCTGAATACGAACTTCACGTGTCAAACGACGAACAGTTTCAACATTGTGTGACACGACTTCAGGATTAGCTTCAACAATTCTGTCAATAATTCTTTCAATACCTTGAAAATCTGGTATTAAAGTTTCTAAAGTTGTTTCTGGATTCATTCGACGGATGGCCTGAACCGTTTCTAACCAAATGATAGAACCCATATCTTTTAAATCGTCACGATCAACACTGGTAATTACGGCGTGTTTTATTTTCATGATTTTGATAGAACGCGCTACTTTTTCGGGTTCATCCCAATCTACTGTTTCCGGGCGACCGGTTTTTACACCACAAAAACCACAAGATCGAGTGCATATATTTCCCAGAATCATAAAGGTTGCAGTGCCTTCTCCCCAGCATTCTCCCATGTTTGGGCAACTTCCCGAAGCGCAAATAGTGTTGAGTTTGTATTTGTCAACTAAGCCTCGGAGTTCTGAGTATTTCTGTCCGATAGGTAATTTTACTTTTAGCCATTTTGGTTTAGCTCCGGTTAGTTCTCCCGAAGCTTCGGGATTGCCACGTGTGCCAATAGGTAAATTATTATCTAGGATGGTTTCCATTAGTAATTTTTTTGCGATACAAAGATAAAGAATGTAGTTTGAAGATTTGTTGATTTTAGAATTCAGTTTTCTTATCCACAAATAAATAAATCAAATTATATATTATTTACTCCACAAAATCCATTTCTCGGTTATGGGTTTCACTTATTGTGAGCGTAGCATATATTCCCAGCGCAAATGCAATTGCTCCTACGATTGCTGCTGATATAATTACGCTACGGGTTTGTTTTAAATAATCAAAGCCAATAAGCATTATTGGTACAGAACCTCTTATCATATTAGGTACACTTGTAGTTGCCGTGCTTCGAAGGTTGGTGCCAAATTGTTCTGCTGCGACAGTAACTAACATCGCCCAAAAACCAGACCCGAAACCAATCCAAAAGCAATAAAAATAGTACATGTTTTCAGTCTTCTTCCCACTAAAAAGCATCATTATAACTCCAACTAGCGTTAAAAGTAACATGTATAAGATAGCTTTTTTTCTTGATTTTAAAACATGTGAAAACCATCCGCTTGAAAAATCACTTATCGAAGTGGCGATATAGGCCCACATGATTGCCTTTCCAGGATTGATGGAAGCGATGCCCATTTCGGGAGCAAATTGGTTGGCCATAAAAACCAAAATTCCCATACAATACCAGATTGGAATTCCCATAAAAACACAACGTATGTATTTCATGAATAAGACTTTATTTGAAAAAAACGAAAAGAAATTACCACGCTTAATTGCTTTGTTTTCTTTGACCGCTTTAAAAATTCCACTTTCAGCCACACTGATTCTCAACACTAATAATGCTATACCTAGTAAACCTCCAATAATGTATGCTTTTGTCCAGCTTCCTGCTAATTCAACAGTAAATTCGGCAACCACAGCTCCAAGTACGCCAAACCCGGCTACAATTGACGTTCCAATAGCGCGCAATTCTTTAGGTAAAGTTTCGGAAACTAAAGTGATTCCAGCTCCTAATTCGCCTGCCAAACCAATTCCTGCAATAAATCGCAAAACGGCATAAATAGTTTCTTTGTCAGCAAAATTCATTTGTGGTAAAAAACCGCAGGCAATATTGGCCAATGAATACACTATAATAGAACCAAATAAGACTGAAAGCCGTCCTTTTTTATCGCCATAAACACCCCAAATGATTCCGCCCAGGACAAGTCCAATCATTTGATAATTGAGAATCATGGTGCCTACTTTATCTGCATTTAATCCCATGCTTTCTAAACTTGGAATTCGCACAATACCAAAAAGCAATAAATCATAAATATCGACAAAATAACCAAGAGCTGCTATTATTACAGGAAAGCTTAATAGAATTCGAAGTTTTTCTTTGAAGGTGAATTGTTTTATTTCCATAATTTAAATTTGTTAAATATAGAAATAAAAACAAAAAACCTGAAAGAATTTAAATTCCTGCAGGTTGATACTATTTTTTGTTATTCCCAGGGACTAGGAATCTATTTTTAAATCTGATTATGAGATTCCTGCTATGTCGGGATGACAATCTTGTAAGTTATACTTAATTTCTTTTATGGGTTATACTCCCAAAGCGGATTTTGTTTTTTTAATTAACCCATCTTTATGCAGCATTACAGAAATTGCTTTTAATCGAACATAGGGAATGCTTATGTAAACAAAACCATCTTTCCCCGATTGTGTGCCCCAAGAATTCTTTACTTTGTAGTATAAATTTCCTTTTTGGTCAGCAACTTTACCCACTATGTGCATTAAATGGTCGTCTTGTGTGTCATAATTTTCAAATTCCGCCTGACGATAGTCAGCAGAAATCTTTTTCTCTGGTTTGATTTCCTTTAAAATAGTTGAGGCATCATTGTCATTTTCAGGCACAACGGCTATACCAAATTTATCTGAAAAAGTACTTTCGCTAACATCAGTATCTAACGCCAGTGTAAAACCTTTATCTAATGCGTTATCAATGTTTTGTATAAATTCATCTAAAGGCAAGTTATACATACTTCCGTTAGCAAAATTATCAGGTATACTTAAAATAAATTTAGAATAAGAAGGCTGATTGGTAAATGAAGTAATCGTCACATAATCATCTAAATTAAGTTTAGTAGCGCCTAAAAACTGCATTGGAGTAAGCCTCTTGTCTGCAGTAACGGTTTTAGTATCAATAGAAGTATTAGGTGTTATTAATAAAGAGTTTTCATCAAACTTACCCATAAAATTATCTAGTATAGCAGCATAATCTTTCTTCCAATTAGGATACTTTTTAGGAGTTTCTGCCACTGCTTTTTTAACAACATTTTCTAGTTCTTCCACCATTTTAGAATGATTAAAATTCAATTCAGGATTGGTTTTTCCAATAAAATTACTCACAGGAACAATACCATATTTACGCGCACTATTAATCACATCGTGGCTCAAACCACCTTCGCCAAATTGCGCTTTTCCTTGACGCATTACATAATTCTCCGCTTTGTCAAGATAGGTATTGCGCACATTATACATTTCCGAAAGGTCTATTTTCTTACCTGTCAAACGAATGATTTCAGCTTCTAAGAACGAAGTAGTAGAGAAACTCCAGCATGTTCCCGTTTGACCTTGAGAGATTACCGGTGTTGCTTCGATATCTTTAATGGTATGAAATTCATAAGCTTGAGAAAATCCGGTGTAACTAATTAGTAAGAATGTAACGTAAAATAGTGGTTTGTTCATATTGATTTACTATTTGTTTTTTGTAGTTAAGAGTAAAAAATGATTTATTTTTACGCTAAAATAGAGCAATTTATTTTTCATAACTTTTATTTTAACAAATTTTAGCATTTACATGAATTCAATTAATTGGAAAACAGTTTACCATTTTGAAGATATAACCTATAAGAAATGTAACGGCGTAGCCCGAATTGCTTTTAACCGACCCGATGTTCGCAATGCGTTTCGCCCGAAAACTACATCTGAATTATTACAAGCATTTCATGATGCTCAGGAAGACACTTCCATTGGTGTAGTATTGCTTTCTGCCGAGGGGCCAAGTTCTAAAGATGGAGTTTGGTCATTTTGTTCTGGAGGCGATCAAAAAGCTAGAGGACAACAAGGATATGTTGGGGAGGATGGTTACCACCGATTAAACATTTTAGATGTGCAACGATTAATACGTTTTATTCCAAAAGCCGTAATTGCTGTTGTTCCAGGTTGGGCTGTTGGTGGTGGACATAGTTTGCATGTAGTTTGCGATTTAACCCTTGCAAGTAAAGAACACGCTATTTTCAAACAAACCGATGCTGATGTAACGAGTTTTGATGGGGGTTATGGTTCGGCCTATTTAGCCAAAATGGTAGGACAAAAGAAGGCACGAGAAATTTTCTTTTTGGGAAGAAATTATAACGCACAAGAAGCTTTTGATATGGGAATGGTCAATGCCGTAATCCCGCATGCTGAATTAGAGAATACGGCCTATGAATGGGCTCAGGAAATACTAGCCAAATCACCAACATCTATAAAAATGCTGAAGTTTGCGATGAATTTGACGGATGATGGCATGGTGGGACAACAAGTCTTTGCTGGAGAAGCTACAAGATTAGCTTATATGACCGATGAAGCCAAAGAAGGAAGAGATGCTTTCTTAGAAAAAAGAAAGCCGAATTTTGATAAAAAATGGTTGCCGTAAATTAGTTTTCAGTATTCAGTTGCAGTTGGCAGTAAAAAAATGAATCTGATATCAATAATCTAAAATCTAATATCAAAAATGAAACACTGGATTGAAGCCGCACGGTTGCGTACGTTGCCACTCTCGGTATCTGGAATTATAGTCGGAAGTTTTTACGCTATGTCACAAGCAATGTTCAACTGGAATATAGTGCTTTTTGCTTTGTTAACTACATTGGGTTTACAGATACTTTCCAATTTCGCCAATGATTATGGTGATGGCATTAAAGGAACGGATAACGAAGACAGAGTTGGTCCAAAACGCGCTATCCAAAAAGGGGTGATTACGCCATTTGCAATGAAAAATGCCATGATTTTAACTTCTGTAATCACCTTGTTTTTCGCGATTTTACTAATCTATTTTGCTTTTAAAGAAAGTTACCTGCTTTATTCTTTTGTCTTCTTGTTTTTGGGAATTTTAGCTATTGCATCAGCTATTCGTTATACGGTTGGGAATAGTGCTTATGGGTATCGTGGTTATGGAGATTTTTTTGTTTTTATTTTCTTCGGATTGGTAAGCACTTTTGGAGTGTATTTTATGTTTTCAAAAGAAATAGATTGGCTGTTATTATTGCCTGCAACGGCGATTGGTTTTTTGAGTGTTGGCGTTTTAAACTTAAACAATATGCGTGATGAAGAAAGCGATAGAAAGGCCGGAAAGAATACGATAGTTGTTCAAAAAGGAGGCCAATGGGCAAAAAAATACCATTACTTTTTAGTTATTTCGGCTATGGTTTTGGTTATTGCTTTTGCGTACTTAAATGATTTCCACTTTGATCAGTACCTATTTGTAGCCGCGTATTTCCCGTTAACCGGTCATCTAATCAGAGTGGGTAAAAACAGAAACCCAAAACTATTGGATCCTGAGTTAAAGAAATTGGCATTGAGCACATTTTTTCTTTCAATTTTACTGGCTTTGAGTTTAATCTATTTTGTTTCTGATTTGTTGGTTAATTATATTTAATTTATTTGATATGAAAATTACATTCTACGGACATGCTTGCATCGGAATTGAAGTAAGTGGGAAACATATACTTGTTGACCCTTTTATTACAGCTAATGAAAAAGCTGTTAACATTGATGTCAATAAAATAAAAGCTGATTATATATTGCTTACACATGCGCACCAAGATCATACTTTAGATGTTGAGGAAATTGCTAAAAGAACTAATGCGGTGATTGTTTCCAATTGGGAAATTGCTACTTATTATGGTAATAAAGGTTTTCAATACCATCCTATGAATCATGGTGGAAGCTGGCAATTTGATTTTGGAAAAGTAAAATATGTTGCAGCAGTGCATTCGAGTTCCTTTGCTGATGGTACTTATGGTGGGAGTCCCGGTGGATTTGTAATCGAAGGTGAGCACAAAAATATCTACATCTCTGGCGATACAGCGCTTACTATGGATATGAAACTAATTCCAATGCGCACAAAGCTAGATTTAGTAATTTTCCCTATTGGAAATAACTTCACTATGGATGTCCAAGATGCTATTATAGCTGCTGATTTTGTCGATTGCGATAAGATTTTGGGTTGTCATTACGATACGTTTGGTTTTATTGTGATCAATCACGATGAAGCCAAAAAGAAATTTTTTGATGCTGGAAAAGATTTAATGCTTTTAGATATTGGAGAAAGCATTTTGCTTTAATTTTTCTATCACATAGATTCGCAGTATATAAGAAATAGTATAGAAATATATTTTAAACATAGTCTATTGTATTCTATATAAAGCAAAGCGTCTTTATGAAAATCTCAAAAATCTATGGTTCTATGTGATTTAAAAACAACAACAATTCAGGTTACAATGAAAGCATCTTACTTCAAATACATACTTCATTTTAAAAACCCTTCCGGAACCTCAAGAGGTATTTTAACCGATAAAGAAACCTGGTTTATTATCTTGGAAAAAGACGATAAAAAAGGAATAGGCGAGTGCGGAATTTTGCGTGGACTTTCTGCAGATGACCGACCTGATTATGAAGAAAAATTACAATGGACTTGTCAAAATATTCATCTCGGCGAACAAAAACTTTGGGAGGAATTAATCGAATTTCCATCAATTCAATTTGGAATAGAGATGGCTTTTTTGTCATTGCAAAGTGAAAATCCATTCGTTTTATTTCCTTCAGATTTTACAAAAAATACCAAAAGTATTTTGATAAATGGTTTGGTTTGGATGGGAGATGAAGCCTTCATGAAAACCCAAATTGAAGACAAAATTGCGCAAGGTTTTAGTTGTGTAAAATTAAAAATTGGTGCTATAGATTTTGACAAAGAAATCGATTTGTTGCGCTTTATTCGAGCTAATTTTGATGAAAACACTATCGAAATTCGAGTTGATGCTAACGGCGCTTTTAATGAAAATGACTCTTTAAATAAAATTAATCAAATAACTGGTTTTGAAATTCATAGCATTGAACAACCTATCAAAAAAAACCATACTGACACGATGTCAGTACTGTGTAAAAATAGCCAAATTCCTATAGCTTTAGATGAGGAACTTATTGGTGTCTTTTCAGCTGAAGATAAGAAAAATTTACTTCAAAAAATCAGACCGCAATACATCGTTTTGAAGCCAAGTTTTGTTGGTGGTTTTCGTGGTACATTGGAATGGATTTCCATAGCTGAAAAATTAAATATAGGTTGGTGGATTACTTCCGCTTTAGAAAGCAATGTTGGTTTGAACGCAATCGCCCAATTTACTTTTATGCAAAATAATTTGATGCCTCAAGGGTTAGGAACCGGAAGTTTATATACCAATAATTTTGATTGTCCTTTAGAAGTTTTTCAAGGTCAATTATGGTATAGAAAAGAAATAGATTGGAAATTTAATATTAAAAAAATATAGCGTTATTATGAAAAAAATTGCCTTCTCGATTTTGTTTTTTACATCAATTATTTATTCTCAAAGCAACGACCAAATAATGCTCAAGAATATTTATAATTTTTCATTGACAAATTCAAAATGTTATTCATGGTTAGATGATTTGTCTAATAAAATTGGTTCACGATTGTCAGGTTCAGTTGGCGCAGAAAAAGGAGTAGCTTATGTCAAAGCTCAACTGGAAACTTTAGGTTTAGACAAAGTATATCTTCAGGAAGTAATGGTGCCAAAATGGTTAAGAGGCGAAAAAGAAACCGCTTATTTTATGGATAATAAAACCAAAGTAACTATTCCAATTTGTGCTCTTGGTGGTTCTATTGCAACTTCAAAATCGGGTTTAACAGCTGAAGTTGTAGAAGTAAAAAGTTTGAAAGAACTTGAAACTCTTGGTGAAGAAAAGTTAAAAGGGAAAATAATATTTTACAACCGGCCTTTTGAACCTGAAAATATTGATGCTTTTAAATCGTATGGGAAATGTGTTGATCAAAGGTATTATGGTGCCAAAGAAGCTACTAAATATGGTGCGGTGGGAACAATAGTTCGTTCTATGAATTTTAGATTGGATGATTTTCCACATACGGGTGCACAAAGTTATGGTGATATACCAAAGGATAAATATATCCCAACAGCTGCTATAAGTACGAATGCCGCCGAGTTATTGAGTAAAAAACTAAAAGAGAATAGCAAACTGAAATTTTATATGAAGCTTTCTTGTCAAACTTTAACTGATGTGCTTTCTTATAACGTAATCGGTGAAATTACGGGCTCGGTTCATCCTGAAAAAATCATGACCGTTGGCGGACATCTCGACTCTTGGGATTTAGCTGATGGTTCGCATGATGATGGTGCTGGAGTGGTGCAAAGTATGGCAGTGCTAGAGTGTTTTAAAAAACTAAATTATAAACCCAAAAATACCATCAGAGTAGTATTGTTTATGAATGAGGAAAACGGCGGTAGAGGTGGAAAGAAATACGAAGAAGTATCTAAACTCAATAATGAGAACCACATATTTGCCCTAGAAAGTGATTCTGGTGGATTTTCGCCAAGAGGATTTTCTTTTGAATGTGATGAGTCAAATTTCCAAAAAGTTAACAGTTGGAAGTATTTATTTGAACCCTATTTGATTCATAATTTTGTAAAAGGAGGAACAGGTTCAGATATTGAACCGTTAACCTCAAAAAAAATTGTAAAGGCTGGATTACAACCTGATTCACAACGCTATTTTGATTACCATCATGCAGCTAACGACACTTTTGACGCGGTTAATAAAAGAGAATTAGAACTTGGTGCCGCAACCATGGCCTCGTTAATGTATTTGTTTGATCAATACGGTATTGATTAGTTGTGCAAGCTTCATATTTATATACAATTAAAAAGCTAGGTAACTAAATATTTTAGTTTATAATTTGAAAATTCCACCAAAAGCAATGATTTTTTGAAGGAAGAAAAAACTTTGAGAAGCCTTATCAGATGGGCTATTTGTAGTTCTAATGTCGTTCATATTTATATAACCTCCTTTTAATTCAGTTTGAACAAAGAAGTATTTAAAAAAGGTAAAGTTTAATCCAGCTTTAGCAGAAACTCCAAATCCGGATATATGAAAATCATCGTGTCTTTCTTTACCAAGTAAAGTTGAATTTGTTTTTGGGTATAAAAATCCACCACCAACACCTTCAGTAATATTTATTTGAAATTTATCCGTATTTTTTATTTTAAAAAGCTTTGAAATATCATCAACTCTACAAAACTCTGTATTGACATAATTTAAACCATCGGTATGCTCAAATTTAAGAAAACCACCATCAGTTAGGTCAATGGTATTGTTTCCAGAAGGTAAATATACACCAGCATAATCTGGATAAGAATTACCAACAACGCCTCCAATTCGTGCTATTTGATCTTGAGTCATTACATATTTCATATGGTCAAATCCAATCGAAATGTTATAGTGATCGTTAATGAAATAACCAATTCTAAGATTGGTTTGCGGTATGGTCATTCGTGCCGGATTGACATAATCTAAATGCCAACCTTTTGCTTTATCATGTGCTTGAACATCATATAAAGTAAAATCATAATCGTCTCCTTTAAAATGAATGTCAGAACTGGAATAGCTTTCGCGATTTCCACCCCAAAAAATATACATTTTACCTTTATTATGTGCGGTATATTTAGTTGGGTTTACTTGTTGTTCCTGTGAATATACGTTTTGTGTTAAGACAGTAAGTGTCATTAACAAAAATAAAATTATAGTTTTCAATGGCTAAATATTAAAATTGATTGATTGTTTTTCTGATGGCAACCAATCGGGTCATTAAGCCTTCAAAATAGTCTAAATGTAACATATTCGCGCCGTCACTTTTGGCGTTTGCAGGATCAAAATGGGTTTCAATGAAGATGCCATCAACGCCAACAACAATTCCGGCTTTGGCAATGGTTTCAATCATATCAGGTCTTCCGCCAGTTACGCCTGCCGTTTGATTGGGTTGTTGTAAAGAATGGGTAACATCTAAAACAGTTGTTGCATATTGCTGCATAGTAGGAATTCCACGAAAATCAACAATCATATCTTGGTAGCCAAACATACTTCCTCTATCGGTTACCATTACATTTTGATTGTTGCAATCTAACACTTTTTGAACTGCGTGTTTCATGCTTTCCGGACTCATAAATTGCCCTTTTTTTAAATTTACTGTTTTACCAGTATTAGCCGCAGCTACAACTAAATCAGTCTGGCGAACTAAAAAAGCTGGAATTTGCAAAACATCTACATATTGCGCTGCTTTGTCGGCATCTTCATTAGTATGAATGTCTGTAACAGTTGGAATATGAAAAGTTTCTGAAACTTTACGAAGTATTTTTAGTGCTTTTTCATCACCAATTCCCGAAAAGCTATCAATTCTAGAGCGATTGGCTTTTTTAAACGAACCCTTAAAAATATATGGTATTTGTAATTTATCTGTAATTGTAACTAGTTTTTCGGCTATTCTAATAGCCATTTCTTCTCCTTCAATAGCACATGGGCCGGCAAGAACGAAGAAATTTCCACTATCAGTATTTTTTATTTGTGGAATGAAATTTAGATTCATGATTTTTTATTTTTAGCACGCAAATATAAGGATATTTTGAGTATTTTTTGGAGCTAGTATGTTAAGTTATTTTTTAATGGAAAGACCAATAGGAACAAGCAAATATCCTTTTTCATAAATGTTTACATACAATTTCAAAGGCTCGGTTTTTCCTTCCCATTTTAATTCATACACATCAAGAAAACCGGCACCAATTTCTGTTCTTTTGCTAGGAAACGGGCAGCAACTTTCGATTTTGGAAAAGGTTATCTTTTCGCCATTTGGTCCGGCCAAAGCATTTAAAAAACGTTCAGCATTTAGGTTTTCATCTTTAGTGTTTCTATAAAAAACATTAATAGGATAATCAGGATCATAACCATACTTTTTGTCTTTGCTGTATTCAGTTAATACAAAAGTGTTGTTTGGGGTTAATGATGGAATTGGAGCATTGTCATCTACATTTTTTAAAGTAGATTTTGTACTAACGCAAGATGAGGTGGTTATTGCTATTAGAATTGAGACTAAAATTAGTTTGATTTTCATGATAAATACATTTTGTTTTTTCTTTTACAATTATCATGCAAAAAGAGGTAAATCAAAAATAGTCAATTTATAGCAATAGTTTATAAACCCAATTCAAATGAATTTCTATTTTTGTAAAAATATATTTTATGAATCTCTTAACTCACACTTGGCATTGGTCGGTAGCAGGTTTTCTTATTGCCGTTGTAATGCTATTACTCAATTATTTTGGAAAAGTTTTCGGAATGTCTTCCAATCTTCGCTCTTTATGTGCTATGACTGGTGTTGGGAAAAAAGTTCCTTTTTTTGATTGGGATTGGAAATCACAACGTTGGAATTTAGTCGTTGTTGTTGGAGCCATGATTGGAGGCTATGTGGCTGTTAATTTTTTAAGTGATGTTTCTAATGTAAACATAAATCCAAAAACTATTCAGCAATTATCCGCAATGGGAATTGATGCTCCAAATGGAAAATTATTACCCGATACATTATTTGGAAATCAAATATTTGAATCACCAAAAATGATTGTCATCTTACTTATTGGCGGATTGTTAATTGGTTTTGGATCGCGTTACGCTGGAGGTTGTACTTCCGGTCATGCAATCGCAGGAATGAGTAATTTGCAATTACCTTCTTTGAAAGCCGTTATTGGATTTTTTATTGGCGGTTTGATTATGTCGCATTATATTTTACCCTTATTTTTTTAAACTATGAATTTTATAAAATATTTACTTGTTGGATTTTTCTTTGGTATCGTTTTAACCAAAGCAGAGGCCGTTTCTTGGTACCGAATTTACGAAATGTTTCAATTTCAATCCTTTCATATGTATGGCATTATTATGACAGCAATAGCTACCGGATTGATAGGTCTTCAGATTATAAAAAGAAAGAAATTGAAAGATATTGATGGCAAGCCAATTTATATTCAGGATAAAGAAAAAGGAAATGCACGATATTGGATTGGCGGTATCCTTTTTGGATTAGGTTGGGCAATGGTTGGTGCTTGCCCGGGACCAATCTTTATTCTTTTAGGTTCAGGTTTCTTGAGTGTTGTTTTAATATTATTTGGTGCTATTCTCGGAACTTTTCTTTATGGTGTTTTTAAGGATAGATTACCCCATTAAAATTTAAATTTCACTATAAATTAATTGCTATTGTTCATTTCAAAAAACGGTTCGAGTTTTTCAAGTTTTGTCTTGCCAACAATTGTTTATTTATTATAAGTAAAATCATTTCTTAATAGGTAATTGATTTTTATTAGTATTAGCCAAAAAACCTCATTTAGTTCAATTCTTTATTAAAAAAGTGATGTTTGATTCAAAATTTAAATCAGGCATTATTTTGTTATCTTTTTGAAAATAAGTAAGTTATTTGTTGGCGAAAAAAGATACTTTTCAAGGGGAAATATACGTCACAAATTTATTTACATTTGTTTCTATGAACAAATCTGTATTATGTATTGGTGCATCACTGGTAGATGAATTGTATTTCTGCGAGAATAACATTGTATCCAATTCTTCCAATCCGGCTCAAAAATCTATAAGTATTGGAGGTGTAAGCAGCAATATTGGTCAGCACTTAGCACTTTTAGATGTCAATCCGGCCATTATTACGGCTTTCGGAAATGATGCAGACGGACTGTATATAAAAGATAGTTTTCTAAAAAAAGGTATTGCTTGTGATCAATCTATAGTAGCCGATGATACTACTGGCAAATATGTTTCGATATTGCAACCCGATGGCAATTTGTATGTAGCCGTTTGTCAGGATAGCTGTGGGAAGTATATATCTGTAGACTATTTAGAAAGCCAAACCGATTATATCAAGGGTTTTGACATACTGATTATTGACACTAATCTGGAGAGTAAAACAATTCAATGGCTAATTCATTTTGCTAAAGCCAACCAAAAGCAACTCATCATAGAACCTGTTTCGGTTTCCAAGGCAATAAAATTAGCAACATTAGATTTAAACGGAGTTTTTATGCTAACACCTAACGAAGATGAACTCGCAGCGATGTGCGCCCATGTTACTTTAAAAGAGCAACTACAAGCATCACTTTTTGAAAGGGGAGTGAAAGCCATTTGGCTCAGAAAAGGAGCAGAGGGCTCTGAGTGGTTTACTGCTTCACAAAATCTAGCTTTGTCGGTTCCATCTATTAAAATTGTAGATAGCACTGGGGCAGGAGATGCCGCCTTGGCAGGTTGGGTTTTTGGTTTTGTAAATGGTGAAGATGAAATGACTTGCCTGCAATTGGGACACACATTAGCTTTAGAAATATTAAAAAGAAAAGGTGCTGTTGACTTATCGTTGAAACCTTCAACACTTTATAAAAACAAGAAAAAATATTATAATGACTAAAAAGGATTATATCATTATTAGCTCAGAAGTACAAAACGCTTTGGATAATAATCTGCCTATTGTAGCACTGGAATCTACTATTATTTCCCATGGCATGCCGTGGCCAAAAAATGCAATTACAGCAGCTGCTGTTGAAGATGTGGTAAGAAAAAATGGCGCAGTTCCAGCTACGATTGCAATACGAAACGGAAAATGTTTAGTAGGCTTGTCAAAAGAAGACATTGATTATTTTGCACAAACTAAGGATGTTTGGAAAGTAAGTATACGCGACATGCCTTATGTTATTGCCCAACAATTGCCAGGCGCCACAACTGTAGCAGCTACCATGCGTATTGCTGCCATGGCCGGAATTAAAATCTTTGCTACGGGAGGTATTGGAGGTGTTCATCGTGGTGCGGAAGTAACCATGGACATTTCAGCTGATTTGACCGAGATGGCAAAAACCAATGTAGCTATAGTTGCCGCTGGTGTAAAATCGATATTGGATATTGGCTTGACTTTGGAATATATGGAGACGATTGGCGTGCCGGTTGTGACTTTTGGGCAGGACGAATTCCCCAGTTTTTATTCTTCCAAAAGTGGTTTTAAATCACCACTTCGTTTGGATACTGCAAAAGACGTTGCCCAACTCTTAAGCGCCAAATGGGATTTAGGGTTAAATGGTTCCGTTTTGATTGCCAATCCGGTTCCTGCTGAATATGAAATGGAACCAGCTGTTATAGAAAAACACATTCTAAAAGCACTTAACGAAGCTAGTAAACAAGGTGTTAAAGGCAAAGCAGTAACTCCTTTTTTATTAAAATTCATAGCCGATAATACTGAAGGAGAAAGCTTAGAAGCCAACATTGCCTTGATAAAAAACAATGCAAAAATTGCTACAATGATTGCTGTGGCTTTACAAGGAATGAAATAGAAAATACCCATCTGTTCATTTTCCAAAATGCTTTTTTGAAATTAAACTATATAAAATGAATATTATCATCCTTACCCCAATGGAAATAGAACAAGAGAAAGTACATGATGCCTTGTCTCGTATTCCCGATTTGAAACATAATTATAAAGTTGTTGTATCTGGCATTGGTAGAGAGAGTGCCGCAAAAGCACTTATGAATTTACCCCATCATGATGTTTGTATTTTAATGGGATTTGCAGCTATTGTTGGAAAACAAAATGAGTTACCAGCCTATTTAGGATTTGGAAAACCAATAGAAATCACAAATTCCTCTTTGTATGGTTACGAAGGTGGTTTGTTTGAAAATGGAGCGCCAATTAATACATTGTCCAAAACACAACTACCATTTTTAACATCACTAACTTCTGATAAATTTGTAAGAACAACCGATTTGGCTGAACGAACAGTTGTAAATATGGAAGACTATACCTTTATGTTTTTAAAAAAACCACAAGATTTTATTATTCGTATAATTTCTGATTTTCTTCCACATGAGAGTGAAATAGATTTTTTTGAAGAAGTTAAAGCAATCGATTTTTTTGAAGCCTTGCAATTGGTTGATTTACATCTTTAAGGTTTTGAATTGCCCAAGGTTTTTCAAATTTATAATTTAACTTCAATACATAAGAATAAATTTTCAATCCTTACTACTAATTTTTTCTTATCCTGCTCCAAACCCTTTGCTATTGCTGCTAAATACACACCAAATAAAATAATACCATTTATATTAATTTTAGTTTGTCTAAATAACTACGCTCAATCTAAATCTATTTTTGATGAACGTTATTACGACCATTGGGAAGCAATAGATACTACGGAAACCTTAAATGTCATTTTGGATAAAATAAATGAAGTTGGTTTGGATAATCTCACAGCAACAGAATTAAAATTTTTAGATACATTTGATTACTGAATTATTAAATAGTACAATCTCGTTTTACTAATTACTTATAAAAAAAACAAAAATGACAAAAGACGAAGCACTAGATATTATTGAGGACGATACTTACGAATTCCAAAATCTCAGCTATGAACTAAAATGCGACAAAGAAATTTTGCTTTTATGCAATCCTGATATTTGGCTTTGGGATGAAGAACCTCTTAATGAATATAAATCTATAATTAAGAAATACTATTCGAAAGATGTTAGTTTCATTAGAGAAGGTTTGTTAAAAAGTGGTTGTGATTCTTCGTTTCTCATTTTTGCAGATGACAGTCTATCGGATAATGAAGAATTAATGCTTGATGCCATAAGAGTAGATGTTCCTGTCGGGAATCCAATATTGTGGGGTTCGGTTGCTCTAAAAAATAATTTGGAATTTTTATTAAAAGCTATTGAAATAAATCCAGAATTAAGAGAAGTAATCGATGAAGATGACCAAATTTCTACCAGAATTAAAAACTTATTATAAACTCACTGAATAATAAATAATTTAGTAACAACTTCCTAAATCAATTATGAAAAACGAATTTATTACCATTACGCTCAGTAATGGTGAAAATCAATCTTTTGCCTTCAATTTAAAAAAGTTAGAATTAAAAGACAATTCATCAATTGAAAATTTAGAGCCTTTTATTCTATTACAAGACCTAGAAAAAATCTCCATTACAAGTTGTGAGAATTTCAAAGATTTGTCAGCAATAGGTTCGTTTAAAAAATTACGGGTACTTTCCATAGAAAATTGTAATTCTCTATTGGATTTAAGTCCAGTAAATGAGTTGCCATGTTTGGAAAAACTAAAATGTATTGAGTTTCCTGATTTAGAAATTTTAAATACACTTAACGAAAATACAAGAGTAAAAAGTATTGACATTTTGGAAGACAGAAAATGTTTTACGGGCTTTAGTAAAACATATTCCAATTTACTGACCATTTATTTTAAAACACAAAATTTAACCAATTTAAAACCGCTAGAAAGTCTTTCAAATCTGAAATGTTTGGCGATGTATTATTGTAATTCAATTACTGATTTAAAAAGTATTGAAAAGCTAAGTGAATTAAATGAAATTCAACTCTATAACTGCAATAATATAAAAGGAATTGAAAAAATAATGAAATTAAGTAATCTTAAAATTATTGACCTTTCCTATTGTGATAAATTAAAAAATATAGATGGCATTTTTGCTATTAAAAAATTGGAAGTTTTGTCTATTCAAGAATGTAATTCCATAAAAGTAATTCATTTAGACAAACCACATTCGTTGAAACGTTTAAGTATAAATAGCAATAGAAAATTAAAAGAAATTATTGGATTTCATAATTTGACAAAAATTAAATCTCTTCAAATTGAGGATTGTAATGTATTTTCTGAATATGAAAACATTAGCTTACTTACTACTTTAGAGAAACTTGAACTTATGTATAATAAAAAATTAAAATCGTTATCCTTCATTACTGATTTAAGCAAATTAAAGTCATTGAGAGTTTGGTCGGTATATGCCCTTAAATCTTTAGGTTTATTAACAAAATGCCAGCAATTAGAAGAATTATCTATTTATAATTCTTCTGTAAAAACAATACACGGATTTGAAAACTTAATCAATCTCAGATGCTTGAATCTAGGTGATTTCCACAATTTAAAATCACTTAATTCACTTTCAAAATGTAACAAGATCAGTGACATTTCTTTTTACAATTTGCCTTCTTTGGAAGATATTAATGCTATCAAATATTTAAAAAACCTTAAAGAATTCTATATAGAAAATAATAATATAATTGATAATCTTGAATTGCTGTCCAACTTAAAAAATCTTGAATATATTCAACTTTGTGATTGTAATAAAATACAATCAATAAAACCCTTGTTTGCATTAAATAAAATAAAATCGATATTAATTAATCATTGTTATGGATTTACTGATTTACATTTACTAGGGGAGATAAATACAAAAAATGGTATTGGTGTTTGTTATAAAAATGAATTGGGAGAAAATAAGGATATGGAATACTTAGGGACAGATTGAATATAATTGAAGATAACTTTGTCATATTTTGACTAAATCGATTCCTACATTTGTATCACTAATATAAAACTACTTACTATGTATCTATTTATCTTAGGTTTCTTTATTTTTAATTTTCTAGTTACAGCTGGCTATTCGGATATTCTAAGATTATATTCAGATAGAGCATTTAAGACTTATGCTTTATGTTCCACAGTGGTAATTTTTGTTGTTTTTTTTACTTTTCCAAGCATAATGGTAAAATGGATAATAGGTGTTTTTATTTATGAATTAATTGGGTTTATATCGTATATCAAAGGTTGTTTAGATTATAACAAAAATGAAAAAGATAAATTTTAATGAGAATAAAGAAATTTAAATAAATAGATTAATATGGATAGGGTAACAAGAAATTATTTGAAAGACATTCTCTATGGGGTTTGCGTGGGAGATGCTTTGGGTGTCCCTGTTGAATTTGAGAGTAGGGAATATTTAAAGAATAATCCAGTAACAAAAATGGGTTCTGGAGGTGTACATGACCAAGGAATAGGAGTGTGGTCTGATGATAGTTCGCTAACTTTTTGTTTGGCAGAATCTATTGTTGAAGGATATGACATCCATAGATTAGCCAGTAAATTTATCAAATGGAAAAATGAAGGCTATTGGACCGCAACGGGAGAAGTATTTGATATTGGAAATACGACAAGGCAATCGATCATCAATCTTAGTAAAGGAGTTCATCCAAACCTCGCTGGAGGTCAAAATGAAATTGATAATGGTAATGGTTCCTTAATGCGGATATTACCATTAGCATTGCTACTTAAAGATTTAAGTATCGAGAAACGTTTTGACTTAGTAAAAGAAGCTTCATCCATTACCCATGCACATAATCGTTCTGTTATTTCTTGTTTCTATTACTTAGAGTTTGCATTACAACTAATGGAAGGTAAAGACAAATTTGAGATTTATGAAAATCTTAAAAAAACTGTCCCTGAGTTTTTAAATTCTAATAAAATTTACAGCGTTGAATTACCCCATTTTGACAGACTTATTAACGGAAATATTTATGAATTAAATGAAAATCTAATCCAAAGTGGTGGATATGTCATTCAAACATTAGAAGCCAGTATTTGGTGTTTGTTAACTACAGATACTTATGAAGACGCTGTTCTAAAAGCCGTTAATTTAGGTGGCGATACCGATACAACGGGAGCTGTAACGGGAGGATTGGCAGGTTTGTTTTATGGTTATGCTGCAATTCCAAAAAGTTGGATTTTACCTATACTTGAAAAAGAGAAAATAGATGAATTAATTTATATATTAAAAGATTAATTAAAGTAATTGATAACTATAATTGTATTAAAATTTTTAAAACAACATTATTGCTTAAAATTGTAAGCTTCAATTATACATAAACAAAAAAAATGATTTAAATGGTATCATCACAATTAAATAATGCCCTTAATTTCTTTAAAGATGAAATAGCGTCTTTATATCAAAAACATGAAGAAACTTTTGATTTAGAAAGTTTTCATGGTAGATTTCATATTATAAGGTGTTTACTTTTGGCAGATTTGATGTATTGCTATTATAAAAAGCATAAAGTTACTATTGATATTGAAAAATCATTTTACGCTATTTTATTTCATGATTCCGCACGACAAGATAATGGAGAGGATTTATGGGAATTTAAGAGTTCTAGAATATGCTACAGTTATTTAAGTAGAAAAGGTTTTGATAGTGAATATGCTTATAAAACATCTATTATGATATTAAAAGATAATGACAAACTTTTGGAAGAACAAATTTTATATGATGTTGATGTGTTGGATTATAATAGGTTTTTCTATTTGCCCGAAGAGCGTCATCGATTTAAAGAATATTTAATAAAGTTTGGTTGGCATTATGATGTTTCTGGATGTAAAGATATAGTCGCCAGAAAGGAAGTCATTCGTATTGCACAAGAGTTAGTTATTTTTAGTCAAACATTAAAAGTTGAAACTCCAACCGACTTATTAGTAAAAGCATTTTTGGATTATTATATGAAAATAAAACCATGGTAAGATTATAAATTATGAGATTAAAAATATTACACACTGCCGATTGGCATATTGGAAAACAATTGTTAAAAGTTGATTTTTCAGATGATATGGATCTTTTTTTTGAATGGTTAATTAATACTATTCAAGAAAACAATATCAATGTATTGTTAATGTCAGGTGATTTGTTTGACCAAGCCAATCCTTCTCAAGCGGCAATGAAACAGTATTATTCCTTTTTAAAGCAGCTATTACCATTAAAGTGTAAGGTAATACTAACAGGAGGGAATCATGATTCTCCCCATGTTATAAATGCACCAAAAGAACTTCTAGAAATTTTAGAAATCAAAGTTGTGGGCGGTGTACCTAATGATATTTCTGAATTATTTGTTGAAATTGAAATTGACAATCAAAAGGTAGTTGTAGCTGCCATTCCTTTTTTGAGAGATAAAGATATTAGAAATGCACTTCCTGGTGAATCATATGAAGATAAAATTGAATTAATTCGTTGTGGTATTGCAAATTATTTTGCTAAGGTAAATGAGTATTATTCCATAAATTATAAAGGAATTCCATTTATAGTAATGGCTCATTTATATGCTCAAGGCGCGATAGTGTCTGAAAGTGAAAGAGAAATCCAAATAGGTAATCAAGCAGGAGTAGAGGCTAAAATTTTCGGAGATACACCAAATTATGTTGCTTTAGGTCACATACACAAACCTCAAATTGTTGGCCTGGATCACATCCGTTATAGTGGTTCACCCATTCAATTAAGTTTTAGTGAAAAAGATGACCAAAAGGAAGTCGTAATTTTAGAACTTCAAGGAGATAATTTTGAAATTTCTTCTATCAAAATTCCTAAATTCAGAAAGTTGATTCGTATGGAAGGCACTTTAGCCGAAGTTAAATACAGTCTCGAGTCGTATAATACAGAATCGCCTCTGACTGATTTGATAGAGCTTTTAATTGAAGAGGAAAATGAAAATATAGAGCATATTCGAATGTTGGAGGAACTTTTAACAGCCGAAGCACAAAAAGGCTTCCAAATTTTGAAAGGACGTATTAATTTTAAAAACAAGTTAGTAGGCACTTCTGTTTTGCTTAACGCAGGTGAAGATATTGGCGATTTTTCACCTGTTCAATTGTTTGAAAAGCGATTGGAACAAGATGATTCTTTAGAAAATACAGAAGAATTAATTTTTGCATTTAAAGAAATCTTGGAAAAAATAGGTGATTCAACTTCAATAGAATAATTCAATAAGCTCAATTCATCATTATGAAAATTTGTAAAGTAAAATTTAAAAATATACATTCTCTAAAAGGAGAACACGAAATTGATTTTGAAAATGGAGTTCTTGGCGAATCTGGACTTTTTGTGATTACGGGTGCTACAGGTACCGGAAAATCATCTATTTTGGATGTAATTACCTTAGCATTATTCAATAGAATTCCTAGAATTGATTCAGCAATTACTGAATCAATAATAGAAAAAGAAGGAGTTATATTGACTAAAAATGCACTTGACTGTTTTGCTGAAATTGAATATGAAGTCAAAGGAATAAAATACCGTTCTAATTGGTCTATTAGACGGACAAGAACAGGTACCCTAGATAGTAGAAAACAAGATTTAACGAACGTTGAAACAAATGCAATTATTGTCTCTGGAATAAAGGATGTTGTTAAGAAAAATGAAGAAATAATTGGATTGAATTTCGATCAATTTGTCCAGTCTATGATTTTGGCTCAAGGTCAATTTTCTAAATTATTATTGGCAAAGAAAGATGAACGCAATTTAATTTTAGAAAAGATCACAGGTTCTTCTGTCTATCGAAGAATTGGTGTATTGGTTTTTGAACGGTATAGGGAAGTAAAAGAATCGGTTGAGATTCAAAAAACTAAGATGGGAGAAACCGTTCTTTTGGAACAAGAAGAAATTGACAAAATTAATGCTGACATTAATACGAATATGCCATTGTTGGAAGTAGAAAAGACCAAACATAAATCTTTTAATGATAAAAAAGTAATTAAAGAGAGTATTCAAAAAAATCAATTAATAAAAGAAAAAAATCAAGCTGATTGGGCTGCATTTTTAGAACTGCAAAAAGCATTTGCATCCCAAGAAAATAAGTTGGTTATACATGACGATTTAGTTGTTTTTCGTGATGAAATGAATCAAATAGAACAGTATAAGAATACTGCATCAAAACTTTCTGAAACTATATTTACTTTAGATGAGAATCGTAGGACTTTTGAGAATCAAAAGGCCGCCAATATTGTTTTGGCATCGAAATTAATTGGTAAAACAATTACCGAAACAGATTTTGAATTAGAATTGGATTCGTTTTTAAAGCAAGTTGTTGCCTTGCAAAATGATGAGCAATCAAAACTTTCAAAAACAGAGCAGGAATTTCAAAGATTAAAAGACAAATTAGAATTTCTTGTTCCTTTTGGAATTTTATTAAAGATAAATGAAGAATTATATGAAAAAATTCAGGAAGAAATAAATTCAATTTCAATATTAATAAAGCAAAGTGGATTATGTACAATAGAAGAGGTTTTGTCTAAAAAAATAGAATTTGCAAATTTAATTTTACCAGCAACCCAATTAATAAGCAAACGAAAATTATATGATTCAAAAAAAGAAGCAATAGAATCACTAACCAAAAACATTGCTTCCCAAAAAGAAAAATTAGCTGAAGCAATTGAAGAAGAAAAACAATTAAAAACAAAAATAGAGGTAGTAGAACCAAAAGTTAAAATAGCAGCTGCAGAATTGGAAGATTGGAAAAGTCGCAAGAGTTTAGACCAGCATCGTAGTGAACTTGAAGAGGGTAAACCATGTCCTTTGTGTGGTTCGGAAAGCCATCCATATTCTGAAAATATTGAAGAAGCATTAATCAATGCCTTACAAGAAAAATGGGAAGTATTATCTTCTGAGTTAAATACGTATCAAAAGGAACACTTTAAATTAATTGGGAATATTACAAATTTGAAAGAATTAGGCGTGACAGATGCTGATAAACTAAAAACACAATCTACCGATTTTATTAGCCAAGAAACTGATGTTAAAACACTTTGCGATCAACTAAATTGGAATTTGAATTCTCTAATTGTGGAATGGGAAGCAGGGCTTACAACTTATCAAGAAAAGCAAAGTGAACTGGATATATTAGAAAAAAAGTTTCAAGCATTTAAAGGTTTAGAAGATTTAAAAAATACCTATAATAACCATTTGCTTTTAAATAAAGAATATATAAAAGCAAAAGATATTCGTAATTCAATTTATAATGGGAATGACATCAATACAGAAGTAAATACATTAAAAACAAACTTTGTACTATGTAATTCTTCTATAAAGGGGTTGAGTTTGCAAATTAAAGCAAATCAAGAAAATCTAAAAATTGCAATAGACACTCATAAAAGTTTATCCGAATTTCTATTTTCTAAATTAGAATCAAAAGGGATTAAGTCATTGGAAGAATTAAAGGCTAAATTATTAGACGAAACAAAAGCGGCAGAAATCCGTAGTGAATCTCTTGAAATAAAAACTCGCGAAGTAGCTTTAAAAACAACTATAACTGCAACAGATCAAATTTTAGAAGAAGAAAACAAATTAGACGATACTTCTATTACTTTAGATGAATTAATTGAATTGCTTCCAAAATTGTCAGAGGCAATATCCGAACTCCAAAAACACATTTGGGACCAGGAACAAAAAATCAAAGTAAATGAAGAAAATAAACAAAGACTCCAAAAAAGTCAAGAGACACTAGATGCTTTGCTCAAAGATTTAAGTTTATGGAGTAAAATGAATGCACTTATTGGTGACGGTCAAGGAAAAAAATTCTCCAATTTTGTTCAAGATTTAACATTGCGCCAACTTATCGAATACGGTAATAAAAGATTAGCTGGCTTTTCTGACCGCTATTTATTGGAAGTTGCTAATGATTCAGATGCCTTACAGGTTATCGATACATACATGGGTAATTCAAAACGTAGTGTAACTTCTTTATCAGGTGGGGAAACATTTAAGTTGAGTTTGGCATTAGCATTCGGGTTATCCGATTTAGCTGCTCGTAATGTTAATATTGAATCATTATTTATAGATGAGGGATTTGGTTCTCTAGATCCAGAATCTCTAGACCAAGCCATTACAATCCTCGAAAATATGCAAAATGAAAGCAATAAATCTATTGGGATAATTTCGCATGTGGGCGAATTAAAAGATCGAATAGGGACCAAAATAAAATTATTAAAAACGGGCGCCGGATATAGCACAATTGAAATTGAATAGAATCTTTATGAAAAACCTATTTGTAATCCCGCAAAAAACACAAAGCGTTATTGCTACAATAGAGAATAATCAAATTGTAAACTTAGGACCAATTGATATTCCTTATGTTTCCAAGACCGTTTATTGTCAAAAACATGAAATATTTGTTTCTATCAACTTTAAAGAAAAGGCTTTAAAAATGTATAGAGAAAATGGTGAGTACATAGGTTTTAATAATCAATTTAATTTTAGTTCGATTGCCATAAAAGGAGATGTGGTATACCTGGGAGGAACCTATAAAAAGAAAAAGAACGATTTAGGAGAGCTTTGCTCTTTATTAGACTTAAGTCAAGTTGACTTTAAATTCAAACAAATTAATTTACCTATAGTAGCTGTAAAAAACAAAGCAATTGATGATATTGTTATTGTAGGTAATAAGTTGATTTTATTAGACAATATAGTGTTTCCTAAGTATATTTTTGAATTTGACATTTCAAATCCTAGGGTTCCAATTCATACCAATACAATTAATCTCCCTGATAATGGCACATACGAGCATATTGTAAAAGGAGATGGGAATGAAAAATGGTTAGGAATCAAATCATCTACAGTTGGTAGTTTTGGTTGTGCCCAACATTTGACCATTTTTGGTGAAACGAGTATAAAGATAGAATATTTAGATGAGTCAGAAGAGTCAGTACAGTACAGACAATCAACTGAAATCAAACCAGAATCTTGTTGTGATGATAATGATTTAGCACATCCTTTAAAAGATGAAGCAATTGATTCTTACACAGTAGAAGAATTTCTAGAATTGCAATCAAAAAATAAAACAAAATCATTTTATAGCCCTGATTTTACTGCTGAAATAAATAATAAAGAGGGTAAAAAGAATTATTTTAACCCAAATGAACCTGAGCGGGAACCTTTATATATGAAACGCAAATGGGAAGAAGAATACCAAGAAAGAGAAAGATTAAGAATTCTTGATGAATTAGCTAACCCTAAAAATGAAAATGAATTTAATGAGTCTGATTATTTTTTTGCCAGTATAGAAGAGTGGAATAATAAATCACAAGAGGAAAAAGACGAGTTAATTCGAATTGGTAAAGAAGAATATGATTTATACTTAGAAGAAGAGAAGGAGTGGAATAATAGAATTATTTTAAAACATTCTTTAAGGGACTTTTTTATTGTGGAAGATAATTTGTACTTGTTAACCACTGAAGAATTGTTTTGTTATGATTTGACAAAGTATACTGAAGATAGAGAATTAGTAAAAATCGAAACCAAATTAACTAAAATGGAAAAACTTATAAAAACAGCCGAAAATAGAATAGTAGTAGTAAGTGCTAAAGGATATGAGTTAATAAAGTAAAATCAAAAGTAAATTTAGCTTAAATTATATTAATTAGATAGTTAGCTCTTATAAAATAAAATAATCGCATGAAAAAAGTAAATGATAATATAATATTCTCCCCATCTGATTTAGCCAATCACATTAGTTGCAAACATTTAACTAATTTGAATAAAAAAGCTGCTTTAGGGGAACTGAAAAAGCCAGTATATCAGAATAGAGTTTTAGATATGTTGCGAGAAAGAGGACTAAAATTTGAAGAATCCTTTTTACAACAATTACGTCTTGAGGGTAAATCTATTGTTGAAATCAATCAAGAGAATAGCAATACTGAACAAGATACCATTTCCGCTATGGAGAATGGTGTTGATGTTATATATCAAGCACGATTAGTTGAAAATGGAATTTGGGGTGGTTGGGCTGATTTTATTTTAAAAGTAGATACACCAAGCAAGTTAGGAAATTGGTCATACGAAGTTTTAGATACTAAATTAGCCACTGAAACTCGTGCCGGCACAATTTTACAAATTGCACTTTATTCAGAAAAAATAGGTGTTATTCAGGGAAAGATGCCTGAAAAAATGTGGGTACAAAATCCTGAGTGCAAAATAGAATATAGAGTTGATGATTATATTTCATTTGTAAGATTAGCAAAAAAACGATTGATAGATAGTATCGAAATTGAAAAAGATACTTACCCTGAGCCTATTACTCATTGTGATATATGCAATTGGTGGGAGGATTGTAATAAGCGAAGACGTAAAGATGATCATCTCGGCTTTGTTGCTGGTATGGGAACAGCACAGATAAAAGAGGTCAAATCCCATCAAATTAACACTCTTGAAGGCTTTGCCAATTGGGAGATTCCTGTTGATTTCACTCCAACAAAAGGTGCCATAGATACTTACCGAAAATTACGAGAACAAGCCAAAGTTCAATACAAAGGCAGAGTAGAATCTCGTAACATATATGAAACATTAGCTGTAGAAGTTGAAATGGGGTTTAATAAACTTCCTGAACCGACAAAACACGATATTTATTTGGATTTAGAAGGAGATCCAATGATAGAGCCAGGAGGTCTAGAATATCTATTTGGATGGTACTGTGAAGGTAAATATTATCCCATTTGGGCAAAAAATGAAGAGGAAGAAAAAGTAGCATTTGAAACATTTATCTCATTTGCAGAGGCTAAATTAGTTGAAGAACCGCACTTGCATATTTATCATTATGCCCCTTATGAAAAGACTGCTTTTAAACGATTGATGAGTAAATATGCTACTTGTGAAACGGAAATAGATTCCTATTTAAGAGCCGGTAAATTTATTGATTTATACGGTGTAGTAAGACAATCCGTTAGAGCAAGTGTAGAAAAATATTCAATTAAAGATTTAGAGAAATTTTTTGGATATACTAGGGAAATGGATTTAAGAGCCTTGTCTAAAATAAAGGCAGAATATGAATTTTTATTAGAAACTCAAAAGTTTGAAGAGATTACCCAAGAAATGATTGACGGTATTCAATTATACAATCAAGATGATTGTATAAGTACAGAACGATTACATAAATGGTTAGAGTCTTTAAGAAAAGAATTGATTGATAAAGGGGTTGTAATTACGAGACCTGAAATTAAACCAGGTGAAGCAAATGAAAAAAATAATGCTCATATGGAAAGAATAAAACCCATCTTCGATGCATTAATGCAAGGCGTTTCAGAAAATAGTGATGAACGAATTACCAGCATTGATAAGGCTAAATTTATTTTAGCTCACATGTTGAACTGGTATCGCCGGGAGATGAAATCATTTTTGTGGGAGTATTATAGATTGAAAAATCTTTCCACAGATGAATTGTTAGAAGAAAAAACAGCTTTGAGTTATTTGCAATATACAGGTCAATCTGAAATTGTTTTAAGAAGTACTATAGAAACCTATACTTTTCCTTATCAAGAAGGAGAGATTAAAAAGAATGCTAAAATTAAAAATCAAAATGGTGATGCAGCAGGAACAATTGAAAGTATTGATTTGATTAAAAGAGAAGTTAAAATCAAACGAGGAAACGCAAGAATTGGCGAGCATCCTATAGCTATATTTCCTTTTGATGACATTAAAACAGTTGATAAAGAAAATGCTATAATTGAATTAGCACAATGGATTGTAGATAATGGTTTTGATTCTGATTTGCCTAACTACAGAGCGGCTAGGGATTTATTATTAAGAAATATACCTAGTACAATTGATGAAGTAATAAACACAGATGATACATTAGAACTGGCAAGTGATTGGGCAGCTAAACTAAATAACTCTATTCTCTCCATTCAAGGACCTCCGGGTACGGGTAAAAGTTATACGGCAAGTAATATGATAATTAGACTAATACAAGCTAATAAGAAAATAGGGGTAACGGCTTTATCACATAAAGTAATTACAGGATTGTTAGAGAAAATTCAATCCGAAGCTGATAAAATTGGATTAAAAATAAATATGATCCAAAAAGTATCGAGTATCAGTGAAGAATTTTATCCATGGACTATTACTACCGATAAAAAAGTAATACAAACAAAATTGAATGAAGTAAATTTAATTGCAGGTACTAGTTTTATGTGGAGTACACCAAGTTTTAATGATACTGTAGATTATTTGTTTGTAGATGAAGCAGGTCAATTGGCTTTAATTGATACCCTCGCTATTTCAAAATCTACTAAAAACATAATTTTATTGGGTGATCCTCAACAATTGCAACAGCCTCAACAGGGTGTTCATCCTGAAGGAACAGAAGTTTCTGCTTTGGAACATGTTATTAACGGAAATAAAACTATAGCACCTGAACAAGGAGTCTTCTTAAAAGAAACCTGGAGAATGCATCCTGAAATTTGTGAATTAAATTCAGAGTTGTTCTATGAAAAAAAATTAAGTGTTCGTCCTGAGCTGGCAAACCAATCAATTATAGGGAATACTAAATTTAAAGGTTCTGGATTATTCTATGTAAATGTTGAACATAAAGGAAATACTAATTCATCACAAGAAGAGGCAGATGTAATATTGGACATTGTCAATGAGTTAACCAAAGGTGATGTGAAATGGATTTCAAGTAAAGGAGAAGAAAATAGTATAACTAAAAAGGATATTAAAATCATTTCTCCATACAATGCTCAGGTTCAAAAACTTGTAGATCAAATTAATGATGTGTCCATTGGGACAGTTGATAAATTTCAAGGACAAGAAGCTCCGGTGATTATTTATTCCGTAGCCACTTCTTCTCCAGAAGATGCACCAAGAGGTATGGACTTTCTGTATTCTCCTAATAGGTTTAATGTAGCAGTATCAAGGGCTAAAGCTATTTTTATTATGGTTTCTAATAATTCAATTTTTGAACCCGATTGTAAATCGCCGAAACAAATTAAATTGGCAAATCCTTTTTGTAGATTCATAGAAATGGCTAAAAAAGTCTAATAGATTTTGATCTCTTTTAATAAAGAATTCTACCCATGAAAAAACCAAAATTACTTTTCCTCACAGGAGCCGGTATATCAGCCGAGAGTGGCTTGCAAACTTTCAGAGACTCTGAAGACGGTCTTTGGGATAATTACAAAATAGAAGACGTTTGCACCCCAGAAGCATGGAACAACAATCCGGGGCTTGTACTTGAATTTTACAACCAACGCCGAAAACAATGCCACGAAGCACAGCCTAATTTAGCGCACGAACTCATAGCTAAATTAGAAGAAAACTATGAAGTAGTTATAGTAACCCAAAACGTAGACAACCTCCACGAGCGTGCAGGTTCAACCAAAGTTATTCATTTGCACGGCGAACTCATGAAATCGCGTTCAACAGCTGATCCTAAATTACTATACGATAGGGAAGGAGATGTACTTATAGGCGACCTTTGTGACCAAAATTCTCAACTCCGACCGCATATTGTATTTTTTGGTGAAGGATTAGACCAATCCATTCATGATGCCGCTATAAAAGAAGCCGTTACCTGTTCTGTGTTTGTAGTAGTTGGAACGTCTTTAATGGTAAGTCCTGCAAATGCCTTGCCGCACTATGTGCCTTTTGCTAGCCAAATGGTAGTAATCGACCCACTAGCACACGAAATGGATATTGACGACGAACGTTCTATTTACTACCTCTCTGAAAAAGCTACGAATGGCATGCGGCAATTGTATGAAGTACTAAGTAAACTATAAAATTACAAAAATGGCAATAAGACAAAAATACATTGACTTCATACTCGAAAACCTTATTTATCCTCAGGTAAAAATTCAACTACCAATACCAGGAGATGATGGAGAATATTATTGCGTACAAGAAGGAACAATTCTATACATGGATATAACTATTCAAGTAATAGAAAGATACACCCGCGCTGTAAAACTCAAACTCAATTTTGATGCCTACGAAAAAGAACAAATTTTTTTCATTCCAATTGCCGAAGCCCCAGAACTAATTGAAAGAAAACTCCATTACATGCTTAAAAAAGTAGTAATGGAAACTTTCGAAAATAATGGACGAAGACAAGAAATTAAGCAGTGGTATGACGAAGCAAAAAGAAATAGATTTATTTAGTACTAAAAACTACTCTTCTAATTCGTTTCTTTTTGATTTGAAAAATTTAAATGTAATAAGTCAATCATTTTATCTTAATTATTAAATTTAAGATCCCATCGTTTTTATGTGTAACCAGTGAGGTAAGCCAATACATATAGACCACCCATTACAATCAGAAATAATTGATTGTAAAGTAAATCGGCATGGGCAATCCAATCAGTAATGTTCATAATTAGGTTGTATTATGTTTTCTATGTAATTCAAAATCGAACTTTATGTTTTTAGGCATTTTTTTAGAATCGTAATCATATAGCCAATAAGAAAGTTCTTTTAAATGATGTATAATTACCCTTTTTTGATTGTATCTATCTATCCTATTGTTTTCTGAATTACCAGCTATATAACGTTTTCCATAATGGCAATCCATATAGTGTTTAAGAATAATTTCGCTCACTTCTATTTGCAATTCTTTAATAGTTTTCCCCATCGGATTAACCCCAATAGAAAGTAGCTCATTTACCATTACTTCATAGGGAGAAAAAAGAGTAATTTTCATCCCATCTAAGTTGATATAATGCAATGTAGCAATGTCAGTAACCTTTCTTTGATATTTTTTTTTGATTGGAGCCAAAATTAGTCTATTGTTAATTGTTGTAATTGCTCTTTGTTTCCGTTAAAAACATTAAAATCAACATTTCCGTATATTCCTTCTACTTTAAATTTATCAGTTTTTTGCCAGAATGAATGGGGTATATTGGGTTTTCTGTTATAATCACATAACCATAGTGTATATTCTTTTTTAGTGTATCCTTTTATATATTTAGCATAAAAATTCTTATCACAGTATAGTATGGGTCTAACATTTGTTTGCTTTTCAACGGTTTGTAAAAAAGAGAGTAGTTCCCTGGTAACCGCTTTCCTATTTGGCATTTTAGGCATATACTCTGCATCCAATACATAGGGTAAATCTCCCTTTTGTAATTTGGCATGCTTTATAAAATAGTTTGCTTGCGACTTACCAGAACTATTGTAACTAAAGAAATGATAGGCACCCATTTTGATGTTGTTTTTTCTTGCCTGGGTGCGGTGATAATTATATTTGGTGTCTTTATGTGATTTTCCTTCAGTTACTTTACAAAAAACAAAATGGGGCTTACTTGTTACCAGTTTATCCCAGTTGACATCACCTTGATGATGAGATAAATCAATCCCCCAGACTGCTGTTTTAGTGTCGTAAATAATATCTTCACGATTGGTTATTTTATTGTACTTACTATAATATCGCTTTAGAAGTGGATACCACTTTTCTTTAAAGAAATAGATACTACAACTCAATATTAATACAGTTACTATAAAGAAAATACTCTTTTTAAATTTCATATTTATATTTGATTATTTAAACAACAATACTTTTATACTCTTTAAATTATTTTTGCTTCTACACATTGATGATAAGTGATTATGAATTTTATTTAATCAACTAATAAAATTAGCTCTGCCGATTCATTGATTTCGCCAAAAACGATTGCATTTTGTTGGTATTTCTTTCCCAAATAGATGGTGTCTTCTCTCGAAATATTACCAACAAAAAAACTGATTTCAGGAGGCCAATTTCCTATGGTGTCTTTACCTTCTGCAGCAAATACAGCATAATGGGTTAAGTCTTGTTCAAGAAGTGAATTCAACGCTATGTTTTCTTCAACGGATAGTGCTTTTGAAAAAGGATTCCAAGCCGTTATGAAGCACCAAGATTTGAAATCATGTTCTTTTAAAAAAGACTGTAATGCTTCATTTTCTTTACCGAGATAAATATCGATTTTAGGATTTAGAATACTATAACATGTAGCTTCGTAACCCAGTAATAATTCTTTTGAGATCATATGTTTAATAATTTTATAATTTTATAATTTACTTATTTGATAGACTATAGCAGTATAATTGTCATTAGAAAAAAGTTGGCAATTTTCATGAAGCTTTTGAACGAAATAGGAGGCAGGTTTTACTTCAGAAAACAAGTTTTCTAAATCTTCATCAATCCATGATTCCATAATACCATCCGAACAAATTAGAATATAGTCATTGTCTTCTAAATTAGTTAGTATATGTTCATCCATTACAGTGGGTTGCGAATTCCCTTTTACACTTCTTGTTAATCTATTGCGTTCCGGGTGAAAAAGTCCTTCTAACGCTGTAATACTTCCTCCTTTTATAGCATCACTAATCCAGGAGTGGTCTGTGGTTTTGTATATAATTTTACCATTTCTAAATTGATACACCCTGCTGTCACCAACCCATCCAATGAGTATTGAAGAATCAGTAATTTTGGTTAAGGCAAGGGTACTGGCCATTAGATACGTATTTTTATTTTTCCTTTTATAATCCTCTAAAGCTTTTTCAGCTTCTTTTAAAGCAATAGCTATGACTAAATCCTCAGAATGAGACAAAGAATTTGCTACAGATTCAACAAGCAATTGAGAGGCTAATAATCCATTCCCATTTCCACCTACACCATCGCACACGACATAAAATTTACCCGACTGACACTTCAGGGTATCTTCATTAATTTCACTTTTACCCTTATCAGTAATAAAGGCTTCTGATTTAATTACAATCATGTTATTTGGTTTTAAAATTAAAATTAAAAATGGGAATGGGATTATTTCTTCTTTGACTTTTTTGTTTAACCTTAAATTCTTTGTTTTTACATAAGCGTTTGTTTTTAGTTTTAGTTATAAATAATGTTTGACATTCATTCCAATTACTTTATGATCTTGAGTGAGTAAAGTGCCTCCACCAGGTATATTCGTGCTAAAGTCTATTGTATCTCCTTCAAAATAATACGAAACATCTGGTCCTTCTACCAAGCACATTTTTACAGTTCCGCCTCGGTCAGCTTCAATTTTATTTTTCATCCATTTGCAATGCTCGATGATTTTTTCGTGCAGTGAACTTAATTTGTTATACTCATAGGCTTTTAAATCTGTTTCAGAAACACCATTGATATGGCTACCTGGGTAATTGATTATATCATTATTCTTATTGAAGTGTATCGGAATTTGCATAAATAATGCATACCCAACTTTTAATATTACATAAGGGAATTTACCATAACCATTGATAAAATGGTTGTGTTCCCACCAATTTGATTGTTCTATATTTTTCATCTTATTATATTGTAATTTGTTTTGAATTAATTGTTTTTACTTTTCCACATGTGCAAACATTTACACGTTTTAAATTCTTTTAATAGGAGTATTGGTAGTTTTTCATAGTCAGCATCACAAGTCCATTCTACCAAGTCTAACGTTTCATGAATCCATTTTAATAGTTGTGAATACAGTCCATATAAATAGGCTTTTGATAAAGCATGATCAGAAGTTTTCATGGCTTCATTTAGTGAATTAGCCAAGATATTTAAATAGGACAAGCGTTCTGTTAAAGTTTGATTTTCAGTATTTGTAATTAAATAAATCCAGTTTTTAAGTTCAGATATAGTACTAATATCCGTATACGAAACATTCAAAAGTACAACTACTAATGCCTCGTCTATTTGAGCTGGAGGTGTAATTGTAGCGCCATTTACTGTATTAATATTTAATTTTGAATTACTAACACTAATAAAATGATCGTCTATTATTTTAGCTATTTTATCAAAATCTACAATCAATACTAAGTTTTTAATACCTTTTTTATTTGCATTTTCTCTTATTCGGTTATGATGTTCAATTTCAATATCAAAAAAGGGCTTAAAAGCTATTTTTTTACTAAATAATATTTCAAACCATTTTTCCATCAAATGATACTTTGAATGAAATAATGTTACATTACTTTGAAATCCAAAATTAAGCCAACTCATATTATCATCAGATAATCCATAACAATTCCATAATTCAAAAAAGCTGTCTTGACCTTTATATTTACTTTCTGAAAAAAAAGAATCAAAAACTAAACTTTCTTCAATCTTACTTTTGTAATTTTTCAAATATTGGATTTGTGCTTTAGTAGCCAATTGACATTGATTAATTTTATCTTGAAAGGAAGTTTTCATAAGAAATAAAATTTAAAGTTTCTTTTAAAGTACTAATATTCAATAATGAATTTAAAGGAAGATCTTGTGGTAGTTTTGCCAAGATTATATTTTTGGATTGTGTTTGAATACAATAAAAACTAGTAGAAGAAACACTATAATAGGAGGCACCTTCAAAAAATAGATTGTCATCAAAATACAGAATAACACAAGGTTCAAAACCAGTTAAATCAATAAAAGTGTTTAATTGATTATGAGCAATAGAAAGAAAAAAATAGGTTGAACTATAATTCTGTAAAGGTTTGGTTTTTACATAATTTTGTTTTACTTCAACAGGGATGGTTTCAAAGGATAATGTTGTCTTATCTTTTAATCTAAAGTGACATAATTCTTTCATACAAACAAATTTTAATTAATAATTTAGTTTGTATTTCGATCAATAAAAGCCATCGAGAAACTTACGTTTATTTTGACCTGAGGGTCCGTATTGTTTTACCACCGTGGTGTCTTCACTCGGTTGGTACCCTTAATGGGTTCGAAATACTTTGCAGAGATATAAATAAAATTTGAAGTTGCAAAATTTTTGACAATATTTTAATGATAACTATATAAAATTGTAAAATTGATTTTGAATTTTACACAATAATTATGTTTATCAACCCTAATAAAAGCTTTGTTTACCATTTTAAAACTAAGATTATTTTAGTGCTTGAAATAGGACATAATCTTGGACTTTCAGATTGTAAAAACAACAAAGAGTGTATGATGAACGACGCAGATGGAACTATATAACAAGTGGACAGGGAAAAAATTTGGTTTTGTGAATAATGTTGGGATAAATTGAAATAGCTGCTCGCTCAGGAAGAGTTCACTTTGGTTTCAAGACTTAAAGAAAATGTCAAACCCCTTTATTTATAACTTATACACTTTTTTGGAAAGTGTCTTACAATCTTACAGTTAATGCAATTTTTTTAGCAATGTTTCTCATTTCCTCCATTTGATTTATTTCTCCTGATAGTTTTATTTCATACATAACATTACTGAAATTATTTTTCATAAAGTAATACATGACACAACATTGCCCCTTATTAGGGCTACTAACTTTTTCATAAAGATATTTATTGCCACTTTTGTATTTTCTATAAGAAATTAATTTATAGTTGTTCCCAAGTCTGTTATCCTTATGATTTACAGTTTGTTGATAAAAAACATCATCTAATTTTTCTGGTTCTGAATTTTCATACCTTGATACACCAAAAAAAGCCTTTCTGCTTTTTGAAGTTAAAAAAGACCTAAAAAAAATAAAATTTGGATTGGTTTTTTTAAGCATAGAAAATAATTTTTCTTGCTCTTCTACATGAGCAGGCAAAACCAATGACAAATCAATATTTATTTTGGTTCTTTCGTTTTTCTGTTTTGTTTTAAAGCTTAAAAGCAATAATGATAAGCTTAAAATACAAAAAATCGTTATAAATTCTTTTTTCATTTAAGTAATAAGTTTAAAATAATAGCCTGCTTTTTTTGGATACCTGAGTTTTAATTGATACTTGATAAGCCTTCAGCTATATTACTTGGCATTGAAACAGAGCATCTGCTGATTTGGGAACTTTAGTCATATCTTTCATGTTTTAGCAAAATCAATTAAAATATCAGATATATCATTTGCAATTTCGATTCCCAATTACGAAAACTTTAAATTCTTGTAATTATGACGTTTATTAGAACTCATTCAAGTCTATATTCTATTATCTATATTCTATTATCTAATCCTAAAACATCTTTCATAGAGAAAACTCCTTTTTTACCAATGATCCATTCGGCAGCAATGATTGCACCAAGAGCAAAGCCTTCGCGGTTATGGGCTACATGCTTAATTTCAATAAAGTCAACATCTGAATTGTAATAAACACTATGTGTTCCAGGTACATCATCAATTCTTTTTACATCGATAAAAACATCATCTTCTTTTGGGTTTTCGATTGCCCAATTGTTTTTATCTGTATGATTGATGATAGCATTTGCCAATGAAATGGCAGTTCCGCTTGGTTTGTCCAATTTTTGGGTGTGATGGATTTCTTCCATTGAAACTTTGTAATCTTTAAACTTAGCCATCATCTTTGCTAGATAATCATTAAGTTCAAAAAAAATATTGACTCCTAAACTAAAGTTAGAGCCATACAAAAATGCTGCATTTTTTTCAAGACAAAGCTTCTCCATTAAATGATAATCTTCTAACCAACCTGTTGTTCCCGAAACTACCGGAATTCCATGATTGATAGCAGCAGAAATATTTTCAATCGCAACTTTTGGCGCACTAAAATCAATAGCAACATCTGCAGAAGCTAAGCCATCAAAAGTGTTAAATTCGTCTTTTTTTAATACAATTTTATGACCTCTTTCTAAAGCAATCCCTTCGATTACTTTGCCCATTTTACCATATCCTAATAAGGCTATTTTCATCTAGAATTTGTAGTTAAAAGTTAGTCCTAAATTTGGTTTGTAATCAATATCATTCATATACACATCAGGTTGAAATGATAGTTTGTCACTCACGTTGAATTGTATTAAGTGTGCGTCAACATTAGCATCAACTATATTTAACACATAAAAACCAATAGTAACTAAAAGTGATAAATCTCTGTTTCTTTGATAGAATCGTTGTGCTTGTATTAATCTAGAATCATCAAGATATTGATATTGATCATCGTCAAATCCTAATAATCTGCGTTTGTAGGCATCTCGATAGCTATGGTATTTTTTACTGTTATCAATATAAAAATACAAACTTGTTCCAATTGCACCATAAACAATGGGGATTTTCCAATATTTTTTATTGTAGGCCTGACCTAATCCTGGTAATAAAGCAGAATAAAAAGCCGCTTTTGTTGGTCGGAGTGGATCAATTTCTTTTTGTTTTAAGGTGTCTTTTGTTTTTAAAGCTTTACCAATTTCCTGAGATAAAGCCGATTGATTTCCAAATAGGAATGAGAGTATTACTATGTAAAATATCTTATTCACTAACCTTTTATTAGTTTGATAATGCGATTAAAATCTTCTTCGGAGTGAAACGGAATCGTGATTTTTCCTTTACCGTTTCCGGCAACTTTTACGTCAATTTTTGAACCGAAGAAATTTGCGAATGCTTTTTTTTGCTCATCTTCAACTTTGAATGAAGCTGCTTTTTTAGCTTTTGGTGATGCAGGTTTAATGCTTTCTTGGTAATTTTTAACCAAAGCTTCAGTCTCACGAACTGAAAGATTTTGACTTACAATTTTTTGGTAAATATCTGTCTGTACGTCCTGATCTTCAATATTGATTATTGCACGACCGTGTCCCATACTGATAAAACCATCACGAATTCCGGTTTGAATGATTGGGTCTAACTTTAACAATCGCAAATAGTTGGCAATCGTAGAACGTTTTTTTCCAACGCGTTCGCTCATTTGTTCCTGAGTCAATTGAATTTCGTCAATTAATCTTTGATACGAAAGCGCAATCTCTATTGGGTCTAAATCGTGACGTTGAATATTTTCTACCAAAGCCATTAACAATGATTCATTGTCATTGGCAATTCTGATGTATGCAGGAACTGTTTTCAAACCCACTAATTTTGAAGCACGTAAACGACGTTCTCCTGAAATTAATTGGTATTTATTGAAGTCTAATTTTCGAACGGTTATCGGTTGAATTAATCCTAATTCTTTGATAGATGAAGCTAATTCCTGTAGCGAATCTTCATTGAAATTACTTCTTGGTTGAAATGGATTTATGGCAATTGCCTCAATATCTAGTTCGATGATATTGCCTACAACTTTGTCGGCATTTTTATCACCAATCGATTTTATATCATTATCAGGATCTTTCAATAAGGCTGATAAACCTCTTCCTAATGCTTGTTTCTTTATAGCTTTTGCCATGGCTTAATTGCTGTTTTTCTTGATAATTTCTTCGGCTAAACTCAAGTAGTTTGTTGCACCTCTGCTTGTTGCATCAAAGTTAATGATACTTTCACCAAAGCTTGGTGCTTCACTTAATTTCACATTTCGTTGAATGATTGTTTTGAAAACCATGTCACTAAAATGTTTTTGTACTTCTTCAACCACTTGATTAGACAAACGCAAACGGGAGTCAAACATGGTTAATAAAAGTCCTTCGATATCCAAATTTGCGTTGTGTATTTTTTGAACACTTTTAATCGTGTTTAATAGTTTTCCTAAACCTTCTAAAGCAAAATATTCACATTGAATAGGAATGACCACGCTATCGGCGGATGTTAATGCATTTAATGTTAACAAACCTAAAGATGGAGCACAATCAATTAAGATATAATCATATTCGTCTTTGATGCTTTCCAAAGCCTGTTTAAGCATGTACTCTCGATTTTCTTTATCAACCAACTCGATTTCAATGGCAACCAAATCAATATGCGAAGGAATTACCCAAACATTTGGTGCGCTACATGGAATAATAGCTTCTGAAGGTGTATTGCTGTGTTCTAGAATTTGATAGGTACCAATAGCCACATTTTCCACATCAATACCTAAACCGGAACTGGCGTTGGCTTGTGGATCAGCGTCTATTAAAAGTACTTTTTTTTCTAAAACTCCCAGTGATGCTGCAAGGTTTACAGAAGTTGTTGTTTTTCCAACACCACCTTTTTGATTGGCAATAGCAATGATTTTACCCATTTAATTTTAAAAAATTTAGAGCCGTAAAAATACAATTATTTATGGCTTTGCCAACGGAATTTTGTTAACATTCTTGTAAAGTTTTGAGTGGTCTAGTTTTCAGTTGCGGTTGCAGTTTTCAGTTAAGAAATCTGCCTTCTGTGACTGAGGTTGAGGTTGAGACTGAGACTGAGGTTGAGACTCAGGTTAAGACTGAGGTTAAGACTGAGACTGAGACTGAGACTGAGACTGAGACTGAGACTGCTAACTATTTACTTCCTTTATTCTTAATCATCCCCTCAATCATATCCCACATTTCTTGCGGAATTTTTTCTAAGATGTTGAATTGGCCTGCGCCTTGTAACCATTCACCGCCGTCAATAACAATCACTTCGCCATTGATATAGGCAGAGAAATCAGAGACTAAATAAGCTGCTAAATTGGCTAACTCTTGATGGTCTCCAACGCGTTTTAACGGGACCTTCTTTGCCATATCAAATTTTTCGGCTAAATCTCCGGGTAATAATCTGTCCCAAGCACCTTTTGTTGGAAATGGTCCGGGAGCAATGGCGTTCATTCGAATACCATATTTTGCCCATTCTACTGCTAAACTTCTAGTCATTGCTAAAACTCCGGCTTTGGCCGTGGCACTTGGCACCACATAACCCGAACCTGTCCAAGCATAAGTTGTTACAATATTCAAAACATTGCAATTGGTTTGTTTTTCGGCAATCCAATGTTTGCCAAAAGCGAGTGTACAGTTTTTGGAACCTTTTAAAACAATATCGATGATGGTATCGAAAGCAATGGCAGAAAGTCTTTCGGTAGGCGAGATGAAGTTTCCGGCTGCATTGTTTAGCAATACATCAACTCTTCCAAAAGTTTTCAATACTTCAGCAAGCATGGCTTCAACTTGGTCATAATGGCGAACATCGCATTGAATAGGAAGGCATTTAACTCCGCTCAGTTCAGCTTCGCCTCGGGTTTCACCAGTTTCTTTTTCCAATTCGGATGCAGTGATTTTTAGTTTTTCAAAATCGCGTGATGTAATGGCCACTTTTGCTCCTAATTCAAGAAAATATTTGGTCATGGCTTTACCCAAGCCACTTCCGCCACCAGTTACTACTATTACTTTATCGGATAATGCATTATCACGAAGCATTTTTGCAGAGAAATTCATAAGGTTTTATTTTTTTGGTAAATATAATTATAGTTTTATTAATCTTTCAGCAGCTTGAATTAGTGTTGCATTATCTTTGGCAAAGCAAAACCGAATGCATTTGGTGTCTCTCCCATCTGCATAGAAAGGAGAAATCGGAATGGCTGCCACACCAAATTCGGTTACCAATCGCTTGGTGAAAGTAAAATCATCTTCACTTGAAATGTTGGCATAAGAAGCAACCTGAAAATAAGTGCCCTCGCAAGGTAAGAGTTGCAGTTTGGTTTCTTTCAATAAATTACGGAAGAAATCTCTTTTTTGTTGGTAGAAATTTCCAAGACTATAGACATCAACAATATCCAGATATTCCGAAATGGCAACTTGCGAAATACTATTCACACTAAAAACAAGGAATTGATGCACTTTTTTGATTTCTTTCATCAAATGTTCCGGTGCAATGATATAACCAATTTTCCATCCTGTAATGTGAAATGATTTTCCAAAAGAAGAAACGGTAATGCTTCGATTCCATAATTTTTGACGATTATGGATTGAAATATGCGGCTGTTCAAAAGTAATGTATTCATAAACTTCATCCGAAAAAACGATTAGGTTAGAGAAGGAGTCAACTAATTTTTCTAATTGATCAAAATCAGCTGAAGTCCAGGTTTTACCTGTTGGGTTATGCGGATTGTTGATGATGATGAGTTTTGTATTCTCGTTTGTAGCTGCATTTATGTTTTCCCAATTGGGTGTAAAATCATCGTTAAGTGCCACCCGAATTGGTTTGGCGTTGCTTAATAAAATTGGAGCTTCGTAGCAATCGTAACTTGGATCAAGAATAATAACTTCTTCATTAGGGTTGACTAATGCTTGAATCGCGGCAAATATTCCTTCAGTCGCGCCAGCGGTGATAAGGATTTCACTCTTATTATTAACTATTCTTCGATATGATTGTTGGGTAAGCTTAGCGATCTTTTCTAAAAGTGGAGGATATCCGCTCATTGGACTATATTGATGTACGTTTTCAGATGCCAGTCGGGCAAAAATAGCAATTAATCTTTTGTCAACCGGAAAATTCGGAAATCCCTGTGAAAGATTAATAGCGTTGTGTTCGGTTGCCATTTGTGACATTACAGTAAAGATGCTCGAGCCGATATGAGGAAGTTTGGACATATACTTTTTTTAGAAATTTAAAAGTACAAAAAAAGCACTTTCAAAAGGAAGTACTTTTATTAGTTTTATTTTTAGTTATTTTAGAACCGACATTTTTTTTCAATTCTTCATAAGTTAAAGAATGAAAACCCATCGACAAATTATTTACAATAAAAAAATACTTATTTGTAAGTAGTAAATTCATCAAAATTTCATCTTTTTATAAATCTTTAAATCATAATTAAAGAACCTAATTCATAATTCTTATATTTGTATCCCAAACAACACTATCATGAGTCAAAAAGTATTGCTCACTTCCAAAGAAGTCAATATCATACTCCATCGTTTGGCTTGTCAGTTGATTGAAAATCACCTTGATTTTTCCAACTCAGTTCTTATTGGAATTCAACCCCGCGGTGTTTCGCTCGCTGAACGATTGAAAATCATTTTAGAAACCGAATACAACATCAAAAATATATCCTTAGGATTTTTAGACATCACTTTTTTCCGTGATGATTTCCGACGTGGCGAAAAACAATTAGAAGCAAATAAGACCCAAATCGACTTCCTAGTTGAAGATAAGAAAGTTGTCTTTATTGACGATGTGCTCTTCACAGGAAGAAGCATACGAGCTGCATTGACTGCCATACAATCCTTTGGAAGACCGTCAGAAATAGAACTGTTAGTGTTAATTGACAGAAGATTCAGTCGTCATCTGCCAATACAACCTGATTATCGAGGTCGTCAAGTTGATGTTATTAACGATGAAAAAGTAAAAGTCTGCTGGAAGGAGAAGGATGGGGAAGATGCAGTTTATTTGATTTAGGAATAAGGAATAAGGAATAAGGAATAAGGAATAAGGATTTAAACTATAAACAACAAACAACAAACTACAAACCATAAACTCAATTGGAACTATCAGTTAACCATTTATTAGGGATAAAGTATCTTAACAAGCAAGATATCGATTTGATATTTGAAACGGCTGATCATTTCAAAGAAGTCATCAATCGGCCAATTAAGAAAGTGCCATCGCTGCGCGACATTACCATTGCCAACATTTTTTTTGAAAACAGTACACGAACCAAACTTTCCTTTGAGTTAGCTCAAAAAAGATTATCTGCAGATGTTATTAGTTTTTCTACAGCACAATCTTCAGTAAAAAAAGGTGAAACATTAATAGACACGGTAAACAATATCCTATCTATGAAGGTGGATATGGTTGTCATGCGACATGCGAATCCCGGAGCTGCTTTTTTCTTATCACAAAACGTAAAAGCAAGCATCATAAACGCTGGAGACGGAGCACATGAACATCCAACACAAGCACTTTTAGATAGTTATTCCATTAGAGAAAGATTGGGTGAAGTAAGAGGTAAGAAAGTGGTAATCGTTGGTGATATTTTACATTCACGAGTAGCATTATCCAATATCTATGCACTTCAAATGCAGGGTGCAGAAGTAAAAGTATGTGGACCAAAAACCTTAATTCCAAAGCACATTGAAAGTCTTGGGGTAGTGGTTGAGCCAAACCTGAGAAAAGCACTAGAATGGTGCGATGCAGCCAATATGCTTCGTGTTCAGAACGAAAGAATGGATTTTAATTACTTTCCATCAACACGAGAATACGCAATGCAATATGGTGTTGACAAACAACTTTTAGATTCTTTATCAAAAGAAATTGTAATTATGCATCCAGGACCAATTAATCGGGGAGTAGAAATTACTTCAGATGTTGCCGACTCTAAACAATCGGTCATCTTAGATCAAGTTGAAAATGGTGTAGCCATTAGAATGGCTGTTATTTATCTCTTGGCATCTAAAATAGAACCATAAAAAAAAATCCTTCTTGTTTTTTTGGAACAAGATGGGATTATTTTTATTTTTTAGTTGGCTTTTTTTGTAGAATAGCACTATCGGTAAAACGCTTGATTTCAATTTTTACGGGTTCACCATACAATTCTATTTCACTATTTCCGGAAGCATCCAGAGTTGCCATATTACTAATATTAATATTTGTTTTGGCATAACCTGAAGTTTCTACTAAAGCATTTTTAGCTTTAAATTTTTTACCAGTGAAATCGGTGTTGTTATCCAATCGGAGTTTTAAATCTATTGCATCACCTTCTACTTCGGCAGTTGCTTTTTGGTACATATCAAATTTCATTTCACCAGAGGAAATAAGTGCCTTTACATAAGCGCTTTTGCTTACATCAACCGCTGTTTTTTCGGATTTTAAATTGAGTTCTACTTTCGATTTATCGTTGGCCATCAACGTGAAGTTTTTGGTTTTGGCATTCAGAAACAATTTAGAATAGTCATAACTCTTAAAAGTAATGTTGTCTAAAATTACATCGGACAAAGCTGTCACATTGGTTTCATCTTTGGCAATGACCATGTTGAATTTGTCGTTGTAGGTAACACGAACACTGAGTTTTTTATAACTTGAAATATCTCTGGAAGTTGAAATTCGGAGATTTTTGCCGGTTAATTTATAGTCGACAAATTCAATTAAATTATCATCGGCTTCTATTTCGAGTCTACATTCATTTCCTTTAATCAAAAATAATTCAAGGTTGTCTTCTACTTCAAGCGACTCAAAGTCTTCTACTTGTTTTTGTTCCAATTTAACAATTTTGGAACCTTTTACTTTTTCTTTCTTTTGGGCAAAGCTAAATGCCGTGATAAAAAGGAAACTTAGTATAAATATTTTTTTCATGAATTTACAATCAATGTTTTTACTTTATAAGTTCGTCTTGTTTTCTGAACTAGACTCAGTGTCAAAAATAGAAAAAAAAACATCTCAATTTTCATTGAGATGTTTTATTAACTTATTTTTTAGAAACACTTCCGCCAGAACTTTCTTCTTTACTTACAGTTTTGGGAGAACTGTTATAATCGATAGAGCTTCCGCTAGATACTTTTGCTTTTAAACTCACTAATGGATGTACGTTGGTCGAACTGCCGCTTGATGATTCAGCAACGACATCATTAACTAATAAACCTTGAGCATTAATAGAGCTTCCGCTTGAAGAATGTGTAGTAAGTTTTAGTGCTTTTCCGTTTACTTTCAGAGTACTTCCGCTAGTGCTTTCACATTTTACCACATCATATTCTATGCTTACATCTGCTTCGCTGCCGCTACTGGTTTTTACTTTAAAATCAGTTCCGTCAAAGGTATTTTTCGTACTGACTGAAGAGCCACTGGTAGCTTCAAGTGCTCTTAAAGATGGCAGTTTAACACGGATGTTTTTTGCTGTAGCTTCGTCAATATTTTCATCAGAAGTAATGTAAAGCGTTCCGTTTTCAACTTTGGTAGAAATATGTTCCTGCAAGTTTTGATCGGCTTCTACTTCTACAAAATAGTTGTCAGCCTTTTCCAATGTTACGTTTAAACCGCGACTTACGTCTACTTTTGAAAAGTTCCCTTCAACGTTACGTTTTTCTGTTGTAACGTTTCTATTACCATCGATTCCATTGCCGAAATGAATATCTCTTACATGACATGAGACAAAAAGTGCGGCTGCTATAGTTGCGGCAATTATTTTGGCACAAAATACTACGAACTTCAACATGATTAATTAGTTTTAATTATTACTCCGTTTTCGCCAACAGTAAGTTTTCCTGTTTTTGTTTTTTCTGATTTGGTTTCAATAACTGTTTTACCATTAACTTTTACAGTAACCACATCAGTGCTATCATTTTCATTGGTGATAACTTCCGTTGTGCCGTTTTCAACATCGTTATATTCATTTTCATCAGCCGGACAATTCAAACATTTTACCTGAGAATCTTCCACTTTATAAATATAGTCACTTGAACTAAAGTGCAAATTGAAAAAGTCGTTACTGGTTCTGTTATAATTTTGAACATTTTGATCGGCTTTGAACAAAGTTCCTTTTGGTAAATACAAGAACAATTCTACTTTTTGACCTCTGAATTTATAGTTAGCAGCGGTCAATAAATAATTGTCTAAAATTATTTTATTTCCTTCAATTTTATAACCGTATTTGATATTTTCTGCACGATTTCTGGCTTCATTGGCTGATTTTCCAACGGCTAGTCTTTCAATTTGAATATAGGGTAGGGCTTCTTCCGTTTTCATAATCTCAATCGTAACATTATTAGAATAAATTATTTCATTGTTTTTCTCATCTTGTGTTAATTTGAAATCAGTATGGTCATAACTACTTTTTGAATAAAAATCATTGTTTTTAAATTTTATTATTAACGTATCAGTTTGCGCTATATTGATAGTTTCTTTTTTAACTGTTTTTCCATCAAACGCTATTTGAGTAGCTTCGTTTATTCCTAATGAAATTAAGATTCCAACAGCAATTATCCAAATACCTAATAAGCTGAATTTAACAATATTCCCAAACGATTTCAAGTTGGTTACCAATAATTTTAATCCAAGCATTAAGAAGAAAAACATTGGTATTCCAAAAGCTAATAGAAATAATACTCCTTGAGCCCAGATAGGTGTTTCTAAACCAATAGGTGTGCTAATGTGATTTAGAATGTAGTTGTCCGGCATTGATGATGAAAAGATCATAAAGATGGAAACAAAACATATTCCCAATAAGGCAAATGAAGAGAAAACTAAAATTATGGTGCCTAATATTTTGGCAAATACTTTGAAAACATTCATGAAAATTTCACCAATTCCATCAGCTACTTTTGTCGCTCCTGCTTTTGCTTCGTTTCCTATTTTGTTATAATCGGCGTTTTTAAACTTGTTAGAAACGCTTTCAAATTCTTCTCTTACTTTTTTTTCGATATTAGAAATGGTAACTGGTTCACCAGTCATTTCTAGTTTTTCAGAAGTAGTTACTGCTTTTGGCATCGCTATCCAAAGAATGATATATGCAATAAATCCGGTTCCGAATCCGAAGAATAATATCAGGAATAAGATTTTTAACCAAACAGCGTCAATTCCGAAATAGTGGCCTAAACCTGAACAAACTCCGGCAATTGTTCCTCTGTCTTTATCTCGATATAATTTTCTAGATTTAGTATAGGGATAAAATGGTTCCGAAGCTGCTTTATCGTTTGTGTCATCGTCTATTCGGTAATCTTCTGGCTGACCCATGATTACAATTACTTCATCAACATCTTTATTGTTGATTACATGTTTGTCGCTTTTTTGTTTTTCAGTTAACAATTCGGCTACACGCATTTCAATGTCATTCATGATTTCATCCTGACCAGAAGAATTAGAAAGGGAACGTTTTATTGCCTCAAAATATCGAGTTAATTTTTGGTATGCATCTTCATCTATGTGAAAAATTAAACCGCCTATATTACTATTTACTGTTTTGTTCATGATTTCTTTGATTTGTTAGTTGTGATGATGTTTACGGCATCAGACAGTTCTGTCCATGTGCCATTTAATTCTGTTAAAAATGATTTTCCTATTTCTGTCAAACCGTAATATTTTCTTGGTGGTCCAGAAGTTGATTCTTCCCATCGGTAATTAAGCAAACCATCATTTTTTAGTCTTGTCAATAGCGGATAAACAGTTCCTTCTACCACAAGCAGTTTTGCGTTTTTTAAAGTGTCTAATATTTCAGATGTGTATGCTTCTTTGTCTCTTAAGACACATAAAATACAAAATTCTAAAACACCTTTACGCATCTGAGCTTTTGTGTTTTCAATATTCATAATACATGATTTATTTATTTTTTGATTACCAAATTCATTTTTTGTTAATGATTGAATCTTTGAATACTATACATAAAAGATTAAATTCTTAAACAAAGATACTTTTAAAAAAAGGTATTATGCAATACAAAGTACTAAAATTTAACATGAAATTAGCATTTTACAACAACTTGTAATCTATCTGTATTGTTGTACTTTTACAGTAAATTATAGTTTTTATGGAATTTACGCCTTTAAAATTAAACTTTTTTTTATTTTTTAAATTACCTTCTGCTTTTTGGAGTGGTGTAAGAGTTAAGTCTATTTCAAAAGAACAATGTGTAGTAACTGTTAAACACAGATGGTTTAATCAAAATCCTTTTAAATCAATGTATTTTGCTGTGCAAGCCATGGCTGCAGAATTGACAACCGGTACACTGGTAATGATGCAAATCAAAAAAAGCGGAAAAAATATCTCGATGTTGGTTGCCAACAACAATAGTAACTTTTCAAAAAAAGCCACCGGACGAATTACATTCACTTGTAATGATGGCCATTTGATAGAAGAAGCCATCAAACAAACAATTGCTACCGGTGAAGGACAAACTATTTGGATGAAATCTGTTGGAGTAAATGAAAAAAGAGAACAGGTTTCTGAAATGAACTTTGAATGGAGTATCAAATTGAAAGCATAGACAAAAGTTAAACCTATTACAATTGGGTATTACTTATTAGATATTGAATGTAATTTTGACAAACCCGAGGCGAAGCAAAAACTAAACTTTAGCAAATTTACGAAGTAATTTTATGCAGCTTAGCGACTAGTGCGAATGAGACAGCCGAAGGAAATAAAATAATTTCAAAATGAAGATTTTAATTACAGGAGCAACAGGTTTAATAGGTACTGAACTGGTAAAAGTATTACTTGCAAAAGGCCATACAATAAATTATCTTACTACTTTAGTTTCAAAGATTGAAAGTAAACCTAATTATCATGGTTTTTATTGGAATCCGCAGCAAAGTAAAATTGATGAAAATTGTATTTTCGGAGTTGACGTCATTGTTCATCTAGCCGGAGCTAACATAGCAAAGCGATGGACAAATGCTTACAAACAAGAAATAATAGAAAGCAGAACTTTAGCGAGTGAACTACTTTATAATTTGGTTAAAAAAAATCCAAACCAAGTAAAACAATTTGTTTCTGCCTCCGGAACAGCTATTTATCCGGAAGGTTTTGATAAAGTTTATGATGAAACTACCACAGAAACAGAAGATAGTTTTCTTTCTAATGTTGTAAAAAAATGGGAAGAAAGTGCTGATCGATTTCAGGTTTTAGGGTTAAATGTTTGTAAACTAAGAACCGGAATTGTACTTTCTAATTTAGGAGGTGCTTTACCTGAAATGGTAAAACCTATTAAAATGGGTTTTGGTGCAGCCTTGGGAAATGGTAAACAAATACAATCATGGATACACATTTACGACTTGGTTGCTATGTTTAGTTTTGCGATTGAAAACCAATTGAAAGGTGTTTATAATGCGGTAAGTCCAAATCCGACAAACAATCAGGATTTAACAACTGTTATTGCTAAGACACTAAAAAAACCACTTTTTCTACCTAATATTCCAGAGTTTATAATGAAATTGATGCTTGGTGAAATGAGCTATTTACTTTTTTCTAGTAAAAATTTAAGTTCCCAAAAGATTATAGATGAAGGTTTTCAATTTCAATTTCTCAATATAAAAGAAGCTATTGAGGATTTATATTCATAAAAAAAGTGCTGTTGTATACAGCACTTTTTTTTACTATAAAGATTCTTGAATTAATAATTTTTTACAGCGATAAACTAACCTATAGTCATTACTTGTTTGGTATTGACGAACAAATTTAGTTTAAACGAAATCGTAACAGTCTTAAAATTTTATTAAATTTTTACTAAAATTTGATAATTATTTTCTGTTATTTTTTTTATCAAACAAAATTAAATGACAATTTGACATTTTAAAAGAAATGGCAGTACTTTTGCAAACCAAAAAATCAAGAATTTAATATGAAAAATATTTTTAAAAATAAAAACTCGATGAATACTGAAAATCCAGAAAAAGAAACAATTATTGATGAAAATACAACAGAAAATAGTGTAAATGAAATTGAATCAGCAACTGAATTATCTATTGAGGAAAAGCTTCAGGAAGATTTAGCCAATGAGAAAGATAAATTTCTTCGTCTTTTTGCTGAATTTGAAAACTTCAAAAGAAGAACCGCTAAAGAAAGAATTGATTTGTTTAAAACTGCCAATCAAGATGTATTACAATCCATGTTGCCAGTATTGGATGATTTTGACAGAGCAATGCTGGAAATTTCTAAGTCAGACGATGATGTTTTATTGAAAGGAGTAGAATTAATTCATGAAAAATTAAAAACTACACTTATCTCAAAAGGTTTGGAGCAGGTTGAAGTAAGAGTAGGCGATTCATTTAATGCCGATTTTGCAGAAGCTATTACCCAAATTCCTGCACCAACAGACGATTTGAAAGGAAAAATTGTTGATGTAATTGAAAAAGGGTACAAACTAGGTGATAAAATAATTCGTTTTCCAAAGGTTGTAATTGGAAATTAATTTTAAATTACAACCGAATAGAAACGCGATTTATCGCGTTTGAATTTTATATAAAATATTATGAGCAAAAAAGATTTTTACGATATATTAGGCGTATCAAAAAACGCTTCCCCAGAAGAAATAAAGAAAGCCTACCGAAAGAAAGCGATTGAATTTCATCCTGATAAAAATCCGGGAGACAAACAAGCCGAAGAAAATTTTAAAACAGCTGCTGAAGCATATGAAATATTGAGCGACGCAGATAAAAAAGCAAAATACGATCAATATGGTCATGCCGCTTTTGATGGTGCTGGCGGATATGGTGGCGGACATCACATGAACATGGATGATATTTTCAGCCAATTTGGAGATATTTTTGGTGGTGCTTTTGGAGGAGGCGGATTTGGAGGTTTTGGCGGTGGTTCTGGTGGAAATAGAAGAGTAAAAGGAAGCAATCTTCGTATCAAAGTTAAATTGACTTTAGAAGAAATTGCTAATGGTGTTGAGAAAAAAGTAAAAGTAAAACGTAAAATACAGGCTCCTGGCGTTAAATATAAAACTTGTTCAACCTGCAACGGGCAAGGTCAGGTACTAAGAGTTACCAATACCATTTTGGGTAGAATGCAATCGGCTACAACTTGTAATGTTTGTGGAGGCTCGGGTCAAACTATTGAAAGTAAACCAAATAATGCTGATGCTCAAGGAATGATAATGGAAGACGAAACGGTTTCTATCAAAATCCCTGCGGGTGTTGTTGACGGTATGCAATTAAAAGTTTCAGGCAAAGGAAATGATGCTCCTGGAAATGGAGTTCCGGGAGATTTAATTGTTGCTATAGAGGAGCTAGAACATGAATTTTTAAAACGTGAAGGTGAAAATCTTCACTACGACTTATACATCAGCTTTGCTGAAGCAGCACTTGGTGTTTCAAAAGAAATCGAAGCGGTAAATGGTAAAGTAAGGATTAAACTAGATGACGGTATTCAGTCAGGAAAAATTTTAAGACTGAAAGGAAAAGGAATTCCAAGTCTAAATAGCTATGGTAATGGTGATTTATTGGTACATATCAATGTTTGGACTCCAAAAAATCTAAACAAAGAACAACGTCAGTTTTTTGAAAAATCGTTAACCGATGAAAACTTTATTCCAAATCCGGAAAAAGGGGACAAATCTTTTTTTGAAAAAGTAAAGGATATGTTTTCATAGTTTAAAAAATATTTTTACATTTGGTTATTACTTGGAAGCAAGTAATTTCTTTTTCATAGCAATTTTTCCCATCCTTTTGTAAAAAACAGGGTGGGTTTTTTGTAACAAATCGTTTCATTTTATTACTTATTGCTTACTTTTACCTAGAATTTAAGAAGCAAATTCGAAAAGACAAATCCCAAATAACATTCAAAGTTCAAAATTCAATTTCCAAATTTTGTTTTTACGTTCATTTTGAATTTTGAGTTTTTGGAATTATGCTTTTTTTTGATTTTTGATTTTTAATTTTTTGAAACTTATTTAACCTATGAGCAATATTCTTGAAGTAAACAAAGTAGTTAAGAAATATGGTAATTATACCGCGCTTAATGAAGTTTCTTTAACCGTTCCAAAAGGCAGTATATATGGACTTCTCGGTCCAAATGGTGCCGGAAAAACTTCCCTAATTAGAATTATCAATCAAATTACTCTGCCCGATAGTGGTGAAATAATTTTGGATGGTGAAAAACTAAAGCCTGAACACGTTGCATTAATTGGTTATATGCCCGAAGAAAGAGGTTTGTATAAAACCATGAAAGTAGGCGAGCAGTGTTTGTATTTGGCACAACTAAAAGGTTTGTCAAAACAAGAGGCAAAACAACAATTGGATTATTGGTTTGATCGTTTGGAAATTCAAGGTTGGTGGGACAAAAAGATTCAGGAGCTTTCTAAGGGAATGGCACAAAAAATACAATTTGTTGTTACCGTTTTGCACAAACCAAAGTTACTTATTCTTGACGAACCCTTTTCTGGTTTTGACCCCGTAAATGCTAATCTGATTAAAGATGAAATCATCGAGCTAAACAGACAGGGAACTTCAGTTATCTTTTCTACACATCGAATGGAAAGCGTGGAAGAAATGTGTGATTATATTGCATTAATTCACAAATCGAACAAACTGATTGAAGGGAAACTTACTGATGTCAAAAAGCAATTCAGAACGAATAGCTATGAAGTTGGAATTTTAAGCGATAATATAGAAGGTCTGATGTATGATTTGTCACAAAAATTTACTTTATCCCAAACGGATTTCAAATCGTTGAACGACGAATTAAAATTAGAAATTAACCTTGGAAATGCTGCGCCAAATGATTTACTAAACACCTTGGTTCAAAGAGGTCAAGTAACTCATTTTGTCGAAAAAATTCCTAGTATGAATGATATTTTTATCCAAACGGTAACACAATAGATTGTTAGAAAGTTAGATTGTTAGACATTAATAAATCAATCAATCAATCTAAATTCTAAGAAGTCTAATAATCTTAAAATCTAAGAAGTCTGAAATATGAGCAAATTAGTACTTATCATAAAAAGAGAATTTATTGCCAAAGTGCGTAATAAATCGTTCATTGTAATGACATTTTTGAGTCCGTTATTGTTTGTTGGTATCGGTGTTTTTGTTGGCTATTTAAGCACGATGAAAGCAGAATTAAAAACCATTGCTATTCATGATAAAACTGGTCAATTTGTAAATGAGTTTAAAAGTGATGAAGAATACAAATATGTTGATTTATCTCGAGTTGATTTAAAAGTTTTAAAGGATAGTATCATCAGCGAAAGCTACGAAGGACTCTTAATTATTCCGAAAGTAGAAGACAATAGCAAGCTGCAAAAAGCCATTCAATTTGTTTCCAATGATAGTCCAAGTGTATCTTTTATTGACAATTTAGAAGACGTTATTGCTAAAAAAATAACTGCCGAAAACTTTCAAAAAGCAGGTTTAGATACTTTAAAAATCAATAATGCAAAAGCTACTGTTGCTATTAATTTAGAAAAAGCATCAGGCGAAGAAGCATTGAAAGGATTAAACGAAATTAAAATCATCATTGGTGGCGCTTTTGGTTATTTGATTATGATGTTTATCATATTATATGGAAATATGGTGATGCGAAGCGTTATTGAAGAAAAAACATCCAGAATTATAGAAGTAATTATTTCATCTGTAAAACCTTTTCAATTGATGATGGGTAAAATTATCGGAACATCATTAGCCGGTATTTTGCAATTTTTGATTTGGGTAATATTAGGGCTGTCTGCTATGTTTATTGTTTCAAGTATGTTTGGAGTTCATATGGGCGCATCAGCAGAAGCGCAGGCTCAAGCAATGGATACTGCTCAACAAGCTGCAGATAGTAATATAGGTATGTATATAAAAGAATTATGGAATCTGCCAATTGCGACTATCTTGATTTCTTTCATCATTTATTTTATAGGGGGTTACTTTTTATACAGTTCTTTTTATGCCTCAATTGGTGCGGCTGTCGATAATGAAACTGACTCACAACAATTCTTGTTGCCAATCATTATGCCTTTAATATTAGGAGTTTATATTGGTTTCTTCACGGTAATGAATGATCCAAATGGAACAGTGGCAACGGTTTTTTCAATGATTCCGCTAACGTCGCCAATTGTTATGATGATGCGAATTCCGTTTGGTGTTCCGATGTGGCAGATTATCTTATCAATGATAATTCTATTCAGTACTTTTCTCGGAGTCGTTTGGTTTGCCGCGAAGATTTACCGTGTTGGTATTTTGATGTATGGAAAAAAGCCAACATGGAAAGAGTTAATTCGTTGGATGAAATATTAATATTTTCTTACCCTTCATCTAAAATAAATGAAGAAATTTTTCTTTTTTTTGATTATCTCACAATTCGTTTTTTCGCAGGAAAGAGCTGTAGATTTTGAATTTTCAGGTTATATTGAAACTTATTATGCCTACGATTTCAATACTCCAAATTTGGAAACAAAACTTCCGTTTATGTATAATTATAATAGACATAATGAGTTTAATATCAATATAGGATTGCTTAGAGCCAAAGCGGAATATGAAAATGTCTATGCCAGTATTGCATTACATTCGGGAACCTATGTTGATGATAATTATGCTAACGAAAATACGAAACTGCTCAATGAAGCTTTTGTAGGTCTTTATCTGGATAGCGCAAAAAAACAAACTGTCGAAGTTGGTATTATGCCTAGTTATATTGGATTTGAAACCGCTATTTCTTCGAGTAATCTTACCTTAACTCGTTCTTTACTAGCAGAAAACTCTCCTTACTATATGACGGGTGTAAAATATGGTTATAAACCCAATGAAAAATGGAACTTCGCTTTTTTAGTAACCAATGGTTGGCAAAGAATTAAGCGAACCAATACCAAAATTCCACCAGCACTCGGAACTCAAATTAGCTATAAACCCACCGCTAAGTCATTATTCAATTGGAGTTCCTATTTAGGAAAAGAAGTTTATAATCAGTATTGGGGTATGCGTTTTTTTAATAACTTTTATTGGGATTATAAATGTAACAGTCATTGGCGCATTATTTCAGGTTTTGACATAGGAATGCAAGATATTGACCCTATTAAAACAGATTATCATATTTGGTATAGCCCAGTGATTATGACACAATATAATTGGAATAGTAAATGGCAAACTACTTTCAGAGCGGAATATTATCAGGATAAAAATAATATTATTATAGCCTCAAATGGCGATTTTAAAACATTTGGTAGTTCTATAAATGTGGATTACAATTTTAATGAAAAAGTAAAATTTAGAACCGAAGCACGGTATTTGCAAAGTCAAGAAAAAGTATTCTTAAAAGATGAATTACCTACCAATAATAACTTTTTTATTACCACGAGTTTAGCTTTTGAATTCTAACAATCCGCCATATTTACTGCTACAGCAAGACCACCTTCTGAAGTTTCTTTGTATTTAGAGTTCATATCTTTGGCAGTTTTCCACATGGTTTCAATTACCTTGTCTAGCGGAACTTTAGCATTTTTTGCATCGGTTTCCATGGCGAGTTCTGCGGCATTTATTGCCTTGATTGCGCCCATAGTATTGCGTTCTATACAAGGAATTTGAACCAAACCACCAATAGGGTCGCAAGTCATTCCTAGGTGATGTTCCATAGCGATTTCGGCAGCCATCAAGACTTGGTCAGCAGTACCACCCATAACTTCACATAAAGCTCCGGCTGCCATAGCGGAAGAAACACCTATTTCTGCCTGACAACCTCCCATAGCTGCAGAGATTGTTGATCCCTTTTTAAAGATGCTTCCAATTTCTCCAGCCACCATAAGGAATTGTTTGATTTCTTTTTCTCCAGCTTGATGATTTTCAATCACTAAATAATACATCAAAACAGCTGGAATTACCCCGGCACTTCCGTTGGTTGGTGCGGTTACAACTCTACCTAAAGCAGCATTTACTTCATTCACAGCTAAAGCAAAACAAGAAACCCATTTAAGTATTTGACGAAATTTAACTTCGGTTTTTCGAATGGATTCTAACCATTCTTGTGGAGTAGTATAGTTGGCCAAACCAATCAAACCTTGATGCATATCAAAAGCGCGTCGTCTTACATTTAAACCTCCAGGTAAAATCCCTTCAGAATGACAACCAATGTACATACATTCAAGCATGGTATGCCAAATGCGCATTAATTCATGATGAATATTTTCTTCACTACGCATCGATTTTTCATTCTCATAAACGATTTCAGAAATCGATTTGTTTTGTGAAATTGTGAGTTGTAATAACTCTTCTGCATTTTGAATTGAAAATGGGAAAGCACATTTGATTTGCATTTTCTTTTTGGTATTCACGCGCTCTTCTTTTACTACAAATCCGCCACCAATAGAGTAGAAGGTAGAAGTATATTCCGTATTGTCATTTAAATAACCAGTAAATGTCAAACCATTAGCATGAAAAGGAAGGAAATTTTTATTAAAAACTATGTCTTGCAAAAAATAAAATGGAATGACAATAGTGTTAGCTAAATTAATTTCGTTTTTATTTTTGATATTTTTTATAATTCCGTCTATGTCTTGAACTGGAATAAATTCAGGGTCTTGTCCGCTAAGTCCAAGCATTAAAGCCAAATCGGTAGCATGTCCTTTTCCTGTTAAGGAGAGTGAACCATACAAATCAACTTTGACTCGGGTTATTTTATCGAACAAGTTTTTTGTTTGTAATTCAGATAAAAAGCGTTCAGCTGCACGCCAAGGTCCAAGTGTGTGCGAACTTGAGGGGCCAACACCAATTTTAAGCATATCAAATACGGAGATGCATTCTTCCATAAAACTATATCGATTTAGTTAAGCAAATATAGCTAATTACAGATTACGAATTTGGGTAATTAAAAACTTAAACATTACTGAAATTTAGAAATTTTAAACAAAAAAAATCTCTTGTTTGTGCAAGAGATTTTTCAACAATTAACTTAACTTAAACTAAAAACAATAACTATTTTTGGCTACTAATTTTGTTGTGATTGTTTCTCTCAATCCAACAATATTAGGCATGTTTGTATATTTTGTGAATCGGCGTAATCCCATGAGCATCATTCGTTGCTCATCGCCTTCAGCAAATGAAATAATGCTTTCTTTCCCTTTTTGGGTAACTACATCAACAGCTTTGTATAAATACAATTTAGCCATAGCTATTTGCTCTATTACATTTTCTTCACCTTCTTTTTTGGCTAATTTTTCTGTACGTAAAACAGTGCTTTCAGCCATATATATCTCAATTAATATGTCGGCAGCAGCGGTTAACAATTGTTGGTGGTCTTCTAAATTTGGACCGTATTTTTGAACCGCACCACCAGCAACCATTAGGAATGCTTTTTTCAATTTACCGATTATCTCTTTTTCTTCAGAAAATAATTCAGAGTAATCAGGTGTATCAAAAGATGGAATACCCATCAATTCTTCCTGCACTTTTGAAGCCGGTCCAAGCAAATCAACGTGACCTTTCATAGCTTTTTTAATTAGCATCCCTACTGATAACATTCGGTTGATTTCATTCGTTCCTTCGTAAATACGGGCTATACGCGCATCACGCCATGCACTTTCCATAGGAGTATCTTCTGAGAATCCCATACCGCCATAAATTTGAATTCCTTCGTCGGCACAATTTTGAACATCTTCAGAAACAGCCACTTTTAGAATAGAACATTCAATAGCAAATTCTTCCACCCCTTTCAATTCAGCTTCTTGGTGAGAAGTTCCCTCGGCTTCACGCAATTTGATTCGGGTTTCTATATCTTTTGCAGCACGATAGGTTGCACTTTCACCGGCATAAGCTGAAGTAGCCATTTCGGCTAATTTATAACGGATTGCACCAAAACTAGAAATAGGTACATTAAATTGAATTCGTTCATTAGCATAATTAACAGCATTGGAAGTTACACGTCGTTGTGCATCCAAACAAGCAGCAGCCAATTTAATTCGGCCTACATTAAGCGCATTCATAGCAATTTTAAAGCCTTCGCCACGACCAGCCAACATATTCTCAACCGGAACTTTTGTTTCATTAAAAAACACCTGTCGCGTAGAAGAAGCACGAATACCTAATTTGTGTTCCTCTTCATTCATGGTGATTCCGTTATTTGGGTCATTTTCAATGATAAAACCAGTGATGTTTTTATCGTCTTCAATTCGCGCAAACACAATAAACAAAGAGCAAAATCCAGCATTAGAAATCCACATTTTTCCTCCGGTTATGCTATACGTTTTTCCGTCAGCAGAAAGTACAGCTTTTGTTTTTCCTGAATTGGCATCACTACCGGCACCTGGTTCTGTTAAACAGTATGCTCCAAACCATTCGCCAGAAGCTAATTTAGGAACGTATTTTTGTTTTTGTTCTTCGGTTCCATAAAGTGTAATTGGCATTGTTCCAATTCCGGTATGTGCTCCAAAAGCTGTTGAAAATGAACCTGTGGCACCAGAAATGTAGTCGCAAACCAAGCACGTATCTACGAAACCCATTCCCATTCCACCATAAGCTTCCGGGACAGCTACGCTTAGGAACCCCATTTCACCAGCTTTCTTCATAACTTCTTCTGTAAAAGCATAGTCTTTCTTTTCGAATCGATCTTTGTAAGGCCAAATTTCTTTATCCACGAATTCCTTAACAGAATCTCGCATCATGATTTGCTCTTCCGAAAAATCCTCTGGAGTAAAGATGTCTTCACATTTTGTTTCTTTTACGAGGAATTGTCCTCCTCTAGTTATGTCGCTCATTGTTTCTGTTTTTTTAAGATGATAGATAATAGACGCCTGCTATTAATAATTATTTAATTTATTTTGAAATGACATTGTTGCTTTTTGAAATTCTTCAATCTTTATTTCAATTTGATTTGAGTCTTCAGCAGATAAATATTTTCTATGATAAGCCAATAGAAGTTGAGTTTGTAACTCAAATGATGAACCTAGAGAAATATCTAAAAAGTGGCAAAATGATTTATTTGTTCTACTTAAACCCTCAGCAATATTTGAAGGTATTGAGATCGAACATCTATCCATTTGACTTTTTAATCCATATTTTTCAGAAATCGGAAAAGTATCAGTAAGATCAAAGATAATTTTAGCTAAATCCATTCCCATTTGCCAAACTTTTAGTTTCTTAAAATTATGTCTCTTAAAATCCTCCATTTTTGTCTATTATCTATTCGTCTATCATCTATCCGTCTTTTCTATTACAACAACTCATAAACCCCAGCAGCACCTTGTCCGGTTCCAACACACATAGAAACGATTCCGTATTTATTACCGCGGCGTTTCATTTCGTCAAATAGTTGAACAGAAAGTTTAGCTCCCGTGCAACCCAATGGATGCCCCAGTGCAATTGCACCACCATTGACGTTAATGATATCCGGATTTATTCCTAATTCTCTTGTAACGGCTAAAGCTTGAGATGCAAAAGCTTCGTTTAGTTCAACTAAGTTAATATCGTTCAAAGTCAAGCCCGCTTGTTTTAAGGCTTTCGGAATGGCCTTCACTGGACCAATTCCCATGATTCGTGGTTCAACACCCGCAGCAGCATAGCTTATCATTCGGGCAATAGGAGTAAGGTTTAATTCTTTTACCATTTGCTCACTCATGATTAAAACAAAAGCAGCTCCATCACTCATTTGAGAAGCATTACCGGCAGTTACACTACCATCGGCTGCAAATACAGGTTTTAACTTTCCTAAAGCGTCAGCATTGGTATCTACTCTTGGTCCTTCGTCTTTAGTTACCGTATACGATTTTGTTTCTTTTTTACCGTTTTCATTAATAAAGGTTTGCTCAATAATTATCGGTACAATTTGTTTATCAAACTTCCCATCAGCTTGTGCCTGCAAGGCCTTTCTATGCGAATTGAATGCAAATTCATCTTGGTCTTCTCGAGATACATTAAATTGTTTGGCAACCGCTTCAGCAGTTAATCCCATTCCCCAATAGTAGTCTTCGTTTCCTTCTTTTGCCACGGCATAATCAGGAGTAGGTTTATAACCTCCCATTGGAATAAAGCTCATACTTTCAGCTCCTCCGGCGATAATGCAATCAGCCATACCACTTTGGATTTTAGCCGTTGCCATAGCAATGGTTTCTAATCCGGAAGCGCAATACCTATTCACTGTCACGCCCGGTACATCCGTTACTTTTAATCCCATAAGCGAAATCAAACGCGCGACGTTTAATCCTTGTTCGGCTTCAGGCATAGCATTTCCAACCATCACGTCATCGATACGAGTTTTGTCAAATTCAGGTAGCTCGTTCATCATGTATTGAATTGTTTCTGCTGCTAATTCATCGGGACGTTTGAATCGAAATACTCCCTTTGGCGCTTTTCCAACTGCGGTTCTGTATGCTTTTACAATATAGGCTGTTTTCATTTTTTTTTATTTTTAAGATGATAGATAGAGAGATGATAGATGATAGACTTTTTGTCTATTGTCTCTTCGTCTATTATCTATTATCTAATTTCTTAACGGTTTCCCTTTGGTTAACATGAACTGAATTCTTTCCAGAGTTTTTCTCTCTGTACACAAGCTTAAAAATGCTTCTCTTTCGATATCTAATAAATATTGTTCGCTTACTAGTGTTGGTTCAGATAAATCGCCACCAGCCATTACATAAGCCAGTTTATTAGCAATTTTTTGATCGTGTTCTGAGATGTATTTTCCAGCAACCATTTGGTCAGTTCCTACTAGGAACATTCCTAAGGCTTGCTTACCCAATACTTTTACATCTGTTCTACGAATTGGCTGTGTATAACCTTGCTCTGCCATTTGCAATGCAACTTGTTTGGCAACAGCAATTTGTCGGTCTTTGTTGACTACAACAATATCTTTTCCTTTTTGTAACACACCTATATCAAAAGCTTCGTAAGCCGAAGTAGAAACTTTTGCCATTGCTACGGCTAAAAAATATTCTTGAAGCACATTAAGTTCCACGTCGTTTTTATGAAATAAGTCTGATGCTCTTAATGCCATTTCTTTAGAACCGCCACCGCCAGGAATTACCCCAACCCCAAATTCTACCAAGCCAATATAACTTTCAGCTGCTGCAACTACTCTATCGGCATGCATTGTCATTTCGCAACCACCACCTAATGTCATTCCGTGTGGAGCAACAATAACTGGAATAGAAGAGTAGCGACAACGCATCATCGTATCTTGAAAATATTTGATAGCCATGTTTAACTCTTCGTATTCTTGTTCTACCGCCATCATAAAAATCATTCCAATATTGGCACCAACAGTAAAATTGGCTGCTTGGTTTCCAATAACCAAACCGTTGTATTGTGTTTCTGCCAGGTCTATTGCTTTGTTAATTCCTGCCAAAACATCTCCACCAATAGTATTCATTTTTGACTGGAATTCAAGATTTAAGATACCGTCACCTAAATCATGAATTACAGCGCCGCTATTGCTCCATACTTTTTTACTGTCTCGTATATTGTTTAGAATAATGAAACTGTCTTGTCCTGGGACTTTGGTTTGCGATTTTGTTGATATATTATAGTAATAGGTTGCGCCTTCTTTCACGGTATAGAAACTAGTACTTCCAGAAGTAAGCATTTCAGTAACCCAAGCTGCAGGTTGATTGCCTTCGGTTTGCATCAATTCAATACCTTTTTCTACACCAATGGCATCCCATATTTCGAATGGTCCGTTTTCCCAACCGAAACCGGCTTTCATGGCGTCATCAATTTTGTAGAATTCGTCTGTGATTTCTGGAATTCTATTCGAGCAATAGGCAAACATAGCCGAGAAATTCTTTCTGTAGAAATCACCCGCTTTGTCTTTTCCTTTAACCAAGACTTTGAAACGGTCGATAGGTTTATCAATTGTTTTGGTCAATTCTAAAGTAGCAAAAGACGCTTTTTTGGCGGAACGATATTCTAAAGTATCTAGGTCTAAGGAGAGTATATCTTTGTCAATTTTTTTGTAGAAACCTTGCCCTGTTTTGCTACCTAGCCATTTGTTTTCCATCATTTTGTTTATGAAATCAGGAAGTTTAAACAGTTCGTGAGCTTCGTCATTTGGGCAACCTTCATATAAACCGTTAGCCACATGAACGAGTGTGTCTAAACCAACTACATCAACGGTTCTAAACGTAGCCGATTTTGGTCGACCTATAACTGGTCCGGTAAGTTTATCTACTTCTTCAATGGTTAAGCCCATTTCTTTTACCAAGTGGAATAAACTTTGAATACCGAAGATTCCTATTCGGTTTCCGATAAAAGCTGGAGTATCTTTGGCTACGACCGAAGTTTTACCTAAATATTTTGAACCGTAATCAAACAGGAAATCCAATACTTCAGTTGAAGTTTGAGGTCCCGGTATGATTTCGAATAACTTTAAATAACGGGCAGGATTGAAGAAGTGAGTTCCGCAGAAATGTTTCTGGAAATCATCGCTTCTGCCTTCGCTCATAAACTTAATTGGAATTCCTGAAGTGTTTGAAGTCACCAATGTTCCTGGTTTTCTGAATTTGTCTATTTGTTCAAAAACTAATTTTTTGATATCTAAACGTTCTACTACCACTTCAATAACCCAATCGAAGTTGACTATTTTTGCCATATCGTCTGTAGTGTTACCAGTTGTAATTCTACTTGCAAATTTCTGACTGTAAATAGGTGATGGTTTTGACTTTAATGCATTGGCTAAGTGTTCATTTACAATGCGGTTGCGAACCAACTTATTTTCTAAAGTCAGTCCTTTTTTTTCTTCAGCTTCAGTAAGTATATTTGGGACAATATCCAAAAGCAATACTTCAAGACCAATGTTGGCAAAATGACAAGCTATGCCTGAACCCATAATTCCGGATCCTACTACTGCCACTTTTTTAATTGTTCGTTTCATATGTTGTTTGTTAAAGATGATAGATTATAGACTAATAGATGATGGACTTTATTATTACAGATTGTCTATTATCTTATATTTATCCGTCTATTATCTATTTTTAAAAAATCTTCTTCTCGGAAATCAATTCATTAATAATATCTGCAACTTCCATGAAGTTTTGTAATTTTTCTTCTGAGATATTTTTACGAATGGTATCATTGAATTGCATAACAGTTTCTTTAGATTGTGCTCTCATTTGTTTTCCAAAATCAGTTAAATATATCAAAACACCTCTTCCGTCATTTGGATTTTTCTTTCGAATAATCAATCCTTTTTCCTCTAAAGTTTTTAGAGTCCTTGTTAAGCTTGTCGCTTCCATTCCCATTCTAGAACTTATTGCTGTTGACGGAGTACCATCCTCTTTCTCGATGCTTAACAGTGCAAAACCTATGGCCATAGAACCTTCAAACTTCGAAGCTTCTTCGTTGTACATTCTGGAAACAGCTTGCCAGGTTGCGCGGAGTATATAATCTATAGTTTTATCTTTCATTTTTTATGAAAACAATTTCAAAGATACAAAACAAATATTATGCACGCATAGTAAATATAGATTTTAACATAAAAAAAACACTAGGAAAATTAACTCTATGCATTTAATTAAAACATAAAACCTCTTAAAAAAATTAAGAGGCTTTAATATGATTGATATTAGTCTAGTTTATAATTTTTTAAAATTTCCGCTATCAACATCTTTTAAAAAGGAAATTACACCCGGGAAATAATGTTCCTGATCATCATATTGAGAGCAATGACTTCCGTTCGGACAATATAAAAAACGTCCGTTTTGAACTTCTTTAGATATCCATTCCATGTGTTTTGGATCCATAGTGTCATATTTTGCGCCAATGACTAAGGTTGGAATCGTAAGTGTTTTTAGTTTTGAAGTGACATCCCAATCTTTTAAAGTTGCATCACCTGTAATTCCAAATTCACTTGGTCCTTGCATAAAAACATACACATTCGGGTTTAAATGTTTGAAAGCTCTATTGATAGATTCCGGCCATTTGTCAATTGGCATTCTTAATATATGCTCGGTGTAATAATACTTGAACAACAATTCGGTGTATTTTGGATTGGTATAATCTTTCTTTGCTTCAAAATCTTTGATTTGGGCAAATACTTTCGGGTCTAATTGTGGTCCTAAAACTTCTTCGGCATATTTGTTATAAGCCGGAGCACTTGCCATCATATTGGCAATTACTAATCCTTTTAGGTTTTTTTGGTATTTGAGTGCATATTCCATTGCTAGAATTCCGCCCCAAGATTGTCCCATCAAATAGAAATTAGTGTTATCAAGTTTCAATGCTTTTCTCACTTGCTCCACTTCGTCTACAAAACGGTCAATCGTCCATAAGCTGTTATCATTTGGCTTGTCGCTGTAGTAGGAACCTAACTGGTCGTAGTAGATATACTCAATACTTTCATTTGGAAAATAACCATCAAAACATTCAAAAAATTCATGAGTTCCTCCCGGCCCGCCATGTAGTAAAAGCACTTTTATCTTAGGATTGTTCCCAACACGTTTTGTCCAAACATTGAATTTGCCAATGGGAGTTGTAATTGGAATCATTTTGATCCCACCTGTTGCTTGGTCGTCACTTTTGGAGTAATCCAAATAGTTAGCTTTTGTGGTGTCTTCTGCTTTATTTTCTTTGCAACCCGAAAATAAAAGTAATGCGAACAGTATGAAGGATAGTAGTTTTATTTTCATAATGATAAAGTTTTAAGTCTGGCGAATCGTTAAGTAATGCTAGTTAAAAAGAACACTTTGTCAAATCATAAACATCTATTTTATTCATTTCGTACGTAGGGAGAAATCCCGCTAATATCGATGAAATTACATTCGTTGATGGAAATGATAAGCTTTAAGAGTTATATATTTTTTTATATAAGTCTTTATATTTCTCCATTACAATTTTACGTCTGAGTTTCATAGTAGGAGTAAGGTGTCCGGCATCAATTGACCAAACATCGGGAGTAAGTTCAAAGCGTTTTATTTGTTCCCAACTACCAAATTTTTTGTTTAATTCATTGATCTCTTCTTGAATACGTTCAATTAATTTGGGGTTTGAAATTATTTCTTCATTTGTATTTCCTATTGGAATTCCATGAATTCGCTCCCATTCTTTAACAAACGCAAAGTTGGGCTGGATAAACGCTGCAGGCATTTTTTGACCATCTCCAATCACCATAATTTGTTCTACAAAACGAGATTGTTTCATCGCATTTTCCAATAATTGTGGTGAAACATATTTCCCACCCGAAGTTTTAAACATTTCCTTCTTGCGATCAGTAATTTTCAAGAAACCTTCACTGTCAATTTCTCCTATATCACCTGTGTGAAAATAGCCATCAGTCATTACTTCTTTAGTTTGGGCTTCGTCTTTATAATACCCTAACATTATGTTTGGACCTTTACATAAAATTTCTCCATCTTCGGCTATTTTTACTTCTACTTTATCAATGACTTTCCCAACAGTTCCTATTTTGAAACCATTGTTACGCATATCATTTATAGCAACTAGTGGAGAAGTTTCTGTTAATCCATAGCCTTCCATTATTGTGATTTCAGCAGCAGCAAAAATTCTAGCTAAACGGGGTTGAAGTGCCGCACTTCCACAAGCAATAAGTTGTAAATTTCCTCCTACCGCTTCTTTCCATTTACTAAAGATTAGTTTTCTGGCAATTTTTAATTGAAATTTATACCACCAACCATTTGCATCATAAGGCTCAAATTGAAATCCTAAATTGATGGCCCAAAAGAAAAGCATCTTTTTTATTCCTTTAAGCTCTAATCCTTTTGAGTATATTTTATCGTATATTTTTTCAAGAACTCTGGGAACTCCGGTTATTAAATGAGGTTTTACTTCTTTTATATTTTCACCAATTTTATCTAAAGATTCACCAAAATAGATTGATATGCTATAATATTGACATAAATACAAATAAAACCGTTCCAGGATATGACAAACAGGTAAATAGCTCATAGTTCTATAATTGCCTTCTGTGTAAGGAATTCTCATTGCGCCAGCAAAAACATTGGATACAATATTATCATGAGAAAGCATAACGCCTTTAGGTTTTCCAGTTGTTCCAGAGGTATAAATTATAGTTGCTAAATCATTAGGTTTAACATTATTCTTTCTGTCTTCAACTACATCTTGATTACTCTCATCTTTTCCAAGTTCCAAAATCTCTGACCAATTTTTACATCCTTTAATCTCGTTAAAAGAATAAATTTCTTTTAGTAATGGAATATTTGCCTTTACAGATTTTATTTTTTCATAAATCATTTCATCAGAAACAAAACAAAAAATTGACTCTGAGTGATTTAAAATATATTCATAATCTTCAGCAGCAATAGTTGGATAAATAGGTACATTTTGAGCGCCAACTTGCAGTATTCCAATGTCTATAATATTCCATTCTGTCCTATTTGAAGTTGAAATTATTGCTATCTTGTCATTTTCAAGAACTCCTAATCGAAGTAAAGCTCTTGATACAGCATTGGCTTTGTCAATATATTGTTGTGTAGAAGTTTTTACCCATCGACCGTCATATTTGGTAACAAGACAATCTGAGAGGTTGTTTTTTTTTAGCTGATAGTATGGGAAGTCAAAAAGTCTTGATATTGGAGTCATTAGAATAGTAATTTTATTGCAAATTAATTAATATTAGTTTCTTAAACAATATTAATTTAAAATATGCAGCATTTACAACCTAAATATGTAGTTTTGTTACCTTTAATTTTACCCTGAATATGAAAAAATTCCCCCGTTTTGAAGAGTATAAAATACTATCCATTAGAATTCTATTGGCTTATGTTTTTTACTCCATAGCCAGAGTTTTATTCTACGTTTACAATAGTTCTTTAATAAAAGTAGACGGCGTAATTGATTTTTTAAAATTGTGTTTCCACGGTCTAGCTTTTGATACCACAACTATTTTGTATGTCAATAGTTTATTTATTATCGGGTCAATTATTCCGGCACTTCATAACTCCAGAAAGAAATATCAGAAGACACTTTTCTATCTATATTTTATACCTAATTTAGTAGCCTATTCCGCTAATTTTATCGATTTTATTTATTACCGTTATACTTTTAGCAGAAGTACAAGAGCATCGCTTGATACACTTGAAAACGAGAGTAATAAGATGCTTTTACTTTTTGATTTCATACTCAATTACTGGCATGTGTTTTTGTTGTTTTTTGCGCTTTCTTTTATTTGGATTTTGCTTTACAAAAAAACCAAAGTGCATCATAAAACAGAAACACCCGATCTAAAATACTTTGCAACATCTATATTTAGTTTTCTGTTAATTGCAATACTCTGCATCGGTGGAATCCGGGGTGATTTTAAGAAAAGCACGCGACCAATTAATATTTTGGATGCCAGCCGATTTGTTACCAATGTATCGCAGTCAGATATTGTTTTAAATACACCATTTGCGATTATCAGAACTTGGAATACCAATACGTTTAAGAAAGTAAATCTCGTTTCAAAAGCGCAGGTTGATAGTTTATTGATGCCTATAAAACAGTACAAAAACAATCCTCCATCCAAGCCTAATGTTGTGATTTTTATACTTGAAAGTTTTGCGCGTGAATACAATGGTGCGTTTAATAAAGGAACAAAAATTAAGGGTTATCAAGGCTATACACCATTTGTAGATTCACTCGCGCAACACAGTTTAATTTTTACGAATGCCTATGCTAATGGTTGGAAATCGATTCATGGAATGTCATCGGTAATTGCCGGAATTCCGTCGTTTCAGAATGCATTTACTTCATCACCTTATCCGAAGCAAAAAATTGAATCTTTGGTTTCTACTTTAGAAAGTCAAGGATATGACACTTCTTTTTTTCATGGTGCACCAAATGGCTCGATGGGGTTTTTAGGTTTTGGAAATATCTTAGGCTATGATCATTATTATGGTAAAACTGAATTTAATAATGAAGCTGAGTTTGATGGTGTTTGGGGCATTTGGGATGAGCCGTTCTTCCAGTTTTTTAACAACAAACTGACACAAAAAAAACAACCTTTCATGGCGACATTGTTCTCGGTTTCGTCACATGAACCATATAAAGTTCCCGAAAAATATGAAGGTAAGTTTCCAAAAGGAAAAGTAAATATCAACGAAAGTATTGGATATACCGATTATTCTTTAAAACAATTTTTTGCTTCCGCCAAAAAGCAGTCGTGGTACAAAAACACTATTTTTGTTCTCGTTGCCGATCACGGAAATACAATTGCTTACGATGAGTATAAAAAAGAATTTAATAAAAATACCGTTCCGATTTTGTTCTTTTCGCCCGATGAAAAATACGTAGGTGTCAATAATGATTGGGCACAGCAAATAGATATTTATCCAACGATATTAGACATGATTGGCTACCAAAAACCGTTTAGAAGTTGGGGCAGAAGCTTGATTAGCGAAAGGCAAGTAGCGCCTTTTGTAATAAAATACGGTTCAAATATGTACCAGTTTATGAGTGGCGATTATATTTGCACTTTTGACGGTAAAAAAGCCATTGGGTTTTATGATAAGAATGATAAAGCCATGGAATACAATTTAATTTCGAAACGAAATGCTGTTATGGATTTATTGGAATTAAAATGTAAAGCATTCGTTCAAGATTATATGGAACGTATTATTGATAAGCGACTTACTACAGTTAGATAAAAAAGTTAAATACCGAATGTCCACTGGACATTCTCCTCTTAATATCAAATGTACAGGATTATATGGAACGTATTATTGATAAGCGATTGACAACGGTTAAATAATTTATTTGTCATTTCGACCAACGGGAGAAATCTCATTTTATTGGTGTTTAGTAGCAAGATTATGTGATTTCTCACTTTGTTCGAAATGACACAGTAATAAACAAAAAAGCCACTTTTCAGTAGCTTTTAGTCTATTTTCTATATTTTCTTTATTCTTACTGTTAAAGCTTATTCATATTCTCTGCCAACGTCTCAATAAACTTTGAGATTGGTCCTTTAATCATCATCGCCATCATTGGATTGAAATCGCCTTCAAAGTGTAATTGCACAGCACTTTGCGCATCAGAAATAGCATCGATGTTTGCTGTTAGAGTAAATGGTAATTTATCGCTCGCTGCTGCTAAGATCACTTTTGAGTATGGTGTTTTGTCTTTCATTTTCAATTTGATTTCAGGCATTCCTTTTAAACCAAAGTTGAAAATATCATCCCCTAAAACTTCAAACTTAGCAATGTTTTCTGGCATTAGTTTTTCAAAGTTTTTTACATCTGACAAGGAATCAAAGATGTGTTGTGCTGATTTAGCTACGGTAACTTTTGGACTTTCAAGGTTCATAGTTTTTATTTTTTAAAGAGATGAGAGACAAATAGATTAGAGATGATAGACAAATAATAGATAGTCTATTATCTATCCGTCTATTATCTATCCTTCTATGTATCTATCAGTCTATTATCTATTATCTCATTTACACTTTCCAAGTCGAGGGACTCACTCGCCATTCTTGCAATGTTTTGAGTTCTATTTCGGAAATATAATTTTTGGCAACAGCCAATTCTAATAAATTATTATAATCGGCTAAAGTGTTTAACTCGATATTGGCATTTTTGAAATTTTCTTTCGCGACATCAAAACCATAAGTAAAAATAGCCACCATACCTTTGATATTCGCTCCAGCTTCTTTTAGGGCTTCTACTGCTAACAAACTGCTATTTCCAGTGCTAATTAAATCTTCTACTACAACTACATTCTGACCTTTCTGTAAAAAGCCTTCCACCTGATTTTGTCTACCGTGTTTTTTGGGTTCTGGTCGGACATAAACAAAAGGCAATCCCATATATTCCGCTACAAGCATCCCAATTCCGATAGCACCAGTTGCGACTCCCGCAATGACGTCCGGTTTACCATATTCTTTTTCAATATGTTTGGAAAATTCTTCTCGTACAAAATTTCTTATCGCTGGAAATGATAGTATTAATCGGTTGTCACAATAAATTGGAGATTGCCAACCCGATGCCCAAGTAAAAGGATTTTTTGGATTCAATTTAATTGCATTTATTTGTAAAAGCAATTCGGCTGTTTTTTCGGCTGTGTCTTTATTAAAAATCATAGTACAAATGTATAAAGTTTTTGTCAACGATAAACCACTTTTTTTAACTAATGAGATCTCGAAAGAAACCGATTTTCAGTTCTTTTTACTGGAAAGTATTGATATTGAGCAACTCATCATAAAAATGTTTCAAAATAAAATTCAGAAAGCTTCTTTGTATTATCCTGATGAAAAAGTCATTTTGAAAAAATTAAAGGAAAAAATTCCGGTTTGCAAAGCAGGAGGTGGCTTAGTTTTTAACAAAAATGGTGATGTTTTATTTATATTTAGAAACGGAAAATGGGATTTACCCAAAGGCGGAATAGAAAGAGAAGAAGAAATTGCTGATACTGCTATGCGTGAAGTAGAAGAGGAGACAGGTGTTAATAAATTAGAAATTACCCGAAAACTTCAAAAAACCTATCACATTTTTAAACGAAATGGAAAGTATAAACTTAAAATAACGCATTGGTTTGAAATGCAAACTAATTTTGAAGGAACACCCTTTCCACAGGCCAATGAAGGTATAGAAAAGGCGGTATGGCTCAACCCGGAGCAAATAAAAGAAGCCTTGAAAAATTCGTATGAGAATATTAAGTTATTGTTTGAAGAAGAGAAGCTATTGAAATAGTATACAGTCGCAGTTTTACTTCGTCAGTTCGCTGCGCTCGTGTCAGTCGCAGTAGACAAACTGAAAACTGAGACTGAGACTGCCTACTTATTTAGTTATCTTTGCCTAATGACAAATAACCATCATTCCAACAATATCCTATTAAATTTAGGCATCGATAGCTTAAACGAAATGCAAATCGCTGCCCAAGAAACCATTCTAAACGACCGCAATGTATTGTTGCTATCGCCAACAGGTTCGGGGAAAACACTGGCTTTTTTATTGCCTATATTTGAGTTGTTAGATGAGTATGTGGCTGGAGTGCAATGTTTGATTTTAGTACCATCAAGAGAGTTGGGAATACAGATTGAGCAAGTTTGGAAAAAAATGGGTACCAATTATAAAGTCAACGTTTGCTATGGCGGCCATTCGATTGATATAGAAATCAAAAACTTGTCTAATCCTCCGACAGTTTTAATTGGAACTCCGGGTCGAATTGCCGATCATCTTGACCGCGGCACTTTTAAAGTCGACCGCATTGAGATATTGATTTTGGATGAATTTGACAAATCACTGCAACTGGGTTTTCATGAAGAAATGTCATTTATCATCAGTAAATTATCCAAATTAAATAAACGAATATTGGTTTCGGCAACAGCCGGAATTGAAATCCCAAAATATACGCGAGTTGTAAATCCAAGGGTTTTAGATTTTATTCCTACGGAAGAAGCTAAAGTAAATCTTTCGATGAAAATGGTAGTTTCAAAAGAGAAAGATAAGATTGGCAGTTTATTTAATTTGATTTGTTCCTTACAATCGGAATCGGCTTTAATCTTTTGCAATCACAGAGACGCGGCTGAACGTATTAGCGATGCGCTAAACGAAAAAGGAATCTACGCCACCTACTACCACGGCGGCATGGATCAGGACGAACGCGAACGCGCTTTAATTCAGTTCAGAAACGGAAGCGTCAGTTATTTGGTTACCACCGATTTGGCAGCACGTGGTTTGGATATTCCCGAAATGAAACACGTAATACATTATCATTTGCCCTCAAAGGAAGACGAATTCACCCACAGAAACGGACGAACTGCTCGTATGCTGGCTTCCGGTACTGCTTATATCATTTTCCACGAAAGTGAAAAAAAACTCGATTATATCGATTATGGAATGTCGGTTTTAAAAGTCGTCAACGCAACCAAATTACCAAAATCACCTGAATTCCAAACAATTTACATCAGTGGAGGCAAGAAAAACAAACTCAATAAAATAGACATCGTAGGTTTCTTTTCCCAAAAAGGAAAACTCGAAAAAGGCGATTTGGGTTTAATAGAAGTCAAGGATTTTATTTCGTTTGCCGCGGTAAAATCTAAAAAAGTAAAAGAATTGCTTTCCAATATTCGCGATGAAAAAATGAAAGGGAAGAAGTTTAAGATTGAAGTCGCGAGAAAAGTAATTAAGAAATCAGAGGAGTAATAATTATTTACTTTTTGGATTTAAATAGTTTCAATTTATTTATTGATGTATTTATCTGAAAAATCATCTTTTAAATCTACTCCTGATAGTTTTTTAAATAACATTTCGTCAATTAAATAAGCCAATTTCATTGCTGCAAATTCATATGACAAACCTTCACTTTGTATGTTAGAAACACAATTTCTTTTTTCATCTGTATTTCCTTTTTTTGGATTATAAGTAATATAGGCACCCATACTTGTAGGCGAACTTAATCCTGGTCTTTCTCCAATCAAAATCAAAGCAATACTTGAGTTTAGTATTTCTCCAATTTCATCTGAAATCGCAACTCTTCCATATTTTACTATTATAATGGGAGATATAGTTTTAAATTTTAATTTAGGAATTAAATGTTCTATTAGTTTAATAGCATGAAGATTTACAGCTTCAGCCGATAATCCATCTGCAATAATTATAGATAAAGTTATTTTTTTTTCAGGCCAATCTTTCAGTTTTTTTATGCTTACTTCATTAAGAATTCTTCCAATATTAGGATTCTTTAGATAGTCAATCCCGTTACTTATTTGGCTTTGAACTAAAATACTTTTTAAACTAAGCTTTTTTGCATCTTCAACTAAATTTAATACGTCTAGCTCAGTACTTATAGCGTCTTTTGCAAGTGCATGTGCCATTCGAAACTCTAAAACCTTATTAGTTGGTAATGAATTTCCTGATCTACCAAGTGCAATTCTTGCATTCGTATATTTTTTTAAAATATGCCAATCGTCCAACTCCATAACTAAAATTATTTATTGATTAATTCTAATAATTTGTGTTGACTTTTATGTGGTAAAAGTTCATTATTATGATTCATTATCCCATTTTTGATTAGCCATTCTTCAAATTCGGGTGCTGGTTTAAGTCCAAGAAGTTTTCTAATATATAAGGCATCATGAAAAGAAGTGCTTTGATAATTTAACATAATATCATCTGCTCCAGGAATTCCCATTATAAAATTGCATCCTGCGGTTCCTAAGAGCGTTAATAACGTATCCATATCATCTTGGTCTGCTTCAGCATGATTGGTATAGCAAATATCGCAACCCATTGGTAGCCCCATGATTTTAGCGCAAAAATGATCTTCTAGTCCAGCTCTTATAATCTGTTTTCCATCAAATAGATATTCTGGACCAATAAAGCCCACTACTGAATTAACTAAAAAAGGATTGAATTCACGTGCTACAGCATAGGAACGCGCTTCTAAAGTTTGTTGGTCAATTCCATGATTGGAGTTAGAAGAAAGTGAACTGCCTTGCCCTGTTTCAAAATACATAACATTATTTCCTATTGAGCCTCTTGATAATGATTGTGCAGCCTCGTAGCCTTCTTTTAATATAGATAAATTGATACCGAAACTTTTATTTGTTTTTTCGGTTCCGCCGATTGATTGAAAAACTAAATCTACTGGAGCTCCTTTTTCAATAGACATTATTGTATTTGTAATATGACTAAGAATACAAATCTGTGTTGGTATTTTATATTGCTGTCTAACATCATCCAGCATTTTTAATAAATTGATTTGTGTATTAATATTGTCAAATGCAGGGTTTATACCAATAAGTGCATCTCCACTTCCGTAAAAAAGGCCGTCAACCACCGAGGCAAGTATTCCTTTAACGTCATCTGTTGGATGGTTAGGTTGAAGTCGCGTCGATAAATGACCCTTTAATCCAACTGTAGTTCTAAATTTAGTGATTACTTCACATTTTGAACTAACAAGTATCAAATCTTGTAGGCTCATAATTTTAGAAACTGCAGCAGCTATTTCAGGAGTAATTGATTTTTGTATACTAGTTAATTCTTTTTTCTGTACATTATTTTCGAGTAAATAATTACGGAAATCACCTACGGTTAAATGAGATATGCTTTTAAAACCCTCCTTGTCATGACTATCAAAAATCAACCGAGTAACTTCATCAGTTTCATAGGGAATCAATGGTTCATTTAAAAATTCACGAATTGGAATTTCTGAAAGTGCCATTTGAGCAGCAACACGTTCTTGATATGATTTTGCTGCAATTCCGGCCAAAATATCTCCAGAACGTGCCGGTGTAGCTTTGGCCATTAATTCGGCTAGCGTATTGAAAACAAAAACAATATTATTTACTGTGTGTTTGTACATTGATTTTTTTAAAAGTCTAATTTGATAGAATTTGGTCTTTTACAATAGTTATTTAGTTTTATAAAATATTTTGAAGAGGATGTAACCTAAAACTACTGTTCCAAAATACAATAAAGCCAAAACGGGATTGAAATAACTCATTGTAATTATGGATAAAAAACCTATTAACAATGCTGTTATTGGAAGAATTGGATAAAATGGTACAACAAATGGTCTTTCTAAATTGGGTTCTGTTTTTCTCAATTTTAATAACGATATCATAGAAATAATATATAAAGTAAGTGCTCCAAAAACAGCTATTGTTATTATTTCTCCTGTTTTATTAGTATACAAAGCTGCAATTCCAAGAATCATATTTACGATTAGTGCATTTGTAGGAGTTGAAAATTTTGTGTTTATTTTACCTAAAAATTTTGGTGCAAAATTTATTTTTCCTAGTTCCATAGTGGCTCTTCCTCCGGCAAGTATTAATCCATGAAATGATGCTATAAGTCCAAATAGCCCAACGCCAATAATTAATTGGTACATTAAACTATCTTTTGATACTGCTTTTGCCATTGCTAAAGGAAGCGGTGAATCGGATAAACTACTGTCTGATTTGTATACAATTTCCTCCCATCCACCTACGCCAATTGAAGCAACAAATACCATAACACATAATATAACTAGTGTAAGCATAGCACTTCCAAATCCTTTTGTAATATTTTTTTGGGGATTTACGGTTTCTTCTGCAACATTTGCAACACCTTCAATACCTAGAAAAAACCAAATTGCAAATGGAATAGCGGCAAAGATTCCACCCCAACCATTTATACTTGCATTTTTTGTGAAGTTATCTGCGGAAAAATGGGGGATTGTCACTCCAAAAAAAAGCAATAACTCTGCAACAGCAAGTATAGTAATAAACAATTCAAAAGTAGCTGCTATTTTTACACCCAATACATTAAGCGTGGTAAATAATAAGTAAACAATAATTGCAGTTTGTATAATTGGAATTTGAGGAAATGAAAGGTTTAAATAAGCCCCGATTGCAATTGCGATAGCTGGAGGAGCAAATACAAATTCAATAACTTGGGCTATTCCTGTAATAAATCCTATATCCTTTCCTAATGCCCTGTTAGCATAATCGAAACCACCGCCTGCTTTTGGAATTGCACATGATAATTCGCAATAGGAAAAGCTAAAGCAAACATACATAATTGTTATAATGAGAGTGGCAATTGCCATTCCAAAAGTACCTCCTTTTTCAAGACCCAAATTCCAACCAAAATACATTCCAGATATTACATATCCTACTCCAAGTCCCCATAGAAGTATTGGTGAAAGTGTCTTCTTAAGATGTGTACTCATAAAAATAGCTGTTAAATTAGATTCAAAAAAAATGTTTAAATCAAAATATTTTATAAATGTAATTTATATATTCTGAATGTAATAACCCTCTAGGTTTAATAAAAATAAAACAGCTAATTAAGATTTTGAGGTAAAAGAATTTTAACACTCATAAAAAAAAAATCACACTATTTTTTTACCACCACACTATCCGGAACCAAAACGGAGTAATCGCCGCCATTTCTAATCACATCGCGAACAATGCTTGATGAAATATACGATGTTTTGGAAGCGGTTAGAAGAAAGACTGTTTCAATTTTTGACAATCTCCTGTTGGTATGTGCAATAGCTTTTTCGAACTCAAAATCGGCCGGATTTCGCAAGCCACGTAGGATAAACTCAGCGTCTAATTTTCGGCACAAATCAATGGTTAACCCTTCATAAGTAATCACTCTTACTTTTGGCTCGTCTTTGAAAGCAACTTCTATAAACTTTTTGCGCTCCTCTAATGTGAACATATATTTTTTTTCGGCATTGATACCAATCGCCACAATAACTTCATCAAAAAGTGAAATGCCTCTTTGTATAATATCATAATGCCCTAAAGTAAGTGGGTCAAACGAACCTGGGAAAACGGCTTTTCTTTTCATTTTGTTATCTGTTTTCTGTTATCTGTTATCTGTTTTTGGTTGTAAAACTGACAACTCAAAACCGACAACAGCAACGTTTTACTTTTTTAATGCTAATTCAATTGAGTTGCTAAATAAATCTTCCAACGCAATTCCAGCTGCATGTGCTTGTTGCGGAATCAAACTTTCGGTCGTTAGTCCCGGAATGGTATTCATTTCTAACATAAAGGGTTCTCCTTCTACAATGATAAATTCGCTTCTCGAAAATCCACTCATTTTTAAAATCGTATAGGCTTTTTTGGCAACAACTCTAATTTTTTCGGCTATGTCTTCAGAAATTCGGGCTGGTGTTATTTCCTGTGATTTCCCAAGATATTTGGCTTCGTAATCAAAGAAATCATTTTCGGATACTATTTCGGTAATAGGCAAAACTATGGTTTCTCCTTTATAGTTAATGACACCAACAGAAACTTCGGTTCCGTCAAGAAAGCTTTCGATGATTATTTCATTGTCTTCTTTGTAAGCATTGGCAATCGCAAATAAAAGTTCGTCTTTGGTTTTTACTTTACTGATTCCAAAACTGGAACCCGATTTGTTTGGTTTAACAAAACAAGGTAATCCCACTTTTGCTAGAATTTCATCCTGCTTGATTTCATCACCAAGATTTAAATAATAGGAGGTAGCCGATTTTATACCGTAGGGTTTTAGAACCGATAATAAATCACGTTTGTTAAATGTCAATGCCGCCTGATAATAATCGCAGGAGTTTTGCGGAATTCCTAATAATTCAAAATACCCCTGCATTAATCCATCTTCACCAGGTGTTCCGTGAATGGCATTAAATACACAATCAAACGTAATTTTTTCATTGCTTACAGTAACCGAAAAATCATTTTTATCTATCTGGAATTCAGTATCATTGTCATCAACATAAACCCATTTTTCTTTAAAAATATGGATACGGTATCCTTTGAATTTTGTTTTGTCTAAGTTTTGATAAACTACATTTCCACTCGTTAACGATATTTTGTATTCGCTGGAATAACCGCCCATGATGATGGCAATTTTTTTCATTTTTACTGGATGTTAGGTTAAACAAAATTATCATTTTTTTGTTAGATACGGCTATGCCTCTTAGATTTTTAGATTTGGCTGCGCCTTTTAGACTTCTTAGATTGTTAGATATTCCTAACTGTATAAGAGCGCAGCATGTCTAATATCCCGAAGGGCGTGTCTAATTGTCTAATAGCGAAGCGTTTCTAAAAGTCCAAATAGCATGTCTAAAAATCTAATAGTGAAGCGCATCTTTTTTATATCTTTGTGCAAATTAAAATTCTTTATGAGTTTACGAAAGTATTTAATCAGCCGCGTTTTTTTTACCCAAATTCTTCTCGCAATGGCCATTTTTGCCGCTATCGCGTTTTTATTTTTTCATTGGATAACCTATACCACGCATCACGGACAGGAAATTACAGTTCCTGATTTGGCTAAACTTTCTGTGGAACAAGCAGAAGAAAAATTAAGTGCTGTCGATTTAGATTATATAATCCTTGATACTGTTGATTTCAAACCCGATTTTCCGAAGTTAACTATTGTAGAACAAGAGCCAAAAGCTGGTGCCAAAGTAAAAGAAGGCAGAAAGATTTATATCAAAATAAATGCTTATAAATATACGATGGTTGCCGTACCTGATTTGATTGAAAAAACATATCGTCAGGCAGTGCCAACGCTCAAAGCCATTGGCTTATTAGAAGGTACAATTACCTATAAACCTTATTTAGGGAAAGACATGGTTCTTGAATTGCGTCAGAACGGAAAGAAATTAAAAGCAGGTGACAAAGTCTTAAAATCATCCAAAATTGATTTGGTTCTTGGCGATGGGAAAATTACTTATGAAGAAACTGTTGACTCTACTGCTGTAGATTCTACTGAAATTATTCCATTAGATGGACAATAATACGGATAATACACCTGAATTAGAAGAAGAGGAATTATTTGAACACCACCGACATGTTGCTGACAAAGGGCAATCGTTGTTGCGTGTTGATAAATTTTTGATGCAGTTGATTGCCAATGCTACTCGAAACAAAATTCAGAAAGCAGCCGATGATGGCAATATTTGGGTAAATGATATTCCGGTAAAGTCGAGTTACAGAGTCAAGCCTTTTGATGTGGTTCGTGTAATGTTATCGCATCCGCCTTTTGAAAATCTGATACTACCGGAAAATATTCCTTTAGATATTGTTTATGAAGACGATTCGTTGTTGGTTATTAATAAACCACCAGGGTTAGTGGTTCATCCAGGACACGGAAATTATACAGGAACATTGGTTAATGCATTGGCATTTCATTTTGAAAATCTTCCAAAGAATTCAAGTGATAGACCTGGATTGGTTCACCGTATAGACAAAAATACTTCCGGACTTTTAGTCGTAGCTAAAACAGAACAAGCGATGACACATTTGGCAAAACAATTTGAAGATAAAACTACCGAACGTGAATATATTGCCTTGGTTTGGGGAAATGTAAAAGAAGATGAAGGCACTATAGAAGGTAATATTGCAAGACACGTAAAAGATAGAATGCAAATGGCAGTTTTTCCGGATGGTGAAATTGGAAAACATGCGGTTACACATTATAAGGTTTTGGAACGCTTTGGTTATGTTACTTTGGTTTCCTGCAAATTGGAAACAGGACGAACACATCAGATTAGGGTGCATATGAAATATATTGGACACACCTTATTTAATGACGAACGTTATGGTGGCGATTTAATTCTAAAAGGAACTACATTCACAAAATACAAGCAGTTTATAGACAACTGTTTTAAGACGTTACCAAGGCAGGCCTTACACGCTAAAACACTTGGATTTATTCACCCAACAACCAAAGAATATATGCGTTTTGACACAGAATTGCCTCAAGACATGAAAGACTGCATTGAAAAATGGAGGAATTATGCTAAGACAGGTTTGACGGAAAGTGAAGACACGAGTCTATAGGTCGAACGCTATAGAGAAAAGCAAAATAATTTAAAAAGCACAAATTATAGGGGTTTTATATTTATAATTCATCCACCGGTTTTTCGGCAACGAATAAATAATAAATCCCAACTAATATGAAAGGAATACTCAGCCATTGTCCGGTTGAAAGTAATCCGAAAGTTTCTTCTATACCGCCTTGGCTTTCTTTTACATACTCCACAAAAAATCGAACGGACCAAAGTAGGATTAGGAAATAACCAAACAATAAACCATGTTTTTCAGCTGTTTTTGTTCTCCAATAAAGGAAAAATAGAATTAAAAACACAAAAACGTAGGCAAAAGCTTCATACAATTGTGCAGGATGCTTTGCCGGAACTTTTTCTAATAGTACTGCATATTTTGGGTCGGTTACCAGTGCGTGATAGGCATCATTTACATTTGAGATTTTGGTAATATTAACCACTTCTGCTGATGAATAGTAATCTCTCACAAATCGTATTCCGAAAGGTGAATCGGTTATTTTACCGACAATTTCGGAGTTAAAAAAATTCCCGATTCTAACAAAAACAGCACCGCTGGCTACAGGAATAACCACTCTGTCTAATACCCAAAGTATTGGTCTTTTGATTATTTTTCTACTGTAGAAATACATTGAAATTATTATGGCAACAGCAGCGCCATGACTTGCCAGACCTTGAAAACCTGTAAATTCAAAATTTGGACTGAATTTGAATGGCAATAAAATTTCCAATACATTATTTCTATAGTATTCCCAATCGTAGAAAAAAACATGACCTAAACGGGCACCAAGTAAAGTTGCCACAACAGTCCAAATGAAAAGAGTATCCAATTTTTCAATCGGTTCATTTTCTTTTTCAAAGATGCGTTTCATGATGTACCATCCAAGTCCGAAAGCGATAACAAACATTAGACTATAATAACGGATAGTAAAAGAACCTATATTTATTCCTTCTGATGGATTCCAAATCATGACTGATTGTTTTTCTATTTATGTTAAAATGTAAAAATAGTTATTTGTTCTAAAAAGTCTACTAAATTATTAAAACTTTAATGTGAACATTTTTTTTCTGGAACCGGATCGTAGCCATTTTTGCCCCAAGGATTACAGCTCACAATTCTTTTTAAACCCAAATAAGATCCTCTAAACAGACCATGAATTTTTAGTGCTTCTATGAAATAGCTGGAACAGGTTGGTTGGAATCGACAACTGGACGGCAATAATGGAGACAGCACTATTTTGTAAAAATAGATGAGCACTAAAAATGGCGCTATGGCTATTTTTTTTAACATACGTTTTTGGTTAAACCGTAAAAGTTGTTCCGTCTTTTCCGTCTTTCAATTGAATTCCAAGTGCTAACAATTGGTCTCTAATTTGGTCAGACAAAGCAAAGTTTTTATTTGCTCGTGCTTCATTTCGCATACTAATAAGCATTTCAACAACACCATTTAATTTATCGGAATTATCAGCAGATTTTTTTTCATCTTTGACACCAATCACATCAAAAGTAAAGGTGTTTAGTGTTTCTGAAAGAATTTTTAAATCAGAAGCAGTTAGCGTTTCTTTTCCGTCATTTATTAAATTGACAAATTTTATTCCTTCGAATAAATGGGCAATTAAAATGGGTGTATTGAAATCGTCATTCATTGCCTCATAGCAATTCTGTTTCCAAGTAGCAATATCAATAGTTGAGTTAGCACTTGGCTGTAATTCTTTTAATATATCAATACCTTCCATTAATCGGTTAAATCCTTTTTCGGCAGCTATAATTCCATCGTTTGTAAAATCAAGAATGCTTCTGTAATGCGCCTGCATCATAAAAAAACGAGCCACATTTGGAGAAAAGGCTTTACTCAAAAACGGACTTCCACCCGAATATATTTCACCGGGAAGCAAATTATTTCCAGTTGATTTCGACATTTTTTTGCCGTTCAGATTCAGCATATTGGCATGCATCCAATAATTCACAGGACTTTTACCTGTACAAGCTTCGTTTTGAGCAATTTCACATTCATGATGCGGGAATTTTAAATCCATTCCGCCACCGTGAATATCAAAAGTTTCACCAAGATATTTGGTGCTCATGGAAGTACATTCTAGATGCCAACCCGGAAAACCAATTCCCCAAGGCGAAGGCCAACGCATAATATGTTCTGGTTCCGCTTTTTTCCAAAGTGCAAAATCCTGTGGGTTTTTCTTATCGCTCTGACCATCAGTATCACGAGTATTGGCAAGCATTTCATCAATGTTTCTGCCGCTTAATTTTCCATAATGATTATTCTCGTTAAACTTCACCACATCAAAATAGACAGAGCCATTTTTTTCGTAGGCAAACCCTTTTTCAATAATTTGGTTTACGATTTCAATTTGTTCAATAATATGACCAGTTGCTGTGGGTTCAATACTAGGCGGAAGAAAATTAAACTGATTTAAAACATCGTGAAAATCTATCGTATAACGCTGTACAATTTCCATTGGCTCCAATTGCTCCACACGAGCTTTTTTAGCAATCTTATCTTCACCATCATCTACATCATCAACAATATGGCCAACATCCGTAATGTTTCTTACATAACGAACTTTATATTCTAAATGAAGAAAGTATCTGAAAATCATATCAAACGACATGAAAGTACGAACGTTTCCAAGATGCACATTGCTATATACTGTAGGTCCACACACATACATTCCAATATTTCCTTCATGCACAGGTTTGAAAACTTCTTTTTCTCCTGAAAGAGAATTATATATTTTTAGTTGTTGGTTTTTATATAATTGCATAGTTTTTTTGGAGCCCTTCCGGCAGAAAGGTGCGGGCTATTAAAATTTAGTATCTAATTTGATGTAATCTAAAAACTCACTTCGTGTTGAATCCTCTTTGAACTTTCCTCCGTATTCTGAAGTTACGGTGCTACTTTCTATATCACGAATACCACGTGAATTTACACAAAGATGTTTGGCATCAATAACACAAGCCACATCTTCAGTGCCTAATACTTGTTGCAATTCTTGAACGATTTGCATAGTTAAACGTTCCTGCACTTGTGGTCTTTTAGCAAAATAATCTACAATTCTATTCATTTTGGATAGCCCAACTACGGTTCCATTTGAAATATAAGCTATATGCGCTTTGCCAATTATTGGTAATAAATGATGTTCACAAGTAGAGTAGAGGGTAATATTTTTTTCGACCAACATTTCGCCATATTTGTAATTATTGGCAAAGGTGGAAGCCTTTGGTTTTTTATTTGGATTTAAGCCACCAAAAGTTTCTTTTACAAACATTTTAGCAACACGATTTGGTGTTCCTTTTATACTATCATCAGTTAAATCCATTCCTAGGGTATTTAGAATGTTTTCAACATCTTTTTTTATTAATTCAATCTTTTGTTCATCAGATAAATTAAACGCATCATTTCTTACAGGATTATTGGCGCTTGTTGCAACATGATTTTCACCTAACTCGTCATTAATTTGGTCAATATTTATCATTAAATTCTTTGTTAATATGGATTTTAAAATAAAAAAACAAAGATAAATAATTATAATTAATCTCTCGGGAATACTTCTGATAATTAAAATTTTAAAATTTTAAGATAATTATTTCTTAAAAAGACTTAAATTTCGCTGCAAAAAAAATCTTTACCAAAAATGAAAAATAAAATCACATTACTATTTTTAATTTTTTTATTAACAAATTCCCTTTCTTCTCAAAATTTAATTCTTAATGGAGGCTTTGAAATAGGAGGCTCTGGTGTTGGCTTTGTTACAAACGGCGTTGGATACACACTTTTAAATGCCCCCTATTCTGGTACAACAGCTACAGGGAACTTTGCCTTCACGACAAATCCAAATCTTATAAATACCACTAGTTTTATTCCAAGTTCTGATCATACATCTGGTAATGGTAGAATGCTTATTATTGACGGTAATACCACCACAGGAAATCCAAGATTTTGGAGAGCAGGTAATACAGGTGCGGGAATTACTACACTAACAATTGGAACTACTTACAGATTTAGTTATTGGATTAAATCAGTTTCTAGTTTAGTTACGGGTCCGACATCGCAAGCTGATATCGGAGTACAAATTACAGGAGGAACTGCAACATTAGTATCAGGAAGCACATTGGCACCATTACCGGCATTGGGATGGAGACATGTAGTATATTCTTTTACCGCAACCGCAACCACAGCAACTATTGAGTTATGGAATAATAATATAAGCGCATCAGGAAATGATTTTGCGGTTGATGATTTTATGCTTACCGATGATCTTATGGTTACTTATAATGTTACTGATGCATTGTGTGCTACCGCTAATGATGGTTCTATTACTGTTAGTGGTATAGGAGGTACATTGCCTTATACAAATTATACTATTACTGGCCCTGTGACTCAAAATAATGGCACAGGTGTTTTTGTTGGAATACCTCCCGGAATTTATACTGTTTCGGTTAGAGACAGTGCTATTCCAACTGCAGTTACAGTGACTATGGTAAATGCTGTTGTGGGACCTAGTCTGACAATAACTCCTAGCAGTTCGGCTGTTTGTTTAGGAAGTCCTACTACCCTAACTGCTTCGGGAGGTTCTAATTCCTACACATGGGCAGCAACTCCGGCTGCTACGGCTGGATTAACAACCCCTGGTGTTGCTAATCCAACAGTTATTCCAACGGCTGCAGTTTCACATACATACACTGCATCTTCTACAATTGGAGCTTGCACTGTTACTAAACCGCTTACTATAACAGTAAACCCTTTGCCTATTGCTAATTTTACTGGTAATGCAACAATATGTCCCGGGAATACCGCTGTAATTACTTTTACAGGAACACCAAATTCTAACGTTACTTTTGTAAATAATCTAGGGAATACCTATGTAAGATCAATTCCCGCAACTGGAACTATTACATGGACGACACCTGTTTTAAATGCAACTACAGTTTATACACTTCAAAATGTTAAGATTTCAGCATCGCCATTTTGTCAAACGAACTATCCTGTTGGGACTGCTGCAACAGTCACTATCACTGTTGTTCCTAATGGTTGTGCTACTGTTGAAACTGTGCCTGCTCCTGGGACTCTGCCCTTGGATTTAACTCTTTGTTCTCCTGGGGAATGTAGAACTTTTCAAGCCAATATTACTCCTGTGCCTTCTACAATAAGTTATAGTGTTACTTCGATTCCGTTTTGTCCACAAGCAGCTTTTGAAAACCCATCATGGATTAATATTGGTCCGGGTTCTACATTTGGTGATGACGATTGGTCTGATGGATTTTCTTTTCCTGCAGGTATGAATTTTTGTTTTTATGGACAAAATTATTCTCAATTAAATGTTGGTACAAACGGAGTGATTCGTTTTCCTAACCCAAATTTATTTATTGGGGGAGATAACTGTCCATGGTCTTATAATCAGACCATCCCAAATGCGAGTTTTCCAATTACAAATGCTATATTTGGTGTTTATCAAGATATAGATTTTTCTGTTACACCACCTGCTGGTGTTCAAATTAGTGTAAATTATCAAGTCGTGGGTTCTTATCCTTGTAGAAAATTTATTGCTAATTTTACAAATGTTCCGCAATTTTCATGTGACAATACTATTGGTCTTTCTACAAGTCAAATTGTTTTGTATGAAGTTTCAAATATAATTGAAGTATACGTTCAAAGAAGAACTGCTTGTACTGGTTGGAATGGTGGAAGAGGGACAATTGGAATAATTAATAATACTGGTTTACAAGCTGTTGCAGCCCCAGGTAGAAATGCAGTACCATTTAGTACAGATCCAACTCCAAATAATTCTACAAATACTGATAATGTTTCAGAAGCTTGGAGATTTACTCCAACGGGTCCAAATGTATTACAAACTATTAATTGGTATCAAGGACCAGCTTCACCTGCAAATCTTATTGGTACAGGATCCACAATACAAGTTTGTCCTGCAGTAACTACTAATTACACTTTAGAAAGTGTTTATGATGTTTGTGGGGTCCCACAAAAAGCAACATCGCCTATCACTCTTAATGTAAACTCAGATTTAACAAATGCTCCTGTTAATATTACTCAATGTACAAATACTTTTGATTTAACATCAAATACAAGTGTTATTTTAGGTGCTTTGAATCCAGCTGATTACCTTATATCCTATCATTTAACAGCTGCTGAAGCAGCAAATCGTTCAAATTCGATAACAAATCCAAATATTTTTGTTAGTTCAGGACAAACTATTTATACAGCCATTAATGTGAGAGCTGTTGGATGTAACATTGTAAAGCAATTTAACTTAATAATCTCTTGTGGAACAATATCACCAGTTCCTGATTTGAGTCTTTGTGAGAGTTCATTAGGAAGCGGAACTGCTATATTTGATTTAACACCTCAGACTGCAATTGCTCTTGGAGCTGTTACTCCTTCGGATTATAGAATAACCTATTATTTAACTCAAGCTGCAGCTGATGCAGGTATTTTGGGTACTGAAATAAATCCAATAAGTAGTTTTTTAAGTGCGAATCAAACAATATACATAAGAATGCAAGAAGTTGCTAATCCTAGTACTTTTTACACTACAAATTTTGATTTAATTGTAAACCCGTTACCAACTATTACAGGTTCATTGATCGTTTGCCAGGGATCTTCTATTTCACTTTCTGGAAGCGGTTCATCGGCATCAACTAATCCTTGGATGTCTTCTAATCCTCTCATTGCTACAATTACCAATTTGGGCTTAATTTCAGGAGTTAGCTCAGGAACAACAACCATTACTTATACAAATTCAAATGCGTGTCAAAATTCAGTTGATGTAGTTGTTAATCCTATACCTACAGTTGTTGGTTTGTCTAACATTTGTATAGGTTCAACAACTCAGTTGACAGGTAGTCCAATTGCCGCAATATTAAATCCATGGGTTTCATCCGATGGTTCAGTTGTTACTATTACAAATTCTGGATTGGTTACAAGTATTACAGCTGGTACAACCTCTATTATTTACACCAATACTTTCGGATGTAAAAAAGTAGTTTCAATTACCGTAGACCCTTTACCAACTGTAACAGGAACTTTAACAGTATGTCCTGGTTTAACAACTCAGCTAAGCGGTAGCGGTTCTCCTGCTGCAGCAAACCCTTGGGTTTCTTCCAATCCTTTGGTTGCCACAATTAATAACTCAGGTTTAGTTACAGGAGTTAGTACAGGAACAACTACAATTACTTATACAACTTCAACTGGATGCCAAAGAACAGCTACAATTAATGTAAATGGTTTACCATCTATTACAGGAACTTTGAATGCATGTGTTGGATTAACAACTCAGTTAACAGGTAGTGCAACTGCTGCAACCTTAAATCCTTGGGTTTCTTCTAATCCTTTAGTTGCCACAATTAATAATTCAGGCTTAGTTACAGGGGTAAGCGCAGGAACAACCACAATTACTTATACTAATTCAAATGGATGTCAAATTACAGCTACTGTTACCATAAATGGATTACTAGCAATAACAGGAACTTTGAATGCATGTGTTGGATTGACAACTCAGTTAAGCGGAACAGGTTCACCAGCTACAGTAAATCCTTGGGTTTCTTCTAATCCTTTAGTTGCAACAATTAATAACTCAGGCTTAGTTACAGGTGTAAGCGCAGGGACAACCACAATTACTTATACCAATTCAAATGGATGTCAAATAACCGCTACTGTTGCTATAAATGGATTACCAGCAATAACAGGAACTTTGAATGCATGTGTAGGATTAACAACTCAGTTAAGCGAAACAGGTACACCAGCTACAGTAAACCCTTGGGTTTCTTCTAATCCTTTAGTTGCAACAATTAATAACTCAGGCTTAGTTACAGGTGTAAGCGCAGGAACAACCACAATTACTTATACCAATTCAAATGGATGTCAAATAACCGCTACTGTTACCATAAATGGATTACCAGCAATAACGGGAACTTTGAATGCATGTGTTGGTTTAACAACTCAGTTGACAGGTAGTGCAACTGCTGCAACCTTAAATCCTTGGGTTTCTTCCAATCCTTTAGTTGCCACAATTAATAACTCAGGCTTAGTTACAGGTGTAAGCGCAGGAACAACCACAATTACTTATACCAATTCAAATGGATGTCAAATAACCGCTACTGTTACCATAAATGGATTACCAGCAATAACGGGAACTTTGAATGCAT
>CANGTQ010000004.1 GCA_947456955.1 Flavobacteriaceae bacterium | reverse complement strand
TGCAACGCAGGATATAAAGCGCCTTCGGTAATTTTCAATTCGCCTTTGGTAATGTCTTTTACTTTTTGGGTAATTTCATAACCATACATTCTTCCATTTTCTTCCAAAAGTTTCATCACTATCGTGTTTAAACTTCCTTTGTATAATTGTGAATTTTTCATTTCGTTTTAATTTTTTGAAAAACAAATATACATAAGTTTTTTATATACATAATATTCTTATGTAATAAATTTTATATTTCTTTAAAAGTGATTCGTTTGTTACCTTTGCAAAAATTATTCTTCATGCATTTATTTTATAAATTACAAATCACAGAAGTAAAACACGAAACTGCCAATGCCATTTCTGTTGTTTTTAATATTCCCGCCGAATTAAAATCGGCTTATCAATTTACAGCCGGTCAATACGTAAATCTAAAATTAACTCTAGACGGACAGGAAATTCGTCGTGCCTATTCCGTTTGTTCATCGCCTAATAGTGGTGAATTACGCATAGCTATCAAATCGGTGAAAAATGGTCATTTTTCAAAATTTGCAAACGAAAATTTAAAGGTTGGAGATATTTTAGAAGTTGGTCAGCCAGAAGGAAAATTTACTTTTGAACCATCATTTTCAAATCAAAAAAACTATGCAGGTTTTGTAGCGGGTAGCGGAATTACGCCCGTTATGTCAATTCTAAAATCGGTCTTAGAAAGCGAACCAAAAAGCACTTTTGTTTTGGTTTATGGGAATAAATCGCCTGAAGAAACTATTTTTCACAACGAATTACACGAATTGCAGTTAAAATATGTTGGGCGCTTTTTTGTACATTATGTTTTCAGTCAGGCTAAAGCTGACGGCGAACTTTTTGGACGTATTGATAAATCGGCCGTTAATTTTGTTTTAAACAATAAACACAAAGAAAAGGCCTTTGACAAGTTTTATTTATGCGGACCGGAAGCTATGATTAATTTGGTTTCGGATGTTTTGGCGGCACATAATGTTGCCCAAAAAAATATCAAATTTGAATTGTTTTCTACTTCTAAAACTGATGAAAATATTAGTGCTGAATCGCATACGGGTCATACAAAAATAACCGTAATGGTTGACGACGAAGAAACCACTTTCGAAATGTCACAAAAGCAAACGGTTCTCGAAGCGGCTTTGAAGCAAGGCATTGATGCTCCCTATTCTTGTCAGGGTGGAATTTGTAGTTCCTGCTTGGCGCGAATTACAAATGGTACTGTCGAAATGAAAAAGAATTCAATTTTAACCGATGGCGAAATTGCCGAAGGATTGATTTTAACGTGTCAAGCGCATCCAACATCTACAGAAATTTATGTGGATTATGACGATGTGTAATGATTAAATTTTTTTTTAACCAATCAATATTAAAACTGCTTCAAAAGAGTAGTTTTTTGTTTTAAACAAAATTAATTTTAATTTGATTATTAAGCTATTATGTATTTATACTTTTTTAAACTGCTATAAATAAACTATTTATTATTTTTGATTTTGTTTAACAAAACATATTAAGTCCTTACAATCAATTGTTTAATTTATTTTTTTATATTTCTGAAATGGTATATAATATTATAAAATTATGAGATTCGAGGTATTAAACATAAATTGAATGTTTTTAAATAATTTTATGAGCAAAAATTACAAAATTCTATTCCTCCTTTTTACCACTTTCGCCTTTTATGGACAAGTGGGTATAAACACAACAAATCCATCAGCAACATTACATGTGTTTGGAACAACAACACTTCCAGCGAGTGGAACATCTAATTTATTAAATCAAAATTTTACAACAAACGACTTTAGTTTTATAAATAGTACTACGTCAACAAATAATAATTGGCGATTTGGAAGTGCCGCAGGAAATACTGGTAGTTCAATTTATATTTCAAATGATAACGGAACTACAAATTCATATACAACATCAAGTAGCCCAAATGTTGCTTTTGCCTATAGAGACATAGCTATACCAGCAGGCACAACCATTTCAACGTTATCATTTGATTGGAGATGCAATGGAGAAAGAGCGTTTGGCACCGATTATGATTATTTAAGAGTTTGGCTAACACCAACTGCTTATACACCAGTTTCTGGAACACAAACTGCTGCGGCAACAGGAAGAATACAAATTGGAGGTAATTTTAATAATCAAAATACATGGGCCACTTATTCTAATACTTCTCTTGATATTAGTAGCTTTTCAGGAATAAACATGCGACTAATTTTTGAATGGAGAAATGATTCTTCCGGCGGAAATCAATTCCCAGCTGCAATAGATAATGTTATATTGACAATCCCTTCTGCTCCATCTCCTGGTTCTTATACTTTTCGTCTCGAAGATGGAACACAGGCTGCAGGAAAAGTAATGACATCAGATGCTAACGGAAATGCCTATTGGGCAACTCCAACTGGAGGTAGTGGCGGAACAGATAGTCAAACACTTAGTGTTTCTGGAAGTGTTTTATCCATTTCAAATGGAAATTCTGTAACACTTCCTTCTGGAAGTAGTAGTAGTAATACATTTGAAAACGGATTAACAAATACTGCGGGAACGGTTCGTTTAGGTGGAACATTAACACAAAATACATCCTTAAATTTAGACACAAGAGATTTAACATTTAGTAGTAGTACTTCTGCAGCTTTTCCTGGACAAATTTTATTTCAAGGTAGTAATAGAATTATAATGGATACCGAATTTGAAAAAAATTATGTGAATTTTGGTAGTAATGCATTTATAGATGGTGATGATGGAACTACTTTTACAGATACTGGATCTTTTGTTTTTACAAAAGATTTTGTAGCTGGTTTCGATTCAGGAGGGTCTGGAGGAACTGCAATTGCAATGGGATCTATAGAATATTTTGTGGATGGAACAGACGAATTATTTTTTGAGGGTTCTGGTTTTAGTCCAATGTTAGACGTAACAAGTTCATTTGGAAATACTTTAGGCAAATCAAATAGAAGATGGGGCGCAGTTTATGCAACCAATGGGGTAATTACTACATCTGACATGAATTTAAAAACCAATGTTAATCCATTAAAATATGGATTAAAAGAAATATTAAAATTAAACACTATTACTTACAATTGGAAAAATTATAAGTTAGGAAACACCACTATTCCTATTGACAAACAGGAAAAGAAAATTGGTTTTTCAGCACAACAATTATTAAATGTTTTGCCAGAGGTAGTTCAAACACATAGTTGGGTGCCTGCAAACGAAAATGGAGATTACAAACAAATAAAAAACGAACATTTAGGTGTAAATTATAGCGATATTATTCCAGTTACCGTAAAAGCCATTCAAGAACAACAAGTTCAAATTGATGAATTAAAATCTGAAATAAAAGAACTTAAAATTCAGATTGAATTACTGAAAAAACTAATTGAAAAAAAATAATCCTTTTTAACTAATATAGGCTACTATTTTATTTACAATTTCATCGGGATTAATGCTACGCATCGCATTTTGATACCCTTCAACTTTCTTATTACCATAAACCGACGTTGGCAACAACGGAAACTTTTCTCTATCAGAAACCAAGCAGTTTTCAAACGGTTGATTGAATGGTGCAAATCCTGCAAACGGATGTGTAGCACCCCAAAGCGTAATTACTTTTATTCCCAACATTGCGGCCATATGTGAATTCCCAGAATCCATAGAAAGCATTACATCAAGATTGGAAATCAAATCTAATTCTTGCTGTAGTTTTAATTTTCCTGCAACATTGATGACGTTTTGGTTGCAGTTGGAAAATGAATTTAAAATTTCAATTTCTTTATTTCCGCCTCCAAAAAGAAAGATTTTATTGGTTGTATCAGATGCTAATTCTTCTATCACTTTTTCCATTAAATCTTGCGGATAGACTTTGGAATCGTATTGAGCAAATGGCGCAATACCAATCCATTTTTGAGTTGTTTTTTCTCCTGTAATTTTTAAGATATCTTCAGCTAAATTTACTTTTTGTGGAAACTTTGGATTCGATAAATCAATTGAAAAACCTAACTTTTTAAAAGTATCAACATGCCTCTCGATCATTGTTTTTATTGGTCTGAAGATTTTATCTTGAGCTCGGGTTAAAGCTCTTTTTTCTGCTCGCCCTTTATCCGTATATACCACTTTTTTAACGCTTAACGCGAATAGTGTCCGTAGAATTTGTGAACGCAAAACATTATGCAAATCGGCGACAGCATCAATATTCAATTGCTTTAAATCGGAATGCAATTTCAATAAGCCCTTCAACCCTTTGTGTCTTCCTTTGACATCAACAGCAAAGAAATTTACATTCGGAATTCCGTTAAAAAATGGTTTGAAAAATGGTCGGGAAACAACTGTGATTTTTACATTTGGATTTTGCTCAACAAATGCTCTAATAACAGGAACTATCATCGCAACATCGCCCATGGCAGACAATCGAATTACGGCTATATGTTGGATTGGGTTTGGCATATCATAAATTTGTCATTTCGACTGCAAGGAGAAATCACATAATCTTAATCATATGATGAGATTCCTCCTTTGTCGGAATTACAAAAGTGAGAGGTTATTTTTTATTTTGGTACAACACCGGATTCAAATCATCATCGTTGTACATTTTCATTTGCTTGTACACTTTCATGAATTTGTCGCCGTTTTCAATATCGGTCAACAAGTCATTGATAGAAATAAACATGTCGCTTTTTTGGTCTAACAAAACGTTGAGTTTCTCTTGACATTTTGCTCTGTGTTCAGCAGTTGCTTCAGCACGATTTGCCTCTTCACTCATGTGATAAATTTTCAATGCCAAAATTGACAAACGATCGATTGCCCAAGCCGGACTTTCGGTGTTAATTTTTGCGTTTGGTTTTATGGTAACATCTTTGTGTTTTTGCAGAAAATAACTGTCAATATATTCCACCATATCCGTACGAACCTGATTGGAGGCATCAATTTTTCTCTTTAAGAACAAAGCTGCAACAGGATCAATATTTGGATCACGAATAATGTCTTCGTAATGCCATTGTACGGTATCAACCCAGTTTTTGGCATACAATAAATATTCAATAGTCCCTTTGGAGTATGGGTTCAATGTTGGTTGATACACATCGTCTATAATGTGATAGTCTTTAATACTTTGTTCGAAAACAGGAAATGCAAATTGTGAGAACATAAGGTTAATTTTTATTTTATTTTATCAAATTCGACAAAAAGGTCTCGGGTGCAAAGATAGTTTTTATACTTTTACGTAAACATACAAATTCCCACATTCATGCATCTTCACAATATTTCTGAAAACAATAGCATTCTCAATCATTTTTTGGCACAAATTCGCGATGTAAACATTCAAAAAGACAGTATGCGTTTTCGGAAAAACATAGAGCGCATTGGTGAAATAATGGCGTATGAACTGAGTAAGACTTTAGAATATAAAGCTATTGAAGTTCAAACTCCGCTAGGCATCAAACATACAACCACAATTGCCGATCATGTGGTATTGTGTTCTATCCTTCGTGCCGGATTGGCCTTGCATACCGGGTTTATGAATATTTTTGACAATGCAGAAAATGGCTTTGTGTCGGCCTATCGCCATCATTATGACAACGATGATAAATTTGATATTTTAGTTGAATACCAAGCTGCTCCTTCTTTTGAAAATAAAAACCTGATTTTAATTGATCCTATGTTAGCCACAGGGCAATCGATAGTGGCCGTTTTAAATAAATTACATTTGGAACAAAAACCGAAAGAAATTCATATTGCAGTGGTAATTGCTGCTCCGGAAGGCATTGCTTATCTTCAAAAAAATCTTCCTGACAGTTTTCATCTTTGGATTGCAGCGATTGATGAAAAACTTAACGAGAAAAACTACATTGTTCCTGGTCTTGGTGATGCCGGTGATTTGGCTTACGGAAGCAAATTATAGTTGGGAAAAAAAACTAAAAAAACATCCTGTAATTAGTAACAACAAAACTATTTCCTGATACATTTTACTTGGAGAATATTCTATGTTTGTGGTGCACATAACGGATAGTGGCATAAATGTAAAAACCAACATCTCATTGTTTTTATCCGGCGAAATCAAAAAAACGGTCAATCCGATTAGTAGTCCAAAAATCATTTTCTTAAAGGATGCCTGTAAAATCAATGGTTTATTTGGCAAAGAAAAAACAAGTGATAATAGAAAATACAATGCTATTACAACAAAAAATGAGAGTGCTATATTTTGATAATTATTGGTAAAATAATCTAATTGAAAATTGGTTTTTGTTTGATTTATTATATGAGTAATCCATGTTTTATCGAATGCTAATGCAGAAAATAAAAATATAATTACTGTTGCAAAAAAAGCCAAAAATGGTAAAAGCCAGTTTCTAAAGTCTCTTGAAACGTGGAAAAATATCGAAATATAGACCAGAAGAATAAAAAGAATAACCCAAAAATGAAATAAGCTGGCAATAAAAATCCATATCGAGGCATCGAATATCTTTTCTTTCGGAGCTTTTAAAGTTTGCAAAGAAATCAATCTTCGAATAGCCAATAGCAGAAAGAAATTGGCAAACAATAAATTTAAATTATTAAAAATGGATGGAAAAACAAGCAGAAACAATAAGAAAAATAAAATAGTATAACTACTGTTTTTGGTAAGGTTGTTCTTTTTTACTGTAAAATTCACCAAGAAAAAAGAAGTTAATAATAACAAAACAAGTATTGCTGTTTTTGAAAATCCATTAGTAAAAATAGTTGTAAACAAATCACGTGACTGATACACAAAAAAGAAAATCAGTGACAAAACCACCACCAAAGCATTGTTAAGTAGAGTAGATTTTTTAAAAACGCTTGTTATCATAAGGATATTTTATACATTTGTGCTGTAAATATAACATTTTATAAAATGAGAGCATTTTTTGAAGGCATTCAATCTTTATTTGTAGATTTTTTATTCAAACCTTTAGATTGGTTAAGAGCTATAGAACTTAATGGTTCTTTAGGTTGGTGGTTAGCTAATATTGTTAGCTGGGCATTGATGATTGTTTGTGGATATTATATCGTTTACTGGTGCAAAGAACTTGTAAAACACAAAGAAAACAACGAAGAAAACCAAGATACAACCGCTCATTCTTTCTTAAAGTAAAAGCCCCTTAATCCCATAAGGGAGAAATTAAGAATTATTTTAAATCTTTGCCAATATCTTTTCTAAAATACATCTTATCAAAATGTAACTTTTCTATATTTTGATAAGATTTTTTTGTAGCTTCTTGAAAATCATTTCCAAAAGAAGTTATGGCCAAAACTCTTCCTCCATTAGTTACTACTTTCCCATTTTCTATTTTTGTCCCTGAATGGTAAACAAGTGAATCTTCCATTTTATCTAATCCGAAAATTTCTTTTCCTTTTTCATACTCTTCAGGATAACCGCCAGAAACTAGCATTACTGTTGTGGCACTTCTTTGATCAATAGCTAACGAAACATCATTTAAATTTCCATTCGCCACAGCTTGGAATAATTCCACCAAATCAGATTTTATTCTCGGGATTACCACTTCTGTTTCAGGATCACCCATTCTAACGTTGTATTCAATTACTATTGGTTCACCTTTGACTATAATTAATCCAATAAAAATAAACCCTTTGTATTCAATACCGTCCTTTTGTATACCTTCAACCGTTGGTTTTACAATTCGAGTTTCTATTTTATCTAACAAAACGGAATCTGCGAATGGCACCGGAGAGATTGCTCCCATTCCACCGGTATTTAATCCTGTATCTCCCTCTCCAATTCGTTTATAGTCTTTTGCAGTTGGTAAAATTTTATATTGCTGCCCGTCCGTTAATACAAAACAACTCAATTCAATTCCATCAAGAAACTCTTCAATAACAACTTTGGCACTTGCATTACCAAATTTGGCATGAACCAACATATTTCGTAATTCTGTTTTTGCCTCTTCTAAATCTTGAATAATTAAGACGCCCTTTCCTGCCGCTAAGCCGTCTGCTTTTAAAACGTATGGTGGTTGTAAAGTTTCTAAAAATAGGCATCCTTTTTCGACCGTTGCTGCCGTAAAACTATCATAAGCTGCAGTTGGAATTTTATGTTTAACTAGAAATTCTTTAGCAAATTCTTTACTCCCTTCTAATTGAGCTCCCACTTTTGATGGACCAATAACCGGAATATGACTTAACTCTGAATCCTTTTTAAAAAAATCATAAATACCTAATACTAATGGGTCTTCAGGACCAACAACAAGCATTTCAACTTTTTCTTGAATTGCAAACGATTTCAATGCGTTAAAGTCTGTTGGACTGATAGTAATATTCTTTGCAATTGCGACAGTTCCGGCATTTCCGGGTGCAACAAAAAGTGTTGAGCATTTAGAACTTTGAAGCATTTTACTTGCTAATGCATGTTCTCTTCCGCCTGAACCAAGTAGTAAGATAACCATCTTTTTATTTGTTTTGATTGCAAAAATAATCTTTTACACTTTATAGATATATTAAAAATTGAAGTAGTTAAAATAAAAATGCTATTTTTGTTCCACTCATTTAAAAAATTTAAAACTATGAAAAAATTATTACTTTGTTTTTCATTAATCGCTTTAACTTCAACGATAAATGCTCAGTGGACTTCTCAGGCTACAGGATTTAGTGCTGCAAGTAGAGGATTGAGTGAAATAAAAATTGTGGATGCTAACACTGTTTGGGGTATAGCTTATGATGGATCAGGGCTTGGTCTTGATATTCAAGAGTTTACAGTTACTACGAACGGCGGAGATTCTTGGAATCCAGGCATTATTGATGTTGGTAATACTGCGTTACAAATTACAAATATTTCCCCGGTAAGCGGAACTACTGCTTGGGTAGGTGCTTTTGATGGTACAGACGGTCTTGGTGGAGTATTTAAAACTTCTGATGGCGGAGCTACTTGGGAGCCTCAAAATTCTGCTGGTTTCACAACAGTAGGTGAATCATGGTTTAATGTAGTGCATTTTTTTAATGCAAATGTTGGATTAGCCATGGGAGACCCTGAAGCAGGAGAATTTGAAATTTACAAAACAATAAATGGAGGAACAGATTGGACTCGTATAGCCGGTTCTGCTTTACCAAACCCATTAAGTGGTGAATATGGATATAATGGTGGTTATGCTGTTGCAGGTGGTACATTTTGGTTTACAACTAATAAAGGCCGTGTCTACAGAACAACGGATCAAGGAGTAACTTGGACTGTGGCTCAAGCGCCAATAACTGATTTCGGAGGTACGGCGCAAAACGGGCGTATTTATTTTAGTGATGCTAATAATGGCTACCTACAAAAAAATGTAGTTGCTGGAGCTGTTACTACTCGTACATATGCAACAACAACCAATGGTGGAGCTTCATGGTCTACTCCAGTACCATTTACTGGTACTCGTTTTATTCTTAATTATATTCCTGGAACTACAACTATGGTTGCTACTTCTGCAGCAGCTCCAGTTGGGACATCTATAAGTACAAATAACGGAGCAACTTGGACTGACTTAGAGCCAACTGGAATAGAACAAAGAGGGGCTTCTGCATTTTTAAACTTGACTACCGGATGGTGTGCTGGTTTTAGTACTGATCCTTTAACTGATGGTGTATTTAAATTAACGGGGACTTTAGGAGCTCAAAATTTTGAGAATGCTACTAAATTCAAGGTATATCCTAATCCTTCTTCTTCTATAGTTACTATATCTGCAGCAAATGTAGATTCTTATAAATTATCTGTTACAGATATTACCGGTAAAGTAGTTATGACTAAATCATTAAATGGAATTGAAAATACATTGGATATTTCTTCTCTTTCAACTGGTTCTTATTTCTTCGAATTAAGCTCAGACAACATAAAAGACGTAGTTAAAATTCTTAAAAATTAATTCCAAATAAAATAGTATTTTTAAGGGCTGACATTTGTTAGCCCTTTTTTATTGTCTCTATGTTCAACTTTTTCAATTTATCACTCCGGCTAAATGGATTTCCAATCAAGGAAGCGTCTGTCGAATTGGAAAAAATTTTAGCGGTTTCTGAAAATGAATATAGCAATTATGTCAATCAAAAGAAAAAAGAAATTGTTGAGTATCATTTGAAACACAACAAGTCATATCAAGCCTTTGTCGGAAAAACTTCTTTTGACAATTGGAATGAACTTCCGGTAATGACTAAAAAAGAATTTCAAAAACCGCTCAAAGAAAGACTTTCAGAAGGATATTCTCCATCGAATGTTTATGTAAACAAAACATCTGGTTCAAGTGGGGCTCCATTTATTTTTGCAAAAGATAAATTTTGCCATGCGCTAACATGGGTAAATAACATCCGTTGTTTTGGCTGGTTTGGGATTGATTTTAATACGTCTTTGCAGGCGCGCTTTTACGGAATTCCATTCGATTTTATTGGTAACAAAAAAGAGCGTATTAAAGACCTTTTGGGTAATCGCTATCGTTTTACCATTTTTAATTTGTCTGATACCGTTTTAGAAAAAGTCTTGATCAAATTTAAAAATAAAAAATTCGATTATATTAATGGTTACACTAGTTCGGTAGTATTATTTGCTAAATTTTTACAAAAGAAAGGTATTGTTTTAACGACCGTTTGCCCAACGCTCAAATGCTGCATTGTAACCTCTGAAATGCTTTTCGATGATGATAAAATGCTGCTTGAAAAACAATTTGGCGTTCCTGTTATCAATGAATATGGCGCTTCTGAACTCGATTTAATTGCGTTTCAAAATCCTTCCGGTGAGTGGCAAGTAAATTCAGAAACCTTGTTTGTAGAAGTTTTAGACGAAGAAAACAACGTTTTACCAAGTGGTAAAGAAGGCCGAATTGTGATAACATCATTATATAACAAAGCCCATCCGTTCATCAGATATGATATTGGCGATGTTGGAATTTTAGACGAAAAAAGTACTTCTAAAAAGCGTATTCTAAAGAAACTTATTGGTCGAACCAACGATATTGCTGTTTTACCAAGCGGAAAAAAATCGCCAGGATTGACCTTTTATTATGTTACCAAAAGCATTATTGAAGACGATGGAAATGTCAAAGAATTTGTTATAAAACAAACCAAAATCGATACTTTTAACATCGAATATGTAAGCGAATTTGAATTATCCAAAGTTCAAATTCAACAAATTGAAAAAGCCATTACAACCTATTTAGAAAACAACCTGACTTTTTCATTTATCAGAAAAGAAAAACTAGAACGTAGTAAAAGCGGAAAACTGAAACAGTTTGTTTCCTTAATAAAATAAAAAATTGAAAATTACCTTAGTTGCAGGCGCAAGACCAAATTTTATTAAAATCGCACCCATTATTAAAGCGATTGAAAAAAAACAAAACGAAGGAGAAAAGCTTTCCTATCGTTTAGTACATACGGGGCAGCACTATGATAAAAATCTCAGCGATACCTTTTTTGAGGAATTGAATATACCACATCCAAATGCAAATCTGGAAGTGAAAAGCGGTTCACAATCCATTCAAACTGCTGCGATAATGATTGCATTTGAACAAGAACTGATACAAAACCCATGCGATTTGGTTTTAGTTGTTGGCGATGTCAATTCGACTATGGCGTGTGCTATTGTTGCCAAAAAATTAAACATAAAGGTAACTCATGTTGAAGCCGGGATCCGTTCAGGTGATATGACCATGCCTGAAGAAATTAACCGAATTGTCACTGATAGCATTACCGATTATTTCTTTACAACCTCAAGTTGGGCGGGAGATAATCTCTTAAAATATGGTGCCGATTCTTCTTCAATCCATTTTGTGGGCAATGTGATGATTGATACTTTATATCAAAATTTAGATAGAATATCAGCTCCAAATTTTTGGAAAGAATATGATTTAGAAGTCGGGAAATATATAATACTAACATTACACCGCCCAGCTAATGTTGATGAAGAGCAGTCGTTAGTAAAATTACTGAGTGGAATCGACAATATGGTTCGTGACAAAAAAGTGATTTTCCCTATACATCCTAGAACCAAGGCGATTTTGGGAGCAACGAATTTAAAACTGAAGAACATCATTTTTGTTGAGCCACAAGGTTATCTAAACTTCATGTATTTAATCAAAAACAGTTTTGCGGTAATAACTGATTCTGGTGGAATTTCAGAAGAAACTACCGTGCTGGGAATTCCTTGTTTCACTATGAGAAACAATACCGAAAGACCCGAAACACAAACTATTGGAACCAATACTTTAGTTGGAACTTCGATTGAAAATTTAGAAAAAATATTTGGAGAATTTTTGGTTAATGGTCAAAAAAAAGCAGGTATTCCAGAACTTTGGGACGGAAAAGCTGCAGAAAGAATAATTGCTGTTTTACTAAAGGTTTAACCACAAAGCGCACAACGAATGCACAAAGAACACTATTTAGTTTTTATAAAAATTGATTGCTTTTTGAGCTTAGTGCTGACTTAGTGTCTTAGTGGTAAAAAAATGGAAGAAATACTTATCATATCCAATTATTATCCACCGGAAAAAGGTGCAGCCGCCAATAGAATTGAGCAGTTGGCTTTGAAATTAAATCAAAATAAATATAACGTTTCCGTAATCTGTCCATTGGGAAATTACCCAAAAGGGAAACTATTTGATGAATATAAAGGCAAGTTTTCGGTAACGGAAAATCGCGATGGCATTACTGTGAAACGCCTTTGGATTTATCCAAGTGTCAGCAAAAATTTACTGGTTCGAATTATTTCGGTTTTGTCATTTTCAGCAATGCTATTTTTCTATTTATTATTTAAAAAAATACCGAAAAAAGTCATTGTACAATCTCCGCCTCTATTGCTATCGTTTATTTCGGTTTTTGTGCTTTCGTTAAAAAACAAAAAAATAATTTTAAATATTTCCGATTTATGGCCTATAGCAGCGATTGAATTGAATGCCTTAAAAAAAGATTCTTTTTCACATAAATTCTCCTTGTTTTTAGAACGCTATATTTATAAAAAAGCAACTTTGATTTTGGGACAATCCAACGAAATTATCACACACGTCCATACTTTATTTTCGGATAAAAAATGCTATTTATATCGCAATTTTCCGGATCATAATGTTTCTGAAATAGAATTAAAAACAGAAGAAAATCAACCTATAAAAATTTTCTATGCTGGCCTTCTCGGAATAGCACAAGGTGTTTTTGAATTATGTCAAAAAATAGATTTAAAAGGACTTAATGTTGAATTACACATCTTTGGTGATGGAGCCGAAAAAACGCAGCTTGAAACTTTAATATCTTCCGAAAAAGAACAACGGCTATTCTTCCACGGAATGTTGGATAGAACGGAATTGCATCAACAATTAAAATCGTTTGATATTGCTATCGTTCCTTTGAAAACCAGAATTTATGGTTCGGTTCCTTCTAAGATTTTTGAATATGGCTCACTTGGGTTTCCGATACTGTATTTTGGCGGCGGCGAAGGAGAAACTATTGTTATAGAGAATAATTTGGGTTGGGTTTCAGCTGTTGGTAACTATAACGATTTGAATGAAAAAATCAAAATTATTTCCTCCGTAAAAAAGGCGGAATTGGATTTAATGAAAAGACAGATTTTTGAAAAAAGTCAAAGAGAATTTGATTTAGATAATCAAGTGAAAAATCTAATTGAAAAAGAGGTTTTCTAATAGGCTTTATCTTCTCCTTTAAAGATATTAAATACCGTTTGGAAAATGATTTTGATGTCCATGATTAATGACCAATTTTCGATATAAAAGACATCAAGTTTTATTCGGTTTACCATATCTTCATCGGTTTCAATTTCTCCTCTAAATCCTTTCACTTGTGCCAAACCTGTAATGCCTGGTTTTACATAATGGCGAACCATGTATTTCTTTATTTTACTGGCATAGGCTTTGTTTTGTGACCATAAATGCGGTCTTGGTCCAACAACCGACATTTCTCCTAATATTACATTAAAAAACTGAGGCAACTCATCCATACTGGTTTTTCGCATAAATTTCCCCATCTTAGTAACTCTTGGATCGTTTTTGGAAGCTTCTTTTTCGGTATATCCATTTACTTGCATAGAACGAAATTTATAACAGAAAAATTCTTTTTCATCCATTCCAGGCCTTCCCTGCTTGAAAAACACTGGCCCTTTTGATTCTAATTTTATTAAAATAGCCAAAATAGGAATCAACCACGACAACAAAAAAATTATAACAATTAATGAAAAAACAATATCAAAAACTCTTTTTATCTTTTTTATAAAAGGATTGTGCAATTGCGTTTTTTGAAGAGATAAAACCGGAAATAATTCGTAATAATCGACTTTTAAATTTTTAGAAAAAATTTCTTTAGTATCGGGAATGAATTTAATTGTCTTTTTATTATCATCGGCAAATTCGACTAATTCTTTTAGTTTTTCATTTGAAATTTCGTTTAATGAACAATAAATTTCATCTATTTTATTCTCTATGGTAAAGCTTTTGATGTCGTCTATTTTCCCAACAATATTTGGATTCTGTTTTTTGTCTGAGAAATATCCCAAAAACCTGTATCCATAGTCTATTCTTGTTTCGAAAACTTCCTTTAACCGAATTGCTTCTGGTGTATATCCAATGATAATTGCATTTCTGTAATTACTTCCTGTAACAATCCTATATCTTTTTAAATAAATAAATAAAAAAGTTTTAAAGGCAACGACACTAATGAAAGTCACAGACATATAAAGCGCTACAGCGGAACCACTAAAAATTGACGTTTTTGCAAAAGGAAAAAAAGCAATGACAATTAATAAAAACACACTGAATTGCTTTGTCAGTTTAGTGAGAATATCAACCGGAGTGGTAAACCTATAGATTTCATAATATCTTACTATAACCGCAATTGAAATCCAAGTGATTGTTTGATAGCTCAAATAATATAGCATATTAAGTCTTAAATCCCTAAAGAAATAAAGACTAAATACAGTTATGACAATTAAATCAAATAGTATACTAAACGGTCTAATGTATTTTGAATACCTTCCTGTATGCGGTGCAACCATAAGATACTAGTGGATATAACTTTTAAAATCCTTATGTTCTTCTTTTAAAAGTTCTTCCGATGAAAGTGATTTGAAATATTCGTAGGTTAATTTCATTCCTTCTTCTCGTGAAACTTTGGCTTCCCAACCTAAAATTGTTGCGGCAAGAGTCGTATCCGGTTGCCTTTGCATTGGATCATTGATAGGCAACGGATGATAAACAACCTTTTGATTTGTACCTGTCAATTTTATGATTTCATCAGCAAAATCCTTGATAGTTATTTCATTTGGATTACCAATGTTTACAGGCAGTGAATAATCAGAATGCAGCAATCTGTAAATCCCTTCTACCTGATCTGTTACATAACAAAACGAACGCGTTTGGCTTCCGTCACCAAAAATGGTTAAATCTTCTCCGCGTAATGCCTGACCAATGAATGCCGGAATAACACGACCGTCATTCAGTCTCATTCTTGGTCCGTATGTATTGAATATTCTAACAATTCTTGTTTCTACGCCGTGAAAAGTGTGGTAGGCCATTGTGATTGATTCCTGAAAACGTTTGGCCTCATCATAAACACCTCTTGGTCCGATTGTGTTAACGTTACCATAGTAATCTTCTGATTGCGGATGCACTAATGGATCACCATAAATTTCGGAAGTTGAGGCAATAAGAATTCTGGCTTTTTTTACTCGGGCTAACCCTAAAAGGTTGTGTGTTCCAAGCGAACCAACCTTTAAGGTTTGGATTGGAATTTTTAAATAATCTATAGGACTTGCCGGAGATGCAAAATGAAGGATATAATCTAAATGTCCGGGAACGTGAACAAATTTGGTAACATCGTGATGATAAAATTCAAAATTTTTAAGTTTAAATAAATGCTCGATATTCTTTAAATCGCCAGTTATCAAATTATCCATTCCGATAACAGAATAGCCTTCAGCTATAAAACGATCACAAAGATGTGAGCCCAAGAAACCCGCTGCGCCTGTAATTAAAATTCTTTTCATATTTTCTTATTTTGCTTTGGAGCTATTTTGAATATCCTGAACCTTCGGAACTGAATTAAAAAGGCAATACATCATGGTAAAAAACACAACACCTCTTTGTCTCCATAAAAATGATTCGGTCAAAAATAAACTTATCATTAGAAATGCGAAAGCAAAATGCATAAAATCTTTCGTTTTAATTGCATTTTTTAAGGTAACAAATAGCATTATTATTATCAATAAAAAACCAAAAACTCCCAAATCAGCAAAATTCTGAACATATTGATTATGGAAATTCATTTTTTGGTAGCCATCATTGGAATCATCCCCTTGATAAACATGATAAGCTTCTCCTTTCGCTTCAATTTTAGGATAAGATGCGTTCAAACCATAACCTTTCCAAAAGATTTTGTCTTCATTCATCATTTCTAAAAAGATTCTAAACTGGTATACTCTGAATGCTGTGCCTGGGAAAAAATCATTTTGATTGAATACTGTATTTGTCCATGCCTGTTTTATGCTGACATTGTAAAATGTTGATTTGTTTTCTTTTGAAATTACATCATTTACAGTACTATCTGTCATTATTGTTTCATATTCCTTATGTAATCTGTCTTTTATATTTCCGATAAAACCTAATGAAAGAACCAATATTAATAATACTATCAAATTTTTCAAGCGCATTTGATTAGAAAGTTTGGAGTAAAACAAATGATAAACTATTATTAAACCAATAAATGCTACAATAATGTTTTGGGAAGAAAGCAGAATAACCATCGTCAGCAAAATACTAATACATAAGAAATCAATGCCTTTTTTGACGGGCTTCGTGTAGAAATAAAAAAATGAAATAGCCATGTAGACTGAAACATGTATGGCATTTACATCTTTGGTTACCAATTCGTGGTAAAAGAAAACAATGCTGTCGTGCGTATAAAAATAACGTATCGTTGCATTGACAAGATAAAATAGAGCATATGCCAATGTCCCATAACTGTATATCTGCAGAATAAGCTGTCTTTGATTTTTAGATATCCCTCCCAAAATAATAAAACACAATGGTATGAGTAGAAAGGGTAATTCTTTTGATAATGCAGGTATGGTTAAACTTTGATCTATAGTCCAAAAATAGGACAGCAGCATCAATAAATACAAAAGTATTGGAAAGGATATTGTATAGTCTATCTTGAAATTTTGCTTTTTTAAAAAAAAGAATGTTGAAAAAACCAGTAAGCCCAGTGCTATACTATTTATTATATGAGGTAGTGGAATGGAAAGCAGAACAAGAATTAATAAATAAAATGGTATCTCTTTGTTAAGCTCTTGATTTGTATTCAGAGAAAAAAAATTAAAAAATGGATAGTTATTCTTCATTTATTTTATTCTTGGCAAAATCATTAATAGTAAAGTCACTAATTTTTTTATTAATGGCAAGTTATGATTTTTTATTCTGTTATTAAAAATATTGACAAACAAATATGTGTCAGATGAATTTAATGAATTAAGCCTCAAAAAAAAGCCTCAAAACCTTTTGAGTCTTGAGGCAATAATAATGCTATTATGCTTTTTATTTTTTTACTTCGACCTGAATTTGACTGTCTATCCAGGAATACGTTTTTTTCATTCCATCAATCAACGATAAAGTAGGTGCCCATTGTAGTTTTTCGAACAATAATTTATTGTCTGAGTTTCTTCCTCTTACTCCTGTTGGACCAGAAATGTTGTTAATTTTTAATTTCTTACCGGAAATATCAATAGCCATCTGTGCAAAGTCATTGATAGAAATCATCTCTTCTGAACCAATATTAACAGGTCCGGTAAAATCCGAATTCATTAATCTGATAACAGCTTCAACACATTCATCTATGTATAAGAAAGAACGTGTTTGTTTTCCGTCTCCCCATACCTCGATACTTGTCCCGTCTTCTGCTTCTGCCGCTTTTCTGCACATAGCTGCCGGTGCTTTTTCCTTTCCACCATTCCAAGTTCCCTGGGGACCAAAAATATTGTGAAATCTTGCGATTCTCACTTCTATTCCGTAGTTTCTATGATACGATAAATAAAGTCTTTCGCTGAATAACTTTTCCCATCCATATTCACTATCCGGAGCAGCGGGATATGCTGAATCTTCCGAACATTTAGGATTGTCTGGATCCATTTGGTTGTATTCAGGATACATACAAGCGGAGGAAGAATAGAATATTTTCTTAACGCCTTCTTTTTGTGAAGCGCCTAGTACATTAAGATTACATAGGGCAGAGTTATTCATTACATCGGCATCATGATCACCAGTAAAAATATAACCGGCACCACCCATATCTGCAGCTAATTGATAAACCTCATCAATTCCTTTTACTGCTTTTTGAGCAACAACCGGATCTCTCAAATCTCCTAGTATGAATTCATCCGAATTAGTATTTCCGTATTCATTTTCTTTTAAATCAACTCCTCTTACCCAATGTCCCTCGGATTTTAATCTATTAACAAGGTGTCCTCCAATAAATCCACCTGCTCCACATACTAGTATTTTCTTCATTTTTAATTGAATTATTCTTTTTTCAAGGTGCGAATTTATGAATTATTTTTATAAGTTATTAGTTATTAACAGTTACCTTATTCGATTTATTAGTTAAAATCATGCTTAAAAGTTTAAAACCACTAAGATATCTTGGAATAAACACCTTAGGATTTGAAATACAGCGCAGTAACCAACCCATATATATATAATCTACCCAACTTGGCATATTAACCTGTCTACCTGTTTTGAAAGCCAGTGCCGCACCTGTACATAGAATTGCTGGTGAATAGGATAATTTATGTTTTAAAAATAAGCCAAGTTTTTCTTGAGTTCCCCCACCAATATTGATAAAAACCCATTTTGGCTTTTGCGATTCAATCAATGACAGTAAATGAAAATCATTCACGTTTCCATTATAGAAAGGGGCTGTATAGATATCTTTTTCTTCCAGTTTTAATCCTTTCCCTGTTAGGAAATCTTTGTTTATTTTTCCGTCTACATCTGAAGGATTTACCAGAAAAAAAGTGTCATCTTTAAATTTGTGTATGTTTTCGACAAAAAAATTAATGAATTCCAGACCAGAAATTTTGTTAATTTTATTTTTAAAAAATGTATTCCAAATTAATATCATGTAACCGCTATCCGGAATTACAATATCAGATTCGAGCAATGCATCATAATAGTCTTTATCGTGAGCAATTGTAACAAGTGCCGGAGCAGCCGGAACCGTAAGTAGGCCTCCATTGTTTTTTAAAAATGTAAACACCTCTTCCGTTTTTCCTTTGAAGAACTGTATTCCTAAAATTTGAATTCTCATTACAAGTCTGATTAATTTATATCAAATAGTTTAATTTTTCTTTAACCATGAAGCAGTTATTGAAACTCCTTCTTTTAAAGAATAAGGTAATTTACCGCAAAGTTTTTCCAAACTTTTGGTATCATAAACCATATTTGTAATTAAATTATTTAATCTGAAAGTAGTTAAAGGTGGATTTTGCCAGCCTATTTTTTGCAGTAAATCTCCTGTTTTTGATATAATTTTCAATATTGGCATTGACAATTCCTTGGTTTTTTTTATCCCAAATTCTTTAGAAACCATATCTGACCATTCTTTTAAATCAAGTGGTGGATAATCCGTAAGATAATACGTTAACTCAAGATTTTCTTTAGGCTCAAATAGTATTTTTTCAAGTTGAAAAACGGTATTTAAGACAAAACCAAATGATTTTTTGGGGTAATGCCCTTTAGGCAGAAAAAATAGCCCTTTTCTCACTGTGTCAAAAAAAGTACGGTACGGGATTTCAAAATAAGGTCCCCAAATAGATGTTGGCCTAACGATAACATAATCGTGGTTTGCATAAGCTTTTACCTTTTTTTCACCTATAACTTTACTTTCACCATACAAATTTGGGGGACAATAATCATCAAAATTTTCGGGAATGTAGTCTATTTTGCATACCATTCTACTGGATGCGTAAATTGTTCTTTTAATATTTGGAAAGATATTAATAATGTCAATCATGTTTTGAACACCATCCGTATTGGATGCATAACCCTTTATTGATTTATTCTCATCTAAATCAGTTCTGGCAGCTAAATGGACAACATATTCAGGATTAAATTCGTTAAAACAGGACAAGACTTGATCCTTATTTAAAACATCTCCTTTTATCCAATTTTTGATAAACTGCTGGTTTTTAGGCTCTTTAATATCAAAATTAATTACTTCGTGGTTTTTAGAGCAAAAATACTCAACTAAATTAGTGCCTATAAAACCTGATCCTCCGGTAATAATTATTCTCGCCATCTTCTTAATTCTTATCCTTGAACTTTTTTATACAATAAATCAATTTCGATATACTTGTTTTTTGCTCCCAAGTTAAAATCAAGCATATCAGACAGTTCAAAACCTTTGCTGTTTAGATAATTATTAACTTGAGTAAATGAAGGTTGGTTGACATAAAGCTGCTCCAAATTAGCCTCAATCAAAATATAATCAAGATTAGTAAGGGTTTTTTCTCCTCCTTTCAGAACTTCCAACTCATAACCCTGAACATCCAATTTCAACAATGAAGTTCCTTTGTTTTTCCCATCAAACAATGAAAGTGAATCTAAGGTCTTTATCTCAACATCTATTTGATTCAAACCATTTCCCTTTGGATAATGAACATTATCTGAACTAATATTTAACACAGAACTGATATGGCCGAACTCATTTTGGTTGAACTTTATTGTTCCTGATTCGTTGCCTAATGCTAAATTATAAGTGCTTATATTCTGTTTTCCTTTAAATATCTTTTCGATTTTTGGATAGAGGTTCGGAAGTGGCTCAAAAACATGCATTATTGCATTTGGAAAATGAAAACTAGCTACCTTTGAAAATTGACCTGAGTTAGCTCCAACATCTATAATACAATCTAAATTAGGTACCGTTCTCTTTAAATTAGTAACGATTTCAAATGATGAAAAAGAAAATATTTTTCCTCTTAGAAAATAGAGAAACCATTTTGATTTTCCAACAATGAAGATCTGTTTTATTAAGGTTTGGTATTTCATTTTAATTTGAAGCTTGAAATTGTCTTTATTTTAAAACCGTTGCAAGATATAATAAAACCTGAATATTACCACTTTTATCTATAATATTTTAGCAGAAAACACTAAATTCTACTGCCTTTTTTATTTAAATTTTCTATCGAAATTCCAGAGTAATTGAAATGGATTAATAAGCTAACTTGAAAAGTTTTCAAGTATTTATGATTACATTTACTGCTTATTTTTTTTAGGAAATATTGTTCTAACCTCAAATTATCTAATAATAACCTAATGCTAGCTACATTAATTAGGAAAATTACCAGCAATCATCTCGTAATGAGTGGATTATATAAAGGTGTTTCCGGCCTTTCCTTATTTATTTCGATACCAATTTTAATCCATTATTTGGGAGATACCGATTATGGCTTATGGGTATTGGTTTTTGCACTTTTTCAATGGGTTTTATTAATGGATTTTGGGTTGGCTAGTGTTCTAAAAACCAAGGTGCCGATTCTAATTCATGAAAATAGAAAGGATTTGCTTAAAAGTTATTTAAAATCAACCTATAAAATAACCGCTTACATTGCTCTGTTTTTATTTGTCTTTTTTTTGGTATTGATTTTTATCATTGATTTAAAAACTTTTTTAAAAATACCTGTTCACTCCTCAATCTTTGTCAAAAAACTATTTGCAATTAACATGTTCTTTTTTTGTTTAAACTTTTTATTCAATGTCCATAAATCTTTGTTTGTGGCATTCTTAAAAGGAAAATATGCCGAACAATCTATTGCCGTAAATCAAATCTTGTTTTTAGCTTCGCTTGGGGTTTTAATACTAATCGCTCCAAATATACCCATCGAAAACAAACTGATGATTATTACTTTATTAAATGGTCTATCCTGTTTTTTAGTAAACTTTCTATATACTTTATTTTTCTTTTATTTAGAAAAACTAAACCTCAAGACTACAGTTAAAACTTCAAAAGAATTTTTAAAAGAAATTATTATCCTTGGAACTAAATACATGATAATTCAAGTTGGTTTGTTGTTTGTTTTTTCTTCTGATAATTATATACTTTCCAATGTTTTTGGTCCAAAAGATATTGTGCCTTATGAGATAGTGAACAAGTATTTTCAGTTTCCGATAATGATTTTACTTGCTACGCTTTCACCATTATGGTCAATGTTTGCTAAGAATTATGTGGAGAATAACAAAGCGGTTTTGCTTTCCTCATTCAGAAGATTTAATCTTTTATTCGTAATCATTTTTTTGTTTATTGTGGTTATCTCATTGATATGCCCCTTTGTTATTTCTATTTGGATAAAAGATAAAATTACTTTGCCAAGTGGATTGATATTCTACACTGCAGCAGCAACCACTTTTCGTGTTTTTGTTACTTTTTATACGTTCTTCTTAAATGGAATCGGGAAATTAAATAAATATATCATCCTTTTACTTTTGAGTGTGTTTTTAAAAATTCCGCTATCCTATTTATTTATACATCTTGATTTTGGTATTAATAGCGTAGTAATCTCTACGGTTATTATATTACTAATTTGGGTCATTTTTATACCTCTTGAGTGTTACAACATAATTAAAAAAATACCCTCAAATGAATAATTTCTTATAAAAAAATAAGCGTCTTTTACTTAGAATTAAACGTAAATTCAATACTGTTATGGAGTTAAAAATTATCAAATATCTTTCAAACTATAATTCGATTGTATTTACAGATGACGGAATAAAATATACCCCCAAAAATAGTAATCATTCGTATATTTGGCTTTACAAAAAAACAAATCAATGAAAATTGCAATAAAAGATTATCTTTTATACTCCTCTGTATTTGCGATATTTACTGAAGCTTTCTTTTTCAATTTTATTATTGATTGGAAACTATTATATCTAATCATTTTTGTCAATTATATTTTATTATTTAAGATTAAACAAGTAGTTTTAAATAAGTACTTTGCTCTTTTATTGCTATTCTTTTTTCTTCATGGGCTCATTACTTATACTATTATCTGGATTCCCTATAATTACATGGCTTCTCAAATTCTGGGAATTGGTATAGTAGGTGTTTACTATTATAATTTTATCTCTTTATACAAGCCTGCCGAAATCATTAAGGTATATGTTAAGATGTGTTTGTATGTGGCAATCATCGGATATGTTTTTTATTTCTTAGGATTCAATTATGCAGACGGAAGGTTAAACAGCATTTTTAAAGAACCTGCACATTACGTCATAGTAGTAATACCCGCCTTTTATTATTATTTTAAAGAAAAAAAATATTTAAATTTTCTATTAATCTTCGGAACAGTTATTTTGTCGGGGTCTTCTTTGGGTTATGTAGGTTGTGGACTTTTATTAATAATTCCGAATTTAACACTAAAAAGGGTACGATATCTTTTTGGAATGCTGCCTGTTGTAGTCGTGTTGTTTTATTTTGTATATAATGAATTACCTTTTTTTAAACTAAGGGTTGATGATACATACCGTTCGTTAAATGTTATCAATACCGGAAAGTTTGACAAAGACACAAACTTAAGTTCGTATGTTTTAATTAGTAACATTTTCATTGCCAAAGAAAATATTAAAGATCATCCTTTAGGGAGCGGAATTGGAAGTCATCATTATATGCACACCCAGCGCTATCTAAAAGAAATGAGGCCTCCTGAATATTTAAGAAAACAAGGGCGCCATGTTGATAACTCTTTTGATGCTAACTCATTATTCACAAGGGTTGTTTCAGAATTTGGGCTTATCGGATTTATATTGATTGTTTACATTCTTTTAATTGGAGTAAAATGCTATGAATCTCCTAAGCTTTACATGGCACAGGGAATATATATTTATTTCCTTTTGAAATTATTCCGGGATGGGCATTACTTCCCTCCAGAATTATTCTTTTTCATTTGGCTTTTTTACTTTTCTTTTAAAGAATATAAAGCCCAAAGACTTAATAGTGACAATCAATCCTAACTAAATTTATTATAGAAAAAGCTGTGAAGAAACTATATCATATTGCTGAAAGCGTAACATTAGAAAGCGGCGGTGTCAGGACTGTTTTAGAAAATCTTAATAATTATCTCAATGCCAATGAGAAATTCTTCTCAAGTATTCTGGCAAATCAAATTGAAGATGCCGATCCTCATCATTATTTTCCTTCAACTAAATTTAAGTTTTGGGGATATTCATCCGAATTGGAATCTTTTTTAAAGTCTAACATAAAACCTGAAGATTTAATTCATTTACACGGCGTTTTTATGCATGCCCAATATGCTGCGAGTAGATTTGCCAATAAAAGCAATATGCCCTATGTAATTACCCCACACGGAATGTTAGAGCCTTGGCACCTAAAAGACAAACAGGCCAAGAAGAAAGTGTATATGGCTTTACTTCTAAATTCAATCTTAGCCAAAGCAAAAATAATCCATGCTATTACGCCTTTTGAAAAAGAAAATCTCTACAAACTAACCAAACACAAGAATATAATTGAAATTCCAAATTTCATCAAATATTCTGATTTACCTAAAATTAAAGCTTATAATCCGGAAGAGGAATACCTTCTCTTTTTAAGCAGACTACATCCTAAAAAAGGGCTGGATATCTTAATCGAGTCTATGAGCAAAATTGAAGATAAAAAAATAAAACTTAAAATCGTTGGATCTGAAAATGGTTATTCCGACGCTTTGAAAAAAATAGTTCGAAAAGCTGGACTCGAAAACCGAATTGAATTTTTAGGAGGTGTTTTTGGTGATGTAAAATTTGAACTATATGCAAACGCTAAAGCTTTCGTGGCGCCTTCTTATTCAGAGGCAATAGGCATGGTGAATTTAGAAGCGGCAGCATGTAAAACACCTGTAATTACTACTTTTAATACCGGTATAAGCCCAGAATGGAAAACAAATGGCGGGATTATGATAAATCCAACTTTAGAAGAACTAACCGGTGCTATTAATGCGGCAACAAATTGGTCTAACGAAGAAAGATTTTCTCGTGGAGAAAATCTTTCAAATTTTGTATTAAATAATTACAGCTGGGAAAAAAGAGGTTATTTATGGAACGATCTTTACTCCTCGTTGTAATTTTATTTTGCTAAAATTGCTTCTAAAGCATCACTACCCACTATTCTTGGAGGATACTCTTGGTCAAATAATAAATTATATCTCAAATTCTTTTCATCCCAAGTAAAAGCTGTTCCAAAGTTGAAATACTTTATAAAAGCCATGTTTCTTCCATTCACAATCTCTTTTCCATTGTTTAATATTGAAATGTCTGTAAGTTTTAATACCTTTTGTTCTTTGTTGGTACTTACATCTATTTGAATATTATCGCATTTTTCTCCTAATGGGAATGGAACATTTACCATTTGTGAATTCGGTTGCCCTTTTACAGCATATTTTGTCGGATGATCATAATCCCAATATCCATTTTTTTTGTAAACAAATGAAAGTTCATCATCTTTTTCATAGATTGCATTCAGAACAATCGAAAAATTATCTTTCGCTACAACTTCTTCATTAGGAACATCGGAATCATTTTTCTTGTCTTTTCCACAAGAAGACAACAATAAAGCGCCACCTAAAAACAATACAATTAACTTTTTCATTTTATAAAAATTTATTGCACAAATATATTATAAATTATATTATGTCATATATTTGATTACAAAAATTTGAACCCGTTTTTATTGATTTTTTGGCTCCCTAATTGATAAAAATTATTTTTCAACAGCATCAAAAATGAAAAAAATTTCGTTAAAATTATTCCCTTTATTAATTTCAATATTATTTGTTTTCCCAATTTTAAAAGAAAGTTTATCGAGTTTTATTGTTATCGTTATCTGCATTAACGTTATTATTTATAAAGTTTCTGCCAAAGACTTTTCTTTTTTTGAATCCAAAACGCTACTACTTACTATTCCTTTTTGGATTATATTTTTCCGTTCTTTATTTTCCGACAACTCAGCTATTAGTGCGGCACACATTCAACATTCCCTTTTCTTTTTAATAATACCCGTTTTTTTCTCGTTAATACCATCCAAGTTTTTTGATACGCAAAAACTTAATTTATATATGATGGTTTTGAAGTTAACTTGTTTACTTATAGCAATAATATATATAATTAGCTTCTTTTATAATTATTCAATAGCAGAATTTTTTATTGTTTTTCAACATGTTTCAAGTTTTAGAAGTTATATATATTATGAATTTAAGCTTTTTGTAATACATCCTACTTATTATACATCTCTTCTTGTTATTTGCTCTGCACACTCATTTGATTTAATTTTAAAACAAAAAAAGTACAGTGAATCGATATTTATAATTAGTTTTTTACTCATATCATTCCTATTGCTAACTAGGCTAAACATCATTTTACTTATTTCAACATTGATTTTGATGATCTTTTTAAGAAGTGGCCTAAAGGTGAAGCAAATGATATTCATATCTTCAGCAATGCTTATTTTAGTGTTCGTTCTTGCTGTCTTAACACCTGGTATAAAGTATCGATTTGTAGAGCTTTTCCAAAGCTTTAACGTAAAACCTGAAAACGTTTCTTATGATTCAACAAACATTAGAAAAGCCATTTTTGATAGCTCTGTTGCCATTGCAAAGGAAAATTGGGAGTTTGGTGTGGGATTTGAAAATCTACAAAACAAATTAAATGATACCTATAAAGAAAACTATGACTCATCATTTTATACAAATCAAAGTTACATGACTCATAACTATTATTTTTATATTTTCCTGTCATCAGGAATCATTGGACTGCTGTTTTATTTGTTTTATCTTTTCAATATCGTCAAAATCTGCCTAAAATCAAATGTCTTTCTTTTTAAGGTTTTCTTATTTAACGTATTAATTCTTTGCTGTATTGAAGACTTCTTTTATCGACATTATGGAATACTATATTTTAACTTATTCCTTCTCTGTTTTATTCGATATTCAGAAAATCTAACGGAAGAAAATAAGTTGAAAAGTAATTTAAATTGAGTTCGTTCTTTTTAAACTTAGTTCCCAATTTTTAATTTCAAGCCCAAAAGTGCTCTTGATTTTAGTTTTATCTAAAACACTGTATTTTGGTCTCTTTGCTGGTGTTGGAAAACTAGAAGTTGGAATTGGTTTTAAATCTATCTCGATTTTATTGATTTTGAAAATCTCTTTAGCAAAATCATACCAACTGCATTGTCCTTCGTTGCTGAAGTTGTAAACTCCAAAGTTGTCGGTTGTTGGTTGTTGCACTTCGACAAGCTCAGTGTGACAAATTATTTTTACCAAACATTCGGCTAAATCAACTGCATTGGTTGGTGTGCCGATTTGATCATTCACTACAGAAATAGAATCTCTTTCGGAAGCCAATCGCAACATAGTTTTCATGAAATTATTCCCAAATTGAGAATAAACCCAGGAAGTTCTGATAATATAATAGTTTTCAAAAACTGCCTGAATTGCCTTTTCTCCGTCTAATTTGGTTTGTCCGTAAACGCCTGTTGGATTAGGAATCTCTGTTTCATTGTAGGGAATATTTTTACTTCCATCAAAAACAAAATCGGTAGAAATATGAAGTAAAACGGATGAAAATTCTTTGCAAACGACAGCTAAATTTTTGGTACCAATAACATTGATTAAATTTGCTTTCTCTGGTTCACTTTCTGCTTTGTCGACTGCTGTATAAGCTGCGGCATTTATGCAATAATTGGGTTTTATTTTTAAAAAAACTGCTTGGCAACTTTCTAAATTAGTTATATCTAAATCGGACGAAGAACAGAAAATAAAATGAATTTCTGGATAATGTTTTGCAATAAATTGCAAACTCTGACCTAATTGTCCATTAGCTCCGGTAACTAAAACTACCATGCTTTTTTGGCGTTTTCTAAATTGGGTTGTACTTTATCTTTTTCAGAAATAATTAAGTTTTCTGTTGGAAAACCCCAATCAATATTGATAGTTTTATCATTATAACTGATTCCGCCTTCTGATTCTTTGTTATAAAAATTATCACATTTATAGAAAAATGTCGCAGTATCACTCAACACTAAAAAACCATGAGCAAATCCTCTTGGAACAAAAAATTGCCGCTGATTTTCTCCCGATAAAAATACGGCTTCATATTGTCCAAATGTTGGTGAATTAGGTCTAATATCAACGGCAACATCTAAAACTTCTCCTTGTAAAACCCTCACTAATTTAGCCTGAGCATGTTCTCCGGTTTGATAGTGTAATCCGCGCAAAACTCCTTTAGATGAATACGATTGGTTGTCTTGTACAAAATTAACTTGTTGGTTCACTCCTTTTTGAAAAGTGTTTTCATTAAAACTTTCCATAAAATAACCCCTTTCGTCGAGGATTATTTTTGGTTCAATAATAAAACAGCCTTCAAGTTTTGTTGGAATAAAATTCATGTTTTAAATTAAACTAAGTAAGTGTTTGCCATAACCGCTTTTTAAAAGTGGTTGGGCTAATTTTTCTAACTGTTTTGCATCGATAAACCCCATTCTATAAGCAGCTTCTTCGATGGCTCCAATTTTTAATCCCTGACGTTCTTCAATTACCTGAACGAACTGTCCGGCCTGCATCAACGATTGAAATGTTCCCGTGTCAAGCCACGCTGTTCCTCTGTCGAGAATACTTACTTTGAGTTTTCCTCTTCTTAAATATTCCTTATTTACATCGGTTATTTCGATTTCACCTCGATGACTTGGCTTAATTTTAGCGGCTATTTCAACAACATCATTGTCGTAAAAATAAATTCCAGGTACAGCAAAATTAGATTTAGGATGTTCTGGTTTTTCCTCAATAGAAAGTACTTTTCCGTCTTTATCAAAATCGACAACACCGTATCGTTCCGGATCATGAACATGGTAAGCATAAATAATTCCACCATCCGGATTATTATTTGCTAACAATAAATCAGATAATCCTGTCCCGTAAAAAATATTATCCCCCAATACCAAGGCAACCTTGTCTTTTCCAATAAAATCTTTTCCGATAATGAAAGCTTCAGCTAATCCGTTTGGATGTTCCTGTACAGCATATTCAAAACGACAACCCAAACTTTTTCCATCGCCTAATAATTGTCTGAACAAAGGTAAATCGTGAGGTGTTGATATAATTAAAATTTCATTAATCCCAGACCACATTAAAGTGGATAGTGGATAATAAATCATTGGTTTATCATAAATCGGCATCAACTGTTTGCTTACTGCTAAAGTCAACGGATGCAATCTTGTTCCCGATCCACCGGCTAATATAATTCCTTTCATAACAACCTATTTTGACGCTAATTTTACAGATTGTCTTCTGTAAAAATTCTTGAACATATTAATGCCAATAAAAGCAAAAAACAGTAATAATGGAATTACCAGTTTCATTTTTCCGTTTATTCCTTTTGTATTTTTAACGTTGATTACACTACTGTTTTTCATTATGATTTGTACATTGTTCACCAAGTCCATTCTTTGTCCGCCCAATTCACCAATGAGATTGTTTTTAGTCTTAATGATTTCATTCAGTTGAGTATTTTCATTATAATACACTAATTTATCACTTTTTTGATTGTTCGTAGTTGTTGAAGAAAATTCATTTAACAAATTATCGATCTGTCCAATAATTGTTTCGTTTTGCTTCATTTTTGTTTTAATGTTATTTACATAAACATTTTGAACATTTTGATAATATTCGTTTTGGTTCAAGTAAGTCATTAAAGGATCTATCATACTTTTATTAGTAACAAAACCTTTTGTGCTGATGTGAATAATGTGGCGACCGTAATTTTTACTTGTTGTCTTTTCCTTAATTACCTTATTGATGTCACCATCTTCAGAAAGTAATTTTACTAACTCAAAGTTTTGAGTGTTTTGAGCATTGTTAGCCAAACTTGTATTACTGTTCACAAAGTTGTAGATATCTATAATTGGTTCTATTTGTATTTGTCCCAAAGATTTTGGCTTTTGGATTCCAATTGATTTCAGAAAAACAGTATCCTGTTCTTTAATTTTAGACTCAAGTAAGTCAATTTTATCATATAAATAATCCGTGCTGCCAAAATTAGGAGCCACTATTATCTCGTGACCATAAGAAACAGATGTTTTATCAAGGTAATAACCTATCGCTACTCCAATAATAAACAAAGAAATAAAAATAACTATATTCCTTTTTATATATAAGATACCTGAAAAAATAGAATTGGAAAGGCCTTCAAAAAAATTCCCTATTTTCTTAGAAATCTGTGATAAATCAATTTCCTGATTGTCATTATTTTGAGATGTTGCGCTCATAAAAAATTTATTTTACGTTAAAAATTTGTTCTAATATTTTGATTGTAATTAAATAAGTTGGCTTCACGCCTGATGTTCCTAAGCCTCCTGATGCTAAAGTGCTTCCAGTTTCCAAAGGATTATCCGAAGCATAATAGGCATATCTTACTTTCACATCTTGTGGAATGCTTTTTCTGATTTTTGATGCTGATTGAATCGCTTTCTGATAATAAGCGCCTTCCATTTCAAGTCCGATAACTTCCCAGGTTGACTCGTGGAAAAACTTCAACAAATCCTTATTTTGAAGTGATGTTCCCAAAACCGTAACCATTGGTCCTGAAAAAACTGGGATTCCGTTTCCTTCAAACATTTCAGCAGTCAATTCATTTTCAAAAGGATAATTATCGGCTGTTCCTTCATTGATATGGGCAGAAGGAATCATAATGTCGCCTTTTCCTCCTTCCAAAATTCCTGCTTTACCCATTATCGAAACGGATGCTACATTCATGAAAGTTATGTTTTTGCCTTCTTTGTATGGTTTTAATAATTCATCAATAGTTTCAAATGCCTGTTCGCCGAAAGCATAATCCATTACAATTAATACCGGACTTTCGTTACCAACTTTTGCTTTTGGAAAACTGGTTTTTGCCCAATCTATTTTGGCTGTATCAAATAGCTGAACATCAATGTTGGTTCCGGAAGCATCATCCGGAAGTGAAATCATTCCTTGCTTTAATGCAATATCTTCTACTTTGTTCCGAAGATCATTTGCGCCGAATTTACTCAATTCTTCATAAATAAAGAAATCTGATTTATCCTTGAATTTGGTTTTTAAAACATTAGTCGCAAAAATGGAATTCATCACACTGTGCATATTGGCACTAATCACATGAATCGGTCTTTCGAGAAGATTATTGGCTTTCAAAACTTCTTTAATGTTGTTTGCCCAAATTTCTCCATGGATATGGTGGCCTAATCTTTCTCTCAAAATTGGACTAAAAGTGATCGTTCTTTTGTTGTTTTCGACAACTTCTTCAATGGCTAATTTTCCTAACCAATAAATAACATGCAAAAAGCGATCTGGTTTTTCTTTGGTGGCAAAATCTTCGTAAATGTCTAACACTTCCGAAAAACTCCTACCCAAAACATTAGCTGCGTGAGATATTGCAATTTCTTTTTCTACTAAAGTAAGCTTCTTGTTTTGTAAAACTGTTTCGCCTAATTTTTCCCAATCTCGTGTTACCTCAACCTCAACGTCGTCTAATAATACTCTGTTTTTTATCTTATGAGATTCTATAAAAATAAAAGTTAAATGCGTCAAAATATCATAGATGTCTGAACGCCCACGTGTAATTTCAACATTCATTTGTTCCTTATCAATTCGATAGCAGTTTCTTCTCCTTTTTGGCGGAACAATGGCCTGAAAATGTGATTTTGAATACCCTTCGTCTGAAGTTAAATTGATAAAACGGCACTCTTCAATGCCTACTGGAAGTCTTTCTATTACATAAAGCAAACCGCTTAGTTCTACTTTTTCTTCTGCAATACTTCCGTAAATTTCTGGTCGTAGAGAAAGCAAGGCTTCTCTTAAAGTTTCGCCCGAAACACCCATTGGTTTATAGAAACCTCTGTTAAATAAATGTCTCATGGTAATGTACAATCGTTCAATAGCTGCCGACGATTCTTGAGCCCTTGAGCGCGAAATGTTTTTCATTTCCTTCATTAAATTCTTTTTTCTAACCTGCAAATATAGGGTTTTTGTTTTTAGTTGTTCAGAATTAGGTTTATTGCCGGTTCGTACACCCTCATTTTATCTGAGGGATTGGCAATGTCCTGTTTGGTTTGTTTGTTCCATTTTCCTCCTGAAAAGGTGTAGATAAAATCCCTTTCAACATAATTGTAAAGTACATAAGGGAAATACATTTTCTGAATTGCAGTTGCTTTGGTATTCGAATCGACAACTTCCTTTTCCAATTTGTTTTTTTCGATTATCAACTTTTCAAAACCTACGAAGATTCCGTTCTTTGGCAATCTTAAATTGAAATCCACAACATTGAAATAGCCCTTCTTGACTCCTTTCTTTACCGAAACCAAATAGTCTTTCTTCAGTAGTTCTTCGCCCGGTGAACCATCTGGATTAACAGCGTAAAAATGGATTTTAAAACTACTGCTTTCCAATTGGCTATCGGTGATTATCGCGACTTGCTTTATGTATTTGGTCTTTTTGTATTTTGGGTCGTATGGGAAAAATTTTGCATCAATTCGTGGGCCGTTTTCGAATGCCTGGTAACTTTCGATTTTTACTTTTCCAATTTCGATTTTCCTGGTTTCAAATCGTTTTGCGATGACAACTTCGCTCAATTCAAATGCGTTTATTTTTAAAATTACTTTCTCCGATTCTGCTGCTATTACTGTTTTCTTTTCGTATCCCAAAGCAGAAAAAATAAGGTTTTTATTGGGTTCACAATTAATCGTGAATTCGCCATTTTCTTCTGAAGTTGTGCTGTTGTTTTCATTTTCAACCCAGATGTTTACATATGAAATAGGTTTGCTGAATTCATCCACAACGATGCCTTTGACCTGTGCTATAACAGTAACAGAAATTAAAAGCAATAATACTAACAGTCTATTTTCTTTCATCTATTCTCTATTCTCTCTTTAACAAATCTGCAATTTTTCTGTCGTTACTCAATCTCGGAATTTTGTTTTGCCCGCCCAATTTACCTATAGACTTCATATAATCCTGGAAACCATTTTTTGAAACTTTAGAAATAACCAATGTTTTCAAAACTTTCCCAACAATTAAATCGTCGTAATAGGTATTTTGTTTACGCATTTCGTTATCGATTTTCAAAGCAAATGCTGAAAGATTTTCGGGTTCTCCCGAAGCTTCGGAATCAAACTCGATAAACCATTCGTGATAAGGTAATCCTGAAGTTGGAGCAATTTGAGGCGCCACAGTAAACTCGTTTATACGAATGTTGGAATTTTCCATCGCTTCTTTCAAAGCGCATTCGACTTCTTTGCCAATAACATGCTCACCAAAAGCAGAAATATAATGTTTGATTCGGCCCGAAACAATAACACGATAGGGTTTCAAGCTCGTAAACTGAACGGTATCGCCAATATTGTATGCCCAAAGTCCGGCATTAGTAGAAATAATCAAAACATAATTGATATGCAATTCGACTTCGCCAATTGTATAACGCTTTGGTCCCGACCCTTCGGGATCAGTAAAAAATTCTTCTGATTTTACAAATTCATAGAAAATTCCAGAGTTCAAAAGCAGCAACATTCCTTTGTCTGCCTGCGAATCCTGATAGGCAAAAAATCCTTCCGAAGCGGGAAACAATTCAATTGAATCTACTTTTCTTCCGATTAGATTTTCGAATTTAGCTCGATACGGTTCATAATTGACACCGCCATAAATAAACAGGTTGAAGTTCTTAAAAATTTCTCCAACTGACTTGGCTTCGCCCAGTTCGCCTGCGGCTCGGGTGTTCCCTTTTTGTTCCAATTTCTCAAAGTACATCTGAACCCAAGACGGAATTCCCGAAATCACCGTCATGTTTTCGTTGAACGTTTCTTCAACTATTGCGTCAACTTTGGTTTCCCAATCTTCGATGCAATTGGTCTCCCAGCTTGGCATTCGGTTTTTCTGCAAATAGTTAGGAACAAAATGCGCCACAATTCCGGAAAGTCTTCCAAGTTTTATTCCGTTTTTTTCTTCCAAAATTGGACTTCCTTGAAGGAAAATCATTTTGCCATCAACAAAAGCTGTTTTTCCGGTTTCATGAATGTAATTTAGAATAGCATTTCTTGCCGCTTCGATATGAAATGGCATTGATTCTTTGGTTAACGGAATATATTTAGCGCCTGATGTGGTGCCTGAAGTTTTAGCAAAATAAATAGGTTTACCTTTCCAAAGAATATCTTCTTCACCTTTTACAACTCGGTCAACATAAGGTCGCAATTCTTCATAATCACGAATGGGAACTTGTTTTGCAAAGTCTTCAAAAGATTTTATTTCGGCAAAATTATGGTCTTTCCCAAACTGAGTAAAATCTGCGGAAGCGATAAGATTTTGAAAAACTTTCTGTTGTGTCTGAATAGGATTTTGAACCCATTTTTGAGTTTTGTTGTGAATAATTTGTGCAAATAGTTTGGCGGCTATTGATTTTATAGACATACTATTCTTTGTTTGGAAAATTCTTTTTTATGGCTTTTTCAGTAACAAAAACCATATAAGCACAGCCTAAAATCATAACGCCTATTCCAATATTACATGACTGTAATTGGTTGATACCAATCAATGGGTTGAGAAAGGAAACCCCGAAAAGCAAAACTCCTAATTGGAATGATTTGACAGCTGAAAATTTCTGTGCAAAGTCCCAACGTTCTTGGCTTTTCATTACCGAAGGCATTCGGTAACCATAAAGATCATTGATTTTTTTGGGCGGGTATTTCATCATCATTAACCCTGCGAACATAAAAATAATCCCAGTTAGTAAAGCAACAATGCCAATCCTATCTGCCAAATAATTTAAAAATTCTGTCATAGTTATTCAAATTCAATAAAAATACTAGGGTCGATTGGATAACCATCTTTCCATAATTCAAAATGTAAATGTACTCCGGTAGATTCTTGTCCGGTTGAACCAGCCAAAGCAATAACTTCTCCTGTTCTGACTATATCGCCTTGAGAAACAGTTACTGAAGCCGCGTGTTTATAAATTGATATAAATCCGCTATTGTGTCTTATGATTACCACATTTCCAGTATTTGGTGTCCAATCGGCGAAGATAACTCTTCCGCTTAAAATAGATTTTATCGGAGTGTTTTTTGCTAAAGCGATATCCACAGCATAATGTTTGTCTTTCGGATTGAATTTTTCGGTTATTATTCCTTTCACTGGAGGAAATAAAACAGTACTAACTTTTGGTTTTGCCTTTTCAAACAGATTGTATTTGTCTTCTCTGTCAACGGCTTCTCTAAACTTTAAATCGGATTTTGTAGGTTTTAACTCTTCTTCTGAAATAGGCTCCGAAACCGATGCTAAAATGGAATCTTTATTGAATTTAGCATATTCTAAATCGCCTGTTAAAACCTTTTTAATTGATTCGATGTAGGCTTCGTTTTTTTTCAACGCCTGGTTTAGCGAATCTGATTTCAGTGCCAACTCGGTTGCATCTTTCTTTAATTGTGTTGATGCATATCCTGGAATGTATTCGCGTAACGGTGTAAAAGCAATGATATAAGTGGTGACGAAAATAATTAAAAATGCTCCAATTGTGGCTACCACAAAAACATTCATCAGGGTTAACCGAAGTGAAAAAATTTCTTCAAAAGTGTCTTCATTCAAAATAACCAAACGGTTTTTGGCGAATAGTTTTTTCTTAATTATTTTTCGTTTGAGCCGTTTTTCGGACATGGTTGTTTGAATGATTTACAAATATAGAAAATAAGTTGGCTTTGCGTTTTTACTGTAAACGATGTTTAACGTATATTTATTATAGTGAAATTCAAAAGAATGTTATTTTCTTTTTACATTTGTCAAAGTTTTATTAAAATAAAATCTGCGGAAGCATAAATTTATACATCATGGGAAGAATTGGCGCAACTGAAATTATCATTATATTGGTAATCGTTTTATTGTTATTTGGAGGTAAAAAAATTCCTGAATTAATGAAAGGATTGGGCTCGGGAATAAATGAATTCAAGAAAGCATCAAAAGGAGAAGAGCAACCAGCAAATTCTAAAAAAGAAGAAGAGAAAAAATAATTTTCTTTACTAAAATACAAAACCCAAATCCCAGTTATGGTGTTTGGGTTTTTTTATAAACTCTTTTATATTGCTTTAAATATCATGAAAAGAACTTTCCTTAACATTGCCTTTTTTTTCTGTTTTTCAAACTTATTTAGCCAAGAAATTATTGGTTCCTGGGCCGGAGAGTTAGCAGTTTCAGGAACAAAGCTTCCTCTGGTCTTTACTATCAAACAAAATGGTGCTGATTTGATTACTACCATGGACAGTCCAATGCAGGGCGCAAAAGATTTACCAACAGATAACACTTCATTTATTGACAATGAATTGCGTATTGACGCAAAAAAATTTGGAATCAGCTATAAAGGAAAATTTGAACACGAAACAATAAATGGAACTTTTTCTCAAGGCGGCGCGTCTATGCCATTAATCCTTTCACGAAAAAAAGAAGGAGAATCTATTTTAAAACGTCCTCAAACACCTCAGCCACCATTTAACTATAACATAGAAGATGTGACCTTTGCCAACCCTAAAGATAAAAATACTTTGGCCGGAACCTTAACTGCCCCATCTAACAAAAAGGATTTTCCTGTTGTGGTTTTAATATCTGGCTCAGGACAACAAAATCGTAATTCTGAAATCTTTGGACACAAAGAATTTTGGGTAATTGCAGATGATTTTGCTAAAAAAGGAATTGGTGTTTTACGTGTTGATGACAGGGGCACTGGCGATTCAAATGGTGCAAGTTTGACAATGACAACTGAAAATTTTGCTGGCGATACCAATGCTGCAGTTGAATTTTTAGCTCAAAAAGGGTATGGCAATATTGGCTTAATTGGTCATAGTGAGGGCGGAATCATTGCTCCAATGGTGGCTTCACAAAATACAAAAGTAAAATTCATCGTCTCAATGGCAGGTCCCGGTATTCCAACTGATGAACTTTTACTACTTCAGTCTAATGCAATTGCAAAAGCTTCAGGAGCAACGGACGAAGAATTAAAATCGAACGAAGCCGCCAACCGCAAAATCTATAGTTTTGTTAAGAATTATAACGGAAATGATTTAAACGGTGAAGTCAAAAAAATAGTTATTGCACAAATGCAAACATTACCAAAAGAACAACAACCTTCAACAGATGAAATAGAAAAGATAGCCGAAGAAGAAAGTAAAAAAATAAGCCTTCCCTGGTTTTCTTATTTCATGAAAATTAATCCAGATGTTTACTGGAACAAACTGAAAATACCCATATTGGCAATTAATGGCTCAAAAGATTTACAAGTAATTCCAAAAGAAAATCTGGCGGGTATTAAAGCTTCACTGGAAAAAGCCAAAAACAAACATTTTGAAACTTTGGAATTTCCTAATCTGAATCATCTTTTTCAAGAAGCAAAAACAGGTTCTATTGAGGAATATGCTCAAATTGAACAAACCATTGCTCCACAAGTTTTAGATAAAATGAGCTCTTGGATTTTGAAAAAGTAAATCCAAAATTATTTATCGCGTTTGGGATTTGTTTTTATAGAATCATCGTCAACTGAATTCGCTTTCGTTCTTCGTCAACCTCTACAACTTTCACTTGAACGTGTTGGTGAAGCTTTACCACTTCATTCACATCCGAAACAAAACCGGCTTTGAGTTGGGAAATGTGAACCAATCCGCTTTCCTTAATTCCTATATCAACAAAACAGCCGAATGCCGTAATGTTATTGACAATTCCCGGTAAAATCATTCCTGTTCTAACGTTTTTTATCGTGGTAACTGTTGGGTCGAATTCGAAAACTTTTGCCGCTTTTCTTGGGTCGAGTCCCGGTTTTTCAAGTTCTTTTACAATATCTTTTATTCCCAGAATTCCTATTTCAGGAGTAATGAAATTTTCTAATTTTATTTGGGCTATCTTTTCTTTGTTGGCAATCAACTCATTGGTTTTTAAACCCAAAGCTGCCGCCATTTTTTCAACTATTGGATACGCTTCGGGATGTACTGCTGAGTTATCTAACGGATTTTTTCCGTCTTTAATTCTGATAAATGCTGCTGCCTGTTGATACGCTTTATCGCCCAATCGTGGTACTTTTTTGAGTTCTTTACGGTTTTCAAATGGTCCGTTTTCGGAACGATACGCCACAATGTTTTCGGCCATTTTTTCACCAATTCCCGAAACATAACTTAGTAAAGATTTACTTGCCGTATTGATATTGATACCTACCGAATTCACACAACGCACCACAACGGTATCGAGTTCTTCTTTAAGTTTTGTTTGGTCAACATCATGTTGATATTGACCAACTCCTATTGATTTTGGATCAATTTTAACCAACTCGGCCAAAGGATCAGATAATCGTCTTCCGATAGAAACCGAACCTCGAACAGTTACATCAAAACTAGGAAATTCTTCGCGCCCAATTTTACTTGCCGAATAAACCGATGCGCCAGCTTCTGAAACCACAAAAACCTGGATTGGCTTATCAAATGCTATTTTCTTTATAAAAAATTCAGTTTCGCGACTAGCCGTTCCGTTTCCGATAGAAATAGCTTCGATGTTATAGGCATTTACCATTGACCGGATTTTCTTCATAGCCATAGCGCTTTCGTTTTGTGGTTGATGTGGATAAATGGTTTCATTGTATAACAAATCGCCTTTTTCATCCAGACAAACAATTTTACAACCGCTTCTAAATCCTGGGTCAATAGCCAAAATACGTTTTTCGCCCAAAGGCGGTGCCAATAAAAGCTGACTCAAATTCCCTGCGAAAACATCAATCGCTTTGATATCGGCTTTTGCTTTGGCATCTTGCAATGTTTCGTTTGAAATTGCCGGTTCGAGTAATCGTTTATAACTGTCTTTTATGGCTAATTCGATATGTTCGGTAGTATCATTGTTGGCTTTGATGATTTCGTTTTCGATGAAATCAATAGCTTCTTGGTTTTCGATATCAATATTTAGTTTTACAAAGCCTTCTGTTTCTGCGCGCAACATTGCCAATAAACGATGTGAAGGTATTTTTGAAATAGGTTCTGCCCAATCGAAATATTGTTTGAATTTCTGTGCATCATCTTCGTTTTCTTTTTTCTTTACAACTTTGGTTTCCACTATTGCTTTTCGTTGAAATAGTCGACGAAGATTTTTTCGGATAAAAATGTTCTCATTAATCCATTCGGCAATAATATCTCTTGCGCCTTGCAAAGCTTCGTCTTCGTTTTTTACTTTGTCGTTGATATATTGTGTGGAAATAAAATCGATGTCGTCTTTTCCTTGTGAGAATATTATTTTCGCCAAAGGTTCTAAACCGTTTTCTCTGGCAATATCGGCTCTGGTTTTTTTCTTCTTTTTATAAGGCAAATACAAATCTTCTATTTCCTGTAAATCGAAATTTTCATTGATTTTTTTCGCTAATTCTGGCGTAAGTTGTCCTTGTTCGTCGATTGCTTTTAGAATCGATTCTTTTCGTTTTACGATTTCATCATACTGTTTGGAAAGTTTAGCGATGGTTTCAATAACAACTTCATCCAAATTCCCAGTTTGGTCTTTTCGGTAACGCGAAATAAAAGGAATGGTGCAGTCTTCAGAAAGTAATTTTAGAGTTGCTTCAATGTTTTTTGGAACCGTGTTTACTTGGCTTTGAATGAATTGTATGTTGGTCATTAGGTGAATTTCTTTTAACCGCAAAGATGCAAAGTGTAGCGCAAAGTTCGCAAAGATTTTTACTTAATTTTTTTAAAAACCATCCCTAAATTATCAATAACATCGGTTATCAAAATGCTTTCTTCACTTTTGGTTTTTAATGTAATATCTGCTGCAAGAACATTTCCATGACTTCCTTTATGGGAATCTGGTAACCGTTTTTGAAATAATTTTTGAATACTATGAATGTCAACCTTAGTCATAAATTAGTCTTGAACAATGAAATCTTTTGGATCTTCCTTTTTAAATTCGGGTTGGATATTGATGTGATTTATTTTGAATTCGTTGTACAAAACGGTTTCTATTTTCTCTAACAAGATATTAAATTCACTCATTTTTATATCTTCTGAACAATCGAGATGCGCTTCCAGATGTAGTTCTTCATCATTCAAATGCCAAATGTGAATGTGGTGGAGTTTGTTGACGCCTTTTATCTTATGGACTTCGCGAACTATTTCTTTAATATTTATATAATCTGGCGTGAATAGCATCAGCATTTTTGTTGCCGACTTAATCAAATCATAACTTACATAAATAAGATAAGACGCTATCAACAAAGTCATTACGCTATCAACCCAAAACCATCCGTAGAATTTCATCAGCAATCCGCCAACCAAAACAGCCACAGATGCCATCATATCGGTCAATAAATGCAAATAAGCCGATTTCATATTGAGATTATGTGCTGAATCTTTTTTAAGTAATAAAACGGAACCTCCGTTTACAACTATTCCTAAAAGTGCTAACCAAATAACTAGCCCAGATTTAATAGGTTCAGGATGAAAGAGCCTTGAAGAAGCTTCATAAATTAAAAAAAAAGCGACAATAATTAATGTGATAGCATTTATAAAAGCAGCTATGAGCTCCGCGCGCTTGTAACCAAAAGTATTGTTTAACGATGCTTTCCTTCTTGATAATTTATGAGCTACTAAACTAAAAACCAACGAAAGTACATCCGAAAAATTATGAAGTGCATCCGAAATCAAGGCCAAACTTCCTGAAATAATTCCGCCAATAACTTGGGCAATGGTAATTAGTAAATTTAAAAGAATAGAAAGAATTAAGTTATTCCCTTTTACTTCGTGTTTATGAATGGCTATTTTACTCATTTTAATTTGTTAAATGACCGTATATTTTAAAGCCAATTGGTAAATATAAATAGCCAATTGGTACATTTAAAAAAAGTACAAAAAGTGATAAAAAAATGGATTTTCTTTCTTTTTTATTTTTAACATATAAAGATAACAATAACGTAAATAGAATACTGTTTATTATAAAGAAAGAAATCATGTAAAAAATGCTAATATATATAACACCACTAAAAGAGGTAAAATAGTATAGCGCCACAATTAAACTTCCGAGTAAAAAAGTAATTAAAGCAACTTTTCTACTCAAACGGTTGTAATCACTTACTGTTTTTGGATTTATAAACATCTTGTTTTTGTCATTTGCATGCAATTTTATCAACTCTTGTTGCGTGTCTTCCGCCTTCAAAATTTGTGTTTAAAAAAGTATCAACCATTTCAACCGCTTGTTGAATTGATGTAAATCGTGCTGGAATGCTGATTATGTTAGCATCGTTGTGCTGTCTAGCTAAAGAGGCAATTTCTTTATCCCAACATAAAGCGGAACGAATACCTTGATGTTTGTTCACCGTCATATTTATTCCGTTTCCAGAACCACAAATTACTACACCAAAATCGGCTTTACCTGTTGCAACGTCTATCGCTACTGGATGTCCAAAATCGGGATAATCAACACTATCAAAAGTATCGGTTCCGTGGTTGACTATTTCATGTCCTTTTTGTTTTAAAAAGTCAACTATCGCTTTCTTGTATTCTGGTCCCGCGTGATCGTTTCCAATTGATATTTTCATGGTGTTGTGTATGTAGTTAGTATGACAAATTTACGGAAAGTATTGCTTTTATTTTTAGTTTATTCTAAGTGTTTGATTTTTAAAACGTAAAGATTTTACCGTTTTACATAATTTGTATAACTATTTAAAAATAATTAGAATATATTCTATAAAAATGTTAAAATGTTGTATTGTTAATTATAAAGCGCAATTCGTTGATAATCAGTTAACCTTGAATTAACATCAATTGTTAACAACTTTGGATAGAATTTTAGAAGTTTTTATTGTTTGTGCACTTAAAATTTGTAATCAAAAATCTGTATTAAAAAAACAAATTTAGTTTGTAGAATTTTTAGAAAAGTTATCAATATAAAAACATACTTTTTCAACCAAAAATACCAATCAAAGTTATTTACAAAAAGTAACTTTTTTTAGTTGTCAACAACTGTTAATTAAGTTTTAAAAAGAGTTTAAAATGAGCTAATTAATTTCTAAAAACGATGTTGATAAATTGATGTAAAAAAGAATAACTACAAAATTAGATTTTTAAAAACAAAGTTATTGTACAAATCAACACGCTATAATAACAATCATAAATTTAAATTTTAAAATTCTTTTTTTGTTTTAGTTTTTAAATAGTGTTAAAAACTTTAAATTTTAATTAGATTTATTGTTTACTTTAGATTGATCAATCTAAAGTATGAAACTAAAAATAATTTTATTTTTATTATTTTTTATCAATAATAGTCATGCTCAAAGTCCAATTATAGAATGGCAAAAATCTTTAGGAGGAACTAATGATGACGTTGCTAATAGTATTCAACAAACTAATGATGGAGGTTATATTATTGCAGGTTATAGTGCTTCAACAAATGGAGACGTAACAGGTAATCACGGTTTTTCAACTGATTGTTGGATAGTAAAACTAACTTCAACAGGAAGTACAGAATGGCAAAAATCTTTAGGAGGAACTTCTCCTGATTTTGCTAATAGTATTCAACAAACAAGTGATGGAGGATATATTGTTGCTGGAGCTAGTTATTCAATCGATGGTGATGTAACAGTTAATCATGGTGATTTAGACTATTGGATAGTAAAATTAAGTTCAACAGGAAGTATAGAATGGGAAAAATCTTTAGGAGGATTTTATGAAGACATTGCAAACCAAATTCAACAAACAAGTGATGGAGGTTATGTTGTTGCAGGTTATAGTTATTCTTCAAACGGAAATGTAACTGGTCACCATGGAACTACTTCATATGCTGATTATTGGATAGTAAAGTTAAGTTCAACAGGAACTATAGTATGGCAAAAATCTTTAGGAGGTGATGAATGGGATAAAGCGTCAAGTATTCAACAAACAAGTGATGGAGGATATATTGTTGGTGGAGATAGTGTTTCAACAAACGGAGACGTAACAGGCAATCATGGGATAACTGATTATTGGATAGTAAAATTAAGTTCAACAGGAACTATAGTATGGCAAAAATCTTTAGGAGGATCATATGGTGAATATGTAAAGCAAATTCAACAAACTAATGATGGAGGTTATATTATTGTTGGTTTTAGCGATTCTTTAAACGGAGACGTAACAGGAAATCATGGATTAAGTGATTATTGGATAGTAAAATTAAGTTCAACAGGAATTATAGTATGGCAAAAATCATTTGGAGGAACAAATTATGACATTGCTAATAGTATTCAACAAACAAGTGATGGAGGATATATTCTCACTGGATATGCTAATTCTTCAAATGGAAATGTATTAGTAAATTATGGATTAAATGATTATTGGATACTAAAGATAACTTCAACAGGAAGTATAGAATGGCAAAAATCTTTAGGAGGATCAGATATTGATTTTGGTAATAGTATTCAACAAACAAGTGATGGAGGATATATTGTTGCTGGTTACAGTGCTTCAACAAACGGAGACGTAACAGGGAATCATGGATCAAGTGATTATTGGATTATAAAATTATCTTCAACTTTAGATACAAATTCATTTATACAAAATAATAATTTAACAATTTTCCCAAACCCAACTAAAGATAATCTTATTATAAAAATTGATTATTTTACTCCATATCAAGAAATTACAATAACAGATCTTTTAGGAAAAATAATCCATAAACAAAGTTTAGATGGATTATCTACTACAATAAAAACAAGTAATTTTCAAAAAGGAGTTTATTTTTTAAATCTAACAGAAGGTTCAAATAAAATAACTAAAAAGTTTATAAAAGAATAATTTTAAAATAATTTATTTCAAAAGGTTTACTTAATTGTGGACCTTTTTTTATTTCTGAATGTTAGATTTCTATTAAAACTCACAACTTATAACTTATAACTTATAACTATTTCGTAATTTTCAAAAATAATAGAAAAGATACAATGAGTAAAAAACACAAAAAATTCGGAAAAAATGAAAAAACATTTTCCGAAAAGATATTTAAAATACTATCAAAAAACGCTAATAAACCTTTTAACTACAAACAAATAGCTGCAATTTTAGAATTAGATGATACTAAAAGCAGAAACGAAATAATCAAAGATTTAAAAATTTTAGCAGCTCAAAAACTGATTATTGAATCAGAACCGGGAAAATATTTAGTTAAAGCCAGCAGTCAAAAATATTATGAAGGAACGATTGACATGACTTCAAGGAAGACAGCTTATTTTGTCTGCGACGAATTAGAAAATGATGTTTTTGTTCCGTTTGTAAATTTAAATCACGCATTAGATGGCGATACTGTAAAAGCCTATGTTTATGATAGAAGAAGTTCAAGAAAACCGGAAGCTGAAGTATTAGAGATAATAGAAAGATATAAAACTGAATTTGTTGGAGTAGTTGATATTCAAAAGAATTTCGGATTTGTAACAACAGCTAATGCTAAAATGTACACCGATATTTTTATTCCAAAAAATAAATTAGCCGAAGCCGAACACGGTGATGTGGTTTTAGTAAAACTAGAAGATTGGCCTGTAAAAGCAGATTCACCTTTTGGTTCTGTGATTAAAGTGCTTGGAAAACCCGGAGAACACAACACAGAAATTCATGCCATTTTAGCGGAATATGGTTTGCCTTATGATTTTCCAATTGATGTTGAAGCTTACGCAAATAAATTAGACACTTCCATAACTCAAGCAGAAATAGATAAACGTCGCGATATGCGAAAAGTACTTACGTTTACCATTGATCCAAAAGATGCTAAAGATTTTGATGATGCCTTATCTTTCCAAGTTTTAGAAAACGGAAATTATGAAATAGGTGTTCATATTGCTGATGTATCGCATTATTTAAAAGAAGGAACAATACTGGATGATGAAGCTTACAGAAGAGCTACTTCTGTTTATTTGGTTGATAGAGTTGTGCCGATGTTACCTGAAGTATTGTCAAATTATGCTTGTTCGCTTCGTCCACATGAAGAAAAATATACATTTTCTGCCATATTTCAATTGAATGCTAAAGCAGAAGTTTTAGATTCCTGGTTTGGTAGAACTGTTATTTTTTCTGACCAACGTTTTTCATATGAAGAAGCACAAAGTATTATTGAAACTAAAAGTGATATAATTCCGGCTGAAATTTCGTTAACCGGAAAGGAATATAAAGTTTCCTCAGATATTGTGTCAGCGACATTAAAACAAGATGAATTAGCTAAAATTCTACGAAGAAAAAGAATGGCAGACGGAGCAATTTCTTTTGATAAAGTGGAAGTAAAATTTAATTTAAATGAAGAATCTGAACCGGTTGGAGTTTTCTTTAAAATATCTAAAGATGCTAATCATTTGATTGAAGAATTTATGTTGTTGGCCAATAAAAAAGTGGCTGAATTTATTGGAAAACAAAAGAAAACGTTTGTGTATCGTATTCACGACGAGCCAAATGAAGATAAACTAATCAACCTGCAAACGGTGATTTCTAAGTTTGGTTATGCGATAAACATGAAATCAAAACAAGATATTTCAAAATCGTTGAACAAATTACTCAATGATGTTAACGGAAAAAGAGAGCAGAATTTAGTTGATACTTTGACAATTCGAAGTATGAGTAAAGCTAAATATTCGACAGAAAATATTGGTCATTACGGATTAGCTTTTGATTATTATAGTCATTTTACTTCGCCAATTAGACGTTATCCTGATGTAATGGCACACCGATTATTGCAATATTATTTAGATGGAGGTAAAAGTGTAAATCAGGATGATTATGAAGAAAAATGTGCACATTCCAGCGATATGGAAGGTTTGGCAGCACAAGCAGAAAGAGATTCTGTGAAATATATGCAGGTAAAATACATGCAAGATCATAAAGATCAGGAGTTTCTTGGCGTTATTTCCGGAGTTACAGAATGGGGAATTTATGTAGAAATCATCGAAAACAAATGCGAAGGAATGGTTCGAATTCGCGAAATAAAAGAAGATTATTATACTTTTGATGAAAAACAATATGCCTTGGTAGGTCAGGCAACACAGAGTATTTTGCAACTAGGAGATGAAGTTTATGTAAAAGTAAAAAATGCCGATTTGGTTAAGAAACAATTGGATTTTAATTTTATTAGAAGAAATGTTTGATATTAAGAGGAGAATGTCCACTGGACATTCGGCATTTAGTTTATTATAGTAAGTATGATATTATGAAAAAAATAATTTATAGTTTATTAATAGTCAGTTCGATGGCTTTTGCTCAGGAAACCAAAAATGTGGGCGATTTTAACAAAGTTACTTCCTTTGATAGAATTGATGTTTTCCTTGTTTCAAGTGACGAAAACAAAGTGCAACTAGATGGAAAAGGAGCTGATGAAGTAGAATTTGTCAATAAAAATGGCGAATTAAAAATCAGAATGCCATTACTTAAATTGCTTGATGGTGATAACATTTCCGTTACGGTTTATTATAAAAACTTAACGGCAGTCGAAGCCAATGAAGGTTCTAGAATTGCTTGTGGCGATAAAATTAGTTCTGTTGTATTTGATGTTATTGCCAAAGAAGGTTCAGAAATAAAATTGAATTTAGATGTCGAAAAATTGAATGTAAGAACAGCAAATGGGTCAAAAGTTGAATTAGAAGGAAAAGCTGATATCCAAGATGTTTTAGTTAATTCAGGTGGAATTTATGAAGCGGAAAAATTAGAGTCAAAAATAACTACTGTTTCATGCAATGCTGGTGGTGAAGCAGCTATTTTTGCAATAAATAGTGTTGATGCTAAAGTTAGGGCTGGTGGCGATATTACTATTTTTGGTAACCCAAAACAAATCAATAAAAAGATTATAGCCGGCGGAACAATTGAACAAGCAAAATAGATTTTATTTTAAATTCTAATTTTTAAATTTTAAATTGCAGTGTCAAAATTGTAACAATGACTTTACTTCAAGATATTTTATCTGCTATACCACTTGGTTTCTTTTTGAGTTTTATGATTGGGCCAGTATTCTTTGTCTTACTAGAAACTAGTGTTGTCAAAGGTTTTAGAGCTGCAATTATTTTTGATACTGGTGTTGTTTTAGCCGATATTGTTTTTATTACGATTGCTTTTTTTAGTAGTTACCGTTTGATTCAAAGCATAAAAGACGATCCTGCTTTATTCATTTTTGGAGGATTAGTAATGTTGACTTATGGTATTATTTCTTTTATAAATAACAGAAAAGAAGCCAAAAAAATAAAACTTGATGAAATCGATCCAACGGAGTTAGCAAAAACCAATTATCTTTCTTTGTTCATCAAAGGGTTCTTCCTGAACTTTATCAATATTGGCGTACTCGGATTTTGGTTAGCAATTCTTATTACTATTGGTCCGCAACTAGAATTAAAAACGTCTAGAATGTTGACTTTTTTCTCCACACTAATTGTTACTTATTTCGTAACTGATATCTTCAAAATACTTTTAGCCAAACAATTACGTAACCAACTCAATCCAAAAAATATTCTTTTAATAAAAAAATTTATCAGCATTGTTTTGATTGTTTCAGGTATATTTCTTTTATCTCAAGGGTGGTTTCCAAAAGAACAAAAAATCGTCAATAAAGCTTTTGAAGAATTAGAGAATGAAAAGTAAAAATCACCTCAATAGTGTCATTTCAACCAAAGGGAGAAATCTCATTAATATAGGTTTAGATTCTTCTTTCGTCAGATACTAGAGCTTTGCTCGAACTGGCGAAGCAATGACAAATAAAAAACCTCTCACTTGGAGAGGTTCTAATTTCAGAGGCATCTTCCGGATTCGAACCGGAGTAGACGGTTTTGCAGACCGGTGCCTAGCCGCTCGGCCAAGATGCCAGTTGGACGGCAAATATATAAAACAATTGATAATTAACAATTGATAATTGATAATTTTTAGAATTCGTAATTCGTAATTTAAAATTCGTAAATCGTATTTAACTTCGGTATTCTTCTATTTCAATAGTAACCGCTTCAACATCACCACCAATAGGCGGATTGAGTTTTGATACCGCTAAAAGAATTCTCGAAACCGAAGGGATTTCACTAAAAATTCTGGTAATGATTCGGTGTGCTACATGCTCCAATAATTTGGACCGAATCGCCATTTCTTCGACTACTATTTTATTTAAAAGCACATAATCAACAGTATCTTTGAGTTCATCCGTTACGGAAGACCTTCTTAAATCGGTTTTAATTTCTAAATCTACACGATAATCTGAACCAATTTTAGCTTCTTCTTCTAAACAGCCGTGAAAAGAAAATGTTCTTATATTTTGAAGTTTAATAGTACCCATTTTTTAAGTTTAGGGTTTCGAGTTTCAGGTTTCGGGTTGTTTAGTATTTTATAAACTTGTAACCCACAACTTGTAACTCGTAACGTTTTTAATATCTTTGCTAAAATTACAAAAATAATGTCAACAGAAGAGAAGTCGCTTAATTTCATTGAACAAATAATAGAAGAAGATTTGAAAAATGGTTTGTCTGGCGACAAATTACGTTTTCGTTTTCCGCCTGAACCAAACGGTTATTTACATGTTGGTCATGCCAGTGCGATTTGTTTAAACTTTGGATTAGGAATCGATTATAATGCACCAGTAAATCTAAGATTTGATGATACAAATCCTGCAAAAGAGGAGCAAGAATATGTTGACGCTATTAAAAGAGATATAGAATGGTTGGGTTTTCAATGGAGTAAAGAATGTTACGCTTCTGATTATTTCCAGCAATTATACGATTGGGCTGTTGAATTCATTAAAGCCGGAAAAGCTTATGTTGACAGTCAATCTTCGGAAGACATGGCAATTCAAAAAGGAACGCCAACAACACCTGGAACAGATTCGCCGTTCAGAAACCGTTCAGTTGAAGAAAATTTAGATTTATTCGAGAGAATGAAAAACGGAGAGTTTCCAAACGGAACCCATATTCTTCGTGCCAAAATAAGCATGGGAGCTAACAATATGTTGATGCGTGATCCAATTATGTATCGAATTTTGCATGCGCATCATCATAGAACTGGTAACGATTGGTGTATTTATCCTATGTATGATTGGGCGCATGGCGAAAGTGATTATTTGGAGCAAATTTCACACTCTTTTTGTACACTTGAATTTTTGCCTCACAGAGAATTATACGATTGGTTTTTAGATCAGGTTTATGATGTTACTAAAGTGCGCCCAAAACAAAGAGAGTTCGCTCGTAGAAACCTATCTCACACAGTAGTTTCAAAAAGGAAACTTTTACAATTGGTAGAAGAAAAACATGTGACTTCCTGGGATGATCCCAGAATGAGCACCATTTCTGGAATGCGCCGTAGAGGTTATCCTCCAATGGCGATTCGAAATTTTGCCAATACCATTGGAATTGCTAAACGCACTAACTTAATTGATGTTTCACTCCTTGAGTTTTGCGTTCGCGAAGAATTAAACAAAACAACACCAAGAGTTATGGCAGTTCTAAATCCGGTGAAGTTGGTCATTACAAATTATCCAGCTGGGAAAGAGGAGATTTTAGATGCAGAAAATAGCCAGGAAGACGAAAGTTTAGGATATAGAAAAGTACCATTTTCAAGAGAATTGTATATTGAAAGAGAAGATTTTCAAGAAGAAGCCAATAAAAAATTTTTCCGTTTAACATTGGGAACAGAAGTTCGTTTAAAGAATGCATATATCATTAAAGGCGAAAGTGTTGTTAAGGATACAGCCGGAAACATCATGGAAATTCATTGCACTTATGATGAAGATTCCCGAAGTGGAAGCGGAACGGAAGCTTCACAAAGAAAGGTTAAAGGAACAATTCACTGGGTTTCCATAAATCATGCGATTGAAGCCGAAGTTCGTATTTATGATCGATTATTTACCCATGAAAACCCTGATGGCGATAAGGATGTTGATTTCAAAGAATACATCAATCCAAACTCATTGGAAGTAATTAAAGGATATTTAGAACCAAGTTTGGCATCTGCCAAAAACGGAGAGCGATTCCAATTTCAACGTTTAGGATATTATTGTGTTGATAATGATTCTTCAGCACAAAAATTAGTTTTTAATAAAACAGTTGGCTTAAGAGATACTTGGGCAAAAGTGGAAAGTAAAGAATAATTTACTTCGTCAGTTCGCTGCGCTCGACTCAGAATAGATTTTATAAATTGAAAGTCCATTTCGTTGGAGGACGAGATGGGCTTTCTTATTATTTATATAACTTATCATTATAAAAACTATTATAACTTTTAGTAATTAAATTTGCCTTTCATAAATTTGTTTTAGGCCATTTTTAAACCTTAGTCGACATTATTTACCAATCCTAATAAAACTATTATTGTATGGCTTTAAAATAAGTTTTGCCGATTTTCGTTATTTTAAGAATGTTATCTTATATAATTTTCGTAACTTTATTAGAAATTAAATTTTAGTAATCATGTCAAGTTCAAACAACAATAGCATTTTAGCCCTGCTTGCTGGTACAGCAATAGGATTGGGATTAGGAATTTTATTTGCTCCCGATAAAGGAACAAAAACGCGAGAAAAAATAAAAGATGGTTTAGATGATTTGAAAGACAGCGCCAAATCTAAATGGAATTCCCTAGAAACAGAAACCAAAGATAAGCTCTCAAAAACAAAAGCCGATTTAAAAGACACAGTTAATGATTTGCTTTCAGATTCAAGTTACAAAGCAGAAGAAACAATTACTTTTTTGGAAGAAAAATTAGCCGAGCTTAAAAAACAAAATGCTAAACTTCAGAAATAATGCTGGAAGAATTAAAAGAAAACGTTGATAACATTCAGGAAAACACCAAAGCGTATATAGAAACTAGTCTAGCTTACTATAAACTTTGGGGTTTCAAGGTTGCCATGAAGTCAACCACATTGATAGTTAAGTTTTTCTTAATCGCTTTTTGTTTGATGATTGTTTTACTCTTTATATCAATTGCAGGAGCGTTCGTTTTTGGAGAGTTGTTGAACAGTTACCCTTTGGGGTTTTTGAGTGTAGCGGGAATTTATTTAGTTTTAGCGATACTTCTATTCTTCGTAAAAGATAGAATTGTTGAAGGACCGATTTTAACAAAATTTTCAGAAATATTTTTTAACGACTAATCATGCAAACAAATAAATATTCATCCTACGCCGAAATTGAATTGGATTTACAAATCCTTAAAGTTGAAAGGGAAATACAGTATCAAAAGATTGTATTGAGCATTGATAAAACCAAAGAAAGTATTCTTCCGTTTAGGAAAGTTAACAAGATTTTGGAAAGCGTTTCAAATTTCTCATCAGGAACGTATGGTACGATTTTGAAAACATTAATTCCAATAGTAATCAATTGGTATATAAAAAGGAAAAGAGGCGATTAGGCCTCTTTTTATTTGGTATTATTCGTTTATTAATTAGCTTGTCCTTCAGGATTTGAAGTATCAGAAGGATTATAATCAAGTGAGGAATGATTTCCTGTTTTCTTCACTTTTCTTGGTTGTCTCTTCATTTCTTCTCCGATGATGTTGGAAGCCGTAAAACTAGTTACCATATTGTTCAACATATCGCTTGCCGCTTGCGGAGAATTAGGTAATAATATCAAGTTTGAATTCGTGTCGGCTCCAATGGCTTGAAGTGTATCATAATGCTGTGTAATTACAATCAATGCAGATGCTTCTTGTGAATTAATACCCACTTTATTTAAAACTTCCACACTTTCAACCAAACCTTTAGCAATTTCTCTACGTTGGTCAGCAATACCCTGTCCTTGTAATTTTTTACTTTCGGCTTCGGCTTTTGCTTTAGCAACAATTCGGATTCTTTGTGCATCTGATTCGAACATAGCTGCTGTTTTTTCTCTTTCTGCAGCGTTAATTCGGTTCATTGCATTTTTTACTTGAATATCAGGATCGATATCGGTAACCAGTGTATTAATAATGTCATAACCATAAGCCATCATAGCTTCGTTTAATTCGCGTTTAACGGCAATTGCAATGTCATCTTTACGAACAAACACATCATCTAAAATCAATTTTGGAACTTCAGCACGCACTACATCAAAAACATAAGCTGTGATTTGATCGTGTGGATATTCTAGTTTGTAAAATGCTTCATAAACTTTTTCTTGAACGACTTTAAACTGAACAGATACTTTCATTTTGATAAACACATTATCTTTGGTTTGTGTTTCAATCATAACATCTAATTGTTGAATTCTTAAGTTCACTCGACCAGCAATTCTGTCGATAATTGGAACTTTGAGATGTAAACCGGAGTTTCGGATGCTTAAGAATTTTCCAAATCGTTCAACAACAACAGCAGTTTGTTGCTTTACGGTGAAGAACGACGAAAAAAGGATAATAACACCTACAAATAAAAAAACAAAAAAGAAAATTGGCATAATTTCTAAATATTTTAAGTTAGTAAAGTTGTTGTACGAAAAAAATGTATGTTTGTTACATATTTTAAGTTACGAATTCATGATTAAAAAATTCTTAGTCTTTTTGTTGTTTACAACAACTTTTGGATTTGCTCAATATGGTTACCGTGATGGAAACCGAATAGGAATTTCAGCAGGACTTTCTCAAACTACTTTATTAACCAATAATTTTAACGCTAAACCTGAACTTGGTTTTGCTGGAGGTCTTTCGGTTCGTGGGAATTATTACAACGATTGGAGTATGATTTACGGCATGCAGTTTTTTGCCAACAACTTTTCATTAGAATCTACTTTTGATCAAAAAATAAAGTATAGTATTCAAGGTGTTAAGGTTCGAATTTTATTAAGTTATAATGTAGTTGAAGATTATGTTTCTTTAGATTTTGGTCCAGTACTTCAAATTAATGGGAAATTAGGTGTTGCTACTTCAGATGAAGATAAAGTAATAAAAGGAACACTTTTAAAAGCAGATCAAATCGTTGATATTTCACCTATAAGTGGCAACTTTTATTTAGGATGTTCGGCAGGAAGCAGAACCGTGCGCGCCGTTATTTTTTACGAATATGGTTTTACCAATATATTGAATAAACTCAATAAAGACGATACTTTACAGGCATTGAATAATGGGGATAACTTCAAAGGAAACTTGGGAGTAATAAACGCTCAGGTTGTTTTTAACTTATAAAAAATCCCGAGAAATCGGGACTTTTCTGTTTTTATAAAGTAGTTATTGCTTTCTCCAATCGCTTGATGGTTTCTTCTTTCCCAATCAATTCCACTATATCAAAAAGATGTGGCCCTTTCAAAGCACCAACCAAACTTAAACGAAACGGCTGCATTACTTTCCCCATTCCAATTTCGTTTGTCGTCATCCAGTCTTTGACAATAGTTTCAATGTTTGCAGATGTAAAATCTTCAATATTCTCTAATACAGCAATCAATTGTTCCATTAATTCTGGAGTAGTTGAATTCCAATTTTTAGCGGCTTTTTCATCGTAATAAGTTGGTGCTTCAAAAAAGAAATTACTTAATTCCCAAAACTCAGAAACAAAGTTAGCACGCTCTTTTATTAATGAAGTAATTTTTGTCATTTCGACGAAGGAGAAATCACATTTACCTAATTTTTTGACAATATCCTTTTCAAATATTTCTACCAAACTTTCATCGCTTTGCTTTTGCAAATACTGATGATTGAACCATTTGTTTTTATCAGGATCAAATTTTGCCCCTGATTTATGAACTCTATTCAAATCAAATTTTTCTACTAATTCTTCCAATGAAAATAATTCTTGGTCCGTTCCATCATTCCATCCCAATAAAGCTAAGAAATTAATTACCGCTTCAGGGAAATATCCGTTTTCTCTGTAACCCATCGATTTTGTAATGCTGGAAGCATCTGTCCATTCCAAAGGAAATACCGGAAAACCTAACTTATCACCATCTCGTTTGGATAATTTTCCGTTTCCGATAGGTTTTAAAATCAACGGTAAATGCGCGAATTCTGGTCCTTCCCAGCCAAAGGCTTTGTATAACAAACAATGTAAAGGCATGGATGGCAACCATTCTTCTCCACGTATTACATGTGATGTTTCCATTAAATGGTCATCCACAATATTAGCCAAATGATACGTTGGCATTCCGTCAGATTTGAATAAAACTTTATCGTCTAATAAATTTGTTTCGAAATTAATATCACCACGAATGATGTCATGCAAATGCAAAGTTTCATTAACAGGTGTTTTAAAACGAATAACATAAGCTTCTCCGGCTGCAATTCTTTTTTCAGTCTCTTCCTTAGAAATAACTAAAGAAGTGTCTAGTTTTTCACGATTGTGCCAGTTATAGATAAAAGTTTTTCCTTGTTCTTCGTGTTGTTTTCTATGAAAATCTAGTGCTTCAGCAGTGTCAAAAGCATAATAAGCCCAACCCGAATTTATCAGTTGGTCAGCATATTGTTTGTACAACGCTTTTCTTTCGGATTGACGGTAAGGTCCGAATTTTTCATTCTTTCCAACAGTTTCACTTGGCGCAATTCCTAGCCAATCCAGAGCTTCGAAAATGTATGCTTCAGCTCCTTGAACAAAACGATTTTGGTCGGTATCTTCAATTCGTAAATAGAAAACACCATTATTTTTTTTTGCAAATAAATAATTAAATAACGCAGTTCTAACGCCGCCAATATGTAACGGTCCGGTCGGACTCGGCGCAAAACGAACTCTAACAGGTTTTGACATTTTTAAAATTTTCGACAAAGATAAACAGAAGTTGGAAGCTAGAAGTTGGAAGTTAAAAGTTTTTAGGATTTCATTTCAGCCGGAATTCTTTTATTCATCACAGCAAACCAAAGTGGGGGAACTAAAGATAAAACCATAGAGGTAGGATAACCAAATGGCATTTGTGGTGAAGTATCATTATACTCGAGAATTTGATATTTCTTTTGTGATTTATAATGATGATCACTATGTCGAGTTAGTTCATATAGCATTATTCTGCCCATAACATGATTTGAATTCCAAGAATGTTTTTCGCTTACACGTTCATATCTACCCGAAGGCAAAAGGTTTCTTTTTAAACCATAATGTTCAATATAATTTATGGTTTCCAATAACAGAAAACCAAATATTCCGGCAAAAAAAGCAACTGATAATCCAATATATCCAAAGAAATAATAAATTGTCAAGAGATAACCTATTTGAATAATAGTAAACCAGAACATGTCATTTTTTAAAGAAAAGAAAGACCGATTTTCAATCTGATTCAGTTTCTTTTGAATTTTCCAAGCTTTAGTGTAGGTTCCAAAAACAGTTTGAATCCAAAATGCATACAATGTTTGGTTGTATTTTGCAGTCGACGGATCTTCCGGAGTAGAAACATGCAAATGATGACCGTGATTATGCTCAATAAAAAAATGAGTATAGTGTGACGGAATCAAAAGCAATTTTCCCATAATCCGTTCATATAATTTTTCTCTGTGACCCAATTCATGTGCAACGTTAATTCCGTTAGCACCTAAAACAACGCCTAAACTTAATACAGTTCCAATAATTTCAGAGAAGGAAAGATGTTCAGTAGAAACTTTATGCAAAACAAAAAACAACATTCCATAAACGATGAAAATATTTAGATACAAAAGCACATCAAAAAAATGATTCTTTAGTTTGTTTTCAATTTCGGCTTCATTGTAATTTTTTTCATCTGTTGGAAGAATTAACTCTAGAACGGGTATAATTCCAAAGGCAAAAATCACACCGGAATAAGTCCAAAAACCACCAAAATATATTCCAATTAATGCAATTAACGGTAAACTATAAGCCAATAAATATTTCATAATCAACGAGATTTTGTTATAAAATTAGCAAAGATTTTATAGAATACAATAGTTTGTTGTTTGGCAAATTTTTAACGCTTGGTTATTCAGTAAAAATTGTACATTTATCGGTTATAAAAAGAATTTATAAAAATTGGACAATTCAAAGATTATATATAAAAAGTTAGAGGACTTTATTACTAAGTATTACACTAACGAATTACTGAAGGGAATTATTTTCTTTGTCGGTATTGGTTTGATGTATTTTATATTCACATTGTTTATAGAATATTTTCTTTGGCTTAAACCAACCGCCAGAACTATATTGTTTTACACATTTGTTCTTGTTGAACTCTTTCTTTTTTTTAGATTTATTTGTTTTCCGCTATTCAAATTATCCAAATTGCAGCAGGGAATTGATTACGAGGAAGCTTCGAAGATTATCGGAAATCATTTTGGTGAAATAGAAGATAAACTGACTAATTTTTTACAGCTTTCTTATGATAGTAACAAATCCGAATTGTTAGCCGCATCGATTGACCAAAAAGCAAATACACTGCAAACGATTCCTTTCGGGAATGCTGTTAACTTTGGTAATAACAAGAAATATTTGCCTTTGGCGATAATTCCTATTTTGTTTTTTGCATTCTTTTATCTCTCAGGAAATAGTAATTTTATTTCACAAAGTTTCAATAGAGTAGTGAATTTTAAACAACAGTTTTTACCGCCAGCACCTTTTGAATTTGAGGTTTTGAATACGAATTTACAAACAGAACAAAATAAAGATTTCTTGTTGAAAGTAAGAACCGTTGGTAAAGTTATCCCTGAAAATGCCCTGATTTTAATAGGAGATGAAAGTTATTTTATGGAAAGTAGTAAAGCAGGTGAATTTGAATTTGTGATTCCGAAACCTTCTGAAGATATAGAATTTCATATTGAAGCCAATGATGTTTCCTCAAACGATTATACGCTGAAGGTTGTTACCGTTCCGTCGATTGCCAACTTTGAAATGGTGTTGAATTTCCCAAATTATTTAAATAAAAAGTCGGAAGTTGTTAAAGGAACAGGGAACGCTATAATTCCGGAAGGAACTCAGGTAACTTGGAAAATGAACACTTTAGCAACACAAAAGGTGGATTGGGTTAATGAGAACGCACATTATTCTTTTACAAAACAAGATAATATATTTTCATTGTCAAAAAGTATCCTTCAAAATGTAGATTATCAAATTTTAACTTCAAATAATAAAGTTCGGAATTATGAAAAACTGAATTATCAAATTTCTGTAATCAAAGATCAGTCCCCAACTATCAATGTAAATAATCTACCAGATAGTTTAAAGGTAAACAAGAACTTTGTTTTAGGTCAGGTTTCAGATGATTATGGCTTGTCAAAACTTCAAATAGTCTATTATCCCAAGAACACTCCAAATAGTACTAAAAAGGCTTTGATTTCAATAAAGAGAGATGTTTATGACCAGTTTGTGTTTTCTTTCCCAAGCAACCTTCCTGTAGAAGAAGGAGTTTCCTATGAATATTATTTCGAGATTTTTGATAACGATGCTCTTCACAACTTCAAAAGCACCAAATCTTCGGTGTTTAGCAACAGAATTGCAACTGAAGAGGAGAAACAAGACGAAATAATGAACCAACAAAATGAGAATATAAACTCTTTAGCAAAATCTTTAAAAGCACAAGACAAACAACTGTCAGAGTTGGATAAGTTGCAAAAAATGGGCAAGGAAAAAGAGAATTTAGAATACAAAGAGCAACAGAAAGTAAACGATTTTATTCAGCGTCAAAAACAACAAGACGAAATGATGAAAGAGTTTTCGGAGAAAATGAAAGACAATCTTGAAAAGTTCAAAACGGATAAAAAAGACGAAAAAAAAGAGTTGCTTCAAGATAGATTAGAGAAGACTAAAGAAGAGATTGAAAAGAACAAGAAATTATTGGAAGAGCTTCAAAAACTGAATGATAAAATCAGCAAGGAAGAGTTGTTTGACAAAATGGAAAAGTTCCAACAAGCCAGTAAAAATCAGACTAAGAGTTTAGAACAATTAGTAGAGTTGACTAAGCGTTATTATGTGGAGAAAAAAGCCCAACAAATAGTTGATAAAATTAACAAACTTGCAGAAAAGCAAGACAAACTTGCAGATAAAATTGATGATAATAATGTTGAAAAACAAGAAGAAATCAATAAAGAATTTGATAAAATTAAAGAAGAATTAAAAGATTTAGACAAAGAGAACAAAGAGCTAAAAGCTCCGATGGATTTACCTAAATCGGAAGAAAAAGAGAAAAGCATAGATGAAGATTTAAATAACGCAAAAGATCAATTACAAAAAAACCAAAAAGAAAAAGCGAAACCAAAACAAAAGAGTGCGTCAAAAAAAATGAAGCAAATGAGCCAGAAAATGCAAGAACAAATGGCTTCGGGTGAAAAGGAACAAATGGAAGAAGATGTTGAGATGCTTCGTCAGATTTTGGATAATCTTTTAGCGTATTCATTTTCTCAGGAAGAGGTAATGAAGCAGTTTAAAAACTTAAAACGAGGAGCTCCATCATTCAATAAAAACTTAAAAATACAACAAGATATAAAACAACAATTCAAACATGTTGATGATAGTTTGTTCGCGATGTCTTTAAGAAACCCAAAAATTGCGGAAGATATTACAAAGGAAATAGGAAACGTACAATACAATGTAGATAAAGCAATTGAAACTTTAGCAGAGGCCAACGTTCCAAAGGGGAATTCACATCAACAATATGCTGTTTCATCTTCTAACAAACTTGCAGATATGTTAAGTGATATTTTAAATGGTATGCAAATGCAAATGTCGGGCGCTGGAGCCGGGAAACCTAAACCGGGTCAAGGGCAAGGAGAAGGGATGCAATTGCCGGACATTATTAAGAAGCAAGACGGTTTGGGGGAAAAGATGAAAAAGGGTATGAAGAAAGGCGATAAGCCAGGAGAAGGACAAGAGGGAAATAAAGGAGAAAAAGAAGGTCAGGGCCAAGAAGGAAATAAACCGGGCGATGGTCAGAAAGATGGAAAAGGCGGAAAAGGAGGAAAAAGCGGTAATGGAAACAGCCAAGGGCAAGGAAAGGACAAAGGTGGCGAAAACGGTCAAGACGGTGAAGGAGATGCTAAAGCTATCATGGAGATTTATAAAGAACAACAGCAATTGAGAGAAGCTTTAGAAAAAGAATTAAAGAAACAAGGTGTTGGCGGAAATGGTCAAAACACTTTGGACCAAATGAAACAAATAGAAAAGCAATTATTGAACAAAGGGTTTAATAATGAAACGCTTCAAAAGATTTTGAATGTTAAATATGAACTGCTTAAATTAGAAAAAGCACTACAACAACAAGGAGAAGATAAGAAACGTCAATCAGAAACAAATAAAAAAGAATTTAATAATCAAGCTACTGCATTACCAAGCAGGCTGCAAGAATATTTAAAAAGTATTGAGATTTTAAATAGACAAAGCTTACCTTTGCGCTCCAATTTTAACCAAAGGGTTCAAGAATATTTTAAAACCAATGATTAGTTTTAATTACGAGTTAGATTTTAAACTAGATGACGAACAGTTATTTTCAGATTGGCTTTCTAAAGTTATTAGCTCTGAAAGTAAGCACGAAGGAGAGATTAATTATATTTTCTGTGACGACAACTATTTAGTTGAAATTAACCAACAGTATTTAGACCACGACACTTTAACAGACATTATTAGCTTTGATTATTCTGTAGGAAATGAGTTACACGGAGATGTGTTTATTTCTGTTGAAAGAGTTGTAGAAAACGCTCAAGATTTTGATGTTACTTTTGAAGAAGAATTAAGAAGAGTATTAGTTCACGGTATTTTGCATTACTGTGGCTACAAAGACAAAAACGAGGAAGACGAAAAGGTTATGCGTCTGAAAGAAGAAGAAAAAATGAAGATGTTCCACGTGAAACAATAATGATTTAGGAATTCGAGATTTACGATTAATGATTAACCAAATCTGAATCAAATCCTAATTCCCTTTTCCTAAATCCTAATTATAATATGTTTTTAGAAAAATACGATGTAATAATAGTAGGAGCAGGGCATGCAGGATGTGAAGCTGCAGCTGCAGCAGCCAATTTAGGCTGTAGCACTTTGTTAGTTACAATGAGTCTACAAAATATAGCTCAGATGTCGTGTAATCCTGCGATGGGCGGAATTGCAAAAGGACAAATCGTACGTGAGATTGATGCGCTTGGTGGTTATTCCGGAATTGTATCAGACAATACAGCTGTGCAATTTAAAATGTTGAATAAATCAAAAGGACCTGCGATGTGGTCGCCAAGAGTGCAGTCAGACAGAATGCGATTTGCAGAAGAATGGCGATTGCGACTAGAACAAACCCCAAATCTCGATTTCTATCAAGAAATGGTTAAAGGGCTTTTGATTAAGAATAATAAAATAGAAGGAATTGTAACTTCACTTGGAATTGAAATTAAGGCAAAAACGGTTGTCCTTACTAATGGAACTTTCCTTAATGGTTTAATCCATATTGGAGATAAACAATTTGGTGGAGGAAGAGCGGGAGAAAGTGCTGCCTTCGGAATTACAGATGATTTAGTCAAAGTAGGTTTTGAAGCCGGAAGGATGAAGACCGGAACACCGCCCAGAGTAGATGGACGCTCATTGGATTATTCTAAAATGAGGGAAGAACCCGGAGATGATATTCCGGATAAATTCTCTTATTCTGACGAAACAAAACCATTGACACATCAAATGCTGTGTCACATGACCTATACTTCAAATGAAGTGCATAGTATTTTACGAGAAGGTTTTGATCGTTCCCCAATGTTTAATGGAAGAATTAAAAGTATAGGTCCAAGATATTGTCCATCTATTGAAGATAAAATAAATCGTTTTGCTGATAAAGAAAGGCATCAATTATTTGTTGAGCCCGAAGGATGGAATACTGTCGAGGTTTATGTTAATGGTTTTTCCACTTCACTACCTGAAGACATTCAGTTTAAAGCTTTGCGCTCGGTTGAAGGTTTTGAAAAAGTTAAGTTTTTTCGTCCAGGTTATGCCATTGAGTATGATTATTTTCCACCTACGCAATTAAAGCATACACTCGAAACCAAACTTGTTGAAGGATTATATTTTGCCGGACAAATAAATGGCACAACAGGTTATGAAGAAGCAGCGTCTCAAGGAATGATGGCAGGAATAAATGCTGCTTTAAAAGTAAAAGAAAAAGACCCAATGATTTTGCGCCGCGATGAAGCTTATATAGGCGTTTTGATCGATGACTTGATTACAAAAGGAACGGAAGAACCCTATAGGATGTTTACTTCTCGTGCCGAATACAGAACACTATTACGACAAGATAATGCCGATTTTAGATTGACTCCAAAGGCATATGAAATCGGATTAGCTTCTGAAAAGCGATTAAGAAGAATGGAGCATAAGTTCAATGAAAGCGAAAAAATGGTAAACTTTTTTAAGGAAACCAGTATAAGTCCAGAAGAGGCAAATCCAATTTTGGAGGCCAAAGAAAGTTCAGTAATGGCTCAGTCGGATAAAATGTTTAAAGTCTTTTCACGCCCGCAAATTGAATTGGATGACTTTATGAAGTTTGATAAGGTGAAAAATTACGTTGCCGAAAATGATTTAGATAAAGAAATAATTGAACAAGCCGAAATACAAGTTAAATATTCGGGTTACATCGAAAAGGAAAGAAACAACGCTGAGAAATTAATACGTTTAGAAGATATTAAAATCCCTGAGAATTTCGATTATAATAAAATAAAGTCCATGTCGATTGAAGCAAAGCAAAAGTTAAGCAAAATCCGTCCGATAACCATTTCACAAGCATCAAGAATAAGCGGAGTTTCTCCGTCTGACATTTCAGTTTTATTAATTTACATGGGAAGATAATTTTTACGTTCCACGTGAAACCAATTTAGCCAAGCCTTATCAATACAGTCTTTATATGAGTTTTCAAAATAATATTTTTCATCTAAAAGTCAGAGACTATTCTGTTTCAAAAGAAATTTTCGAATTGCATCACAACCCGGAATATGATTTGTTAATCACATTTCCAAAGCCAAGTATAGAAAAATTACCAAGCTATTACGAAAGCGAAGATTATATTTCGCATACTGATGGAAAGCGTTCGTTGTTTGAAAGAATGTATCATTTCATAAAAAATATTGCACTTAAAAACAAAGTCAAATTAATTAATGCAGAATCTGAGAAAGGAAAGCTATTAGATATTGGAGCAGGCACGGGAGACTTTTTAGTTGTTGCCAAAAGTGATGGTTGGGACACAACAGGAATAGAACCGAGCGCAAAAGCAAAAACAATTGCAATTAATAAAGGAGTAAATTTTGCAACTAATCTTTCCAATTTAGAAAGTCATTCCTTTGACTTGATTACGATGTGGCACGTTTTAGAACATGTCCCAAATCTTGATGAGTATATTTTAGAGTTGAAAAGATTATTAAAACCATCTGGAACAATTATTATTGCAGTTCCAAATTTTAAATCCTTTGATGCAAATTATTACGGAAGATTTTGGGCAGCTTTTGATGTGCCGAGACACATTTGGCATTTTTCAAAAACAGCTATAGATAAATTATTTGCAGAAAAGGAAATGAAATTAGTTAAAGTACTTCCAATGAAATTTGACAGTTTTTATGTAAGCCTATTATCAGAGAAATACAAAACCGGAAAAATGAATTTCATCAAAGCATTTTTTGTCGGATTGAAATCAAATCATAGCGGAAAACAAAGCAAAGAGTATTCTTCACACATTTACATCATAAAAAACCAGAAAAAATCAATTTAAAGCAATTCATTTGGTTAAAAAAAGCAGAAATACGCATTTAGTTGTTTGAAATGAGAAAGGCTTTTAAATCGCTTAATTTAAAGCCAAACATAATAAGAAAGCATTATTATTATATTTTTTATAATAATTAAAACTTATAGTCTAAAAAACAACTACAATTTAACATTTAGCTAATTGAATTTTATTTTTATACTTTTGAAAACCAAAATTAAATTTATCAAATCATGATTAAAAAAACAGTTATCCTTTTTGCATTAGCAATTGTATTTATTTCTTGTAATAAAACAGCAGAAATAAAAGAATTCAAAACAGCATATATTGATACTTCTAAATTAATGGACGAATCTACAGAAGCAAAAGACATAGGAGCTAAGTATAAAGACAAATCTAAAGTTATGGGCAATCAGCTAGAAGCAGAAGTGGCTCGTTTTAAATCTGAAGCAGCAAGTTTTAAGCAAAATGCTCAAACAAATGGTCAAGCTTGGGCACAACAAAAAGGTGCTGAATTGTCACAAAGAGAACAACAATTAAACTATGCTCAACAAGCAATGCTTCAACAATTACAAGAAGAAAGTGGAGCCGAAATAGATTCTTTAGTTGTTAATTACAGAAAAATACTAAAAGAATACGGAAAGGAAAAAGGATACGATTATATTTATGGTTCTGGCGATTCTGCACCATCAATCTTATATGCAAAAGACAGCTATGATATTACAAATGAAGTAATAAAAATGATTAATGATAAATATAATGCGGCGGGTAAAAAAGAGGAAGCTCCTAAAAAAGTAAAGAAATAGTAAAACTTATTTTGTAAGATAAAAAGACCTTAATTTTGTAGGTCTTTTTTTGTTGTGTATTGAAATACAATGATTTATATTTGCTTCTAAATTATACGCCATGAAATCATTATCAGCCGAAGCAAACTATGTATTGCAATTTATCAATCAAACCAATCGCTCCATTTTCCTTACAGGAAAAGCGGGAACTGGAAAAACTACACTTCTCAAAGAGATAATTAAATCCACACACAAAAATTGTGTAGTCGTGGCTCCAACTGGAATTGCCGCATTAAATGCTGGGGGCGTTACCATTCATTCGATGTTTCAGCTGCCTTTCGGCGGATTTATTCCCGATAATTCTACACCTCAATTTTTAGAATATTCTAAATTCGAAACCAAAGCAACGTTACGCAGGCATTTTAAGATGAGCGGGTTAAAGAAATCAGTTATTCAAAATATGGAATTGCTGATTATTGACGAAGTCAGTATGCTCCGTTCCGATTTGATGGATGCTATCGATTTTATGTTGCAATCCGTTCGAAGAAAAAATTTTCCTTTTGGCGGAGTTCAAATTCTTTTTATTGGCGATTTATTGCAATTACCACCTATAATTCGTGACGAAGAATGGAGAATATTACGATCTTATTATAAAGGGAAATTCTTTTTTCATTCGCATGTTATTCAGCAAAATCCACCATTGTATATCGAATTGTCTAAGATTTTCCGCCAAACGGATGAGCAGTTCATTTCGGTTTTAAATAACTTAAGAAACAATCAGATTACACAAAGCGATATTCAAATTCTCAATCAATTTGTTCAACCAAATTTTGATTTAAAAACCAATAAAGGTTTTATCACTTTAACAACACACAATGTCAAAGCTGATGCTATAAATTCACAATCATTACTCGATTTAAAAGGAAACACTAAAATTTATAAAGCGTTAATTGTTGACGATTTTCCAGATAAAATTTATCCTTTAGAAGAGAACCTTGAATTAAAAGTCGGAGCTCAAGTAATGTTTATAAAAAACGATTTGTCTTTTGATAAAAATTATTTCAACGGGAAAATGGGAATCATTAAATCACTTTCAGATGAAGAAATCCTGGTGAACTTTCCAGAAGAAAATAAAACTATAGAGGTGGAACGATATGAATGGCAAAACATCCGCTACTATGTTGATGAAAACACCAAAGAAATTAACGAAGAAGTACTCGGAACATTTACACATTATCCAATAAAATTAGCTTGGGCAATTACGGTTCATAAAAGCCAAGGTTTAACATTTGACAAAGCAGCACTCGATGTTTCTCAAGTTTTTCTTCCCGGGCAAGCCTATGTGGCACTTTCCCGACTGCGATCTTTAAAAGGTTTGGTGTTACTTTCTCCACTACAAATGAATGGCATTTCCAGCGATAATGATGTCATGGAATATGCTGAAAATAAAGCGAGTGCTGAACTTTTAGAAAATTCCTTGAAGAAAGAAACCAAAATGTTTATTCATAATTATCTGAAAGCTAGTTTCGATTGGACCGATTTGGCTCAAGAATGGCGAAATCACAAGTTCAGTTACAACGAAGACTCTGAGCTATCAGCCAAATCAAAGCATGCCTTTTGGGCAAAAAAACAAACCGAAACCATTGAAAATCTTTTGGATCCTTCCCGAAAATTCATTTCTCAATTGAATTCACTATTCAAAGAAGAGGAAGTCGATTTTAAATTTGTTTTTGAACGAATTCAAGCTGCTTATTTGTATTTTTTACAACCGTTAGATAATATGGTTTATGACATTCTGTGGAAATTAGAAGAAGTAATTCGTATTAAAAAAGTCAAAGCGTTTTATGATGAATTAGTTGTTTTGGAAACGCTACAAACCAAAGCGGTTTTACAGTTGATGAAAGCAAAATTACTTATAGAAACTATAGTCAAAGGCGAAACAATCTCTAAAGAAAAATTATCTTCTGAAGCCATTAGATTTTACAAAATCAGAAAACTGGAAACTATTCGCGAAGAATTTAAAAATACAAATGCAACATTAATTGATCCCGAAGCTTCGGGAGAAGTCAATTTAGAGCGTTATACCAAAAAGAAAAAAACAGACAAAGCTCCAAAAAAATCAACTATTCAGGAAACCTATGAATTGTGGTTGGAAAAGAATACGATTAAAGAAATAGCCGCAATCCGTAAGCTAACAACTCAAACAATTTGTGGTCATCTCGCTAAACTTATAGAAACAGAAACCATTTCAATTACGGATGTTTTACCAGAAGAAAAAATCCAAGAGTTAGCCAAAGCTTTTAAAGGCTATAAAGAAGAAACGCTCAACGGATTGAAAGAGCAATATGGAGATAAATTCACTTGGGATGAACTTAAACTGTTTAAAGCGAGTTTATAATTATCCTGTTAGGGATTAAATTCGGATAGCAAAATAAATCACCAATATTAATATCCCTTTCGGGATGATATATAGGTAACTAGCTTAACCAAAAAACAGCCAAAACCGCCGGAACAAAATAAATAGCAATCGTTCGGGCACCATCATAATCCTTGGCTAATCGTTGACCTAAAAGCAATAAAATCAATGTAATACATGAAAAAACAGCGCCATAAAAACCAAATGTTCTTCCGCCATTAATCAACAATTCTACACAACCAACCAAAGTCAAAACGCCAGTGATAAGTTCGAGAATAAGAATAATCCCTAAGGATAACGGAACATTATTCTTTAGTAAAGAAGTGTTTGCAAAATGACCTTTAAGCCAATCGATATTTCCTTGCCAACCAAAAATTTTATCATAGGCAGATTGTACAAAAGTCACCGCAAGAAAAAGTAAAATGAGTATGGAAGCAGTATTAGTCATCATAGTTAATTTTTATGGATTAATCGTGTAAGTTTTATAGATAAATCAGTCAATATAATTTTAGCATTTCCGTTGCGCTCAATATGATATATTGCATCGGAAAGTTCATTAAAAATAGCATTAATATTGCTCCCATTTACAAATGGCGCAAATTTGTCGAATGTAAAATTCTCAACTTGCGGCTCCACATAAACTAGGTTTTTAGTTTCATAATTATATAGCAAAGCTTGACGGAACATTACGATGCAATAATTTAAAAACTGCTTTTGTCCTTCGCGACCCAACCCTGCAATTTCTTCACTCCACAAAATTAAGTCTTGAATAGCAGCCGCGTTTTTTTTTGCGCTAAAAGCAGCTCGAACCCATCCCACAAACCACTTTTCAAAAGGAAAATCTTCCGTATCATTTTTCACAATATGAAGGGCTTTATTGAAATTTCCCTGTGCTTGATGCGCTACTTTTGATGCTGAAGAATCATCTAAAAAATAGTTGGTTTTTAACGCTTTCGAAATCTCGACTTCAGGCAAAGCGCTAAAATGCAACACTTGACATCGCGAACGAATGGTTTGAATAATATCCTCTTCGTTTTCAGAAATCAATAGGAACAATGTTTTTTCAGGTGGTTCTTCCAACAATTTTAATAATTTATTGGATGCCTCGTTGTTCATTTTTTCAACCATCCAAACAATCATAATTTTATAACCGCCTTCGTAAGACTTCAACGCCAAAGCCTTCAGAATATCCGAGGCATCCTCTACCCGAATCATACCTTGTTTGTTTTCAACACCAAGGTGCTTATGCCAGTCAAATAAACTACCGTAAGGATTTTTCGAAACAAACTCTCGCCAATCTAAAATAAAGTCAGCACTTTTTGGTTTAGTTTTTATATCATCATTCGTCACATTCGGATAAACAAAATGCAAATCAGGATGCGAAAGCGATTGAAATTTTAAATTGCAACTTTCGTTTCCGCCACTGTTTTCCTGACCTTGGTTATTACATAAAACAAATTGGGCATAAGCAATTGCCATAGCTAAAGTACCACAACCTTCAGGGCCAACAAACAATTGTGCATGGGGAATTCTGCCCATAAGCGCACTTTTTATGAGATGATTTTTTATGTAATCTTGACCAAGAATATCTGAAAACTGCATAAAGCAAATATAGAAGAAAAATTTTGCTATTAGTAAAATCAGATTTTGATATTCAAAATAAATTCAACTGTAAATATTCACGAAACTGTTTACTATTTATTTGAAAACAAATAATTTATCTCTTAAAAATTTCTTAAAAAAACATCGATAAAAGCACAAAAAAATCGACAAAACTAAATTTTATTATATTTGCAGTGATTCACACCTTTTAATTTATTAAATGAAAACACTTCAAGATTTTAATTTCAACGCCAAAAAAGCCATAATTAGAGTTGATTTTAATGTTCCTTTAGATGAGAATTTCAACGTAACAGATGCCAACAGAATTGAAGCCGCAAAGCCAACTATAGATGCCATTCTTGCCGATGGAGGCAGTGTAATTTTGATGTCACATTTAGGAAGGCCAAAAGGAAAAGAAGACAAATATTCATTACGACATATTGTTGCAAAAGTAGCTGAAGTCTTGGGTGTAAATGTTCAATTTGCTTCAGATTGCAGAGGAGAAATAGCAACAAATGCTGCAAAAAATTTAAAACCGGGAGAAGTTTTATTGCTAGAAAACCTTCGTTTTTATGCTGAAGAAGAAACCGGAGATGAAAGTTTTGCAAAAGAATTAGCTTCATTAGGCGATATTTATGTGAATGATGCATTCGGAACAGCACACAGAGCACATGCTTCAACAACAATAATAGCTAAATTTTTTCCAAATCATAAATGTTTTGGATTGCTTTTAGCCAAGGAAATAGAGAGTTTAAATAGAGTTTTAAAAAATTCGGTAAAACCAGTAACTGCTGTCCTTGGAGGTTCAAAAGTTTCTTCAAAAATTACAGTAATTGAGAACATTTTAGACAAAGTAGATCATATGATTATAGGTGGCGGAATGACATTTACTTTTATAAAAGCATTGGGAGGAAAAATAGGAGACTCAATTTGCGAAGATGATAAACAAGAGTTGGCTTTAGAAATATTGAATTTGGCCAAACTAAAAAACGTTCATATACATATTCCTATTGATGTTGTTGCAGCAGATTCATTTTCAAATGATGCCAATACACAAATAGTTGATGTTCGCGAAATTCCGGATGGATGGCAAGGTTTAGATGCCGGACCAAAATCATTAGCTAATTTCAGAGAAGTAATCATGAATTCAAAAACAATACTTTGGAATGGTCCTTTAGGTGTTTTTGAAATGGAAAATTTTGCCAATGGAACAATCGAATTAGGAAATTATATTGCTGAATCAACAGCAAATGGAGCATTTTCTCTTGTGGGCGGCGGAGATTCGGTTGCAGCGGTAAAACAATTCGGATTAGAAGAAAAAATGAGTTATGTGTCAACCGGAGGAGGCGCCATGTTGGAGATGCTGGAAGGAAGAGTATTACCTGGAATTGCTGCCATTTTAAGTTAAAATTTTAAAACAGCACAATAAATAATAATAACAGACGTTATTAATTAAATTAATAATACAAAGATTTGAAATATAACACTTTATAAAATAAAGTTATGATTATAAAAAAATTAATATCATTAGCCCTACTGATAGCTTCTTCCGCTATTTTCGCTCAAGATACTATAGTTGCTACCTCATTAAAAAAAGAACCACTCACCAGAAAGGAGGTTTTAGATTCTTTAAAATCCACTTTTGTTAGAGATAACATAGCTTCATGTATTGACAGTTTATGGATGAAGGAATTGGTCAGCTTGGATTTGTATAATGAATTAACTTTTGACATAAAAAACATTAATGTTGATGAAAAGGTTGAATACGAATTACCAACTGAATTACTAAAAGAAAGATTAAAGAAACTGGACGAAAAATCCCCATTCAATATCGAATACAATGTTGGATTGGAGAATGTTATCAAATCATTTTTAAAGAATAGAAAGAGAGCATTTGAAAGATTAATGGGAGTTTCACAGTTTTATTTTCCACTATTTGAAGAGTCGTTAGCAGCACAAAATATTCCTTTAGAAATAAAGTATTTATCCGTTGTAGAATCGGCGTTGAATCCGAGAGCTGTTTCACGAGTAGGCGCAACAGGATTGTGGCAATTTATGTATCAAACAGGAAAACAATACGGATTAAAAGTTGATACTTATGAAGATGAAAGAAGCGATCCTTTGAAAGCCAGTAAAGCGGCAACTCAATACATGAAAAACATGTATGCTATTTTTGGAGATTGGGATTTGGTTTTAGCATCATACAATACTGGTCCGGGAAACGTAGCAAAAGCAATTCGCCGTTCAGGTGGAAAACAAAATTACTGGAATATAAGACCCTATCTTCATAAAGAAACGCAAGGATATTTACCGGCATTTCTGGCAACGATGTACATCTTTGAATATCACAAAGAACACGGAATCAAACCAGATAGAGCTGTAGCAAATCATTTTGCAACGGACACCGTAATGATTAAAAACGCAATGACCTTCAAACAAATTTCTGATTTGTTGGATGTTCCGGTGGCGGAATTACAGTTTTTAAATCCATCATACAAAAGAGATGAAATTCCTTATATCACTGGTGAAAATCATTATCTAAGATTGCCTGTTAACAAAGTTGCGGTATTTACTTCAAACGAAGATAAGATATATGCTTTTGTTCAATATGAATCAAACAAAAGGGAAAGACCTTATGAAAGATTGGCATCTAGAAACACAAATGAGTCCGATAACGACGGAACAATTTCAAGAATAAAATATCATAAAGTTAGAAGAGGAGATAGCTTAAGCGAGATTTCAGATAAGTATGGCATCACAATGGCGGAACTTAAAAAGTGGAATCATTTGCGAAGTAACAAAGCGCCAATGGGTAGAAGATTAAAAATAATTACTAAAGAAGCGGTTGCATCACAAGATAAAAAAGTTACAAATCCAGATACAACTTCTGTAAAAGAATCTACAGCTATAGCAACAAACACGGCAAAAATTTTCAAAGAAGAAAAAGTTATTTCGTATAAAGATGTTGTAAAATATCACAAAGTGAAAAGAGGAGATAATCTTGGTGAAATCTCAGATAAATATGGAGTTTCTGTTGCTGAATTAAAAAAATGGAATAAGCTTCGAAACAACAACCTTATGACAGGTGATAAGCTGAAAATAATCAAAAACGAAAGAGTTGTAACTACAGTCAGAAAAGAAGTAAAAGCTGATAAAAATGCAACTGAAACTGCTGTTACTTCAAATGAGGCAACTGAAAACCCTACCGATTTTTATGAAGTTCAAAAAGGAGATAATTTATTCAGCATTGCAAAAAAATTCAACGTAAGTTTAGAAGATTTAAAAAAATGGAATAATCTAAACGATTTAAATGTTGAGCAAGGCTCAAAATTGGCATTGGTTAATAATGACGAAGAGCCTGCAAAAGAAGCAACCTATAAAACCGAAGTAAAAATCACCGAACACATAGTTGACAGAGGCGAAAATTTAGGAATCATTGCTCGAAAATATGATGTTTCAATATCAGACATCAAAGACTGGAACAAAATTGAAGATAATAATATTCAACTTGGCGCAAAGTTAATTGTAGGTAAAAAATATGTGGTTTTAACAGACACCAAAAACGCACAAACTAAAAAAGAAAATATAGCTGTTAATGACAGAAATGAAGTTAAATTATATTATGTTAAAAAAGGCGATTCTTTATTTAGTATTGCCAAAAAATATCCTGGCGTTTCGATTTCTGATTTGAAAAAATGGAACGGAATTAAAAACGAACGTTTAAAAGCAGGGATGAAATTAAAAATTAACGGTTAATCCGAAAATCTTCTATAAATTTGGGTTTTATTTCAGTTATGAATAAAACCCTTTTTTTATGGCTTTTTGTCTCCTTTTTTGTGAGCTCTTGTTCATTTAAAAAAGACAGGTTGCCTGAAGATTCTTCTGCAGCTATAAATACGATTGCTGTAATTATTGATGATCAACTTTGGAATGGAGTAGTTGGCGACAGCATCAGAAACAAGTTTGCCTCTCCAGTTTTGGGCCTACCACAAGAAGAACCATTATTTAGTATCAATCAATATCCGGTAAAACTTTTTGAAGGATTTTCAACTGATAGTCGAAATATTCTTATAGTTAAAAAAAGCGCTGAAAATAAGTTTGAATTCAAAGAAAATGAATTTGTTACCCCGCAAAACTCCTTTTATATTTCGGGAAAAACATCTTTTGAAATATTAGAATTACTCGAAAAAAATACGCCTGAGATTATCAAAAAAATGCGCGCAATCGAAATTGCTCACAAGCAAAAAATAATCAAAGATTCTTTACTCGACATAAAAAAAATCCAAAAAAAATTCAACATTGACATATTGATTCCTTCGAAATACGAATATGTCATGAGAAGAAGAAATTTTATTTGGCTAAAAAGCGAAATCGTCAGTGGTAACACAAGCCTTATAATTTACCAGATTCCTTGGAAAAGAATAAACCCAAAAAATGCTGTAAATGATGTCGTAAAAGTTAGGGATTCCATCGGGAAATTATACATTCATGGCACGGCTTACAGAACACAAATGGTAACGGAAAAAGCCTACTCGCCCTATTTTTCTATTACAACCTTGTCCGGAAACAAAACCTATGAAACCAAAGGAACGTGGCAAATGAAAAACGATTTCATGTCCGGACCTTTTATCAGTTATGCTATTTTTGATAAAGCCCATAAACGCATCCTGGTTTTGGAAGGATTTTGCTATGCACCATCAAAAGAAAAGCGCGACTTAATGTTTGAATTAGAATCGATTATTAAATCCATACAAATTAAAAAATAGCAGCATGAATTTAGAATGGAAAATAAGACGATTTGAGGCACTAACTACCATTGAACTATATGAATTACTGCATTTGCGAAGTGAAGTCTTTGTAGTGGAGCAAAATTGCGTTTATCAGGACATTGATTACAAAGATCAAAAAGCATTGCATCTTTTAGGACAAGACAATGGTCAAACGGTCGCTTATGCCCGCTTGTTTAAACCAAAAGATTATTTTGAAGAAGCTTCGATAGGACGCGTTGTAGTTAAACCAACATATCGCGATAAAAAACTCGGACACCTACTTATGAGAGAAGCAATTTATTTTATGAAGCACCAACTTGGCGAAACTAAAATAACGATTTCAGCTCAATTATATTTGAAGAAATTCTATGAAAGTCATGGTTTTATTCAAACAAGTGAAATGTATCTTGAAGATGATATTCCACATATCGAAATGAGAAGAAGTTAGATTTTGGTTATAACCAATTCCACTCTTCTGTCATAGTCTGCACCTTTACCCAGCGGAACGGTGTTTCCATATCCTTTGAAAGTCATACGGTCTTTGGCTATTTTTTTAAATAGTAAATATTTATAAACCGATTCTGCTCTGTTTACAGATAGTTGACGTTTTCTAGTGTCTAAATCAATGGCTTCTTTTTGATAGGGCGGAGTGCAACATACATGTCCCTGAATTTCAAATTGAAGGTTCTTATATTTCATAAGCAAACGAGCAATTTTATCTAATTCGTTTTTAGATTTAAATGGTAATTTGCTGCTTCCTCTTTCAAATAAAATGTTATTTAAATAAATGTGATCTCCAACAATGTGATGTTTTTGAACCGTATTATAAAAACCAGGAATTTCAATTTTTGGTAAAGGTTTTAAATGAACGACCACATCAACGCGGCGATTTTTTGAACGCTTTTCCGGAAGATTTTCTACTATGTCATCCTCAATCAAAATTCGCCCCTTACCTTCTATGGTTACAATGATTTTACTTTTGACACCGTTTTCAATGAATTTGTCCTGAATGGCATTTGCCCGATTTGTAGAAAGCTTAAAATTATAGGCATCTTTTCCAACATCATCGGTGTAACCAAAAATTTGAATATCTTCAATACGAGTAGAATCCGTTTTTTTGATAAAATCAATGGCTTCATTTACTTCTTTTTCATTCAACGTAAATTTGTCAAATTCAAAATAAACAGAATGAACAACTTCTTCTTGTGCTTGAAGAGCTAAACAAAACAAAATCGGTAAAAACTTAAAAAACTTCATACTAAATCTTCAAAATTGAGTTATACTGTGATTTGTCGTTTAAAACTTCAATAGACTTCTTGATTTCAAAATTACTTTTGATGTAATATTGATATAACCCTTCTTTATATTGGTATCGTTTAATGATTTCGTCTAAAATTAAATTTTTGATTTCTTTTTGGTTTTTATCGATTAACGTTTCCTCACTTTTTTCCAAAGCCGAAAGCAATTGTTGGTATTCAGTGGCAATAGCAGCATCGACATTTTCTTTCTTCGCTTTTTCTAAAGTGCTTTTCAAAGCCACTTCAGTTTCAGTATCAAATGCTATTTTTTCTCTTTTTAGGAACGCCTTAAAATCATTAAGATCCGCATCAGTCAGGGTTGGAATTTTATCACCTAAAGTTGGATTTTTATAATAGTAATAGGTTACATAATTAAAAATCCCATCATTTTTTTGCAAGGCTTCGGCAATGGCACTTGTTTTAGTATTTTCTAAAACAACATCAGGTAAAATACCACCGCCATCATATACAGTTCTTCCTTTTTTGGTTTTGAAAGCGTTAAAATTCTTTTCGTCTGTTCTAATGGCTTTCCCGTTTTTATCTTTATTCGAATAATTCAATGCCTGAATGCATCTTCCTGAAGGGGTGTAATATTTAGAAATGGTTACTTTTACTTGCGTACCATAAGTCAAGTCAATTGGTCGTTGCACCAATCCTTTTCCAAAACTTCTACTTCCAATTACTACAGCTCTGTCTAAATCCTGCAAAGCACCGGAAACAATTTCAGAAGCTGAAGCACTTTTCCCATCAACAATAACCACCAATGGAATTTCAGTATCAATAGGGTCTTTGTTAGTTTTATAAGTATTGTTGTATTTGGAATTCTTCGATTTTGTGGTTACAATGATTTCGTTTTTTGGCACAAAAAGATTGCAAATAGTAACGGCTTCATTTAGCAATCCACCCGGATTTCCACGTAAGTCTAAAACAATTTGTGTAGCACCGTCATCTTTTAGTTTTTCCAATGCTTCTTTAGTTTCATATGAAGCTTTTTGATTAAATTGAGACAATACAATATATCCGGTTTTATCATCAACCATTCCATAAAAAGGAACAGCTTTTACAGCAACTTCATCTAGAATCAATTGTGTCGACATTGGTTTTCCCTGACGTAAATAGTTGATTTTAATCTTAGTGCCTTTTGCGCCTTTCATCAATTGCGAAGCATCGTCTTTGAAATCGGCCAATAGCACATCGCCAATTTGAGTAATTTCATCTCCAGCTTTTAAACCTGCTTTGTCTGCAGGAAATCCTTTGTAAGGTTCTTTGATGATGAGCTTGTCTTCTTTTCGCGTAATCATGGCTCCAATTCCCGTGTATTCTCCGGTGTTATTTATTTTGAATTTTATAACATCCTGTTCGTTGAAATAATTGGTATACGGATCTAAATCGGCCAACATACTTTTGATGGCTTTGTCCATCAATTCAGCGGGATTTGTATCGTCTACATAGTTTTGATTAATCGTCTTAAAAAGCGTGGTGAAGATTTCAATTTGTTTTGAAATTTCAAAGAAATCATCTTTAAAACTCACGCCAATTAAGAGAAAAACACTCAAAATCGACGGAATAAAATACCTTTTTTTAACTATTTTGAACATGGTCTTTTCTTTTTACAAGTAAACGAATATAGTAAATAACTTTAGAGATTTTGTGTTATCCTTTTTCTTCTTTAAGAATTTTAACAAACTTTTCAAAAAGCTGGACGGTTTTTTGATTTATTTCCTGATAAGATAACTTTTCATTGGTTTGATAAAAAAACATAAAGCAATATTTAGCATCTATATTTTCAATCAAAAGGGTTTTATTCAATCGATAAGATTCACGAAGTATGCGCTTGAAATAATTTCGGTCAACCGCATTCTTAAAATATTTTTTGGATACCGAAACGCCAATTTTTAGAGGCACATCTTCTTCAAAATCATGTTTTAAATAAACCAAACGCAACGGATATTTACTCACTGATTTGCCTTCGGTAAAAAGTAAATCGATAATTTTTTTGCTTTTGAGTTTTTCAGCTTTTGGATAAGAAAAATCCATTATTATTTTAAGTAGATATTGTAAACAAATTTCACTTCATTGTAAGTGATGTAAAATTGCACCCTGTTGTTTTCCTTTTTCTTGGTAATGATTAAGATATTACACTTTGAGAACTTATTGTCGACACATTCAAACGGTACAATATTAACTTCATCATTATCTGTAATTTCACCATAAGCTTTAATTTTGAATGACTGTACCTCAGAAGAATTAATCGTAATCAAATCTTTCTTGGCATCAAGGGTTATCAATACTTTAGCATCGACAAAATCAGACCATTCGTTCCATTGACCATTGTCTTTTTTATCTGTAAAACTTACGCTGCTGGCTTGAAAAAGAATTGGCTGCGCTGAAGCAATGCTTCCAAAACTCAAAAAAAGGCAAACGATAAGAAGTTGAATAACTTTCATTTTTATCAAATTTTTTATTGTGGTAAATCTACAAATTCTATTCATAAAAAGACAATCTTACAGTTGCCTTTCAATTTACTTCACTTCATAAACATTATTGTCTCTTTTCACATCGGCCATTAAACCACTTGGGTCCATAGTAATTTTTTTAATCGAAGTTTTTGCTTTTGGAACTTCAAAGAAATAATTTGGATTAGCCCAAGCCCAATCTGACAAAACAGTTCTTTTAATTTTCGGTGTTGGATTTTCTTTTTCAAAATTCATCATTCGCAACGGAATATAAAAACTCTCTTTTGTGCCATCGGTATATTCAACCAAAATATCTATTGGCATTGGTATTCTGCCGATTCTTTCTAAAGAAATGCTTGTTCTTTGGACATTGTCAGTTGTAATTTCAACATTTTTAATTCCATAATCTATGGTATTTAAAGTTTGCGTCCAATCGGTTAAATACCAATCTAAATTTGAACCAGAAACACGTTCGGCAGTTCGTTTGATATCGTTTGGCGTTGGATGTTTGAATTTGAATTCGTTGTAAAAACGTTTCAAAGTTTTTCTAGTATTTTCAGTACCGATGATATATTCTAATTGTGAAAGAAATAGTTCGCCTTTCACATAGGAAGCTATGCTATAACTTCTATTTTCATCATATCGGTCACCATGAGTTGATAAAGGTTGTTCTTTCCCCGATTCTACTAGTTTAACATAGGTTTTATAAGAACTTTCAAAAGGATTTTCAGCTTTTTTAACTGAAATTTCATTCATCGCAAGATCTTCAATGTAGCTGGTAAATCCTTCATCCATCCATGGGTGTTTGGATTCGTTAAACCCTAAAATATGTTGAAACCAGGAATGTCCTAATTCATGAACAGCTGTTCCAACTAAACCATTTAATGTTCCGTTTCCTAACATCAGCGTACACATAGCATATTCCATTCCACCATCGCCGCCTTGAATAAATGAAAATTGTTTGTATGGATAATCGCCAACAGTTTTATTGTAAAAATCCATTACAGTAATCATTATCGGCTGAAGACTTTTCCAATTTTCAATAATTTTTGGATTGTTTTTATACAGGAAATGCAAGTCAACATTGTTTGGTCCTTTTACTATATCGTGAAGATAGTTTTTATCGGCAGCCCAGGTAAAATCGTGAACATTTGGCGCTACAAAGTGCCAAGTTAACGTTTTTGCTTTCGGATCTTTTTTTACAATTTTACCACTCTCCTCATAGCCAAAACCAATTTCATTTTTGTTTTCCAAATAACCGCTTCCACCAAGAAGATAATTTTTATCAATAGTAATTTTTACATCAAAATCACCCCAAACACCATGAAACTCCCGAGCAATATAAGGATCAGCATGCCAGCCTTCAAAATCGAATTCGGCCATTTTTGGATACCATTGTGCCATAGAAAGTTCAATTCCTTCCGAATTATTTCTGCCAGATCGGCGAATTTGAACAGGTACTTGTCCGTCAAAATCCAGAGTCAATGTTGTAGATTTTCCTGGCAGAATAGGTTTAGCTAAAGTCACTTCAAGAATGGTTGAAACCTCTTTAGTACTAGCAGAAACACCATCTTGCTTAAAATTAGATATTTTTAAATAGCCAATTTCATTAGATTGCAGTTTAGCAATTCTACTTTCTTTAATTTCCTTTCCGTCAGCAGATTTAGTTTTGTTCATAAACCTTGCGTCTGGATCAGCGATTGTTTGGGAACGCACGTCCATTTCACTTCCGGGCTGAAATGCATTATTGTATAAATGATAATAAACGTGGCGCAGCGTGTCCGAAGAATTGTTCGTGTAAATTAGTTTTTGTTTTCCTTTATATTGATAGTTTTTCACATCCATAGATACTTCCATGCTGTAATCTACTTTTTGCTGCCAATATCCTTTGGATTGGGCAAAAGAGGAATTAATACTCAGTAAAATAAATAAAAATAAATATTTAATGTTCATGCTGAAACGAAATAAAAAAAGGAAGGTTTTGCACTTCCTTTTGATTTATAATTTAGGGTTTTTCTTAATGGCGTTTGACATTTCCTCTGCCATTTTCAAGGCGTAATAGGCGTTAACTATTTTTCCTGAAACAGATGCGTCTGAAAAAGGAATTTGGATTTTCTTTTCATCAACAATCACTTCTAGATTTAATGCTGTTCCCGATTGCATTAAAATTTGTTTTACCTGAGCAGCCTTTAAATTTGGATAATATTCACGAATTAAAGCAGCAACTCCAGCCGCATTAGGCGAAGCCATTGAAGTTCCTTGAAGGTATTTATATTTATTATCAGGAATGGCAGCATATATTTCTACACCTGGCGCATAAACATCTACATTCCTTTTTCCGTAGTTTGAAAAATCAGCAACCACTTTTTCTCCGTATTCATAATTAAGAGCGCCAACCGTTAAAACATTATCTGCAATCTCCTTCCCGTCAACATCGTCTGTTGGGAAGTTTGGCTCTGTGTCAATGTCTTTAGAATCATTTCCAGCCGCATGAACAATCAGAACATCCTTACTTGCGGCATATTTTATAGCATCATATACCCATTGAGCATGAGGAGAATAGTCTTTCCCAAAACTTGCATTAATTACTTTAGCGCCATTGTCAACCGCATAACGAATAGCTAAAGCAATGTCTTTGTCATATTCATCGCCATTTGGCACCGCACGAATAGGCATTATTTCTACATTATCTGCAACCCCATCACCACCAAGTCCGTTATCTCTTCCTTGAGCAATAATAGCAGCTACGTGAGTTCCGTGAAGTGAATCTTTACGTTCTTTAGAATACACTATATTGTTTCCATATTTTTTATCATTAATGTCTTCTGGATTATCTCCAACCAATTTCCTTGCATTGAAATTTTTGTTAAGATTATAATCTAATTGATCATAAACATAGTCTTGGTAAGATTTTAAATCATCATGAAAAGAATCTCCATTTTGAGTAGCATAAGACAACATGATTCGCTTGGCATTATACAAATCGAATTTAACGGAAGGCATATCATTTAGTTCTGCAACAGTATAGTTATCATTTTTTAGAGTTTCACGAACTGTCTTATCTGCTTTCATTAAAACATCTAAATTTTCTTTTAAATCAGTTACATCTGCAAATTTTTCAGTGTAATCTGCCAATGCGTTTTTATAAACTTCGGAACCATCATCGGCTTTTTTCAAAATACGTGTCATTTCAAGATTTTCATTGTTTGATTTTCCTAAAAAATTCCATCCGTGAACATCGTCAACAAAACCATTTTTGTCATCATCTTTTCCATTGTTTGGAATCTCTTTTTTATTGGTCCAGATTACAGGTTTCAAGTCTTCGTGATCAATATCAACACCAGAATCTATAACTGCGACAATAACTTTTGTGCTTTTTTTGTTTTTTAAAAATTCAGAGTACACTTTGTCAACGCTCATTCCTGGAATAGAATCTTTTTCTATATCAAGATGACTCCAGCGTTTAAGTTCTTGATCTGTTAAAGGTGTTTTTTTAGCAACTGTTTGGGCTGCCATGGTCAATGTAAACATTGACAATAAAAGAATTTTTATAAACTTCATTTTTTAAATTTAAGGAATTGGTGTAAAAATAAAATGTTTTTTATAGTTATATAAAGGATTAACACTATGTTAAGATATCTTCACAGTTGAAAACCTCTTTAATTCTAACGCCTTTTTCGGTGTTTTCAACGGTGATTATTTGATTGTGAGCATCGTGTTCTAACCATAAATAATAATTTTTTTCTACAGCTGCATTAAGAAACTTAGTTTTTTCTGGCAATGTCAAAAGTGGTCGGGTGTCATAACCCATTACATATGGTATTGGTAAGTGACCTGCTGTTGGAATCAAATCCGCACAAAAAACGATCGTTTTATCTCGGTATTCAATATGTGGCAACATCATTTTTTCGGTGTGACCATTTACGTAAAAGATTCCGAAACCCAATTCGTCTGAAATTGCTACGCCAGTTCGTCCTTCGTCCTCGTGTCCAAAATCGTTTTCAGGTCTTTTGATAAAATTCAGTTGACCGCTTTCTAGTATAGGTAAAATATTTTCCGAAAGGAAAGATGCTTTTTCGCGAGCATTAGGTTTGATTGCCCATTCCCAATGATTGTCATTGGTCCAGAATTTGGCATTTTTGAAAGCCACTTCGTAACCAGTTTTGGTTGCATTCCAATTGACACTTCCGCCACAATGGTCAAAATGTAAATGCGTCATAAAAACATCGGTAACATCATCACTATGAAAACCATATTTTGCCAAGGATTTATCTAAAGAATGATTTCCCCATAATGAATAATAACCAAAGAATTTTTCCGATTGCTTATTTCCCATTCCAGTATCAATTAAAATTAATCGATTGCCGTCTTCAATTAGCATGCATCTTGCGGCAATATCAATCAAATTATTTTCGTCAGCTGGATTGGTTTTATTCCAAATAGTTTTTGGAACCACGCCAAACATAGCACCACCATCAAGCTTAAAATTTCCGGCTTCTATAGGATATATTTTCATATCTAAATCTTTTCACAAATTTATAGAATTAAAAATCATTTTTTTCTATATCTAAATTCGTTATAAAAATGTTATAGATAATGGGAAAAAAGGATAATTGTAGTAACTTTGCGCTTAATTTAGACAAAATCAAAATAGCAAAATGATAAAAGTATCTGATGACGCTAGTAAAAAAATCGTTTCGATGATGCAGGAAGACGGTTTTGATGCCGCCAAAGATTATGTTCGCGTGGGCGTAAAAAGTGGCGGTTGCTCAGGTTTGTCGTATGAACTTAAATTTGATAAAGAACTAGGTGAAAACGACAAAGTTTTTGAAGATAATCACGTAAAAATCGCCGTAGAGAAAAAATCATTCCTTTATTTGGCAGGAACTATTCTAGAGTTCTCAGGTGGATTAAACGGAAAAGGATTTGTATTCAATAATCCAAATGCATCCAGAACTTGTGGATGTGGAGAATCATTTTCATTATAGTCGAATGTCGAAAGTCATAAAGTCGAAAGACTAAAATTGACTTTCCAACCTTTGACTTTTAAACTTTAAGACTAAAAACAAATGGCAAAATATACAGAGGACGATTTAAAAGTTGAACTCGAAAGTAAAGAATATGAATATGGATTTTATACCGATATTGAATCGGATACATTTCCTATTGGCCTTAATGAAGATATAGTTAGAGCCATTTCTTTGAAAAAAGAAGAGCCACAATGGATGACGGATTGGAGAATAGAAGCCTTCCGAGCATGGCAGGAAATGGTTGAACCAAATTGGGCTAATGTTCATTATGAAAAACCAGATTTTCAGGCAATATCTTATTATTCGGCGCCAAAAAAGGTTGATCCAAACAAAACCCTAGAAGATGTCGATCCGGAACTTTTAGAAATGTATAAAAAGTTAGGAATCTCATTAGACGAACAGAAAAAGATGAACAATATCGCAATGGATATTGTAGTTGACTCGGTTTCTGTGGCCACAACATTCAAGAAAACGCTAAACGAAAAAGGAATTATTTTCTGCTCCATATCTGAGGCAATTAAAGAGCATCCTGAATTAGTCAGAAAACATTTAGGAACGGTTGTGCCTCAAAAAGATAATTTTTATGCCGCTTTAAATTCCGCAGTTTTCTCTGATGGTTCTTTCTGTTACATTCCAAAAGGTGTTCGATGCCCAATGGAATTATCAACGTATTTCCGTATCAATCAAGCCGGAACCGGTCAATTTGAAAGAACACTTTTAATTGCTGATGAAGGTAGTTATGTTTCGTATCTTGAGGGTTGTACCGCTCCAAGTCGTGATGAAAATCAATTGCATGCAGCAGTTGTCGAGCTTATCGCTTTAGACAACGCTGAAATAAAATATTCTACCGTTCAAAACTGGTATCCAGGGAACAAAGAAGGAAAAGGCGGCGTTTTCAATTTCGTAACCAAAAGAGGTTTGTGTGAGAAAAGCGCAAAAATATCCTGGACACAAGTAGAAACTGGTTCAGCCATTACTTGGAAATATCCTTCGGTTATTTTAAAAGGCGATAATTCAATAGGAGAATTTTACTCGATTGCGGTTACTAATAATTTCCAACAGGCCGACACAGGAACCAAGATGATTCACTTGGGTAAAAACACCAAATCAACAATCATTTCAAAAGGAATTTCTGCAGGGAAATCACAAAATAGCTACCGAGGTTTGGTTCAGATAAGCGCCAGAGCTGATAATGCTCGTAACTTCTCGCAATGTGATTCCTTGTTAATGGGAAATAATTGTGGAGCACATACGTTTCCGTATATCGAAAGTAAAAATTCATCTGCTATAATTGAACACGAAGCAACGACATCCAAAATTGGCGAAGACCAGGTTTTTTATTGCAATCAGCGTGGAATTCCAACCGAAAAAGCGATTGCACTTATCGTAAACGGTTTTAGTAAAGATGTACTGAATAAGCTTCCGATGGAATTTGCTGTCGAAGCGCAAAAATTATTAGAAATTTCGCTAGAAGGAAGTGTTGGATAAAAACTTAATGAATCTTAATACCTTAATGGTTTAAAAATAAAAGAATAAAATGTTAAAAATTAGCAATCTACATGCAAGTGTTGAAGATAAAGAAATATTAAGAGGAATTAACCTCGTTGTTAATGCCGGTGAAGTTCACGCAATCATGGGTCCAAATGGTGCCGGAAAAAGCACCTTGGCTTCTATTATTGCCGGAAATGAAAAGTACGAAGTTTTGGAAGGTGAAATCCTTTTAGAAGGCGAAGATATTTCAGAATTAGCTCCCGAAGAAAGAGCACACAAAGGCGTTTTTCTTTCTTTTCAATATCCGGTAGAAATTCCGGGAGTTTCGGTAACGAACTTTATGAAAACAGCTATCAATGAAAGTCGTAAAGCCAACGGTAAAGAGGAAATGCCGGCGAATGAAATGCTCAAACTAATCCGTGAAAAATCAGAATTATTAGAAATCGACAGAAAGTTTTTGTCACGTTCGTTAAACGAAGGTTTTTCTGGTGGAGAAAAGAAACGTAATGAAATTTTCCAAATGGCGATGTTAGAACCAAAATTAGCCATTCTTGACGAAACGGATTCTGGTTTAGATATCGATGCGTTGCGAATTGTGGCCAATGGTGTCAACAAACTAAAAAGCAAAGACAATGCAGTTCTTGTAATCACACACTACCAACGTTTATTGGATTATATCATTCCGGATTTCGTTCATGTTTTGATGGATGGGAAAATCGTGAAATCAGGCGGAAAAGAACTGGCTTATGAATTAGAGGAAAAAGGATACGACTGGATTAAAGCGGAAGTGCAATAGTATTCAGTCTCAGTCTTAGTTATCAGTATTTACTGTATTGACTGCGACTGCAAACTGCGACTGCAAACTAAAATTATGGAACTAAAAGATAAATTAATCTCGTCTTTTATGGCGTTCGAAGAAAGCATCGATGTGCACAATGAGTTGCACGATGTTCGAACTTCGGCTATAAAAAACTTTGAAAATAAAGGTTTCCCAACCAAAAAAGAGGAAGCCTGGAAGTATACATCACTAAATGCGATTCTTAAAAATGATTTTTCAGTGTTTCCAAAACACGAAAATACTGTCGAATTTGCAGCTGTAAAAAAATATTTCCTGCACGAAATCGAGACACACAAAGTCATTTTTGTAGATGGAAAATTCTCTTCCTTTTTGTCAGCAACAACTCACGAAGGATTAGATGTTTGTCTGATGTCTTCGGCATTGAACAAACCAAAATACAAAATAGCAATTGATGAATATTTTAATAAAATTGCCAGCAAAGACGAAACGTTAACGGCATTGAATACGGCTTTCGCAAATGAAGGAGCGTATATCAACATTCCGAAAAGTAAAGTGGTTGAGAAGCCAATTGAAATCATTTATTTCTCTACCGGAGTTGAAAGTGCTTTGATGTTACAACCAAGAAACTTAGTCATTGTTGGCGAAAACGCGCATGTTCAAATCATCGAAAGACATCAATCGTTAAATGAAAACCCGGTGCTGACGAATTCGGTTACTGAGATTTTTGCACAAAAAAGAGCGATCATCGATTACTATAAAATCCAGAATGATTTGCAATCGGCTAATCTGATTGACAACACTTATATTTCTCAAAAGCAAGAAAGTCATGTTTCGGTTCATACCTTTTCTTTTGGTGGAAATATTACAAGAAACAATTTGAATTTTTACCATTTTGGCGAAAGAATTGATTCGACTTTAAAAGGGATTACTATTATTGGTGATAAGCAACATGTAGATCATTATACTTTAGTAAATCATGCCACACCTAATTGTGAAAGTCATCAGAACTACAAAACCATTTTGGCAGGAAGCTCAACCGGAGTTTTCAACGGAAAGATTTTTGTGGAAAAAGAAGCACAAAAAACAGATGCTTTTCAGCAAAACAATAACATTTTGTTAGGTGATAAAGCAACCATAAACGCAAAACCACAATTGGAAATCTTTGCAGACGATGTGAAATGTTCCCACGGTTGTACGATTGGACAATTAGATGAAAATGCAATGTTTTACATGCAACAACGAGGCATTCCAAAGAAAGAAGCCAAGGCATTACTTATGTACGCCTTCTCCAACGAAGTGATAGAAAGTATTAAAATACCCGAACTCAAAAAACGAATAACCAAAATCATCGCTACTAAATTGGGCGTGAATTTGGGGTTTGATTTATAAAAGTAAGGTTGTCGAAAGGCAGCCTTTTTTACTTCTTCAAGCTCCTAATCACATCACTCAAAAACCCATTAAAATCAAATTCTTCACTTAACCCCATTCGAACTACAACCATATCTTGACTAGGGAAAATCGCTACCATTTGTCCTTGATAGCCACTACAACGGTAAAAATCTCTTGGCAAATCAGGAAAATCTCCATTAGCATTGAGCCAAAAATGTGCGCCATATTTTCCATTAGAACCATTCGTAGGCGTGGAAACATATTTCGCCCAACTCGGATTAAAAAGTTGTTCGCCATTCCAATTGCCTTTGTGTAAATAAAGCAATCCAAATTTCGCCCAATCTCTCGTAGTTGCCCAGCTATAAGATGATCCCACAAAATTGCCAGCCATATCGGATTCAACAATCATAGAATTCATTCCTATTTTATCAATTAAAGCTGAATACCAAAAATCTAAATACTCTTGATGCGTTTTGAATTGTTTTCGCAAAATGCCACTCAACAAATTAGTTGTTCCTGAAGAATAATTCCAAGTGTTGTTTGGCTTTCCAACAAAAGGTTTAACAATTTGGGATTTAGTCATGTCTTCAGCAATAAAAAGCATTTTAGTCACATCGGATATTTTACCATAATTTTCTTCCCATTCTAAACCCGAATTCATGTGTAACAAATCATTAAGGGTTATTTTTGAACGTTCATCAGTTGCCCATTCTGCTATTGGCGCAGGTTTCATAATATCAATTTTGCCCTGTTTTTGAAGAATGCCAAAATACGTCGCAGTTATACTTTTGGTCATCGACCAACCTAAAAGTTTTGAGTTTTTATCAAAACCATCAGCGTATTTTTCGGCGATGATTTTATCTTTATAAATTACGATAACCGAACGAGTGCGTTTGTCTTTTTCGCCTTTTTTATCAAAAGCATTTTCAATAGCTGTAGTTAGTTTAGCATAATCAATGTTCGCAAAAACAGTATCCATGCCATTTGGCAGGCAGGCTTTTGGTTCTTTTTCTCCATAAGGAAATGGCAGATTATTTTTAATAAAATTTCTTTTCGGAACATTATATGGTTTTGTAGCATCATAATCATCATTGATTAATGTTGCTCCCAATCCTTCGCGGTAAATCGCTTTGCGTGTTTTTAACCCATAAACACTTGACGTTACAAATTTTTGTTTGTCATCCAATTTATTAGTTGCCCAATCTATTTTATCAATATCATTGTCGCCTTGCTGAATGGTTTCTAGTGATCGATTATCAATAAAGTGTCCAGATGCCACACTTTTGGCTGAAAACCCCGAAATCAAATCGAGTTGCGGATAGATTTCAATACGCAAATAAACCAAAGCAATTAGCAATACAACCGCAAAGATTTTCAGAAATTTTTTCATAAAAATTAATTTTCAAGCAATTTATAAAATTTGAACCATATAAGTCATTTAAGTTCATTTGAGCTTCTATTTTCTTACATGCCTTATATGGTTAATAAACACAAAATATTAATATTTGTTTAGCAAATAACAATTCCATTTTAGCTACTTTTGTATTTAGAATTTTTCTAAATAAACCAATGTTAGACATCCAAAAAATCAGAGCCGATTTCCCGATACTCAATCAAAAGGTAAACGGAAAACCACTCGTCTATTTTGATAATGGTGCGACTTCGCAAAAACCGCAAGTTGTTATTGATGCTATTGTAGATTACTATTCACGCTACAACGCGAACATTCATCGAGGCGTTCATACGTTGAGTCAACTAGCAACGGATGCTTACGAACAAGCTCGAATTAAAATTCAACAACATTTTAATGCCAAACACAATTACGAAATCATCTTTACTTCGGGCACAACTGAAAGTATCAATTTGGTTGCCAATGGTTTTGCATCCCTTCTAAAAAAAGATGACGAAATTATTGTTTCCGCATTAGAACATCACAGCAATATTGTGCCTTGGCAAATGCTATGCGAACACAAAGGAGCAAAGTTATTAGTTATTCCAATGAATTATGATGGCGAATTGTTGATGGAAGAATACGAGAAATTGCTTTCGGATAAAACTAAATTAGTAGTTTGTAATCACATTTCAAATGGTTTGGGCACAATCAATCCAATAGAATTTATAATCGAAAAAGCACATCAAGTAGGCGCTGCCGTTTTGATTGATGGCGCACAAGCTTGTCCGCACCTAAAACCAGATGTTCAGACATTAGATGTAGATTTTTATGTAACTTCGGCTCACAAAATGTGTGGTCCAACCGGCGTTGGAATGTTGTACGGAAAAGAAGAATGGCTAAGAAAATTACCACCATACAAAGGCGGAGGAGAAATGATTGCAACGGTTACTTTTGAAAAAACAACCTATGCCGACTTGCCTCATAAGTTTGAAGCAGGAACGCCAAATATTTGTGGTGGAATTGCCTTTGGAACTTCTATTGATTATATGAATGAAGTTGGTTTTGATAATATTGCCGCTTATGAAAAAGTGTTGTTGGAATATGGAACAAAAAGAGTATTAGAAATAGAAGGGGTTGAAATTTATGGCCCAAAAGAGTTGAACAGAAAAGCATCCGTAATTTCGTTTAATCTTAAAGGGATTCATCCTTATGACGTTGGCACGATTATCGATAAAATGGGCATTGCTGTCCGAACCGGACATCATTGTGCTCAACCAATTATGGATTTTTATAAAATACCTGGAACAATTAGAGCAAGCTTCGCTTTTTACAATACCAAAGAAGAAATAGATTTGATGATTGAAGCATTGAAAAAAGCACAAATGATGTTATCTTAAAACATAAAATATGAAAGCAATTACCATAATTTTACTGTCCGTTTTCCTTGTGAAAAGTTGTAGCAATCAAGCCCAAAAAGACATTGCCAACTCCACATTGCAATATACAGCATCGTCTCGCGGGTTTTTCAAAAAAATTGTTGTTATCAATCAAAAAGCTACTATTTCAAGAGATAGAACTGGAGAAAAATTTCCGGAAGAAATAGCCATTTCTGATAAAGACTGGAAAGAAATTATTAGTTACTTTCAAAAGATTGATTTGGAAAAAGTACCAACTTTAAAAGACCCAACTCAAAAAAGATTTTATGATGGCGCTGCAATTGCCAATTTAAAAGTACGTTATCAGGATAAAAACTATGAAACAACCGACTTTGATCACGAATTTCCGCCAGCCGAAATCGAAAAATTAGTCAACAAAATAGTTTCATTAGCTAAAGAAAAAGAATGACAATACAAGAAATACAAGACGAAATCGTTGACGAGTTTTCAATGTTTGAAGATTGGATGCAACGCTATGAATACATTATCGATTTAGGAAAATCATTGCCGTTGATTGATGAACAATTCAAAACCGAAGATAACATTATCAAAGGCTGTCAGTCAAAAGTATGGGTTCATGCAGAGCAACATGGAGAAAAAGTAGTTTTCACTGCCGATAGCGATGCAATATTAACAAAAGGAATTATCGCTATTTTGATTCGGTCTTTTTCCAATCAAAAAGCAGCAGATATTTTGGAAGCCAATACCGATTTTATCGATAAAATTGGATTAAAAGAACACTTATCGCCCACACGAGCCAATGGTTTGGTTTCGATGGTAAAAAAAATAAAAATGTATGCTTTGGCATTCAATGCAAAAAATTAATTGAACCATATAAGGCATTTAAGAAAGTATAAGTTTAGAATATGACAAAAAGCGAGCTTAAAGATTTAGTATATAAAGTAAATGGAGCAGCCATTGAAGTACATAAAAATTTAGGCCCAGGTTTGTTAGAAAGTGTATATCATAAATGTCTTGAAAAAGAATTTGAATTAAGAGGGATAAAGTTTATTTCTGAGCTTAAAATACCAATAGAATATAAAGGATTAGCATTAGAAGCTGATTTGAGATTGGATTTTTTAGTTGAAAACATATTACCTGTAGAAATTAAAGCAGTCGAGCATATATTACCAGTACACGAAGCACAAATAATTTCTTATTTGAAGCTATTAGAGAAACCAGAAGGGTTACTTATTAATTTTAATGTTACAAATATTTTTTATGAAGGTCAAAAAACCTACGTCAATGAGTTCTTCCGAAATTTAGAAGATTAAAAACTTATATGGCTTATATGGTTAAAAAACAAAGAACTATGGAAGAATTTAAAGACGAAATCAATTTAGGAGAAAATGTGGTGAAAACGCTAAAAGGCATTTACGACCCGGAAATTCCTGTTGACATTTACGAATTGGGATTAATCTACGATGTTATGATTAACGAAGACAACGAAGTAAAAGTATTGATGACATTGACTTCCCCAAATTGTCCAGTGGCAGAAACCTTACCTCGTGAAGTAGAAGAAAAAATCCAAAAAATAGACACCGTTAAATCGTGTGAAGTTGAAATCACTTTTGATCCACCATGGAGTAAAGATTTAATGAGCGAAGAAGCTAAGTTAGAATTAGGAATGCTTTAAATAGTATTCAGTCTCAGTCCCAGTTTTCAGATACTGCGACTGCGACTGCGACTGTAAACTAAAATGGACGAAATTGTAAATAAAGTTGCCAACTCCGTGCTCGAAGTATTCGATTTGGAAGATTATTATCCAAGCGGGATACGAACACAAATTGACATTTCACAGTGGCTTTTGGATGGTTTTCTCTTAAAAGAAAAAGATTTTCGCGAAGCTTTGAAAAACCATAATTGGTCACAATTCCAAAATCATTTTGTGGCTATTTATTGTTCTACGGATGCCATTATTCCTGCTTGGGCGAGCATTTTGGTTACGGTTTATCTTTCCCCTTTTGCCAAAAAAGTGGTTTTCGGAAACCTTATTGATTTAGAAACTTCACTTTACCAAGAAATCCTTTCAACATTAGATTACTCAAAATACCAAGACAAGCCGATTATTTTAAAAGGATGTTCTAAAAAACCGGTTCCCGAAAGTGCTTATATTATGGCCATTCAAAAACTACAGCCGTTTGCAAAAAGCATAATGTATGGTGAAGCTTGTTCCGCAGTACCGCTTTATAAAAAGAGCAAATAGCCAAACAGTTTTTTGATAAAGAATAAATTTTAAATTTTATCACCTAAACGCCTGTTCTAAATCAGCCAATAAATCATCAATATCTTCAACGCCTGTACTTAATCGAACTAAGTCATCAGTAATTCCTATTTCTTTTCGTTTGTCTTCTGGTATAGAAGCATGTGTCATCAATGCAGGATGATTTGCCAAACTTTCCACACCACCTAGTGATTCTGCCAAAGTGAATACTTTTAGTTTTTCTAAGAATGAAACAGCATCTTCTTTTTTTCCTGATTTAAATGTAAATGAAACCATTCCACCAAAACCACTCATTTGTTTTTTTGCAATTTCATGAAACGGATGACTTGGTAACCCTGGATAATATACTTTTTCTACTTCAGGATGATTGCTTAAAAAGTTAGCTACTTTTTCACCGTTTTCACAATGTCTTTGCACCCGTAAATGCAATGTCTTGATTCCACGCAAGACTAAAAAACTATCCATTGGTCCAAGTGTGGCACCAGTGGCAAATTGTTTGAAATGTAATTCATCACCTAATGCTTTGTCTTTAATAATCAAAGCTCCAGCAATGACATCGGAATGTCCGCCAAGGTATTTTGTTGCCGAATGCATCACTATATCAGCACCTAAATCCAATGGCTTTTGTAAATAAGGAGTAGCAAACGTATTGTCGACAGCAAAAAGAATATTTTTTGCTTTGGTAATTTTAGCAATTTCCTGAATGTCTGCTAATTTCATCAACGGATTTGTTGGTGTTTCAACCCAAACCAACTTGGTATTTTCATTAATCAATGATTGGAATTTATCAAAATCATTCATATCCACAAAATGGAATATGATGCCACTTTCTTTATATAAACGAGTGAATAAGCGATAAGTTCCGCCATACAAATCGTCCATAGCAATAACTTCGTCACCAGCTTTGAACATACGAAGTAAGCAATCAGTTGCCGCTAATCCTGAGGCGAATGCTAAACCACGAGCGCCATTTTCTATAGAGGCTAAAGCATCTTCTAATGCTTGTCGTGTCGGGTTTGCCGCTCTTGAGTATTCGTAATCTCCAACAGGTTTTCCAGGTGAAGTTTGCGCATAAGTTGAGGTTTGAAATACAGGAGGCATTACAGCTCCGGTTACTTCTTCATGATGTTGATTGCCATGTATTACTTTAGTATTAAATTTCATCTTGATTGAATATTATAAATTTTCATCAAAAATACAGATTATAAGTTTCAAATCATTTTCCTTTGTAAAAAAGAAATTTTATGACCAATAAAATATACTATCTCGCTTCTTGTGACACTTGCAGGAAAATTATAAAATCCCTTCCTAACACTGACAAATTAGAATTTCACGATATTCGTCAAAACCCAATTACCGTGGAAGCATTAGAAGAAATGCATTCAATTTCCGGGTGCTATGAAGCTTTGTTCAGCAAAAAAGCACAACTTTATAAGTCAATGGATTTGAAAAACAGATCGTTGACCGAAGAAGATTTTAAAAAGTACATTTTGGAACATTATACGTTTTTAAGTCGCCCAGTTTTCATTATCGATGACAAAATATTTATTGGTAACGGACAGAAAAATATAATTGAAGTTATAAAAGCACTTTCTTAATGTCAAAAAGAAATTGGGCATTAATTGCCGCCACGATCGTGTCACTGATTTATGGCGTTTCGTTCACAATTGCCAAAGATGTCATGCCAACTTACATCAAACCGTTTGGTTTTATTTTGCTTCGTGTTTTTGGCGCCACTATTTTGTTTTGGTTGATTTCCTTTTTTGGACCAACAGAGAAAATCCAGCTTAAAGATTTTCCTAGAATTATAGCGGCTGCTCTTTTTGGCGTAGCACTCAACATGCTCACTTTTTTCAAAGGACTGAGTTTTACTTCGCCCATTTCGGCTGCGGTGATTATGGTAACAACGCCAATTATTGTATTGATTTTGTCCGCCATTATCATGAAAGAGAAAATGATAAAGCGAAAGATTTTTGGAATTTTGTTGGGCCTTTTCGGAACCGGTTTTCTTATTTTATATGGTAGATCAATTGGGAATGCAGCTAACGCTCCGTTAGGGAATTTGCTGGTTTTTATCAATGCGGTTTCCTATGCTTTTTATTTGATTATCGTTAAAAATCTAATGGATAAATACAACGCTTTCACCTTTGTAAAATGGATTTATACTTTTGGCTTGTTAATGGTTTTGCCTTTTGGTTGGAGTGAATATCAGGAAATTCAATGGGCAATAATTCCGACTTATATTTTATGGGAAATTGTTTTTGTTGTGCTATTTACAACCTTTTTTACTTATTTGTTTAATCTCGTTTCTATGCGCGAATTAAAGCCAACTACTGTTGCAGTTTTTATTTATTTGCAACCATTATTCGCCACCGTTTTTGCAATGAGTTTAGGAAAAGACGAATTGACATTGGTTAAAATTGTTTCAGCCGTTTTGATTTTTGTCGGGGTGTATTTGGTTACACAAAAAAAGAAGTCTCAGTCACAGTAATCAGTGACAGCATAAAACTGTAAACTGCGACTGTGACTGCAAACTTTTAATTATATTTGAAGTCTATTAAAAAACACCAATGATACAATCAATGACAGGATTTGGGAAAGCAACTTTGCAATTACCAACCAAAAAAATTACCGTAGAAATCAAATCACTTAACTCAAAAGGGTTAGATTTAAATACCAGAATGCCTTCTGTTTTCCGTGAAATGGAATTGGGATTACGCAATCAACTTTCGGCGCGATTGGAGCGAGGAAAAATTGATTTTTCATTGTATGTTGAAATTACCGGCGAAGAAACTTCGTCAAAAATCAACGTGCCGATTGTCAGAGGTTATATCAATCAAATGAAAGCGGTGATTCCGAATGCGGATGAAACCGAATTAATGAAAATGGCAGTAAGAATGCCAGACGCCTTAAAAACGGAGCGCGACGAAATTGATGAAAATGAATGGAAGAAAATACAAACTGTAATTGATGAAGCTCTAGAAAATATTGCACAATTCAGAAAAGACGAAGGTGTTTCATTAGAAAGGGAATTTCTACATCGTATTGCCAATATCATGGCATTGATGAACAATGCTGTTTCCTATGATGCCGAACGTGTTGAAACAGTAAAAACCAGATTACGTAACGCTTTGGATGAATTAAAAGAAAACGTAGATGAAAATCGTTTTGAACAAGAATTGATTTTCTACCTCGAAAAATATGATATCACAGAAGAGAAAGTGCGTTTGGAAAACCATTTAAATTATTTCATCGAAACTATTGCAGGAACTGAGGCCAACGGAAGAAAACTTGGTTTCATCACCCAGGAAATGGGAAGGGAAATTAACACGATGGGTTCCAAATCCAATCATGCCGAAATGCAAAAATTAGTTGTGATGATGAAAGATGAGTTGGAGAAAATTAAGGAGCAAGTTTTGAATGTTTTATAAAAAAGTAATTAGTAACTAGTTATTAGTAATTAGCCTTAGTTAGCTTTACTAATTACTAATTACTAATTACTAATTACTAATTACTATTCACTAATCACTAAAAGAATGAACAAAGGAAAATTATTAATTTTATTCGTTTTATTTATACTTTCTTCATGCGGTACAGCTGTAAAAACTTTGGCGGGGTTTAAAAATCCTAAAGTAGAAGAGAAACATTATCTTACTTCTTATTTTGCATCGGTTTTTCCAAGTGAAAAAACTTATTTTATGAAAGTTAATGAAGCGGGAAACAAAATGGAAATTTTAAATAATATTGCTTTAGGAATGAATACAGAAACATTGATTTTCAGTAGTGTTTCTGGTCAAAAGTATTGCTACTTGGGAACGGAAGAATGTGGAGGGATTCAAATGCAAAATGCATTTAAAAATTTTGACAAAAATTATTCACCTTGTTCAGAAAATTCGAATTTAAATCTAAGCTCATATCTTGAAAAGATTACAGATATAAATGGGAAAAGCTTGATAAAAGAACAATTACCCCAATGCGATTATTATCTTTTTCAAAATTGGAATAAGTATTCAGGATCAAAGAAAAAACTACAAGAAGATATAAATTGGTTAATTGATTTGAAGAAAAAATCAAATTTAAATATTGTATTAATTTTTGTAAACGGAGACATGCTCGAGGAATGGGGATTAGAAAAAAATGGGAAATTACCTTTAAAATTTAGAAAGGAAGGGAAAAAGTTTACTGTGACATTTGGTGAACTTCCAATAAAAAAATAATATCACAATGCAAAAAGGAAAACTACTCGTATTCTCAGCGCCGTCTGGTTCGGGAAAAACCACTATAGTAAGACATTTATTAGCACAACCTGAGTTGAATTTGGAGTTTTCTATTTCAGCGGCAACTCGTGAACTTCGCGGAGAAGAAGTGAATGGTAAAGATTATTATTTCATGTCAATTGAAGAATTTAAAAAACACATCAAAGCTGACGATTTTATTGAATGGGAAGAAGTCTATAGGGATAATTTTTATGGCACTTTAAAAAGTGAAGTGGAGCGCATTTGGGCAAAAGGCAAAAATGTAATTTTCGATATTGATGTTTCCGGTGGATTGCGAATTAAATCGAAATTTCCAAAGGAAACCTTAGCTGTTTTTGTTAAACCGCCAAGTGTTGACGAACTAAAACGACGCTTAAAGGAACGTTCTACAGAAAGTGAAGACAAAATCAATATGCGAATAGCCAAAGCACATGTTGAGTTGGCAACTGCACCACAATTTGATATGGTTATTAAGAATTACGATTTGGATGTGGCAAAGCATGAAGCCTATGAGTTGGTTAAAGAATTTATCAAGAGTTGGTGATTAGTAACTAGTAATTAGTAATTAGTATAAATATGAAAGAGATTAAATCTTACAAAGACTTATTGATTTGGCAAAAAGGAATTAAGATAGTTATACTAGTTTATCAATTAGTAAAATCTTTTCCTAAAGAAGAGATTTATGCTCTTACAAGTCAATTAAAAAGGGCTTCTGTATCAATACCTTCAAACATTGCAGAAGGTTACGGTAGAAACTCAGACAAATCTTTTAGTCATTTTTTAGATATTTCAAGAGGCTCTTTATTTGAAATAGAAACTCAATTAATAATTGCAAAAGAATTAGGATTTATTTCAGACGATTTTTTATATCAAGAGATTTTAAGTCAAATCGAAGAAGAATCTAAAATGATAAACTCATTTTCTAAAACTCTTAAAGACTAATTACTTTTTACTAATCACTAGTTACTTACGTAGATGAAAATCGGATTATATTTCGGCACTTTCAACCCAATCCATATTGGACATATGATTATTGCTAATCATATGGCTGAGCATTCCGATTTAGATCAGATTTGGATGGTCGTAACACCACACAATCCACACAAACAAAAAACCACTTTGCTCGATGATTACCAGCGTTTGCACATGGTAACTTTGGCAACCGAAGATTTTACCAAAATCAAACCTTCCGATATCGAATTTAAATTGCCACAGCCTAATTATACAGTAAATACGTTGGCGCATTTGGAAGAAAAATACCCAAAGCACGAATTTGCCTTAATCATGGGCGAAGACAATCTGAATTCGCTTCACAAATGGAAAAACTATGAAGTCATTTTGGAAAACCATCATGTCTATGTGTATCCAAGACTAAATTCAGGAGAGATTGATGAACAATTTATAAATCACGATAAAATCCACCGTGTTGCCGCGCCGGTAATTGAACTTTCTTCCACATTTATACGCGAGAGCATAAAAAACAAAAAAAATGTAATACCAATGTTACCTCAAAAGGTTTGGGAATATATTGAAAGTAGTGCTTTCTATAGAAAATAGGAATAAAATAATAGCTAAAATATCATTTAAAAATCAGTATTTTTGAATGTGTTAAAATGTTTATCTTCATGAATAAATCTCCAAAATTTGCAGTGATCGGTGGCGGAAGTTGGGCTACAGCCATTGCAAAAATGCTTTGCGTTAATCTTGACGAAATTGCCTGGTACATGCGAAATGAGTCGGCAATTGATCATATAAAAACCCAAAAACACAATCCAAATTATTTAAGTTCCGTTGAGTTTGATACCAAAAAACTCAGATTAACTTCGGATATAAACGAAGCGGTAACTTATGCAGATTACATCATTTTTGCTATTCCATCGGCTTTCTTGAGCACTGAATTGGAAAAATTAACGGTAAGCTTGAAAGACAAAGTTATTTTTTCTGCTATAAAAGGGATTGTTCCCGAAACGTTCTTAATAGTTGGCGAACATTTTCATAAAAAATATGATATTCCTTTTGAAAATATTGGCGTGATTACTGGTCCATGTCACGCAGAAGAAGTCGCGCTGGAACGACTTTCATATTTGACGATTGCTTGTGGCGATTCAGATAAAGCCAAAGTTGTTGCCAAAGTTCTTTCCGGAAATTATATTAAAACTAAAATTTCGGACGATATTATCGGTACGGAATATGCGGCGATGCTGAAAAACATTTACGCTATTGCAGCCGGAATTGCGCACGGATTGGGCTATGGAGATAACTTCCAATCGGTTATAATGAGTAACTCTATTCGCGAGATGAAAAAATTCATCAGGAAAGTGCACAAGATGAAACGAAATATTAATGATTCTGCTTATTTGGGCGATTTATTGGTTACTGGTTATTCGGTCTTTTCTCGAAACCGAATGTTCGGAAATATGATTGGGAAAGGCTATACCGTAAAATCGGCCATGATGGAAATGTCAATGGTTGCCGAAGGTTATTATGCCGTTAAAAGTGCTTATAAATTAAACCAAGAATACAAAGCGAATACGCCAATTATTGATGCCGTTTATGAGATTTTGTATGAAGGGAAAGAGGCAAAAATGGTATTTAAAAAGCTAACTGAGAAATTGGATTAATTTTTTTAGAAAAAAGAATATAGATAATAGAACATAGAGCAATCATTATTTTCTTTATTCTATGTTCTATGCTCATCTTTATCTCACTATAACCCCGTCCACAAATAAAATAGGCACTTCTTCAACATAATCTGGAGTTATGCTTTGCGCTTTGAAGATAAATTTTTTGTCATAAAGTGTGCTCCCTATGAAGTATGTCACCATAAACTCATTGTTGAGTCGTAAAACACTTTTTTCGACCATTTCTATTTTTACTACAGTAACAGCAGGAACTTGCATAAATGCATGACGCAGGAGCGACGTTTTTTTCATTTCCCCATCAATAGTGCCAAAAGCTTTAGAAACAACCATTACGCTGTCTAAATCGAAGTCAGAATCGTTGACTAAATAAACATTCCAAATGTTTTCCATAAAGTCATCGCTCCATTCCTGAATGGCAGCAAGAAAAACGTTTTCTACTTTTGGGATTGTGATGTCTGATTTCATTTTAGAGATAATAGATGATAGACTAAAAGATAATAGAACAAAAGATAGCATCTCTCATCTATCTATTATCTATTTTCTTTTTAGACACTTGACTTGAATTGCTCTAAGAAACGAACATCGTTTTCATAAAACATTCTGATATCACCAATTTGGTATAACAACATTGCAATACGCTCAATTCCCATTCCAAAGGCAAAACCATTGTATTCGTCCGGATTGATGCCGCAGTTTTTCAAAACATTTGGATCAACCATACCACAACCCATAATTTCTAACCAACCTGTTCCTTTGGTTATACGGTAATCGGTTTCTGTTTTTAAACCCCAATAAATATCAACCTCAGCACTTGGTTCTGTAAATGGGAAATAACTTGGTCTCAAGCGTATTTTTGACTTGCCAAACATTTCTTTGGTGAAATATAAAAGCGTCTGCTTTAAATCGGCAAACGAGACCTCTTTGTCAATATACAAACCTTCCACTTGATGAAAAATACAATGAGAACGTGAAGAAACCGCTTCATTACGAAAAACTCTTCCTGGTGAAACTGTTCGTATTGGAGGTTTGTTATTTTCCATATAACGCACCTGAACCGATGAAGTATGTGTTCTCAATAATACATCTGGATTGGTTTGTATAAAAAAAGTATCCTGCATATCTCTCGCCGGATGGTATTCCGGTAAGTTCAGTGCCGTAAAATTATGCCAGTCGTCTTCAATTTCCGGACCTTCGGAAACGTTGAAGCCAATGGTAGAGAATATATCAATAATTTGATTTTTAACTATAGATATTGGATGACGTGAACCAATAACAACTGGCTCAGCTGGGCGCGATAAATCGCCATAAACACCAACATTTTCTACTTTACTTTCTAAAGCTTCTTGTATGGTTTTTATTTTGTCTTCGCATGTTGTTTTAAGCGTATTGATAACTTGTCCAAATTCCTTTTTTTGGTCGTTGGGCACGTTTTTGAATTCGGAAAACAAATCTTTAAGCAAGCCTTTGCTTCCTAAATATTTGATTCGAAATTGTTCTAAAGTTTCCCTATTGTCGGTTTGAAACGCATCGGCTTCGGCAATATATTCTTTAATCTTGTCTATCATCGGACTTTTGTAAAGGTGCAAATTTAGAATTTTTTAGTGATTAGTGATTAGTGATTAGTGATTAGTTTAAGAAATTTAAGTTGCTCTTTTTTGCCAATTACTAATTACTAGTCACTAATTACTCAATTACTTCTTTCTCCAGAAAATAATTCACAATGGCTTCTTTCATCAAAACCGATTGTTCTCCGGCTTTTAATGGCGGTAATTCTTCTTTGATTTTATAATGCGGCCATCCGTCTTTATCTACAAAATCAAATTCGTAGAAACCATAAGGTTCGAGCAAACGGCAAATGGCGATGTGCATCAGATTTACTTTTTCATCTTTTTTGAAAGGCTGCTTGAACTGTCCTAATTCCTGCACTCCGATTAAGTATATGATAGCGTCTAAATCCAGAATATCTCCTTCAGCAAACTGATCGGAAAGGATTTGAACGACTTTGTCCCAGCGGTTTTTTAATTGTTCGTCTCTTGACATTTTTGAAATAGAGAAAAGAAAATAGAGAAAAGAAAAAAGACTTTTTGCCTGGATTCAACTTCTAATTTCTAAGTTAGGATTGCAAATATAGTCATTGAAGGCCAATAAAACTGAAAACTGACACTGCGACTGCGACTGAACACTAATTCTTAATTTCCTTAATCGCGCTCTCTTCAATCCAGCCGGTAGTTTCGTCGGTAAGTTCTACTTTTTTCCAGTTGGCAATGCTTTCTAGGATATAAACTTTGGTTCCTTCATGTAGAACAAAAGCATCAGTTGCCGAAATTTTTGGTTCGCTTTTTACGGATGCTGTCTCAGCAAAAACAATAGCCGGTCTTTCATTATCCATGCGTCCTTTTTCATAAAAACCAGAAGCGGTACTTAGGCCAATTCCCAATAGCCAAAAAAACATTCCAAAAAAGAAAACGCGTTTCAAGACGGTTGAATGCGAAAAGTAATACCCCACAAAAAAAAGTAAAAATAAGAATGCAAAAGCCACAGCAATCCATGCCCAAGTATCGTAATAATATTTTGCAGTGAAGTCCTGAATCAATTTGCTGAATCCTACTTTCGGAATGACTTTGATGTCATCAATGGCCATTTTTCGGGCAAATTCTAAGTTGGTTTTTATTTCAGTATCGTTTGGGCTAAGCAATAAGGCTTTTTCATAATTGTAAATCGCCGGCGCTACTTTGTGCAGTTTGTAATAGCAATTCCCCAAATTAAAATACAATTCAGCCGATTGTTTCCCTGAGTTTACAACACTTTCATAGCTTGTAATCGCAGCTTCATAATTTTCTTTTCCGTAGAATTTATTTCCTTGGTCAAAAGCAGTTTGAGCCAATGAAACCTGAAAAATTAATAGGGATATGTAGAATATATTTTTCATTATCAATTATCAATTATTCATTGTCAATTATTTTAATTGCTTTTCAAGTTCAGAAATAATAACGATAGCTTTTTCATAATCGTTTTGGATTGCCGATTCAGAAGAATAAGCATATCTTGCCAATTCACAATTTTCAGTCAATTGAATGAACTCGAAAACTGTTTCAGAATTAGCTTTTCGTGTAAGCAAAAGTTCGGTTATTTTCTCTTTACTCATTTCCGAAGTTTCAATGTTCAGTTTGGCTTTAAGGAAATTGTGCATTGCTTTTTCAAGTGCAATATAAAATGGTTCTTTGTTGCCCAACTGTTTCTTCGCATCGCCCAAATATTTCTTTGCCAATGCATTCGATTTTTTGATTTTGTTACCTACAACATCATTGTCCATTGCTTCTTTTTTCTTTCTTCCGACAATCAGAAACGGAATAGCTAAAAATGGTAACATTATTAACGAATAAAATAATCCAGAACCCAAAAAGTCCTCTTTTTTCATTGGTCGTAAGGATGTTTTTTGTTTGATATATGCAAACGATTTGGCCGCTTCGAATTTAGTTTTGGCCAGATCATTCGGATTTGTCTTTTCTGAACTTGCCACACTTGGACCATCTAATACATTGATTGTTATCGGTTGAGAAGTGATAGTTTTATAACTATTAGAACCCAAATCAAAGTACGTAAAACGCATCGGTTTGATTTGGTAATTGCCTTTGTATTGTGGAATTATCGTGTATTTATCCGAAATTCTTCCTGTCATTCCAGTTAACGGAGTTGACACATTTTCGTCGTGAACAGCATCATACATTTCTAATGCAGCAGGCACCACCGGTTTTGGCAATGTAAATAATTTAAGGTTTCCGGTTCCAGCCACGCTAATATCTAAATCCAAAGATTCTCCATTTTTCAATAGTGTTTTGGATGGTTTTACTTTGAAATCCATTCGGCCAACAGCTCCGCTAAAATCTTCAGGTTTCCCTTTTTCAGGTAATGCTTTTACGTTGATGACTTTGCTTCCTGCCGAAACGCGTTTGCTATCTTCGGTCATTAAAGCTTGCCCCCAAAAATTTCTTCTATTCGTTGGCACTTGGCAATCAATATCCAATGAAAGTGGCTCAATTTCAAGTTTACCTGATTTCTGTGGATATAATACTGTTTTTCGCAGCACAACATATCGATAACGTTCGCCTTTGAATATTCCGTCTTGGGCGACCAATTGTTTGATATCAATATTTTGACTCCAAAAATCATTGTATTTTGGTTTGTTTAACTCGCGCCAATTAGTAATTCCTATGTTGTAACTGAAATACAATTTATAAACCACAGTAATCGGTTCGTTCAGATATGGATTGGTTTTTGAAATGTCAGCAACCAAGTACAAGTTGTCGTCAGCGCTGATAGCAGGGGATTCGTTTGGATCTTTTGGAATTTCAACCGCATTAGTCACATTAATTTTAATGGGTGATGTTTTATAAATCTGACCATTGATTTCAATCGAAGCTTGTTTAAGAGTCAAAGCCCCTTTTTGTGTAGGCAACAAAATATAGATATACGATTTATTAAACGAGCTTTTTCCATTTATCCATGATTGACTAACCGATTGACTTGGTCCGCCGACAACTTTAAAACCACAAGATTCAAAATTTGGCGGCGCAAAATTATCGCCATCAGCATTCATAGTAAAATCAACGCGAAGTCGTTCGTTTAATCCTAATGAATTTTTGCTCACTTTTGCTTCAAATTGTACTTGAGCAAAAAGTGAATTTGTAATAAATAATAAAATTAAAATCTTTTTCATTTTCAAACTTTCAATTTGATTAATTTTCAAATTTATTTTACCAATCTTTTTCTGCTTTTTTCGGATTGGCTTGTACTTTTTGTTTGTTTACTTTATCCTGAATTTTTTTCTCTTCATTGTTTACAGCGTCCAATAAATTCTCTAAACGTTGTTTTGAAATTCCACCAGGTTGAGGTTTAGGTTGTCCTTGATTTTGATCTTTATTGTCTTTGTTATCTTTATCCTTATCGCCATCTTTTTTATCTTGGTCTTTATCTTTTCCGTCTTTCTTCTCGTCCTTTTTATCTTTGTCCTTGTTTTTATCGTCTTTCTTGTCTTTGTTCTTATCCTTTTTGTCCTTGTCTTTTTTGTCGTCTTTTTTCGGGGGATTTTCTTTTAACATCTTTTTAGCCAAAGCGTAATTGTAACGAGTCTCTTCATCCGCCGGATTGTTCCGCAATGCGTTTTTATAGGCTTCGACAGCGCCACCATAATCTTTGTCTTTCATCAGCGTATTGCCTATATTGTGGAAAGCCTGGTGTTTTTCGGTTCTGGTTTTTGCGTTTTTTAATGCTTTTGCATAATGATATTTAGCTTCTCCCGATTGATTTTGTCTGTAAACAGCGTTTCCTAAATTATACGAAGCAATTGATTTTTTTGGGTTTTTAGATTCTGAAATTCGGTATTCCGCTTCTGCATCATCGTATTTTTTTTCGGCAAAAGAATCGTTTCCTTTTGGCAAATGGTTGTCCTTTTCCTTCTCTTGTGCTTCCGCAAAAAAGGAAATCAAAAGTATAGAAGTCAGTATTAAATATTTTTTTCTGTCTATCATTTATCAGTCAATTATCTAATTATCTTTCTCATTAAATAAATTCATCTTTTTCACCCATTTTGTTCTTTTCTCCAAAAGGAAAACATCTAATAGCAACAAGAAAAAACCAAATCCTAAAAACCATTGAAACTGCGATTTAAAATCGGCCATTTGTGTGCTTTCAAATTCAGTTTTTTGGATATTATCTAAGGCGTTTTTCACATAATCTAAAACTTCTTTGGTTGAATTGCCGTCTACATAACCGCCACCGGCACTTTTGGCAATTGTTTTTAAGACATCGGCATTTCTTTTGGTAATGACGACTTCACCATTTTGGTCGCGTTGAAAACTTTCTACCACACCGTTTTTCTTCAAAGGAATTGTTTCGCCTTTTTCAGTTCCAACACCAACAGTCATTATTTTTAAACCAACTTTTTTAGCCTCTTCAGCAGCATCGACTGCAGCATCAGAATGATCTTCGCCATCGGTAATGATGATTAAAAGTTTGTTGGTTTTATCTTTTTTGTCAATATAAGTTATAGCTAGATTTATCGCTTGATCAATAGATGTTCCCTGAGCCGAAATCATTCCCGGATTCATAGTTTGCAAAAACATTTTCCCGACACTATAATCCGTAGTAATTGGCAAAACTGGGAAAGCACTTCCAGAATACGCAATGATTCCGATTCGGTCGCTGCCCAAATTATTAATTATCTGTGAAACCAATTGCTTGCTTTTTTCCAAACGACTTGGCGCCACATCTTCAGCAAGCATACTTTTAGAAACGTCAATTGCAAAAATGACATCAATGCCTTCTCGTTTTACGGTTTCTAATTTGGTTCCGATTTTTGGATTAACCAATCCGATTATCAAGCAAGTTAATGCCAATAAAATTACTCCCAATTTCAAAGCTGGTTTGAAAGCTGATTTTTCAGGACTTAATTTTTTTATTAAATCCAAATCACCAAACTCGCGTTGTTTCTTTCTTTTCCAGAATTGAATGTACAGGAAAAGTAGTGTCATAACTGGAATGACAGCCAAGAAATACAAATACCATTTTTCTTCTAACTCGTACATGTTTTTAAATTTCAAATGTTAAATCCCAAATTTCAAATAAACTCCAATGTTCAATTTTCAAGCGTATCTTTAGTTTGAAATTTTGATTTTTGATTTTAAATATTATTTGTTATTTGGTCATTGCTATTTGTGTTTTTATATAAAGCTTCTATAAACTGTGTTTCGCAAACCAAATTCTATCAAAACTAAAATCCCAGCAATCCAAACAAATAATCTGTATTTTTCATCATAATCATAGAACTTCAACTCTTGAATTTCGGTCGTTTCCAGTTTGTTTATTTCTTTATAAATCGATTCTAACTTACTATTGCTGCTGGCTCTGAAATATTTTCCGCCTGTATTTCTGGCGATTGTCTGTAATAAATTCACATCAATTTCAACCGGCATCATTCGGAATAAAAAGCCACCATTTGGAGCATAAGCATACGGGGACATTGCGTTGCCATTGGTTCCGATTCCTATGGTGTATACTTTTATTCCGTACTCCCGGGCAATTTGGGAAGCTGTTTCCGGCTCAATAAAACCTGCATTGTTTACACCATCAGTCAAAAGAATAATCACTTTACTTTTGGCTTTGCTGTCTTTCAAACGATTAACAGCTGTGGTCAATCCCATTCCGATTCCGGTTCCGTCCTGCAAAACATTGTCATATTTAATACTTTGAATTGCTTCTTGAATAATTGCTTTATCGCTTGTAACAGGCGTTTTAGTATACGCTTCAGAAGCATAAACTACAATTCCGATTCGGTCATTTGGGCGTCCTTCCACGAAGTTTTCGGCTACTTTTTTCAAAGCTTCCATTCGGTTTGGCTTTAAATCTTTTGCCAACATACTTCCCGAAACGTCAATTGCCATTACAATGTCAATTCCTTTAGTCGATTTCGTTTGGCTGCTGATATCCACTTTTCTTGGTCGAGCCATGGCAATAATCAACGAACTCAACGCTAATAATCGAAATACAAATAAGAACGGTTTCAGTTTGGCTAACAACGATTTTTGTGCTTTGAAACCTTTGACCGAACTTATTTTCAATGTTGGTGATTGCTGTTTCCTTTTCCATAATTGCCATAAGACAGCAGCTGGTAGTAATAAAAACAACCAGAAAAACTCAGGATTTAAAAAGCTCACCTCTTTCATTGTTCTGCTGTTTGTAATTCGACTGAGTTCAACATTCTTTCAGCAATTTGTTGTCCGTATTTATCGTCTTCACGATGCATTACCATTATAGTTTGTAAACCACCATTCTGACTGAAAAGCAATACTTCATAATACATTTTGGCTGACCTGCCTTTAATCTTGTCTAAAACGGTCATCGTTCCATAAGCTTTCTTTCCGGAAATTCCTTTTTGGGTATCAAAATCTTCCGTTTTCACGATAATGTTTTGTGCGCCCTGAGTTTCCATAATTTTCAGGTAGCCTTCAGCTGTTTTATCCAAATCTATTTGTGTTTGCTGTTTGTAAGTAACTGTCGAAACCGAGATATAAAAATCTTCTAATAGGCTTCCGTAGCCAAAAGTTTGCATTTCCTTAATCAACGCCATAGCATCTTTTGGAAGTGTTTTTGTAGCATCTATTCGCTTTAATACTTTTGGAGTTTCGACTTTTACGCCCGGATTTCCATAGTCACTATAAATCCATTGTCCTTCGACTAAATCTTTGGTTGGATGGCCAAGGAGATTGTCTTTTACATAATCGACTCCTTTGAAATAAACTAAACCGAAAACAAAAAGCATAAGCATTCCGAAAACAATTCCGATAGTGGTAATGATTCGAACGCGTTTTTGTTTTTTCAGTTTTTGCAAACGAGCCAATTCTTTTTGTTGTTCGTTCCATAGCGCTAGTTCATCATCATTTTCTACAACTTCCGGAATTGATTTATGAATGATTACGATAGAACTTGAAATACGCTTTTTATCTTCTTCAATTTCAAAATCAAGCGGTTTTACCTTTGCAAATTTTACCAAATCGGCTTGTTTTAAAACTTTTTCTAGATTTTCTACTGTTTCGTTTGAGAGTTTTAGTTTCTTTTGTTTGGCAGCTTTTCGCAATCCGTCAATCAGTTCCGAAGTTGTGCTTTCCATTGCAGGAATATTGATTTCTTCTTCGATGTAATTACGGGCAATATCGGTTAGTTCCGAATAATAATCTTTGATTTCTCCTTTTTGCCAAAGTTCTTTGATTTCTAATTGTTGCAGTAAAGTTGTTGCTTTTTCGATAGGCGATTTAAAAACAATGACTTCAGTTTTTGGTTGGTTTTGTCTTTTTTTGATGAATTGATAAATAAAATAACCTGAAATCCCTATAGCAAAGAATATTAAAATATAAATCCACCAAGTTCCTATCGGACTTTCAACTTCTGCGATGTCTTTGATGTCATACATCTTTTGCTTTAGTGTATCGACTTGAATATCGTTAACTTCTACTTTGATGCTATCCGAAAAAAAAGGTTTTCCATTGATTAGAACCGGAATTCTTTGAATGGTATATTTTCCGCTGTCGAATTGGGTTAAACCATATTTTTTGATTAATTCATATCGCGCGCCATTTCTAACCGTGTCAATTTTATAGGAATGAATTACTTCTAAAGCACCAAAATTTTTTGCTTCCGGAAATTTTACTTTGGATGACGTATCCACATCAGTTTTTATAGTCAGTTTGAATTCGGCTCCTATTTTGTTTTTGGTGGTATCAACTGAAGTCGTCACTTTTTGGGCAAAAAGCGAAGTCGATAAAAGAAAAAATAATATGTATAGTTTTATTCTCATTTTTTGTTTTTCTTAACCGCAAAGTGCGCTAAGTTTTTTGCAAAGATCGCTAAGTTCAATTCGAAAGCTTTGTGAACATTGCGCCTTCTCTGCGTTCTTAGCGGTTAAATTTTTTATCTCGATTTAAAATAACCCAATAATTTTGTCACATAACTTTCGTCCACACGCGTATTAACGGTTCCTGAACCACATTTTGAAAAGATATCTTTAAAGTAATTTACTTTGTCTTGATACTGTTTTTCATAACTCAATCGCGCTTTTTTGGAGCCTGTATTTACCACTAAAACTTCGCCTGTTTCGGCATCTTCCATTTCTACCATTCCGATATTTGGCATTTTTTCCTCACGAATATCATATACCCGAACACCGGTGATATCATGCTTTTTCGCAGCTATTTTTAAGGTTTTCTCGTAATCGTTATCTACCATAAAATCAGAAATCACGAAAACAATTGCTTTCTTTTTCTGTGTGCTTGATAGGAATTTTAGAGCTTGAGATAAATCCGTTTTTTTACTTTTGGGTTGGAATTCGATTAATTCACGGATGATTCTCAATACATGTGATTTACCTTTTTTAGGCGGAATGTATAATTCAATTTGATCAGTAAATAAAATCAACCCAATTTTATCATTATTCTGTGTGGCTGAAAACGCCATTGTTGCTGCTATTTCAGTAACAATTTCACTTTTCGGTTGGTTTTTAGTACCAAAACTCTCAGAACCCGAAATATCAACCATTAGCATCATGGTCAATTCACGTTCTTCCTCAAAAACTTTTACATAAGGTTCGTTATAACGCGCAGTTACGTTCCAATCGATGGCACGAATATCGTCGCCAAATTGGTACTGACGCACTTCAGAAAATGTCATGCCTCGCCCTTTAAACGACGTATGGTATTCTCCCGAGAAGATATGATCACTCAGTCTTCGGGTTTTAATTTCGATTTTACGAACTTTTTTGATTAAGTCTTTGGTTTCCATTTTTTCAGTTGTCGGTTGTCGGTTGTCGGTTGTCAGTACTTTAGCAATGATACACAGCTAACTGATAACAGAAAACGGATAACTGATTTAAGGTACTTCTATTTCGTTTACGATTTTGTTGATGATGTCAACAGAAGTGATGTTTTCGGCTTCTGCTTCGTAGGTAAGGCCAATTCTGTGACGCAATACATCATGAACCACGGCACGAACGTCTTCCGGAATTACATATCCACGGCGTTTGATGAAAGCATAGCATTTGGCAGCATTGGCCAAATTGATACTTCCACGAGGGGAAGCTCCAAAACCGATAAGTGGTTTTAAACTTTCTAGTTTGTATTTTTCAGGATTACGAGTAGCAAAAACAATATCTAAAATATATTTTTCGATTTTTTCATCCATATACACTTCACGAACCGCTTCTTGTGCTTTTAGAATTTGGTCAACAGTAACCACAGGATTTACTTTTTCATAAGACCCTTTTAAATTCTGACGGATTACCATTCGCTCTTCATCTATTTTAGGATAATCAATTACGGTTTTTAGCATGAAACGATCGACTTGCGCTTCCGGTAACGGATAAGTTCCTTCTTGTTCAATTGGATTTTGGGTTGCTAAAACTAAAAAAGGTCTGTCTAATTTGAATGTGGTGTCACCAATGGTAACTTGTTTTTCCTGCATCGCTTCAAGCAACGCCGATTGAACTTTTGCTGGCGCACGGTTAATCTCATCGGCAAGAACAAAATTAGCGAAAATCGGCCCTTTTTTAATAGAAAATTCGTTGGCTTTAATGTTGTAAATCATCGTTCCAACAACATCAGCAGGTAATAAATCAGGTGTAAACTGAATACGGCTAAAGCTTCCGTGAACGGCTTGTGATAAAGTATTTATGGCTAAGGTTTTTGCCAGTCCCGGAACACCTTCAAGTAGAATGTGACCTTGACCTAAAAGCCCAATTAATAATCGTTCTACCATATGTTTCTGACCAACAATAACCTTGTTCATTTCCATAGTCAGCAAGTCGATAAAAGCACTTTCTCTTTCAATTTTTTCATTAATTGCTCTAATGTCTAAAGCAGTACCATTTTCTTCCATAGTTACTCTATTTATTCTAAAGTGTGACAGTTATAATTTTAACATTTCAAAAGTGAAAATTTTATCCATTACGAGATGTTAATAATGCGTTAAAACTTTATAAAACATCCCTATTTTAAGGATGATTTATGATTTTCTTTTTATAATTTTAAAACCTAATCTGTTTTCGGAAATTTTCGGTTGGCAAAATAATAAATTTTTCGAAATTCAAAATATACTTCAACATATCTAAAAGAATTAAAATGAAAACAAAATTATCGCCCATCGTTGCCGGAACCATGAATTGGGGAGTTTGGGACAAAAATCTGTCGACTTCACAAATGGAGCATATGATTCATATTTGTTTCGAAAATCAAATCACGAGTTTTGATCATGCAGATATCTATGGGAATTACACTACCGAAGCCGATTTTGGTAAAGCATTCGGCCAATGCAAAATCGACCGAAATAAGATTCAATTTATTTCGAAGTGCGGTATTCAACATGTAAATGGCAGAAATAATACTATTAAACATTATGAATATTCTAAAGACTATATTATTTGGTCGGTAGAAAATTCATTAAAAAATCTGCAAACCGATTATTTGGATGTGTTATTATTGCATCGACCAAGTCCTTTAATGGTTGCCGATGAAATAGCAGAAGCAGTCACCAAATTAAAAAAAGAAGGTAAAATAATTGACTTTGGAGTTTCCAATTTTACGTTTTCTCAAACGGAATTGATTCGCCAAAAAATAGCGATAAACTATAACCAAGTCCAGTTTTCGGCAACGCACCACGAAGCAATGTTAGACGGAAGTCTGGATTATATGCAGTTGCACAATATTCGCCCAATGTCCTGGAATCCGCTTGGAACCGTTTTCAGAGAAGACATAGAGCAAACTAGAAGACTAAAAAAATTATTAGTTCAATTGGTAGATAAATACCATTTAGGTTCTGATACTATTTTGTTAGCATGGGTTTTGAAACATCCGGCGAATATCATCCCGGTAGCGGGAACAGTAAATATTGCTCGAATTCAAGCGTTGATAAAGGCCGTTGAAATGGATTTGGACACACTCGATTGGTTTGCCATTTGGACCGAAAGCATGGGGAATAAAGTGCCGTAAAAGTAATTAGTATAGAGTGATTAGTAATTAGTTTTGCTTCTCACTAATTACTAGTTACTAATTACTAAAAAAACATGATAAACAAACGCCTTCTCATAAAAAACCTACTCGCTCACAATGATGAGTGCAGTTTTTATGATAAAAAAAGGCAGTTAAATTTACATACTAAAGAAGGGAAAGGCAAGTTTTTGAAACATATTTGTGCGCTTTCTAATTCTAATCCTTCTAATAACTCTTATATTGTTGTGGGAGTTGAAGATCAAGACAACCAAATCGTTGGCGATGATTTTTTTGACGACAGTCGGATTCAGAATTTGGTGAATGCCTATTTAGAAAATCCACCAAAAATTCAATATGAAAATGTGCCCTTTCCAAACTTGCCAAAAGACAGAGTGGTGGGTTTGGTTACAATTAAGCCAAAACATAAGGTGTCTTTTTTCAAGAAAAACATTCATACTATTTTGGCCAATACAGTTTTTGTTCGAGTTGGAAGCAATTCTATGCCAACGGAAGATAAGATTCCCTATTCTAAACAAAATATCGAAACCGTTATCAGCATTGAAAACAGTTCGAGAAACAGCATTGCCTATACATTGGACGGCGTAATTGATTTTATGAATAATCGTCACAAAGACATGACGTCAAAGTATAATGTTTTCAAAGAGTTGTTTGTTATTTGTTGGGCAGGAAACCCTAAAAGAGTAAGAGAAACTACCTACCTTTCACGAGTAGATATTGAATTAATTAACGAACAAGTAAAACTATTTTACTCAGCGCTGGATGTCGTTACTATTGAATTTGACGAAAAAAGTTTCACTATAATAGAACATGTCCCATTGGGATTAAATGATAAAACAAGTTATTACCCACTTGAACAGCAAAAGATTTCTTTTTTTGACAATGGTTATTATAAAATAGAAAATGAAATGCTATTTGAACCACCGGCATTTAATAAAAAAATGCTACATCATATTTATAATTCTAATCTTTCATTGCTAGATAAGTTAAATAAAGGGATTGCTATTTCTGACAGAGAAGTTAAAGATTTAGAGAACCTTCCTTCTACTTTAATGATTTGTTATTTGAATGGGTTTGAGGATGCCAAACAAAAATTAATTGAAGCCAAATCGCTTTTAAAAGCTCAAAAAAACAGCACGGTTTATCTTAGTTTTAAGGAAGCGATGCGCATTTTAAGAAAAATGAAATACAACAATAAGGATGAGTAGAACATTAGTCATAGGAGACATTCATGGAGGTTTAAGGGCGTTGCATCAACTGTTTGAAAGGGCTAAAGTAAGTCAAAATGACACGTTGATTTTCCTTGGAGATTTTGTTGATGGTTGGAGCGAGTCGCAAAAGGTTTTGGATTTTTTGATTGCATTAAATACCAAAAACAATTGTGTTTTCATCAGGGGCAATCATGATGAATTGTTATTAGAATGGTTAGAAAATAGTAAAGATAATTTGCAATGGTACCAACATGGTGGAGAAGCAACAGTATTGGCTTATACAAATGTAGATTTTGAAACAAAGCAAAAGCACATTCTCTTTCTTAAGAATTTACGAAATTATTATTTAGATGAACAGAATCGATTATTTATTCATGCGGGGTTTACCAATATGAATGGTATAGCGTATGAATATTTTCCAAAACTCTTTTATTGGGACAGAACACTATGGGAAACAGCTTTATCATTAGACACATCTATTCCTATAGACAGTTTATTTTACCCTAGAAGGTTCAAACTATATAAAGAAATTTATATTGGTCACACACCCGTAACCCGAATAGGAAAAACAATTCCAGTTCAAAAAGCTTGTGTTTGGAATTTAGATACCGGCGCGGCCTTTAAAGGACCACTAACTATTATGGATGTTGACACTAAAGAGTATTGGCAAAGTGAACCATTGAATGAATTGTATTTTAATGAAAAAGGAAGAAATTAAATCTTTACCAGTTAATATGAGATTAGTTTTATTCACAAATTGGAATCTCTATATTTGCAATTAAATTTAAAAAATATGAAAAAAATAAGCACAATAGTGGCAGTCGTTATGGTAACATTAACAAATGCTCAAGCATACAAAGGTAAAGGTGACATCAAAGCACAAGTTGGATTTAATGCTCAAAATCACGGAACAGGAATTAATGTTTCTGCAGATTTTGGCATAGGTGAAAACATGTCTTATGGTTTTGTTGCTTCCTATTTGCTTTCAGTGGATGATTTTGTTGGAGTCAAACCAAAGTTTGAAGACAGAGCTGATGTAAAAGTTCGTTTCAATGCCAACTTAGGAAATGTTTTTAAATTGGATAAAGCAATTGATATATATCCTGGATTGAATTTAGGAACAAGAAATTTTGGTGGTCATGTTGGATTTAGATATTTCTTTTCTAATGGCTTTGGGTTGTATTCAGAATTAAGCACCCCTTTTGCAAGTTATGATTCACATATTAAAAACTCCGAAGTATTAAATAATCAATTTGTCTTTCAAATAGGAGCCTCATTCAATTTATAAGATGAGTGTAATTGACCAAAAATTAAACGAAAGAAGCGGTTCTAAATGTGAATTGTGTGGCTCAAAAGATGATTTAAGGATTCATTTAACTAAAGAAGAATCGATATCATTAGACAACTCTGTATTGGTATGTTCAACTTGTAAAAACCAAATAGAAAACACAACACCTACAGACCCAAATCATTGGAGATGTCTTAGCGATAGCATGTGGAATGAAAACAAACCTGTACAAGTTGTTGCATGGCGAATGCTTAACCGATTGCGTGCAGAAGGCTGGCCACAGGATTTATTAGACATGATGTATCTTGATGAAGAAACCTTAGTTTGGGCGGGCGCAACCGGCGAAGGAGAAGATGAAGATGGCAAAATTGTACACAAAGATGGAAACGGCAATATCCTAAAAGATGGTGATTCGGTGGTTTTGATTAAAGATTTAGATGTCAAAGGCGCCAATTTTACCGCAAAACGAGGTGCAGCAGTTCACAACATTAAATTAGTTTGGGACAATGCCGACCAAATTGAAGGCAGAGTTGAAGGACAGAATATTGTGATTTTAACACAGTATGTGAAGAAGACGAAGTAGGTTTTCGATATACTTCACGAATATTTACCACTTTATTATTTCAAGTACTCTAAAATTAGTTTTGCTTTTTCGTTGTAGGGATTTTTTTGATCGTTTGTTATGGTCTCAAATTGTTGTTTTGCAGCGCTGTTTTCGTTCAGGTTCTTTAAGGTGAAACCCAATCTAAAAGCAGCATCATAATAAAAAACGCTTTCTTTGTTTTGTGTAATTTTTGTGTAGTCAGTTTTGGCTGTTTTGTAGTTTTTTAATTCGTAACTGATGACACCATGGAAGTAGATGGCGGTATCGTTTTGTGGTTTTTGAGTCAGTATTTGTTGTGAGATGGCAAATGCCTCTTTCATTTTGTTAGCTCGATACAATTCCATTAAAGGATTCCAGTTGGTTTTTTCTGCTCCCATATAGTTGGGTAATCCTTCTTCTTTGGTATAGAATTGCTCTAAGTTTGCTTTGTTAGTTAAGGATTGATTGACAAAATAACCTAAAAAAAAAGTAATAGGGAGTATAACCGCCGCATATTTGAGATACGTGCTGTTGTTTTTTCGTTTTGTTCGGGAAGCTACTGAGTCAATTTTTTCTTCCGTTTTAGCGAAAGCTTTTTTAAGCACGTTATAATCCCAATTGTTTTCCTCTAGAAGCATTTTAGCGCCTAGTAAAGCCTCGTCTGAAGGTTGGCTATTTTTTAGTTGTTCCAAAATACGCATACGCTCCAGTGGGTTGAAATCATCTTCTAATGATTGCAACAGGAGTGTTAATGTCATATTTTGGTTATTGGTGTTCATTTTATATTTAAAACGATTTAGTTGTATTTTATTCCCAAAAGTAATTTATTTTAAAGTATTACTCCATAAACGTTTTCCATAAATTCTTTACTTTTTTTCGTGCCATTGAAAGCATGTTGGCGATTGTTTTTTCAGAAAGATTTAGTTGCTTTCCAATTTCTGTGTTAGAGAATCCTGTGATACTTAGCGTTAAAATTTCCTTTTCTTTTTCGGGTAGGCAGTTTAATAATGCTTTAAAGTTATCATCGGTAAGCGTCTGTTTTGCTCCATTAAACACTTCTATGGGTAGGAGTTTTTTAATGCCGTCTACTATTCTGCTTCTTGTGTTTTTGGTCTTAATAACATCAAGGCTTTTGTTTTTTACCATAACGAGCAGCAAGGCTTTGATATTGATTTCTTCTTCTATAAATTTTTGACGCCTTTTTTTTATTGGCATGGCGAATACTTTTTCAAAGCAATCGGCAACTACATCTTCGGCTTCTTGTTGCGATTGCACGTATCGATACGCTACTAAATACAATTCGGGTAACCAAGCTTTATAAAGAGTACTCAAGGCGTGATTTTCGCCATTGCAAAATTGCTGGAGTGCTAGTGTAGTGATGGACTGCGTAGGTTTCAAAAACTATATTTTGGCTTTTTAGTAGTCGCAAATATATTTTTTTTATGAGTACGTCGGGAAGATTAAGCTGCTTAATCGTATTGATTTTATAAACATTTTTAACAAAAAAACATTGACCGCAAGGAGGTTGCGGTGAGTGGTTGTAAAATTGCGAATGAAATTATGGATATACGCGTTTTTATACGATTGCACGAGTTGATTATTACCAAACAAACAGGAACGCCAAAACAATTGGCTCAAAAACTTGAAATATCAGAACGAAGTGTGCATTATTATATTGCTTTTATGAAAAATGAGATGAAAGCACCTATAGTTTATGACAATAGGTTAGAAACGTATTTGTATGAAGCGGAGTGTAGGCTTTGTTTTATTACTTAAAACAATAAAAATGAATAAAATTTTACTTCTTTTTTTAGTTACATTTTCCGTGAATGCTCAAGATATGTTGTATCATCAAATGCTTTCTGCCCAAAGGACTAGCATGAATAATAGATAAAAATTTATCTAATATTTTAAAAATTTGAGATCATTACGTTTTACGTTTTTAAGGTTGTAAAGTTTGTTTTTATCGAATATAGAATTAACATTAAATAATTATAGGAGAAACCGAAAATCCTAAAAAGAGTAGGTAATAAAATAACTTAAAAAATGTATAAACATTTAATTAGCTATAGGTTTTACGAAAATCTAAAACCAGGGTCAAGCATTTCTCCAGTAAAAAAATTAGAAATTATTGTAGATGAAAAAATTTATTCTGACGGGCCAGGTGTATGGAAAACAAAGTGTAAAAATTTTATTAGTTCTAAAACAGGAATTAATCCAGAACAAGTTTTAGATGATAGTAATTTTGGAATAAAATTTATAGGAATTGAAGACGAAAAATCTAAATTGAAAAACGATGGAAAATCTAATGATGTAAGTAGAAATACTAAATCAGTAGAGGAATTAGAAATGGAACGAGAACAAGAAAGATTAAATAGAGAAGCAAATGAAGTAGAACTTAAAAAAATGGCCAATAAAATTGTAGATTTTTATAATTCTATTAAGCCATATTTAAAATATATTATACCCATTTATTCTATTAGTTTTATTGTATGTCTATTTATTGATGCTTTTATTTCATATGTTTTATTCGTTCCTGTAGCAATATTGCTTTGGGCTCATTATACAAAATCAAAATAAAAACTATAAAATCCCGATAGTGCGGATTTGCAATCCGTGCCCACTCCTTTTTTAATTACTATAAAAAAAGTTGTAGCAATAAAAAATTAGTGGTTTTAATTAAGTAAGAAAGGGCATCAAGAGTAAGAGTAATTAAAATCAGACATAATGATATTAACAATAGCAAAAAAACACATCAATATTTTAAAATTTTGAATAATTACGTTGTATGTTTTTATGATTGTAAAGTTTATTTTTCATTGAAATTCAATTGATATTAAAAATTATAGGAGAAACCGAAAATCCTAAAAAGAGTAGGAAAATTAAATAATAAATCAATCATGAAAAAAGTAATGACAATTTTCGGAGCAATACTATTTGCTTCATTTATTCTTACAGGTTGTGGGAATGAAAGTAAAAGTAAAGATCCAAAGTTGGATTCAAAAGGCCTTAAAGGAAAGTATTTTAAAAAATTAGATGGGAGGACAGCAATTTATTTTATTAGCGATAATGAGTTAATATATAGCTATGGCAGTGATGACGGTTCCGTTTCTTCTTATAAATACAAGTATTCTACACAAGAGAATGAGATAACTGTTTACGATAAAGATAAAGCTGATGCTACTTCTTCAAATACCAAATACGTTGTGTACAATAATGAAGTATTAATGTATTTTTGGGATGGAAAATGGGATTATCCAAGGGGAGTATCATACCGATTAAGTGAATAAATCATAACCTTAATATAATTTAGTAAACGTAACTACCAGAAAATGAAGGAGCGTCCTTTAAAAATAATTATTTCTAGGCTTTATTTAGAATAAATCTAGTAGTTTATGTAAGGATTTAAAGTTGAAAATTAAAAACAACTAGTAAATAATATTTTAAAATAGTTCTTCTTTGATTAAAATATACTTGAGGATTGGTTTTAAAATCAATCCTCATTTATATAAACTAAAATTCATTTAAATTTAATCATTCAAAATTTACATTATGAGAAAATTAGCTTTTTTTCTTTATTTAATCAATGAAGAAACAATAGTAATTAATAAATCATCCAATAAAACAAAAAGGTTTTTTTTGATTACTTTAATTCTTTTGACAGCTTTTAGTAGTTATTCTCAAGTACAAGTGGATTCTATTAGTCAAAATGAATATGAAGAAAGTAGTTTTCAAGGACAGGAAGAGATTAGTTATAATCCTAAATCTGAAATTTTTGTTATAACATCTTGCGAATTTTCTTTAAATGAGAAAGTAGAAACATTACGCAGGGGCGTAAGAGTGAAAGTTTATAAAAACAAAACTTTAAATTTTAGTGAAAGTCAAGGTAAAATAACAAATTATATTAAAGTTGATTATGAGAAGAACACTTTGACCTTTAAACTAAATGACAAAATTGAAGTATTAAATTTTGATCAAAAAAATCCATCTATTTATTATTGGGGTGTTATGCCCGAATATGAATCGGTGACCGGAACCACAACTAATAGTAAAAAAGAAAAATTAGATTTTACTATAGAAGCTTTTGGTGGTAATGGCGGAGTAATATTTTATAGAAAGAAAAAGATGACAGATGGAGGTATAGCAACAGATATTTACTATTGTCATTTAAATATTAAATAGGTTTTAAGTATTACTTTTAAGAAGTAAGAAAGGGTTCTGGAAGGAGTCCTTTTTTTTGAGATTGTTATATTCTTTTTCCTTCGTCGTAATGAAAAAATGGTCGTGATGACAGAAATGTTGAGATTATAGAACTTTTGATAAAGGTTTTTTATGATGGATATTTTGATATATTGTACTATCTTTTTTACTTTATGAGGAATTGTTTTTTTCTTATTCTATTGTTTTTTTCGTTTCAGACTTCAGGGCAAGCGCTCCAAAAAGCCCAGGCTTATTTGGACCGTTCTGATTATAGGCATGCGGTTCCTTTGTATGAACAAATAAGTAAGGAAGCAAAACAAGGACATAACCTAGATCTAGAAGTTGAGGCTAAAAATGGTCTGGCTGATTGTTATATTGATTTGGGCGCTACTTATAAAGCAATGGCTATTCTGAAACAGAATATTGTTTTATTAAACAAGGCAACTTACAAAAACTATTTACTGTTGGCTAAAACCCATCAGTTGCTAGCTATAGGTTACGATAAACTCTATTTGATAGAAGATTATTTAACAGAAACCACCACTTTTTATCAGTATTACAAAAAAGCAGCTCCAGAAAAAGAAATTTACAAAGCGCTTTATTACGCTTATGTTGGCAGGTATTATAATATGCGGTCAATTATTGATAAAGCATTCCGATACACTAATGCAGCCTTAAAAATTTACCATAAGCATCCAGACCAAAAAGAGGTTGATCCTTATATTTTCTATAATGCGCATTTATTTACCGAAAGGAACCATGCTCCAACTTTGGCTATCAAACTACAATACGTTGACAGCCTCTGCTATTTCATTAACAAACGTTATCCTTATGATAATTTAAAAAAAGCTCGATTAATGGTATCTATAGCAGCTCCCAATATTGAATTTGCTGCTAATTTATATTCTAACTATGGAGATTATAATTTAAATATAAAATGTGCTGACAGGGCTATTTCTTTCTATAATAAAGCTATAGCAATGAATGATAAGTTAGCAGGTTTTTATCATCCTAATGCCGCCTTTTTATATTCATTAAAGGGTTTGATGTTTTTTTATAAAAAAGAGTATCAAGCGGCTTTAAAAAATTATGATTTTGGAATTAAACGACTAACGCTTACTCCTTTTGTTTTTACCAATAATAATGGTCTTCTATTTGATTTATTAAAATGGAAGGCTTGGTGTTTGGATGATATGTATATCAAAAATAAAAATCCAAAATTATTATTTGAAATAGAAAAAACGTTGTTTTTAGAGGAAAAGTATTGGGTACAATATGCCAATACCATTTTTAAAAGCAAGGAACGTTTTAATACTAATGGTTATTGCGCTTCACCTTACAGTGCTATGGCTAAGAATTATTATAGATTGTATAAAGCCACAGGGGAAAAGCGCTACATTGATATGTGTTTTCGATATGATGAGAAATCTAAATACAGCGGTTTATTAGAGAATTTATATAAAGAAAGAAAATGGCAATCCAGCACTATTTCAGACACGAGTACTATCAAAACTTACGAAAGCTTTGATAATTTAATTTTAAAATTGAATAGCAAAATTATCTTGAATGAAGATGCAAAAAGTAAGTTTGATAAGCGCTATAAAATGTATGTTTCTGTGCAAGAACAAACTGATTTATTTACCAAAGACAAGTTGCTATCATTAAAAGGTGTTCAAAATAAACTTAAAGAAAATGAAGCTGTACTAAGCATTAATGTCAATGATCAGCAGGGTCAATTTGTTCCGTTTATATTCGTTGTTTCTAAAGATATTATCAAAGTTGTAGCGTTCAAAGATTTATCAAATATTTCTGAACAAGAAAAGAAGTTATTTGATTTATTAAAAGAATTGAACCAAAATACTATTTCAAAATATAAAAAAGAGGCTTTTGAGTATTACCAAAACTATTTCAAACCTTTTGAAAGTTATTTGCCGAAAAAAGTTACTCATATTACAATAATTCCAAGTGTTAGTTTTGGGAATTTTCCTTTTGAATTATTGCTTTCTGCACCATCAACATCCAATGATTTTAGTAAGCTGCCTTATTTGCTTAAGAAGTATCAATTTAGTTACGGTCTGTCTTCTTCTATTGCGAACCTTGTAGAAAAAAGGGTTTCAAAATCTACTACATTTTCTGTTTTTAGTCCCAGGTTTTCCTCTAGAAATTTGACTGAATTAAAAGAATCTAGCACCAAGTCTCAAGAACTTGCTCATTTATATAATGCAAATTTAATTCAAGATAAAGGCGCCACAAAAAAAGCATTTTCAAAACATCTAGAAAACGATAGAATAGTTGCTTTATTATCTCACGGAAGCGCATCAGATGATGAAATCGAATCTAATAAAGGTATTCATTTTTCCGATGGTTTTTTGAGTATGAATGAAGTGTACAATTTGAAAGCTAATTGTGATTTTCTTCTTTTAGGAGCCTGTGAAAGTGGAGTTGGTTATAAATCAAGAGAAGGGAACATCAACTTAGCCCGAGCTTTTACAGCTATTGGGGTAAAAAGTATGATGTTGGCCTCGTGGAAAATTGATGAGAAGAGTTCGTCACAAATCATCAGTTCTTTTTTAAAGTATTTGGATAGTGGTTGTACCAAGTCGGAGGCATTACAAAAAGCAAAGTTGGATTATTTGGCAACAGCTTCACCAAGAATGTCTAATCCGTTGTATTGGGCTGGGTTGAATATTACTGGTAATAATGAAACGATTGAATTGCACCAGCGAAATTATTGGGGCTTGGTGTTGTTTTTTGTTGGTGTTGTTGGGGTGTTTATACCACTGCGCTATATAAAGCGTCACCGTCGTTAACAATATCAAACTGGTTTGGGATAACGCGGAACAAATTGAAGGCAGAGTTGAAGGACAGCATATTGTGATTTTGACGCAGTATGTCAAGAAGACAAAGTAAAAGCAAAAAAAAACGTTCCGATTTCGGAACGTTTTTTTATGATTAATTTGACTGTAAATTCACTGTCAAAGACTGCGGAATAACGTGACATTCATCTCGTGTTAATATAATTGGCGCTGAGGTATACGTTTGATAACCTGCTTTAGTGACCGTTACAACATAGGTTCCGGCTCTTTCTCCGGCTCCAACAAATGCATATTCTAAACCTGGAACTAATTCTAATAGTTCCTGATAGGCCCCATCAACTGCTTTGACTTCTATATCTTGAAATATTGGGTTTCCTGTTACAGCATCAAGAACAATAACATTTAATCCATATACAAATTGATCTGTGCAAAAAATCTGATTATCATCATTATCATCACATGATGAAGTAAAGAACACCGTTGTGAACAAAAAAAATAAGAATAGTTTCTTCATAGTTTTTAAGTTATAATTTTTCGAATAGATATTTAATCGTTCACAAAGTTGCGTAAAAAAAACCGACTAATTTTAGTCGGTTTTGATATTAAATCAAATTTTTATATTCTTGTGTGAATTTTGTATACGACCAACCAAAATTCAAACTAATTTTAAATAAAAATTATGATAAAAAAACTGAGTGTTATTCTATTGCTTCTATCTTCATATTGCTATAGCCAGGAAGTTAATACGGATATTAGAGAATATGGATCTTTTAAAGAAGGAACAACTTACTTTATAATGTCTGGTGATAAAAAGTACAATAAGATTATTAATGACATTTTAATAAAATATTGGACAGTCAATAAATTTGAAATGATCAAACCAAATCAAGTTGCAAAATTAACTGGAGATGGTTCTTTTTTTGTGGATCAGGTTGAGTACAGTTTTTCGAGAACCGCAGGAACTACAGGAGCACTAAATATGGCATACGGAGTGACAAAACTTGCCATGTTTAAAGAATATAAAAAAAACACCCCTAAAGATGTGTTGTCGTTGGTACAGCTGGATAAAACATCTCCTGTGGAAATGCTTTTTTCAATACAGATGATGCAAAGCGAAATTAATTTTGTTTTCGATTTGAATAAAAAAAAGGATCTTGATTTAAAAGATTATCTGGATGAAGTAAATGAAAGAAACAAAAAAAGAATACAAAACAAAACACTTTATGTAACTCGTAATGGCCTTAAAGATGAAATTGACCACGAAGAGGGTTTAAAAAAAGTATATAATTATAAGTTTCTTTTCACAACCACTGAAAATATAGAAAAAGCTATCGAAGATCAAAATGAGGATGCCGTATTCCTAAAAGTGATTAATTATAAAAATTTAAAGTTTGTACTCTTTATCTGTGCGAAAAATAGCGAATTACTATATGGACGAGTAATGACTGGATTTAATCAGGCACAAATAGGTCCTAAATTTTTCAAAGATGTAAGTGATAATTAGATAACACTATTTAAGAAAAGCGTCCCGATGAGGACGCTTTTCTTTATCTCTTTTTTCTAAAACTACAAATCAAATTTAATTCCTTGTGCCAATGGCAAACTTGTCGTATAATTGATCGTATTCGTTTGTCTTCTCATATACACTTTCCATGCATCAGAACCTGATTCGCGACCTCCACCAGTTTCTTTTTCACCACCAAAAGCACCACCAATTTCAGCACCGGAAGTTCCGATGTTTACGTTCGCAATGCCACAATCGGAACCAGCAACAGATAAAAAGGCTTCAGCTTCGCGAAGATTATTAGTCATTATAGCTGATGATAATCCTTGGGCAACACCGTTTTGAATAGCAATAGCATCGTGAACATTACCAGAATATTTAAGAAGATATAAAACCGGTGCAAATGTTTCGTGTTGCACAATTTCAAATGAATTATTAGCTTCTGCAATGGCTGGTTTAACATAGCAACCGCTTTCATAACCTGCGCCATTCAGCACGCCACCTTCAACCAATATTTTTCCGCCTTCGGCAACCACTTTTGTTAAGGCATTATTATACATTTCAACTGCTTGTTTGTCGATAAGTGGTCCAACGTGATTATTTTGGTCTAATGGATTCCCGATTCGTAATTGACTATAAGCACCAACAATAGCATCTCGAACTTTATCATAAATACTTTCGTGGATGATTAATCTTCTAGTTGAGGTACAACGTTGGCCTGCCGTTCCAACAGCTCCAAAAACGGCACCGATTACCGTCATTTTAATATCAGCATCAGGCGTTACAATAATAGCGTTGTTTCCTCCTAATTCTAATAATGATTTTCCTAAACGTGCCGCACAAGCTTGCGCTACGATTTTACCCATTCGAGTTGAACCGGTTGCCGAAACTAATGGAATTCTTTTATCATGTGTCATTAATTCGCCTACTTTATAATCGCCGTTGATTAAACAAGAAATTCCTTCCGGGAGGTTATTTTCTTTCAACACTTCTGCAATTATATTTTGACAAGCGATTCCGCATAAGGGAGTTTTTTCGGATGGTTTCCAAACACAAACATCGCCACAAATCCATGCTAACGCTGTGTTCCAAGCCCATACAGCTACTGGAAAGTTGAAAGCGGAAATGATTCCGACTATTCCCAATGGATGGTATTGCTCGTACATACGGTGTCCTGGACGTTCAGAGTGCATGGTTAATCCGTGTAGTTGACGGGAAAGACCAACGGCAAAATCGCAGATGTCAATCATTTCTTGAACTTCTCCGTAGCCTTCTTGTAATGATTTCCCCATTTCATAAGAAACCAATTTCCCTAACGCTTCTTTGTTTTTGCGCAACTTTTCACCAAACTGACGTACAATTTCTCCTCGTTGAGGCGCTGGCATAAGTTTGAATGTTTTGAACGCTTCGGTTGCTGATTGCATTGCTTTTTCATAATCGGCAGCGGTTGATGCTTTCACTTTTCCTATTAATTGGCCATCTACTGGCGAGTATGATTCGAAAACTTCTCCGTTTGAAAACCAATTGTTTCCTGTTGAAGTTCCTTCGTTTATAGCTTTTATTCCTAGTATTTCCAGCGCTTCGGTCATGCCGAATTGTTGTGCAATTGTTGACATTGTAATATTTTGAATTAGTTTGTTTTTAATTTATGATTGCAAATGTAATTGAAATTAGCTAATCAAAACAACGTTTTCATTATGTATGTATTTGTCATTCCGAAATGACAAATCTGTTAAAAAGTGCTATCTTTTTTGAAGTCCTTCAAATAACCACATTGCATCTTCTTTTTTGAAAAGTTGAGTTCCTTCGTTCATGGTAGCAGCAGTTCCACAGGAAACGCCCCATTGAATTACTTCTTTTAGGGTTTTGTTTTGTGATAATGCCCAAACCATACCGCCAACCATACTATCTCCAGCGCCCACGGTACTTTTCTTGGTAACTTTTGGCGCTTTCACAAATTCGATTTGCTCTTTTGAAACCAAAATAGCACCTTGAGTTCCCAAAGAAACAACAACAATTTCAGCAGCACCATTTTCTATTAAAGTTTTGGCGGCTTTTTCTACTTCAGATAATTCTAACTTTTCTACTCCAATTAATTTAGCTAATTCTCCAATATTTGGCTTTATCAGATAAACTCCTTTTTCCAGTACTTTTCGTAATGGTTCACCAGAAGTATCCACAATTACTTTTATTCCCATAGCCTTTGCGATTTCGGCAATTGTTTGATAGAAATCTGTTGGCAAACCTTCATTTAAACTCCCACTCAGGACTAAATATTTGGTATTTATTTCTTTTATGGTTTCGATTACTTTTTGTTTTTCATCTTCCAATAATTCATTTCCAGGAAAGCCAAATCGGTATTGTGCTTTAGTAGTGTTCTCGAAAGCTATAAAATTTTCTCGTGTCCAGTTTTGGGTTCGAATAACTTTGTTCTCAATACCATCTTTTAGAATTATTTCTTCAAGCATTATACCTGCTGAACCTCCGGATGTATGAATGCAGAGAGAATTTCCCCCTAATTTTGCTATCGCTTTAGAAACATTTATTCCGCCGCCGCCGGCATCGTATCTTGGATTTTCACAACGGATTTTCTGTTCAGCTATTAATCCTGTAAAATGAGTGCTTTTGTCTAAGGAAGGATTTAATGTCAGTGTTATAATTTGGTGTGATTTCATGGCAAAAATTTATTTCTATAAAGTTGCAAATAATCGGCGAGAATCTTTGCAAACTATGGCTAAAAAACTTTGTAACTTTGAAAACTAAAATTTAGCCACCATGTTAGAAGATAAAACGCCACAAAGAACTTCACTTTCTCAACTGGGAGAATTTGGTTTGATTGACCATTTGACGAAAAATTTTGATGTAAAACAACCATCGACTTTAAAAGGAATTGGTGATGATGCAGCTATATTGGATTTTAAAAACAAAAAAGTTGTAGTTTCAACTGATTTATTGATTGAAGGTGTACATTTTGATTTATCCTATATGCCTTTACGACACCTGGGTTACAAAGCTGTAGTAGTAAATGTGTCTGATATTTGTGCGATGAATGCAAAACCAACACAGATTACGGTTTCTGTTGCAGTTTCCAATCGCTTTCCGCTCGAAGCTTTAGAAGAATTATTTGACGGAATTGCTTTGGCTTCTAAATTTTACAATGTTGATGTTATTGGCGGCGATACTACTTCGTCTCAGAAAGGATTAATTATTTCTATTACGGCTATTGGCGAAGCTAATGAAGAGGAGATTGTTTATAGAAATGGTGCAAATGATGGAGATTTATTGGTGGTTACAGGCGATTTGGGTTCCGCTTATATGGGATTACAAGTTTTGGAGCGCGAGAAACAAGTGTTTCAGGTAAATCCAAATAATCAGCCCGACTTGGATGCATATACTTATTTAATAGAACGTCAATTAAAACCAGAAGCTCGTCACGACATCAGAGAATTATTGAGCAAATTGGAAGTAAAACCAACATCGATGATTGATATTTCGGATGGTTTGTCTTCTGAAATAATACACATTTGCAAACAATCGGAAGTTGGTTGTAATTTATACGAAGAAAAGATTCCGGTTGATCCACAGTTTATTAATGTTTGTGAGGAATTCAATATCGACTCAACAACTGTGGCTATTAATGGTGGCGAAGATTACGAATTGTTGTTTACCATTGCTTTAGATGATTTTGACAAAATTAAAGCCAATCCAAACTTTACCGTAATTGGCCATTTAACACCTAAGAATGAAGGCATTCATTTGATTACAAGAGCCAATACCAAAATTCCATTAAAGGCCCGAGGTTGGGATGCTTTGAGTGAGGAGTAATTTTTTGAAAAACAAAAAAGCGATACTTTTTATAGTATCGGTTTCCCGTATAATCGTTAAATGACACCTTTTGTTTTGGCTTCGTTAATTAAATCGATGTCGCTTCCGCCTCTAACTTCCAATATTTCTCTGATGTTGAGTTTGCGTTTCTCAATGGCACTAAGGGAAAGCGGAATATATTGTGGCAAATCTTTTGTTTTTACTCCTTTTGACAAGTGAAACAATATTTGTTTGTCAAAAGCGTCCAATTCTATATCGTTATATTTAGCCTGACCCACTAATTTAATAACCGTTTGGCTATAATAGCTTTCATTATTAATAATTTTATCAAAAGCAAAAATCAATTCATCAAATGTCAAATCGTTTTTAATAATTAACCCATTTGGATTTATATTTTTGATAATGTTATTAATTTTAAGCAATTCATCATGCATTGTTAATAGAATAACTTTACAACTAGGCATTTCGGATTTCATTAAAACTGCTAAATCTTCGCCAGAGTAAATTCCTTTTTCAGCATATTCAGGCATACTGATGTCAAAAAAAGCTACGTTAAAAGGTATTTTTGATTCAACAATATTTTCATATCCCGATTTACAGTTGTTAGCTTGTATAACTTCAAACTCATATCCTTGTTGGCTATACTTTTCTAATGCATTTTTATATGCCTGAATAATAAAAGGATGATCATCTACTATTAATATTTTCATTGATTTTGTCATACTGGCTCTTCAATTAGTTGTTTAGTTTCTATTGGTATAGAGATCTCAATGCTGGTTCCGTTGCCTTTTTTAGAAGATATATCAATAATTCCCTGGCAGTCGTTCGTTCTGGAAATCATGTTTTGCATTCCAATTCCTTTACTTTTCTTGTTAACATCAAAACCAATTCCGTCGTCTTGTATCTTTAGGAAAACATTTTCTGAATCTCCACTAATTTCTACTTTTATATTCTTGGCTACAGCATATTTATTGATGTTTTGCAATCCTTCTTGCAAAATACGGTACATGTTAATTTTGATGGCATTCCCTACTTTATCCCAATTAATAGAGGTATCAATATTATACGTTACTTCCGCTTCGTGTAAAGATTTTTGTTCTTCTAATAAATTGTGAACTATTGACACAAAGTTATTAATTAAAACTAATTTCTCTCTATTCAGGTCGTGTGAAATTTCACGAATATCCTGTTCAATAGTTTTTAATTCATTCAATAATTCTGTTCTTTTTTGAGGCGCATCAGGATCGGTACTCGAATTCAAACTATCTAAATTTAAACGCAACCCAAACATTCTTCCCAAAACCCCGTCATGAAGGTCTTGCGCCAAGCGTTTCTTTTCTTTATATCTACTTTCGTCTATGATGGATTGTTGCGACATCATGAGATTAAAAATCTCTTCATTTGCTTTTTGTTGAGCTTGTTTGAATAATAGTTCTCGTGTTCGTGCGCGTTGGGCTCTTACTATAAATAATAATGATGCTAGAATAATGATGGTTACAAAAACGTAGAGTAGGTTGCGGTTGCGGTCTTCGAGGGCGTCTTTTTCTTGGATGATTTCGTCGGTTTCAAGAGATATACGATTAAATCTGTCTTTAGAATTTCTTTCTGCAATTTGAAGACTATCGTTTATCCTAATATAATCTCTAGAATAAAGTGATGCATTTTTAATATCTACTATTTGAGCCTGTCTTAATGCTAGAACAACATTTCCTGGAATTTTAGACTTTTTAGCAACATTTAATGCGTCTTGAGAATATTTTATTGACAACAAATTATTTCCTGTTTTTTGATAAAATTCAGAGATATGTATATTGCTTCCTACTATAACAGTTGGATCTTTTAGGTTTTCCCTTATTGCTAAAGCATCAAAAAACAGTTTAGGTAGTTCTTTATAATTTGAAGATTGTAATCTTGAATAGGCAAGGTTATCAATTAAGAGAGAATATAAATCAGGATCGTCTTTAAGAATTTGTTTGTCTTTTAATCCTTCTTCAAAGTTAATAATTGCATCCACATATTTTTTTTGTTTTATATATAGATAACCTAAGTTATTATAGCAAACTGCTTCCTGATGTTGTTTGTCTTGTAAATTATATTTTCTAACCGTTTCAAGTGCTTTTGTGTGATAAAAAACTGCTTTATCAAACTCATTTAGCTCATTATAAACTAATCCTAACTGATTTAATGTACCATATAAATTATTTTTATTTTCAGAATCCTTATATATTCTATATGCTCTAGTCAGTGATAATTCAGCACCTAAAAAATCACTAGCCAAATATTGTATAACACCTTTATTTAAATAAACATTAGATATATTGACCTCTTCATTATCTAATTTTAAATATAATTTTTCAGCTTTTGAAAAATAGATAAATGAGCTATCGATTTTCCCAGAGTTTTTATAATAGAATGCTCTACTTCTATAAGCCTTTCCTAAATTTATACTATCAGAAGCTGCAAGTGAGTTCTTGAGTAATAGTTTTGATGAATTATTAAAACCATCATTAATTTCAAAGTTATAGTATTGAAAAACAATATCAGAAAGTAAGTTGCGGCTTTCTTTAGTGTTTTGGAGATTATAAGTTAAACCGAAAGCTTTATTTAAAAAATTTATTCTTTGATAATCAGAATACTTTTCCTGTTTTGTAAGGTTGTAATAATATACTCCTTTATCTGAAATAGTTTTTTCAGATTCAATATTTTGTTTTTTTTTTGAGCAGCCAAAAAAAACAAATGCAATAAATATTAAAGTATATTTTACTTTCAATTTGAAATATTAATTCAACAAAAGTAATAAAGAAACTTAATAAAAAAACCACTAACTTGAATTAGTGGTTCTTATATTTATAATAATTAATTTGTTATGGAATAAATCTCGATTGAAATCTATAGTCCAGTATTAGTACTTTTTCCTCCAATATTAAAAGTACCTGTACTCAAACCTCCGTTAGAACTTTTTCCTCCAATGTTAAAAGTACTTGTACTTAAACCACCGTTAGAACTTTTTCCTCCAATATTAAAAGTACTCCCTGTACTTAAACCTCCGTTAGAACTTTTTCCCCCAATTTCATTAGGAGTTGTAAATGACGTGACAATAAGCATTAAGGCTAATAATCCGAATGTTGTTGCTAATTTTTTCATAATTTGAGACTTTATATTATTAATGTTTTAATTCGATTTCGTTGTATGTGTCTTTTAATTGATTTGAAGCAATTAGACACTTTCACGATGTAAAACTAAAAAGGATGTCTCTGCCAATCCTTATGAATAGTGGTGTTTATGGTAGAATGATGTCGTTTGATAGTGAATGATAGCCAAATCCGAGTGGATGGTTTTTATAAATTTTGTGTTTTTGGCCAAAAAGCTTGTCAATCCTGACTTTGCTATAAAGTGATTTTACGATGTAGGTGCAAAATTGGGGTAAATGGCAGCTTAACCATTAGTTTTTTAATTATCTTAATTAAAAACGAAATACAATAAATGGATTTAGATATTTCAATTAAGACTTTGGGCAATTGAAATTCTTAGAAGTTAAAATGATTGCGTCTGAAGCTGATTTGAGTGTTCGCTCAACTTTGAAATACTGGAAAGTTGGTTTTATTTTATTGGAATAGCAATATTTACACAAGTAGTATCACGTTTGGTTGATCTAACACTGAACTTCCCGTTTAGTGATTTTACCCGAGCTTGCATATTTTGAATGCCAATCCCTTTTGAACTAACTGAAGTGTCAAAACCAATTCCGTTATCAGTAATTGCCATACAAATATTTGGAGCATCAAGAATGAGACTGATTGATGCTTTTTTTGCTTGGCCATATTTATTAATATTATGGCTTGCTTCCTGAATTATTCGGTATAAATTCATTTTTATTTCACTAGATATTGCATTCCAATCTATATCATTATCTAATTCTAATTCGTAGTGCGTCTTACTCGTTGTGTTTTGTTGGTTTACAAAATCTTCTATCATTTTTCTAAAACTGTCTTCTTCTTGAAATACGTCTTGATTTAAATCATGAGATATGTTTCGGATATCGGTTTCAATTTGGCTAATCTGATTTATATAGGTCAAACATTTTTGTATAGTCTCTGTATCTGTTTTTTTAGATAATATAGCTAAATTTAAACGTGTACTCGATAATTTATTCATAATCCCATCGTGAAGTTCTCTAGCTATGCGTTTCTTTTCCGTTTGTCTGGCTTCGTCTTCCTTGGCTTTTTGGGCCAGCATTAAATTATAGATTTCTCCATTGGCTTTTTGTTGCAATTGCTGGAATTGCAACTCTTTTTGTTTAGAACGTTGTCTAGTAATAATTAACAGTAATATAATAATTACTATAATTACTCCTGCAATAGTTACAATAATCCATTTTTGTTTAATCGCTGTTTCTTTCTCTTGAGATATTTCGTCAGTTTCAAAGGCTATTCGCGCAAATTTATCTCTAAAGTTGCGTTCTGCTATTTGCATGCTGTCGCTAATACGAATATATTCTTGCGCATTTGTTGAGGCATTTTTTTTGTCAACTTTTATGAGTTGTTCTAAGCTAACTATAATATCTACAGGATTTTTATAGCTTTTAGAAAGTAAAAGTGCTTTCTCAGCAGCCCTTATAGCGTTAATGCTATCTTTAACTTTTGAAAAATAAGATGATAAGTAGATCTGATTATAATTTCTTCCATTTGTCACATTAAATTGTTCAAAATATCTTTCTGCTAAATAGAATTTCTCTTTTATTTTGTTATGATTATTCATTTTAAGTTGAATTAATGCAGTAAGAGAAAGTGAATTTGGATAAGCTTCATGATCTAATATGAATTTTTTATTACTCAAGTTTTTACTAACATATTTTGATGCAGAATCGTATTGCTTCAGGTTTATATAACTGTTAGATATGTTATTATTCAATACATTTTTTAATGTTTTTTTATGTGATATTTTATATGCCTTTTTAAAATAAATAATTGCTTGACTCTCATTTTTTAAACTACTTAAGTTATTACCAATATTTAATAAAGCTAAAGGATACATTTCTGTAAAATTTGTTTTTTTTGATAACAATAATATTTCCACTAATGTTTTATTACTTCCTAAAAAATCGGAAGCATAATATTGTGTTATAGCTATATCATGCATTACTTTAATTACATAATCGTATCTGTTTAGAGATTTAAACATTTTTTTGGCTTTAAAAAGAAATAAAATTGCTTTTTCATTATCAGACGAATCCATGTAGAATAACCCAAGATTTCTATAGGCTTTGGCAATATTTATAGAGTCTTTACTTTTTAAAGATAGGTTCATTAATTTATCTGCTGTCGATTTTAGCATATCAATCTTATTAAAAGAATAGTATTTGTATGAGACACAATACAAGTTATACCTCGTCAACGTATCATTCCTGTTCAAATCAATAAGCGAATACGCCTTATCATTATACTTTACTCTTTTATCATAAGTAATTGTATCATTATTCGCCAAATCAAGATATTTCTTAATTGAATCATTAATAGCTTGGGCTTCTTTGTTTTCGACTGTTTTAGAAGTACAACCGTATAAAGACACCATCAAAACTATTCCCCAATAAATAAGTCTTTTATTCATAAAGCCAATTTAGTTAAAACAAATTGAGTCCCGATTAAAAAACCGGAACCCAATTCTACCACAATTTAAATTATCGCCATCAAACTTGTATTGTTAAGTATTAGAAATTTCTTTTAATAAAAAAAATACGTTCTTGATTTTGATATTGTAAAAGTAAATTGTTGCTTTTTGATTTTGGTACACTAAAAGTGTACATTTTTATAAATTTTCGGTGTTCTTTAACTCACTTACTCATCTTTGATAGTAATTACCACTTCGTCTTCAAATTTGTACTCGCCTTTCTTATAAATTTCTTTATTAGTCATTACAATTTCATAAGTGTAAATGCCTTTAGGCAACACAAACAAGCATTCTTTTCCATCTTTAGGGATAACGAGTTCTCTTTTAAATTCATCTCCTTCCTCGTTTTTGCCTTCAATTCTAAATGTAATCCTATCTGTAAGTTTATTTTTTACACAAACACTTTCAATTACTTTACTGTTCTTTTTAGCATTCGATTTGCTTATTTTTAGCACTGACAAACCACTTAATAATAGTTCTCCGCCTTTGATTACAGTATTAATATCGGCTTGAGAAAACAAAATTTGACAAATAAATAGTAGCGAAAAAAGCATTTTAAGTTTCATAACTTTATTTTTTTCAATTAACCCATTGCCACAACAAGCAACATTGTTTTAAGCCGTTTTGTTGCAGCAGCTGCTTCGGAACAATTAGTAATTATTAATCCTGACATTAATCCTTTTACAGCGCCAATACTTACTTCAACCTTGATTTCAATTGTTATTTCACAAGTATTTTGCTTGGTTTTTTGAGAATTGCTGAAATCAAATTCTTGAATAATTTGATCCGCTTCTTCATTCAGTTCAATAAGAGACAGAAACTTATATTCTGTAATCTCTTTTTCATATGTAGTTATTAATGAGGCACTTTGGAAATCAGCTTTTTGATTTACATCGCTTTTTTCTTGTGCATTTGTATTTAACACAAATGAGACAATGGCAATTAAGCCAAATAATACATTTTTCATATTTGATATAATTTTAATTATTGCAGTCCAGCTTAGTGTCGTCAAACATTATATAGGCTGGCTGCTTTTTGAACAAAAAGGAACTCTTTTAAAGAGTGAATTTTAATTTGATTAAGGCTAATCGAATAAAAGATTTATTTGAATCCTCGTTTTAACAATTCTTCTCGGATTCCTTTGAAGTGATCTGCCCCGTAGATAATAGCTACTTTTTTATGATTATCATTTAAAAGAGTATTTATAATATTTTTATTTCTAAAATTTAGATAAACGTCATCCTTAACTTTTTTATCTACTGGTTTACTTTTACAATTTGGTTTTTCATAAAAGCTTTTTTCAAAATCACATGGTTCTAATTTTATTTCGCCATACTTACTTTCATAATAATCAATCATTTCTTTTAAAGTAACATCAACATTCTTACTGTTTGATTCATCTAAGCCAAATTTAGCTGGAGTAGGTTGGTCAAAAATTTCCTTTTTAAACTTAACTTTGCCATTATAAATTGAGTCAAAAAAATACTTGTAACCAGCATTATTTTTTGCATATGGTATTCCTGTCAATTTAATTGATTTTCTAACAGTTATCGAATCCTTTTTATTCCCTTTAACTTCTTCTGTATAAAAAAAATAACCAATCTTTTTGAGAGAATCTATTTTTCCTTTAACATCATCATAAAAAAGTTTTGTCCCTAAATGATGCATTGGGAAAAAAATTACTTCTTTTTGTTCATTAGTGACTTTAGATAGTTTTATATTATCATCATATAATCCCAACAGTTTAAAAGCTAGATTAACTTTAAAAGTGGTGCAGCCAAATAAAATAAATACGGTTAAATAAATTATAATTTTGAATTTTTTCATAACTATTTTGAATTAAATCAATGGCATATATTTTACTGATACGCCATTGATTAATTATTATTTAAATTCGATAATTAAAGACTTGATATAAGTACAATTATGACTCTGATAATTGCATCTAAAATACTCGCCCCACCGTCATCTCCAAAAATTTCTTTAATCCAACAACCTAACTGATACCATCTGCATTTTGCGGTAACAGTATTAGCATAAGGATTAAAGTCACCTGTTTTTCCTCCGAACAATTCGCTGCCATCAGTTTTTATTCCTTTTTTTGAAAGATTATCGACATATAGCGCCGCAGCAGCCATTTCTTTTCCATTATAATTCTTTAGTATTTCTGTTTGAGAAGCTTTACTTGAGAGTAATTTGTATGACATGTTCAATAAATCATTGCCTTCCTTAGTTATATTGGTATACCAACTCCCAGTAATTACTTTTTTAAAATCTTCCGCATTGCGGGTTTTATCAAATGCGGGTTTTAATGTACTTGTAAGATCAGACATTCCTTGTGCCAATTGTAACCTTACACTTTCTTGAGTTATTTTTTGTGCATTCCCATTGAATGCAAATAAAACTGTGGCGATTAAGCCAAATAATAAATTTTTCATAAATTTGTATATAATTTTAATTATTGCAGTCCAGCTTTGTGTCGTCAAAACATTATAAAGGTTGGGCTGCTTTTTTTGGTTGGTTTAGTCGTACTACTGTTTAATAACAAACCTCTAAAATAAACAGTGTCTTTTCTATAACTATTTTCTCTACAAAAAACTAGAAAAGCATTCTTTGTATTGTGTCACTAATGTGGTGGCAAGCCACTTATAACTACCTAATAAATAAGTTAAATTATTATTGTTTGATATTGTAAAAGTAGATTGTCGATTTTACATTTTGATATACTAAAAGTGTACATTTTATGAAATCTTCAATAATAGCCGAGTAGGAAAAAAAGAAGTTTTTCCCTGAAGTTTTCGAGGTGAATTCTAAATTAGCCCTTGCTTTCTTGCTTCTTTAAGAATGTCTTCATCATTCCCCTTGTCAATACCTAAAAGCTGTTTAAGAATAGCTTTTCTTTTATCAATAGCGCTTTTCGAAAGATGAAGCAAATCTGGAAGGCTTTTGGTTTTAACTCCTTGTGCGAGTAAAAAAAGGATTTGGCGGTTATAACTATCCATAACTTTATTCTTTTCACTCCAAGATTTTTGGTGATTCATTACAGTCTTACTATAATAAGTTCCTCCTTTTACTATAATATCAAACGCATCAATTAATTCTTGCGGCTGTAAATCACTCTTTATTAAAATTCCATGAGGATTATGATCTTTGATAATTTTAAAAAGAACTATGGACTCGTAATGTGAAGTAAGAATTAAAATTTTAGCATTGGGATGCAGTTTTCTAACAATTGGAACTAAATCGTCTCCTGTATTAATATTTTTTTCAGAATAAGGTGGTAAAGTCATATCTAAAAAAACAATGTCAAAAGGATCTTTTGCTTGAAAAACCTCTTTATAAGCCGCTTCACAAGAATGGACTGCAGTAGTATTTAAAATATAGCCAAAGGAATTATCGGCAAGAATAGATCTATACCCTTCAATAATTGGTGGATGATCATCAACCATTAAAACCTTTAGTTCCATGATACAATTTTTTTCGAAACTAAGAATTTTCTTTTAAATTTCCAAATAATTCCCGGAAGCTATTCTGCTAATAATCAAATCGACGTTTTCTTTATAGGATTTTGAGAACGGAAGTTTGGTCGTCGAGTTCTTAATATAGCAAACGGTGTTTCCGGTATGAATGCGCGACACCTGATTTACATTTATGATGTAACTGTTATGTATGCGAAGGAATTGTGTTGGCGGCAAAACAGTTTCAAAATGCTTTAAGGTTTTAAAAGCCGTAATCATTTCGCCATTGTTCAAATGGATATCGGTAGAGTTGTTATCAGCCTCAAAATAAAGCACATCCTCTGAATCAATATAACGATAATCGCCATAAGATTTCACGCAAATGATAAGCGATTGCTGTTTTGGTATTTCTCCTGAAACTTCGGCTAGACTCAATGTTACAGATTGATTTTCGTCTGTCGGCACATCTTTTACCACAACATCATTTTCAGCGGTTTCTAGTTCATCAACCAAAACTTCGTCTAACACTTCGAAAGTAGCTGCTGGATTTTTTTCTTCTAAATAAGGCAAATCCGATTTTATGGCTCGGTCAAATTTTAAAATGGCTTTCCTAAAATCGTTAATATTTACAGGTTTTAGTAAATAATCAACAACCTCATACTGCAGTGCTTCATAAGCCAAATCCTTTTTGTCTGTTGTAACAATGATTTTGGGAACAATTCTTAAATAACGATACAATTCATTAATCAGTGCTAAAGAAAGATTACTCTTTTTATCGGCTGGATCAATCTCGAGAAAAACTAATCGGGGTTGGTGTTCCAGAATCAAGTTAAGACCATCGTCGTAATTATTCGCAGAAGCAACAAAGCTAAGATTCTTAAATCGCTCAGCAACGGCTTGAGTTTTTAAGATACTTCCTTTATCATCGTCAATAATGATATACGTTTGGCTCATTAATGCTATTCCGTTATTGATTTAGGGAAAGCATTAGATTAGGTAAAAATAACAGGTAGTTTTGGGGAAACTAATTGTTTATACTAAAGACTATAATTACATTTAACTTCGAAAATAAATTCAATTAAACGTATCTATTTCTTTAAATCGAAAGTAAGTTTTTGGAGTTTTTATAATAGAAAATGTTGACAGAAACGCCGAAACTGTTAATATGTGATTTTTTAAAGGGAAATATTCTTACAAAAATAAAATCCCGCACTCTTTTCAGAATTTGGGGTGTTAAATTTTTTTGCCACTTTGCTTTTGGACGTTTCCATCCTACGCAACAATGACATTTATAGGTTTACATTTTCATTAGCCAATTTCTAATAGAAACCTCAGCATTTATAAGTCCGCGTAGGTCGGAAATCTTTACTCTGTCCTGAGCCATTGTATCTCTATGACGAATGGTAACGGTTTCGTCTTCTAAAGTTTGGTGATCAACCGTAATACAAAACGGAGTTCCTAATGCGTCTTGTCTTCGGTAACGGCGACCAACAGCGTCTTTTTCATCATAGGCTACGTTAAAATCCCATTTTAAATCTTCGATGATTTTTTGTGCTACTTCTGGCAATCCGTCTTTTTTAACCAGTGGTAAAACCGCTGCTTTTGTTGGAGCTAATACGGAAGGCAAACGCAAAACGGTTCTTGTTGAACCATCTTCTAAAGTTTCTTCCTGTAATGATGTAGCAAAAACCGCCAAAAACATTCGGTCCAATCCAACTGAAGTTTCTACTACATAAGGAACATAGTTTGAATTGGTTTCGTTGTCAAAGTATTGTAATTTTTTACCAGAATATTGTTCATGAGCTTTCAAATCGAAGTCGGTTCTCGAGTGAATTCCTTCCAATTCTTTGAATCCGAATGGGAAATTAAACTCAATATCGGCTGCGGCATTGGCATAATGTGCTAATTTTTCATGGTCGTGGAAACGATAGTTTTCTTTGCCTAATCCTAGGGATAAGTGCCAATTTAAACGCGTGGTTTTCCAGTATTCATACCATTTCATTTCTTCGCCCGGTTTCACAAAAAACTGCATTTCCATTTGTTCAAATTCACGCATACGGAAAATGAACTGACGTGCCACAATCTCGTTACGGAAGGCTTTTCCGGTTTGTGCAATTCCGAAAGGAATCTTCATTCTACCCGTTTTTTGTACGTTTAAGAAATTCACAAAAATTCCTTGTGCGGTTTCCGGACGCAAGTATAAATCCATAGCATTCTCAGCAGAAGCTCCCAATTTTGTTCCGAACATTAGGTTGAATTGACGCACTTCTGTCCAGTTTCTTGAACCGGTTTCTGGGTCGGCAATTTCCAATTCTTCGATAAGGTTTTTTACATCTTCCAAATCTCCGTTTCCTAACGAACGTCCCATTCTTTCTAGAATTTCTCTTTCTTTCGAAAGGTATTCCATCACTCTTGGATTGGTCGTTTTGTATTGCTCTTCGTCAAAAGAGTCGCCAAAACGCTCACGGGCTTTTTCGATTTCTTTTTTGGCTTTCAGGTTTAATTTTTCGGCATAATCCTCAATTAAAACATCGGCACGATATCTTTTTTTAGAGTCTTTGTTATCAATCAACGGATCGTTAAACGCATCAACGTGACCGGAAGCTTTCCATGTGGTTGGATGCATAAGGATTGCGGCATCTAAACCAACAATGTTATCATGCATCTGCACCATTGCCTTCCACCAATATTCTCTAATATTTTTTTTTAATTCTACTCCGTTTTGAGCATAATCATACACTGCGCTCAAACCATCGTAAATTTCGCTTGACGGAAAAATAAATCCGTACTCTTTTGCATGCGAAACTACGTTCTTAAATATATCTTCTTGTTTTGCCATAATGCTGCAAAAATATAAAAACGGATTTTAAAAAATTGATTAAAAAACGATTACAATTACATTTTTTTATACTTTTATGTAAGAAAATTTCTTTTTTTATGATTCGACATCTTATTAACCTATTTTTTCCAAAGTCTTGCGCAGGTTGTCATTCGTTTTTATTGAGTGCCGAAAAAGTAATTTGTACGCAATGTCGCCATGAAATTCCGTTGACGAATCATCATAAAATTGAAGAAAACGAAGTGATTCAAAAATTTTACGGCAGAATTCCGTTAGAGTTTGGTTCTGCCTTGTTATATTTCCATAAAAAAGGCATTGTACAAGAGATTATACATAAATTAAAATACAATGGACAAGAAGAAATCGGTAGAATCATTGGCAATTGGTATAGCGAAGAATTACAAAATCTGGAACAAATTAAAAAAATTGATTATATCGTACCTGTTCCTCTACATAAAACGCGACTGCGCCAAAGAGGTTATAATCAAGTAGAAGGTTTTGGCAAAGCCTTATCTTCAAAACTTGAAATTCCATATAACAATGAACTCTTATATAGAAAATTATACACTAAAACTCAGACTAAAAAAGATTTTTTAGGAAGAGCTGATATGATTTCGACTGCTTTTGATGTTTCCTTTTCTAAAGATTATCATGGCAAGCATTTTTTGCTCATTGATGATGTGATTACTACTGGTTCAACACTTGAGGCTTGCAGTCGAGCCATTTTGAAAATTCCCAATGCTAAAATCAGTGTTGTATGCATGGCGATGTCTCACCACTAAATGTTAAGTTTCCTCAAAAACATTTCATTCACACTAAATATAATTGTTATTTTGTGCTTTGATAAAACAGCAGTATGCCAAAATCTATTTTCAAGTTATTATTCTTTGTTTTTATGTTGGTAATGATAAGTTGTGCCAAGCGTGGTTCGATTACCGGCGGCGATAAAGACACAATAGCTCCTGTTTTAAAAGCAAGTTTTCCTAAAAATTTCTCGACTAATTTTAATGGCAAGGAAATCAAATTGATTTTTGATGAATATGTCAAGTTAAAAAACATAAATAAACAGTTGATTATCTCTCCTCCAATGAAAAATCAACCTGAAATTTTACCACATACGGCTAGCAAAATACTAACAATTAAACTGAAGGACACGCTTCAACCAAATACTACTTATAGTTTCAATTTCGGACAAAGTATTGAAGATAACAACGAGGGGAATCCGTATCAGCAATTCAAATATGTTTTTTCAACAGGAGCTTATATTGATTCTTTGAAAATAAATGTGAAGGTGAAAGATGCTTTAGAAAAGAAAGTAGATAATTTCGTTTCGGTGATGCTATATGAAATTAATGAGAAGTTTAATGATTCTACGATATACAAAGAATCTCCGAGATACATCACCAATACTTTAGACAGTTTGGAAGTTGTTACTATTGAAAATATTAAAGCAGGAAAATATCTTTTGCTAGCGTTGAAAGATAACGGAAATAATAAATTCAATCCGAAATCGGATAAAATTGGTTTCCTAAAACAATACATCACGATTCCAAACGATACTATTTTTGAACTCGACTTGTTCAAAGAAAAACTGCCTTTCAAAGCTATTAAGCCAACACAAGGTTCGGGTAATAAAATAATAATGTGCTATGAAGGCAATCCAAAAAACATGAAGGTTTCCTTAAAGCATGGCTCGGAGATTATTCCGACTTTGGTTACTCAATTTCCTAAAAAGGATTCCGTTCAGGTTTGGTTTAAACCCATAAAAGCAGACTCTTTGTATGTTGCTGTTGAAAAAGACAATTTCAAAAAAGACTTTACAATTAATATGAAAAAACAAAAAACGGACACGTTGAGCTTAAGTCCTGATTTTTCGGGAATGCTTCCTTTAAGAGAGCGTTTTGCTATAAGTAGTTCGATTCCTTTAGTGAAGTTTGACAAATCAAAAATTGCTGTTTTTAATAAAGATTCTATTGCTGTTCCGTTTGAAACGGAATATGATGATTTTCAACAAAAGTTGTATTTTAACTTCAATAAAGACCCTTTAGAAAAATATAAAATTCAATTAATGCCTGGTGCTTTAACCGATTTTTATGAGAAAGCAAACGATACGCTGACCTATAGAATTGCTACTAAAAATGCATCTGATTATGGTAATTTAAAAGTGGTTTTAGAAAATTCAAAAAGATTCCCAATTATTGTTGAACTTACAGACAAAACCGGAAAAATTAAGGCAACAGCTTATACAGAAAACAATCCTATTGTTGAGTTTTTAGCACTTGAACCCGATAAATATACGTTGCGTATTATTTATGATGATAATAAAAACAAAGTCTGGGACACTGGAAGTTTTATGGAAAAACGCCAAAGTGAAGAGGTTATTTATTTTCCAAAAGAGATTGATGTCCGAACCAATTGGGATGTGGAGCAACCGTTTAATTTAGGAAAATAGTACTATTTAACATTAAGAAATTAAGACGGTAAGATTTCATTAAGTCTTAATTTACTTAATTTTTCACTTAACTTCTTAATGGTGAAAAACAATAGCCAAATTCTATTGCAAAATAAATTTGTCTCTATCATTCAGAAAGGCTAATTTTTTTCTGGTTTCTAACAGCTTTGCTTTATTCAATTCTACTATAAAAACAGCATCTGCTTCTTGTGGTTCTAAAACATATTCACCTAAAAAGTCAATCACTTGTGTATGACCTACATATTCATGATGGTTATTGTCTTTGCCAATGCGGTTAACTCCAATGGTATAACACATATTCTCAACGGAACGTGCCTTTAATAAAATATCCCAAGCATTGACGCGTGGTTTTGGCCAATTGGCAACATAAAGTAACACGTCATAATTTTCTATATTTCTTGAAAAAACCGGAAAACGCAAATCATAACAAATGAGTGGGCAGATTTTATATCCTTTATATTCTAGAACCAATTTATCTTTTCCGGCAGCATAAAACTCAGTTTCTCCAGCCAATGAAAACAAATGCTTTTTGTCATACGTTTTTATTTCCCCTGTTGGAAAAACAAACACCAAACGATTGTAGTAATTTCCGTTTTCTTCAATTACCAAACTTCCTGTGATAGCGCAGTTTTTGGCTTTCGCCAGATGTTGAAGCCACAAAATCGTTTCTCCTTGCATGGTTTCAGCAACCACTTTTGGATTCATTGTAAATCCGGAAGAAAACATTTCGGGAAGCACAATTAAGTCGACTTCTTCCATAAAACCAGTGATTTTTTGCGCCAAATGACTTCGATTTTCAGTTGGATCTTCCCAAATAAGCGAGGTTTGTACAAGTGCTATTTTCATTTTATTCAGGTATTAGGCAATTGCCATAGTGATTAGTAAAGTTATTCTAAATTCTTGTGCTTTTGGCTAGTGACTTGTGCCCAGCTACTTAATAGTTATTTCATCAATGAATATAAACGCAGCACCACCAAAACCTTGATGCCATTCGGGCAATTTACCAAAATTATATGCTTTAACTTTTACATATCGAGCATTGATTGGCTTTGTCGTATAGCTGAAATCTTTTATGCTGTTTTCCTCTTGTTTCGGATTTAGATCATTACTGATGGTAGTAAATAAAGTAAAATTGATATTATCCATAGATGTATAATATTCCACTTTGGTTGGCATTACTATCCAGGAACGTTGATCTTGCAAATAATTGGAATGTATTTCGGAAATAGATTTTGGTTCCTGTAAATCAACAATGGCTTCAAAATCCTGCCCTTGATAACCTTGCCAATCGCCTTTTCGCCAGTTAGTGGTGCCAAATATACCATCTAATAAACCGTCACTTCCTCCAGCATGATATTGTGCATTATAGGTTGACTTGATATCGATGGTAAAATTGTTTGGTTTTTTGAAAAACTGGGCTGAAATCTCTTTACTTCTTTCGGAATGATTTCTTATTGATTGGGCATAAACTGTACAAGATTTATCTATTACAATTGGGCTTAAATATTGCTGTATATCATGCTCTACACTTGTATGATAATAAATAGGTACATTACTATTTGAAATCAACTGAATTTCCATTTTATCTTTAAATGATTTACTTTCTGCCTGAATTACAGGAACTGGAGTGATTAAAGAATAAGATTTTATTGGCGTTGGAATAATTTTAAAATCGCCTGAATTATTTAAACCAAGTACTTTTTTATTAGTTCCATAATCTATAACTGCTTTATCATAAATCCCTTTTGTTAAATCAAATCTATCAAGTCCTGGAGTCACCGAATACATTCCCATCGAACTCAACACGTACCAAGCGCTCATTTGCCCACAGTCTTCATTACCTATCAAACCATCAGGTGTGTTTTTGTAGAAATTATTTAGAATGTAATGCACTTTCTCAGTTGTTTTTTCGGGTTTCCCAATGTAATTATACAAATACGCCATGTGATGACTCGGCTCATTCCCGTGTGCATATTGCCCGATTAATCCGGTAACGTCTACTTGTTCTCTTCCAGTAGTTTTACTTTCACTATTGAACATTTCGTCTAGTTTGGCTTCAAATTTGTCGTTTCCGCCATACGCTGCAATCATTTCAGGAATATCTTGTGGTACGAAGAAGGAATACTGCCAACTGTTGCCTTCAGTGAAATTATTATTGATTTCGCGTGGATCAAAAGGTTTGTCCCAACCGCCATTTTTCTTTGGTCGCATAAAACCTGTATTCCAATCGAAAACATTTTTCCAACTTTGGGATCGTTTCATGAAATACTCGTAGTCTTCTTTTTTGTTTAGAATCATTGCCATTTGGGCGATACACCAATCGTCATAAGCATATTCCAACGTTTTAGAAACACTTTCGTGTTCATCATCCATAGAAATAAAACCTTGTCTTTTGTAGGCATCCAATCCCAAGTGGTCCAACATTGCCGAATGCTTAGCCGCTTCAAATGCTATCTCGTAATCAAATCCAACAATGCCTTTTGCCATCGCATCTGCCATCACCGAAACGGAATGATATCCAATCATACAATCGGTTTCGTTGGAAGATAGTTCCCAAACAGGCAACCTTCCGCCTTGTTCATATTGTTTCAGAAAAGTATTTATGAAATCAGCCGTTCGTTTCTTTTCTATCAAAGTATACAACGGATGTGCTGCTCGAAACGTGTCCCAAAGCGAGAAAACCGAATAATAATCGAACCCTTCAGCTGTGTGAATTTGGTTGTCACGACCACGGTATTTCCCATCTATGTCTTGCGCAATATTTGGCTGTACCATCGTGTGATATAATGCTGTATAAAAAATTGCCAATTTATCCTTATCAGATTCTGATATTTCAATTTTTGATAATTGTTTGTTCCAAAGTTGTTCAGCATCTAGTTTAACTTTTTCAAAATCCCAGTCCTTGATTTCTGAACTATTCAATCTTGCTCCTTCATAACTTGTAGGAGAAAGAGAAACTTTTACCAATATTTTTTCACCATTTTTGACATGTTTTGAAAAACTTATAGCAACTTCAGTTCCTTTATATAAACCTTCTAGTTTTGTGTTTTCACCTTTGACTTTTTCAATTTTTACAGGCACATTAAACTCAATACGAGCATAAATGTATTGATCTCTTGCCCAGGCTTCGCTTCTTCGCAAAACCTCAATAGTTTTATCATCAATTACTCGAATTCTTCCTTCCAATAATTTGTCGCGATGATTTAAGTCCAAAATGATATTGGCCAAACCACTTTCATTAAAGGTATATTCATGAAAACCCACCCGAGTTGAGGATGTTAATCGAACATCTATATTATTCTTATCAAGTTTAACAGAATAAAATCCTGCGCTAGCTTTTTCATTATTATGAGAAAAAGTAGAGCTATATACTTTTGAATCTAAAGAAGGTTCGCCCATCGTTGGCATTAATAGGATATCTCCATAATCTGAAACACCAGTTCCGTTAAGATGTGTATGTGAAAAACCGTAAATCACGTTATCAGAATAATGATAACCAGAACATCCATCCCAACTTCCGTCTATCCTCGTGTCAGGAGAAAGTTGTACCATACCAAAAGGAACAGTAGCGCCAGGATAGGTGTGACCGTGGCCACCAGTCCCAATCATTGGATTGACATATTGATGGAAATTCTGACCAATAGCTATAAGAGAAAAAAGCATTAACTGTAATGAAAGTAATTTATTCATTGTGTATTTGTTTACCTATCAAAGATAAAAAAAACGCCCCGATGAATCGAGACGTTTTTTTGGATTAAATCTATTTGTTTATTATCCTTTCAAACTTGCGGATAAGTATTCTCTATTCATTCGAGCAATATTTTCCAAAGAAATTCCTTTTGGACATTCTATTTCACAAGCTCCAGTATTGGTACAGTTTCCAAAACCTTCTTCATCCATTTGGCGCACCATATTTAAAACACGTTCAGTAGCTTCCACTTTTCCTTGTGGTAATAAAGCATATTGTGAAACTTTAGCACCAACAAATAACATAGCTGAACCATTTTTACATGTTGCTACACAAGCACCGCAGCCAATACAAGCAGCAGCTTCGAATGCTTTATCTGCATCGTGTTTTGGAACTGGAGTTGCATTAGCATCAATAGTTCTGCCCGAAGTATTTACCGAAACGAAACCTCCAGCTTGTTGAATTCTATCGAAAGCAGAACGATCAACAACTAAATCTTTCACTACTGGAAAAGCTTTACTTCTCCATGGCTCGATATAGATAGTGTCACCATCTTTAAACTTACGCATGTGTAATTGACAAGTTGTTGTTCCAGTTTCTGGACCATGGGCTCTACCATTGATGTATAACGAACACATCCCACAAATTCCTTCTCGACAATCATGGTCGAAAGCAACCGGAGATTTTTTATCGTTGATTAATTGCTCGTTCAATTGGTCTAACATTTCCAAAAACGAACTTGCTGTCGAAACATTATCTAATTTATAAGTTTCCATGCTTCCTTTAGATTTAGCATCTTTCTGACGCCAAATTTTAAGGTTTATATTGATGTTTTTTGCTGCGCTCATATTTTCTTTATTTAGCCAAAAGCTATAAGGCAAAAGGCATTAGTTTAATTATGATTTACTTGATTCTAATTTGTTTATAAATGAATTTATCATTTTACTTTCTTCGGTAATTTGATTCATTAATTCAGAAAACAAGGTTTCATTTTTAATGAATTTTAATCTATTGGCTATTATCAGTTGAGTTTCTAATTCGAATAAAGAACCTCTTGAAATGCATAAGAAATGAATATAACTTTGAGTAGAATTTCTTCCATAACCTTCAGCTATATTTGAAGAAATTGAAATGGAAGCTCTTTTTAACTGACTTGACAAAGCATAAATTTCTTCTTTTGGAAAATCTTCTACTAATTCATATAAATTAATTGCAATATCAATTCCCTTCTGCCAAATTAATAAATCTTTATATGAATTTATCCCACTCATTTACTAGTGCCTTTTGGCTAATGCCTAATTACTTATAATTACGTGCGGCTATTTTGATAAACTCGTATTTTAATTCTTCTTTGTGAAGTTCCGATTGACTAATGTCGTTTCCTTTGTACTCCCATGCCCCAACAAACGAGAAGTTTTCATCATCACGTAGTGTCTCTCCTTCGCTGTCTTGGTATTCTTCTCTAAAATGTCCACCACATGATTCGTTACGTTGCAACGCATCCATCGCCATTAATTGTCCTAGATCAATTAAATCAGCAACACGAAGTGCTTTCTCTAGTTCAGGATTTAATTCTTCGTTACTTCCGGGAACATAAACGTCTTTATAGAATTCTTCTTTCAAGGCAGCAACTTCTGCAATGGCTTGTTTTAATCCTTTTTCGTTACGAGCCATTCCTACTTTATTCCAAATAATCAAACCTAAACGTTTATGGAAATGATCAACCGATTTTGAACCATTATTATTTAAAAAAGTCTCAATTGTTGTTTTTACACGATTTTCTGCTTCAGCAAATTCAGGTAAATCAGTAGAAATTTTTCCCGTTCTGATTTCGTCTGCTAAATAGTTAGAAACAGTATATGGTAATACAAAATAACCATCGGCCAACCCTTGCATTAAAGCAGAAGCGCCTAATCTATTGGCTCCATGATCAGAGAAATTAGCTTCGCCTGCAACGAAACAGCCCGGAATAGTTGACTGCAAATTATAATCTACCCAAACGCCACCCATGGTATAGTGAACCGCTGGATAAATTTTCATCGGAGTTTCATATGGATTTTCATCTGTAATTTTTTCATACATCGCGAAAAGATTACCATATTTTTCTTCTAACCATTGTTTTCCTAAAGAAGTTATTTCATCAGCTGTTGGATTATGATTTCCTTTCGCATAAGCGGCCTGCTTGCCTTTGTTTTGAATTTCGGAAGAGAAATCTAAATATACACCTTCATTCGTATCATTCGCTTCAATTCCGAAACCTTGATCACACAATTCTTTTGCAGCTCTTGATGCTACATCGCGAGGAACTAAATTACCAAATGCAGGATATCTTCTTTCCAAGAAATAATCCCTATCATCTTCTTTTAGTTGTGTTGGCTTTAATTTCCCTTCGCGGATTGCTTGTGCATCTTCTTTTTTCTTTGGTACCCATATACGCCCAGAATTACGAAGCGACTCTGACATTAAGGTTAATTTTGCCTGATTGGTACCGTGAACAGGAATACAAGTTGGGTGAATTTGAACAAAACACGGATTAGCAAATAAGGCGCCTTGTTTGTGGATTTTCCAGGCAGCCGTTACGTTACTTCCCATAGCATTTGTGGAAAGAAAATATACATTTCCATAACCCCCAGACGCTATAATTACAGCATGAGCTGCATGCCTTTCTAATTCTCCTGTAACCAAATTACGAGCAATAATCCCACGCGCTTTTCCATCTACTTTTACTAAATCTAGCATTTCATGACGACTGAACATCTGAACACGTCCAAGTCCTATTTGCCTTGATAAGGCAGAATAGGCTCCAAGTAATAATTGTTGCCCTGTTTGCCCTGCAGCATAAAAGGTACGTTGAACTTGCGTTCCACCAAACGAACGGTTATCTAATAATCCGCCATAGTCACGTGCAAAAGGAACACCTTGAGCCACACATTGGTCAATAATATTTGACGAAACTTCAGCTAAACGGTGAACGTTAGCTTCTCTTGCTCTATAATCACCTCCTTTGATAGTGTCATAAAACAATCTAAAAGTACTATCTCCATCATTTTGATAATTTTTCGCAGCATTAATTCCTCCTTGAGCAGCGATTGAGTGCGCTCTTCTTGGTGAATCTTGAAAACAAAAGGCTTTAACATTATAGCCCATTTCTCCTAAAGAAGCCGCAGCAGAAGCTCCAGCCAAACCAGTACCAACAACAATAATGTCGATTTTTGTCCGATTATTAGGAGCAACTAATTTTAAATGATCTTTATAATTTGTCCATTTATCCGAAATTGGACCTTCAGGTATTTTTGAATCTAGTTTCATCTGTTTATTTTATTGTTTTTTTATAGGTCAGATGAACGCCTTTGGGCGTTTCATTAAACTTGAAATTATTGATTAAAATGGTGAAACAATGCAATAAAAATGAATCCGAATGGAACTATTACTGCGAATGCATATCCTAATTTATGTAGTGATCTCGAGAATTTATTGTTAAATCCAACCGACTGCATTGAAGAATTGAAACCGTGCCATAAATGCAAAAATAATAATACAAAAGATACACAGTATATACTTGTACGAACCGGGCTTCCGAATTTATGAACCATCTCACCGAAATATCTTGTCGGTTCAAGCGGATTTGCCTCAACATATTTATAAACCATCTCTGGAATCCAAAAATCATAAAAATGCAATCCTAGAAAAGCTAATACAACTAAACCAGAAATAATCATATTTCTTGATGCCCAAGAAGAATTGGAGGCACCATTGTTTTTTGCATAACTAACGGGTCTTGCTGCTCTATTCTGAATTTCTAAAACAAAACCCATTACAAAATGAAAAACGACACCAGCCACAAGTATGGGTTGCATCACAAATTGAATTATCGGATTGTTACCCATAAAATGAGAACAAACATTGAAAGTTTCAGCGCTAAATACAGAAGTTAAATTTATAAAAAAATGAAGTGCTAAAAAGGTTACTAAGAAAAGTCCAGAAAGTGCCATAGCAACTTTTTTTGCAATGGACGAACTCAAAATAGAAGATTTTGCCATAAGATTGAATAATTTATTTAATAAAATCAGACAAAAATACAGCTATTTGCTATTAACCACAACCTTTTTTTTGTAATTTATAATGAATTTAAAATGGGTTTAACAGTTGTTGATTTATATCAGTTTAAAACGACTTTTTGAACAATAACAGTTAAACAAATTATTTTACATAAGTAGGCACCAATCCACGTAATCCCATATCAACAACGCTTTCGCCAATAGATGGTTCATATTTCCCATCGGTAGTAATCTCTTGCCATTCAAAACTATTATTAATAGAAAGTGAAAGTGTAACCACTACATCATTAGTTTCGGAGCCGTCGATTACTAAATTGTTAGCAAATCTTCATGTTACGACGCAAGAACCTGATGGAATTGGCGATGTTGAGGCAATCGGATTTGGAACTGTTGTAGCTCCGGCCGGTGCTTGCCCCGAAGTAGAATATGGATAATCGTTCAAGGCAAAAGCCCAATATCCCTGTGCTTTATTACCGTTAATAGGGAAAGTAGCATTTTCTATATCAAAAGATGTAATGTAGGTTTTAAAACCAACAAAACTAGCTAAAGTTCCTGCATAATCAACTCCTGCATTACGGACATTAATTTGATAGTTTTGATAGGATAAAGAAACACGCATCCATTCATAACTACCCGCCGTTACTTGACTCAACGGAATTTTTATAAAAGTTTCTCCTTGAGAAACAATTTTTGACTTACTAAAATCGATAGCGACAGCTCCTCCCATATTAGTTTCGGGAGCATGATATAATATAGTTCCTGCGCCAAGTAGGGTATTTGCATTGGGAGCCATTTCAAGATAATGAGCAGAGATGGTATTAAAAATAGGAGATTGAGCAGCATTTCCAGGCGCTATCGTAGATGGTTGCCCTAAATTGTTAAGTCTTGCCTGATTAGGATCAAATTGAAATTTAATAATAAGCATGGGTTCGTCCTCTTTGTCTTCACTGCAAGAGAAGAACGGAGCCACTATTGTTATTAATAACAGTAAAATAAAACAACTCTTTTTCATTTGATTTTTCTTTTTTCCCTTACCCACCAAATGGTTCAGCTAGCTTAGGATTGATTTAATTTGTTAAGACTTTGCTAGTGTGATTTTGTTACATCTTCATCTATAACGAGAATATAGTCTGCTTTATTATAATCTTCTGTCGATATTTTTTTTAATTCCTTTTGCTCGATGGTTGCAATAGTTAAAATTTCCAGGTTTGGTGCCGTTTTTTTTAAATACCAATAGATACCTTCAAAATTATCAGAATGGTATGTTCCGTTAAAATGAATAAAGATAGATTTCTGTTTTAAATTCTTTTGAATAAAATAGGCCATTGTGGCGTCTTTAATAGCTTGCGCTTTCGGCATATTTGGACTTGCATGATCTCCCATCATTTTCATCATGTTAACATAACCGGGTAATTCGGAATCGTAAACAATTGGTAAAGGAGTAATCCATGTCTTCTCCTCCAAAGTTAAATTTTCCAAGCCTTCAAAGCCCTTTTTGGAAACTAATGAAGCAAATCTTCGGGGAATATTAGTAGCAATAAATGGTATATTGTTTTCCTTAGCAAATTCAACTAAAGGTTTGTAGTCTGTTTTATAATTGGGCCAAAGTCTAGCAGTTGAATCCAATTGCTTCTGATTGATTTCTCCTTTCAGAAATTGATCTAATTGCTTTTGATTATCTGCTTCAATCATCTCGGCTCCTAAAATTATTGCATTTTTATCAGCTAAATCTTTGGTTAATTCTAATTCTAACCAATGTGAAATGGCATTGTTATGATATTCGCCAAACAAAACCACTTGCGATTTTTCAGCAGCTTTAAGTAGTTTACCATAGTCAACTTTCTTGCCCTTTTTACTAAAAAGCTGATAGGCTTTCTTTTCTTGTGAAAAGCCAATTATAGAGGTTATTAGAAAAAAAATAACAAAAATTAATCGTTTCATAGCAGCTCTTTTTAATTCCAATGTTTTAACTTTGGAACATACAATATTAATAATTTCATAATGAAATACCATCAAATAGACCGTCATTTGTTCGTTAAAAACAGGGCTAAATTTACAGAGAAAATGAAACCTAACAGCGTTGCTGTATTTAATTCTAATGATATTTATCCTATTTCTGCCGATAGTACTTTGCCATTTCAACAACATCGGGACATTTTTTATTTATCTGGCGTCGACCAAGAAGAAAGTATTTTGTTGCTTTTCCCGGATGCGCCTTATGACCATTTGAAAGAAATCTTATTTCTAAAAGAAACCAACGAACACATTGCGATTTGGGAAGGCGAAAAACTAACCAAAGACAGAGCTTTTGAGGTTTCCGGAATAAAGTCGGTGATTTGGCTGCAGGATTTTCACAAGACTTTGAAAGAAGTTATGTCTTACGCCGAAACGATGTACATCAACACTAACGAGCATTATCGGGCGTCAATTGAAACCGAAACTCGTGAAGCACGATTTGTAAAATGGTGGAAAGAAAATTATCCAGCACACAAAGTAGAAAAATCGAATCCAATTTTGCAACGTATTCGTTCTATCAAAGAAAGTGAAGAATTAGATTTAATTCAGGAGGCATGTAACATCACTGAAAAAGGCTATCGTAGAGTATTGCAGTTTGTAAAACCAAGTGTAACCGAATATGAAATTGAAGCTGAGTTTGCTCATGAATTCCTAAGAAATCGTTCTAAGGGTTTCGCCTATACACCAATAATTGCTTCGGGAAACAATGCGAACGTATTGCATTATATTGAAAACAACCAACAATGCAAAGCTGGTGATTTGATTTTGCTTGATGTTGGTGCTGAATATGCCAATTATTCAAGTGATATGACGAGAATGGCACCTGTTTCTGGTCGCTTTACAGACCGCCAAAAGCAAGTCTACAATGCGGTTTTACGCGTAAAAAATGAAGCAACAAAAATGTTAGTCCCTGGTAATTTTTGGAAGCAATACCATATAGAAGTTGGAAAAATAATGACATCCGAATTACTTGGTTTGGGATTAATTGACAAAGCCGATGTTCAAAATGAAAGCCCAGATTGGCCAGCGTATAAAAAATATTTTATGCATGGAACCTCGCATCATATGGGGTTAGACACTCACGATTACGGACTTTTGAACGAGCCAATGAAAGCCAATATGGTTTTCACTGTTGAACCTGGTATTTATATTCCGGCAGAAGGTTTTGGAATTCGTATTGAAGATGATGTGGTGATTCAGGAAAAAGGTGAGCCTTTTAACCTTATGAGAAATATTCCGATTGAAGTGGATGAAATAGAGGCGATAATGAATTCTTAAAGAGAGAAAAGAAAATAGATGACAGATAATAGACGGCTCACGGAAGTGGGTCGTTTTTTTGTGTTTGTCATAAATGACAGAAAAGAAGTTGAATTTTAGCCTCGATAGAGGCAAGCTAGCGTGTAGCGAGGATAGCGGGAGGATGTTTCCAGAAATAAAATCAACGTGTGATTATAATAAGAAAAAATTATTTTACTGTAAATCTTGGGTCACTTTCCATAACAGTTCCACATTTAGTACATGTTCTAAGATCTTTTGAATTATAGAAATGTTCAAAATGATGTAAGAAATCTTTTTCTATGTCGGTTAGTGGAAAATAGACATCATAAAGTTTGTGGTTGCAGTTTTCGCAAAACCAGAGTAAGCCATCTTTTGCATCAGTGCCAGTTCGTTTTAGTTCTATTACCAAACCAATTGAACCTTCGCTTCTGTTGGGCGAATGTGGTGTTTTTGCCGGATGCAAATACATATCGCCGGCTGTAAGTTTCATTGCTTTTTTCTCGCCATTGTCTTGTACATAGACTGTGATTTCGCCTTCGAGTTGGTAGAACAATTCTTCAGTTTCGTTGTAGTGATAGTCTTTTCGGGCGTTTGGGCCAGCCACAATCATTACTATATAATCTTCGGAATCAACATAAATGTTTTTGTTACCAACGGGTGGTTTTAATAAATGACGGTTATCGTTTATCCATTGGTTGAGGTTGAATGGTTTTGGAATGGCCATGAGATAATTTTTTTTACGAAAATAGTAAATAAAAAAGGTTAGCGTGAACTAACCTTTATTAACTTTTTTATTTGACTTCCTTAATCAGATAAATATAAACGGGGAAGTGGTCACTATAGCCAATTTCATTAGCACCATGCCTTAGAGGATATCCTTTATATTGACCAACTTTTGTAATCATATAGGGTTTGTTATATATACCTGCTTTCCAGTAACGGAAAGTAGAAGTATCTTTTCTGATTAACGCTTCAGAGACCATTATTTGATCAAAAATATCTCCGGCATCACGATAGAATAGCGTTGCGTTTCCTTTGTAGAACATTTCTTCAAAAGGATTATAAATTCCAAATTCTTTTACCTCTTCTTTTTTGCGTTTGGCACCAATACCTTCTTTTACGCTTTTATTATATGAGCCATCATTTAAATCGCCCATGGTCATAATTTTCGCATTGGGATTGATTTTGTAAATAGAATCAATTATTTTTCGGTTTAATCTACCTGCAGCCTCACGGAAAGGGGAACTTTTCTTTTCACCTCCTGAACGGGATGGCCAGTGATTGACAATAACGTTTATTTCTTCACCATCCAGAAAACCAGTTACTAAAAGTTGGTCACGAGTATACACACGATCTAAATCTTTATCGATTTCAGATTTGTCATCCGATGCATCGTCTTTATCATTTTTTTCCTTTGCTTTCGAATTCAATTGATTTTTATAAATCAATAAAGGAATGTTTTTAAAACTTGTAGGTTTAAAGTGTTTTTTTTGATATAGCAATGCCACATCAATTCCTCTTTTATCCGGAGAATCAAAATGTACTATACCATAGTCTTTATTAATAAGAAGCGGTTCTTTTACCAAATCTTCTAAAACGCCTCTGTTTTCAATCTCGCAACCAGCAATTAAAGTTGGAGAATTATTTGGGTTGTCAGTAGTTCCTATTTCAGATAATACTTTAGCTAAATTGTGTAGTTTTTGTTTGTATTTAGCAGATGTCCAGTTTTGAGCTCCATTTGGCAGCCATTCTTCATCATTGTTTGTTCCGTTAATAGTGTCGAATAGATTTTCGAAGTTATAGAAAGCAACAGTATGCACGATGTATTTTTTTGCCTGTGCATTTGCACCAAAAATTGCGAATAAAACAAAGAAAAGCGCTATTATTTTTTTAATTCTCATAAAACACATATTAATTAATTGTCAAGTTTTTTAAAACTTTGAGCCAAAAGTAGATAATATTATTAAAAGATGTACATTTGTCGGCTGTTAAGTTTTCATTAACACTTAACTATAGAAAAATTAATTTTATTTTTATTTATGAAAAAACTTGTTATTAGTACTTTATTTGTGATGCAAGTGTTTTTTGGTTTTGCACAAACCACGACCGGAATTACAGGGAAAGTTGTAGATTCTAAAACACAAAAACCATTACAAAATGTCGTTGCTTCTATTCAAAACACTACTTTGACTGCTTTGACTAACGGAGCGGGTATTTTTGTTTTTACGGAAGTTGAAAAGGGCAGTCAATTGCTGCAAATTAAAAGTTTCGGTTACAAAGATCAATTGTTAGTAGTTGAAGTAGAAACCGGAAAGATGGTTGATTTAGGGGTTATTGTTTTTGAAGAAGACATCACCTCAGAACAACAGTTAAGTTTGGTTACCATTACTGAAAATGATTTAGGGGATGACAACAGTGGTTCTGAAAGCACATCTGGTTTATTGCAAGCTTCTAGAGACGTATTCCAACAAGCTGCAGCATTCAATTGGGGACAAGCCCGATTCAGAATAAGAGGACTGGATAATGAGTATGGGAATACCATGATTAATGGAATATCCATGAATAAAATTTACGATGGAAGACCGCAATGGAGTAACTGGGGAGGATTAAATGATGCTACAAGAAATCAAGAGTTTACTACGGGTTCAGGGCCGTCAGATTATACTTTTGGAGGAATTCTTGGAACACAAGAAATTAACACCAGAGCTTCAATTTATAGAAAAGGATCAAGAATATCTTTCTCAGGAACCAATACCAATTACAGTTGGAGAACCATGGGAACATATGCTTCAGGGATGAACAAAAATGGATGGGCTTTTGTTATTTCTGCTTCAAGACGATTGGCTCAAGAAGGTTTCTTTGATGGAACTAATTATAGTGCCAACTCTTTATTTGCAAGTGTTGAGAAAAAATTTAATGACAAACATAGTTTGAACTTTACTTCCATCTTTGCACAAAACAGCAGAGCTAAAACTTCTCCAAACACTGATGAGGTTACCCGATTGAAAGACTTTAAATACAACTCTTATTGGGGATGGCAAGACGGTGAAAAGAGAAATTCAAGAGTGAAAGAGATTGAAGAACCAATCAATATGTTAAGTCACTATTGGAAAATATCTGATAAGACTAACTTAAACACTAACGTTGCATATCAAGTTGGGCATATTGGAAACAGTAGACTTGATTTTCAATTAGCTAACAATCCTGATCCAACTTACTACAAAAACTTACCAAGTTATTATTTAAACTCACCTAGTTATTATGTGCCGGCTCTTGATGGTTCAGGGAATCCGATTTTAGATATAAACGGCAATCCAACGTATAACAATCCAAGTGCCGATATTGCCAGAAATAATTTTGTTAACGATGGGCAAGTTGATTGGACTGATATTTATCGCGTCAATACAGATGAAGATAGAGCCGGAAAAAGTGCCTACGTTTTATACGAAGACAGAACTGCTGATAAATTATGGAGCGCTAACTCTTACATCAATTCGCAAATTGCAGACAACATTACTTTAAATGCGGGAGTTAACTTCAGAAAATTAAGTTCAAGAAACTACCAAAAATTATTGGATTTGTTAGGAGGAACTTATTTTGAAGATATTGATCCTTTCTTCGAGGGTGCTGCTTCTCAGACTGATTTGAACAATCCTAACAGACAAGTAAGAGTAGGCGATACTTATGGTTACAACTATAAATTGTTAGCGACAACTTTTGAAGGATTTACACAGTTTAAATTCACTTACAGAACAATCGATTTCTATATGGCTCAATCTTTCGCAAGATCGGAATACCAGAGAGAAGGATTATACAGAAACGGTATTTATGCGAACAATTCATTTGGTAAAAGTGATAAAGTTATCTTCGAAAACTTTGGTTTCAAAGGAGGATTAACGTATAAACTTTCCGGTCGTCAAATGTTAGACTTCAACGGAGTTTATATGACCAAAGCGCCTAACTTAAGAAACTCGTTTTCAAATGCCAGACTTAACAATAACATTACGCCTGATTTAAGAAGTGAAGCCATCATGAGTGCTGATGCAAGTTATATCATCAAAGCACCTAAATTTAAAGCAAGATTAACAGGTTTCTTTTCTAAAGTAAAAGATGCTACTGAAATATCTTTCTTCTACGGAGAAGGACTTTTTGATGCAGGTGAAGACGGCGACACCGATACCGATTCATTCATTAGTGAAATTGTAACCGGAATCAGCAAGAAAAATATCGGTGCAGAATTTGGTTTTGAATACCAATTGACTTCTACGATTAAAGTAAACGGTGCGGCTTCTTACGGCCAATACACCTATGATGAAAATCCAAACTTAAAAGTAAATGACGACGGTCAAGCCTCTGAAACGAACGCGAATCCAATTACTGATTTTGGAAGAGCTTACTTAAAAGGCTACAAACAGCCTGGAGTTCCTCAACAAGCTTACTCTCTTGGTTTGGAATACCGAGATCCTAAATTTTGGTGGATTGGAGCTAATGTCAACTATTTAGCAGACAGTTATATTGATGTTTCAAGTATTTTAAGAACCACTAACTTTGTTGTCGAAGATCCCGCAACAGGTACAGGTTTTGAAGGAGGAACAAACGATGCGATTCGCGCTGCTTTGAAACAAGAGAAATTTGACCCAATTACTTTGGTAAACTTAGTAGGAGGAAAATCATGGAGAGTGAACAGTTCTACATTTGGTTTCTTCGCATCAATCAACAATGTATTTGATGTAATCTATAAAACGGGTGGTTTTGAGCAATCAAGAAAAGCAACATTTGCAGAGTTTCAACAAGATAATGCTAATGGGACACCATCATTCGGGCCAAAATATTTCTACGGTTACGGCAGAACTTATTTCTTAAATTTATACATTAACTTCTAATACTATTATGACTATGAAAAATATAATTAAATCATTTTTGGCAATAGTAACTGTTAGTATTGCTATTAGTTGTTCAGACGATACCGAAATTGCGCCATTTAAGCCGTTGATTTTCTCCGAAGATTTTCCGGAAGCAGACATTAACTACAATGCAACATTTGACTTTGAAGGCTGGACCAACTTCGCTGAAACCGGAACTAAACTTTGGATAGAAAGAGAATTCAACAATGATGGCTATATCCAATTTAGTCCATTTGGAAGTGGACAAGCGTCAAATATCGGTTGGGCTATCACACCTTCCATTGACTTAGGCGAAGCCGAAAATGTAGTATTATCATTTTCGTCAGCAACAAACTTTGTAGACAATCCAGCTAATAAATTAGAAGTATTGATTTCTACAGATTTTGATGGAACAAACGTATTAGGCGCTACTTGGACTGCCTTAGACGCAACAGTTGCAAACGAAACAACAAATGGTTACGTATATATCCCATCCGGAGAAATTGATTTATCTTCGTACAGCGGAATCATTCATATTGCCTTCAGAGTTACCGGAAACGGAAATACACTTGACGGTCTTTTCCAAGTTGATAAAGTAAAAGTTTACGAAAACAATTAATAGCTATGAAAAATTTATTAAAACTATTGACCATTGCACTTTTTGCAACCTTTGCAAGTTGTATAGATGAATCGTACGACAATCCTGATTTAAGCGGAGAATGTACAGATTTAACAGCCACCAAAGAAGTGAGTTACTTCACAAATTTAGCGGCAACGTCTTATGCTCAACATACAGGCGAAGACATTATTGAAGCTTATGTTACTTCAAGTGATGTTGGAGGAAACTTTTACAAATCCATTTCTTTTGTTTCAGTAGATGGAGCCGTTGGATTCAGTGTTTCAGTAGATGATTACAATCTATATACGAAATACGAACCGGGACGAAAAGTATTTGTAAATATGAAAGACAGATATTTCGTTAAAGAAAACAATTCAACTATTATCGGATCTTTGTACAATGGTAACACACTAGAGGATACTTCAGACGATGAAGTAGGTAGAATTTCTCCGGTAGAATACCAAAGTGTTTTAACCCGTTCTTGTACTAAAGTAAATGAAGACGAATTGGTAAATCATTTAACTATAGCCCAAACGTTGAATAACAACAACATTAATAAGTTAATTGAGTTAGATAACGTTCAATTTACTGACGCTTCATTAAATCAAAATTATTTTGATCAAGACGTATTTACAATTGGTGGCGGAACTAATCACAATGTGGTTGATGCTGCAGGAAATACACTTATCGTTAGAGTAAGCGAATATGCCACTTTTGCTTCCGCAGCTATTCCTTCAGGGAACGGAAAACTAAGAGGTGTATTAACTAAATTCGGAAGTACTTTCCAGTTCATGATTAGATCTTTGAATGATGTTCAGTTAAACGGGCCAAGAGTACTACCATTGTTCGAAGAAACATTCACTTCTAATTTTCCTAATTGGACAAAATTCAGTGTGATCGGGACCCAAGTTTGGTCATTAGATTCAGCAGGAAACCCTGGGAATTGCGCCAACATGAATGGTTTTTCAAGTGGTGCTCAAAATAATGAAGACTGGTTGATTTCTCCATCGATTAACTTGACAGGTATTGGATCAGCCAACTTGACTTTCCAAACAGTAAGACCATTCTCCGGGACAGCACTTGCGGTATTGGTGTCGACCAACTATTTAGGTTCGGGTTCGCCTACAGCGGCTACCTGGACAACATTATCTGGTTTTAATTTGGCAACATCCGGTACCACTTGGAGAGATTCAGGCAATGTATCTTTAGCGGCATTCATTGGTCAACCAAACGTACGCATAGCTTTCAAATACGTATCAACGACTGCCGGCGCTTCGCAATGGAAAGTTGATAATGTAAAAGTGCAATAAGTATTACCAAAATCCAATTATTAAAGTCTCGAGTAATCGGGACTTTTTTTATTTTATTTAGTTTTTATAATAGTATTAAAAGATTATTAAATATAACTGGCTATACACTTATCATTTTTCTTTTTAAGTTCAGCTTTTGCAGAATAAATAGTTATTAATAGGATATAGAAAGGTTATTTAAATTTTAAAATAACAATCAGGATTAATAATTTTTTGACACCATAAACTTCCCGAAAACAAATCAAGTAAAGCAATTTTGACTTATGTCAATAGCTTTATTTCTAATACAAATATTTATAAAAAAACCGTCTCGTTATTATAACTAGACGGTTCTTTTTATCAATAAAAAGTTATTTCTACACTACTTCACAATCAAGAATTCTGAACGTCTGTTTAGTGCATGTTGTGCTTCTGTACAAGGATTGCAAACTTCTTTTGGTTCCAATTCTCCCATTCCTTTTCCAGAAATTCTGCTTGCATCAATTCCTTTAGATATTATGTATTGAACAGTTGATTTTGCTCTTCTTTCAGATAGCGTTAAATTATACTTATCGCCTCCTCTGCTATCGGTGTGTGATTTAGCTAGGATGACCATTTTATCGTTATTTTTCATCACCTGAACCAATTTGTCTAACTCAAATGCACCTTCTTGAGTGATATTGCTTTTGTCATATTCAAAGTAAATTGGTTTTAATATAATTTCAG
>CANGTQ010000003.1 GCA_947456955.1 Flavobacteriaceae bacterium | reverse complement strand
TTAATCGAATCATTTTCAGAGTTTAAAGATGACAAACTCATTGATCGAGTAACGCTTATGGCGATTTTGGAAGATGTATTTAGAAACGCATTGAAAAAGAAATACGGTTCTGATGATAACTTTGATATCATTATCAATCCTGACAAAGGTGATATGGAGATTTGGAGAAATCGTGTAGTTGTTGCCGATGGTGAAGTGGAAGATGAAAATCAAGAAATTGAATTGTCTGAAGCTCAAAAAATCGAACCTGATTTTGAAGTTGGTGAAGATGTTTCTGAAGAAGTAAAATTAATTGATCTGGGAAGAAGAGCAATTTTGGCTTTGCGTCAAAACTTGATTTCTAAAATTCACGAACATGATAATAATAATCTTTACAAACAATTTAAAGATTTAATAGGCGAAATTTATACCGCGGAAGTACATCACGTTCGTCCAAGAGTTGTGATTTTGATTGATGACGAAGGGAATGAAATTGTGTTGCCAAAAGAAAAACAAATTCCATCTGACTTTTTCCGTAAAGGAGACAATGTTCGTGGAATAATTGAAAGCGTTGAATTGAAAGGAAATAAACCTCAAATTATTATGTCGAGAACGGCGGATATATTTTTGGAAAAATTATTCGAACAAGAAATTCCGGAAGTTTTTGATGGTTTAATTATGATTAAAAAAGTAGTGAGAATTCCAGGTGAAAAAGCAAAAGTAGCCGTTGATTCTTATGACGATAGAATTGATCCAGTAGGAGCATGCGTTGGTATGAAAGGTTCTAGAATTCACGGAATTGTTCGCGAATTAGGAAACGAAAATATTGACGTAATCAACTACACTACCAATTTGCAACTTTATATCACAAGAGCATTAAGCCCTGCAAAAGTATCCTCTCTAAAGATTGACGAAGAGAAAAAAAGAGCTGAAGTTTTCTTGAAATTAGAAGAAGTTTCAAAAGCTATTGGCCGTGGTGGACACAATATCAAACTGGCCGGACTTTTAACAGGTTACGAATTAGACGTAATCAGAGAAGGTGCTGCCATTGAAGAAGATGATGTTGAATTAACAGAGTTTTCAGACGAAATAGATGGATGGGTAATTGACGAATTTGCAAAAATCGGATTAGATACAGCAAGAAGTATTTTGAATCAAGATGTTGCTGATTTAGTCAGAAGAACTGATTTAGAAGAAGAAACAATTTTAGAAGTAATAAGAATATTGAAAGAAGAGTTTCAAGACTAATCTTTTAACGCAAAATTAGCTAACTATAATAAGATTTTATGTCTGAAGGAAATATTAGAATTAATAAAGTTTTAAGGGAATTGAATATTTCTTTGGAAAGAGCTGTGGATTATCTGAAGGATAAGGGAATTGTCATTGAAGCTAGTCCAAACACAAAAGTTTCCGATGATGTATACTCTATTCTTTGCGGACAGTTTGCCGGTGACAAAGGAAATAAAGAAGCTTCAAAAGGTATAAGCGAAGAAATTCGTAAAGAAAAAGAAGCACTTCGCATTGAAAGAGAAAAAGAAATCGAGGACAAACGCAAGTTAGAAGAAGAGCGTCAAAAACAACAAGAATTGATTAAAGCGAAGGCAACGGTAATCGCTCCAAAACAAGTTGGAAAAATTGATTTAGAGCCAAAAGCATCAGCCGTGCAAATAGCAAAATCAGATCAAAAGTCAAAAACAGCTTCAGACTCGAGCATAAGCGAAAAGCCGAAACAAAAGAAAGAGGTTGTTACAAATAAAGAAGAAGTAGCGCCAAAAGTTGCCTCAAAAGAAGAAAAGATTGAAGCGCCGGCTGCTGAAGAAGCTCCAATCGATGAAACACATACAACACAATATCAAAATCTTTCCGGGCCAATATTAACTGGACAAAAAATAGATTTAGCGCAATTTAACAAACCCAAAAAGAAAAAAGAAGAGTTTAAAAAAGAAGCTGCTAAACCTGCAACTCCGGCAACTGGACAAACAGCTCAACAAGCTGCGAATGCCAATAAAAATAAAAGAAAAAGAATTCCGGGTAAACCAGGTGAAACAGGTAGACCCGTTATTGGTGGCGGAGGCGGAGGAAACGCCTTTGGGCCTAATAAACCAGGTGGAGCTAAACCAGGTGGTGGCGGATTCCAAAAAGGGAATCGACCTGCAATTGTTCAAAAAGTGGAGCCAACGGAAGAAGAAGTTAAGAATCAAATTAAAGAAACTTTAGAGCGTCTACAAGGAAAAGGAAACAAATCTAAAGCGGCAAAATATAGAAGAGATAAGCGTGATTCGCACCGTCAGAGAAGTGAGGACGAAATGCAAGCCATTGAAGAGGGAAGTAAAACGATCAAAGTAACAGAATTCGTTACGGTTGGAGAAATTGCCACAATGATGGATGTGCCAATTACAAAAGTAATCGGAACTTGTATGTCACTTGGAATCATGGTTACCATGAATCAAAGATTAGATGCGGAAACGTTATCAATTGTTGCAGACGAGTTTGGTTATGAAGTTGAATTTATTACTACTGACATAGAAGATGCTTTAGAAGTAGTTGAAGACAGACCTGAAGATTTAGTGACGCGTGCTCCAATTGTAACCGTAATGGGTCACGTGGATCACGGAAAAACGTCATTATTAGATTATATCCGTAAAGAAAATGTAATTGCGGGGGAATCTGGAGGTATTACACAACACATTGGTGCTTATGCCGTTACGCTTGAAGGCGGTCAAAAAATTACCTTCCTTGATACACCAGGTCACGAAGCATTTACTGCTATGCGTGCTCGTGGAGCTCAGGTTACCGATATCGCGATTATTGTGGTTGCTGCAGATGATGATATCATGCCACAAACCAAAGAAGCTATCAGCCATGCCCAAGCCGCTAATGTTCCTATGATATTTGCAATTAATAAAATTGATAAACAAGGCGCTAATCCTGAAAAGATTAAGGAAAAATTAGCTGCAATGAATTTATTAGTAGAAGATTGGGGTGGAAAGTACCAATCGCATGATATTTCTGCTAAAAAAGGAACAGGAGTAAAAGAATTATTAGAGAAAGTATTGCTTGAAGCTGAAATTTTAGACTTAAAAGCAAACCCAAATAAACTTGCTGTCGGAACTGTTGTGGAAGCACAATTAGACAAAGGAAGAGGCTACGTATCAACAATATTGGTACAATCCGGAACTTTAAAAGTGGGCGATTATGTATTGGCCGGAAAAAATCACGGAAAAGTGAAAGCCATGCATGACGAAAGAGGACATACCGTTATGTCCGCTGGGCCTTCAACGCCAATATCTATATTAGGGTTAGATGGCGCATCAACTGCCGGAGATAAATTTAACGTATTTGAAGACGAAAGAGAAGCCAAACAAATTGCGACGAAACGTTTACAATTAATGCGTGAACAATCCGTTAGAACACAACGTCATATTACTTTGGCGGAAATTGGGCGTCGTATAGCATTGGGTCAATTTAAAGAATTGAACATTATTCTTAAAGGAGACGTTGACGGTTCTGTAGAAGCACTTTCGAGTGAGTTTTCTAAATTGTCTACGGATGAAATACAAATCAACATCATACATAAAGGTGTTGGAGCGATTACCGAAACTGACGTAATGTTGGCTTCAGCTTCTGATGCTATCATTATTGGATTTAACGTTCGTCCGGCTGGAAATGCTCGTCAAATAGCTCAAAAGGAAGAAATTGATATCAGAAGTTATTCCATTATTTACGATGCTATCAACGACCTGAAAGACGCGATGGAAGGCATGCTTTCTCCAGAAATGAAAGAAGAAGTTACCGGTACGGCAGAAATCAGAGAAATTTTCAAAGTATCGAAAGTGGGAACTATTGCTGGATGTATGGTTACCGATGGTAAAATCTTCAGAAATTCTAAAATCAGAATTATCCGTGAAGGCGTTGTTGTTTTTACAGGAGAATTAGCCACCCTGAAACGTTTTAAAGACGATGTAAAAGATGTTGCCAAAGGATATGATTGCGGTATGCAGATCAAGAATTACAACGATATTGAACAACTTGACATCATCGAAGCTTTCCAGGAAGTGGAAGTGAAGAAAAAGATGAAGTAATACAAATGAAAATCCCGAGCAATCGGGATTTTTTGTTTAATGGTTTTTGCGTTTTTTATTTATTCGGTTTTATCAAAAACGCATTTGGATATTTCTTCTTTAAATCGTTGAGGTTTTTTTCGGCTTCAATTCGGGTTTTGAAATTGCCTACCCAAACTTTATATAGTGGTGTGCTAAAAACTATAGTAGCATCAATATTTTTGTTTTCTCTTTTAAAATCAAGCAATGTTTTTTTGGAATTTTCAGTATCTCCGTTAAAAATCTGTATTTTATAACGATCATTTATGGTAATCGAACTATTTATTTTTCTTTTTTCGTTTAAGAGTTGCTCAAACTTTGGATCTTGACTTACACTTACTTTAGCCTCTTGACTATAGCTTTTTTGATGCAAAAAAACCAGAGTTAGTGTAGCGAAAACTAATTTTATTTGTTTTAAAAAGGTCATAATTGTTTGATTTTTATGCAAATGTAAAACTTATAGAATTAAACCGCCGCAAAAACGTTATTTAGAATTAATATAAATTGATATTTAAGCTATATTTAAGGTTTTGAGAATAGTTCATAAGTCGTATTTTTGTGCAAGTTTTTAATAAAACGTCGATTTTTTACTGAAATTCTTTCAGAATAAACCGAGCCAACATAAGCCGATAATTACTTATTATATGAAAAAAGTGGGTAACCATAATTCGATTTCAAGGAAAATACTCTTCTGTTTAGCTTTTATGCTAACTTTCTCCTTCACTTCATTTTCACAAGCAACTCAGCCAGCAGCAGCTACACCAGTCACTGCAACAGCAACAGCAGCACCAGCTGCAGCCACTGGAGGCGACGCAGTAGCAGGGAAAGTATTGTTTAACGCTAATTGTGCAGCTTGTCACGCTTTAGACAAGAAAATGACCGGCCCTGCATTAAGAGGTGTAACCGCACGTCACGCAAGAGATTGGTTTTATCCTTGGATTGCCAATAGTTCTGCTATGATAAAGTCAGGTGATGCTGATGCAGTTAAAATATTTAATGAATATAACAAGTCAGTAATGACTGCGTTTCCTCAATTATCAAAACAAGATGTAGATAATATTTTAGCGTATACTGATGAACCAAAACCTGAAGCGCCAAAAGGATTAACTACTACAGCTGATGGGGGATTAAAAGCAGACAACAATGCTGGAATTTCAAATAACGTTGTTCTTGGAGCTTTATGTTTAGTGTTGTTGATGTTGGTAATCATGTTGGTCTTTGTGAACAATGTATTAACTAAAGTTGCTAAAGCAAACGGTATCGAAGTTGCTGAAAAAGAAGCAAGATTACCAATTTGGAAAGCATTTGCAAAAAACCAATTTTTGGTTTTAGTTTCTTCTATCTTCTTATTATTAGCCAGCGGATTCTTTGTTTATGGATACTTAATGCAAATAGGAGTTGATCAAGATTACGCACCAATTCAACCAATTCATTATTCTCACAGAATTCATGCTGGAAGCAATGGTATTGATTGTAAATATTGCCACTCGGCCGCACGCGTTAGTAAAAACGCAGGGATTCCTTCTCTAAATGTTTGTATGAACTGTCATAAAAACATTTCTGAAGTTTCAGACACTACTGCTACTCCGGAACATTCAAAAGCATTCTACGACGGAGAAATTAAAAAATTATACGCTGCTGTAGGTTGGGACGGTTCAAAATATACTGGAAAAACCAGTCCTGTTAAATGGGTTAGAATCCATAACTTACCTGACTTTGCTTACTTCAATCACTCACAACACGTAACAGTTGCTGGAATTGAATGTCAAAAATGTCACGGACCTGTTCAAGAATATGAAATCCAAAAACAATTTGCTCCGTTAACTATGGGATGGTGTATTAAATGTCATCGTGAGACTGATGTCAAAATGGAAGGAAATGCATACTACACAAAAATTCACGAAGAACTTTCTAAACGATATGGGGTAGACAAATTGACTGCTGCGCAAATGGGAGGAACGGAATGTGGTAAATGCCACTACTAATAAAATAATTTAAGAAGCTAATATTTATATACGATGTCATCGAACAAAAAATACTGGAAAAGTGTTGAGGAACTAAACGAAAATAGTTCTATTGTTGAGACGCTTAGAAATAATGAATTTGTAGAAGAAATTCCAACAGATGAATTTTTATCAGACAAAGAAGCATTATCTTCTTCTTCAACTACTCGTCGTGATTTCTTGAAATACGTCGGATTTACAACTGCTGCTGCAACATTAGCAGCTTGTGAAGGTCCGGTACATAAATCAATTCCTTACGTTTTACAACCTGAACAAATTGTTCCAGGAGTTGCAGATTATTATGCTACCTCTATGTTTGATGGTTTTGATTTTGCTAATTTATTAGTAAAAACTCGTGAAGGGCGTCCAATTAAAATTGAAAATAATACTATTGCCGGAGCAAAGTTTGTTGCCAACGCAAGAGTTCATGCATCTGTGTTATCATTATATGACAGCATGCGTTTGAAGAGAACGAAAGTGGCTCAAAAAGACGCGACTTGGCAGGAAGCTGATTTGAAAATAAAAGCAAGTTTAGTCGATGCAAAGACAAAAGGCGGACAAATTGTTTTATTGACAAATACCTTAGCAAGCCCATCTACTGAAAAGTTAATAGCCGAATTTATTGCTAAAAATCCAACTGCAAAACACGTTGTCTATGATGCAGTGTCTGAATCGGCTGCACTAGATGCTTTTGAAACAGTTTTTGGAGAAAGAGCTCTGGTAGATTATGATTTTTCAAAAGCAAATACTATAGTTTCCCTTGATGCTGACTTTTTAGGAGATTGGCAAGGTGGAAGTTTCGGTTCAGGATATGCCAAAGGTAGAATTCCTCAAGCAGGCAAAATGTCAAAACACTATCAGTTTGAAGCCAACATGACTTTGTCTGGAGCTGCTGCTGATAAGCGTGTCCCAATGACAATTGCTAATCAAAAACAAGCTTTAGTTAAAATATACAATATAATTACAGGTTCGGCGATAACTTCCAGAAGAGTAGATAACGAAGATGTAATAATAAGAGCAGCACAACAATTAAAAGCTGCTGGATCAAAAGGAGTTTTAGTTTCAGGTATTCAAGATAAAAATGCACAATTATTAGTTTTAGCTATCAATCAAGCTTTAGCTAGTGAAGCATTTTCAACTATCGGAACACGTCAAATTAGAAAAGGGTCTAACGAAAAAGTAGCTCAACTAGTTGCTGATATGAATGCAGGAAGTGTTCATACTTTAATTATGAGTGGCGTAAATCCAGTATATACTTTAGCGGATTCTGCTAAATTCGTTAGTGGATTGAAAAAAGTAAAATTATCAGCTGCCTTTTCTTTGAGAGAAGATGAAACCGCTTCAATCACAACTATTGCAATTCCTGCGCCTCATTATTTAGAGTCATGGAACGATTTGATATTGACCAAAGGAACCTATTCTTTGACACAACCAACAATTCGTCCATTATTCAGCTCTAAACAATTCCAAGAAGGATTATTATCATGGATTGGAAATAGTGCAGATTATTACGATTACATAAAAGCAAATGCAGCTTCTTATACAAATGGTGCTTCATGGAATCAAACAGTTCACGATGGTGTTGCTGTTGGAGCTTCTGCAGGTGCATCTGCAAGTTCAGCTGATTATGCTGTTGCTGCAAATGCATTAGCACAATCAAAACCAGCAAACGGATTTGAATTGGTATTGTATACCAAAACAGGTTTAGGTGATGGTCAACAAGCCAACAACCCATGGTTACAAGAGTTCCCAGATCCAATTACAAGAGTGGCTTGGGATAACTATGTTACGGTATCAAAAGCGGATGCTGATGCATTAAAATTAGATAATAATATCGTTGCTAATGGGGGTCTTAACGGAAGTTATGCTACACTCACAGTAAACGGAATAAAACTGGAAAATGTTCCGGTTATAGTTCAACCTGGACAAGCTAAAGGTACTTTAGGAATGGCTTTAGGTTATGGTAAAAAAGTTGGGCTAAAAGAAGAAATGCAAGTGGGTCTTAATGCTTATGCATTCTACAACGGGTTCAATAATTTACAGTCAGCTACTATCGTAGCGGCAAGTGGAGAACATGAGTTTGCTTGTGTTCAGTCACAAAAAACGTTGATGGGTAGAGGTGATATTATTAAAGAAACCACACTGGAAATTTTTAATACCAAAGAAGCAAAAGAATGGAATACGGTTCCTATGGTTTCTTTAGATCACAAAGAAGTTCCTGCAACTTCAGTAGATTTGTGGGATTCATTTGATCGTTCAGTAGGTCACCATTTTAATCTTTCAATCGACTTAAATGCTTGTACCGGTTGTGGTGCTTGTGTTATTGCATGTCATGCTGAAAACAACGTTCCTGTTGTTGGTAAATCAGAAATCAGAAGAAGTCGTGATATGCACTGGTTGCGCATAGACAGATACTATTCATCTGAAGAAACCTTTACTGAAGACAACGAGAAAAAAGAAAATTTTGATGGTTTATTTGGTAAAAAAGGATCATTAGGCGGATTTGGAGAAATGGAAAGTGCAGCTGATAATCCACAAGTAGCTTTCCAACCTGTAATGTGTCAACATTGTAATCACGCTCCTTGTGAAACGGTTTGTCCTGTGGCAGCAACATCACACGGTCGTCAAGGTCAAAACCAAATGGCATATAACAGATGTGTTGGTACTCGTTATTGTGCAAACAACTGTCCATATAAAGTACGTCGTTTTAACTGGTTCTTATATAACGGTAACGACGAATTTGACTTCCATATGAATGATGATTTGGGTCGTATGGTTATTAACCCAGATGTAAATGTTCGTTCACGTGGAGTTATGGAAAAATGTTCTATGTGTATTCAAAAAACACAGTTGACTATTTTAACAGCAAAACGCGAAGGAAGAGAAGTAGCCGTTAATGAATTCCAAACTGCTTGTTCGGCAGCTTGTTCAACTGGCGCAATGGTATTTGGTGATGTAAATAATAAAGAAGATCAAGTTGCAAAACTAGCCGAAAATAAAAGAATGTACCATTTATTAGAAAGTGTTGGTACAAAACCAAATGTGTTTTATCACGTTAAAGTTAGAAATACGTAGTATAAAAATATTAATTAAGAAATAAAGGAATATGTCGTCTCATTACGAAGCACCCATTAGAAAACCATTAGTTATAGGTGATAAATCATATCACGATATAACTGTAGATATAGCTGCTCCAATTGAAGGAAGAGCTAACAAACAATGGTGGACTGTATTTAGTATTGCATTAATAGCTTTCCTTTGGGGAATTGGCTGTATCATTTATACCATTTCAACAGGTATTGGAACTTGGGGTTTAAATAAAACAGTTGGTTGGGCTTGGGATATTACTAACTTTGTTTGGTGGGTTGGTATAGGTCACGCAGGTACGCTTATTTCTGCCGTATTATTATTATTCCGTCAACGATGGAGAATGGCAATTAACCGATCTGCAGAAGCGATGACCATTTTTTCTGTAATTCAAGCGGCCATATTTCCGGTTATACACATGGGACGTCCATGGTTAGCCTATTGGGTATTACCAATTCCAAATCAATTCGGATCTCTTTGGGTAAACTTTAACTCGCCATTGCTTTGGGACGTATTTGCAATCTCAACCTATCTTTCTGTATCATTGGTTTTCTGGTGGACAGGATTACTGCCTGACTTTGCGATGCTAAGAGATAGAGCAGTTAAGCCATTTAGTAAAAGAATTTACTCTATATTAAGTTTTGGATGGAGTGGAAGAGCAAAAGATTGGCAACGTTTTGAAGAAGTGTCCTTGGTACTTGCAGGTTTAGCAACACCACTTGTACTCTCTGTTCACACGATTGTAAGTATGGACTTTGCAACTTCTATTGTACCGGGTTGGCATACTACCATTTTCCCACCATACTTCGTTGCAGGTGCGGTATTCTCAGGATTTGCTATGGTAAACACCTTGCTTATCATTATGAGAAAAGTGTCAAATCTTGAAGATTATATCACCATTCAACATATCGAATTAATGAACATTGTAATTATGATTACAGGTTCTATCGTAGGTGTTGCCTATATTACTGAGTTATTTATTGCTTGGTATTCAGGAGTTGAATTTGAACAATATGCATTCTTGAACAGAGCTACTGGACCTTACTGGTGGGCATACTGGTCGATGATGACATGTAATGTGTTTTCTCCACAGTTTATGTGGTTCAAGAAACTAAGAACAAGTATTATGTTCTCTTTCATTATCTCGATTGTGGTAAACATCGGTATGTGGTTTGAGCGTTTCGTAATTATCGTTACTTCATTACACAGAGATTATCTTCCATCTTCATGGACGATGTTCCAACCAACGTTTGTTGATATTGGAATTTTCATTGGAACAATAGGTTTCTTCTTTGTATTATTCCTTTTATATGCAAGAACTTTCCCTGTGATTGCTCAAGCAGAGGTTAAAACAATCTTGAAATCATCAGGAGAAAATTACAAGAGACATAGAGAAGTAGAAGGTCACAATCATTCAGATAAACATTAATAATTGCTATGAGTAGTAATAAAGTTATACACGCAATATACAATGATGATGATATCTTAATGGATGCTGTAAAGCAAACCAGAAAAGCACATCACCATATTGAAGAAGTCTTCACACCATTTCCGGTTCACGGTTTAGATAAAGCAATGGGACTTGAACCAACACGATTAGCTATTTGTGCCTTTATTTATGGCTGCATTGGATTAAGCGTTGCAGTAACCATGTTAAATTTTATCATGATTCAGGACTGGCCACAAGATATTGGTGGTAAACCAAGTTTTGCTTTCTATCAAAATATGCCGGCTTTTGTTCCTGTAATGTTCGAGATGACTGTATTCTTTGCAGCGCATTTAATGGTAATCACTTTTTATATGAGAAGTAGATTATGGCCATTCAAACAAGCTGAAAATCCTGATGTTAGAACAACTGACGACCATTTCTTAATGGAGGTTTCCGTTAAAGATAATGAAGCCGAATTGGTAAAGTTCCTGAAAAGTACAGGAGCAGTAGAAGTTAAAGTAGTTGAAGTTGAAAATGATAAGCATTAAAATAGATATGAAAAGTTTACTTAAAATAACATTTGTATTTGGTATCGTTGTTTCCTTTTCGTCTTGTAAAGATAATTTGAAACCAAACTACCAATACATGCCCAATATGTACGAATCGGTAGCTTATGAAACCTATTCTGAATCTGATGCTTTCAATTCGCCAACAGGTTTAAAAGGCAAAGAAGGTCAATTACCTGCTGAAGGTTCAATCAAAAGAGGATTTGTACCATACGAAATTCCAAATACTACAGAAGGGTATGACTTCTCCAAAACAATTACAACTTCGCCGCTTGATGGTAAAGAGGTTGATATAAAAAAAGCAGAAGAGTTATATGGCATTTACTGTGCTATCTGTCATGGTGAAACTGGAAACGGAATGGGGAAATTAGTAAAACAGGAAAAACTTCTTGGTGTACCTAGTTATAAAGACAGACAAGTTACCGTAGGAAGTATTTTCCATGTTCAAACGTATGGATTAAATTCAATGGGTTCTTATGCGAATCAATTGAGTCAACAAGAACGTTGGATGATTGCTGCTTATGTTCTTGAACTTAAAAGCAAATTATAATTGTAAAACAAACTGATCTTTATAGATATGTATACCTTTTCAAGTAAATTAAAAACCTTTTCTTTCGTACTGATGATTATTGGAATCCTTGGTATTGGATATGGTTTTTTAACTGCACCAAAAACTATTCAGGATGTTGAGACGATTCTGAAAGAAGAAGAAGCTCACCATGAAGGAGGACATGAAGCAGCATCAACTCATCAAGCAGTATCAACTCATGAAGCAGCAGCAACTCATGAAGCAGTAGCAACGGAACATTCACCTGCGGTTACTCACGAAGTAGCAGTAGCCGAAACTGCTCATGACACAATTGCTAAAGATACGGTAAAAGCTGCAACTGTGGCTGAACCGGCTCATGCAGAACATGTTGAAAATAATGCAGAAGCACATGCTGATGAGCACGCAGAACATGTAGAACACGTTTTTCATCAATTACAAAATAAACCATGGGCAGCATTATACGTTGCTTGTATATTCTTTTTGTTAATTACAATGGGTGTTTTAGCATTCTATGCTATTCAACAAGTTGCACAAGCAGGGTGGTCTCCGGTATTGTTTAGAGTAATGCAGGGAATTACGGCTTATTTACCTATAATATCAGTTATCTTCTTTCTAATTTTATTGTTATCAGGTTTCCATATTAACCATATTTTTGTATGGATGAAAGAAGGAGTTACAGATCCAAACAGTCCAAATTATGATGAAATAATTGCAGGTAAATCAGGCTATTTAAATTTTGCTTTTTGGATTTCTAGAGCAGCTATATTCTTACTGGGTTGGAATGTTTACCGTTATTTATCTAGAAAAAATTGTTTGGCTCAAGACGAAGCTAATGATGATGTTTTCTACAAAAAGAACTTCAAAATGTCAGCTGCATTTTTAGTATTCTTCATTGTTTCTGAATCTATCATGGCTTGGGATTGGATTATGTCTTTAGACCCGCACTGGTTCAGTACCCTTTTTGGATGGTATGTTTTTGCCAGCTTCTTCGTAAGTGGTATCACTGTGATTCAAATGGTAACTATTTATTTAAAATCTAAAGGATATTTAGAAAATGTAAATTCCAGCCATATTCATGATTTATCAAAATTCATGTTCGGAATCAGCGTTTTTTGGACCTACTTATGGTTTTCACAATTCATGTTGATTTGGTATGCTAATATTCCTGAAGAAGTTACTTATTTCAAAACAAGAATAGAATTATATAACTTACCATTCTTTGGTGCTTTTGTAATGAATTTCATATTCCCAATTTTACTATTAATTAATAGCGATTTCAAACGCATTTATTGGATAGTTGTTATGGGCGGAATCGTTATTCTAGCCGGACATTATATTGATTTCTTCAATATGATTATGCCAGCAACAGTTGGTGACCGATGGTTTATTGGAATACCTGAAATAGCATCACTTTTATTTTTCTTTGGATTGTTCATTTTTGTAGTATTCAGCGCTTTAACAAAAGCACCGCTAGTTCCAAAACGAAATCCTTTCATCGAAGAAAGCAAACATTTTCATTATTAATATTTAAAGTAAATTACAAATGACAACTCTTTTGGTACTTATAGTTGTAGTTTTATTGGCAGTTGCCTTGTGGCAGTTAACAAAAATATTCGACTTAACACAAGTGGGTGTAACAGTTAACGATTCTCAAGTTGCAAATGATAATGATAATAAAGTTAACGGTTACTTGATGTTTGGTTTTCTTGTTTTCATTTACCTGACAACAATCTGGTGTCTTGCGTACTATGGAAAATTTCCTTTAATGAGTGATGCTGCCTCGGAACACGGACCAGAATTAGATAATCTTATGATGATTACTATGGCTCTTATATTCTTTGTGCAAACTATCACTCAAGCTTTATTGCATTATTTTGCATTTAAATACAGAGGAAGACAAGGACAAAAAGCACTTTATTTTTCTGATAGTAATAAATTAGAATTTATCTGGAGTATAATTCCTGCTATCGTTTTGGCAGTATTAATTCTTTACGGATTGTATGCGTGGACAAATATTATGTTTGTGGATGAAAAAGATGAGAAAGATGCTATTGTGATAGAACTTTATGCTCAACAATTTAACTGGGAAGCAAGATATTCTGGTGAGGATGGCGTTTTAGGAAAAGCAAATGTGAGGTATATTGAAGGAGTAAATAACCTTGGATTAGACTTGTCGGACCCAAATGCTCAAGATGATTTTGCATCAAAAGAATTACATATTCCAAAAGGTACAAGAATTATTTTCAAGATGCGTTCACAAGATGTATTGCATTCTGCTTACATGCCACACTTTAGAGCACAGATGAATTGTGTTCCTGGTATGGTTACTAGTTTTTCATTTATTCCATCAGTAACTACTGCCGAAATGAGAGAAAAACCAGCAATGATAGAAAAGGTTGCAAATATCAATAATATCAGAGCAAAGAAAAGCGCAGATTTAGTCGCTAAAGGCGAACCGGCACTTGATCCTTACACCTTTGATTTTTTATTGTTGTGTAATAAAATTTGTGGTGCTTCTCACTATAATATGCAAATGAAAATTATTGTTGATACACCTGAAGAATACAAAGCGTGGTTAAAAGAAAATGCTCCTAAAACAATAGTTCAGGCTGTTAAAACTGCAGCCGAAGAAGCAAAAGCATCTGAGGCAGCATCAAAACAAACAAAAGATTCAACTAGTGCACCAAGCAATGATACTACCGTAGTTGCTAAAGCAGAAATGAAATAATTCATAAAATTTAAAGTTTACCTATTATGTCAGCAGAAGCTCACAATCACGAAGAAAGTCACGATCACGAACACCACCATAAAGACACGTTCATTACTAAATATATTTTTAGTATTGACCACAAAATGATTGCTAAACAGTATTTGATTACTGGTATCATTATGGGGGTTATTGGTGTTGGAATGTCAATACTTTTCAGAATGCAATTAGCATGGCCAGAAGAGTCTTTCAAAATATTTAGTTTTTTCTTAGGTGAAAAAATGGCTCCAGGTGGAGTTATGTCTAATGAAACCTATCTTTCGTTAATAACAATTCACGGAACTATTATGGTTTTCTTTGTATTAACAGCTGCTTTGAGTGGTACTTTTAGTAATCTTTTGATTCCTCTTCAAATTGGAGCTAGGGATATGGCATCTGGGTTATTAAATATGATTTCTTATTGGTTGTTTTTCCTTTCAAGTGTTGTAATGGTTTCTTCTCTTTTTGTTGAATCCGGACCAGCATCGGCAGGTTGGACAATATATCCGCCATTGAGTGCATTACCGCAAGCAATATCAGGTTCGGGAACCGGAATGACTTTATGGTTAGTTTCTATGGCAATATTTATTGCAGCCTCGTTATTAGGCTCTTTGAATTACATTGTAACTGTAATTAACTTGAGAACAAAAGGGATGTCTTTTACAAGATTACCACTAACAATTTGGGCTTTCTTTATCACAGCTGTTATTGGTGTAATTTCATTCCCCGTTTTATTGTCTGCCGCTTTAATGTTGATTATGGACAGAAGTTTTGGAACTTCTTTCTTCTTATCTGACATATATATAGCTGGTGAAGTTTTACATTATCAAGGTGGTTCTCCAGTATTGTTCGAACACTTATTCTGGTTCTTAGGACATCCTGAAGTTTATATCATATTACTTCCTGCACTAGGTATCACATCAGAAGTATTAGCAACAAATTCTCGTAAACCTATCTTTGGTTACAGAGCCATGATTATGTCAATTATTGCTATTGCTTTCCTATCAACTATCGTTTGGGGTCACCACATGTTTATATCAGGTATGAATCCATTCTTAGGTTCGGTGTTTACATTTACAACCTTATTGATTGCGATTCCTTCAGCCGTAAAAGCATTCAACTACATTACTACATTGTGGAAAGGTAATTTGCAATTAAATCCTGCGATGTTATTCTCTATCGGATTGGTTTCTACTTTCATCACTGGAGGTTTAACAGGAATCATTTTGGGAGATAGTACACTAGATATTAACGTTCACGACACCTATTTCGTAGTTGCTCACTTCCACTTAGTAATGGGTATCTCTGCGCTTTACGGGATGTTTGCAGGAATCTATCATTGGTTTCCAAAAATGTTCGGAAGAATGTTAAACAAAAATTTGGGCTATATTCACTTTTGGGTGACAGCAGTCTGTGCTTACGGTGTTTTCTTTCCAATGCACTTTATCGGAATGGCAGGTTTACCTAGAAGATATTATACTAATACAAACTTCCCGTTATTCGACGATTTGCAAAATGTGAATGTTATCATTACAATGTTTGCATTAGTAGGTGGAGCTTTCCAATTAGTTTTCTTGTGGAATTTCTTTACTAGTATTTTCTACGGTAAGAGAACGGTACAAAACCCTTGGAAATCGAATACATTAGAATGGACAGCGCCTATCAAACATATTCACGGAAACTGGGAAGGTGAAATCCCTCACGTACACAGATGGCCATATGATTATAGCAAACCTGGACATGATGAAGATTTTGTTCCACAAAATGTGCCTATGAAAGAAGGCGAAGAACAACTACACCATTAATTCAAACATAAAGTATAAAAATGCCTTTCCTATCGAAAGGCATTTTTATTTGCATACAACTTTGTTATATATTTGTAATATGAACGAAAATCTCGACCCAACCAATTCCAATTATAGCCCCGAAGAACTTGACGTTGAAAAAAAGTTAAGACCATTATCTTTTGATGATTTTACAGGACAGGAACAAGTGTTGGATAATCTGAAAGTATTTGTGGAAGCGGCTAATCAAAGAAGTGAATCACTCGATCATACTTTGTTTCACGGCCCGCCCGGATTAGGGAAAACGACATTGGCTAATATTTTAGCAAATGAATTAGGCGTTGGAATCAAAATTACATCCGGACCTGTTTTAGACAAACCAGGCGATTTAGCTGGATTGCTAACGAATCTAGAAGAAAGAGATGTTTTGTTTATTGATGAAATTCATCGTTTAAGTCCCGTTGTAGAAGAGTATTTGTATTCCGCCATGGAAGACTTTAAAATTGATATCATGATTGAATCTGGCCCAAATGCCAGAACAGTTCAAATCAATTTAAATCCGTTTACACTTGTAGGGGCAACAACGCGTTCAGGTTTATTAACCGCGCCAATGCGTGCCCGTTTCGGAATCCAAAGCCGTTTGCAATACTATAATACCGAACTTTTAACAACCATTGTCCAACGTAGTTCCAGCATTTTAAAAATGCCAATTACTATGGAAGCGGCAATAGAAATTGCAGGAAGAAGTCGAGGCACACCTCGTATTGCCAATGCATTGTTACGTCGAGTTCGCGATTTCGCCCAAATAAAAGGAAATGGAAATATAGATATCGAAATTGCTCGATTTTCTCTTAAGGCTTTGCATGTAGATGCGCATGGTTTAGATGAAATGGATAATAAAATTTTAGTCACAATTATTGACAAATTCAAAGGCGGACCTGTAGGATTGTCAACTTTGGCGACAGCAGTTTCCGAAAGTGGAGAAACCATTGAAGAAGTATACGAGCCTTTTTTAATTCAGGAAGGTTTTATAATCAGAACACCAAGAGGAAGAGAAGTTACTGAGAAAGCGTATAAACATTTAGGAAAAATTAGAACTAATATTCAGGGAGGGTTATTTTAATTTCTCAACCATTAAGAAATTAAGAAAATTAAGTTTGAATTATCTTCATAAAACTTAATGCCTTAATGGTTTAATTTTTAAAATCATTAATTGTTTAATAACAAAGAAAAATATTCTAAATTCATCAAAGCCGAAGCGAAACGCCTCGGTTTTTTGTCATGTGGAATTTCAAAAGCTAGTTTTTTGGAAGAGGAAGCACCGCGATTGGAAAATTGGTTAAACCAAAATCATCATGGCGAAATGAAATATATGGAAAATCATTTCGATAAACGTTTGAATCCGACTTTGTTGGTTGATGATGCCAAAAGCGTGATTTCATTATTACTCAATTATTATCCTTCAGAAACTCAAAGTTCAGACAGTTATAAGATTTCAAAATACGCCTATGGACAGGATTATCATTATGTTATCAAAGAAAAATTAAAGGAATTATTGCAAACCATTCAAACTGAAATTGGAGAGGTTTCCGGACGCGCTTTTGTTGATTCGGCACCAGTTTTAGATAAAGCCTGGGCTGCCAAAAGTGGATTGGGCTGGATTGGCAAAAACAGCAATCTATTGACCCAACAAGTAGGTTCTTTTTATTTTATTGCCGAATTGGTTGTTGACTTAGATTTAGAATATGATTATGCAACAACTGATCATTGTGGTACTTGCACAGCTTGTATTGATGCCTGCCCAACAGAAGCAATTGTGTCGCCTTATGTAGTTGATGGCAGCAAATGCATTTCCTATTTCACCATTGAACTCAAAGAAAATATTCCACAAGAAATGAAAGGGAAAATGGATGATTGGATTTTTGGTTGCGATGTTTGCCAAGATGTTTGTCCCTGGAATCGTTTTTCAAAATCACACAATGAACCGCTTTTTAACCCAAATCCGGAACTACTTTCCATGACCAAAAAAGATTGGGAAGAAATCACCGAAGATACTTTCAAAAAAGTATTTAAAAACTCGGCAGTAAAAAGAACAAAGCTCGATGGATTAAAACGAAACATTAAATTTTTAAAATAAATTTCTTTGTAAAAGAAACCCCTAAAAATTTCCTTTTTAAATTCAGTCTTCTACCTTTGCAGGTATCAAAATAAAGACCATGCATAAAGATAGTAAACGAAGAGAAGCGCTTTTATACCACGCCAAACCAACTCCTGGGAAAATTCAAGTGGTGCCAACCAAAAAATATGCAACCCAAAGAGATTTGTCATTGGCTTATTCTCCGGGTGTTGCTGAGCCTTGCCTAGAAATTGCCAAAGATGTAAACAATGTTTATAAATATACTTCCAAAGGGAATTTGGTAGCCGTAATTAGTAATGGAACAGCGGTTTTAGGACTGGGTGATATTGGTCCCGAAGCTTCAAAACCAGTAATGGAAGGAAAAGCATTGCTATTTAAAATCTTTGCTGGAATAGATGTTTTTGATATTGAAGTCGGAACCAAAGATGTCGATGCTTTTATAGAAACTGTAAAAAATATTGCCCCAACTTTTGGAGGAATCAATCTTGAAGATATTAAAGCGCCGGAGTCATTTGAAATTGAAAGACGGTTGGTAGAAGAATTGAATATTCCGGTAATGCACGATGACCAACACGGAACAGCCATCATCTCTTCGGCAGCATTGTTGAACGCTTTAGAATTGGCCAAAAAGAAAACTACTGAAGTAAAGATAGTAGTTTCCGGAGCTGGTTCTGCTGCATTGGCTTGTGCTAATTTGTATATTTTATTAGGCGTTAAACCTGAAAATATAATCATGTTCGATAAAGATGGTGTGCTTTCTTCAGAACGCACTGATTTGTCCGATTTGCAAAAACGATATACTCATGGTAAATCCGGAATTACTTTGGCCCAAGCATTAGTAGGCGCCGATGTTTTCCTAGGATTATCTGCCGGAAATATCATGTCTGCCGAAATGCTTTTTGGCATGGCCAAAAACCCAATAGTATTCGCTATGGCGAATCCGGTGCCTGAGATTGATTATGATTTAGCCGTGGCAACCCGTAAAGATATAATTATGGCTACCGGCCGTTCGGATCATCCTAATCAGGTGAATAACGTGTTAGGTTTTCCTTATATTTTTCGCGGTGCTTTAGATGTTCGTGCGACCAAAATTAATGAAGAAATGAAAATGGCAGCGGTACATGCTTTGGCCGAATTGGCAAAAGAACCCGTACCCGAGCAAGTAAATATCGCTTACGGTGAAACCCGTTTGAACTTTGGGAAAGACTATATCATTCCCAAACCATTCGACCCGAGATTGATTACACAAGTGGCGCCAGCTGTCGCAAGAGCAGCTATGAATTCGGGCGTGGCATTACAACCTATTACCGATTGGGACAAATATGAAGAAGAATTATTAGAGCGTTTGGGTTCTGATAATAAAATGGTTAGACTCCTTACCAATAGAGCGAAAACAGAACCAAAACGGGTGGTTTTTGCCGAAGCTGATCATTTGGATGTATTAAAAGCGGCACAAATTGTTTATGAAGAAGGCATTGCTCACCCTATACTTTTAGGAAATAAAGAATTGATTTTAGAACTAAAAGAAGAAATAGGTTTTGATGCTGACGTGCCAATTTTTGATCCAAAAACCAAAGAAGAAGACAATCGAAGATTGAATTATGCAAATCATTATTGGAAGTCAAGACAACGAAGAGGTATTTCGTTACTTGATGCTCAAAAATGGATGCGAGAACGAAACTATTTTGCTGCAATGATGGTAAATGAGGGCGATGCTGACGCAATGGTTTCAGGGTATTCCAGAAGTTATCCAACAACAATAAAACCATTAATGCAATTGATAGGCAAAGCTCCGGGGATTACCTTAATTGCTACTGCCAATATGATGATGACGAATCGTGGGCCAATGTTTTTATCAGACACAGCAATTAATCCAAATCCCACTGCGGATGAATTGGCAAAAATTGCTTTGATGACAGCAAAAATGACTCGAATGTTTGGAATGGAGCCCGTAATTGCAATGGTTTCTTTCTCAAATTTTGGATCATCATCAAATGAAAGTGCCAATAAAGTGCGAGAAGCTGTAGCCTATTTGCACAACTATTATCCGGATTTAATTGTCGATGGAGAAATTCAATCTGATTTTGCTTTAAATCCTGAAATGTTGAAGGCTAAGTTTCCTTTTTCAAAATTGGCTGGAAAAAAAGTAAATACCTTGATTTTCCCTAATTTAGAAGCTGCAAATATTACTTATAAACTTTTAAAAGAACTCTATAAAGTAGATTCCATTGGGCCAATAATGTTAGGAATGGAAAAAGCGGTTCATATTTTTCAACTCGGTGCAAGCGTAGAGGAAATGGTTAATATGGTTGCGGTAGCCGTGGTTGATGCACAAGAAAAAGAGAAAAGAAAAAAAATGTCTGCTAAATAGTTTTTGTATTATTGTAGAGATATTGCAGAGACATGCAGCCAATTCAAGAATTTTGCTATATTTGAAATTAGATTTTAGTATAAAATGATTGCACACATTCAAGGAAAGTTAATTGAAAAATCGCCAACCGAAGTAGTAATTGACTGTAATGGTGTAGGTTATCACATTAACATTTCGTTGCATACTTTCTCTTTACTTCCCAATACCGATTTTGTTAAATTGTTTACGTTTCTTCAAATTAAGGAAGATGCTCATTCTTTGTTTGGTTTTGCAGAAAAATCAGAGCGTGAATTATTTAAATTATTATTATCGGTATCCGGAATAGGAGCTAGCATAGCAAGAACTATGTTGTCATCATTAGATCCTAAACAAATAATTCATGCCATTGCTAGCGCAGATGTTGTTACTATTCAATCAATAAAGGGAATTGGGAGTAAAACTGCACAACGTGTAATACTCGATTTGAAAGAAAAGGTCTTAAAAATTTATGATTTAAGCGAAATTTCTTCCTCTCAACACAATATTAGTCGAGAAGAATCGTTATCTGCTTTAGAGGTTTTGGGTTACGTTAGAAAAAACGCTGAAAAGGTGGTGGATAAAATCATAAAAGAAAATCCGGATGCTGGAGTTGAAACAATTATCAAACAAGCGTTAAAAAATTTATAATTCTTGAAAACAATATACTTCACAAATTCATTATTTAACTTTAAAAAATTTTTCCTAGGATTAGTTTTGCTCTTGAGTGCTTCAGTTTTTTCTCAAGTGACTCCAACCGAGCCAAAACCAACCGAGCCGGAACCAACAGGCTATTCAACAGGGAAACTAGATATTAAAGATCCTGGGAGTATAGTTAATGCATACACCTATGATGTGGCAACTGACAGATATATCTACACCAAATCAGTTGATGGTTTTAATATTAATTATCCAATTATTTTAACACCAAAAGAATATGAAGAATTGGTGCTTCGTGAGTCAATGCGTCAGTATTACAAAGAAAAATCAGATGCCATTGATGGTAAAAAAGATGGCAGCGCAGATAAGAAGAAGGACTTGCTCCCGCGATATTATGTTAACTCAAGTTTCTTTGAAACTATTTTTGGTTCAAATACAATTGATGTTAAACCAACGGGTACTGTTGAAATGGATTTGGGAGTTCGTTATACCAAACAAGACAATCCAGCCTTTTCTCCAAGAAACAGGGCGCAAACCAATTTCGATTTTGACCAAAGAATAAGTATGAGTTTGAATGGAAAAGTAGGAACCCGTTTGAACGTAAATGCCAATTATGACACCGAGTCAACTTTTTCTTTTCAAAATCTTATCAAGTTAGAGTACACGCCTGACGAAGACGATATCATTCAGAAAATTGAAGTCGGAAATGTAAGTATGCCGCTTTCCAATTCTTTGATTCGTGGCGCTCAAAGTTTGTTTGGGGTTAAAGCCCAATTACAATTTGGAAGAACTACAGTAACAGGAGTTTTCTCAGAACAAAAATCGCAAACAAGAGCAGTTACTGCACAAGGAGGCGGAACCATTCAGGATTTTGAAATATTTGGTTTAGATTATGATGCCGACAGACACTTTTTCTTATCACAGTATTTTAGAAATAAATACGATGAAGCCTTAAAAGATTATCCGGTTATAAGAAGTAGGGTTCAAATTACAAGGATTGAAGTTTGGGTAACCAACAGACAGAATCGTGTAAGCACCACTAACAATAACTTAAGAAACATTATTGCGCTCCAAGATTTAGGGGAATCAAGATTGTCTAATTTTACAGATAATAGTCGAGTAGTAGCAGTAAATCCACAAGAATATAATATTAATAATTTCTTCTTATCTCCTACAGCGATTGACTTACCATCAGATAACAATAATAACAAATACGATCCCGAATTAATCACTACACCTGGCGCCGGATTATTAAACTCAAATATTAGAGATATTGTAACGTCAAGTGCCGGCTTTAATAATCTCAATCCAGTTGATGAAGGTACTGATTATTCTAAGTTAGAAAATGCCAGAAAGTTAGCGCCTAATGAATATACACTTAATCCACAATTGGGTTATATCTCATTACAACAACGGTTAGCTAATGATGAGGTGTTAGCTGTTGCTTATCAATATACTATTGGTGATGATGTTTATCAAGTTGGAGAGTTTGGTACAGATGGTGTTGATACCACCGTAATTACAGGTACAACTCCTGCGGATGCATCAGTTTCAACTCAGAGTTTGATCCTGAAAATGTTAAAAAGTAATTTGACCAATGTTCAAAAACCAATATGGAACTTGATGATGAAAAACATTTATCAAATTCAAGGTGCGTATCAATTGCAACAAGAAGATTTTAGATTCAATATCTTATATACTGACCCTTCGCCTATTAATTATATCACACCAGTAGCCGGGACACCTTTTCCTTCGAGTCCAACAACACCTCCAGGAAATGAAGTTTCAGAAACACCTCTTTTAAAAGTTTTAAACGTTGATAGATTGAATTATAATAATGACCCACAAGTTGGTGGAGATGGTTTTTTCGATTTTTTACCCGGATTAACTGTTGATCAACAAAATGGGCGTATCATATTTACAACTGTAGAGCCTTTTGGTAAATTGATTTTTGATAAATTAAAATTAGGAGCAGAAGATTACTATGATGAGAATACCTATAACGGAAATCAGGCAAAATATGTTTTCAGAAGCATGTATAAGGGAACACAAGCCGCGGCTTTGCAAGATGCAGAAAAAAATAAATTTCAATTAAAAGGAAGGTTTAAATCTTCGGGTGGCGATGGAATTCCGATTGGAGCCTACAATGTTCCAAGAGGTTCTGTAGTAGTGACTGCCGGAGGAAGAGTATTGCAAGAAGGAATAGATTATAGTGTTAATTATCAGGCGGGAAGAGTTCAAATTCTAGATCCTTCGCTACAAGCATCTAATACACCTATTCAGGTTTCTGTAGAAAACAACTCCACTTTTGGGCAACAAACCAGAAGATTTATGGGCATAAATGTAGAACACAAATTCTCGGATAAATTATTAGTTGGTGCAACTTACATTAAAATGACAGAAAGACCACTTACTACTAAATCAAACTATGGTCAAGAATCAGTTAACAATACTATTTTTGGTTTCAATGCAAATTATTCTACTGAAGTGCCTTTTTTAACCCGAATGGTTAATAAATTACCAAATATAGATACCGATGTACCCTCTAATTTTTCATTTCGAGGCGAGATAGCCTTTTTGAAACCGGATGCTTCAAAAGCAGATCAGTTTGAAGGAGAACCAACCGTATATGTAGATGATTTTGAAGGATCACAAACTACTATTGATATGCGTTCAGCTCAGTCATGGAGTCTGTCTTCTACACCAAAACACACAGCAGGAGCTGACTATGAAGATTTCGTTATACCTCAAGATCCGCCTCCTTCTCCCTTTAACCCGGTAAATTTAGGATACGGATACCGAAGAGCCAAGTTAAACTGGTATAGTATTGATCCGACTCTTTATGTACAAACGCCTGGAGATATTGGTCAGGACGGAATTTCAGCTAATAGCACCAGAAGAATCTTTAGCCGTGAATTGTTTCCTAATACAGACATTCAGATTGGACAAACTCAAGTAATTAATACGTTAGATTTAACTTATTATCCTGAAGAAAGAGGACCCTATAACTTTAATCCACAAGCGCTTTCATCCGGTTTTAATAGTGACGATGCAAAGAAAAATTATGGTGGAATTATGCGTGCCATAAATTCTACAAACTTTGAACAAAGCAATGTAGAATACATTCAATTTTGGGTTTTAGACCCTTATTTTGATCCGGCAAATCCGTCAGCTGTCGCCAATCCTGCAAACTCAGGGAAAATCTATTTTAATCTTGGTGAAATATCAGAAGACGTTTTAAAAGATGAACGTAAGCAATATGAAAACGGATTACCTTCTAACAGTGCTTCTCAATCGTTAACCAATACTACAGTTTGGGGTAAAGTGCCCTCTTCGCAGTCACTTATCTATGCTTTTGATGTTGATGGAGCCAATAGAGCAGCACAAGATGTTGGTTTTGATGGTATAAGTAATACTGTTGAACAAAGCCTTCCTGGAATTGGAGGTTATGCAGCTTTAGCTGATCCAGCAGGGGATGATTACCAATATTTTTTAAGTGCTTCAGGCTCAACTATCTTTGACCGTTATAAAAATTATAATGGAGTTGAAGGCAATTCGCCAGTTGGCGTTTCAAATGACAACAGAGGTTCAACAACGCTTCCGGATGTAGAAGATATAAATCGTGATAACACGATGAATACGGCTAATGCCTATTATGAGTACAGTATCGATATGAACTATGGTAATATTGATGGAACAGGAATGCCGGTAGGACAAAACTTTATTACAGATAAGGTAGTTACTACTGTTAATGATACACCGAACGGAATTCCAACACAAGCAAGATGGTATCAATTCAAGATTCCGGTGACTACCCCATTAAAGAAAACTATTGGTAGTATTTCTGATTTTCGCTCCATTCGATTTATGAGAATGTTTATGACTGGATTTTCAACGCCAATTACACTTCGTTTTGGAGCTTTAGATTTAGTTCGCGGCGAATGGAGACGTTATGAGAATTCATTACAAATAACCCAACAAATATCAGAAGATCCTACAGATGACAACACAAACTTTGATGTACTGTCAGTTAACATCCAGGAAAATGCACAACGTGTTCCTATTCCTTATGTAACGCCTCCTGGAGTTGTTAGAGAGCAACTTCAAAATGGGCAACAGGTTTTAAATCAAAATGAGCAATCACTTTCATTAAGAGCAAACGGGACTCCGTCAGGAACAGGAGGTTTAGAGGTTGGCGACTCAAGAGCGGTGTTTAAAAACATTGAAGTTGATATGCGTCAATACAATAAGCTTAAAATGTTTTTACACGCAGAAGCATTACCATCAGACCCATCACCATTATTGGACAATCAGATGAAAGCATTTATTCGTTTTGGAAATGACTTTACCAATAATTTTTATCAAGTAGAAATTCCACTTAAAGTAACTCCGGCAGGAGCTAGAGCTGCAGATGTTATTTGGCCCGATGTTAATGAAATTAATCTTAACATGTCTTTGCTAACCAACATGAAAGTTAGATCTTTAGGTATTGACTTTACAACATTCCCTGATGGGGTTTATTATCCGGATGATGACATTACACTTCCGGATGGTGACGGTGACCCAAACTTACGTTTAGGAATAAAAGGAACTCCAAATTTTGGTTTGGTAAGAACGTTAATGGTTGGTATTAAAAATAATCATACCGAACCTGTTCGGGGTGAGGTTTGGTTTAACGAATTGCGTCTTGCCGATATGAATAACAAAGGGGGGAAGGCAGTCGTTTTAAACATAGATACGAACTTGGCAGATTTTGCTACAATTTCTGCTACGGGTAGAATGAGTACCATCGGTTTTGGTGCATTAGAAGAAGCGCCTCAAGAGAGAAGTAGAGAAGATATGCAACAATATAATATTGTTACTAATTTTAGTTTGGGTAAATTGTTACCAAAAAAATGGGGTATTAATTTACCGTTCAATTACGCTGTTGGGGAAGAATTAATTACTCCCGAATACGATCCTTTCAATCAGGATATTCGTTTGCAACAATTAATTGACAATACCACTGATGCAGCCGAAAGAGAAAACATGAGGAATAGAGCAATAGATTATACAAAAAGAAAAAGTATCAACTTTATTGGAGTTAAAAAAGATAGAGCACCTGAGCAAAAGCAACATATATACGACCCTGAGAATTTAACACTTTCATATTCGTATAATCAAGTTGAAAAACACAATTATGAAATTGAAAATTATATAGATCAACAAGTAAACACAACAGTTGATTATACCTATGCTTTCAAAAATAAACCAATAGAACCGTTTAAGAAAAACAAATTCTTCAAGAAAAGTTCGTATTGGAAAATGCTTAGTGATTTTAACTTTAACTACCTGCCGGCAAGTATTTCTTTTAGCAGTAATATTATTAGACAATATAACAAACAACAGTTTAGGCAAGTTGATGTTGCCGGAATTGCTTTAGATCCGTTATACAGAAGAAATTATATGTTCAACTATCAATATGGATTTAATTATAACCTCACAAAAGCATTAAAAATAAACTTTACTGCTGCATCCCAAAATATCGTTCGCACTTATATGGATGAAAATAATGTGCCGGATAATAGCAATACGATTTGGACAGATTTTTGGAATATTGGAACACCAAACCAACACAATCAACAAATTATTGTTAACTATGAATTGCCTGTAAACAAGGTTCCATTCTTGGCATTTATGAAATCAACTTATACCTATACGGGTGATTATAGCTGGCAGAGAGCTTCATTAGCCATGTCTTCTGTTGATGGCTTTAATTTAGGAAACACCATTCAAAATGCCGGTTCACATCGTTTGAACACATCGTTCAGTATGGAAACTTTTTATAAATATATTGGATTAGGTAAAAAACCCGCAGCACCAGCTCAGAAACCTGCGGCATTACCAAAACCAGGTGAGAAGATTACCGGCGTCAAGGCACAACCTGCCAAAACAACTAATGTGTTTTTGGACGGATTGAAAGGGGTTCTAACAAGTGTTAAAAATATACAGGTTAATTATACTCAAAACGAAGGAACTGTACTCCCCGGATTTTTACCGGGACTAGGTTTCTTTGGTTCAGCAAAACCTTCACTAGGTTTTGTTTTTGGTGGACAGGATGATGTTCGGTATGAAGCTGCTAAAAGAGGTTGGCTGACCACCTATCCAGAGTTTAACCAAAATTTTACTCAAGTGGTAACTAAAACATTAAACCTTACAGCTAATGTTGATTTATTCCCAGATTTTAAAATTGATTTAAGCGCCGATAGAACTTATGCCAATAATTACTCGGAGCAGTTCAATGCAACCGATATTCCAGATGCAAATGGTAATTATTATCAACCGCAATCCCCATACAGTTTTGGAAACTTCTCCATTTCTGCAGTAATGCTGAAAAGTTCCTTTAAGGCAAGTGACGAAAACAGTTCGTCTTCTTTTCAGGATTTTAGAGAGAATCGAATTATTATTGCCGATAGATTAGCGCAACAATATTATGGTGGGCCAAATTATCCAAGATATGGAGATGCAACAAACCCTGTTCCCATACCTACGGATCCAAACTATAATTTTTATGCCAATAACTTGGGCTACCCAATTGGTTTTGGTAAAAATAATCAAGCTGTTTTAATACCATCTTTCTTAGCCGCATATACTGGATTATACACAACTGGCGCAGGCGATGCCGCTAAAGGAGTTTCTTTAGATGCTTTTAGAAATTTCCCTATTCCTAACTGGACAATAAAATACAGTGGATTAATGCGTTATAAATTCTTTAAAGAGAGGTTCAAAAGATTCTCTATTCAACATGCCTACAGAGCTTCCTATACCATAAATTCTTTCCGTTCAAATCTTGATTATAACCCTAATGTTGCAATTCAAGACAATAGTGGTATTGGTAATTTCTTTAATAATACAATTATTGCCAATATCAACTTAGTCGAGCAATTTAATCCGCTTATCCGTATCGATTTTGAGATGAAAAATGCTTTCAAAATTTTGGCCGAAATTAAAAAAGACAGAAGTTTATCTATGAGTTTTGACAACAATTTATTGACAGAAGTTCAAGGGAGAGAATATATTGTTGGTCTAGGATATCGTTTCAAAGACGTAATTTTTTCATCGCAATTAGCGGATAATCCAACCGGAATTATTAAAAGCGACATCAATTTAAAAATAGATATCTCTTATAGAAATAATAAAACTATTGTGCGTTACTTAGATTACGATAACAACCAATTAGGTGGCGGACAAAATATTTGGACAGCAAGATTAACAGCTGATTATTCGTTAAGTAAAAACCTAACGGCTATTTTCTTCTATGACCATTCCTTTTCAAAACCGGTGATTTCTACATCATTTCCATTGACAAATGTCAGAGCTGGTTTTACCATGCGATATAATTTTGGAAACTAACATTTAATTACAATATCAAATCTTATCTTTACGTCCTAAAAATTAATATTAAATGAATATACCAAGCAATTTAAAGTATACTAAAGACCACGAGTGGGTTTTAATTGATGGCGATATCGCAATAGTTGGCATTACCGATTTTGCCCAAAAAGAATTGGGCGACATTGTTTATGTTGAAGTAGAAACTTTGGACCAAACATTAAACAAAGACGAAGTTTTTGGAACTGTCGAAGCAGTAAAAACGGTTTCCGATTTATTCTTGCCGTTATCCGGAGAAATTATTGAATTTAATGATGAATTAGAATCAAATCCGGAAGATGTTAATACAGATCCTTATGGAAAAGGCTGGATTGTGAAAGTCAAAATTTCAAACGCTGCAGAAGTTGAAGAATTACTTTCGAGTGATGCTTACAAACAACTTATTGGTGCTTAAAAATGCAATATTTAGTTTAGCTATTGGTTGGACTATTCTAATTGCAGTTTTGTGTTTAGTCAAGTTTACCGATTTGCCTTCATTTGGAGTTTCTGGAGCCGATAAATATGTTCACTTTACATTTCATTTTGTTTTTACCATCCTTTGGGGATTTTATTTATGGGCGAAGCTAAATGAAATAACAATTTTAAAAATTGGGCGAGTTGTCATTTTATCATTTTGCTACGGAATACTGATTGAGATTTTGCAGGAAACATTTACAAAGACAAGACATGCAGATATATTTGATTTGCTGGCAAATGGTATAGGAGCACTAGTTGCTTTATTTTTTTTCGTTTTAATAAAAAGACAAAAACCGCAAACAAATAGATAATAAAGATTGTCCCGTCTCGTTATCATTACGAAACGGGATTTTTTTTACTTTTATACCATGAATAAGGAACATATCCAACCCGATATATTTAAGAAAATGAAATCGAAGTTTATTGCATCAGTTCATTGCCAAGGTGGTTCGGGTTACGAACACCAAAAAAAATCAAACCTTGTGAGTAAAAAAATACTACCGTTATTAATACTGCTTTTTTTAACGAACATAATTAACGCACAAGTTACTCAAAAAACGGCCGAAAGATTTCCTGTTTTTCCATCATGTGAAAATTTACAGTTTCAAGCACTAGAAACTTGCTTTAACAACCAGGTACAAGACTTCGTATATAATAATTTTAAAGTGCCTGAAGATTTAAATCAAAGCAATTACAAAGGAACAGTAATTGTTCTTTTTGAAGTAAATGATACAGGAAATTTCAAAGTACTTTATGTTGATGCTATCAACGAGACATTAGTTGATGAAAGCAAAAGAGTTTTTGGAAAAATGCCAAAAATTTCTCCGGCAACTTATAACGGAAATCCAACCTATGCCAAATTCACTATCAAAATTAAAATTCCTTTGCAAAGTGCAGCCGATTTACAAGCGCAAAAAGAAGCGGAAGCGTTAGCCGAAAAAAACTTAAATTTTTATAAACCGAACAACAAAAAACTTACCGAATTAGACAGCATTAAATATAAAAAATTTGAAAAACCACAGTTTGAAAGTCATATCAATATTCCGTTTTCACACAGTTATTATTCGCAGTTTGATGATGCGATGAATCAGGTTGGTGCTAATAACCATACTGGTTCAAAACCCTTTTCTTATGCAGATGTTTCTAAATATTATAATTTAAAGGAAGAAAATCAAAAGCTGTTGAAGAACAAGAAAGATTGGTTTGGCAGAAAACTTTGGGATGAAAACTTAGTTGAAATTCAGGGGGAGGATTATTGGTTTACTCTTAATCCGATTTTTGATATTCAAATGGGTAAAAGCGACCCAAGCGTTTCTTCTTATACTTTTATAAATACAAGAGGAATTCAATTTAATGGTGGTTTGGGAAAAGAATTAAATTTTACAACAACCATTTACGAAAGCCAAGGAAGATTCGCAGATTATTTCAATAGCTATGCGGAATCTATAAAGCCCGACGGAGGAAATCCGGCAATTATTCCCGGGATTGGAATTGCAAAAGAATTCAAAACAGACGCCTACGATTTCCCTATGGCTGAAGCCAATTTGGCTTATACGCCAAGTAAATTCATTAATCTTAATTTGGGTTATGGTAGGAACTTTATAGGCGATGGCTATCGTTCTTTATTGTTAGGAGATGGAGCGAGTCCGTATCCCTATTTTAAAATGAACACCACTTTCTGGAAAATAAAATACACCAATATATATACATGGCTCAAAGACGTTCGTCCCGAAGCTACAATAGACAGAACTTATGCAACTAAATTTTCTGCGAGTCATTATTTGAGTTTGAATATTACCAATCGTTGGAATATAGGACTTTTTGAATCGGTAATATGGACTAATAATAACAACCGTGGTTTTGATATGAGTTTTGTGAATCCAATTATATTCTATCGCACGGTGGAATTTACTTCTTCTGCACGAAGCGGGAATGCGTTGTTGGGTTTGACAACCAAAGTAAAATGGAACAATCAAATCAATTTTTACGGACAGTTTTTGTTAGATGAGTTTTCGTTGGATGCAGTAAAAGATGGTAATAGAAGCTGGAAAAATAAATTTGGTTACCAACTCGGAGCCAAATACTACAATGCGTTTAACATTAAAAATTTGTTGTTGCAGTTAGAATACAATCATGTTAGACCATATGTGTATTCGCATAGTGAAGCCATTACTAATTATGGTCACAACAACCAAAGTTTAGGGCACCAATGGGGAGGCAATTTCAAGGAATTTATTGCAATCGCCCGATATCATAAAGGAAGGTATTTTGCTGATGCTAAAGTTACTTTTGGGGAACGCGGATTGGATTTTAATAACGCTACTGATAGCTTTAATTACGGAAGTAATATCTATTTGAGTTATAATGACAACAGACCATACGACACAGGCGTAAACATTGGACAAGGAAATAAAACCAATATTTTTATCGCCGATTTACAAGCAGGCTATTTGATAAATCCTTCGACGAATATGAAACTGTTCGGTAGTTTTATCTACAGAGACTTTAACCCGGCAACCGAAACAGCAATAGCCATTAAAGAAAGTACTACTTGGTTTTCAGTTGGCTTGCGTTGCGATATTTTCAATTGGTATTTTGATTATTAGGATTTTAGATTTTCAATCCGTGTTTTTTTATAGCAAAACGATACATTTGTCATTCCCGCGCAGGCGGGAATCCAATTTAAAGAAAGTCTTAAGCCGACCTTTTAAAGCTGCCTAAAATAGCATTTTATAACCCAAAAGCCCTTATTAATTTGCATATAATACAATGACTAGGCTTAAGATCAAACAGAAAACAACAAATGAAAAAAGAGCACCTCAAAATATCCATTCGTTTTTTTAACGACCGTGAAGTGCGCGCCGTTTGGGAGGATGAACATGCTAAATGGTGGTTCTGTGTGGTGGATGTTGTGGGTATTTTGAATGAAGAAAACGATTACACCAAAACCCGAAATTATTGGAAATATCTGAAAGCCAAACTAAAGAAAGAAAATAGCAAGTTGGTTAGTGCGACTACCCAACTGAAATTAACTGCGGCAGACGATAAAAAATACAAAACAGATATGTTAGATAGTGATGGTGTTATAGAGCTATCCAAAAATTTCCCCAATAACAGGGCCATGAAATTTTTGGATTGGTTTTTATATAGTGACACCAGCATTGACGGACAAAGCAAGAAAAAGGCTTATACACTTTTCGAAAGCAATCTCATCAGTGAATTTGAAGTAGGTTCAACCAAGGGATTACAACAAATACATGCTTATTTATTTGGCGGCTTATATAAATTTGCAGGACAAATAAGAGAAAAGAGCATTTCAAAAGGAGGGTATCAATTCGTTTATGCTCAACAATTACAGGTCGTGTTACAACAAATAGATGTCATGCCTCAAAAAACCTTTGATGAAATAATTCAAAAATATGCTTCCATGAACAAAGCACATCCCTTTATGGAAGGCAATGGGAGAAGTACAAGAGTTTGGTTGGATTCAATACTGAAAAAAGAACTTAAAAAATGTGTGGATTGGAGCAAAATCAGTAAAGAAAATTACATGAATGCCATGATTATAAGCACAGTTGATTATAAGGTTTTGGCGCAACTTATAGCCAAAGCACTTACCAATAAAATAAATGACCGAGAAATGTATATGAAAGGAATAGATTACTCTTATTATTACGAGGAATAATGTTTGTAAAATTCGCTCGGCTACTCGGCTCTGCCAAGGGTAAAATATAGAGGATGCAGCCCAGTGGGCTTCAGGTATTTTAGCATTTAAATTACCGATAAAGCTTCTTATAAAACCGAGTTGCTTGAGGGATGGAAGCAAACTGCCATGCATTAAAAATTCCCGCCTTTGCAGTAATCACAAAGTTGAAAATATCCTCGTTATTTTTTTGCCAAATCGTTTTCTATAAAGTACCTTTGCGCCAGTTTAAAAACAACTAATGAGCGCCACTGCTTCAACTTTTTCTCTAAAACAAATTGCGATTGATTTCAAAGAAATCACCAAAGCAGGTTTAGCTGTCAGCGTGGTGTTTTCTTCTATTGCGGGTTATTTGCTTGGCGTACTCGATTTATACGATTTAAAAGTCACGACCTTACTCATGTTAGCCGTTGGTGGTTATTGCATGGTTGGCGCTTCCAATGCCTTTAATCAGGTAATAGAAAAAGACCTTGACGCTTTGATGGACAGAACTAAAAACCGTCCGGTAGCTTCAGGCAGAATGTCTCCAAACAAAGCGCTATTTATTGCCAGTTTACTAACAATTATTGGATTGATTTTATTGTATAATATTAATCCAAAGTCGGCCATGTTTGGTGCGATTTCTATTTTTTTATACACGAGTGTTTATACACCGTTAAAACAATACACGCCGCTTTCGGTTTTTGTGGGTGCCTTTCCGGGCGCGATTCCCTTTATGTTGGGTTGGGTTGCAGCTACCAATAATTTTGGTATTGAAGCCGGAACACTTTTCTTAATACAATTCTTTTGGCAGTTTCCTCATTTTTGGGCCATTGGTTGGTTCTTGTATGATGACTATCAAAAAGCAGGATTCTTTATGCTGCCAACCGGAAAAAAAGACACATCAACTGCTTTGCAAACCATATTGTATTGCGTTTGGTTGTTAGTAGCTTCTATGTTGCCATGTTTTGGCTATACGGGAAGATTATTTATTTCGCCAATTGCTGCAGTAATCGTATTTTTGCTTGGCCTTTGGATGATTTTTTATGCGGTGAAATTATATCAGGAAAGAACTTCAAAAGCAGCCCGAACTTTAATGTTAGTAAGTGTTTCTTATATATCTTTGTTGCAATTGGTTTATATTATGGATAAATTTTTAAGATAGTTACCTATGACAATGACTGCCCAAGAAGAAAAAGAAAGAAATGATAGATCAGCAAAACTGTTGTTATTGTTTGCTATGGGAAGCATGACGATGATGTTTGCCGGAATAGTGAGTGCTGTTGTGGTGAGTAAATCAAGGGAAGATTGGATGAAGGATTTCCAATTGCCAACCGCTTTTTACTATAGTACACTTGTGATTATTTTGTGTAGCATTACTTTCAATTTGGCAAAAAAAGCGATACAAAAGGATAATCGATTATTGACGACTAATTATCTTTTACTGACTTTAGCCTTGGGAATTTCCTTTGTGTTTTCCCAGTTTAAAGGCTTTGGACAATTGATGGAGAGCGGCTATTTTTTTACTGGTCCGGAGAGTAATATTGCCTCAACTTTTCTATACGTAATTGCTACTGTTCACCTTGCGCATCTTGCTGGAGGATTAATTTCGCTTTTAATCATAATTTATAATCATTTTAAACAAAAATACAATTCAAGTCAAACGCTTGGAATTGAGCTAGGTGCAATGTATTGGCACTTTCTTGATTTCTTATGGGCTTGTTTGTTTTTATTTTTATATTTCTTTAAATAAGAAAAAAAAATTAAATTTGGAAACTTTTTAACTTATAACTTTTATGGGAGCTACAGTTACTACTGGAAATAATACTGAAAACACTTGGGGTGGCGAAAATGAGCCAATGGGTGCAAGTTATGGCAAATTGATGATGTGGTTTTTCATCGTTTCTGATGCTTTAACTTTCTCTGGTTTTCTTGCTGCGTATGGTTTTTCAAGATTTAAATTTATTGATAATTGGCCAATTGCCGATGAGGTGTTTACACACTTTCCTTTTTTACATGGTGTAGAAGCACCTATGTACTATGTGGCATTGATGACTTTTATCCTTATTTTTTCCTCTGTAACAATGGTTTTAGCGGTTGATGCTGGCCATAATATGAAACAAAAAAAGGTAGCGTTTTATATGCTTTTAACTATTCTTGGAGGTTTAATCTTCGTAGGCTCTCAAGCCTGGGAATGGAAAAACTTTATCAAGGGAGAATTTGGTGCTGTTGAAACCAAAGGAGGAAGCATCATACAATTCGTAAACAAAGAAGGCGAAAGAGTTAAATTAGCCGATTTTGTTGAGCATCTTCCCGCACAAAGAGAAGCTTTAACTAGAGATAAAGCAATATGGTTCATGAAAGATGAAGAATCAATTCCAACTTATACTGTTGCTGAAGTGAAAGCGAGTTTTAAAGCACATCCTGAATTGTTAATCAGAACAGAAAAAATTTACAGAGATACAGCTGAAGATAGAGCAAATAAAAAGCTTGAGCCAGGTTTAAATCAGAACAAAAAAAGAGAAATCTTAACCAGAGCAGAATCTGAAATTATGGTAGCTAATGGCGCTGCTGTTGTTGAAGGGGCCAACTTGAAACACAACGAATACGGAAGTAAATTATTTGCCGATTTCTTCTTTTTTATCACAGGTTTCCACGGTTTCCACGTATTCTCGGGAGTTGTAATCAACTTCATTATTTTCTTAAACGTAGTTTTAGGAACCTATGAGAAAAGAAGAACCTATGAAATGGTCGAAAAAGTTGGACTTTATTGGCACTTTGTCGATTTAGTTTGGGTATTCGTATTTACATTCTTCTACTTAGTTTAATTTTTTAGAAAATTTATATTATGTCACACGCACACGAGCACGTATCAAATACAAAAAGAATTTGGATGGTTTTTGCACTTTTGTCTGTAGTAACTACAGTTGAGGTGTATTTAGGAATTATTAGACCGAGTTTTTTATTCATGAATAATTTTTTAAGCATGAATCTATTAAACTGGGTGTTTATCATATTAACACTTTACAAAGCATACTATATTGTTTGGGCCTTCATGCACATGGAAGGTGAAAAAAGCAGTTTGCGTTGGTCGGTTGTAGCGACTGTTATTTTCCTTGTATTATATTTATTATTTATACTTCTTGTTGAAGCAGATTACGTTTTCGAGGTTTTTAAAAATAGCACTATTAAGTGGAATTTTTAACACTATATTAATTCAAAAAAATATCCCGTCAAGTTATCATACAAGGCGGGATTTTTTTATTTTTGTACATTCATTTTCCACAATTCAAATGAAAAAAAATATTGTCCTTTTCATCTTATTTGTTTTACCCATAGTTGCTTATCTTTTCTTTGCTTCTGGAGTAAATAGTTTTATTTCGTTGCCAATCATTACCAAAAATGTTCCCGAAGTAAATACTTGGAAAACATTAGACAATAAGCCAGTAGGATTAACCGATAAAATTACTATCCTCGGATTTATTGGGACTGATGTGATGAAACATAAAGGCAATTTTTTTAACCTTTATGAAACCATCTATGATAAATATAAAGATTTTAAAGATTTTCAAGTCGTAATGGTATTACCAGACGGAACGCAAAGTCAGGTTGAAGAGTTACTAAAATTTGACATAAAGAAATTAGGCACAAACAAAGGTTGGAATTTTGTTTTTGCTTCCTCAAATGAAATTACTACTTTCTATAACAAACTTCAATTGGTCGGAAGACTTGATAATACATTAGCAACCCCAAATGTTTTTATCATCGACAAAAAAAGAAACTTAAGAGGCAGAAAAGGAGAAGATCAAAAAGGAACGCCCGAGTATAAAGAAGGCTACAGCACCGTTTTGGTTTCGGAGCTCTATAATAAGATGATGGACGATATGAAAATCATTATTTATGAATATCGTGCCGCGCTTAAAAAAAATCGTAACGCTACAAAAAAACTTTAGATATTTATCAAATGAATAATAAATCATACATCGGATTATCATTTGTTGTCTTGGTTTTTGGTATCATCTTTATTCCGAAAATTATTAACAGAATAAAAAGTGATACTGTAGTACAAGGCGACAGACTCGATGCTGTTTCCAATCACAAAAACGGGGAAACAGGTTTGGTTACCATTGGTCCGGTTCCAAAATTTGAATTAACCGACCAAAATGAAATAAAGGTTAGCAACAAAACCTATTTAGGAAAAGTATATGTGGTAGAATTTTTCTTCACAACCTGCCCTTCCATTTGTCCTGTTATGAACAGAAATATGATTGATATTCAAAATAAATTTTTTGGAAATCCAAATTTTGGAATAGTCTCAATTTCAATAGACCCGGAACATGACACATCAAAAGTATTGAAAGAGCATGCTAAAATTCTTGGTGTGAAATCGTCTAATTGGCATCTTTTAACCGGAGACAAAGACTCTATTTTTAACATTGCCAACAAAGGATTTAATCTGTATGCTGGCGAAAATAAGAATGTTAATGGAGGTTTTGAACACTCAGGTCTTTTTGCTTTAATTGATAAGAAAGGAAATATACGTTGTAGAAAAGATAAATTTGGGAACCCAATTTTATACTATGATGGTTTAGATAAAAAAGGTGTAAAAGCAATTACAGAAGACATTAAAAAACTTTTAGATGAATAATTCAAACAAAAAAACGTTAGAACAAAGATTTAGACTTTCAATAATTCTAGTTTCAATACTAATACCGACAGCCGTAGCTATCTTATTTACGGTGAAGCTAAAGGATTTTGGCATAGAGGTAGAGCCACTTTCTTTTTTACCGCCAATTTATGCTTCCATAAATGGACTTACAGCCTTACTTTTACTAATGGGAGTAATGGCAATAAAAAACGGAAACAAAAAAGTGCACGAAAGATTCATGACAATGGCAATTGCCTGTTCAGTAGTTTTTCTGGTAATGTATGTGGCCTATCACATGACAGCAGATTCTACGGTTTATGGAGATATTGATGGAAATAAAATTTTAGATGCAACTGAAAAAGCAAATGCAGGTTCAATACGCCATTTGTATTTGTTCATTTTGCTTAGCCATATTGCTTTGTCAATAGTAATTATTCCTTTGGTATTGATTACCTATGTCAGAGCATTAGCAGCTCGATTTGACAAACATAGAAAGATTGCAAAGATTACTTTTCCGTTATGGTTGTATGTTGCCGTGACCGGAGTTGTGGTGTATTTAATGATTTCGCCATACTATGCAAACTAAAGCCAAAAGCCAAAAGCCAAAAGCCACTAGCTTTAAACTTTTGCTTATTGCCTATTGCCTTATGCCTATTGCCTCATTTTCACAATGCGCCATGTGTCGTGCTTCTCTAGAAAGTGAAGGAAATAAAATAAAAGTAGAAGCGGTAAATGATGGAATTGTTTTCCTAATGGCAGTTCCATATATTATTGTGGCAGTAATTGGATTCGCGATTTATAGGATGTATTTCAAAAAAGGTAAAAGACTAACTCCTAATTAGCTTCGCTCCGTTCGCCTTCGGCTCGGGTCCTAATTTATTCCGCTGCGCTCCATACAGTCGCCTTTGGCTCGTGTCCCAACTCCTAAATCCTAAAACCTAATTCCCAATCCTTAATCCTAACTCCTTTATCAGGCTAATCCATTCCGTCAATTTTCACATTCATTTTTCCAGTAGTTGTAATAAATGCTATGATGGCTTTATCGGTCAATTCTACTTTTTCAAATTCAAAATCATTCAATGTTCCGTTGACAAAAACACCTTTCATTGGTGAATAGTTATTCAAGTAAGGCAACAAACTTTTTTTACCTTCTTCTAAATTATCTTTGATAGAATAACGACAGTTTTCTTGAATTTTTTTCAATATTACACCTTGCAATAACCAATTGGCAGTTCTAGTTAACAAGCCTTTGGTGTCTAAAACATAATCCATTTGGTCAAAATAAATCTCTTTAGTAACTGCATTATAATTTGGAATTCCAGCCAAATAAATGGTTCCATTGATGCTTCCTGTCATATCAAGTGCTATGATTATTTTCCCGTCTCGTTGCCATAATCCAACATTTTGAACAACAATTTTTCTACTTCCTGAAGCAAATTCTTTCCCTTGAAAATTAGAAGTAATGATTTTTGATGCACTTTCATAAGTGGAAATAGCCGCAACGTTTGCCGATACAGTAGTTGAGATTTTAGTAACCGATTTAAATTGAATGGCTGTTTTGTCAAAAGATGTTTTTGGTTTTTGACCTACAATAGTTTGCATGCTACATTTTAAACCCAAATCCATATTGATTTTGCTTTTGGCAATTTGAGCATCGGTAACATAAACTTCAACAGGAATAAGTTTAAACCAAGTTTGATATTGTTCGCTGGTTAAAAAAGGAGTGCTCATTTTTTCTAACACATCAAGCACATAAGGTTTAAAGTCGCATGAGTTTTCAATAGCTTCATCTATTTTTTTTGCAATCTTCGATTTAAAAATAGAAAGTGTTGGGTTAATGATATATGTAATAGGGACATTTTTCCCTGCTACGAGAATTGATGGACTTTCTGACCACTTGAAATCTTCAATTTTTGATGTGGTTGATAGTTTCCAGTTAGATAATTTTACATCACTAGTCATCGTAATAGTTCCGTTCAGATTGATTTCTTTAGTATCATTCAACCCCATAAAGTCGGTGCCGTATTTGAAGCGAGACCAAATTTTTAAAGGCAAAATAGTTTGAATTTTACCATCTTTTTCAATTAATCTAATCGGGGCAGTTTTAGTAATCTTCATTTCTGTTTTGTCATCTTCCAAATTTGAGTCGTTGTAAATTTCGCCAGCTAATGTTTTGTTCAATTGGTTCTCAATTTCTTTCAAACTAATTTCCAAAGGCATATTGACAAATGATGTTTTGGTTTTAAAAACCATTGGCGCGTCATTTGATGGCAACGGTTTCAGCGCTTCTATTTTTTGAGTAGTCGAACAACTGTTGAAAACGATGGAAATGAAAATTGTGAAAAGCGTTACTTTAATTCTTGTCATGACTGCAATTATTTTTTTTGGCAAAAATATAAGTAAAAAACGGAAAATAGTGTAACATTATTAAAAAAGACAAGTCTAAATTTGTACGTCTATAAATAGTTATTTGAAAGACAAATCATATCTTTGTTAACAATATAAATTGCTGATTGCAATCCGCTTTTATTATGAATTATAGCTTACTAAAAATAGCACTCCTTATTATTTTGACTTTTGGATTTTCTTCAAATGCTCAAGTAAAAAAGTGGACACTTCAAGAATGTGTTGAGTATGCATTAAAAAACAACATATCTATTAAACAATCTGAATTAGACACCAAATTAGCGGATATAGATAAAAAATTAGCAGTTGGAAACTTCTTGCCGATTCTAAATGCAGGCGGATCTCATTCCTGGAATATTGGTTTAAACCAAAACATTACAACAGGTCTTTTGGAAAACCAAACAATTCAGTTTACTTCTGCAAGTTTAAATTCAAGTATTGACATTTATAACGGTTTGCAAAATCAAAATCGGTTACGCAGAGCTAAATTGGCTCAAACAGCTTCATTATATCAATTGTCTAAAATGCAAGATGATATTTCGTTAAACATAGCTAATTCATATTTAAACATTCTTTTTAATAAAGAAAGCCTAAAAGTACAACAAAACCAATTAGCCAATGATGAAAAACAACTCATTAGGTCTCAAGAAATGGTCGATGCCGGAATGGTACCAAGAGGTGATTTATTAGACATGAAAGCCACAATAGCTTCAGACAAACAAAGAGTTGTTGCTGCAGAGAACACTTTATTTCTTTCAAGATTAAGTTTGGCACAATTATTAACTCTTGAGGATTTTGAAAATTTTGATACAGTCGATACTGATGTAGATTTTAAAATAAGTCCGGTATTAGTTCAAACTCCTGAAGCCATTGTTCAAAAAGCAAACGAATCAAGAGTAGAAATTAAAATAGCCCAAGCCAATTTAGACTTAGCTTCAAGAGACATAAAAATTGCAAAAGGGGCACTGCAACCAAGTATTACGGGATTTTATAGTTTCAGTACAAGAGCTAGTTATTCCGAAATAGTTACAGGATTTACTCCCGATACAGCCAATCCTTTTTCAGTAATTGCACAAGTAGAAGGAACTGGACAAAATGTTTTACAGCAAAATTTTTTACCAATTTTTAGTAAAGCCGCTCCACTTTTAGATCAGTTTAGTGATAACAAAGGACACAATTTTGGGTTGCAACTTACAATTCCAGTATTTAATGGTTTTTCAGCTAGAGGAAATGTAGAACGAAGTAAAATTTCTTTTGAAAGAAACAATAACGCGCTGACACAAGCAAAAATAGATTTAGAGACAAATGTTTATCGATCTATTACCGATGCTAAAGGCGCTTTGAATACCTATGAATCTTCGTTAACCACCATGGAAGCTAGAAAAGAAGCTTTCAACTATGCAAAAGAAAGATATGCGGTTGGGATGATGAATGCTTTTGACTATAATCAATCACAAACCTTATTTATTAATGCACAATCAGATGTTGTTAGAGCCAAATACGATGCACTCTTTAAAATGAAAATAGTTGAATTTTATTTTGGAATACCAATCATTCAAAAACAATAAATCATGTCAAAAAAGAAAATTTATATACTAGTTGGAGTTGTTGTAACATTAATCATAGTGCTTGTTACTTTAAAATCAAAAGGAATTATTGGAGGTAATGATGATTCAAAACAGGTTGAGACTTCTAAAGTTGACGAAATAACAATTATTGAAACCGTTTCTGCAACGGGTAAAATCCAACCTGAAATCGAAGTAAAAATATCTTCGGAAGTCTCAGGCGAAATTATTGCTTTGCCGATAAAAGAAGGGCAAGTAGTAAAAAAAGGAGATTTATTGGTTAAAATAAATCCCGATTTGTATACTTCAGGTTATAACAGAACCGTATCTAATTTATCAGGAACCAAAGCAGGTTTAAGTCAAGCGGATGCCACTTTTAAAGAAGCCAAAGCAAGCTATGATAGAAGTAAAACATTATTTGATAAAGGAATAATTTCAAGATCAGACTGGGACAAAGCTATTGCCGCTTTTGAAGGCGCGAAAGCCAACAAAGAATCGGCATATTTTAATGTGCAAAGCGCTAATGCCACAGTAAAAGAAGCAAAAGACAACCTTGGCAGAACAACTATTTATGCGCCAGCTGACGGAACGATTTCTTCGCTTGATGTTGAATTGGGCGAGCGTGTTTTAGGAACACAACAAATGACAGGTACCGAACTATTGAGAGTTGCCAATTTGAATAATATGGAAGTTGAAGTGGATGTGAATGAAAATGACATTGTAAAAATCAACATTGGTGACAGCACTAAAATCCAGGTTGACGCCTATTTAAAAAAGGAATTCAAAGGTATAGTGACCAGCATTTCCAATTCTGCCAGTGCAGCAACAACGGCTGATCAGGTAACCAATTTTAAAGTAAAAGTTAGAATTTTAAAAGAATCCTACCAAGATTTATTAGAAGGGAAGCCAGCAACTTATTCGCCTTTTAGACCAGGAATGACGGCTACTGTGGATATTATTACGGAACGAAAAGAGAAAGTTATAGGAGTTCCAATTAGTGCTGTTGTAATAAAATCAGATACGACAGCAACCAAAAGCTATGAGATAGAAGACGAAGGCGAGGACAAAAAAGTTGCCCCTAAAAATGATAAAAAATTTGAATGTGTTTTTGTAAAAGTGGGGAATAAAGCCAAAATCAGAATTGTAAAAACAGGTATTCAAGACGATACTAATATTGAAGTTACTTCAGGATTAAAGAAAGGCGATGTTGTCATAGTTGGCCCATATACTACGGTCACAAAAGACCTGAATTCTGGTGATAAAGTTACTTTGGCAAAAGATTCTGATAAAGAGAAAAAATAAATTTAAGTTTCGAGTTCCGTGTTCCGAGTTCCGAGTTCCGTGTTGAGGGTTTCGATTTTTTTTACGTTTTTATAACACTAATTCAATGGCTACAATTAATGATTTTGAAGATTTAGAGATTTGGCAATTGGGTAGAGAAATTTGTCAATTGGTATGGAACTTATTTGAAACAACCTCTCTAGGAAAAGATTACGAATTAAGAAATCAAATGAACCGTTCTTCAGGTTCAATAATGGATAACATTTCTGAAGGATTTGAACGAAATGGAAGAAGAGAGTTTATTAACTTTTTAAGCTATTCAAAAGGCTCGTGTGGTGAGTTAAGGTCACAACTTTACAGGGCACTCGATAGGAGCCATATATCGAAGGAAGAATTTGAACAATTGAAAGATAAGACAATTATCGAAAGCAAAAAGATTGGTGCTTTTATGTCTTATTTAGTTAAATCAGATATTAAAGGCAGTAAATTCGATTAATTTTTTCAAACTTGAAACTCGCAACCCACAACTCCAAACCCGAAACTAATAATCCAATGTACATTTTAAATATAGAAACGGCAACCAAAAACTGTTCTGTGTCTTTGGCTAAAAATGGGGAAACTATTTTATGTAAAGAGATTGCAGAGCAAGGATATTCGCATGCCGAAAAACTACATGTATTTATTGAAGAAATTATAAAAGAAACGGGAATTGGCGTTAATGATTTGAATGGTATTGCCGTAAGCAAAGGACCTGGTTCATATACCGGTTTACGCATTGGTGTTTCTTCGGCTAAAGGCTTATGCTATGCACTTGGAATTCCGTTGATTTCTGTTGACACCTTGCAAGTTTTATCCAAGCAAGTTGTAATTGAAAATGGCTTTATTGTACCTATGCTAGATGCAAGAAGAATGGAAGTTTACAGTGCCATTTTTGATAAAAGTTATTCCAAAATAAAGGAAGTACAGGCAGAAATCCTCACAGAAAATAGTTATGCAGCTAGCCCAGAAACATTCTATTTTATTGGAGATTGTCAGGAAAAATGCAAAACGGTTTTAACTGCAGCTAATCTTCGTTTTCTTCCCGAAATAGTTTTTCCTTCTGCAAGCGAAATGAGTGCGCTGAGCTATGAAAAGTTTATCAATAACGACTTTGAAGATGTTGCGTATTTTGAGCCGTTTTATCTCAAGGATTTTTTGATTACGAAATAAAATTAATTCTTTGAACTTTCTTTTACAAATGGTTGAATAATAATTCCAGCCGCATCAAATGCTTCTTTGCAATTCTCTAAAACATCAGAACACATATCACCAAAATCATCGTTTTTTGACCACGGGCGAATAGCTAATTGAATAGCCGCATCGGTTAGAAGATTAACTACTACTGTTGGAGCCGGAGTTTTAAGAACATTTGGATTGTTTTCTAAAACCTGCATCACAATTTCTTTAGCGGCTTTTATATTGGTATCATATGAAATATTAAAAAGCAAATTCGCTCTTCTGTTTTTACCCACCGAAAAATTCGTGATAACGCCATTAGATAGAATTCCGTTAGGCACAAAAATAGTTTGATTGTTTCCGGTAACTAATTTGGTTACAAAAATCTGAATTTCGCTAACTGTTCCAGCTACACCTTGTACTTCAATAGCATCGCCCACTTTGAATGGTTTGAATAAAATAATCAACACGCCACCAGCAAAATTAGATAACGAACCTTGTAATGATAAACCAACAGCTAAACCTATTGCTCCAAGAATTGCAACAAAAGAAGAAGTTTCAATTCCTAATTTAGAAATAAAGGTTACGAAAAGCAAAAAGCGCATTGTCCAAAGTAAACTATCGGCCAAAAAAGTAGCTAATGTTGGGTCTAATTCCCTTTTAACCATTATCTTTCTAACCAAACGATTGACAAGTCGAATAGCATAAAGTCCGATGATCAGAATAACCAATGCCGAAATTAATTTCGGAGAATAATCAATTAAAAGTTTGATAAATTGATCAATATATTCGGTATAGGTATTAATATAGTGGAGTTGTTTTTTTTCCATTTTTTGATAAAAAATCCCCAATATTCGGGATAAATTATTTTGGCAAAAATAGTAATTTTAAAAATTAATCCGCATTTCCATTTGCTGATTTTAGCAAATCTTGTGTTCTTGATTATATTTCTTCAGCATGTTCAGAAGCATCATCTGCAAGCGAATTTATTCCACTTTTTTTAAATTTTTGCTTTAATTTCCTTTATAATTTTTTTAAAATCAGAAGTTGGAATGTCACAAGTTTTGTTTTGGCATAAATAAAATAATGTTTCCTTATCCGAAAAACGATTTTCCAAAAACGGAAGTTTTGACACACAAACGCTTCCGGCAATTATCATGTTGGGTAAATAGCTTTTATTTAGTTTCTCAAGATATTCTAGTGCTTTAATTCCGCAAACGGCCAACTCTTTATTGTGTTCTGAAAAATGCAAAAGCACATTCAGCCAATTGGAAAATGCTGAAGGATAATCAACTGTTGGGACAATATTTTGAACCATTTGGCGACAAATTTTTTCGTAATAACTATTTTCAAAATAAATACTCAACTTAAATAATGCCTCAGCCATTACCGAATTAGATGCCGGAATTACATTGTCTTCTACTTCAAAGAGATTTGTGATTAGAGGGTCGTCCTGATGAGAAGTAAATGAGAAAAATTGGGCTTTCTCATCATAAAAATTGTCGAAAGTATAATCGGTTAACTGCTTGGCATTTTGCAACCAATTTTCATCGAATGTGACTTCGTATAATGATATAAATGCTTGAATGACGTGTGCATAATCTTCGAGAAATCCGTTAATAGTTGCTTTAGCTATGCTCTGTTCGGCTCCGCCTCGAGTTCCATTTTTGTAACTGTGTTTTAAATTTCCTTCGGGAGTCCAGCAATTTTTGATGATATAATCAGCATTTCGCAAAGCGATATTTAAATAATTTTGATTTCCAGTGGCTTTATAAGCTTCTGCATAACCTTTGAGCATAATAGCATTCCAAGATGTTAAACATTTATCATCCAATCGCGGTTTGCTGCGTTTTTCTCTTTCGGTATATAGAATCTGTTCCCAGTAATTCTTCTTTAGTGTCAACGTATCCAAAGAAATATTTTCCTGTTTTGCAATTTCTTCTAGCGATTGATTTTGGATTAAAACATAATTTCCATGCTCCCAAAAGCCAAATTCATTCACATTAAAAACTACGGAAAACAAATCAAAGTCTTCTTGAAGCAACCTTTGTAATTCGGGTTTCGTCCAAACATAAAAAGCTCCTTCTTCGAGTTGATTATCAACATTCAGACTATCGGCGTCAAAAGCGGAATAAAAACTTCCTTCAATGGTAAGCCATTCTTTTTCAACAAAATGCAATGTCTTTTCGATGACTTCTTTGTATAATTTATTCCCGGTTAGTTTATATGCATTCGCGTAAATGGAAACCAATTGCCCGTTGTCATAAAGCATTTTTTCAAAATGGGGAACATGCCATTTCAAATCCACCGAATAGCGAGAAAATCCACCATCAACAGTATCAAACAATCCGCCATAAGCCATTTTAGTCAAAGTCAGATTTACAAAATCCAATAGTGTTTGATTTTTAGTTTGATAACCAAATCGCAATAAAAATTCGTAATTGGTTGGCATCATGAATTTAGGAGCACGCGCCATGCCGCCAAACTCCCAATCGAAACTTTTCTGCCATTTGGAAACCAAAGAATCAAAGATTTCAAAATTAAAATTATTTTCAGAATCATTTTTTGAAATAATGCTAAGCGACTGCAAGCCTTCATATAGTTTTTCCGCATAATCTAAAATGGTTTGTGGTTGTTCGGTATAAATTTCCTGAAGTCGTTCCAGTGAATTTATCCAGTCGTTTTTTCTGAAATACGTTCCGCCCCAAATGGGTCTTCCATCAGGTAAGGTTACCACATTCATGGGCCAACCACCGTGACCAGTCATTATTTGAACAGCTTTCATATAAACGGCATCAATATCAGGACGTTCTTCACGATCAATTTTAATACTGATAAAATGGGCATTCATCGTTGTGGCAACTTCATTGTCTTCAAAACTTTCGTGTTCCATAACGTGGCACCAATGGCAAGCCGAATAACCAATGCTGATAATGATTAGTTTGTTTTGATTTTTGGCCAATTCCAAAGTGTTTGCATTCCAAGCTTTCCAATGTATGGGATTGTTGGCGTGCTGTAATAAATATGGACTGGTTTCGAGATGTAATTCGTTCATTTTAGACATAAAAAAAACGTCCATTTTTGGACGCTTAAAGTTAGTTTTTTATTGGTCTCAAAAATAGTTAAAACTATGCACTTTAGTGTATTTTGCTTTCAGCTTATAAAAAGTTTGACACAAATTACGCAAATTTTCACAAATTAATTTGTGCTAATTTGTGTAATTTGTGTTGATAAATTAAGTTTTACAAATTTAGCAGACTTTTAGTCTGCCAACCAAACCTATGGACTTCAAGTCCATAGTGGTTTATTTTGAATTATGCTTATCCGTTCAATGCTTCGACCACTATGTCTTTATCGTTTAGCATGTCTTTCAACATATTTTCTATTCCGCTTTTTAAGGTAAATGTAGAAGAAGGGCAACCGTTGCAAGCGCCTTGAAGCACTACTTTTACACGCTTTTCAGTCTCGTCATACGAATCAAAAAGGATATTCCCGCCATCGGCAGCAACTGCTGGTTTAACATATTCTTCAAGTATATTGATGATTTGCTGCGATGTTGTATCAAGATTATCGAAGTTTTTTATTTGTTGTTTTTCTTGTTTTTCGGTGTTTTCAATTTGGCTTTCATCTATAATATTCCCGCCGTTTTCAATAAATTGTTTGATGAATGTGCGTAATTCTAAAGTGATTTCATCCCAAGAAATGCTGTCATATTTGGTAACTGAGATATAATTTTCAGCAATAAAAATTTCTTTAACATAGTGAAATTTGAATAATTCCTGTGCTAATGGTGAGGGTTTAGCTTCATCTATGTTTTTGAATTCGGCAGCCGTTTTTGTCAATGCTTTATTAACTACAAATTTGAGGGAAGCTGGGTTTGGCGTGGTTTCGCCATAAACAGATATAGGTTGTTTTTTTGTTGGATTTTCATTTGGCAACACAATCACTCCACCATTATTTACAAAATTTTCAATTTGTTCTGCAACAGCGTCTTGAACATCTGACCATTCCACTATACTAAATCTCTCGATGCCAATAAAATTTCCTGATATATAAACAGTTTTTACGAAAGGAAGATAAAACAGTTGTTGAGCTAAAGGGGAATTTTTAGCTTCATCAATATTTTTGAATTCAAAACTCTCATTTTGAGTAATAAATTCAGGAAATTCAAATTTTAAAATTGTTGGATTTTGCGTTTCTTTTATATTGATTTTCATAGGGAAGGTATATTTTTCTGCAAATTTAATAAAGTTATTTTCTGTGAATACTTATATTTGGACAATTAAACAATTAATTAACATATTGCGGGATATAAGAAATTGTAAACCTTGTGCATTATTCTTTTATCTATACAAAGTAGAAGTAATGATATTTTAATATTATTGTACTAGATAGAAAACTTATTACAAAAATTTATATATTTGAACGCCGTGTTAAATTTAAATGCAAAATCAGTTATAAAATCAGCAAATACTTTCTAACTGATTAAATATTAATTGTATATAAAATTTAGTATTATAACATTTAGAGCCCATTTCTCATTAATAAATATAATTAACAATGAATTTTAGAAAGATTTATTTATTAGCCCTACTAATAGTTGCACAATTTTCCTATTCACAGGAAGGATTGCCCGTTTATTCCGATTATTTATCCGATAATTACTATTTACTCCATCCTTCAATGGCCGGAGCTGCTAATTGCGCAAAATTAAGAATGACTGGAAGACAACAATGGTTCGGACAAAAAGATGCGCCAGCTTTGCAAACTTTGAGTCTCAACGGGGCTTTAGGCGAAAGATCTGGAGGAGGGATTATTGTTTTCAACGATAAAAACGGTTATCATTCTCAAACGGGGATGAAATTGACCTATGCGCATCATATTATGTTTTCACGTGATAATGTCGATTTAAACCAATTGTCTTTTGGAATGAGTGCTGGTTTTATTCAGAGCAGTTTGGATGAAAGCACCTTTTATGAAAATAATCCTAGTTTTGATCCTATAATTTTTGGTTCAATTCAAAGGTCAACTTATTTTAATGTTGATATTGGCGCATCTTATAATTTTCTTGATTTCTATGTTCATGCAACTGTTAAAAATGCATTGGCCAGTGACAGAAAGTTATATACTGATAGTGAGCCGGTAAATTTGAAAAGATTTATTTTAAATGCCGGATATACTTTTGGTGATGCTGAACAAATTCTATGGGAACCTTCTTTTATGTTTCAATTGGTTACACTAACTCAAGAGAAAACGGTAGATTTAAACATTAAAGCATATAAAGATTTAGATTTTGGCCGATTATGGGGTGGATTATCATATAGAAGAAGTCTTGACGGAGCTCAATATGTTCAAGGTAATGGTGTTGCAGACCAAAAACTACAATATGTAACACCAATAGTTGGGGTTAATTTTAAAAATTATGTGTTTTCGTATACTTATTCACAAATAATTGGAGATGTTAAATTTGACACCGGTGGATTTCATCAAATAACGTTAGGGATTAATTTATTCTGTAAACCAGAAAAATACCACTGTAATTGTCCTGCTATTAATTAATTTAAATATATGTCCCGTCTCGTTAGAAAACCAGACGGGACAATTTTTTTAACAATGATAATAAAAGCTATAAACGGTAAAAACCCACAAATTCCTGAAGATTGTTATGTTGCTGAAAACGCAACCATTGTTGGTGATGTTGTATTAGGAAAATCGTGTAGTGTTTGGTTTAATTCTGTTATTCGTGGCGATGTTCATTATATCAAAATAGGCGATAAGGTCAATATTCAGGACGGAGCCATTATTCACTGCACCTATCAAAAGCATCCAACGGAAATTGGCAACAATGTTTCTATTGGTCATAATGCTATTGTCCATGGTTGTAAAATTCATGACAATGTATTAATCGGAATGGGAGCGATAGTGATGGATAATTGTGTGGTTGAAAGTAATTCAATTATTGCTGCCGGCGCAGTGGTTACTCAAAACACTATAGTCAAATCGGGAACAATTTATGCCGGTGTTCCAGCAAAAAAAGTAAAAGACATAGATCAATCTGACTTTGCGGGAGAAATAGAACGTATTTCTAATAACTACGTGATGTATTCCAGTTGGTTTAAAGAAGAGTAAAAGAAGCTTTAGTTTGAGTCTAGCCCCGATGGGAGTGAAAATCCTTTTTATTGTTTAAAAATAGCCCTTCGACTGCCTGTCTGCCGACAGGTAGACGCTCTGGGTGACAACAATAAAAAGATTGCAAGGGAAAGCGGGAACATACTTGCTGAAAAATGGAATGGTGTGCTTCAAATAATAAAAAATGCCGAATGTCCACTGGACATTCTCCTCTTAATATCAAATTAAAAATCCTTACTAATTACGTCGTATTTATTATTTAAAATGTCATTCAGCACTCTTGGATTTGAGTTAGTATAAAAAATAGCTTTCCCTTTATTCTTATCATCATTCAATCCATTTCTTTCCGATAAAACATTTTTTGTTTGACGAGCAACTGCTTCTCCAGAATCTATAATTTTAATGTCTTTTGGGAGTATTTTTTTTATTTGTGGAATCAGATAAGGATAATGACTGCAACCCAAAACCAAATAATCAATATTTGCAGTTATCATAGGTTCTAAATAAACATGGAGTAACTGATTCATTTCTTTGGAATTTATTTCTCCATTTTCAATCAGTGGGACTAAACCGTGTCCGATTTGTTCAATAATTTTTGTGTCATGAAATTTCTCAGCCGTTTGATGAAATAATTCACTGTTTAATGTCCCTTGTGTAGCTAAAATTCCAATAACATGTTTTTGAGAACTTATGGCTGCTGGTTTTATTGCAGGTTCGATACCTATGAATGGGACATCATATTTTGCACGCAATTCTTTAATAGCATTGGTTGTTGCCGTATTGCAAGCAACCACAATCATTTTACAATTATATTTCAAAAGAAACTCGGTATTCTTAATGCACAATTGGATAATTTCTTCTTTTGATTTCTGACCATAAGGTGCATTTTTGCTGTCAGCAAGATAAATGGTATTTTCATTTGGAAGTAAATCGTGTATTGCTGACCAAATAGATGTGCCACCAATTCCCGAGTCAAAAAGCCCTATAGGATTGTTCTTTTCCATAGAAACAAAAGTAAAAAAAAAACTGCTCAAATCCCGAAACTTCGAGTGAGCAGTTTTAAATAGTATTTTGATTTTATATTAAAATCCTAAATCTTTTTTAACATCAGCTGTTAAATCTGGACCATCGGCCAAAAGCAAATCAGCAAGGTTTAAAACATATTGGTATCCTTTAGCTTTTCCAACTTTTGCGATCGAAGCTTTGATTTTATCCATTAAAGGTTTCACCATATCAGCTTCTTTCTTTTGTAATTCTTTTTGAGCATTGTCTCTGTAATCCGTAATACGTTTTACCAAATCTTGAACTTCTGTTTGACGTGTTGCATTAACAGCATCTCCAACAGTTGAAGCTTCTTGATCGTATTTTTTAATTTTGTTTTGATACTCCTCAGCCATCGTTTTGTATTCAGCATCGTAAGTTCCACTCAATTTTTCTAATTGTTTTTGCGCATCAAGCATTGCCGGCATTTTAGAAATTAGTTCATTTACATCTACATGTGCAGTTTTAGCTTGTGCATTGATGGTATAACTAGTTCCTAAACATAACACAGTAGCTAGTAGTAATGATTTCAATCGTTTCATTTTAAAAAGTATTAATTAATTATTGTTATTATTATTTTATTCAGTTTATGGTTTGTTTTTTTCGTCTTCTTTAGCTTTTTTTGCAGCTTCTCTGTCTTCTATTATTTTTCTCTTTTTCTCTTCCAACGCTTTTTTTCTGTCTTCTAATAGTTTAGCTCTTGCAGCGGCTTTGGCTACTTTTGGATCAACCGCTGTTGAATCAGTAGCTTTGTTATCTTCAGTTGTTGGTGTTGTTTCATCGTCAGCGGCTTTGTCTTTAGCAGTAACCGTGCCAGTTTTTTTAGCGTTCTTGGCAGCAAGTAATTCTGCTCTTTTTGCTTCTTGTTCAGCTTTCTTAGCTTCTGCAGCTGCTTTTCTGTCTTCTATTAGTTTAGCTCTGGCAGCAGCTTTAGATGCTTTGGCATCTATTGCTGTTGAATCAGCTACTTTATTATTTTCTGATGGTGTTGTTGTTTCACTATCACTTGGTTTATCTGTAGCTGTTACGCCAGTTTTTTTCGCGTTCTTGGCAGCTAGTAATTCTGCTCTTTTTGCTTCTTGCTCAGCTTTTTTAGCTTCAGCAGCGGCTTTACGGTCAGCTACTAGTTGTTCTCTTGCTTTCTTTTTGTCTTCTAAAGCTTTTTTACGTGCTTCTAAAGTTGGGTTTGCATCAAGAGCAGCATCTTCAAGGGCCTCTTTTGCTTCTTGTTGTTTAACTTCTTTAGCACTCATTTGCTCTCTTTTCTCAGCTCTTGTAATAACTCTGATTACTTGGTCGCTTATGTCATATCTTTTTGCAGAAAAAAGCATGGTTAAATCGGAAGCCTTGTCAAAAACAAAATCATATTTTTTAGCTTCAGCAATATCTTGAACAGCAGTAAAAACTTGATCCTGAATTGGTTTTACTAAAACTGCTTTTTGAGTAATTAAATCACCGTTTGGACCAAACTTTTTCTGTTGAAAATCTAAAAGTTCATTTTCTTGAAATTTTATTTCTTCTTCACGCTCATCAATTAATTCTTTGGTTAATAATGCTCTTTCAGTTTTTAAAGCATCTTTCAATTTAGCAATTTCAATTTTTTTGGCTTCAATATCTTGTTTCCATTTTTGTGCTTTTTGTTCTAATTGATTCTTTGCTTCACTATAATCTGGCACATTTTGCAGAATATATTCCATATCTATATAGCCAATTTTAACGCCTTTAGATTGTGCATTTACCTGAAATACAGCTGATAAAAATAGAATTGATATTAAAATATATTTTTTCATTCTTAATTTGATTTAGAAATATTGTACCAAATATAATTAAAATTGTTGACCAATTATAAAATGTGTTTCCCAACCATTAGGATTTGTAAATCCAGGGATTGCATCAAAGCCATGAGCAAAGTCAATTCCTAACAATCCAAATGCAGGCATAAATACTCTCAATCCAAATCCGGCAGAACGTTGCATTACAAAAGGATTATATTCTTTAAATGTGTCAAAAGATGCTCCTGCTTCTAAGAAAGTAAGCGCATAAATTGATGCAGCCGCTTTTAATGTTAATGGATATCGCAGTTCTAATGAGAATTTATTATAAACTGTTGCGCCGTCTGTTGAGGATAATGATTGATTAGGATATCCTCTTAATTGTATTATTTCTCTTCCGTCTAGTGCAAAGTTAGCCAAACCATCTCCACCAACGAAGAATCTCTCAAATGGTACCAAACCTCTACTGCTATTATAAGCACCTAAATAACCAAATTCACCTAATGCTCTTAACACCAATGCTTTTGATTGTGATCCTGCTATTCTTGTATACCAATCCGCTTTAAATTTTATTTTGTAATATTCTAACCAATTAAATCTTTCCTGATCTACTTTAGATCTGTCAGCTGTTGCTTGTGTAAAATCGGTTCCAACAGTTTGATAAATTCCAGATCCAGCTGTGGTTTCTTGCAAATAATCACCAACAGCAGGAAGTGCTCCATCAGCAGTTGGAACAGTATTTATACCTGAATTTTCTATGTAAGTAAGTTTATATTCTTTTTTATTTTCTAAATCAGCATAATCAATTCCATTATATAGCGAATAAGGAAGGGTGAATTTGGCTGAAACACTAAATTCCGAACCCGATGTTGGGAAAATAGGATTGACCCCTTTATTATTTCTACTTAAGCCAATAGTATATGCTAAGTTTCTTGATGAACCATCCCCAAAAGTAAATAATCCAGTATTATAATTATTTAAATCATAAAATTGAAAACTCACATTACTTGAAAACACAAAGAAATCATCAGGAATTGTCAGCCTTTTCGCAATTCCCATAGACAATGTAGTTATATTAAAACTTTTATTTCTATCTACATCTCTTGAATTTCCTGAAAAAAGAAACTGCTTACTATGTGATATGGAACTTGAAAACTGTAGTGGTTTTTTCCCGCCGAGCCAAGGCTCAGAAAAGGATAAGCTATACGTTTGAAAAAATGCACTAGCTTGTAAACGTAAAGATACTTTTTGTCCATCACCCATTGGTAAAGGTTTGTATGCCTCTTTATTAAACAAATTTCTAGCTGAGAAATTATTAAAAGACAGCCCTAAAGTACCTATAAATCCACCACCACCATAACCTCCTTGAAGTTCAATTTGACTAGAACCCTTTTCTACAACATTATATTCAATATCAACTGTTCCTGCTGCTGGGTCTACGTTTTTGAATTTCGGGTCGATTGCTTCAGGATCAAAGAATCCTAATTGCCCAATCTCTCGAATAGTTCTAACTAGGTCGTCTTTGCTGTATTTTTGGCCTGGTTGTGTTCTTAATTCTCTATAAATTACTCTATCATTGGTTTTGTCATTTCCAACAACTGTAATATTGTTAAAGTAAGCAATTGGACCTTCGGTAACTCTAATTTCAAAATCTATAGTGTCTTTGGCCGTTTTTACTTCAACTGCATTAATGTTTGAAAATAAATAACCATTGTTTTGATATAAGTTAGTAATATCATCTCCGTCGGGTTTTGACTTATCGGCAATTCTTTTTTCAAGTAAAACGCCATTATAAGTATCTCCTTTTTTGATTCCCAAAACCCTTCCTAACAATTGATCTGAATAAACAGAATTCCCCAAAAATTTAATATTTCCAAAGTAATATTTTCTGCCTTCTTCTACTTTTACATTGATTGCTAACTTCGTTTTTTTGGTATTTAAAAATACAGAATCGGATATAACTCGAGCATCTCTAAATCCTTTTTCTTTGTACTTATCAATGATGGAAGTTAAATCTTCTTTGTACTTATCTTTTATATATTTTGATGCTTTAAAAATACGAATAGGATTGATTTGCTTGGTGTTTTTCATCATTTTCCTCAGTTTGGCATCGGTAAACTTTTCATTGCCTTCAAAACTTATACTCGAAATTTTCAGCTTATCACCTTTGTCAATATTGATAAGCATTTTAACATTATTGCCTTCCGTTGTATCTGCAATGGTATTAATATAAACCTTGGTATTAAAATAACCGTCTTTTTTGTATTTGTTTTCGATGTAATTTTTAGTGGTTGTAATCAGGTTTTCATTTACAATTTTACCTTTTGTTAGAGCATTATCCTTTATTAATGCTTCGGTTTTTGATTTTTTTACACCCTGAATTTTAGCTTCACTAAGTTTAGGAAGTTCAACAATATCAAGGTCTAACCAAATACTGTCCGCTTCCACTTTATTTACATAAAAATCTATATCGCTAAAAAGACCAAGTTTTCCAAGTTTTTTTATTGCATTACTTAATTCTTCACCAGGCACTGTAAGTTGTTGCCCTTTTTCTAGCCCCGCAAATGTAACAACGGTTTGTTCGTTGTAACTGATTTTACCGTTTACTTTTACATTTGCTAATATATATTTTTTGCCTTGGTCAAATGGTAATCTTTCTTGGGCTTGTAATTGAAAAATAGTCCCAAAAAATAAAATTAATAGGAATATTTTCGAAGGGTAATTCTGCACTGAAATTTTATTTAATTTGTTCACTTGTTTTTCCAAATCTTCTTTCTCTTTTTTGATAGCTAATAATGGCTTCATATAAATCCTCTTCTTTAAAATCAGGCCATAATACATCTGTAAAATAAAACTCTGCGTAAGCTATTTGCCATAGCAAAAAGTTGCTAATTCGGTGCTCGCCACTAGTTCTAATCATTAAATCTACATCGGGTAAATTGTGCGTGTAAAGATGCTCATTAATAATTGATTCATCAAGCGTGTCTATAGAAATTATATTATTTTTAACTTTCTCACTTATAATTTTAACAGCATTTAACAATTCTTCCCTCGAACCATAGCTCAACGCCAATGTCAGAGTCATTCTCGTGTTGTTTTTTGTCTTTTCAATAACTGTTAAAAGGACCTCTTTTGCTTTTGCCGGAAGCAAATCAATATTTCCTATACAGTTTAATCGAATGTTGTTTTTTTCTAAAGTTATTAGTTCCTTTTTTAAGGAATTGAGTAATAACTTCATCAAGGTGTCTACTTCTAGCTTTGGTCTGTTCCAGTTTTCTGTAGAAAAGGCATATAATGTTAGATTTTCTATTCCTATTTTGGCACAGGTTTCTACAGTAGTTCTAACTGATTTCGTACCTTTTTCGTGCCCAAGAGCTCTTAATAAACCTTTTTGTTTCGCCCAACGACCATTCCCATCCATAATTATGGCCAGATGTTTCGGTAAATTGTCTTTATTTATTTTTTCTAGTAAACTCATTTTTTTAATCTGCGCAATAACACGGTTTTTCTGTAAAGGTATACGTTAGCGTAAAACCTGTAAATACATACCAATCTTTGCTGTTAATGTTGCCAAATTTTAATGGCTCTAAACTTCTGTTTTTTGGCAAACTACCATCTAAATTATCGGTAAAAGTATATCGAGCTCCAACTTCAAAACCTAAAACAAAATTTTCTAAAACATTACTTTTAACTCCAACTACCATTGGAATAGCAAGTGTATTGGCTTTAGAATCTTTTTTTGTCTCCCCATTAATTACATACAATTCATCGTAAGCAAAATACGTAATTCCCGAATAAACGTATGGAGTTACTTTTTTTGTCAAATTATCATGCAAGTTAAAATCAAAAAAATTAAATTCTAATCCTGCAGAAACTTCTTTTATTTCATTTTTAAATTTATAACCTCTTTCAACTCTGCCTCGCACTTCCGAATCTAAATCATTTCCTGAAATAGTTGACTGAGTATAGGAAATTCTATAGGAATGTCTGGGGCTTTTATTCCATTTATATAAAATTCCAATGGCCAATTTATTTGGAGCTACATAATTAGTTTTGCCTACATCTCCAATAAAATTACTTCCGCCCATGAAAACACCAATTTCATTAATTTGTGCTATCAAAACATTCTGGAAAATCAAACAAAAAAATAATACTAAAATCCTTTTCATCAAATTGAAAATAGCGTGCAAATATAACAATTCTCAGTACGTATCTAACATGAATTTTATATTTCTGTTAAATTAAATAAAGAGCTGATTATTATTAGTCTTACAATGGTTTCTATTCTAAAACGAGTTTTTTAGAATTGTAGTATAAACATACAGGAATTTTTTCTAATTTCTCTTGTCTTCTCCCCAAAGTAATTTATTTCGAAGCGTTTTAAAAAATGTTTCATCAGGAATCTCCACCATATTAATTTTGAATGGAGTTTTATTAATTATCAATTCAGAATTATTACTGATAGAGGTAATTCTGGAGTCTAAAGAAACCAAATATTGTTCCTCTCTACCCGAAACTTTAAGTTTTATTTCGGTATCATCTGGAATTACAAGTGGTCTTGCGTTAAGATTGTGTGGAGCAATTGGGGTGATAACCAATGCGTTTACATTTGGTGTTAGAATTGGGCCGCCACAACTCAAGGAATAACCAGTAGATCCTGTAGGTGTTGAAATTATTAATCCATCAGCCCAATAAGAGTTTAAATATTCACCGTTCAGAAAGGTTTCAATCGTAATCATTGATGTAGTGTCTTTTCTACTAACCGCTATTTCATTCATGGCAAAATTGAGGTCAATATCTGGACATTTAATGCTTAATAATGTTCTTTCTGATATTGTATATTTTTTTTCTAAAACAATCTGTAAAAATGATTCTATGTTCTCTTTTTGAACTTTGGCCAAAAAACCAAGTCTTCCTGCATTGACACCAAGAATTGGAATTCCGGAATCACGGACAAAAGTAGTTGCTCTTAAAATGGTTCCATCTCCACCAATACTGATAAGAATATCAAAACTACTGTCTAAATCTTCGTGGGAAGCAAAAGTGTTATATTTTTTACTGACAATCTCTTCTTTGTATAATATTTCCAGAAACTTTTCCTCAATAACCAATTCCACATTGTTTTTATTGAAAAAAACAAAAATGTCTTTAATAATTGGCCTTGTGTCGTTTTGATAATATTGTCCGAAGATGGCAACTTTCATAGCTTACATGTTTAAATATTTATCCAAATATTCTGAACGTTCTTTCAGGGTATTCAAATAGTTGTCTTCATGATGTTCAGATACAATTTCATAATTATATCGACGAAACGATTGAATGATTTCATTCATAGCACCAAGTGTTGTTTTTATTGTCACCTGCACTTTTTCAGCATTGGCTTCTGAAACAAAAACACCGAGCAGTTTGCCATTATTGCTTTCTACAATTTGGGTAATCTGACTCATCGAATAATCTGCAGTTGGTTTTTCAACCACAATGATTCCTCCTGTTTCTTTAAGAAAAGGCGTTTCGTTTAAAAACTTAATGACATCGGTAATTTCGTAATAACCAATATAGTTGTTAGCTTCATTCAAAATAGGAACAATATTCGAGTTATTTCTGGCAAAAACTTCTAATACATCCAACCAAATCATCGAATCTCTCACAAAAAAACCTTCAAATGAATAGCGATAATCAATGATGCTTTTTTGATTTTCAAAAGTTTCTACATCAACAGCCGAAATACATCCAATATAAATTCCGTTATCTATAACAGGAAAATGAGAATACGTGATGTCAGCAAAGAAATCCTGAATTTCTGCTACAGTTTCCGAACTCGAAAAGGCTTTAAAATCGTTATTGATATACTCCGAAAGTTGTCTCATGATTGCTGTATCTTTTAACGACTGCAAAATAATCAAATTTTGGGACATGATGGCTTAGTTTTACTTTGTATTTTTGTTGGGATATAGTAATAGCCAAAGTTTCATTGATTTTTTTATAATTAACAGTAAAAGATAATCTGTGAATCTGTGGCTAAAAATTAAAATGATGACAAAACTAAGTGTAAACATCAATAAAATAGCGACTTTTCGAAATGCACGTGGCGGTAATGTTCCCGATTTACTGCAGGTTGCCAAAGATATTCAAAGATTTGGGGCACAAGGAATAACCATTCACCCAAGACCGGATGAAAGACATATTCGCTATCAAGATGCGCGTGATTTAAAGCCAATTGTCTACACCGAATTCAACATTGAAGGCAATCCACAGCACAATTTTATCGATTTGGTTTTAGAATGCAGACCCGAACAAGTGACTTTGGTACCGGATGCTATTGGTGCAATTACATCATCAGCAGGTTGGGATACCGTTAAAAATGAATCCTATCTGACCGAAGTAATAGCTGAATTTAAAAGAAACGGAATCCGAACGTCAATATTTGTTGATCCGGTTTTGAAAATGATTGAAGGTGCCAAAAAAACAGGAACCGACCGCATCGAATTATACACCGAAGCCTTTGCCCATCAATATGGTTTGGGAAATCTGAATGCAATCGAACCTTATACAAAATCAGCAGTTTTGTCTAACGAATTAGGTCTCGGAATCAATGCCGGACACGATTTGAGTTTGGATAACATCAAATTCTTCAAAGAAAATATTCCTGGTTTGTTGGAAGTATCAATCGGTCACGCCTTGATATCAGAAGCTTTATATCTTGGCTTGGACAATGTAGTTAATATGTATCTGAATAAATTAAAATAAAACTCTGTGAATCTCATTTTTTCTCTGAGAATCTCTGTGAAACTAAAAACATGCTCAACTCAAGAATAGAAGGCCAAGGCAGACCTCTACTAATCATTCACGGTTTTCTCGGAATGTCGGACAATTGGAAATCTTTAGGCTCAAACTATGCTGCCGAAGGGTTTGAAGTTCATATGCTCGATTTAAGAAATCACGGCAAAAGTTTTCATTCCGATGAGTTTAATTATAGTGTGATGACTAATGACATTTTTGAATATTGCAAACACTATCATTTAGAAAATATTTCAATAATTGGTCATTCTATGGGCGGAAAAGTGGCTATGCTTTTTGCTACAAGTTATTCTGAAATGTTGGAGAAATTAATCATCGCCGACATCTGCCCGAAATATTACCCGCCACATCACGAAGCTATTTTAGCAGGTTTAAATGCTGTTGATTTTTCTTCAAAACCAGACAGGGCTCAAGTAGAAGAAATGCTATACCCATTCATCCCGGATTTTGGCACACGCAAATTTTTGATGAAGAACCTCTATTGGATTGAATCAGGCCAATTAGCTTTCCGATTTAATTTACCCGTTTTTAATGCCAAAATTGAAACCATTGGAGAAGCATTGCCAACAGAAAATCATTTCGACAAACCAACACTGTTCATCCGTGGTGGAAACTCAAAATACATTTTAGAAACTGATTTACCTGAAATTAAAAAACATTTCCCTAGTTTTGAATTAGCAACAATTCCAAATGTTGGTCATTGGTTACATGCAGAAAATCCGAAATTGTTTTTTGAGGAAACGGCAAGGTTTTTGACAAACGAGAAATCTAAAATTAAAACATAAATGAAACTATGAAACTACTATTTAGAATACTTATCACAGCCATTTTAGTATTGGTTATCGCCAAAATCATGAAAGGAGTAATTGTAGACGAATTCACTACAGCCCTAACAGTAGCAATCGTTTTGGGCTTACTCAACTTTTTTGTAAAACCTGTTTTAGTGTTATTCACATTACCCGTGACCATTTTTACGCTTGGATTATTTTTACTGGTAATCAATGCCGTAATGATATTACTCTGCGATCATTTTGTGGAAGGATTTCACGTTAGTTCGTTTTGGACAGCCATGCTTTTTAGCATTATATTGTCACTTTCGCAATCCTTGGTTTATCAAATTACAGGAGATGCAAAAAAATAGGTTGTAAATCAATAAAATAAAAACTTGGTTGGGTTGCATAAATGTTATAATTTTGCAACCCAATTTTAGTATGTATTAATATGAATATTACAAGAAATAACGTAGATGCATTGAATGCTATTGTTACTGTTGAAGTGGCAAAAAATGATTATGCAGAAAAGGTAAATAAAGTATTGGCAGATTATCGAAAAAATGCTGCAATCAAAGGTTTCAGAAAAGGAACTGTACCAATGAGCTTAATCCAAAAGCAATACGGTAAAGCTATTTTATTAGAAGAAGTAAACAAATTGTTGCAAGACAATCTGAACAAATATTTAGTTGCAGAAAAATTAGATATCCTTGGAAATCCTCTTCCAAAAGTAACCGAAGATTTCAATTGGGATGTTGAAGATTATAAATTTGAGTTTGAATTAGGTTTAGCCCCTGAATTCTCAGTTGATTTAGCCGCTAAAAATAATTTAGTGCAATATAAAATTGTTGCCGACGATAAAATGTTAAACGACCAAGTAGCACGTATTCAAAAACAATACGGAAAACTAATCGCAAAAGACACTGTTGAAGAAGGAAATGATGTTTCTGGGTTTTTTACAAATGAAGAAAAAGGAATTAACAACAGAACAACGTTATCATTAGACACGTTCGCTGACAAGAAAACGGCAAAATCGTTCATCGGTAAAAAAGTAGGTGATGTTGTGACGTTGAAAACAAAAGGTTTGTTTGATGATGATCACAAATTAATGGACGTTTTAGCAATTGGTCATGATGATGTTCACGGTTTGGATATTGAAGTAACCTTCACTATTGATGAAGTGGTAGGTCACGAACTGGCTACTTTAGATCAAGAATTATTCGATAAATTATTTGGCCCAAAAGTAGTGACTTCTGTAGCTGAACTAAAAGCAAAAATAAAAGAGGATGCCGAACAACAATTCAAACAACAAGCAGATCAAAAATTCTTAAACGATGTGACCGAGTCACTAATCGCATCAACCAAGTTTGATTTACCTGCTTCTTTCCTAAAAAAATGGATACAAACTGCAGGTGAAAACCCAATCTCAGCTGAAGAGGCCGAAGCAGAATACAACAAATCAGAAAATGGCTTGCGTTACCAATTAATCGAAGGTAAGGTAATGGCAGATAACAATTTGCAAATCACTTTCGAAGAGTTAAAAGACTATACTTCAAATGTGATAAAAAAACAAATGGCACAATTCGGACAAATGAATCCAACAGAAGAAGATGTTCAAGGAATTGTAGCTCGTGTAATGGCAAACCAAGACGAAGTTAAACGTTTGTCAGAGCAGGTTATGAGCGAAAAAATGCTAAACTTGTTTAAAGATAAAGTAAAGGCCAAAACAAAAGAAGTAAGCTATGATGATTTCATCAAAGCAATGTATGGTGAATTAAAACACTAATAATATATTTTACTATATTTGAGCGTCAAAGTAATTTGGCGCTTTTTTTATTCTGAACTTGTTTACTGCGTCAGTTCGCTGCGCTCGGGTCAGAATCTTTAGAAGCTTTTTCCGGCTGTCCGTTGAAATCTTTTTATTTTTTGTCTTGCTGAGCTTGTCGAAGCACAAAACAATAAAAAGGATTTCCATTTCAACCTGCCTGCCGGCAGGCAGGTCCGGGCTAGGGTTTCCGCTTACCGACACTATGTCACTTTAAATAACAAGGCATGAACTTTGACTAAAACAAAACACAATTCATAACTTATAACTCATAATTCATAACTAAAAATGGACTACGGAAAAGACCCGAGAGCTACGCTCGAACTGGCGAAGCAGTTTAAAAGTTTCGCAACTAAAAAGCACGGCGTAAACAGTTTGTACTACGATAAAATCGTAGGTAGCATGACGCCTTATATTATTGAAGAACGCCAAATGAATGTGTCACAACTTGACGTTTTCTCCCGTTTAATGATGGATAGAATCATCTTCATGGGGTCAGGAGTTAATGATTATATGGCCAACATTATCCAAGCACAATTGTTGTTTTTGGAAAGTGTTGATGCTTCAAAAGACATCCAAATCTATATCAATTCTCCAGGCGGAAGTGTTTACGCTGGACTTGGAATTTATGATACAATGCAATATATCAAGCCAGATGTAGCAACAATTTGTACCGGAATGGCAGCTTCTATGGGAGCCGTTTTATTATGTGCTGGTGCTGCAGGAAAACGTTCGGCTTTACCACATTCAAGAGTAATGATTCACCAACCTTCAGGTGGCGCATCTGGAGTGGCAACCGATATGGAAATCAACTTAAAAGAAATGTTGAAACTTAAAGATGAGTTATACCAAATAATCTCTCATCATTCTGGCCAAACATTTGATAAAGTTCACAAAGATTCAGAACGTGATTACTGGATGATTGCCGATGAAGCTAAAGAATACGGAATGATTGATGAAGTTTTAAGAAGATAATTCAGTTTTCAGTTTACAGTCACAGTTCACAGTAACTGCGACTGCGACTGCGACTGCTAACTAAAAAAAATGGCAAAACAAGTTTTAGAATGTTCTTTTTGCGGAAGAAAAAAACCGGAAACCAATTTATTGATTGCCGGAATTAATGCGCACGTTTGCGATCGATGTATTGAGCAAGCTCACGGAATAGTTTTAGAAGAACTGAAATCAGGGGGAAATGCTTTGAAATCAAGTTCTGATTTGATTTTAAAAAAACCAAAAGAAATCCGGGCTTTTTTAGACCAATATGTAATTGGACAAGACCAAACCAAAAAAGTAATGTCGGTTGCCGTTTACAATCATTACAAACGATTGATGCAATTGCAGCACGAAGAAGATGTTGAAATTGAAAAAAGCAACATCATTATGGTTGGTCAAACCGGAACCGGAAAAACATTGGTAGCAAAAACCATTGCGCGAATGCTTGAAGTTCCTTTAGCTATAGTTGACGCAACGGTTTTAACCGAAGCGGGTTATGTAGGTGAAGATGTAGAAAGCATTTTAACCCGATTGTTACAAGCCGCTGATTATGATTTGGAGAAAGCCGAAAGAGGAATCGTTTTTATTGACGAGATAGATAAGATTGCTCGTAAAAGTGATAATCCATCAATAACTCGTGATGTTTCAGGTGAAGGTGTGCAACAGGCTTTGCTTAAATTATTAGAAGGAACGGTCGTAAATGTTCCACCAAAAGGAGGAAGGAAACATCCAGATCAAAAATTTATTGAAGTCAATACCAAAGATATTTTGTTTATTGCCGGAGGTGCTTTCGATGGCATTGAAAGAATTATTTCTAAACGACTGAACAGAACAGCGGTTGGTTACAGCACTTCCAGAAATGTAGACAATATTGACAAAGACAATTTACTTCAATATATTATCCCAAAAGACATCAAACATTTTGGATTAATTCCCGAAATCATTGGCCGACTTCCCCTATTAACACACATGGATCCTTTAGATAGAGAAACGCTTCGCGCTATTTTAACCGAACCAAAAAATGCCTTAATCAAGCAATATAAAAAGTTATTTGCGATGGATGAAGTGAAATTCACCATAGATGACAACGCCTTAGATTATATTGTTGACAAAGCGTTGGAATACAAATTAGGAGCAAGAGGTTTGCGTTCACTTTGTGAAGCCATTTTAACCGATGCTATGTATGATTTGCCGAGTTCGGAAGAAAAAGAACTTCATGTCGATGTTGATTATACAAGGGATGCGTTAAACAAAAATTTACTAAAAAGGCTAGAATTAGCATCATAAAAAAAATCCCGTCTCGTTTTATAAAGTGACGGGATTTTTTGCTTTTTTTAAATTCACAATTACCACACCGCTGATAATAAATATTGTAGCAACAATAATTTGACTCGTAATTTTTTCATCCAAAATTAACCAACCTAAAAATAGTGCTACTACTAAATTAATATAAGACAATACCACAACTTTGGTTGAAGGTAGTTGTGTGATTAAATAGCTAAAGGCAACATAACCCACAACTGAGCCAAATAAAGCAAGATAAATCATGGCAAAAACACTTCTTAAACTCCAAGTTGCAGTTGAAATATCTGGAGTAAAATAAAATTGAACAGCAGTCAAAACTACTCCAGCTATCAGCATTTGCACACAGACACTCATAAGCATTGTCAAAGAGTTTTCACTTCCTCTTTTCATAAATATTGTTCCAATTGCCCATGCTAAAATAGCAAACAGTAGTGCGCAAACGCCTTGTCGGTATTCAGGAATTAATAAATCGTTTATACTGCTTTGATAGATGAGGAAAATTCCAAACATCCCCAAAAGAATTCCGACTACTGTTTTGACTGATAGTTTTTCATACCCAAAAATCAAGTTTAAAATCAAAACGCAAAAAGGAGTAAATGTAGAAATTAAGGATGCTAATCCGCTAGTAATATATTTTTCAGCATAAGTCGTCAGTCCATTTGCTAAAACAATCATTAAGATTGATAAAATAAAAGCTCTCAAAAATTGTCTTGGACTTACTTTTTCTAATTTTTTTTGAGAATACAAATAGATAAAAATTATCGACCCTGAAATTAAATTACGGATTCCAGCCAAAATAAAAGGTGGGATCGTTTCAACTCCAATTCGGATTCCTAAAAAAGTAGTACCCCAAAAGAAAGCTACACAAAATAGTGCGAGATATAATTTTGTTTTCAAGAGATTGGTTTATTTACAATCATCTTTTCTTTAGGAGCATCTACCAGACATCGTCTTCCCGGACCACATTTCATTCGGTGAGGACCGCAAGACACTAAAAAAATTACAAGGAGTAAATACAAAACGACTTTTCTCATAACTAAATTGATTTCACTTCGTTCTGCATACTTTTTAATTGCTCCAAATAATCTCTTTCATTAGAAAGTCGTGGTATTTTGTGTTGTCCGCCGAGTTTATTATTTTCCTTAAGCCAATCGTAAAATAAATTTTCTCTTGCCACATTAATTTTTAGCTGATTTAGAGTCATATTATTATAGCGTTTGGCTTCGTAATCGGAGTTCAAAGATTGTAAATTTTCATCCAATGTTTTTTGAAATAATCGAATGTCATCTGGTTGTTTTTTGAATTCAATCATCCATTCGTGTGCTCCTTTTTCTTTGTCTTTCATAAAAATTGGTGCAACAGTATAGTCTTTCACTTCACAATGAATATCCGAACAAGTTTTAGCTAAAGCCATATCGGTATTTTCAACCATTAATTCCTCGCCAAACACATTAATATGATGTTTAGTTCTTCCCGAAACGCGAATTCTGTATGGAGACAAAGAAGTAAAGCGCACGGTGTCGCCAATCAAATAACGCCAAAGTCCGGCATTAGTAGTAATAACAACAGCATAATTTTTAAATAATTCTACATCCGAAAGGCGAATTACTTTTTGGTTTGATGTCCCAAACGTATCCATCGGAATAAATTCATAAAAAATTCCGTAATCCAACATCAATAACAAATCATTAGAGTAATTCAAATCCTGTATCGCAAAAAATCCTTCTGATGCATTGTATATTTCGTAGTATTTGAAATTATTTTGAGGCAGTATCTTTTTGTATTGTTCTCTGTACGGTTCAAAACTCACACCACCATGAAAATATACTTCCAAATTTGGCCACAATTCCATTAGATTTTCTTTACCGGTTTCAGTCATAATTCTGTTTAACAAAACCAACATCCAAGAAGGTACTCCGGCAAAACTAGTAACATTTTCATTCCTAGTCTCGTTTATAATGGCGGTAAGTTTGGTTTCCCATTCGCCCATCAAGGATATTTTACTACTAGGTGTACTACTAAATTCAGCCCAAATAGGCATATTCTCAATCAAAATAGCCGATAAATCTCCAAAATACGTGTTGTTGTTTTCGTAAATCTGTGAACTCCCGCCAAGACGCAAACTTTTACCCAAAAACATTTCGGAGTTTTCGTTGTTGTTCAAATACATACACAACAAATCCTTGCTGCCTTTGTAATGACAATCTTCCAAAGCTTCGTTGCTTACCGGAATAAATTTGCTTTTCGCATTGGTAGTTCCACTCGATTTGGCAAACCATTTTATCGGAGTGTTCCAAAAAACATTTTGTGCTCCTTTTCGGGTTAGTTCAATCATCGGTTCCAAATCTTCATAAGTAGCAATAGGAACTCTTTCTGCAAAAGTTTGGTAGCTTTTAATACTTCCAAAATCATATTTCTGACCAATTACCGTTTCTTCCGAAGAACGAATTAAGTTCATCATAAGTTCTTCCTGAACTTCATGCGGATATTTTAAAAACAACTCAATCTGATGAATGCGCTGTTTTAAAACCCAGGAAGCAATAGAGTTTATTAATGGTATTGGCATTTTTGAATTATGAGTTATGAATTATGAGTTATGAATTATAACTTTACGCTAAAATAGGAATTAATTCCTAATCTTGCTATGAATAATCAAAACTGTCACCCTGAGCGTAGTCGAAGGGCTAAATCCTAAATATAAATATGACTTACGAAGGCGTGTTAACCAAAATGCAAACCGAATTTTCCAATCCGATTCAATATTATTTGGTTTTTGAGAATAGTTTTTTGAGTTTAAATCAGTTATTGGACAAATCTTTGGAAATAAATTTCGTTGGTTACCAATGTTTGAATTGTGGTAAAAAGAAAAAGATTTTTCGTCAGGGATTTTGCTACGATTGTTTCATGAGTTCAGCATCTGCAGGCGATTGGATTATGAAACCCGAGTTGAGCACAGCACATTTGGACATTGAAGACCGCGATTTAGAATATGAAAAAAGAGTGCAATTGCAACCACATATTGTGTATTTGGCATTATCGAGCGAAGTAAAAGTTGGCGTTACCAGACAAACCCAAGTGCCAACGCGTTGGATTGATCAAGGTGCAATACAGGCAATACCAATTGTTGAAGTTCCGAATCGATATTTGGCCGGAATTACCGAAGTAGCTTTAAAGAATCATTATGCAGATAAAACCAATTGGCAAAAAATGTTGAAAATGAATCCCGATACTTCGGGACCAGAAGTTGATTTGCTCAAAGAAAAAGCATCGCTAAAATATTTAATTCCAAAGGAAGTTCAGGAGTTTTATTATTCCGAAAAGAATAATTTATATGAATTGCATTATCCTGTTTTGCAATATCCAAATAAAGTCAACAGTTTGAATTTAGACAAATCGCCAAATTTCTCAGGAAAATTAACCGGTATTAAAGGACAATATCTGATGTTTGAAGACGGAACGGTTTTTAACGTTCGTACTTTTGAAGGTTATGTGGTAAAGATATCAATTTAAAAAAGCAGCCCCATTTTTTTTGTTATTGGAGCTGCTTAATTAAATGAAAATAAAGGTATCACTTTTTTAATGTAAAGGTTTCGAGGCTAATTTTATTTACTCAACTCCACAAAATATTTATAAAACAACGGAATCGTTTCAATACCTTTTAAGTAGTTAAAAATTCCGAAATGTTCGTTAGGTGAATGAATCGCATCGCTATCCAAACCAAATCCCATCAAGATAGTTTTTGATTTTAATTCTTTTTCAAACAACGCAACAATCGGAATACTACCACCAGAACGAACCGGAATTGCCGGCACACCAAAAGTTTCGGTATATGCTTTGTTAGCTGCCTTATAGCCAATGCTGTCAATTGGTGTTACATAGCCTTGTCCGCCATGATGAGGTGAAACTTTTACTTTCACCGATTTGGGTGCAATACTGACAAAATGTTTTGAAAATAATTCTGTGATTTCATTCCAATCCTGATTAGGTACTAAACGCATTGAAATTTTAGCGAATGCTTTACTAGCAATTACGGTTTTAGCGCCTTCTCCGGTATAGCCGCCCCAAATTCCGTTAACGTCTAATGTTGGACGAATGGAGTTTCTTTCATTGGTTACATAACCAGTTTCGCCATAAACATCTTCGATATCTAAGGCTTTTTTATAGTTGTCTAAAACGAATGGTGCTTTTGCCATTTCGGCTCTTTCGGTAGCGGTCAATTCTTCTACTTTATCATAAAATCCAGGAATCGTAATATGATTGTTTTCGTCATGAAGAGACGCAATCATTTTGGTCAACACATTAATAGGATTAGCTACAGCACCACCGTATAATCCGGAATGTAAATCGCGATTTGGACCAGTAACTTCTACTTCTACATAGCTTAAACCACGTAAACCAGTTGTGATACTTGGCTGTTGGTTTGAAATCATTCCCGTATCAGAAATCAAAATTACATCGCAGCTTAATTTTTCTTGATTTTTTTCTACAAACCAGCTCAAGCTTTTTGAACCTACTTCTTCTTCGCCTTCAATCATAAATTTTACGTTGCAAGGCAAACAATTGTTCGCAATCATATATTCAAACGCTTTGACATGCATATACATTTGACCTTTATCATCGCATGCACCACGGGCAAAAATGGCGCCTTCAGGGTGAATTTCAGTTGTTTTGATAACAGGTTCAAATGGTGGAGAAGTCCAGAGTTCCATTGGATCTGGTGGTTGCACATCATAGTGTCCGTAAACTAATACAGTTGGTAAGGTTGCGTCTATGATATGTTCTCCAAAAACTATTGGATAACCAGGTGTTTCACAAATTTCTACAAAGTTACAACCCGCTTTTTCTAAACTAGATTTTACCGCGTCAGCAGTAGCAATAACATCATGAGCATAAGCGGTATCAGCACTTACGGATGGGATTTTTAATAATTCGATTAATTCATTAATAAAACGTTCTTTGTTTTCTTGAACGTAGTTTTTTATGTTGTCCATGGATTTATTTTTGATAGAAACCAAAAGTACAAAAATCAGTTGTTATTTTTTTAAATAATTTCCTTTGAAAGTTTGAAGTTATGATTATATTTGCAGCCACTTATTGAAACAATCAATTTTGCGGGTATGGTGAAATTGGTAGACATGCCAGACTTAGGATCTGGTGCCGCAAGGCGTGTAGGTTCGAGTCCTATTACCCGCACAAAAATAAACGCAATCGCTTATAAAGTAAGTGGTTGCGTTTTTTGATTTTAAGAGTTGTCAAAATCATTGTCCAACTATTTTGAAAATTCTTGTATTTTTTTAAATGAAAAGAGCAACTGTTATGGTTGCTCTTTTTTGATTTCTAGTATTCTTTGTGTGCAAGTTTATCTAATAAACTTTTTAACATAAACATCATTTGGGTTTGGAAAATTAAGTACTTTGAGTTCTAGTTGTGTTGCATTAAGTTTAACAACTTGGCAAGATAAGTTATATGAATCTATAAAAACGTCTGAAGGACTGTATACATCTGCAGATAAAATCAAGGTTGAAGTTGATGGCAGTGTATAAGTTCCTAATGAATAACTATATAAATTATTATAGTTTGTATCAGTGAATGATTCAGTATCAAAATCTCCGTTAGCATAAAAAAAATACTTTTCACTTTTAATAGTATTTGTACCTCCAAATATTTGAACTCCATTTAAAACAGCAGATGTAGTTTTCCAAGTACCTTGAATACTATAAGTTTCTGATGAAGACGAAGATGAATCTTTTGAACACGATAATAATAAAAATGGAATCAGTAAAAGAAAATAATTTAATTTTTTCATAAGATATAAATTTGATATAATTTTTACCTACTCTATAAGGTTTTCGGCTTACCCTTTGTTACAATTATCTAAAAGTAGATTTATGAAATGAAATCTGTAACACAACATTAGTGATTTAAACAAAATTTTTTTAAAAAATTTAAAAAACAAATGTAAGAAAATATATTAATTACAAACCGTAATAAGACAATAAATTTATCTGTTGATATTGGTACGTAATTTTTAATTCTTTATTTACCGCTTTCTATCCAGTTGTTTATTTTCTTTTCCAACAGTGCTAGGGGCAACACTCCGGATTCCAGTATCTTTTGATGGAAAACTTTAATATCAAATTTGTCTTTCATCTTGTCTTGTGCTTTTTTACGTAATTCTAATATTTTCAGTTGTCCCATTTTATATGACAATGCTTGTCCAGGAATTGCCATGTAGCGTTCAATTTCAGCAATAATTCCGGCTTCGCTTTCGGCTTCGTTATCTAATGAATATTTAATCGCCTGCTCACGCGTCCAGCCTTTATTATGAATTCCGGTATCAACTACTAAACGAACAGCTCGGTGCATTTCGTTTCCTAACATACCAAAGTATTGATATGGATCAGTATATAAACCCAACTCTTTTCCTAAACTTTCAGTGTACAAAGCCCAACCTTCGCCATAAGCGCCAAACCAAGCAAATTTTCTGAAATTCGGCAATTCATTATTTTCTTGTTGTAATGAAATTTGGAAATGATGTCCGGGAATAGCTTCGTGCAGAAATAAATCTTCGTCGCCATAATAATTATATGCTTTTACATCCGGAATCGGCACATAGAAAACACCCGGTCTTGATCCGTCTGCTGTGCCTTGGCTGTATTCGGCACTAGCTGTTTTTTCTCTAAAAGCTTCTGTTCTTTTTATCTGGAAAGGACATTTTGGTTGCAACGAAAACAATTTGTCAACATTAGGTTTAATGGTTTGATGTATTTTTTCGAAGTTGGCAATAACTTCCTCTGGTGTTTTGAAAGACATTAATTCAGGTTTGGTTCTAACATGCTCAAAAAATTCATTTATAGTTCCTTTGAATCCAACCTGGTCTTTTACTTTTTCCATTTCGGCTTTGATTCGCGCTACTTCTTTTAAGCCAAGCGCATGAATTTCTTCCGGAGTTTTGGTAGTTGTTGTCCATTGTTTTGCATATACTTTGTACAACTCCTTTCCATTTGGCAAACTGCCAATTCCACTTGTAGTTCTTGAAGCCGGAAGGTATTCGTTTTTCAAAAAGGCAGTTATTTTTTTGAATTGTGGCTCTAGTTTTTCTTTGATTGTAGCAGCGTATTCTTTTTTTAAAGTCTCTTGTTGGTCGGTTGTAATTTCTTTTGGGAAAGCTTTTAAAGCAGAATAAAAAAGATTGTCTTCTACATTTGGAGTTACCATACTTTCAAACTGAGGAATCATTTTTACAGTCAATGCTTTTGGCAAAACCATTCCTTTATCGATTCCTTTTTTCATGTAAACCATTGCTGAATCTACCCAAACCGCAAATAAATCCATTCTTTTCAGGAAATTTTTATAATCTTTTTCGGTTTTAAATGGCTGCGCACTTGTTCCGCCGGCAAATTGACCCATCGTTAAATGAGTTCCCCAAAACTGATGAATAGGCATCAAATTGGTATCATATTTCAATAAATCTTTCCCTACAGCAACTTCCCATTTGATGATGTCGTAGCTATTTTTTTCTTCAGCAGATAAAGCAGTCGTATCAATAGTTGTCAATTCATTTTCGAATTTATCATAAAAAGCGGCTTGCTTTTTTCGGTACGAATCAGTCATTTCAAATACTAGTTTGTCGTTGTATTCGTTTTGACCATTTTGAGTAGCGTCTAAAGGATTTAACTCGTTTTTGCCATCAAAATAAGCATCGGTAATGGCTTTGAAATTTTGTTCTTTCTTTTCAGATTTGCAGTTTACAACTAGTAATGAAAGAAGGACTATTACAAAAATTGTGTTTAATTTTCTCATGTTTAAGTGATTAGTTGGTAAAACCATTTTTGATAGTTTAAAAATTTGTTACTAAAATATAAAATTATCCGTGATACACCCGAGAAAAAACGATTCTTCCTTCTTTGATTTCTAATACTTCGGCAACGGACATGTTCTCTTCGTTTTCAACCATCCGAATATATTCCATAAAAACCCTGTCGGCATTTGATGTTAGGGAAGTTACTTTATAATGCAAACTCGGCAATCGGTCAAAGGAATCTTTCCACCAGGTGCGAAGTGCTTCTTTTCCGGTAACCAAACCGTTAGTTTCCGGATGGCGGATCTTTAATTTTGGACTAAAATGTTGGGCTTCGTCATCATATAACGACAATAACTTTTCTAAATTATGCGCATTAAACGCTTCAAACCAAAACATTGCAATCGATAAGTTTTTTTCTGCTGACATAGTTTTTAAATGAAAAATCCTCTCGTTCTCATAACGAGAGGATTTATGATTGTAAATATACTTTTTTTTGAGTTTGTCAAAATGTTCCTAATAAGCTTTCTTATTACACTTATTATTTTTTTTAAACCATTAAGAAATTAAGGTAATTAAGTTTGACTTAATGTTACAGAATTTATTAATGGTTCAAATGAGTTTTAACTATTTTTCAAATTGATAATTTCCTGTTCGGTTAAGAATCGCCAATTGCCTCGTGGTAAATTCTTTTTGGTTAAACCCGCAAAAGCAACTCTGTCGATTCGAAGAACATCATATTCTAAATGTTCGAAAATAGAACGAACGACTTTCACATTTGGCGATTTTAATTGTAACCCGATTTCACTTTTTGGTTCGTTTTCTATGTAGCTTACTTCCTGAACGAGCACTTTATGTCCGTCAATTGTGAGCCCTTTGCTGATTTTTTCTAAGTCATCAAACTTAAGGTTTTTATCCAATGAAACTTGGTAAATTTTTGATGATTTCTGATTAGGCAAGGTAAATTTTCTAATCATATCGGTATCGTTTGTAAACAATAACAAGCCAGTAGTGTTTTTATCCATTCTGCCAATAGCACCAATTTTTGCAGAGGTAGAACCTTTTACCAACTCTAATACATTACGATATTCTTGTCCTTCATCAAGAGCTGTTGTGAAGTTTTTCGGTTTGTTTAGCAAGATGTATTCTTTTTTTTCCGGAGTTAAAGTGGCTCCATCAAAGTTAACAACATCTCCTGGTTTTACTAGATAACCCATTTCTGTAACTGGAATTCCATTTACTTTCACATTCCCCGATTGAATGTATATATCAGCATCACGACGGGAACATGCCCCTGAATTGGCAATGTATTTATTCAAACGAATTTCATCAGCTGCTTTTGGTCTTTTTGCTGCTTGATTCGGTTTCTTTTCAACTTTATTTGAAAGAGCTGTATCGGCTTTTGTGCTAGGCTTAGCTTTTTTAGGTCCTTGGGCACGCTTAGCCATGGCAGGTTTAGCTCCGCTTCGTTCGCTTCCGGCTCGGCTTGGCTTATTCGAACTTGGTCTCGAACTATTTGGACGGGAGCCACTTCGCTTATTATTGCCTTCATTGTTATTCATAATTCTGTAATTTGTCGCAAAGATACGTATTTCAGTTGCTTTTTCAGTTGCTATTTCCGGCTGTTCACTATATCTTTTTATCCTGAACTTATTTCAGGATCCTGAAACAAGTTCAGGATAAAAAGGATGCCGTTCCCATCCGGGCTATGAAACAGTTAAAACTTCAACAGTCTTCTGCCGTTAACCAGCACTTCGGGATCGATTAAAACAATGCAGAAAACACCCGAGACTACCAAAAATTTTAACATGTTATGAAGTTTTAAATAATCGGGTTTGGAGTTGGATTTCCAAAGTTTTTGCAGGAAGAAAATCAAAATAATTAAACTCACATAGAAGTAAATATCCATATATCCAACTTCAAATATTTCGACTAGGAAATAAATTGGAATTATTGTCAAAACGGTTAGAAATGTAATAATTTTTTTTGCAGTGCTTTCACCAAACATTACAGGTATCGTTTGATAATCGTTTGCAATATCGCCCTTTATGTTTTCTAAATCTTTTATTATTTCACGGATTATAAGCAAAAGAAAAAGGAAATTAGCGTGAGCAAAAATCTGCGGATATATGTTTTTGTAATAAAGTAAAATGGCAAAAAAGGGCAGAACTGCTAGAAATGCTGCGGTCATATTTCCAACTATCGCCATTTTTTTGAGTTTATGAGAATAAAACCAAATTAGGAAAATATAGGTCGAGAAGAATAAAACAGCGCGAAACGAAACAAAAAATGATAGTAAGAAAACAATAAAATTCACAGTAAAATAAACTTTAAGTTTTGTTTTTTGACTCACCAAGCGGTCGAGTTGTGATTTGTTGGGGCGATTTATTAAATCTTTTTCACTATCATAAAAATTATTAATGATATAACCAGAAGCAATAGTTAAACTGGAAACAATTACGATGATAAATAAGTTGAAATCGAGCAAGACATTTAACGCTCTTTTTTCGGGAGCCAAAATAAAAATAGCTGAAAGATATTGTGCTAAAGCAATGATAGGAATGTTATAACCGCGAATAACAGAAAACATGCTGACAATTTTCAGCAATAAGTGTTTGCTTTTTCGGCTGAGCATTTTGGTAAAATTAAAATTGGTAAACCACTTCCAATTTATAATCTTTTAAGGATCTTTTCGCTTTTTCTAAGTCTTTAGTAAAACCTAATATATAACCACCACCACCGGAACCGCAAAGTTTTAAGTAGTAATCGTTAGTGTCAATACCACGTTGCCAAACGCCGTGAAATTGTTCTGGAATCATCGGTTTGAAGTTGTTTAAAACTACTTTAGACAATTGCTTAGTATTAGCAAATAAAGATTTCATATCGCCGCCAAGGAAGTTATCCACACAAGCATCGGTATATTTTACGAATTGTGTTTTCAGCATTTTACGGAACCCTTCTTCTTTTAGGTTTTCCATAAAGATATTGACCATTGGAGCTGTTTCGCCTACAATTCCGGAGTCTAACAAAAACACAGCGCCTTTTCCGGTGGTGCTTTGTGATGGAATTCCAGTAGCTTCAATATTATCTTTAGAATTAATAAGAATTGGAATACTCAAATAACTATTCAAAGGGTCAAGTCCTGAACTTTTACCATGAAAAAAGGATTCCATTTGAGAAAAAATGGCTTTTAATTGCAATAATTTATCACGGGTCAAATTTTCTAAAACGGTGATTTTGTTATTGGCATATTTATCATAAATAGCAGCAACCAATGCGCCGCTACTACCAACACCATAACCTTGAGGAATACTGGAATCAAAATACATTCCGCGTTCAACATCGGCTTTTAGTATTTCAATATTGAAAGTTACAAGTTCTGGTTGCTCTTGCTGAAGGTTTTCTAAATAAGTAACAAATCTTCTCAAACTTGCATTGGATTTAATGGCTTCTTGCGTTGGATTTTCATCCACTTTCAAAGCGCCATTGTAAAAATTATAAGGAATAGATAAACCTTTAGAATCTTTAATAATTCCGTATTCTCCGAAGAGAAGAATTTTTGAGTAGAATAATGGTCCTTTCATAGGCAAGAAAATTATTTTATTTTATTGATTTTTAAAGGGTTTTGTCTTGAGTCGAAAACCGAAACTATGATAATTTGATTTTTTTCTATTTTATAAAAAATTGTTGTTTGTTTTGAAACAACACATTTCCTTAATTTCTTTTGCTGTATAGGTGGAAAAATTTCTGGATTGATTATTAGTAAATCAAAGTTAGATTTTAATTTATTCAAAAACTTTAAATTTACTCTTATAGACCATTTTACTGTAATAAACTCAGAAATGTTTTTTATTTCTTTGAGACTTCTTTCAGTAAAAATCAATTCTTTCAAAATATTCCTAACTGTTTTTTTACCTCTTCATAAGAAAAAGTTCTTCCATTTTCAAAATCATCTAACCCTTCATTTATAGCTTCTTTTTGAGCAGTACTTAATTCATCCCACCAATCTTCTTTTTGTGTATTAAAAATAGCTTTAACCTTTTTTATAATTGTAACATCCTCTGTCTTAAGTAATAACTGAGCTAACGATATTTTTTCTGCTTGAATATCCATAGTTGTAACTAGGTTAAAATTTGACTTCCGTTTCCAATTGCATCACAAATATAGTTACCATTTTGACAATAGCCAACTAATTCGTCCTTAATAAATTGTAAAACATTTTCTCTAACGTTTTCGGGGTACAATACATGTACGTTTGCTCCTGCATCTAAAGTAAAACAAACCGGAGTTTTGGTTTCATTTCTGAATTTCCAAATTTTATTTATGATTTCCAGTGTGTTAGGTTTCATTAATATAAAATAGGGTAGTGATGTCATCATCATCGCATGCAATGTCAAGGCTTCACTTTCAACAATTTTGATAAAGTTTTCTATATCGCCGGTTTCCAAAACTTTTTTTATACTGGACAAATTGTGATGCGCTTGTGCAAATCGTTTTTCAGCAAAAGGATGATTGTGCATCAAATCGTGTCCAACCGTTGATGAAACCTGCTTTTCGCCTTTATCAACTAACAAAATGGTATCCTGATAGTTGTTGAAATTGGCATGAATAGTTGAAGGAAATTCTACACCAAACAAATCGGAACTATCATTAATTTCTACATGATTTCCCCAAACGACTACGCTTCCTTTTATACTTCTACAAGCACTTCCTGAACCTAATCTTGCTAAAAAAGAAGCTTTTTGATAAAAATAATCTTCTGTCATAGCAGTCCCGAAGTTTCGGGATAAAGCTTTTTCCAAACTCATAATATTCATGGCTAAAGCTGCCATTCCGGATGCCGAAGAAGCAATGCCGGAACTATGAGGGAACGTATTTTCGGTGTCAATCGTAAAATGATAATCTTTCAAATAAGGGCAATAGATTTCAATGCGTTCGAAGAATTTTTGAATTTTGGGTTTGAAATCTTCTTTAGGTTTGCCTTCAAATAACAAATCAAATGAAAAAACAGAAGTTCTCACATCGAGCGCAGTCGATATGCCTCGCTTTACGAAAGCCAATTTGGTAATCGTTTTACAATTGTTTAACGTAAAACTTATCGAAGGGTTGGCTGGAATTTGTTTATCTTTTTTCCCCCAATATTTTACTAAAGCAATGTTGCTTGGCGCACTCCATTGAAAATTTCCGTTTTCGATTACAGATGAAAATGGTTTTGAAATAAACTCCTTTTCGGACAACATAGATTTGAAATTTAAGGCAAAGATACTTTTTTTATAAAAAGCAATTGATATTTTATAAAAGCAACTGATTTTCGTTTAGTATATTTACTCCGTCCGTTCGCAATGCTCGGATGAAGATATATAAATTACTAGCTATGCAAAAGATTTTAAAAATAGTTTTGGTCGTTGCCGTATGTTTAACTGTTGGTTATTTTTCGGGAATGGAAACAAGAGAGAGTATTACAACCTGGTATCCGACTTTGGTAAAGCCCATTTTTAACCCGCCCAACTGGATTTTCGGACCGGTTTGGACATTGTTGTATATCATGATGGGAATTGCTGCCGGTTTGGTCTGGACTAATTGTTATGAGGAACAAACCACTAAAAAAGCACTTGGTTTCTTTGCGATACAGTTAGGCTTGAATGCCCTTTGGTCTTATCTTTTCTTTGGTTTGCATAATCCTTTTTTAGCCTTAATTGAAATTATTCTGCTTTGGTTAATGATTTTTGAAACCTATAATCTGTTCAAAAAAATTAACAAAACAGCCGGGTTTTTGTTACTTCCCTATTTGGCTTGGGTAAGTTTTGCGACTATTCTTAATGCTAGTATTTGGTGGTTGAATAAGTAAGAAAAAAACCCATCAATTGAAATTTGATGGGTTTTTGTTTTAATAAAATTTAAATAGTTATTCCTTAATAAACTTTTTTGTAAACTTTTCTTCTCCCGAAAAAGCATGAATAATATACGCTCCCGAAGCAAATCTCTCGACATTTAATTGATTATTTTCCGGTTTTCCTTCAAAAATCACTTTGCCAAGTAAATCCATAACTATTAAATTATCTATTTTACTATTGTTTGAAGATTCAAAGAATAACAAACTACTTGTTGGATTTGGATAAACAGAAAAAGTTGAAGTAATAGTTGTATCCGCCATTTTAGCTGTTCCACAAACAGTTATGCCATCCCAAGTTAAACTAATAGATTTTTCAGTACTGTAAGTGCATCCATTATATGCTTTTACTTTTACAATATTTTTTGTAGACGCAACTAAAGTAGCTACAGCTGAAAAGTTTATAACTATAGCGTTTGTGTCAGAAGAACCAGTAGCCCCATTTTGTAGTGTCCAAACGTATGAAGTAGCATAAGGAACAGCAGGCACTGTAATAATTTGAGTACTACATTTAGTAAAATATCCTGCAGATGCTAATCCAGTTGAAGGGACTAAATAAGAATAGGAGTTAGTATTTGTTCCAACAGCAGCCAATGTAGTAGTCAAGGTAAGTACTTTGTTTGTAGCACTATTTCCGACACCATTTACAGAGGTTATTGTTATCGTTTTATTAGCAACTGCAGTTGCTGTAGTTACTATAAAACCTACAGGATAAGTAACCGTAAAAGATAAATCACTAGTTTCTAAAATATTTGTGGCATTAGTTGAATTACTTACTGATTTAACTACTGAACCAGCTGGAGCAGTAATCAAATAAGAATTGGCTAAGGCGGAAGTTGTCATGGTATAATCGTATGTATTCCCTCCACATAAACTAGCTATTTGTCCAGTAACAGTAGTAACAGCAGCAGGCAAAGAAGTAGTTACTTTCAATAATTTAGCATTTGAAGTAGTTGCAGGCACTAATGTTGCGTTATTACTAACTGAATATCCTATACCATTTTTTGCTTTTGCGCCAATATAGTATGAAGTTACACCAGCAGGTGCTGCACTTGTTACGTTTCCTTTAAAATTAACTATTAATTCTCTATCGTATGAAGTATTCCCTGAAACAACATTAACCCATGATGGTAATTCCCATTCATAAGAAGATGCTAAAGTAGAAGCAGTGGCTGATAACTTTAAAGGTGTATCTGTTCCAAGATACTTACTTATAACTGTTACGGCAGTACTAGTGCTAATTGCATCATTGGTTAATTTAACTGCAGCAGGTGCAGCAGGTGCAATGGCGGTTAAAGTTAACAGTTTTGCAGTTGAGACAGTAGTAGGATTAATCAATGTAGCATTATTTGATACCGAAACTCCAACACCGTTCTTTGCTTTAACTCCTATTCTTAAAACATTAGTAGAAATACCAGCTGTTGTTGAATAATTAAAAGTATTGGCACTTGTCACTCCTAATAAATTAACATAAATATAAGGAAGGATACTATTAGTTCCTGATGCATCTGTTCTATTAACTCCTGCAGGCAGATCCCATTCATAGGAAGTTGCTGTGGCAACTGTTCCAGATGTTAATTTTAACACTGTGCTTGTCCCTATAAATTTTGAAATATTAGTAATAGCAGTAGTAGTAACACCATTTGTTAACGTTAGTGTTGAAGGTGCTGTAGGCAATGCTTTAGTAAGCGTTACTGCTTTGGCAACACTTTTACACCCTATATCATTTACAGATTGAACCATTAAAATTCCTATGGTTCCAGCTCCTGAAGAAACATTCTGAAAATTAACGACCACGCTAGTAGTGCCTTGACCAGAAACAATGTTAACTCCAGTTGGTGCTGTCCAAAAATAAGACGAAGCTCCACTAACGGCAGCAATAGAATAGGTAACAGTTGTACCGGTTCCAACTAAAGCTCCTTGTGCAACAGCTCCCGAAATGGTTCCAGGTGTAGTGGGTAATGATACAATGGTTACTGGAACCGAAGTTCTGGTGCTTTCAAAAGCTCCTGCTGATTGTGAAACGTAATACGTTCTAGTAGTAAGCAAGGTTGTTGTTGCTAAAGTACTTCCACCTGTTGCAGCACTGTACCATTTAAGATTGCTTCCGTTCGCCACCAAATTAGCTACAGTACTTGATTTACAGAGCGACTGAGCTGATGCTGTAGGAGGCGGTGGTGGTGATGAAGGCGTAACTGTAAATTCTTTAACATCATATAAACTCCAAACTCCATTACTGTCTTTTACTCGAACAAATAATTTGTGAGTTCCCACTGAAAACGAAGTATCACTAATACCAAATGTTTTATTTATAACTGCACCTTCGGCAAAACTGATAACTGTTCCATTGCCAAATCCAGGGTCGGTATCAACAAACCATTCACCAGCTATTAAATTAGGCTGGGTGGTTGCTGCTGGCATAATGTAAAATAGTTTACACTCAACAATACTCCACATGTTACTATCGTCTTTTACTCTAACATATAGACGATGTAAACCACTACTTAAATTAGTAGTGTTAATAGATAATGGCATAGCAATAGTAGTTGTTGGAGCACTGAAATTGGTAACCGTACCATTTCCAAAACCAGGGTCAGTATCAATAAACCATTCGCATGCTATAAGATTGCCATAATTGGATAAAGACGGCATGATGTAAAAAAGCTTGTTTTCAACAAGGCTCCATGTATCATTTGCATCTTTAACTCTAACAAATAAATTATGCATTCCACTTGATAAATTATTAGTAGATATTGACAGGGTTTTATTGACAATATTATCCGGTACGATAGAAAAAGAGGTTCCTTGACCTAAATTTTTATAGGTATCAAAAAAATACTCTCCACTAACTATGTTTTGTGCATTTGAAATCATTCCAATACACAAGCCTAAAAAAAGTAATAGCTTCTTAAACATACTAGTTCTTTTTCTCAGCAGTAAAATTCACATTCAAAGTGCTATTAGCTGGTATTGAAGGATTGGTAATAGTCAAATCCAACATTTGTGGCATGGCTGGCATCGGGAAATATCTAAAACGAGAGTCGGTTGTAGCGCCTTCAACAAAAGGCGTTGTTCCTCCATAAATACCGATATCAGTGCCGTCTGTGCCATAGTTTTTGCCCGGGGAATCATTGTTTAAATGAAAATCAACAAAGGGACCACTAGGTGGATTGCTCATAGAGTAACTATAAATAGGATCGCTAATTGTATATTTAACAAAACTTGGATTTTGATTTATAATATTTCCGTAGGTAGTGTTGAACGTATTGTTGTCAGAAGAATTATTAAGAAAGTTTGCAAGAAATTGGTAATTATTATAAGAATAAAAAAGATTTTTAGTAAAATTACAATAATAATTGCCAGTGTTGTTATTGTAGTAAGAAGAACTTGAATAGATGATGTTATTTACTATAGTTGCGTTATAGCAACCAAATATCCTATCACCTATAAAGTTGTTTGCTAAAACCCAATTGCCTCTATCAATGTATCCCGTACTTTGAACTCCACTAATAAAGACATTATTGTTTACCACTGAATTACCTCCTAAAAGATCTATATTTAGCGTTCCAACTATATTATTATAAATATGGATTCCTGAATAGCTACTTGTAGAATTATAACCAGAACCGGATATTAAAGAAATTTTATTTCGGTAAATACTAATATTACTGACAGAATACACGTTTGAACCAATATTTGATATACATAGATATAAAATATAAATATTACATCCTGTTATAGTACTTCCAGAAGGGCTTGTAGTTCCGTCTGCAGAAACTCGGTAGCGGATTTCTCCTAAGGTTGTACCTAAGTGAGAGGTATTATCTGGCAACATTCCTGATCCGATAATATTAAGTTTTTTAGTTATAGTAACATTACCATAACTAGTTACTGAACCTTGCACATACAACGTATCATCAGGGGCTGCGGCATCAATAGCCGTTTGCAAATTAGAATATTGCCCAGGTATATTTGGGTTGTTGCTTACTGTGATAATGGCTGCACTTACAGTAAAATGCATGAATGCCATTGTGCATAAAAATAGAGTTTTTTTCATAATTATTAAATTTTATTTTTATTGTTAATTATATTAAGTTTTAAATAATCTTTTCTAAACATTAACTTTTTGGGTTTAATTATTTATTATAAAATGAACCATTTGAATATCATTCAAATTACTGACTTCAAGCATGTTGAAGTCTATAAAAAATAATTTTCAAAAATAAAAAAATAAAATAAATTACCGTAGCTATGCGCAATTATTTTATTGTTAATTAATTATCATCACCATATTTTATATTATCAATATAAATGAAAGAGTGTGTTGCTCACTTCTTAATTCGAAAGTATTGGTATGTTGAATAAATAACTATTCAACCATAGCATTCGCCACAATAAACCCACTCGTCCAAGCATTTTGGAAATTAAATCCGCCGGTAATAGCATCAATATTTACGATTTCGCCAGCAAAGAATAAATTTTTATGCAGTTTACTTTCCATGGTTTTGAAATTGATTTCTTTTAAATCAATGCCGCCAGCCGTCACAAATTCTTCCTTAAACGTGCTTTTGCCATTTACTTGAAATTCACCGTTGGTAAGTTGATTGGCTAAATTGGTCAGTTGTTGTTTGGACAAATCAGCCCATTTGGTTTCGCCTTCAATTCCTGATGCCAAAACCAAACTTTCCCACAAACGGTTTGGCACCCGAGCGCCAGCGAATCGGGCGTCAGCCAAATCGAAAGGCGATTTTTTACTTACTGCTTTTTTGGCGTGTTCTTGTTTGAGTTCTTTTAAAGTGTTTATAGCTTCTTCAAAAGTGGCTTCATTGAGCCAATTGACTTCTAAAACAAACTGATAATTTTTATCAAATAACTCACGTGCACCCCAAGCGGATAATCGCAGAATCCCTGGGCCAGACATTCCCCAATGCGTTATTAATAGCGGGCCAGTAGCTTCGAGTTTAGAACCTTTCACTTTCACTTTCGCGAAAGCCGAAAGTCCCATTAGATCTTTGATGCGAGCATCTTTTATATTAAATGTAAATAGGGAAGGAACAGGCTGAACAATAGTATGACTAAGTTGGTTAAGCATGTCCCAAATTTTTGGATTGCTGCCCGTTGTCATAATGAGTTTTTGACAAGCAAAAGTTTCGTGGTTGGTTTCCACTTTCCAATAATTTTCTCCCGAAACTTCGGGATTGAAAATAGATTGAACACTTTGACCCGTCAATACTTGTATTCCGAGTTTTTGAGTTGCCGAAAGAAAACAATCAATGATGGTTTGCGAATTATCCGAAGTAGGAAACATGCGCCCGTCTTCTTCAATTTTGAGTTCGACACCATGACGTTCAAACCAATCGATAGTATCGCCTGAACAAAATTGGTGAAACGGCCCGCGTAATTCTTTTTCGCCACGCGGATAATATTTAACTAAATCATTTGGCACAAAGCAGGCATGCGTCACATTGCAACGGCCACCACCTGAAATACGGACTTTTTCCAAGACTGTTTTACCTCTTTCGAGTATGGCTACTTTTAGTTTAGGATTTTTTTCAACGGTATTAATTGCCGTAAAAAAACCTGCTGCACCGCCACCAACAATTATAATGTCAAAGTTTGAATTCATTTATTTTTAAACCATTAAGGTCATTAAGGTGTTTAAAGATTAGTCATCTGCAAGTCTTACAAAATACTCATTTACTAATGGTTTAGTAGATTTTGTAATATTAGTTGTGTTGAAATTGATTAGTAATCCTTGAGGAATACTTAATAATTTCATATAATTTAATAATTTAGCCTCGTCTATTGGATGAAATTTATCAACCGTTTTTAATTCAACAATTATGCAATCATTTACAAGTAAATCAAGTCTTAATGGATTTTGTAATTGTAAATCATAATAGTCAACTTCAATGTTTACTTGTTGTTGTACACTATGTCCGTTTTGCTCTAATTCATATTTTAAACATTCTTCATAGATTTTTTCTAATAAACCAGGGCCTAATTTTTTATGAACTTTAATTGCATATCCAATAATTTCATAAGATAATTGCGTAATTTCTTTCTTTGTCATAGTTCTTTTATTTCGTATGCCCTTAACTAACTTAATTTTCTTAATGGTTTAAACGGATCAAATTCTATCCGGAAAATCTGTAATGATACCGTCAACGTTTAACGATTTGACAAAGATAATGTCTTCTGGCTCATTGATGGTCCATGGATATACTTTAAAATTTTTGGATTGCATGTTGGCAACATTTTCAGTTGTTAGCAAATGATAATACGGGTGAATAGAATACGCTTTTATAAATTTGGCGAAAGCCAATGCTAACTCTAAATCGGTGTTGGTCAAAACACCAATTCGAATTTTATCGTTCAAAAAATGGACTTGCTGTATCGCATTCCAATCAAAACTAGAAACTAAGAAATCGTCGTATTTCCAACCTTTTTCAGAAACATATCGTTCGATAAGTTCGGCTACTTTATCGGCAGTTTCATAGGTTTTTAGTTCCACATTGATGAAGCATTTTTGGTTCACTAATTCAAAAACTGACATTAAAGTTGGGACTCCAAAAGCTTTTAATTCATTAGCGGAATAATCTTTTACAAAACCCTTTCCTGAAGTAGTTCTTTCTATAGTATCATCGTGAATAACGACTAATTCGCCCGATCGACATAAATGCACATCGAGCTCAATCCCGTCTACGCCTAACTCAATCGCTTTTTGGAAAGAAGCCAAAGTATTTTCGGCCACATAACCTTTTGCACCGCGATGACCTATTTTTAGGGTTGAGTTCATATATTTTTCTAAACCATTGACACATTAAGTTAACTCTTAATTCTCTTAATGTCTTAATAGTTTATTTTTAATTTTTTTCCAGTAAAACAATCCCGAAATCTGTGTTGAGGTTTACTTTTCCTTTGGCAACTGTAGCTGTTTTACCTGAATATGCGTCTTTTACTTTGCATCCGTTTGAAAATATGGATCCAACAGGAATGCTTTTTTCTCCTAAAGGTAATTCCAAACCTACTACAACTTTATCGGAATATTTCCCTTTGATAAATGTTCTGCTAAATACATATGGAGAAGCACTAATTTGAGTATGAACTCCGGCCCCAACTGCAGGATGATTTTTTCGGAACAATCCTAATTTCTGCCAATGAGCTAACACTTCTTTGGTTTCCGCCTTATTGGAAATATCATCCCAATTCATATTCGACCGTAAAGTAGCATCGCCTTGGGTTCCTTCAATGTCTAAAGAACGAGCACTTTCATCACCATAATACACTTGCGAAATTCCTGGTGCCAATAATAATTTAGTGCCGCTTTCAAAAGTTTTTTCACGTTTTTTATCAAACGGATAACCATCATCATGAGACGAAACATAATTCATCACCGTATTACCTTTTAAATCATTTTGCAAGATGTTGGAATATTTTGAAAACAATTCTTCGTAGTTCATTTTGGCTTCATTCCTAAAATCAAAGTTGATTAAGCCCGTAAAACCATTCTCGAAATAGTTGACTTTTTTATCTCCAAAATCATAGAATTTTTTACCACCAATAGTATAGCCGTAAACTTCTCCAACTGTAAAAAACGGACTATTATCGATCACTTTTTTGGGATTGTTTTTTTTGTATTCGGCGAAAGCTTGGTCACATATTTTTTTAAAATCGGCCCAAACTTCTTCTGTCGTATGCTTTACCGTATCTACTCGGTAGCCATCAATTCCGAAGTCGGTGATGTAATCTGAAAGCCATTTCATGATATAATATTTAGGTGCTCTTGGATAACCCGTTTTTTTAAAAAACGCATCTAGTGAAGCTACTTCTTTATCATAGCGGCCTTCTTTTTTCCATTTGTTGGTTAAAGAGTAAGGGAGTTCGACATTTTCATTACTTTCAGTCAAAACATCCGGAAGGTTTTCCACCAGGGTACAATTGATATAAGTATCATATGATTTATAAGTACATTTTGGAGCAGTACGTACCCAATCATTCGGATAAACAGAATCCTCTGGAGTTACTGGTCCTGTGTGATTAATAACAGCATCCAGCATAATTTTGATGCCAAGTGCGTGAGCTTTTTGAACTAATTCGGTTAAATCTTTTCGGGTTCCAAAACTCGGATCCATTGCCGTCCAATCTCTTGTCCAATAGCCATGAAACCCATACGTAAATCCGGTTCCTTCGTCTACACCATCATGAATTTGCTCAACTATTGGCGTCATCCAAATAACGTTGATTCCTAAATTAGTAAAATAGCCTTCGTCTAATTTTTGGATAATTCCACGAATATCGCCACCTTCAAAACCACGCAACTTTCCGGTTGGTTTGTTTCGGTTATAGGTTTGGTCGTTAGTTTTGTCACCATTATTGAATCGGTCGGTAACCATGAAATAGACATTGGCACTTTCCCATACGAATGGGGTTTTCGGAGTTGAAGACTTTTTAGTTTGAGCAAAAGTTGCTCCGCTGAAAAGAGATGCAATTATTAGAATGAAGTTTATTTTTTTCATTTTTTAGTATTCGATTTTAATTTCTGAAAGAGGTCCTATTGCCGCATTAACATTTACCAGAAGCGGTTCTGAAAATCTCTTGTAAACCTGTTCCTTGCCATTGACAAATATTCGTTTTGCCTTGTTTGAGATATTATGGATAAATACAGAAACATTTTTATTCTTTGAAGTATAATTTCTTCCCGAAACAGTAGCGATTTTTATAATTAGTGATTTAGCGCTAGTATTACTAGAAAAGTGTACTGCTTCGTATTGCTCTTTTTCAAATGCATTGGGTGTCACACCATCATCATTATACAACATTCCTGTAGAATGGGCTACGCTTTCATCAAAATAATAATGCAGATTAAAGTTATCTAGCGAATAGTTTGACGTATTCTGAATCGTTTCTATCATAGGAATAAAACTCCCGCCACGAACAAAAGTCGGAATATAATCTTCGTTCACTTTTATGCTTTCGGTTGTTCCTGCATTGTGTTTTTCATTCGTATAAAAATCGAACCAATTGCTGCTTTTTGGAAAGTAGATTTCAGTTGAAGTCACACCGGCTTTTGTTATTGGAGTTATTAAAAAGTCATTTCCCCAAAAATAGGTTCCGGCAACAGTTGTTAAACCTGAATTATTCGGTTCTTCAAAAAATAGCGGACGCATTAAGGGTGTCCCTTTTTGATTGTTATCGAAAGACAAAGTGTAATTATACGGCATCAATTGGTAGCGCAATTCAACTGATTTTTTAGCTTTAGTCATTGTTGCAATATCTTTTCGAGCTACTTCTGATGCTACTTCTTCTTGAGCATGCGGACGGAATATCGGATTGAAAATACCATATTGCAACCAACGTAAATACAATTCGTTGTCAAAATAATCGCCTGCAAATCCGCCAAGGTCAGAGTGCATATAGCCTAGTCCTTGCATTCCCATTTGAAGGGCAATTTCCATTTGGCTTTGCAATCCGCCCCAACTTCTGCTCACATCGCCACTCCAAGGCACCATTCCAAAACGCTGTGAACCCGAATATCCTGCACGCATTAAGATAAATGGGCGTTGTGTTGGAAAATCCTTTTTATAACCATCAGCGATTAGTTTGGCCCAATTGTGTCCATAGATATTATGCACTTCATCTGCCTTGCCACCTGCTGTAATCACTTTAGAAGGGAAAACTTCTGGTTCTCCCAAATCGCCCCACATTCCGCCAACTCCTTGGTTGATTAATCTTTTATATATATTCCAAAACCAGGCTTTTCCTTCGGGTTTGAATATATCGACAACACTGGTGTTTCCGAAATAGAAATCCCAAGTTGCCGGTTTACCTGTATTATCGGTTACCAATACTTTTTTATTTACAGCTTCTTGCCATTTAGATGAGGTAGTCAGTATGAATGGTTCAGTAATCAAGATGGTTTTTAAGCCTTTGGCATTCAAATCGGAAATCATTTTATCCGGGTTTGGGAAGTTATCTTTGTCCCATTCCAAATTACCCATGGTACCTTTTATTGTTTTGCCAAACCAATACAAATCAAGAATAATAGCATCAACTGGAATCCGATTTTGTTCAAATTTTTTGATCGTATTTTCAACTTCATCTTGGTTGTGATAGCCAAAACGACTAGAGAAATTTCCTAAAGCCCAACGAGGCAATAAAGGTTGCTTTCCAGTTAAATCAGTATAATTCGAGACTAAATCTGTCCAACTATCACCAACAATAACCTGATACGTTTTTCTTCCTGAAATGGTTTCATAGGTTAAAGTATTGTCTTTTTTACTGTCCAAATCCAAATAACCAATAGTAGCATTATCAAAATGAACGGCGTATAATTTTGAAGACATTACTAATGGAATACAAAAATTCATCAACTCAGCTTTGGTTTCATATCCATAGTGCGCGCGATTGTATAACTGCAATCGATTACCACGACGGTTCATTCCTAAAGCTCTGGCTCCGCCGCCATATAATGCCTCAGAATTGTCCAAATTGAAAGACAAAGTTTCGGTTGAATCATTGACTTTGGTATAGCCCATTTTTTCAGACAAAAGTACTTTTCCCAGATTGGAATAGGTGATTTTAAATGGCGATTTATTAATCACTACCGTAATTCCTTTTGTCAATAATGTTAATGAATTGTCAGTTTTGTTAAAACTAGCCCAACCTTTTTCAGCAGTTTTGACAACGGCATGCGAATTTGGATTGAAACTTTGCTTCGCCGATTGATTATCGCTCGCGTTTCCATTTGGTATAAATGAAGTTTCTACAATTTTATCAGTATACGGTTTTATCAGATAAGAACCATCCGAGGTTTTAACTTCTAAAATGTTGTTTTTCCAGGAATGGGAAAGGTATTTTCTGTTTGCATTTTGTGCAAATGAAATGGAAGTAATGAATAATAAAATATATATTTTTTTCATTGTTTATTTTTTTTAACCATTAAGAAATTAAGTTTCATTAAGTTGTTTCTTAATTTTCTTAATGCCTTAATGGTTTCATTTTTATTTCAATTCTAATACGAGAACCGATTTTCTGTCGATGGCAATATCATTTTTTAAATCAATAGTTTTGCCAGATAAAATATCCATTCCAGATTGATGATTCTGAATATTTTCAGCAAAGCGATTGGTTTTGAATGTCTGTGTTTCGTTACTGTTATTGATCACAACCATAACACTTTCACTTTCATTATAACGGAAATAAACATACACATTATTTTCGGGAATGTAATGTGTCATTTTACCATTGTGAATTACTGATTTTGATTTCCTCCAGTTTAATAATTTCGAAGTGAAATCAAAATATTTTTGCTGTTCATCAGTTCTACCGGCTTTGGTGAAGGCATTATTGTTGTCGCCATTCCAACCACCAGGAAAATCTTTTCTAATATCAGCATCGCCTTTGTTTTTGTCGCCAGCCATGCCAATTTCGGAGCCATAATACAATTGTGGAATTCCACGAACAGTTGCAATAAGAGTAATTGCCATTTGGTATTTTTTGAAATCGTTTTTATAGATTTCGTTAAACCGGTTGGTGTCGTGATTTTCAATAAAAGTCAAAATATTATTAGGATTTGCATACAAAAAATCATTCGTGAAGTTTTCATATACTTTAATTATTCCTTTATCCCAAGAGGCTTGGTCTTCATTAAAACTTGTGCCAAAAGCATCGTGTAAAGTAAAATCCATTACCGATGGTAAATAGGAATTAAAACTTTGAATAGCTCCAATTTTACTATCTTTTTGCCAATACGCCATTTGCGCTTGATTATGCATCCAGACTTCACCAACAATATTAAAATGCGGGTATTCATCGGTGATGGCTTTGGTCCATTTGGAAATTCCTTCTTTGTTGTTATAGGAATATGTATCTACTCTAAACCCATCCAAATCGGCATATTCAATCCACCAAATTGCATTTTGTATCAGGTAATTTAAAACTAACGGATTGGATTGGTTTAAATCGGGCATTGATTTTACAAACCAACCATCCATACACTTTTTAGCATCAATTTTTGAAGCATTGATATCAAATTGCGATGTCATTCTGTAGTTAGATTGTGTGAACTCTGGAAATTGATGTACCCAATCTTTAGTAGGCAAGTCTTTATACATCCAATGTTGCCAACCCCAATGATTGGTTACATAATCCATGATATTTTTCATGCCTTTTTTATGTAATTCTTCACTTAATCTAAGATAATCCTTATTGGTTCCATATCGCGGATCAATTTTATAAACATCGGATTGGCCATAGCCATGATAGGAATAGCTTTCATCATTGTCTTCACAAAGGGGCGTACACCAAATAGCGGTTGCACCTAATTCTTTGATATAATCTAAATGATTAATTATACCTTCAATATCGCCACCATGTCTTCCGCCAGGCAAATTGCGATTGGCTTTTTCAGTAGTTTCAGCTGAACTGTCATTGTTTGGATTTCCATTGGCAAATCGATCCGACATAATAAGATAGATAACATCCGAGCTATCGTAACTTTTTCTGAATTTAGAATTCTCTCTCCTTGCTTTAATGGAGTAGTTTCTAGTAAATGATTTTTTGCCGTTTTTAAATGTAAAAATTAAATCCTGTGCAGGAATATTTTTGGTGTCAATAGTCACAAAAACATAGTTAGGATTTTCTGTTTTTTGAATGCCTTTGATGATTATTTTATTAGAAACAGAAACTTCGTTTTGGGAAATGTTCTTCCCATAGAACATAATTTGCAAATCCGCCTGGTTCATTCCTTCGTACCAAAAAGGAGGTTCAACTTTGTCAATTGCTTTGCTAGTTCGGACATTGGCCTCGGGTTGCGCTAAAGCTGAATAAGAAATTAGGAAGAAGAAAAACACTTTTTTCATAGTTCGCTATTTATAAACCATATAAGGCATATAAGGACAAATAAGAAAAACTTAAATGAACTTATATGCCTTATATGGTTCAATTAATTATTTTATACTGTTACCAAACTATTCGGTTCCACTAAAATCTCTTTGCCATTTACAAAAACAGAAATTTTAGTTTCACCTTCAAGAGTAAAATTAGTTTCATGTTGATGAACGGAAACTTTCAAAATTTGGTTTCTAAAATTGATTTTAAACGAATAGCCATTCCAGTCTTTTGGAATTCTAGGTTCGAAATGCAGGGCATTATTTTTGACTCTCATTCCGCCAAAACCTTCTACAATACTCATCCAAGTTCCTGCCATGGATGTGATATGTAAACCTTCTTCCACTTCTTTGTTGTAATCATCCAAATCCAAACGCGAAGTTCTCAAATAAAACGTATACGCTTGTTCCATTCTGCCCAAAGTAGCTGCCTGAATAGAGTGAACACAAGGCGAAAGCGAACTTTCATGAACCGTAAAAGGTTCGTAAAAATCGAAATGTTTTTCTAATTGTTCTTTGCTGAAATGATCTTCAAAGAAATAGAAACCTTGTAAAGTATCCGCCTGTTTTATATAAGGTGAACGCAAAATTCTGTCCCAAGACCATTTTTGATTGATTGGTCGTTGCGATTTGTCTAAATCATGCACTTTCACTAATTCTTTGTCTAAAAAACCATCTTGTTGTAAATACACATCATGCTCTTCTGAAAAAGGGAAGTACATATTGTCTGCAACTTTTTTCCAATGTCCAATTTCGGTAGCGTCTAATTTTACTTTGCTCATTATTCTTGTATAATCAGCATTGTATTCTTTCTCAACTTTGTTGATTTGCTCCATGGTATAATCAATACACCACTTGGCTAAATAATTAGTATAGAAATTATTATTGACGTTGTTTTCATATTCATTAGGACCGGTAACGCCCAAAATAACATACTGATTTCTAAAAGTAGAAAAAGTTGCTCTTTGATGCCAAAAACGGGCAATTCCGATTAAGACTTCTAATCCTTTTTCAGGAATGTAAGAGTAGTCGCCAGTGAATCGGTAATAGTTAAAAATAGCGAAAGCGATGGCGCCATTTCTATGAATTTCTTCGAAGGTGATTTCCCATTCGTTATGACATTCTTCACCATTCATAGTTACCATTGGATACAAAGCGGCACCATTTGCGAAACCTAATTTACCTGCATTTTCAATAGCTTTTTCAAGTTGATTGTAGCGATAAGCCAAAAGATTTCTAGCTACTTGTTGGTCTTTGGTTGCCATATAGAACGGAATGCAATAGGCTTCGGTATCCCAATAAGTAGAGCCGCCATATTTTTCTCCGGTAAATCCTTTTGGACCAATATTCAAACGGGAATCTTTCCCTAAATACGTTTGATTTAAATGGAAAATATTAAAACGAATACCTTGTTGCGCTTTTACATCGCCATCAATAGTGATGTCGCTCATTTCCCAAATTTTTGCCCAAGCTGCAATTTGATTATTTACTAATTGGTCGTAGCCAAATGATACTGCTTTCGCAATAACATTTTGAGCTGCAATTTGTGTGTTTTCGTGATTCATTGAAACGGTATAACCGCCCAATTTTTGTAGCGAAACTGTTTGACCTTTGGTTACAGCAACTTCATAAGTAAATTGAACTTTTTCTTTAGTTGCTTCAATATTTATGGGTGAAATTTTCAGATTTGCAGCATTAAGTAAAATACTGTTCTGCATGAAGGTTGTTGCCGTAAAATGGGTTTTGAAAGTTCTTGCCGTTACGAAAGCTTCGTTTTCTGAATGTTTAACGTTTAATGGTTCCCAAAATTTTTCTTCCCAGTTGGCATCTTCGTTGTGAACTCCCGCATCAACATAAGGTTTAAAAACTATTTTAGCATCATTGTTTAGTGGCGTGATTTCATAGTTTATTACACCAACTTCATCCAAATCTAATGAAAGGAACCTACGAACATTTACGGCAATTTGAGTACCATTTTGTAATGTTGCTTCAAAAGAACGGTTGTAAATTCCTTCTTTCATATTAAGTTCGCGACGGAAGTTTTTCACTGTTGCACAAGCTGCTAAATCTAATATTTCACCGTTGATTTCGATGTTGATTCCAATCCAATTAGGTGCATTTAATACTTTAGCGAAATATTCGGGATAACCATTTTTCCACCAGCCCACTTTGGTTTTGTCGGGATAATAGATTCCTGCAATATAACTACCCTGGAAAGTTTTTCCTGAATAGTATTCTTCAAAATTGGCACGTTGTCCCATTGCTCCGTTTCCAATGCTGAATAAACTTTCCGATGATTTAACTTGTTCTAAGTCAAAACCTTCTTCTATAATTGACCAGTTGTCTGGTTTGATATAATCTTGATTCATTTAATTTTCCTTTTATCATTCAATTTTAGTCTATGAATGCTTCTATGAAAGAGGTATCCATAAAGGTAAAATCTTTAAAATTGTATTTTGCTTCGTGTAGAATTTTTTCATCGCCAATTCCAATACTCGTCATATTGGCAATATTAGCTGCTTGAATTCCGGCAACCGAGTCTTCAAAAACCATAGAATTCTCGTTAGTTACATTTAATAATTTCGCAGCTCTCAAAAAAACTTCCGGATCAGGTTTTGCATTGGTTACGTCATTTCCATCAACAATGGCATCGAACATGTGCAAAATTTTGACTTTTTCTAGTATTGGTCGGGCATTTTTACTAGCCGAGCCCAATGCAATTAATTGTTTTTTTTCTTTAATAAATTCTAAAATATTGACAACACCAGGGAGAATCTCTGTTTCATCCATGTTTTCAATATAAGATAGGTAATCTTCATTTTTTTGGGTTAACCATTTGTTTTTATTTTCTTCAGAAGCTTCGATGTTTCCGAGTTTCAAGATAATATCTAAAGAACGAACACGGCTAACTCCCTTTAATTCTTCGTTGTGTTCTGGGGTAAATTCGATTCCTAAATCGCTTGCTATTTTTTGCCATGCCAAAAAATGATATTTCGCCGTGTCAACAATAACGCCATCTAGGTCGAAGATGAATGCTATTTTTGTCATTTATTTTTGTATTACGTCATCAACATCTTTCACTTTTACTACTAATAAAGCTGCTATAAGAAAGCTAACTCCACTAGTAATTATAGCATAAATTGCATGGTCGTTATATAGATATTTTACTAACGGACCACCAATTAAAGCATTGATGATTTGAGGAATTACGATAAAGAAATTAAATATTCCCATGTAAACTCCCATCTTTTTTGGAGAAATGGATCCAGCTAGTATGGCATAAGGCATGGATAAAATACTAGCCCAAGCAATGCCAACTCCTATCATTGAAATGATTAGCATTTCTTTATTGGGCATAAAATACATAGAAAGCAATCCTAAGCCCCCTGCAATTAATGAAATGGAATGGGTAGTTTTTCGCCCGAATTTTTTAGCAAGCATTGGTAAAAAGAACAAAGCCACTATGGCAGAGACTAAATTATACACACCGAATATTACGCCGACCCAATCTCCTGCTTCTTGAAATGCAGCACTTGTATGGTCTTCTAAATCCAATCCGTAAATGTGTTGAGCAATTGCGGGAGTTGTAAAAACCCACATTCCAAAAAGGGCAAACCAAGAAAAGAATTGCACCCAACTTAATTGTCTCATAGTTGTTGGCATTTTTCTGAAATCATCAAAAATATCCATCAAGCTAGATTCATTTAATTCACCATCTTTTTCAATCGCATTTACATGTGCCTGTTCGTCTTCAAACTTGGCTAATTCTTCAGGTGAATATTCTTTTGTTGAAAATAAAGTAATCAATATTGACCCAACTAAAATTGCTGCTCCAATAATAAAAGAAAGTACTATATGATGTGGAATTTTTCCATCTTCAGCACTATTTGAAACGCCAAACCAATTAGTTAATACATACGGTAGCCATGAACCGATAACGGCTCCAAAGCCAATAAGAGCTGTTTGAATACTAAAGCCCAAAGTTCTTTGATCAGAACGTAAATTGTCTCCAACTAATGCTCTAAAAGGTTCCATGGCAATATTAAACGACGCATCCATTACCATCAACATTCCAGCACCAACCCAAAGAGCAGGCATGAATGCAATAAAAATATCAGCTTGCGGCATTAAAATTAAGCCTACAGAAGCTAATAAAGCACCAACTAAAAAGAATGGTTTTCTTCTTCCGAATCTTCCCCAAGTATTGTCACTGTAGTGGCCAATAATAGGCTGAACGATTAATCCCATTAGCGGTGCAATTATCCAAAACCAGGATAATTCGTGAACATCAGCGCCAAAATTTTGAAGAATTCTGCTAGCATTAGCATTTTGAAGGGCAAAACCCATTTGTATCCCAAGGAAACCAAAACTCATGTTCCAAATTTCCCAGAAACTTAACTTACGCTTTTCCATTATCGTAATTTATTTGTTAGAAATACGATAAGCGCAATGCTTATCAAAACTTATTTTTTTTTCGAAGTAAAAGTAGAAGCTTTGATAATTGGCAGTAAATATATAAAAGTTTTTATAATTTGGATTTACAATTGGTTTTTTTTGATAAAAAGTTTAAATCGTGGATTCTCTTTCAACCAATTCAGTTTCGATCACTTCCGTGCTGTATTGTTCGTCTTCTTCGTCTTCTGATTCCAATCTTTCAATAAGCATTTTAGCAGCTTTCCCACCCATTTTAATCCCGTTTTGGCTTACTGTTGAGATACTTGGCGTTGAATATTTTGAAATAATCCCATCAGTAAAACCAATTATTGAAAGTTCTTCCGGTACTTTGATATTTAGTTTTCGAGCTAATTTAATCGCTGTTACAGCAAAAATTTCATTAACAGCAAAAATCGCATCTAGGTCATTATTTACCAACAGGTCTTCGATTAAAGCTTCAAAGTTTTCGGTATCTTCAATTTTCAGTATTAAATTCTCGTCAACATTTATATCATTATTTTTTAGCGCTTTAATATATCCTTGCGTTCTTAGTTTACCAACACTTACGTAATCAACTGTAGTTATCAAAGCTATTTTTTTAAATCCTTTATCGACAAGAAATTGAGTAGCATTAAATGCAGCTAAATTATCGTCAATAATTACTTTATCACATAAAATGTCATTGGTAACCCGGTCAAACATGACTACTGGCATTCCTTGATTAATGACTTCTACAATATGATGAAAATCTTTCTTCTGTTGTGTTTCTTTTGAAAGCGACATGATAAAGCCGTCAATACTGCCGTTAGCTAACATTTCCATATTAATTACTTCTTTATCAAAAGATTCGTCGGATAAACAAACTAGTACATTATAACCATTTTCATTAGCAACATTTTCAACACCGCTAATTACGGTTGCAAAAAAGTGATGAATAATTTCAGGAATAATAATACAAATTGTCTTTGTTTTCCTGTTTTTTAAACTAAGCGCAATATTGTTGGGTTTATAGTTATAAAGTTTAGCAAACGCCTGGATTTTTTGTCTAGTATCTTCGCTAATTTCTAAGCTGTTTTTTAGTGATTTAGATACAGTTGATATTGAAACATCCAACTCTTTGGCAATTTGTTTTAGCGTTACTTTTCTTTTCATGTTGAGAATTTGATAAATACTTAATTCTGAATAAAGGTATAGGATATTTTTTATACTATCAATTTTAGTGTTATTTTATTGTAAAAAACTAAAAGTTTTCAACACGCAAACGTTTTCGAAGTACATTTAATGAGTGTTTTTTAGTTAAGTTCATTTTTTTACCTAAATTTAACGTTCGAAGTATTAGTATAAGCACAAAATTATTTTTTAACCTAAACAAAATGTATGAAAACAATTTACAAAAAGTTGTTATTTTTATTCCTGTTGTTGCCATTTAGTTTACTGGCACAAAGTTTAAGTGGTGTAGTAGTTGATAAAAAATCGAATCAACCCTTGCCAGGAGTAAATGTAGTAGTTCAAGGTGCTAATCAAAGCACATCAACAGATTTTGACGGAAAATTCCAGTTAGGAAAGCTTAAAAACGGAGACAAAATCGTCTTTAGTTTTATAGGCTATGAAACCCAAACATTAAATTATTCCGGTCAAAAAGAAGTAACCATTAGTCTTGATGAAAGTGCTAATCAGTTACAAGAAGTAGTGGTGCAAGTGGGGTATGGGTCTGTTAAGAAAAAAGACGCTACGGGATCTGTAACTCAATTAGCTTCAAAAGATTTTAATAAAGGTGCAAACGTAACGGCTGAAAATTTACTTTCAGGTCGTATTGCAGGATTAACAATTAATGCTGGGGGAGGAGCTCCTGGCAGTGGTAATCAAATTAGAATTAGAGGAGGTTCTTCTCTTAGTGCATCAAATGATCCATTAATTGTTATTGATGGTCTTCCAGTTACTAATGATTCTAATGTTGGTGCAACTTCTATTTTAGCTTCTTTAAATCCAAATGATATTGAAAGTTTTAACGTTTTGAAAGACGCTTCTGCTTCTGCAATTTATGGTGCAAGAGCTGCAAATGGTGTTATCATAATTACTACAAAACGTGGAGGAAAAAAGTTGTCAGTAGATTATAATTTTCAATATGGTTCTGGTAAGATAATGAATAAGTTAGACGTAATGAATGCTCAACAGTATTCAAGTTTTTTACAACAATATCATCCCACTAGAGTTGGTGAATTAGGAATTATTAATCCAAATATTGTCGATGATCCTTCTACACCTCAAAATGAGGCACAACAATTATATAATACTGATTGGCAAGACGCCATTTATAGAAGAACTGATTTTGTAGATAATAACTTATCTATTAGAGGTCAATTGTTTAATAGAATTCCAGCCAAGTTAACCATTAATAATACTTATCAAGAAGGACTTAGGTTGACAAATGAATTTACAAGGAATAATGTTTCTCTTGCATTAAACCCAAGGTTCTTAGATGATCATTTAAAATTTAATGTTTCGGCGTTGTATAGTAATGAACGTAATCGTTTTGCAAATGGGGTAGAGGGAACAGCTATTCGTTTTGACCCAACGAAACCAGTTTATAACCCTTACAGTAATAACTTTAGTGGTTTTTTTGAATATGAAAACCCTAGTGATCCAACTGGTTTAGCGGCTCAATCTCCAAGAAACCCAGTGGCTGATCTATTACAAACAAATGACAGAGGAGTTAATAATCGTTTTTTAGGAAATTTTGAAATTGATTATAAGTTCCATTTTTTACCTTCTTTGAGAGCGGTTGTTAATTTAGGATTTGATGAGTCTAATGGTGTTAGAAGAATAAATAAAGGAATTTCTGGTATTGGTTCTAGTGAAATTTTAAACAATAATTTTATTGGTACTAATATTCAAGATGAAGATACAAGAAGGAATAAATTGCTAGATGCTTATTTTGTATTTAACAAAAAGTTTGGTAGCACTAGCCTAGAGGCGACTGCAGGTTATTCTTATCAGAAGTTTCAATTCAATGGTTTTAGAAGTGGAAACAGAAATAACCCTACAGCAGTCGAAAGCTTCCCAGCAAGTCCTGATGAAGTATTGATAGGCTACTTTGCAAGAACTAATATTGGATTTAAAGATAAGTATTTGTTAACTCTAGCAATGAGAAGAGATGGAACTTCACGTTTTTCTGAAGAAAACCGTTGGGGTAATTTTCCATCAGCTGCTTTTGCATGGAAAATGAAGGAAGACTTTTTCAAAGACAGTAAATTAATTTCTGATTTAAAACTACGTTTAGGTTGGGGTATTTCTGGTCAGCAAGCTATTCCAGTGGGAGATTTTTACTTACCAAGATATACTACCGGATTACCAAACTCTCAATATAGTTTTGGAGGAGATTCATTTGTAGTAGGTGTTCCTCAATCGTATAATCCTAATTTAAAATGGGAGGAAACAACTTCTTACAATATTGGTTTAGATTATGGATTATTTAACGGAAAAATTTCAGGAAGCTTAGATGCATTTTATAAATTAACAGATGATTTGTATTTTAATGAAACTCCTTATGCAGATGGGAGTAATTTTGGAAACCAAGGTCCAGCAAACGGTGGAAGCTTCTCTACAAAAGGTCTTGAGTTAAATTTAAATGCAGATGTAGTTAAAGGAGATAATTTTAATTGGAATGTAAATTTCAATGCTACTAAGTTTGAAAGAAGAATTGAATCATTACCTGCGGGACAAACAGAAGTGTTTTTGGGAGGTTCAGGAGCAGGTTTTGGGGGAACTTCTCTTATAAGAAGAGTAGGATTTACACCAGACTCTTTCTTTGTTTACAAGCAATTATATAATACTGATGGAAGTCCATTAGACGGAGCATTTGCTGATTTGAATGGAGATGGAATTGTGAACGAAAATGATAGATACTTATATAAGAATGCAGATCCAGATGCTGTTTTTGGTTTTTCATCTAATATGAATTATAAAAACTTTGATTTTTCGTTTTTCTTAAGAGCTAGTATAGGCAACAGAATATTGAATCAGGTAAATGCTACAAGGGCTTATTCAGATTATGCAGTTAATAATGATGGTCAGCTAGCTAATATACCTAATTCGTTCAATAATACAGGTTTTGCAGTTCCTACAGGTTTAATAGCTTTATCGGATATTTATGTTGAAAATGGATCCTTTTTAAGAATGGACAATATAACTTTAGGTTATACATTCCCTGAATGGCTTGAAGGTAAAGCATCATTACGCTTATTTACAGGTATTCAAAACGCTTTTATAATTACTGAATATTCTGGATTAGATCCAGAAATCAATGGAGGTTTGGATAATACTATTTATCCACGTCAAAGACAAATTTTATTTGGTGCTAATTTAAAATTCTAAAAAAAAAACTATGAAAAAATTTAAAATTAATTTCGTTTTTATCTTTTTCGCTTATTTGATGTTTACATCATGTGAAAGCGATTTGGATATCACACCTGAAAATCCGCAGGTATTCCTTTCGGATGAGTTTTTTGAATCACAAGATGCCTACAAAAAAGGCTTAGCAGGTGTTTATGGTAACTTGGCATTGACTGGTACAGATGGACCAACTTCATCAAATATTGGTGGAATTGACGCAGGTACAAGCCAATACGGACGTTGTTTATGGTATTTACAAAATCTAACAACGGATGAAGCCATTTGGAGTTACGAAAATGATGGAGGTGTTAGGGATTTACAACGCAACATTTGGACATCTGATAATGTAATTGTTAGAGGTATGTTTAGTAGAGCAATGTTTCATGTAGCTTTATGTAATGAGTATTTAAGACAAACTACTCCGAGTAAACTTTCTTCAAGAGGTGTAAATGATCCAACTCTACTTAGTGAAATAGAAGATTACAGAAATGAAGTAAAAGCTATGAGAGCATTAGCATATTATCATTTAATGGATCTTTTTGGAAAAGCTGCATTTAATACTGAAGATCAACCTGTAGCTGTTGCTGGAGTAGAATACAATAGACAACAACTTTTTGAATACATCGAAGATGAATTGACAGCTGTTGTATCTGAATTGAAAGCACCTCGTACAAATGAGTCTGGTCGATTAGATCAAGCATTTGCTCGTATGATTTTAGCTAAAATTTATTTAAATGCAGAAGTATACATAGGTCAAAACAGATATCAAGATTGTATGACTCAATGTGAAGCTATTATAGCTGGAGGATATGTTTTAGAACTAAATTATTTAGATAATTTTAAAGCTGATAACGATACTTCTACTGAAATGATTTTTGCTATACAGTCGGACGGCTCTGTTACACAAAATTATGGACCTACAACAGTAATGACAAATGGTTCAGTTGGTTCGTTAGAACAAAATGGAATCTCTTTAGGCGTAGGCGCAGGAGGTTGGGGTGGAGCTATTCGTCTTAGAAAACAATTTGTTGAAAAATTCAACGGAGCTGATTACGACTTTGACGCTAGAAAAACCCTTACAGGTGGAGGAAATAGATCTCTTGAAATCTTAGACATTAATAATAGAAATCAAGGGTATATTCTTGCCAAATATTCTAACATAAGTTCAACAGGTATACCTGGTCCTAGCTCTTTATTTGTTGATACTGATTTTCCACTTTTCAGATTAGCCGATGCTTATTTAATGTATGCTGAAGCTCAAATGAGAAAAGATGGAGCTACTAATGGAAGTTCTCAAGCAAACGCTACTTCACAATCGTTGGGTTATATCAATGCTCTTAGAGAACGAGCCAATGATGGAAATTTTGCTAATGTTGCTTCGAATCAAGTTACTTTAGATTTTTTACTTGATGAAAGATCAAGAGAACTACATTGGGAGGCTCACAGAAGACAAGATTTAATTCGATTTGGAAAATATTCAGGAGGTACTTACATATGGGCTTGGAAGGGTAATGCTGCCGGCGGCGTGGCAATTTCTTCAAACCGTAATTTATTTCCAATTCCACAACTAGCTTTAGTAGCAAACCCAAATTTAACACAAAACACAGGTTATTAATAAAAAAATAAAATAAGATGAAAAAAATAGTAAAATCAATTTTTGTATTAGCAATAAGTGCTTTTCTTTTAACTTCGTGTGAAGACGAGCAAGATTTAAAGTTTATTACACCAGCAGAGTCATTTTCAATAATAACTCCATTAACTGGTGATTCTGTTATTCTAAATGAAAACACTCCATCCAATCCAGGAATATCCTTGACTTGGTCACAACCTGATTTTTCAACACCTACTGAAATTCAATATTCAGTTGAGTTAGCACCAGTTGGTTCTGATTTTTCTAATGCACAAGTTTTAGCAACAACTACAAGTGAGTTCATTACTGTTCAATCAGGGCAACTTAACTTTGCCGCATTGGTAGCAGGTGCTACACCATTTGTTCAAAGCCCAGTAGATATTAGAATTAAAGCTACAGTTGGTTCTTCTGAGCCAGCTTATTCTAACACAATTACCTATTTAGTTACACCTTATGGATGTCTAGGTCAATTTGCTGTAGGTGCCGGAATTCCGTCTGCTGGTTGGAACTGGAATTCTCCTTTAAATTTAATTTGTGATGATAACGTATTAACTGCAAACGTTACTTTTGCTAATGATACTTTTAGATTTTTTACCGAAGAAGGAAATTGGGACTCTGGTAGAAACTTTCCTTATTATACAGGTTTAGGATATAAAATTGGTTCAAATTTCGAAAATGCAAATGATGGTGACTCTAATTTTAGATTTATCGGAGCACCAGGTGTTCATCGTTTAAAAATTGATGAGAACAAAAAAACAATTACTGCATTTCAAGGTGCTACAGCAGCTAATTCTTATTGGTTAGTTGGAGCAGCTACGCCAGGTGGTTGGTCTTGGTCAGGTAGTAATGAATCAGAGTTAGGTTTAATCGCTCCAGGAGTTTATGAAGCTGTAATTAGAATGAACCCAGCCGGTGATGCCAACTTTAGAGTTTGGTTAGCTAACGATGGCGGGGATAGTTGGGGCTCCCCAAACAAAAATTACCCTTCTTATGTAAATGATGGATATACAATTGATTCTGAATTAGTAAATGCTAATGATGGGGATTCAAATTTTAAATATATTGGTCCAGATGCAGTAAGAAAATTCAAAATCAACACAATTACTAAGGTAATCTCTGTAGATTAATCTATTAAAAAAATTAATTAAAAATGGGCTGAGAAAAAATTCTCAGTCCTTTTTATATCTTACAATTATGAAAAAGAAAATTTTAATTTTGATGTTTTTGATGTTTCTTTCTTCTTATTCCTTTGGTCAAGTTACCACTTCTCCATCGCCTGTTTTAGCAGATCAAGCAGCAACTATAACGTTCAATAAAACCGGTACAGAATTAGCTCCCTATACTGGAATAATTTATGCCTATATAGGAGTTACCGTTAATGGAGTTGCATTTCAAAACATTAAAGGCAGTCCTAATTTTGTTAGTCCGCTACATCCTCAGTTGACGCAAGTCGGCACTTCTTCAAATTACACATTAACAATTACACCAGATTTATATACGTATTTTGGAGTACCTACTAATAGTTCTATAACACAGATTTGTGTAGTTTTTAGATCAGCTGATGGAGCTTTGCAGACCAGACCAGATATTTTCATTCCTGTAGGAGCTTTTCAATATAACTTGACATCACCAGTTTTGAATAGTACTACAATTATTAGCAGTGGAGCAAATCAACTAATTACTGCCAACAACACTAATGGCGCTGCAAGTTATAATTTATTGGCTAATGGTGTTTCTATCAATACGGCGACTACATCAAATTACTCATTTACAGATTCAAATATTACAGTAAATAAAAATTATGAATTAAGAGTAACACAAGGGAATACTACATTTTCCGCAAAATTCGCTGTAGTAATTAATCCGGGTTCTAATAGTGCTGCTATGCCAAGTGGTTTAGTAGACGGGATAAATTATAATACCTCAGATCCTACTAAGGCAACTTTAGTTTTAAACGCACCCTTTAAAAGTTTTGTTTATGTAGCAGGAAGTTTTAATAACTGGCAACCTACTGCAGCGTTCGCTATGAAAAGAGATAGCGCTGCCGGTTCTACCAAATATTGGTTAGAATTAACTGGCTTAGTTCCAGGTCAAATATATGCATATCAATATTGGGTTTGTGATGTTGTAAACTTACCAGCCACTTCTCCTTCAATTGTTAAAACAGCTGATCCTTTTTCAACCTTAGTTTTATCGCCTTTTGACGATCCTGAGATTGTAACATTAGGAGTTTTTCCCGGACTTCCGGTTTATGCAACCATTGCACCTGGCCAAGAACGTGAGGTTACTGTTCTACAGACTGGATCAAACACTTTGTTTTCATACAATTGGAGTAGTGCAACTACAAATTTTGTTAAACCAAAAAAGAAAGATCTAGTTTTTTACGAAATTCTAGTAAGAGATTTCGATGCTAATAGAACTTATCAAGATGTAATTAATAAAATTGACTATTTTAAAAATCTTAAAATCAATGCTATTAAAATAATGCCCGTAATGGAATTTGAAGGCAACATGAGTTGGGGTTATAACACCGCTTTTCATATGGCTTTAGACAAGCGTTATGGATCGCCTGCTAAATTGAAAGAGCTTATTGATTTATGCCACCAAAACGGTATAGCCGTGATTTTAGATTTGGCTTTAAACCATGTTTTTGGCCGTTCACCTCTTGAAAGAATGTGGATGCTTGATCCAGATAATGATGGTTGGGCTAATACAAACACTAATGGAGAGAGAACAACTTCCGAAAACCCTTATATTAATTTAACGCCTAAACATTCTTATAATGTTGGTAGTGATATAAATCATTTTAGAGAAACAGGCCCAGGCGGAAACTTAGCAAATACCTATTCAATCCGCACCATTCAATATTGGATTAATGAATTTAAGATTGATGGATACCGTTGGGATTTAACAAAAGGGTTTACAAACGCATGTGGTTCATCAGACGAAGGTTGTACCAATGGTTACCAGTCTGATAGAGTTGCCAAATTGAAATGGTATGCCGACAATCAGTGGGCAGCTGATCCAAATTCATTAGTTATTTTTGAACATTTAGGAACTGGTGGTTCTGCATCAGAAGAAGTAGAATGGGCTAATTACCTAAGAAATGGTGATGCAAAAGGAATATTGCAATGGCGTAAAATGACCGATCCCTATGCTAATTTATTAAAAGGAAATTTTGCCGATTTAAACGGAGTAACTGATCCTTCTGATAGAATGATAGGATATGCAGAAAGTCATGATGAAGAACGAGTGGTTTATAAGGCATTAAATGAAGCTGGTCAAACTCAAGGAAATTTATTTAAAGTGCATCAAAGACTTCCTGCCATGGGTGCTGTACTGTTTTTAGTGCCTGGGCCAAAAATGATGTGGCATTTTGGTGATTTAGGTTGGGATAGGTCTTTGTGGACGTGTAATAATGGAAATGTTTCTTTTTCAAATCCGGATTGTAAACTAGATACCAAGCCACAACCACAATGGACAGAAAATTGGTTAGGAGATACAAACAGAAGTGCCGTTTATAATGCTTGGGCAAAGATGATTGATTTGAAGAAAAATGAACCTGTTTTTGAGAACGGTCAATTTAGTTGGAATTTATCTGCTACTGGTAGTCCAAGATTGGATGTATGGACAAGTACTTCACAAACAGCATCATTAAGTTATGTTTTTGTGAGAACTAATTTTTCAGATAATACGTTAAACACTTCGGGTGGTTTTCCTTTTACTGGAACTTGGTATAATTTGATGGATAATACCACGATTAATGTGACTTCAACTTCTCAAAATATATCAATAGAACCAGGAGGATTTAGAGTATATGGAAATAAACAGGCAACAACCTTAAGTTCTCAAGAATTTGACATTGTCAATGATCTAAGTATATATCCTAATCCTACTTTAGGAACATTTAGCATGAATCATTTAGTTACTAATGTTGAAATATATTCAATAACCGGACAGTTAGTAAAATCTTTTAATACCATTCCATCAGAGAATTATCTATTTGATGTAAATGATTTGACTAACGGAGTTTATTTAGTTAAAGCAATTGATAGCAACAATAGTTCTAAAACAATGAAATTAATTAAACAATAAAGTTAGATTAGTTATATTTTATTTTAAAGAGCCACGTTTTTATTACGTGGCTCTTTTTTAAGTTATATTTTCAAAAGCTAAACCTTATCTTTGTAGCTAATTAATATTACTCCTATTTATGAATAATGAAGTTGCGGGTTTTTCCAAATTATCCAAAGAAGAAAAAATCAATTGGATTGCCAATGAGTATTTTGCCAATCCTTCAGAAGCCGTTGCGACGATAAAACAGTATTGGAACAACGATGCCAAGCTCCAACAACTGCACGATGAATTTATAGAAAACACTATATCCAACTTTTATTTGCCAATGGGAATTGCACCTAATTTCCTAATCAACGGCAAATATTATTCGGTGCCAATGGTTATTGAAGAAAGTTCGGTTGTAGCTGCTGCTGCCAAATCGGCTAAGTTTTGGAGCACTCGTGGTGGATTTAAAGCCACCGTTTTAAATACCGAAAAAATAGGGCAGGTACATATTATGTTCAAAGGGAATACAGCTAAACTTGAGCAGTTTTTCACTTTGATAAAACCCAATTTGATAGCTTCCACCGAGAGCATTACCAAAAACATGCAAAAGCGTGGTGGCGGAATTACGTCTTTAGAACTCAGAAATAAAACTTCCGAATTAGAAAATTACTTTCAATTGCATGCCACTTTTGAAACCAAAGACAGCATGGGTGCCAATTTCATCAATTCCTGCTTGGAACAATTGGCGAAAACATTAAAAGAAGAAGCGCAAAATTATTCAGATTTTAATGAAACTGAAAAAGAGATTACGGTCGTAATGAGCATACTTTCAAATTATGTCCCGAATTGTATAGTTCGTGCCGAAGTTTCCTGTAAAGTAGAAGAACTCGCCGAAAACCTGCCTGCCGGCAAGCAAGGAAAAATAAGAAACCCACAGGAGTTTGCTGAGAAATTTGTTCAAGCTGTTTGTATTGCAGAGATTGAACCTTTCCGAGCAGTTACGCATAATAAAGGCATAATGAATGGTGTTGATTCACTGGTTTTAGCAACCGGAAATGATTTCCGTGCGGTTGAAGCGGGTGTACATGCTTATGCTTCACGCAATGGTCAATACTCCAGTTTGTCACACGCCAAAATCGAAGACGGAATATTTACCTTTTGGATGGAAATTCCGCTAGCATTAGGTACCGTTGGCGGACTAACATCATTACATCCATTAGTAAAAATGGCTTTGGAAATTTTAGGAAAACCCTCTGCCCAGGAATTAATGCAAATTGCTGCTGTAACAGGTTTAGCCCAAAACTTTGCAGCACTACGTTCACTAACTACAACCGGAATTCAGGAAGGACATATGAAGATGCACATCAATAATATTCTCAATCAGTTTCAAACCACAGCGGAAGAACGAAAAATAATTAAAACCCATTTTGAAAACAATTCGATTTCGCATGCTTCGGTAGTTGAATTTATTGAGACATTAAGAAAATAATCTGCTTCTATTTTATAAAATAAATTTATGCATTCGTGGCAAAAAAAATGAAACAAACTTTTTATAGTAACGGAAAACTACTCATCACTGGAGAATATGTAGTGCTTGATGGTGCCAAAGCTTTTGCGTTGCCTACAAAGTTTGGACAAAAATTAATTATTGAAGCATCGGAAGGACAAATTATCCATTGGAAAAGTGTTGACAGCGATGGAAGCATTTGGTTTGAGGATACTATTCCGTTTTTATCTATTGTTAGAAAAGAGCGTTTTGATGATGCCAAGAACATAAAGAACACCTTGATTGAGATTTTGCACGAAGCCTATTTGATGAATACTGATTTTATAACTTCTTCAAAAGGATATACAATCAGAACTGAATTGACTTTTCCAAATTTTTGGGGTTTAGGAACCTCTTCTACCTTAATCAACAACATTGCTCAATGGCTCGAAATAGATGCGTTTGAGCTGCTTAAAAGAAGTTTTGGAGGTAGCGGTTACGATTTAGCCTGCGCTCAAAATAACAGCCCTATTTTATATCAGTTGGTGAATGAAAATCCGGTAGTAGAAAAAGTAAATTTCAACCCTGATTTTACAGACAAAATCTTTTTTGTTTATCTCAATAAAAAACAAAATAGCAAGAGTGCAATTGCGTCTTATTATGGACAACAAGTAAATGTTCAAAACGCCTTGGAAACCATTAATTCTATTACAAAAAGGGTAATTGAAGCAATAACTTTAAAAGAATTTGCCCTAGCCTTACAAAATCACGAAATTGAATTGAGTAACATTCTAGAATTACCAACCGTTAAAGAAGCATTGTTTCCCGATTTTGATGGTGTGATAAAAAGCCTTGGTGCTTGGGGTGGCGATTTTGTGATGTGCATCTCTATAGAAAACCCAACCGATTATTTTAAGGCAAAAGGTTTTGATACTGTGATTCCTTATGGTGAAATGATTCTATAAAAAAACCGTCTTGTGTAGCTAACAAGACGGTTTTTTATTTATGGTTGTGATTGCTGATTAATAAAAATCAGCTCTATTATCTACGATGTCAGCATCTTCTTTTAACGCTTGCATAAATCTACCGGAATTTCCAACGGCTTGTTGTTTTACTTTAGCAATAAAATCATCATATTTTTTAATGGCTGGTGCTTTTGTAACTGCTTTAGTAGCGATTACATATACTCCTGAATTTCCTTCAATTGGTTTTGAAACCACACCTGCTTTAGATGAAAATGCTAATCCTACAACTTTTGGTTCAAAACCTGCGTTTGGAACAGAAGGATTTTCAATTGTTAAATCAACAGCGTTCATGACAGTAACTTTATTTGCTGCCGCTATAGCCGCTAAGGATGCCCCTTTCATTTTTGCTTCAATTTTTGCTGCTTTCTTTTTGTTTTTCAAGATTGGCTCAACTTGTGGTCTTGCTTCTTCAACTGACATTAATCCTTTTGGAGCAATGCTTTTTAATTTTGCAATTACATGACCTACATTTACGATTTCAAATCGTTTTACATTACCAATTTTGGTATCACCGTCAAAAGCCCATTTTACAATTTGTCTTTGATTGCTTAATGAAGCAAAATTCTCATCAATGGCTTTTACTCTAACCGCAGGGTTTGAAGTCAATTTGGCTTGTTTAACTAAGGCAGCAAAATCTTTATTCGCTGCATCCATCTCAAATTTAGTTGCTTGAGTATAAATTTTATCATTCGTAGCTTCAGATGGCTCAATTTTTTGAGCAATAGTGGCTAACCTAACTGCATCTTGCTTATCAGTTACCTGTATAATATGGTAACCAAATTGTGTTTCTACCAAGCCAATTTTTCCGATAGGATTGCCAAAAGCAAAATCATTAAATGGTTTTACCATTTGGTTCGGTCCAAAAAATCCTAAATCACCACCTTGTTGTGCAGAGGAATCATCTGAGTTTGACATTGCTAACATCATAAACATTCCAGGATTGGCCTGCGCTTGCGCTAATAAACCATCAGCTTTAACTTTAGCTTGTTCTTTTGTTCTTTTTTCTTTCTTGTTTGGAACTTGGGTTCCTTCCCAGCTAATTAAGATGTGACTTGCTTTTACTTTCGCTCCGTCTTTTCTTCCTAATCCTTTTGAAAGACAATAGTAATTACCCTTCATATACGGACCGTAAATTTCGCCTGCAGGCAAATTAAATAATTGTTCCGCATGTTCAGCTGGTAAGTCTTGTTTTGAAATATAAGTTGAGTCAAACGGAATATCTGAATTTGCGTTAACAAAATCAGCGTTGTCAGTTACAGTTCTAAATCCTTGAATTGTATCATTTTTACCCGTCTCTTTATTGTAACGAACACTTTGTAATAATAATGCATCAACATTTTTCTTTATTTCAGCTTCATCAGCAGCTGATGGTTTTTCCGAGATTAAGACATAATCCAACTCACGAGATTCTTCCGATTTGAATTTTTTCCCTTTCGTTTTCATATAAGTTGTGATTTCTTCATCGGTTACTTTTACATCACTGTCTTTTACAGATGAAAAAGGAACCATCACAAAATCAAAATTCACTTTGTTAGATTCAGCTTCGTATTTGAATTTTCCTTCGGTTTGAGTAGCATACATTCCACCTTTTATCAAAGAATTATAAATTTCATACTTTGCTCTTAACTCAGCGTTTTTTTCTTGCTCTTTTAACATTTGCATTCCGTTTGGAACTTCTTTGAAATAATCTTTAAACTTATTCAAGTCAAACTTTCCGGCTGCGTTCAAGAACATTTGGTTCTGACCGATGTTTGGATCAGATTTGAATGCTTCTATAATATGTTTTTCACCAACACGTATTCCTAATTTTTCGAATTCGGCGTTGAGCAAAGCAACCTGAACTTCTTGATTCCAAACTTGGTTTGAAGCTTGCATAGAAGTCATTTGTTGACCGTTTTGAGCATTCTTTTCTGTGTTTGCTACTTTTATTCTAAACTCGTCAAAAGAAATATCTTTTCCATTTACAGATCCTACGTCGGTAGAGATGCTTTTCATCCCACTGTTGAATATGTCTTGTATTACAAATGCTAATAAAGCAAAACCTATCGCTAGTAATAGTAAGCCAGAACGTTTTCTAATTTTTGATAAAACTGCCATTTCTATTTTTGTTAAATTTTAATTCAGTTTGCGAAAATACAATTATATGTGAAATAATAATAATCAAGCCGTTATAATTTCATCTAAATTTTGATTTTTTTTACAGAAATTAATCTAATACCGTCATTTTTACTAATTCGATTTTCTTATTAGTTGCTTCTTCAATGATAAATACAAAATTTCCGATGGTTATTTGAGCGCCTTTTTGTGGTATTTCTTTTGAAAAATCAACGATAAATCCGCCCAAAGTTTCATAAGAATCGCTTTCTGGTATATTCAATTTGTAGGTTTCGTTTATATACTGAACATCCAAACGTGTTGAAAAAACATAATTTAAAACATCTATTCTATTTTCTATCAATTCTTCATCAGAATCATGTTCATCTTCAATTTCGCCAAACAGTTCTTCGACTATGTCTTCAATGGTTACTATGCCAGAAGTGCCACCGTATTCATCTAAAATTACCGCTATACTTTTTCGTTTTTTGGTCAATAAATTCATGGCGTCTTTTATCAAAATTGTTTCAGGGACAAATTCTACCGGAATCATAATCGATTTGATACTACGTGGTTTTTTGAATAGTTCGAACGAATGGACATAGCCTACAATATCGTCAAGCGTATTGGTATAAACTACTATTTTTGAATAACCCGTTTTAATAAAAAGGTCTCTCAAATCAACTATGGAACTGTGCAAATCAATAGCAACCAGTTCAGTTCTTGGAGTCATAATTTCTCTGGCTTTCACGCCAGAAAACTCTAGGGCATTCTGAAAAATCTGAATTTCAGAATCAACAGTTTCATGGTCTTGAACGGAATTCATTTGTTCCGAAATATAATTTCCCAATTCCACTTTGCTAAAGGATAAATTGATTTGGTCGCCTTCGGTTTTGAAAAACTTTCGCAGTACATAATCGGAAATCCAAATTAGAAACGATGAAATATAATAAAAGAGTTTGTAAAAAAAATAAGCTGGCAAGGCAAAGAATTTGATAAAAGTATTGGCGTAAATCTGAAAAAACACCTTTGGCAAAAACTCGGAAGTCATTAAAACGATGAGCGTTGAAATGACTGTCTGCAATAATAAATTTGAAAAGTCAGTTAAATGGAATCCCAAATTTTCAAACCATCGCATAAGTAATTCACCCATAAAGAACCCGTAGACAACCATAGAAACATTGTTCCCAACGAGCATGGTTGCAATAAATTTGGATGGTTTTTGGGTAAGTTTGGTTAGGATTTTGGAAATAAAATCGTCTTGTTTTTTTTCAATTTCAAGGTAAATTTTATTGGAAGAAACAAAAGCTATTTCCATTCCAGAAAAAAAAGCGGAAAGTATCAAGCATAGAATGATTATTCCGATTTCCATGAACTAGGTTTTTTTGTTGTGGTCGTCAAATTTTTTGGCAAACTTTCTCCTAAAGAAGAACATGAAAACACCGACTAGGGCAAAACCAGCACTTAAATAGGCTTTGTTTGTTTCGCCAGCTTCAAATTTCTGAAAGGCATCAAATGCAAAAATGAATCCTGCAAGTAAATAGGCGTATTGGGTAAATCTTAAATAGTTCATAGTTATTATTCTGACTGGACTTCTCCAGATATTTTTTGTGAGTTTACTTTTTTGAAATCTTTACTAAAATCAATTCCTTCACCATAAGATACTCCTTTTGGCGAAGTAAATTTAAACTTTTTTTCGGTAAAAAACCATTCGTTTTTCTGGTCATAATACAATTGCTCTGTTTCCAGCAATTCGCCATTTTGATTGGATATTTTTACGGCGTTCTGCAAATCAATGATATTAGTAGTTTTATGCGATACGGCATACATAGCGTCGATATAGGTTTGCTTCCCGTTTTTATCAAATAATGTTAAATGAATGCCTTTTGGGAATTCGGTAAATGGATATTCGACTGTGGCATAATCCAGCATTTTTGGACTAATCAAATTGGCGGTAATTCTTCCTGAATCAGTATATTTTAAGTTAATACCATCAGCATCACCACTTGGAGAAAATTCGGCAAAACCCATTTTTTGAACATCGCGAAAGTTGCTTTCACATCCTATTTCAAAAAAACAAAAAAGAATTGCTACAATATATGGGATACTATTTCTAGTAGGATACATCATTATTTTGCAGGGAAAGTAATAGTTTCATTAATCCAACATCCAATGGTAACTAATTTACCATTCATTTTTGCTTTGGAAATTTCGTCAGCAGTAAGCGATTTAGCTTCGTAATCTTTAGCTGCTTTATCAGCTGTTGGTTTTAATCTTGGTTCTGCAACTCCGGCTTTTTGAGCAGTTTGAATTGCTAAGTAATAAACAGCTTTCTTTTCAAAATCAGTTTTGCCGCAATCGTTAGCACTGTTTGAATAAAGTTGCGCTAAAAACAAATACGCTTTCCCCATTTTTGGATCAGAAGACAAAGCTTTTTTTAAGTATTCTTTTGATTTTGGTAAATCGTTAGCCAATAAACCGGTTGCAAGTGTGTAATATATTTTGGCTTTTTCTATTGGATTTGTTTGTAATTCGGCAGATTCATTATAAAATTTAATTGCATCAGGGAACTTTCTTTGTTGAAGGTTTGCCAATGCCATGAAATTAGCTGATTGAGCCGTGACCTTCATTGCATAAAGTTTTTCTGCCAAAGTGTTGAAGATTGGTTTTGCAGTGCATTTACCTGAAAGACTTAGTAATGCTGAAGTTATCCAATCGCCATTTTCTTGATTTTCAGTATAATTTTTAGTGTAAAAAGCATCTAAATTTTCACAGGTAGCCAAATCTTTTATCAATTTATTAATGGCTGTTTGAGCCGTTTTATAATCGCTGTTTTGCTTTGCCTGTTCACTCTCGTTCGAATCCGGTTTTGCTGCTTGCAATTGGTTAAGCAAGGAATTAACCAAAGTGTATTTTTCTAAAACTAAATTGGACGTTATTGATTTATCGCCATTGTTGAACTTTTCACAATACATACTGAAATACGTATAGATTGCATTGGCATCGTCAACTTTATTAGATGCTTTGGTAAACCCACGATCTAGTAAAGTAAAAATTTCTTCTTTGGCATCAATTTTATTAGCAACCAAAGTCATGGCTTTATTCACTTCAAAATCCGTAGTTGTTAAAGGAAAGTAGATATTGTATTGGTCATACAATTTTAAGACATCACGAACTAACTTTTCTTTTTCTTCTGCAGAAGCTGCATTATCAATTTTGTATTGGATAATTTCAATTCCATCCTTATAAACCGCTTCGTTTTCTTTTGGACAATTTTTGCTGACGGCAGTCCAAGTATCGAATGATTCAGCAATTTTTTTTGCCTTAAAAAGGTCTTGATATTCCGTCATTTTAGAAGGGCAATCAAATTTTTGAGCATTGCTATTTGTAATAAACATAACGCCAAGTATAAAAATAATTGCCTTCATAATTATAAATTTTAGTCGAATTTACGTTTCACAAACCATTTATCGCTTAATGATAAACCAACACTTAAGTTAATATAATTTTCTTCTACCAAGTTGTAATATTTTGTACCTCTTCTACCAATTTCAAGTCCAATATTAATGTTGGTAAAAGTACCTCCTAATGGCATTCCTAAACCAATATTGGCAGCAAAATCAGTAATCGATTTATCTTGTATAACTAAACCTGTATTTTCATAACGCACACCACCACGGTAAACAATTCTCTTGTAATAACTGGAGTAGGAATTGTAATTAGGTATAAAAAATCCACCCAGACTATAACGAACAGAATTTTCAAAAGTAGCACCATTAATATCAGTAAAACGATTAGACATCACACTGTTTTGTATAAAAGAAATTTCTCCGCCGACCAACCATTTTTTTACTTGCCCAAAACCGGAACCGAAACTTAATTTTGACGGAAGTTTTATTTTGGTATCCGCAACTCCAATGTTTTGTGTTTCGACTGGTCTAACGCTTGAACTCGTAACCAACACAATCTCTATATTACGAGTATTACCTGAGGTTAATACCGCTTCTGGCGTGTAAGCCAAACTACTGAAGAAAGAATATTTTGAGTTTACTTTTGTCTGATAGGTTATACCTAAATCAAAATTAACGCCTCGCAAATCAGAAACATTGTTTTCTCTTGAGCCATATTGCAAATCCGTTTGATATTGTAAACTATTCGTTTCTATGGTTCCAAAATTATATTGTAAATCACCACCAATATTTATATTTTTAGTAAGACGGTATCCAAAACCTAAAAAAACTTTGTTAACCCCACCAATTCCGTTGTTTCTTGAAATAATACTTCTAATAGTGTCATTATTGTTGTTGGTAACATAGGCTGTTCTTCCTATTTTATATCCAACTGAAGAATAAGGAATAAGTCCAAATCCGATTCCAACTTTACCAACCGGAATCCCGACTATCATATAATCTAAAGATGTTCTTCGCGCTTTTGCTTCTTGAGTTTCTGTTTTAGATTTTGTATTAGCGTATGTTCCGCCAAGAGCAAGTCCTGTAAGTTTTAAACACGCCAATTGTGCCGGATTTTGAATGTTTATATGAATACTGTCAGGAAGAACAGAGATGCTTCCCATGGAACGATTTTCGACAGATCCTTTGAATTTAATATCGCCGATTCCGTAAATAGAATAAGGGGAAGATGTGCTTTCTTGAGCAAAAATTGCCAATGAAAAAAGTAAACAGATGCTTACTATAATTTTTTTAATCATTTTGATTGTATTGAAATGTTTGGTTCAAACTTTCTAACAGGAAATTTGAATTGGCAAATATGGTATTTTTTAATCGCATAGCCAAAAATTCTGTGTCGCCACCCGTTAAAATTATGATAAATTTAGGGTATTGGGTTTTGTAAAGTTCAATAAATCCATCAATTTCCAAAAGAACACCATTGATTACTCCGGAATGAATTGATTCTTGAGTAGAATTACCAATAAAATTTTCAGGATAACTGTTTGTTAGCAAAGGCAATTTTGCTGTTTGATGGTGCAATGCTTCATAACGCAAACGAAGTCCAGGAGAAATAGCGCCGCCGAGATAATTGTCATTTTCATCAACAAAGTCATATGTTATACATGTTCCGGTGTCGATAACTAATCGATTTTGATTTGGGAATTGTATAACAGCCCCCGAAGCCAAAACCATTCTGTCAATTCCTAGTGTTGTTGGAGTGCTGTATAAATTAGTAAATGGGAATTTACTTTCGTGCGTTATAAAATGAATTTCGACTATGTCTTCTAAAGACAAAAACAATTCTTTCTCTGTATTTCCTACTGAAGCGACAACTAATTTTTTGATTTTTGGAAAGGTATTTAGGATATGTTCAGTTTCTTTTAAAAGAGTTTCTTGGGTAAAAACAAAAAGTTCTACAAGTGTATTTTGTTCAAAGACAGCGGCTTTGATTCGAGTATTTCCAACATCAATGGTTAAAAGCATGGGAATGTTTTTGGTCTTCAAAGTTACGAATAGTTTTTTTTTAGTATTTGTTTTGGATAAATTAAAAATCATCCTATATTTGCACCCGCATTAAAAAGGTACCTTAGCTCAGTTGGTAGAGCAATGGACTGAAAATCCATGTGTCCCTGGTTCGATTCCTGGAGGTACCACTTAAACCCTTGATAATCCTTTGATTTTCAAGGGTTTTTTCTTTTACTATGTAATTTACCGCATAATTTCAACAAAAGGAAAAAGGCGCAATTTGCTACTTTTTTAAAAACGCTTTGACTGATTTTGTTGGTTTGGTCATTTTGGGTTGCGTTTTAAATTGGAACTATAATCTAAATATAAAACCTTTTTCAAAGGTCTGAAAAGATAGGCTGTTATCCTGGAATTGATTTATTACTTACTTAAAATTTGGGTTATATTTTGAGTGAATTTTATAACAAAAACGTTTCGTTTTTTATATTTTGTTAAAATATTGTATTAAATACAATATTTTTTTGATTACCCTAATTAATATTTATATTTTTGTTTAACTTTTTAAAAAAAAGCATGAACAAAATAATTAAATTGTTTTTCGTAGGAAGTGACTTTTATCACTTTAACACAGCTAGAAAGCTATTTCTTGACAACAACTATGAAATAGAATTTTATAATGCAACCAAGCATTCAAAAACCGATAGTATAAATTTTGACTTGATACTATTTGACTTAAACACTACAATAAATTTTGACGATTTTTTTAATTCTACAATTATTGTCTCTCAAACGCCAATTATCTTTTTATATTCAAAAGACACCTCAGAGAAAGAATTATATAAAGCAAGAAATATAAGTTCTTACGGATATTTGCCTTTAGATATAAGTGATTTCGTTTTTGATATCACAGTTAACAAAGCAATTGAACAAGCTAATCAAAAGCAAACTGAAAACAAAATCAGTAACAAGCTAAAAGGGTTAAACAGCATTTATGAATTATTATTACAGATCTCTACTTTATATCTCGAGAAATCACTTATTAACGATTATGATAAAGTTCAAGAATCCCTTGAACTAATTGGTTTGTTTGTCAACGCTGACAGGTCCTATATATTTCTTTATGATTGGGATAATGAAACGTGCAGCAACACACATGAATGGTGCAACTCTGGTATTAGTGCGGAAATTGAAAATCTTCAAAGCATCCCAACTAATCTTATTCCTGATTGGGTTAATACTCACAAAAAAGGTGAGCGGTTAATTATAGAAAATGTACAAGCTTTGGATGACGACAATGAGGTAAAAAAAATACTCGCTCCACAATCTATCGTAAGTTTAATTACAGTTCCTATTTTTAACGAAGATATATGTTACGGTTTTGTGGGGTTTGATTATGTTTATCATTACAGTGATATTTCAGAAAAAGAATATGAAGTACTAACGATGTATTCAAAAATTTTAAATAGCCTAGAGACAAGAAAGCGTTACGAGAAAGAACTCATCAATACTAATAATGAATTGGAAACTAAAGTCAAGCTAAGTGCTGAAGAATTATTAAAAAAAGAGATAAAACATTCGCTCGCACTTCAACAACATATAATTGACCTTGAAGAAATATTATTTACTCTTTCACATAAATTTAGACATTCCGTTGCAAACATTATGGGGCTTTCTAATTTGTTAAATATTACAACTAATAGTGTTGACGAGGTATATGAGATTGTTGGTTATATTAAAGAATGTACAGAGACTTTAGATTCATATACTTATGAGTTAACTCACTTGGCGAATGAACGAAAAAATAATAAAACCCTTTAATTGTCTAAAAAATCTTTTGTTAATCGGTTACAAAAAATAAAATTTAAGCTCTTACCGACAATAAAATTGATATTACCAACCTATTTACTTTTAAAAATGGGCATTATATTTTCTTCCTAACAAAAATATTTTTAAAATACTATAATACAAGTAATTTTATAAAATTGCATTTAACATAAAAAAGTGCTGTTATTTATATTTTTTTCACTAAAATTGGCCGTTTTTTAAAATTCAATTTTAATGAAATCAAAACTAGTATTCGTAGTATTATTTTTATCGGGCTTTAATTTAATAGCCCAACAAAAACTTACAGTAGAAGAAATTTATTCTGGTGCCTTTAGAACAGAGACCATGGACGAACTATTCGCCATGAAAAACAGTAATCAATATACTGTCCTCAACTTTGATAGGAGTTCAAGAAGTATGCAACTTGATTTATATGATTTTGCAACACTTCAGAAGATAAACACTATTGTTGATACTAAAAATTTCCCTGAACTTGCTGATGGTATTGATAGTTTTGTTTTCAGTAAAGATGAAAAGCAACTATTAATTGCTAATAATACCAATACAATATTCCGTCATTCTTTTACAGCTGATTATTTTCTTTATAATTTGGCTTCTAAAAAATTGACAAAAATAGCATCCCAATTGCAGGAGCCAACCTTTTCCCCAGATGGTTTAAAAATAGGTTTTGCCAAAGAAAACAATCTTTTTATATATGATATTGCTTCAGAAAAAATTACCCAAGTTACCACCGATGGTAAAAAGAATAATGTCATAAATGGTATTACCGATTGGGTTTATGAAGAAGAATTTGCTTTTGTTAGAGCTTATGATTGGAGTGCAGACAGTAAAAAATTGGCCTACATCCGTTTTGATGAAAGTCAAGTACCCGAGTTTTCGATGACTATTTTTCAAAAAGAATTATATCCAAAAATGGAAACGTTTAAATATCCAAAAGCAGGCGAAAAGAATTCTGAAGTTTCTTTGTTTGTTTATGATGTAAATACGGGTAGTTCTAAAGAAGTTAATTTAGGAAACTATAATGATTTTTATATCGCACGAATGAAATGGACCAATGATACTAACGTTCTTTGTGCGCAAGTATTAAATAGACATCAAGACAATTTGGATTTGCTTTTTATTGATGGTACTACCGTAACTTCAAAAGTAGTGTTAAACGAAAAAGATAAAGCTTACATTGATGTTACCGATAATTTAACATTCTTAAAGGATAACAGTTTTATTTGGACATCTGAAAAAGATGGTTTTAATCATATTTATGTATATGATAAAACAGGGAAGTTGAAAAATCAAGTCACAAAAGGCAATTGGGAAGTTACCGCTTATTATGGTTTGGACGAAAAGACAAAAACAGTTTTCTATCAATCGGTAGAAAATGGTTCTACAATTAGAGATGTATACAGAATAGGGTTGGATGGAAAAAATAAAGTAAAATTATCATCTCAAATTGGAACCAACTCAGCTACTTTTAGTCCCAATTTCCAATATTTCATCAATACCTATTCTAGTACCACACAACCAACAGTGTATACCCTTAATAATGCTAAAGATGGAAAACAAATTCAATCCATTATTGACAATAAAGCATTAGCCGAAAAGTTAATAAAATACAATCTTCCGGTCAAAGAATTTTTTGAAGTCACCACCGAAAAAGGAAATAAATTAAATGCTTGGATGATAAAACCAAAAGACTTTGATGCTAACAAAAAATACCCAGTTTTTATGTATCAATATTCAGGTCCTGGTTCGCAACAAGTCGATAATAAATGGAATACCGCAAACGACTATTGGTTTATGATGCTTTCACAACTAGGGTATATCACGGTTTGTGTAGATGGAAGAGGAACTGGTTTTAAAGGTGCAGCTTTCAAAAAAGTAACCCAAAAACAACTCGGAAAATTAGAAGTAGAAGATCAAATAGATGCTGCAAATGTGATAGGAAATTATACCTATGTAGATAAATCTAGAATTGGTATATTTGGCTGGTCGTATGGCGGATTCATGTCGAGTAATTGTTTGTTTAAAGGTGCCGAAGTTTTCAAAATGGCAATAGCTGTAGCACCTGTAACCAACTGGCGTTTTTACGATAGCATTTATACAGAGCGTTATTTACAAACGCCTCAAGAAAATGCGAGTGGTTATGATGACAATTCGCCAATAAATTTTGTTTCAAAACTAAAAGGCAACTTTTTATTAATTCACGGAAGTGCTGACGACAATGTACATGTACAAAACACCATGCAAATGGTAGAAGCATTGGTTCAAGCCAACAAGCAATTTGAATGGGCTATTTATCCTGATAAAAATCATGGCATTTACGGAGGAAAAACTAGAATTCAATTGTATAACAAAATGACAAATTTTATTAAAGAAAAATTATAATTAACCAATAACCAAAACAACTTATTATGAATGAAACTAGAGTAAAAACAGGACATCCAAAAGGATTATACTTCCTTTTCTTCACCGAAATGTGGGAACGATTTAGTTATTATGGAATGAGAGCCATTTTCATCCTATTTATGACAAAAGTACTATTAATGAAAGATGCAGACGCATCTGAAATTTATGGAAGTTACACCGGTTTAGTCTATTTAACACCACTTTTAGGAGGTTATTTATGTGATAAATATTTGGGAAACAGAAGAAGTATTGTAATAGGCGGATTGCTAATGGCAATTGGTCAGTTTTTTATGTTTTTCAGTGCTTCTGCCGGAGCTAATGGAGGTGTTTCATTAATGTGGATGGGATTAACAGCTATCATTATCGGGAATGGTTTTTTTAAACCAAATATCTCAACCATGGTTGGACAATTGTATCCTGCCAATGACAGAAGAATTGATAGCGCCTTTACCATTTTCTATATGGGAATAAATCTTGGAGCATTCTTCTCGCCTTTAGTTTGTGGTTCTATGGATTTTAAATGGGGATTTTTAGCAGCTGGAGTCGGAATGTTAATTGGTCTTGTTGCTTTTGTTCTAGGTCAAAAAAAATACTTGATTTCTGAAGAAGGAAAACACATTGGTTTACCAGTAAAAAAATTAGATGTACAAAGCATTGGGATGATTGTAGGATCAATTGCAATAATCTTCTTTATGTTAAATTTCAAACAAATTGTTGGTAGCGATGTAGATGTTATTAGTTACTTTATTTATGGTTCGATGGTGGCTATGCCGATAATGATATTCAGCGATAAAAGTTTGTCTAAAATTGAAACGCAAAGAATAACCGTAATTTTTATCTTGGCTTTTTTCGTTATTTTCTTTTGGGGAGCATTTGAACAAGCAGGAGCTTCTTTGACCTTATTTGCTGATAGACAAACAGAAAGAACACTTTTTGGTTGGGAAATGCCGGCGTCTTATTTTCAATCGGTAAATCCATTAGCAGTTATTGCATTGGCACCAATTATGACTATTGTTTGGGGATTTTTATATGCAAGAAAATTAGAGCCATCATCACCTAAAAAAATGGCAATTGGATTAGGGTTAGTAGCAATGGGATATGTTGTAATAGCAATAGCTGTAAAAGGTTTAGGTCTAGGCGATAAGGTGTCAATGTGGTGGTTAATTGGTTTATATGTGATTCATACAATCGGTGAATTATGCTTATCGCCAATCGGATTATCAATGGTTTCTAAATTAGCACCATTACGTTTGTCTTCTTTAATGATGGGAACATGGTTTTTAGCAAATGCAGCGGCTAATAAATTTGCCGGAACATTGAGTGCTTTAATACCTGGTGGCGAAGACGGAACTGGTGGTTCAACTCACTTTTTGGGATTTGAAATCACAAACCTTTATGAGTTTTTTGTGTTATTTATTATTATGTCCGGAACTGCCGCGGCTATATTATTTGTCTTAAGTTCTTGGCTTGAAAAAAGAATGCATAATGACCATGTTGAAGGGGTTAATTTAGAAGTTGAGAATAGATAAATTGTTTTAGAAATATTTTTATATCTTTCAAACCTCCAAGATTTCTTGGAGGTTTTTTATTTAAACTAATAAATTATGTGGAAAAGTCACCCAAAAGCACTGCCTTATTTGTTTTTATCTGAAATGTGGGAACGTTTTGGTTATTATTTAATGATCGGAATTTTTACATTATATCTCAAAGATGTTGAAGCTGGTTTTGCAATGACCGAAAAAGAAGCTTCCGATTTATACGGAACTTTTATCGCTTTAGTATTCTTAACACCATTTATTGGTGGTTTGGTTGCTGATCGATATTTGGGATATAAAAAATCAATTGTTCTTGGTGGATTGATGATGGGAGCCGGTTATTTCATGATGGGAATACATGATATTGTGATGCTCTATGTTGCCATGACATTAGTAATTGTAGGAAATGGATTTTTCAAACCTAATATTTCTACACTTTTAGGTAATTTCTACAATGACGACCAATACAAAGAAAAGAAAGACGAAGGATACAATATTTTTTATATGGGAATTAATGTAGGTGCCTTTATTTGTAATTTCTTTGGCGCTGCATTGCAAATTCTTTTGGGTTGGCAATATGCATTTATGGCAGCTGGAGTAGGAATGTTTATAGGGGTTATTGTTTTTTTAATTGGAACAAAACACTATGGTGATAAAACCGAAAAGAAAGGAATTCAAGAAGGCGATATGCCGTTTTCTAAAATTGTATTGTATATTTTAGTTCCATCCGTTGTTTTTGGAGTAATTGGTTGGTTGATAAAAGGAGTTCAATCGGATATTAATTTGGATAGTGCCATTTTTGGTTCTGATAGCACCGATGCTTTTATTTTTGCATGTCTTCCGGTGATTTACTTTTATGGTAGTTTGTATTTCAAAGCAAAAGTTGAGGATAAAAGGCAAATAGGCGCTTTACTTTCCATTTTTGCCGTAGTGATTTTATTTTGGGCAGTATTTAAATTAAACGGTTCTGCTTTAAATACTTGGGCAGATAGATATACCGATAGAGAAGTAACGGGAACTACTAAAACAGTGTTTTCAACATTAGTACAATCAAAAGAAATCGAATACAAAAAATCAGAAACAGAATTATATGACGAAAAATTTCGCCTCCAAAAAGAAAATGGCGAGGTAAAAAAAGTAGTCGATTATCCTATTTACTTCAGAAATGCCTCAAAAGAGACATTACCCCAAGAAGGTAATACCATTAGCGTATGGGTAACAAGTTTAAGTCAATCTATCAATCCGGGTTGGGTTATTATTTTAACACCATTGGTTGTTGCGTTTTTCACTTACTTAAGAAGCAGAAAAAAGGAGCCGTCAACACCAACCAAAATCGCTTTCGGGTTATTAATTTCGGCATTATCCGTTCTGGTAATGGTTGCGGCAGTACATATTGGAAATAATGGTACCGAGAAAGTATCCGTTTGGTGGTTGGTAGCTAATTATGGTGTAATAACGATTGGAGAGTTATTTTTAAGTCCAATGGGATTGTCTATTGTATCCAAATTATCTCCTAAAAATATAACCGCATTAATGATGGGCGGATGGTTTTTAGCAACATCTATCGGAAATAAATTATCGGGAGTATTAGCCAGTATGTGGGATACTTATGACGACAAAGCCAATTTCTTTTGGGTTAACTTTGGTTTATTGCTATTTGCGACAGTTTTAATGTTTGCTTTAGTAAAAAATCTAAATAAAGTAATGAAAGACCACGGAATAAATTAATTATGGAAACGAATCAATCAATAGAACAAATACAAGATTTCAAAAGTAAATACCCAAAACAACTTTGGTATTTATTCTTCTCAGAAATGTGGGAACGTTTCAGTTTTTACGGAATGCGTGGTATGCTTGCAGTATTTATGGTGAGTCAACTCAAGATGGATGAAACCACTGCTAATTTGCAATATGGTGCTACACAAGCATGGGTGTATGCCTTTACATTTATTGGTGGTTTGTTTGCCGATAAAATTTTAGGTTTACGAAAGTCACTTTTTTGGGGTGGTATTTTGATGATTATTGGAAGTATCATTTTGGCGGTTAGTCCGAAAGAGTTATTTTTTACAGGCATAGGTTTCTCCATTGTAGGCACAGGATTTTTTAAACCTAATATTTCTTCGATGGTTGGGCAATTATATAAAGATGGCGATGTGAGACGCGATGCTGGCTTTTCTTTGTTTTATGCCGGAATAAATCTTGGAGCTTTACTTGGGGGTTATGTCTGTATTGCAGTAGCCAATGGAACGCTTTGGTCAGGATTCGTTCCGGAAAACATGAGATGGAATTATGCCTTTGGTTTTGCGGCTGTAGTTATGATTATTAGTTTGCTAACCTTTACACAAACACAAAAAAGTTTGGGTGAAATAGGATTGTCTCCTTTAGTTACTGTTGAAAAATCAAAGAGAAAAATCTATGAAGTTTTAACCTATATAGGATCATTAGCTTTAATCCCAATCATTATTTTGATGGTAGCTAATACGGTTTATACGGATTATTTTATGATGATAATTGGTCCAGCATCCATTCTATATTTGTTTTATGAAATGCGAAATTTCTCGGCTGTTGAAAACAAAAAATTGTTGGCAGCTTTAGTATTTATAATTTTTTCTATATTCTTTTGGGCATTTTATGAGCAAAGTGGCGGCTCTTTAAGTTTGTTTGCTGCCAATAATTTACATAATAATTTGTTGGGAGTTGAACTAGATCCAAATGGAGTAAACAACTCATCCGGAGCATTATTTGTTATCATATTTGCAGGATTGCTTGGGGTTTTATGGATTTGGATGGCTAAGAAAAAAATTGAGCCCAATACAGTTGTAAAATTTGGCTTAGGATTTTTGTTTTTAGCTGCTGGTTTTTGGATATTTTATTATACAAAATTCTTTGCTAGTGCTGACGGAAAGACATCATTGAATTTATTTACTTTCGGATGGTTTGTTATCACTTTTGGTGAACTGTGTTTATCACCCATTGGGATGAGTGCCATGACCAAATTATCGCCACAAAAACTACAAGCGGTAATAATGGGAATGTGGTTTTTAGCTAGCGCTTATGGACAATATTTTGCAGGGTTATTAGGAGCCAATATTGCGGAAGCTTCTGAAAACTCTTCTAATCTTGAAAAATTGAATACGTATGCTGATGGCTATGAACAATTAGCTATTTATGCACTAATCGCTGGTATTCTATTAATTATTATCTCTCCATTTGTTAAAAAATTAATGCAAGATGTAAGATAGTCGATATTTAATTGGTATTCTTTTTGTTATATTTGAAAAAAAATTTAAAACGATGAAAAAAATAGTAATTACTTTATTTCTAATCTTGGGTTCGTTAACAATACAGGCGCAAGAGTTAACATGGCAAACTAATATTAACAAAGCCATGGAGATTTCAAAAAAATCTAAAAAACCATTATTTTTATTTTTCACAGGAAGCGACTGGTGCGGATGGTGTATTCGTTTACAAAAAGAAGTTTTTAAAACTCCCGAATTTGAAAAATGGGCTAAAGATAATGTTGTACTAGTTGAACTAGATTTCCCAAGACGAACTCCTCAAGAACCTGAAATTCAAAAACAAAATGCTGAATTACAACAAACTTTTGCCGTTCAAGGATATCCAACAGTTTGGTTTGTAAATGCAAGTAAAAAAGACGGAAAAATTAATCTTGAAAAATTAGGAAGTACCGGTTATTTAGCTGGTGGGCCATCTGCTTGGTTAGCTAATGCAAATCAAATTTTAGGCAATAAAAAATAGTAATTTCAATTAACATTAAATCTTATAAAATCCTTTTTCATTGGTATAGTGAAAAGGGATTTTTTCTTTTCTACAAGTTGCCTCCCAAATCCGAATATAGCTTTTAAAGTTTGAACCATCAACAACGATTTCTTTCGGTTTGTATGTCTTGATCAGGCGTTGCATATTGAGTTTTGGCGATTGAATAATTACTAAAATATCGGGATAAATTTCTTTTTGATAAATACAAGAACTGTCAATGACTACTATTTTCTGATGTTTGAAATACATTAAATTTTGCAATGATTTTTTTGCTGTAACTTCACAAAAATTGCCAACCAAATACGATTGAATAACTAAATTAGAATTAAGGTTTTTACGAATGCTATCATTGCTATAAACGGTTACTGCATTGCCGATTCTTTCTGTAATTATTGTGTTCTTTTTATAATTAAAAACAATTAACTCTTCATTATTTTGGCTTTCATTTTTTTGAAAAATAAATATAATCTGCATCAGCAGAATGCTAACAAAAACTAATGTTAGTCGCTTAAAAGCGGGTTTTTTAATCCAAAGAATAATTAGAATAATTGCCAAATAGGAACTCCAAAGCATTGCTGTCGAAAACGAAATGTTTTTAAAAACAAAAACATCAAAAGAAGCGACCCAATGAATGATACTATTGAGAAGAGCAATCAAAAACTCAATAGCTTTTGCAATGAATTCAGGAACAGTCTGAAATGAAGCAATTAGAACAGCTGCAACACCAACCGCCATAATTATACCGAGTAAAGGCAGAATAAGCAAATTGGTCACAAAAAACAATCCTGGGAATTGATGATAATAATAAATGCTCAACGGCATAGCGCCGATTTGTGCTGCAAAAGAAACGGTGATAATATCCCAAAAGTAGGTGGTGATTTTGTTTTTTGGTTGCCAAATGCCAGCTAATATAGGTTGTAACCAAAGAATAAAAAACAAAGCAAGATAGCTTAATTGAAATCCTACATCAAATAAAAATGATGGTTTGAAAAGTAAAATCAGTAGCATAGAAACTATTAACGTATGAAAAATATTGACTGTTCTTCTTAAATGAATTCCGATGGCAAGAAAGGAAAACATGGTTACTGAACGCACGATTGATGGCGATAGACCAGCCAAAATAGCAAATGACCAAAGCGACAAAACAACTAAAGTTAATTTCAACAGAGAGCCTTTTCTTGAATTACTTATTGGTTTTAGTAAAAAAGTAATAAAAAGCAAAATGAAACCAACATGCAAACCCGAAACGGACAAAATATGAATCGCTCCGGCATATTGATAATCTTTCAAAATTTCGGGGGATATGTCTTGTTGCTGACCAAGAATTAACGCATTTAGCACATTTAATTCTTCTTTTGAAATAGCAGATTCTTCTAAGTTTGAAATTATAGTTTCTCTAAAATTTGAGAAACCCGCCCACAAACCTGCTTCGTAATTTGTAATTTTTATTTGATTTGGTTTTGTATATACTTGCGCATATATTTCTTGATTTTCAAGGTATCTACCATAATCAAACAAGTTTGGATTTAACGGATTTTTGTTTTTAAAAACGATGCCAATTACTTCTAAAAGAGAACCGATTTTCAGATTTTTACTATTATCTTCTTTTGGAATATTCAGAATAACTTTTCCAAAACTTCTTCCGCCATCAAGCTTTTTTACAATACTTACATAACGATTATTTTTTTGAGTGTTTTTTAGCTTTTCAACCAATAGTAAATCTAGGACATGAACTTTTTCATAATCGTTAATTTGATTTGTATAATGATAGGGATTTGAGTTTTCTTTATGTATGAGAGACGTTGAAATTCCCAATAGAAAAGAAACCAGAAAAACAAAAAATCCAAAGAGGATTTTGTAAAGACTATTCTTTTGACTGTAAAGAGAAGAAAAGGATAAGACAATTATACCAAATAATAAACAACTAAATATAAAAATAGAATTCGGACTCACTATCCGACACAAAAGTATTCCAAATAGAAATCCAATAAAAATTCTCGCCAAAGGAAATTGTAAGATTTTCACATAATAAAAGTACGTAAAAATTCAATTATTGCAAGAAAATTATTCTATAATTCTGTTGATTTGTTTAAAAGTTCTTTCGTAATACGATTCTTTTAAAGAAGAAATAATTACACCGCCTTGGGTTGAAGAATGAATGAATTTAATCTCGTCACCATTTACTTCGACAATCATACCTACATGATTTATTCGATGTTGGCCGCGATTGATAAAGAAAATAAGGTCTCCCTTTTTGGCATCCTCAGGATTTATTTCTGTGCCAATTTCAGCCATTTCGTGTGAGGAACGAGGAAGCGTAATGTCAAATTTTTTGAATGTTGAATACATTAGACCTGAGCAGTCAAAACCTGCTGGAGTTGTTCCGCCTGATCGATAACCAGTACCTAACTTATCTGATGCAACATTAATGAGCTGTAATACAAGATAACTCTCAGTATTGTTTTCGATAAAAATATCGGTTGCATTTTTATCGTTGAGAACAGCATTTTTTTTCTTTGGATCGGTATTAAAACTTTTTGTCGAAGTATTCAGAGTAGAAACTTCGTTTAAAATAACATTATGTATAGTATTATTTGCAGCGAAAGTGACGCTGTATGCAATAAAAAGAAGAGCTATTTTAAATATGTTTTTCATTCACTTATGGAGGGAAGCAAATATAGTGTTTTAAACACTTAAGCCAATTTTTTTAACACTTTAACGATTATTTTTGCGGTTTTTTCACTGGCACCAACGCCGCCAAGTTTAGATTCCAAGTAGTCATATTTTTTTAACAACACTTTTCGGTGATTTTCTTCTAATAATTTGGATAGCTCTTGCTTTAAATTTTTAGGATTGAATTTATCTTGAATGAGTTCTGTAACAACTACTTCATCCATAATCAAATTGACTAACGAAATATACTTTAAGGTAATTATCCTTTTAGCAATTTGATACGAAGCCCAACTTCCTTTATAACAAACAACTTCGGGCACTTTAAATAAGGCAGTTTCCAGAGTTGCCGTTCCGGAAGTTACCAAAGCCGCATTGGCAATGCTAAGTAAATCATAAGTTTTATTCGAAATAAACTTAACGTTTTCGTTGGTCAAAAATGGTTTGTAAAAATGATATTCCTGACTCGGAGCTCCGGCAATTACAAACTGATATTCAGGAAAATCAGAGACTATGCTCAACATAACGCTTAACATTTTAGAAATTTCCTGTTTTCTACTTCCGGGAAGAACGGCAATGATCGGTTTTTCGTTCAGATTATTCTCTTTTCGAAAAGTTGCTTCATCGGTTTTTATGCGATTGTGAATAGCATCAATTAATGGATGACCAACAAATTCAACCGGAAAATGATGTTTTATTTCAAAGAAATCTTTTTCAAAAGGAAGAATGACAAACAGTTTGTCAAAATCTCTTTTTACGGCATTGATTCGGTTTTCTTTCCATGCCCAAATTTGTGGCGCAATATAATAATGCGTTTTTATGCCTTTGAGTTTAGTCCATTTTGCAATGCGCATATTGAAACCTGGATAATCAATAAAAATAATTACATCGGGATTAAATTTTTCAATATCGGCTTTACAAATTTTTATATTATTGAGAATGGTTTTGAGGTTCATAATAACCTCAGAAAAACCCATAAAAGCCAATTCACGGTAATGTTTTACTAAAGTTCCTCCCACATCTTGCATCAAATCGCCTCCCCAAAATCTAATATCAGCAGTAACATCTTCTTTGTAAAGTGCTTTCATCAAATTAGAGCCATGTAAATCTCCCGAAGCTTCACCAGCAATGATGTAGTATTTCATTTTTTTCGTGTTTACTTTTTGTCGGTAAAAAATGCAGTCGCTTTCGCTCGTGTCATTTTTTTCGTGTTTACTTTTTGTCGGTAAAAAATGCAGTCGCTTTCGCTCGTGTCATTTTACGTGTTTATTTTTTAAAAAATGCAGTCGCTATTGCTCGTGTCAGTTTTATAGATTTAAAATCAAAAATCCCAAGAGTTTAATTGTTGAATAGCATGATGGGCTGTTAAATCAAACTGCACCGGAACTATAGAAATGTATCCATTTGAAAGTGCCCATTCATCAGTATCTTCACCTTTGTCTTGATTAACAAATTCACCTGTTAACCAATAATAATCTTTGCCATAAGGAGTTTGTCGTTTGTCAAATTTTTCCATCCAAATCGCTTTCGCTTGACGGCAAATTTTAATTCCTTTAATTTCTTCAAATTTTAGTTTAGGAAAATTAACATTCAAAACAGTTCCTTCCGATAGTTTTTTTGCCAAAACTTCTAAAGCAATTTTTTTGATATAAGGTTTTATTTGCTCAAAATCGGCATTCCAATCATAATCCAACAAAGAGAATCCAATGGCGGGAATTCCTTCTATTCCAGCTTCAACTGCTGCACTCATCGTTCCTGAATAAATAACATTAATCGAAGAATTTGAACCGTGATTAACACCTGACACACATAAATCTGGTTTTTTCTTTAAAATTTCATTTACTGCCAATTTTACACAATCTACTGGCGTTCCCGAGCAGCTATATTCAGTAATCGCAGCATTTTTGGCTGAAATTTTATTTAAATAAAGCGTACTGTTGATAGTAATTGCATGGCCCATGGCACTTTGCGGACTATCCGGTGCAACGACAATCACTTCGCCAATTTCTGCCATGACTGAAATTAAGGCACGGATTCCTGGGGCATTTATGCCATCATCATTAGTAATTAAAATTGTTGGCTTGGATATCATATTTTGAAATTATGTAACTAGCACAGTTTTTGTGCGTCTTATGAACTGGCAAAATTAACTATTTTTAAGGTTTTAAACAGCTACATTTTTATAACTTTGATAAATGTTACCAATTATATGTCATATACTTTAACGATTTTAACAAAAATTTATCTAGACAAGCAATTCTTGGCATATTTTTTTGTTTACTTTAGACCAAATAATTAATGAATAAAATAATTCAATTTATGAGAAGGAACTATAAAATACTAATGGTAATAATAGCCTTATGTATAGGTTTATGGAGTTTTATACCAAGAGAAAAATCTTCTGATCCTGAGAAAGATAAAATGTTGATAGAATTATTGACGTTTGTAATTGAAAAAGGGCATTATAGTCCTGCAGTCATCGATGATGCTTTTTCTAAAGGAGTCTATAAAGATTATTTGAATGCGTTAGATCCTTCCAAACGATTCTTTTTACAATCAGACATTGATGAGTTTGCAAAATATGAGACTCAAATAGACGACCAAATTAAAAGTAAAGATTTGACTTTTTTCGATTTGACTTATACTCGATTAATGAAAAGAATGGAAGAAAGCAAATCGTATTATAAATTAGCTTTAGAAAAACCATTTGATTACAAACAATCAGAATCTATAAATACTGATTACGAGAAATTACCCTATTCAAAAAATATTCAAGAATTAAAGGAAAGATGGCGTTTACAAGTTAAATTATCTACTTTGTCATCTTTAGTTGAAAAACAAAAATTAGAAGAGGATTTAGTAAAAGACAAAAGCAAAACTTTAGAGCAAAGGTTAAATGAGTATAGAGAAAATCAAGGCGACAAACTAAGTCCTGAATCAGAAAAGAAATTTATTTCAGATTTTGAGAAAAGAAAAAATCAAGCGCCAAAAACATATGAGCAATTAGAAAAGGAGACAAGAGAAAGTACATTAAATTCTTTAAATGACAACTTTAATTTCATTAAAGATTTGAATAGAGAAGATTGGTTTTCGATTTATATAAATGCGATTTCTTCTCGTTTTGATCCACATACTTCTTATTTTGCACCAAATGAAAAAGAAAAATTTGATGTGAGCATGAGCGGAAAATTAGAAGGAATTGGCGCTCGTTTACAAAAGAAAAATGATTTTACAGAAATTACAGAATTAATTTCTGGCGGTCCGGCATGGAGAGGAAAAGAGCTTGAGGCCGGAGATATCGTTTTAAAAGTAGCTCAAGCAGATGCTGAACCTGTTGATGTAGTTGGCATGCGATTAGATGATGTTGTTAAAAAAATAAAAGGACCAAAAGGGACAGAAGTTCGTTTAACAGTAAAGAAAACAGATGGTTCGATTAAAGTAATTACAATTATTCGCGATGAGGTTGAAATTGAAGAAACCTATGTAAAATCAAGTGTTGTAGAAAAAGACGGCTTTAAATACGGAATAATTTATTTACCAAAATTCTATATCGATTTTGATGACCAGAACAGTCGCGATGCAGGAAAAGATGTCGCTAAAGAAGTTGACAGATTAAAAGCAGCAGGCGTTCAGGGTATTGTAATGGATGTTAGAGATAATGGAGGAGGTTCCTTAAAAACTGTCGTTGATATTGCAGGATTGTTTATTGAGCAAGGCCCAATTGTTCAAATTAAATCGGCAGCGGGTAAAAAGGAAGTTCTTTATGATAGAGACTCCAAAGTACAATGGGATGGTCCGTTGGTAGTGATGATTAACGAATTTTCAGCCTCGGCTTCAGAGATTCTAGCGGCAGCCATTCAAGACTACAAGCGAGGTGTAATTATTGGAAGCAAACAATCATACGGAAAGGGAACCGTACAAAATGTAATAGATTTAAATCAGTTTGTTCGCGGTAATACCTTCGGAGATTTGGGCGCGTTGAAAACAACAACTCAAAAATTCTATAGAATAAATGGAGGCTCAACTCAATTGGAAGGAGTGAAAAGTGATATTGCTATCCCAGATAGATATTCCTATCTTAAAATGGGTGAAAGAGATATAGATAATGCCATGCCATGGGATAAGATTGATGCTGCTGATTACAAAGTATGGGACAAACAAAACAATTTTGATTTAACTATTTCTAAAAGTAAAGAAAGAATGAGTAATAATGCTCAGTTGAATCTGATTGACGATAATGCAAAATGGCTGGATGAAAGAAATAAAGAAAACATTTATAGCTTAAACATAGATAAATTCAAAGCTGAACAAAAAGCATTAGACGAAAAGAATAAAAAATACAAGCCAATCATTGACTATAAAAACAGTTTTGATTTTAATTCGCTTCCTTATGAAGTTGATGAAATGAACAAAGATTCAGTGCTTAAAGAAAAACGTGAGAGATGGCATGAAAGTTTGTCAAAAGACATTTATATTGAAGAAGCTATTCATATTCTAAACGATTTGCAATTGGAGAATAATAAAGGTTTAACATCAAAAGTTAAAAAAGAAAAACTTGTTAAATCGTAATTTTAAATATCCTCATAAAGAAATAATTTATTTAAATTACCACTCGTTTACTTTGTTGGCATCCATTTTCAGAAAGATAAAAAGTAATATGGTAAAACCCCAAAGTCCGGAACCACCGTATGAGAAAAATGGCAGTGGAACACCAATGGTAGGAAATATACCTGCCACCATGGCTATATTTACAAAAAAGTGTATAAAGAGAACAGCGGCAACACAATATCCATAGACTCGGCTGAATTTGGTCTTTTGCCTTTCGGCTAAATAGATAATCCGCATTATTAAACAGAGGAAAAGACCAATTATAAAAAGACTTCCTAAAAATCCCCATTCTTCGCCAACGGTTGTAAAAATATAATCGGTGTGTTGTTCTGGCACAAAACCACCTTTTGTTTGTGTTCCTTCCAGATATCCTTTTCCAAACCAACCGCCAGATCCAATAGCGATTTCAGATTGATTGGTGTTATAACCAATGCCCTTCATATCGACTTCTTTACCTAAAAGAATATTAAATCGGTCTCTATGATGTTGTTTAAAAACATTCACAAAAACATAATCTACTGAAAAGACAAACCCACCAATCATAACAAATACTAAGGCACTCAATAACCAATTTCTGTTTATCATTCGACTTCTATAATAAACAAAAAGTATAACAAATAAAGCAATTATAGTTAGGATTAAAGGTTTTATAATTAATGCTAATACAAATAAAATTAAGGTAATAAATCCTGTCCAAACATACCATGAAGGCAAACCTTCTCTGTATAAAACCAAAATAAAAACACTAAAAATTAGGGCACTTCCAGGATCATGAGGAGCAATTAACAAAATTGGAAGGAAAAGTATTCCTAATGCTTGAATCTGCCTATTTAAATCTTTCAAATTTACTTGAACATCACTCAAATATTTGGCTAAAGCCATCGCAGTTGCGGCTTTTACAAATTCGGATGGTTGTATACCAAAGGAACCAAAAGAGTACCAATTGGCTTGACCTTTTACGGTTTTCCCAAATACATATAAACCCGCTAAAGAGAATAATCCGATTACATATATAACACTAGAAAATTTTTCGTAAAACTTTCCATCAACAGATAAAACGATAAATATTAGTGGAATCGTAAGGATGATAAACATAAATTGTTTACCGTAAATTTGACTAAAGTCAAAAATCGAAGTTTCCTGTTCTATTGATGATAATGAAGACGAATAGATATTTAGCCAACCCATAATCACTAAGGCGAAATAGATGACTATGCTTATCCAGTCGAGATTATTGGTTACACTTTGATTTTTCATCTATTTAGAAATTAATTTTCCGGAGCAACTTTTCCTTTAACTGCCTGTTTTATAACAATTGGTTTTACAGATCCCTCAATTTTTGTTTTAATCAAAGTATCTATAATTGGATTTGCATAATATTTATTGTATTCGCCTTGAAGACTTCCTTCCAACATTCGTTTTTCTAAATCCGTTCTTGTAATTTTCTTTTTGATATATTTTTCAATCATCAAACTCGTAATTGGGCCTGCCCAACGTGCTCCCCAATATCCATTTTCTACAAAAACAGCTATAGCAATTTTTGGATTATCCTTGGGCGCAAAAGCCACAAAGATTGAGTGATCTTGAAGCTTTACTCTTTTACCATTGATTTTCGCAAAATTTTCTGCTGTTCCTGTTTTACCACAAATATCAATTCCTTCAACATTTAAGCCATGTGCTGTCCCAAAATTATAAACATCAAATAGTCCGTTTATCATAGGTTCGAAATGTTTTTTGTTTACAGTAGTAACATGTTTTGTTCTAAACTTTTTATCAATAACATTGCCTTTGATTTTTTTTATGATATGAGGTGTGTAATAATATCCTCGATTAGCAACAATAGCAATCATATTCGCCAATTGAATCGGTGTCATTAATACTTCACCTTGACCGATGGCATTAGAAACAATTGTTTTACTAGACCAACCCCATCCAGGATACATCTTTTTATATGTTTTGGATGTAGGCAAATTTCCTTTTTTTCCTGTTGGTAAATCATAGCCCATAAACTGTCCTAATCCAAAACTTTTTAAGTGATTGCTCCAAACATCAACGCCTTTAGGAGGGTTGTTGTACTTGTCTATAGTTTTCATATAAGAACTTGAAAAGAACGTGTTACAAGATTCATATATTCCTCTATGTAATTGAAGCGCGCCACCATGACAGTGACATTTCATAAAACGCCCTGGCGCATAACTAAATCCATGATTACAAAAGAAAGTGGTATTCACGTCTATCACACCCTCTTGTAAGGCAACTAATCCGGTTAAAATTTTGAAAGGAGAACCGGGTGTATATTCTGCTAAAAGTCCTCTATCATATAATGGCTTTGCTATTGAATCTCTATATAAAGCAGTGTAATTTTTAGAACGTTGTCTGCCAACCAAAATAGCAGGATCATAAGATGGAGCAGTTACTAATGCTAAGATTTCACCTGTTTTTGGTTCGATGGCTACAATTCCACCACGTTTGTTAATCATTAATTCTTCACCATATTTTTGAAGCTCAGCATCAATACTCAAATTAATATCGCTTCCCTGAACAGCAATGGTGTCAAATCTCCCTTCTTTATAAGAGCCAATATCCCGATTGTATTTATCCTTTTGAATATATTTTACCCCTTTTATTCCGCGTAAAAAATCTTCATAACTTTCTTCAACACCTTGTCTGCCAATTAAATCTCCGGAATTATAATACTTATTTTTTTGAATGATTTTATCATTTACTTGAGTGATAAACCCAAAAACATTAGCCCCAAAAGCCACTTGATAATCTCTTAAAGATCTTTTTTGAATATAGAATCCAATAAACTTTCTTTGAATTTCCTGAAAAGCAGCGTATTCTTTTTTATTTAGTTGAGATAGAAAAACTGAGGGAAGTCTTGGACTGTAAACTTTAGCTTTAGCAATTTTTTTAAGAAAATCTTCTTTGGTAATTTTTAGTAAGGAACAGAATTCGGTTGTGTCTAAATCTTTGACATCTTTTGGGATAACCATAATGTCATAGGAAGGTTGATTGGCTACCAAAAGCTTACCATTTCTATCATAAATATAACCACGCTCTGGATAATCATAAGCAATTTTAATGGCATTATTATCCGATTTTAATTTTAGCGTATCATCAATTACCTGTAAATAAAAAAGACGCAAAACAAGTAAAATGGTAGCAATAAAAATAATAGTGGGTAGCAAAACCTTTCTCATCGCTTACTTGGCTTAATAATATAGATAATAATAATACAAGTGATAATTGTAAAAATGGTACTCAATACAGTTCGAACCAAAATATCCCAAAGGAAACTTACTTTAAAAACTTCTAGTACAAACAACACAAAGTGATGCAATACGATAGCAATTAGTAAAAATGAAAATCGCTCCGGAGTTACTACATCATTGAGTCTAACAGTTTGATATTCATAACTTAGACCAAAAGAAAATTTAAAGATAGCAGGTCTGTAATAGGCAAGTACTAAACAAGCAGCCGCATGAACTCCGCCTGAATTCCAAAACATATCCATTAGTAATCCTAACAAAAAACTAGCTGCTAATAAACCACTTTTGTTTCCATTTACAGGATAAAGAATTATAAAAAGGACATAAGGAAACGGATTGATAAAGCCAAAAAGATCAATTCGGTTGAATATAAGAACCTGTGCTACGAGCAACAAAATAAAACGAGCAATATTTCCTAATAAGGCACTATTCATCTTTTTTACTTTGATTTTCTAGATTAATAATTTCCTCAGTGTCTTTATTTTTAATGATATATACATGTCCCAAGTTGGTCATGTCATTGAATAGTCTGATGTCCAAAGTATAGTAATTGGTTTCATTGTCAATATATACTTTGTCTATAGTTCCAATGCCAATATTTTCAGGGAATATGATAGATTGACCACCTGTTACAATCGTGTCGCCCTTTCGAACTCCGGCTAATCTTGGAACATCTATCAATTGAACAAAACCAGTACTTTTGCCATTCCATACTAAAGAACCAAAGTGATTTGATTTTTTAATCTTTGCATTGATTTGTGATTTCACATTTAAAACACTGATGATAGTGGAATAGTTTTTCGAAGTCTTGTCTATAATTCCGACAATACCAGCACTGTTAATCACACCCATATTAGGTTTGATTCCTGAAGATTGACCATTGTTAATGGTAATATAATTTTCAAGAACACTAAATGAGTTATGAATTACTTTGGAAATAATGATATCCGTTTTCTTAACTCCTCTGATAGAATCAATTTGTGGAAGCTTAGTAGTGTCTTTCAGATTAAATAAAAGCGATTTTAAACGAGCATTCTCCTGAGCTAATTCTTCATTTTGCTTTCTTAAACCAAAATATTCATCAACATTATTTATCTTTTCGTAAATACCGCCGGTAAAGAAATTAGCCGAGCTTATGATTTTACTTTTGTGATAGGAATGCGATTGAATAGTTAGTGAAAGTGATGTTACCAAAAGCAGCAAAAACAGTAAGCGATTACTGTTTTTAAATACAAAATTAACTATTTGCTGCATGGTTTAGCTGTATAAATGTATAATGTAAACTGTATACTGAAAACGGAGTACTGAATACTATTTTATAAGTATGCTTCTGAATTTCGGAATATTTTTAAGCGCCATTCCGGTTCCGCGAACAACAGCTCTTAAAGGATCTTCTGCAATATATACCGGTAAATCTGTTTTTTGAGAAATACGTTTGTCTAATCCTCTCAACATAGATCCTCCACCCGCAAGATAAATACCCGTGTTGTAAATATCGGCTGCTAATTCAGGAGGCGTTTGTGATAAAGTTTCCATAATAGCATCTTCAATACGTTGTATCGATTTGTCTAAAGCTTTTGCGATTTCTCTATAGGAAACTTCAACCTGTTTTGGTTTACCAGTCAATAAATCTCTTCCTTGAACTGACATATCATCTGGAGGTGTTTCTAAATCATCAGTAGCAGCACCAATAGTAATCTTAATTTTTTCTGCTGTGCTTTCACCCACAAATAAGTTGTGTTGCGTTCTCATGTAATACACAATGTCATTAGTGAAAACGTCACCCGCAATCTTAACGGATTTGTCACATACAATTCCCCCTAAAGCAATAACCGCAATTTCTGTAGTTCCTCCACCAATGTCTACAATCATGTTTCCTTTTGGTTGCATAATATCGATACCAATACCAATTGCCGCAGCCATTGGTTCATGAATAAGATAAACTTCTTTTCCGTTTACACGTTCGCAACTTTCTTTTACGGCACGCATTTCTACTTCGGTAATTCCGGATGGAATACAAACCACCATTCTAAGTGCCGGTGTAAACATTTTTTTCTTTAAGGCCGGTATGCTTTTGATGAACATACTAATCATTTTCTCAGACGCATCAAAATCTGCAATAACCCCATCTTTTAACGGACGTATGGTTTTTATGTTTTCATGTGTCTTTCCCTGCATCATGTTGGCTTCTTTTCCAACAGCGATAATTTTTCCCGTTATTCGGTCTCTGGCAACTATTGAAGGGCTGTCAATTACAACTTTGTCATTATGTATTATCAGAGTGTTTGCGGTACCAAGGTCAATGGCGATGTCCTCAGTCATGAAATCAAAAAATCCCATAGATTTATTTAGGGTTAATGTTTATAAAAATTTAACGCACAAAGTTAAACAAATTAATGTTTAAAATGACGAGTTCCAGTAAATACCATTGCAACTTTATTTTCGTTACAATAATTAATACTCAACTCATCTTTTATCGAACCACCAGGCTGAATAACTGCGGTAACTCCCGCATTATGAGCAATTTCAACACAATCCGGGAAAGGAAAAAAAGCATCACTTGCCATCACCGCGCCATTCAAATCAAAACCAAAAGTTGTCGCTTTTTCAATTGCTTGTTTTAACGCATCTACTCTTGAAGTCTGACCGGTTCCTGATGCTACTAATGTACTATTTTTTGCAAATACAATCGTGTTTGATTTGGTATTTTTACAAATTTTTGAAGCAAATAATAAATCCTCTATTTCCTGAGCGGTTGGAGCCGTATTAGTCACCACTTTTAGGTCTTCTTTTGAGTCCGTAATATTGTTTCTGTCCTGAACTAATAATCCATTTAGACAAGTTCTCATTTGACTGTTTGGCAATTCAACATCATGCTGAACCAAAATAATCCTATTTTTCTTTTCAGATAAAATGGCAATAGCTTCTTCATCAAATGCAGGCGCAATTACCACTTCGCAGAAAAGTGAATTAATTTCTTTGGCTGTACTCGTATCTATTTTTCCATTAGCAATTAAAACCCCACCAAAAGCCGAAGTTGGATCTCCTGCTAAAGCTGCTAAATAGGCAGCTGCCATAGTGCTTCTTGTTGCCAATCCGCAAGCGTTGTTATGTTTTAAAATGGCAAAAGTTGGGTTGTTGTTTTTGAATTCTAAAATCAAATTCACCGCAGCGTCAACATCTAACAAATTGTTATATGACAATTCTTTTCCGTGTAATTTGCTGAACATTTTATCAAATTCCCCAAAGAAAAATCCTTTCTGATGTGGGTTTTCTCCATACCTTAAAATCTGACCTTCAGAAATACTCGTTTTGAAATAAGTATCTTCTTCATTAAAATAGTTGAAAATTGCGGTGTCATAATGTGAAGAAACATGGAATGCCTTTGTTGCCAAAAGTTTTCTTTGTTCTAACGTTGTGCTTCCGTTTTGTGTCGAAATAATATCTAATAAAGTTGAATACTCATTTACTGAAGCTACGATAACAGTGTCTTTAAAATTCTTCGCTGCAGCACGAATTAATGAAATCCCACCAATATCAATTTTTTCAATGATTTCAGCCTCGCTTGCGCCTGACGCCACTGTTTTTTCGAACGGATATAAATCTACTATCACTAAATCGAGTTGTGGAATTTCAAATTCACGCATTTGTTGCACATCGGTTTCATTCTCCTGACGGTTTAGTATGCCTCCAAAAATTTTCGGATGCAACGTTTTTACTCTTCCGCCAAGGATAGAAGGGTAGGAAGTAACTTCTTCAACAGGAACTACCGGAATCCCTAAATTATTGATGAATTCTTCGGTCCCGCCAGTGGAATAAATTGTTACGTTTTGTTCGTGTAGTTTTCGAACTATCAACTCTAATCCGTCTTTTGAAAAGACTGAAATCAGCGCCGATTGGATGGTTTTTGTAGTGCTCATTGTGTAGTTGTGTTTAGCTTCGCTCAGTTCGGACAAAAGCGTCCTCGAGTAAGGAACAAAAGTAGTTTTTTTGAATGCAAAATTCAAGGAAGAAGTGTAACAATATTTTATTTTTTCACACCAATAAAGCAATCTTTAAAATAGTGGTGATTTTCATTATTTTTAACGAAATTTATAACACCATAAATCAACCTAAATGTTACTTTATTTAAGACTGCTCAAAGAAAGTTTTGCTTTTGCTATGAATGCGCTTCGCATCAATAAATTGCGAACTATGCTTTCTTTATTGGGTGTGACAATTGGAATATTTTCAATAATTGCTGTGTTGGCAGCAGTTGATTCTTTGGATAGAAAAATCAAAGCTGATTTGAGTTCATTAGATAAAAACACGATGTATTTAACCAATAGGTCTTTTGGTCCAAGTGATATTCCGAGATGGAAGAGGGACCAATTTCCAAAAGTCAGTTATGAAGAATACCAATATTTAAAATCTTCGTTGAACAAGGTTGAAGATTTGTGTTATCAGTATATGACTTTAAACCAGACCCTAAAATTTGAAGCTAATACCGTTAATAATGTAAATATGGTTCCGGTAACTTCTGAGTTTACAGATATCCAACGAATGGAGTTTTCCTCCGGGCGTTTTTTTAATGAATCAGAATCCAATTCAGGAAAGCAAGTGGTAGTGATTGGACACGATATAGCACAATCCCTTTTTGGAGAGCTTGACCCGATTGGGAAATCGATACGAATGTATGGGCAACAGTTTATGGTGATTGGTGTTACCAAAAAGAAAGGTGAATCCACATTGGATATGGGAGGAGGTGATGATGTTTCTGCTTTTTTACCTTCTAATTTTCTAAGAAGAATTTATGGCGATAACAACTCAAAAGTATCTGCCATGATTATAATAAAACCTGAAAAAAACATTGATATTGACGAATTGAAAGCTGAAATCACTCAAAAATTACGCTCTTTCAGAGGGGTAAAGGAAGGCGATATTAACAACTTTTTTATCAGTGTGCTTTCCGGTTTTACCGATTTGTTAGACGGATTGATAAGCCAAATACGATTCGGAGGAATTATTATAAGTCTTTTTTCGTTTTTAGTTGGAGGTTTCGGAATTGCCAATATTATGTTTGTTTCTGTGAAAGAAAGAACCAATTTAATAGGAATTCAAAAATCATTAGGTGCAAAAAATAAATTTATCCTTTTTCAATTTTTATTCGAAGCAATTATCCTCTGTGTATTTGGTGGAATTATAGGTCTGCTGATAGTTTGGCTTTTGTCAATGTTACTCACAAATGTATTGGAATTTGAATTTGTTTTAAGTTTCCTGAATATTCTTATAGGTTTTGGTCTGTCTATGATAGTAGGTTTGTTAGCCGGAATTCTGCCTGCTATTTCTGCCTCGAGATTAGATCCTGTAGAAGCGATTAGAAGCGGGATGTAATTGAGTGTTCATTTGGCAGTCGCAGAGTTCAGTTTTTATAAATTATATTAACAAGAGTTTCTTCATTACTAAAAATAAAAAAACACAAAGCGTAAACTTTGTGTCTTTCTATTCTTTGTTTCCTTTGTGGTAAACCGTTATCTGATATCCTGATTTAAAATCAAATCGAGATATAAATTAATTTTGTCTTTCAGTTCTTTTCTTGGTGCAATAAAGTCAAGGAAGCCATGGTCCATTACAAACTCAGCGGTTTGGAAACCATCTGGTAAATCTTTTCCGGTAGTATCACGAACAACTCTTGGTCCTGCAAAACCAATCAGAGCGCCAGGTTCAGAAATGTTAACATCACCAAGCATCGCATAAGAGGCGGTTGTTCCTCCGGTTGTTGGATCCGTACAAAGCGAAATATACGGAATTTTAGCATCAGCTAATTGAGCCAATTTTGCTGAGGTTTTTGCCAATTGCATTAACGAATAGGCAGCTTCCATCATACGAGCACCACCCGATTTTGAAATCATTACAAACGGAATTTTGTGTTTAATAGCATAGTCAATACCGCGCGCAATTTTTTCTCCTACTACAGCACCCATAGAACCGCCAATAAAAGCAAAATCCATACAGCAAACTACTAAGTCTTTTCCTTTTGATTTTCCAACACCTGTCCTGACAGCGTCTTTCAATCCTGTTTTGTCGATAGCGTCTTTTAATCGATCTGAGTATTTTTTGGTATCTACAAAACTCAATGGGTCTTTGGAAGTCATTTTAGCATCCAACTCTTTGAATTCATTGTTGTCAAACAAGATTTCAAAATATTCTTTACTGCCAATTCTAACATGAAAATCATCTTCAGGACTAACCCAAAGATTTCTAGCTAATTCGTCTTGGTCAATAATTTTACCTGTTGGCGATTTATACCAAAGCCCTTTTGGAACGTCTTTTTTGTCTTCGGTTGCGGTAGTAATCCCTTTTTCTGTCCTTTTAAACCAAGCCATATTTTTATAGTTATGAGTAAAAAGTTATAAGTTATGAGTTAAAAGCATCAACTTCCAACTCATAATTCATAACTCATAATTTATAATGTGTTAACGTTATTCAAATCAGCAAATGCCTGTTCTAATCTTTTGTTAAAAGTCACTTCACCTTCGCGTATCCATTTTCTTGGATCATAGTGTTTTTTGTTTGGAGAATCTGCTCCGTCTGGGCTTCCGATTTGGGTTCTTAAATAATCAATATTATTCACCATATAGTCTCTAATTCCTTCGGTATATGCAAACTGTAAATCGGTATCAATATTCATTTTGATTACACCATAACCAATAGCTTCTCTGATTTCTTCTATTGTAGAACCGGAACCACCATGGAAAACAAAATCGATAGGATTGTGGCCTGTATTGAATTTATTTTGAACATAATCCTGAGAGTTTTTTAGGATTTTTGGAGTCAGTTTCACGTTTCCTGGTTTGTATACTCCATGTACGTTTCCAAAAGATGCAGCAATGGTAAATCTCGGTGAAATTTTCAACAATTCTTCATAGGCATAGGATACTTCTGAAGGCTGAGTATATAGTTTTGAACTGTCAACGTCTGAATTATCAACACCATCTTCCTCTCCTCCGGTAATTCCCAATTCAATTTCTAAAGTCATTCCCATTTTGCTCATTCTTGCCAAATAGGTTTTACAAATTTCAATGTTTTCTTCTATAGGCTCTTCAGACAAATCAATCATGTGAGAAGAATATAATGGTTTTCCTGTTTCGGCAAAATATTTTTCGGAGGCATCTAACAAACCATCAATCCATGGTAATAATTTTTTGGCACAATGGTCAGTATGCAGAATAACGGTTGCGCCATAAGCTTCAGCTAAAGTATGAATGTGTTTAGCTCCCGCAATTCCACCTGCAATCGCTGCTTTTTCGCCCACATTTGAAAGTCCTTTTCCGGCGTTAAATTGTGCGCCACCATTAGAAAATTGTATAATAACCGGAGCGTTTAGCTTAGCCGCAGTTTCTAAAACACCATTAATAGTGCTTGATCCAATTACGTTTACCGCAGGTAGGGCAAATCCTTTTGCTTTGGCGTAAGCAAAAATTGCTTGAACTTCATCTCCTGTTGCTACTCCGGGTTTAATATTATGAGCCATTGTTTGTGTTGTTTTTAAGTTAACCCATCCCGTCATTTTGGGATTGGGCTACAAAAATAATAATTTCTAATTTTAGAAAGGATAATTTATACCAATATTTAAAACGGATTTGTCAAAACGCATTTCTTTCAACCATTTTTCATTTTCAGGATTGGCAGGGTTGAAGGTTTTAAACCCTAAATCTATTCGGATTACGAAAAAATTAAAGTCATATCTTAATCCAAATCCCGAACCAACTGCAATATTTTCTAAAGATTTCAAGCCCGAAAAAATAGCATCAGGATTAGTAGCAATATCGCTCACATTCCAAATATTTCCGGCATCGACAAAAAGCGCTCCATTTAACTTTGAAAAAATATTAAAACGGAATTCTGTGCTAAATAAAAGTTTCATGTTGGCTTCATTAAAATCATTTATCGAACCTGTTTTTCCGGGCCCCAAACCATAGGATTGCCAAGCTCGTATGTCGTTTGTTCCTCCGGCAAAATAACTTCGGGAGAAAGGAACGCTGTTCGAGTTTCCGTAAGGAATGGCTACACCGCAAAATGCTTTAGTAGCTAGGACTTTTTTACGAGTTAAATCCCAATGTTTGACATATTCAAACTCGGTTTTAATATATTGTGAAAAAGCGACACCAAAGGAGGTTTTAGAACCGTCTTGCGTTTGATTAGATGCACCAGCCACTAGCGACATTAAATTTCCGGCTGATTCTATTTTCGCCTTGATTACATAAAAATTATTGTCTGATAAATCTTTTTGAGAAGTTTTTGAAAAGGAAATACTTGAAGCAAAAATTAAGTTATCTTCGGTCAATCTTGATTTTTGCTCAACAATACTGTTAATAGATTTAGCATCATTGTTTGAAGGAACGATTAGACCAGTATTGACGTCATTTAGGAAACTATTGACGCCATCATTAATTATTAAATTACCATTTGTGTCGAAATAACTTGGATCAGCGCCATAAGTAATTGCTAATTCATTTAAAGCATTATATGACGAACGGTAAACATTAAAATAGTTGTTCGGATTTATATTTTTTACAAACTGTATATTTAACAAATCAAAGCGGAAAGCAGTGTTTTTTCTTGGCGTCCAATTGTAAACCAACGAACTCGTAAAATTTTGTTTATCTAATCCGATATTAGTTTGTTTTGAATAACCCACACTAATTGTAGTATAAGGAATCATGGTTTTAGGAATTATTTTGTCAGTTTTGAAAGGCAAAAATAATCGAGGAAAATTTAATCTGGCATCAGTTCCAATTTCCGAAATATTAAAAAAATTGTTGTTTGGATTAGCAAAATCTTTTGAAGCGCCAATACTTCCCCTAGCTCCTATTTCAAAGGTTTCAGCGCCATTAAATACGTTTCGAATGCTCAAAAATGTATTTCCGGATATTCCAAAATCCTGTATGTTGGAATGGATAAAATCGGCAGAAAAACCAAATGTGTATTTCTTTCTTGGGGACAAATAAATATTTGCAATCAAACCATTTTTTTGTTTTTTATCTTCAATATATTGAATTAATGGATAGTTGAATACCTTTAGATTACTCAAATATTTTGAAGTTAAGCTTGTCTTATTATCCGAAAAATAATTCCCTTTGGTTACAAAAATACCATCGGTTATGGCTTTTGGACGGTATTTCAATTTGTTGACACTATATAAAGTGAAATCTTTATAAACAGCGCTGTCTTTTATAGGAAGATTTTGATTGATTGGACTATGGTCAGTAAAAATGTTAACCTTACTTATTTTATATAATTCAAAAGGAACATTATACAAACTGTCTTCTACTCGGATAGATTCGTTTTCAATAATCAAATCTACATTCGCAAGATGCTTATTGTTAATAGTGTCAATGACATAATTCACATAGTTTTGTTGAAAACGGAAAGCACCATTGTTTCTAAAATCTTCTGTAATTCTAGATTTTTCGGTATCAAAATCTGAATATTCAAGTCGTTTCCCAAATCTTAAAAATGAGTTCCTTTTTCTTAATTGATAAATCGAATCTAAAGGTTTGCTCGATATGTAGCTATTGATGCTATCAACTATATAGGGGTTTCCTTTGACAATGTCGTATCTCAGTTTTACTTTTTTAGGACTAATGCTATCAATTTTATATTTCGCCGTGACATCAAAATAGCCACGATTATAGTAATATGACTTCAAACGTCGAATTGATTTTTTTGTACTTACGGTATCCAAAATAACCGGAGCCTCGCCAGTTTTTCTTAATAAATTATGAACGCCCGAATACCAAAAAGATTCTCCTAATCTTTTGACCTGTTTCTTAGAAAGCCATTTAGCTTTTCGGTTATATTTTTTTGGATTATTGACAAACTTGGCCCTGTATATGGAATCGGTTTTTTCCTTGGCCAAATTGTAAATGTTTAGGCGTAAACGGTATCCAAGAATAGCGCTATTTTGTTTTTGGTACAACTGATTGAAAACATCTTCAACATTGTTTTTTTTACCGTCGACAAAAATATTGTTTTTGGTTAAGAGACTTTTACCGTCAGGAACTCTTTTTGTGGCGTTGCAACCAAAGATAATTAGTCCAATTAGAATAAATAATGATATTTTTGTGATACTATTTTTCAAGTCTTGCGAAATATTTAATTCAAAAATACATTATTTTATGGTTAGTAAAAACCAAATAAAATTAATTACAAGTCTTCAACATAAAAAATATAGAATAGAGCATCAATTGTTTATTGCCGAAGGCGTAAAGGTAGTTCAAGAATTGTTAGCATCAAATTTTGTGCTTGAACATTTATTCGAAACAGAAGCTATTTTTGAACAAGTGCCAATTTTCCAAAAAACACTTATAAAAGAAGCTGACATGAAGCGAATTACAGCTTTGTCTTCTGCAAGTACTTGTTTGGCAATTTTTAAAATTCCACAAGCAACTCGAATAGATACTAAAGGATTGATTGTGGCTTTAGACGATATACGTGATCCTGGGAATTTGGGGACAATTATTCGGCTTTGCGATTGGTTTGGCGTTACGCAACTTTTGTGTTCACCCGAAACCGTTGATGTTTATAATCCAAAAGTAATTCAGGCAACAATGGGTTCTATTACTCGAGTTAAGGTGAATTATGTTAATTTGAATGACTATATTTTCCAAAGTTCACTTCCTGTTTTTGGCACTTTTATGGATGGCAAAAACCTTTATAAAGAAGTGTTGCCAAAAGAAGCTATTCTAATTTTCGGAAATGAGGCCAATGGAATTTCTGCAAGTTTAGAAAAAAATATCAAAAACAGAATCGCCATTCCAAGATTTCCTTCGGTAGGAGATGATACCTCTTGTGATAACATCCAAAAAACAGAAAGTTTAAATGTAGCTACTGCAACCGCTATTTTCCTAGGCGAATTCAGAAGAAATAGTTAAACATTTTTTAACTATAAACCAAAAACTATAAACTACAAACTACCAATTAGTGGAATGTAAAATTGATCAACACCGCACGGGTTTTCATCGATTGTATATTTCCGGTCCAAGGGCTATTTGGATCAGCGTCGCGAATTAATTCATCTTTTAATCCAAAAACACCACGAATGGAAGGCGAGAATTTGAAATATTCAAAATACAAATCAATCCCAAAGCCTACAGTATAGTTCTGTGTCCATTGTTTTACACGAAACTTTTGCAATTCGTTTCCGTCTTTTGATTTAGCGTTGCTCGAAAGATTTAAGGTCGAAGATAATCCACCAAGAAGATAAGGTCTAACATTTCCTGTTCTCAAAGCGGAGAATTTTACAAGCAACGGGAAATCGATATAAGTAGCTTTCACTTCTCTGACGCCATCTCTTTCGTTTGTGAATTCAGAATAAGTTAGCGTTCTGCTTGCGTAATATAATCCGGGTTCAAATCGTAACTCTATATATTCGTGAAGCCGAAGCACCCCAACCAAACCAACGTTAAAGCCGGAATGGCCTTTTACATCTATTAATTTATTCGGGGCGGGATTCGTTTTAAAATCGGTTTTAAAATCAAAACTACTAAAACCCAAAAAGTAACCCCAATACACTCGCTGTTTGTCAAAATTCTCCAAATTAATTATTGGATCTTTTGTAAACATACTTTTGCCTAATTGTGCGTTAGCATATAAAGAAAGTAGAAGAAAAAGAACTGCTATTTTTTTCATATTGTTACTGAAAATGTCATTTTCATTTTTTAGTTGCTGTATAAATCGTAGCAACACCCATCGTCTGTGGCATAGCTTTACATTCTATAAACGAAATTTTACGTAATATATTGTTTAAAGTTTCTCCAAAAGGAAAATTTGCTGCCGATTCCGATAAATAGCCATAAGCATCATTGTCTTTCGAGAAAACTTTTCCAATAATAGGTAAAATATATTTAGTGTAGAATGCATAGCCTTGTTTAAAAGGAAATTTGGTTGGAACTGAAGTTTCCAAAATAACAAAAATTCCATTAGGCTTCAAAACCCTGTAGATTTCGGCTAAACCTTTTTCTAAAGTTTCAAAATTCCGAATACCAAACGAAACCGTAATTGCATCAAAATAATTATCAGGATAAGGCATGTTTTCACTGTCGCCTAAAACCATTTCTATTTTTTCGGTTAGTTTTTTAGCCTCAATTTTTTGCTTCCCAACTTCGAGCATTCCGGCTGATATATCAAGCCCAATAATTTTTTTGGCAGAAGTATTTGACATCATAATCACCAAATCTCCGGTTCCTGTGGCAATGTCAAGAATAGTTTCCGGATTTTTTTCGGCCACTAATGCAACCACTTTTTTTCTCCATTTCATATCAATACCAAGCGATATAACTCGGTTCAAGCCATCATAATTTTCCGAAATGTTGTCAAACATTTTGGCAACTTGTTCTTTTTTGCCTAATGATGAATCTTTATATGGCGTGATAATTTTTGACATTCCTAAATTTTCGACAAATATACTATTTTAGAATTGCAAAGTTTCAAAGTTCCAAAGTTTTGAAAAAAGTAAAAAAAGTATTGCTTTATACTCAACCAATTTGACTTTGCTACTTTTTAATATACGTTTCAAAAGTAAAATCAAAGTGGTGTTTTTCGTCTTTTGGATGATATTCCTCGGAAGTTAATTTCCATTTAGTCAAATCGATTTCAGGGAAAAAGGTATCGGCATCAAAAGTGTGATGCACTCTTGTTATGTCCAATTTATCTGCCATTTCAATAGATTGCTTATAAATTTCGCCACCTCCAATGATGAATAGCTCTTCATCTTTTGGGCAAACAGAAATCGCTTTTACAAGCGAATCAACGATAAGGCAGGCTTCTGGTTGATAGTCTTTTTGACGCGTAATTATAACATGTGTTCTATTAGGTAACGGTTTTGGGAAACTTTCAAAAGTTTTTCTTCCCATAATAATGTGATGCCCAGAAGTTATATTTTTAAATCTTTTGAAATCATCCGGCAAATGCCAAAGAAGCTGGTTGTCTTTTCCAAGTGCATTGTTTTCGGAAACTGCAGCGATAAGTGTAATCATTCGGCTGTAGGTTTTGAATTTTCTAAATCATTATTTAGCTTTTCTATTTTATTGGCTTGCCGTAGCATTAATTTGTCAATTTGTTCTCTTTCCCAGTTTTTATTCATAAAGTTATTAATCACAAAAACCTTGACAACATGAAGAATAAATAGAAAAACCCAAACCGTAACAGCCCATGTCCACCAAGTTATATCTGTATAGAGACCTAGCCATTTATTGGCGATAATTAAAAAAAGACTGCCAACACAAAGTAGTATAAAATGATAAAACAAGCCTTTTTTTTGCTTGATTCTATCTCTTGCATATTCATATAATTCGTGTTGTATTGGTTCCATAAGACGAAATTGTGGCTTAAAGGTAGAATTTATTTTTAAAACGACGAAATATGATTTTTGGTTATCTCCTTCCAAAAGACATATCTTTTGAGTTCAAACATTTAGTTGATGGCACTTGTATATTATCCCGAAGCAGATAGTTATGGTTACAGCGAATTTGTCAGGACAAAAATAGTGTGTTATCACTATAATTTTAGTTGAGGTTTATTGGTGAAAAATCTGTTTCAATTTACTGGAACTTATTTTTGTTTTAAATCGCTACATCACCTTTAATATGAGGATAAGGTTAGTATCCTTCTAGAGTAAAATTATCAAACGTAAAATCAAAAATATTCTTCACTTTTGGATTCAGTATCATTTTAGGCAATTCCCTTGGCTCACGTGATAATTGTAATTCCAATTGTTCAAAATGGTTGTTGTAGATATGTGCATCACCAAAAGTGTGGATAAATTCTCCTACTTGATAATTTTTATATTATTTTTCATTTCTTCAAGGATTTCTTTCTAATAGTGCTTTCTCTTCATTATTATCTATACAAATACTGTTTAATGCTAACGTTCCCATGCTTGCCATCTGTTGCTGCTGCAAGCACGAACCAAACAAACCTACAAAATTTCTTTGAAAGACAGAATTGATTGTAGCCACCAGATTATTTTCCACGAAGATTAAATAGCAAGCGCAAGCCCAGCAATAGCGGCAAACATGTGTTAGCAGTAGTTTTATTTTAAAAATGTTTTCAATATTTCTAGATCTCTTTTACCTAAATAATTATAAAGTGCATAATCTCCATCTCCATGCTTTAAATTTTCTTTTCTACAATGATAACTTGTGATTGTTGCTAGTTGAGTTTCATTATGGAAGTCTTGTAAAAATGTTACTGTAATATAAACATTCTGCTTTCCACTTTTAGGAACACTCGCAGCTGTCGGAGGATTATCACTTCCTGCCACTTTTACAACGCTTTTGTCTTTGATAAAGTTATTTACACTTTTTGTGAAAGACTTGAGATTAACTTTTTTTCCAGTATTCTCATTTAAAAAAAACACATTGCCTGTTGAGTCAATTTTCATGAACAGTTTCAATTCCCCATCTTCATTCTTTGACCATTTAAAAATCGTTACAGTGTATATTTTCTTATGATTTTGTGAATGGACTATAGCTGTTGCTAGTAATAAAAATAGGAGAAATGAGTAATGTTTGAGTTTCATATATTATTTTTACGTGAATTTCCGTTAAAATTACTGCTAACGTTATGAGGCTTGCTCTCAGTGGCGTTGAACCAACACCAAGCCATTACAAATATAACAAAACATTCCATTCAGCAGCGGATTTTCCGAAGGAAAATCCGGAATTAGCCATTGAAGCAAACCGCTGTTGTGCATAGTATTTTTTAGTCAAATCCAATTTCAGAGTAATACAATCTTTCGTCCAATTGAACAATCCTATAAGATGCTCCAATTATTTCATCATTTCCGAAATTCCGAGGTTTCTTATTAAAGTCATAGATTATCCGTTTTTCTTCACCAGTTACATTTTCAGCCTTTTTTATAAAAATTATAAGACTATCATTTTCCTCGACAAAACCAGAATAATTTGGGTTTTTCTTTCCACTATTTTTTACAATTAAGTCAATATCCAAGTCTCGAACATTTCCGATTATGAATTCATCTATTTCATCTCGGTCATATGTTCCATTGTCATATTTGTCAATTTTTGAAGTCAAATTGTTAAGTTCCGTTTTATAATCCAAAACTCTTTTTTCATCGAATGGATTACACGAAGTTAAAGTGATTGCTAAAATGACAAGAAGGAGTTTTTTCATATTATGCACAACGTTCCGCCGCTTCTCGTCAGTTGCGAACTTAGGAACTTTTTATTTTCTGTTAAAGATAAAAATTCTTGCGAAACGTGAACGTGAACTTACCACAAAATTCGCAATTGCGAGAAACGGCTGTTGGCGGTAGTTGTTCTTGCTTTATTTGAAACCTTTTAGTTTGTTTGAATATTCCACCAAATAATTTCCATCTTTCCGTGAAATGTAAATATGTTTATATTTCTTCAAATCTTTTTTATTAAGCAGTATTTTTATCGGCACTGTTCTTAAAAATTCAATTTTTAAATCCTTAGTATTCTTAATTGTTTTAACTTCTGATATTCCAGTTATCGGTGAATAATCTAAATTTTTATCGAGTATGATTTTATTATTGCTTGAAACTTTAACCGAGTCACTTTCGTTAAAGTTGAGAAAGAACAATATACTTTTATCACTTTCGGTAGCTTTGAATGACTTCAAGTAAGTCAGTCCAAGATTTTTCTCTGTGTATATCGGGAATAAAGTTCCTTTCCCATACTTAAATTCTGTTTTCTGTTGTGCGATTAAATTCCAGCAAACTAAATTGAATAAAGTGAATAGAAATAGTTTTCTCATTTTTAAGATGTTCGTCAAACAATTACCGCCAACGTGCCGCGGCTTGCATCAGCTGCGACGATTTATTACTAATGATTCCAAGTACAAAACTTGGCTTTGAATTTTCGCAGAAAATTCGGTGGACAAACCAAGCCACGCAGTTGTTGCAAACTGCTGTTAGTGGCAGGTTTTTCTTTTTCCGTTATTCTATTATTACCATCTCTGGTTTTAGTCGAATCTTAATTCTTCTTTTTACGTTTCTTATTTTAACTTCTTTTGGAATCATTCCAACATAACTGGCAATTATAATTATCTCTTCTAATTTAATATTTGGTGGAATTTTCAGAGTGAAGTTACCATCAAAATCTGTTTTAGTTTCAATTTCAGTTCCTTTCAGCTTAATATTCGCTTTCGGAAAAGGTATTCTTTTTTCAACCACTTTTCCATTCAAAACAATTGTATCGTTTGAATGAACAAAAATTGATTGATTTATAAGAAGTAAAATGAGAATTAAATTTAGACCAAATTGATTCATAGATTATTGTAGATTTCTGTTGGTTTAAGCTTCGGTTGTAAACTTGCCACTAACGTTTGCCGCTTCACGCAGTTGCGAAATGCGGAACTGATTATTTTCTGTTAAAGATAAAAAATTTTGCGGAACGCAAAAGTGAACTTTCCGCAAAACTCGCAATTGCGAGAAACGGCTGTTATACCGCGTTTAATCCACGACAACATCTTTCCGTATTTCGGTTTTCCATTCTTCGCCGTATTCTGTTTCCAAAAGTTTTAAAACTTCTTTATTATATTCTATTATACATTCTGTTGGAGCAGGAGTACAGCCAAAATCGTAATATTTAATATTGTATTTTTTTTCGAACTTTTTGTCTGCTTTTGAATTCGCTCTTGGCGCAATTGAACCAATAAGATACAATTTAGCTTTCTTGTTTTTCCACTCAATCTTGGCGGTTTCATTGTCAAAATCACAATTAGCTTTTATTTCAAAAACTTTCTTTATAACAGAATCATTTTCTGTTTTAAAATCTACTATTAAACTGCCGAATTGAAAAGAATTCAATTTCAAAGTATATTGTTTATTTTTCTCAAGATTGTTGAGACTAAAATTACCAGTTGAATCTGAGAAAGTAGATTTTCTGGTTTCAACAACTTCAATTAGTATTTCTTCTGTCGGTATAAGTTTTGTTTTTTCAGATATAAATTTTCCTTCAAGACGCACTTGTGCTATCGATGAAACGATATTTAAAAATATTGCCGTTAGAAAAAGTATTCGTCTCATTTTACGTTCGGTTAAATGCGGTATAACGTTCCGCGGCTTTGCGTCGGTAGCGGCAATTTAAGCAAAATAATGTTATGATACGCGGAGTTGAAAATCCAGAGGATTTTCAACAACAACGGTTTGGAGCTATTGCGCAAAACCGATGTTATACAGCGTGCTTTTTATGTTTTTTATACAACCAGAAATAATAAAAAATTCCGATATTTAATATCATTATACTTGTAATCCAAAGCCAATAACCCGAACATAATTTTTCTATATCACCCATTCTTCCGTTTTCAGCGACTAAAACTTTTTTCCAAAATGTATATATAAGCGCTACCATTAGTGATGCAATTGAGAAAACTTTGCAAATCTCATCAGATTTAAAAAATATTATGATTGCTATTAAAGATAAAGGATTTGCAAGCCAAATTATGGTTTCTATAATTCCTCCACCTAAAAATGCAATACCGCCAACTAGAAATAATTCATAAGAATGCATGTCTACAGGACCATTATAATCATTGATTTTTAAGGCTAATTGTGGAAGAGATATTGCAAATACAATAAGGCATAATATTATAATTATAATTCTGAGATTTCTGAATTTTTTCGGCAAAGGTTCTTTCTTCGTAATCATAGGTTTAGCATGCTGTATAACGTTTTGCGGCTTGGCGTAGTGGCGGATTTTTAGCACAAAAGTTTAATCGAAGAACTGCACTTGAACCTACCACAAAACTGTCATACGAAGCACTGCACCCGCCATTACGCCAAACCGCTGTTACCAGCTGCCCTTCTTTTCTGTCGTGGTTGTTTCTTGTCATTTCGTGTCTGTCGAGATGCGTTGGCTTGGTGGCTAAACTATTCCTCTTGTCTGATTTGCTAAGTTTATATTTTCAATGTTTGGTCTTAATGTATGATTTGTTGGTAATTGAATTTTGTCAAATGCTAGTGATTGAAATTTTCGAAAACCTGAATCAAGTCCAACCTTCTCTAAATATTCCATTTTACTATTGTTTATCAGAATGTTGAACTCGTTGTCAAAATATATTAAAGAACGGTCATAAGCCGTATGATGCAATGCACAAAGGCTTATGCCATTTCCAATGTCGTCAGTTCCCTTTTCGTGAGAATGAGGAACAATATGAGCTGCTTCGATTAACTCTAATTGGATTCCGCACATAGCACAACGATTGTCGTAAGCAGCATAAACAATAGATTTAAATCTTGGGTCACGCTTGTACCTTGTATGTGTTATTGTTAAATGTCCCTCTGGAAAGTCAGCAAAACCGTCTTGGTTATTTGAATTTAATGAGTCAGATTCATTTACTAATGCTAATAATTCCTCGTCTGGGAGTAAATGGATATTTGATAAGTTCTCCAAATAAAGACCCAAATAGTCAGGCAAAAAGCTTATTACAGATTGTCCGTTTGTGTCCCGATAAGTAGCTATTTTATTAATTGCAGCTTGCCTTTGAACAGAAAATCTAGAATACAAAGAGATAGTTTGTCTCTGATTGAAGCGGTCTCTCATTAAATATGGATTCCAAGCTGTGAAGACTTTTTCATCTGCGAAATATCCAAGAACAATTACATCTGTTCTTGAATTTAGGGCATCATTAAAATTGCCTGTTTTCGCAACTTGAATTCTGCACTCATCTTGATTTCCCCTACCGTCACCTGATTCGTGAACATTCTTGATTAAAACATAAAAAGTCTTTTTGTTAATTGAAAAACGATATGGATTGTTTCCATCAATGAATACTACGTTGTCTGAATACAAACGCAAACTATCAATCAGCAGATACTTTAAGTCTGAATGATTTAAGATTATGGTGTTTCTTACGCTCATTATTTAAAATATTGTTTTTTAATTTCATTAGCGATTCTATAAGCTAATAAAGGCGGAACAGCATTACCAATCTGTCTCCATTGCTCTTTATATGAGCCTAAGAAAATATGCTTGTCTTCAAATGATTGAATTCTTTTTATTTCTTCAATTCTCAAAAATCTATTTTTCCAATGAAATGGACCCATATTATTTGAGTGACTGGCTTGAATCGTCCAAGAAGGTCTTTCAGGTGATAGTTTTAATAAGAAAGACCAATATCTTGAACGCCATTTGAAAATGGGTTTTGGATGGTTTCTCTCTTTTGTAAAAAATAAATAATTGTCTCCTGGTGGAACTAATTTTAAAAGATCTTTATGTTTTGAACCTGCTAACATTTTACTGTCCTCTGGAGAGTCAAAATCTATATCATTTAAAATATCGCCACAAGTCACCCACGGTTTTGTTCCTTTTATTGGTTTTGCTGGGTCAGAATGCGTTTGCTTAGGAAATTTGAAATCCTCCATTGTTTTCTTTACACCAATGCAAATAAAACGTTGTCTTGTTTGTGGAACACCGAAGTCAGCAGCATTAAGAACATTGTGAAATATTTTATAACCTAGTCTTTCGCTCTCCTTTTCAACTAATTCCAAAGCTGTTTGATGTGGTTTAAAAACAAATCCGTGAACATTTTCAAAAAAGAAAAACTTGGGATTCAATTCTTCAACTGCTCTAAAGTAATTTGAAACTGTCATAAAGCCATCTTCATCATCAATACCTCTCTCTTTTTCTTTACGATAAAAACGAGATTTTGAGAATGGAGGGCAAGGAGGGCCTCCTACTAAACCGTCAATAACTTTGTACTTCTTTTTAATTTTTTTAAAATCAACATTCTCAATTGTGTCACAAACAATCACCGAATTCGGGAAGTTTGCCTTCAATGATTCACACGCTTTATTCCAAATATCAGATGCAAAAACTGTTTCAAATCCTGCTTTTTCAAAACCGAAGTCTATACCACCAACTCCTGAGAATACACTTACAATTTTTGGCTTCATTAAATATTAGAAATTAAATGTTTAACGATTACTTTTCCTAATAGAGAAGGAACAGCATTACCAATTTGTTTCTGTATTGAACGTCTAGTCCCTACGAAATGATAATCTTCTGGGAATGTTTGTATGGCGGCACTTTCAGGAACTCTTAATCTTCTATTATTCCAATGAAACGGACCAACCCAAGGACCTGGTTGAGCCGCAATAGTCCAAGATGGTTGATTTGGATGTAGTTTTAAGAGGAAATTCCAAAATCGCTTATTAGCTTCAAATTTTGGATTTGGATGCCCACTTCTTTCTGTCAAAGCAAAATAATTTTGGCCAGGAGGTATCTGCTTTAATTCTTCATCATATGTTTTGCCAGTAGTTAACTCTTCTGTTTCAAAATATTTATCAGTATCAAATTTTCCAATCCAATCAATTACCCTTTCGTGTGGTAATAAATTTTTATTTACTAATATTTCTAATTCATCACCGTGAGTTTTTATTGGTTCTCCCACAATGCCTTTTCTTGAAGCAATAAAGAATACTCTTTTTCTTTTTTGTGGCACACCAAAATCTAAAGCGTCAGCACGATAAACAATGAATTTATATCCCAATTTATCTATTGCTTCTTTTAAGTCTGTTACAGCTTGTGCGTTTTTTGGATGCAAAAGGCTTTCTACATTTTCAAGTAAGAATCCGTCAGGCTGAAGTTCTTCAACTATTCTTAAGTATTGCCCTATCATATTTCTTGGGTCTTCGCTTCCAAGTCTATTTTTATGTGTCACCCAATAACCTGCCTTTGAAAATGGTTGACAAGGTGGACCACCAACAAGGATTAATTTTTCAGGGTTATTTGCCTTTATTATATTATTATAATCCTTGGCATACATTTCTTTAATGTCCTTGTGAAAGTGAGCAGAGTGGGCGAAATATTTGTTTGCTTTCATTGTTGCCACGCTATCTCTGTCAAAATCTAAACTAGAAATCACTTTCGCTCCCGCAAGTTGAGAACCTATATCAAGCCCACCTGCCCCTGAAAAGAATCCAATTGTTTGAATTTTACTGTCAATTATCAAATCAACTTTATCGTTTACGGTATAACCACGCTGATTGAAGTCTATTCCGATAAACTCTTTTTTGGTAGATATTTTAAACTCGTCCTCAAATAATCTTATCTGCGGTTCTTGGACAAGCATTAAAGATTGCTTCGGCAACTTGTATTGAATTGTTTTAGTGCTTATCATTTTTCTTATGGTATTTTATTTTTTGTTCGGCAACTTTCAAGATTTCAATCCCATCTTCTTCCTCTAAAAGCTGGTATGTGATTTTATCACTTAAGTAACGAACTTTCAATTCTCCCTTGTCAATTTCAAATATTTCAGAAAGTCTTTCAATTATTTGTTCACTGGCATTTCTTTCGTTCTTCTCTATTTTACTCAGAGTTGAAGTGTCAATGTCAAGTTCAGCAGCAATTTTTCTTAAAGGAAGTTGTTTGTCCTCCCTTAATTGCTTGATGTATTCTCCGAACGATGTGTTATTTATCTTGGACATTTTATGCTTTGACAAGTTTTGTCCAAATTTACTTCTAAAATTTGTCACTACAATTTTTTATAACCAATAATTATTAACATTTCTTTCAACTGTCCACGTGTCGGGCGGTGGGTGGGCTTTGGGTGCGGTTGGGCAAAATTAAATGTGATGTTTTTGTGTCGGCAAGTGCGTTGGCAAAACACCTCTTTTAATTTTGCGAAGGGTTGGCATTTTTGTCCTTCGTTTATTGTCGGTCGTGTCGGTCCTTTAGGGTTGCTGGTAACGTTTCGCGGCTATCAGTCTGTAGCGAAGCCAACGAACTGCGTACTGTCTGCTAAGATAATAGTTTTGCGTGAAAAATGAAGTACAACTCAAGAAAAACCAGCTATAGCTGATAACCGCTGTTAGTGGCTGGCTAGTTTCCATTAAATCTTCTCACCAATTTTATTTCAGTATAATCTTCTGTTTCGGATACTTCTATTACGATAAAAGATTCTACAATCATTTTATCAAATCTCAAAACATCTATCATAGTTTCATTTTCAACTGTATAAATTGTAATTGAATAATAGTCTTCCGGATTTCGAGTAACTTTTCTTGTTGGCGATTCTTTACAATTCGAACCTTGACCAAAGACTAAAGCATTTTTTCGGTAAAATGTCCAATCAACCACTTCACATAAACTTTTGTGTTTTGTTCCTTCTTTATACACAAATGCATTTAAAGTGTCTTTTTTGAAGTATAAACTATCAATATTATTAAATTCCCAAGACTTGTTTGAAGGCAAACTTAACTTTCCGTTTTTCATTTCCACAACGCTGTTTTTAACTATTTTCTGCAATGTGTATTTTGTCGGTTTGATTTGAGCAAACAAACAAATTGGAAATAAAAAAAGTATGTAAATTAATTTGTAATTATTCATTTGATTTTCTTTTGCAGAGTAGTTTCTGTTACCGCTGACGATAGCTTGCCACTAACGTTCCGCGGCTTCAAGAAGCTGCGTACTTCGTTGCTGCGTACTTTCGGCTAAGATAAAAAAAGTAGCGAAATGAAAACTTGAATTTACTGGATATTTCGCAGTTTCTTGAAACCGCTGTTAACGGCTGGCCAAACTATCAAGTAATTTATGTAAATCTTCATAGTTAATTTGGAAATTTTCGAACTTATTATTTTCTAAAACAACATAATTTTTATAACACGACAAACAAATTTTCGCATATGCAGTAACTTTACCTTCTTTTTTAAAAACTAAAATATCTCTGTAAACTGGTGCGCAAATACTGCTTACACCAAATGATGCTTTATTAATTGGAAAACCTGCATCATTAAATATTTCCGTAATTTTTTCAGTAGATGCCGTATTTAAAGGGATTTTTTGATAATACTTTTCTAAATATTGTATTTCCTTAAAATCAGTAAGTTCTTTTGGTTCAGTATCAAATAATAATTCTGTGAAGACTTTCGGTACTTCTATAGAATCTTTACCTAATAAGTTTTCACTTTCTTCTTTTACTCGATAGAAATTAACTTCATCACTTTTACTAAAAATCGACGGACGATTATCAACACTTTGACATGATATAATCAAAAAAAGTGACAACAATAAAATTGTATTTTTCATTTTTTCTACGGTTTTTTTTGGTGGCTTGCCGTTAACGTTTTGCGGCTTTGCGAAGGTGGGGAAATCGAAGCACAAATGTTCAGTTTAGCACAAATGTTCATTATAATTCCTAATGTTCAAATTAGCACTGAAGCCCCACTTTTGCAAAACCGCTGTTAGTGGCAGTTAATTTTTCTTATTTGCCTTATTTTTTTCTTACTTCCATAAGGTTTACTTCTCCGCTTAAATAGGGTTTCAAACCATCGTTGGTCATAAGTGTTGAGGCTGTATTGTCGTTTTTCAAATGTTTGTTAAAGTATAATAAAGTAGTTGCTCTTACTACTTTTTCAACTTCTTTTCTGTTTCTTGAATTTATTCCATGAGTTTCTCCGCCATCACTATCGGTAAAATCCAAATGGTGTGCATTGGATAACCAAATAAAAATATTGTTTCCAGTACTGCTCCAATAATCAAAAGCATTATATCTACTTATAGGAGGTAAACCTCCTTGTTGTTTATCTTTAGTTCCCGAAATGCCAAGCAAGGGAGTACTTAGAGAAGAAAAACTCTCTTTAACAAAAAATGGTTCTCCTACTCCTTGTGGCGACAATGCAATACAAGCTTTTACTCTTTTGTCTTTCATATCATTACCAAGTCCTTTTCCATAATTACTTCTTGGTTCTAACCAATCCAAAGACGGCTTCATTCCTGCTATTACCATGCTGGTAAATGCGCCAAAAGAATGTCCTAGAACACCAATATTTTGTGTATCAATTTTGTATTTTAATGATTCATTGGATTGATTCCAAATTATTGCTTGATTAATTGCATAGCTTACATCTTTCGGTCGTCCTAAAAATTCTTCGCCATCATGAATCATGTCGTTTAGGTTCTTAAAAATCCGAATGCTTCGTTTTAGCATTTTGGTATTGCTTCCTATATGTTCAAGGCAAAAAACAATAAATCCATGCGTTGCCAAATGATGAGCTAATGCAAAATGTGTATCCCAATCACCTCCTGCACCATGCGAAATTATTATTAATGGATACACACCTTTTTCTAAAGGATAATGAACTTTTATTGGAATATTTCGATTTCGAATTGTATCTAAATTGTTTTTAAACTCCAAAACATTTACTTCATACTGCCCATTTTTGGAGTAATCAATTTGACCGAAAACAATATTTGTTACCAAGCAAAAAAACAATAACTGAAATAGTTTTTTCATATTTTATTGTCTTTTAAACCGCTTGAAAAAAGCCCAAATTACTTCACAGGCATTCATATCTTGACTCGTCTTGCCAATAATGGCTTCATTCAAATATTGATAACCTTGTGGCCAAGTATGTCCGCCATTCAAAACAACGTAACTCACTACTTCGCTTCCGTTTGTACCCCCCGAATAAACCCTTTGTTTTATTGTTGTTCCGTCATTTGCAATGTCGGGTAAATCAGTAATTGTTGGTGTAGAGTTACAGCCATTAATTGTTACCCATTTGTCTATGGCTTGAAAATGAGATAAAATTGTACCACCCGCAGTTCCTCCTGCGGTCATTTGTCCACCTGTGAATGGAACGAGTGGGTCAGTTGTTCCGTGAATATAAATTGCGGGAACTGGTCTGCCTGGATTACAACTTGTTGCTATTGTTGTCGCTTCTATTGTGGCAGCGTCCACCGCAATAGCGGCAATTCTATTACTTAATTCACAGCCCAAACGTGAAGACATAAAACCACCGTTAGAAATTCCTGTTGCATAAATTTTTGTTCCGTCAACTGAATTATTGGCAATCATATAATCACACATTTGGTTGAAAAAACTAACATCGTTAATTCCTAACTGATTTGGTGTTGTTGGTCTTCCATCGTTCCAATTATTTTGAATTCCTGATGGATAAACCAAAACAACCTTGTCTCTGTCAGCAATAGTTTTGAAATTAGCAATGTTTATCATTCCTTCGGGTGTTCCACTTCCTCCGTGAATGGCAAAAATCATAGGCATTTTACCTGCGTTGTTGTAACCTTTCGGAAGATAAACTATAAAACTTCTTGCGTTTCCGTCAACTGTGAGGTTTACTGTTTTTTGTTCACTTGCTTTGTCAGTAGGTGTTGTTGGATTGTCATCTTTGTTACACGAAATAAGTGTAATCAGAATTGTTGTAAGTAAAATTATTTGTCTCATTTTGGTTTTAATTTATTCTTTAGACGATTTACGAGTCGTTTGGTTTAATTGCCACTAACTTGTATATAAGTCTGATAAAATCAGACTTATCCACCCAAATTAGGTTGTATAAGTCTAATAAATGTCAGGGTTTATTTTATATGCTAATATATAAATTATTATTACAAATCATCGAAAGGACTCTTAATTTGTTGTATGTTTTTTGTGCTTACATGTGTATATATTTCGGTCGTTTTACTACTATTATGTCCTAACAATTCTTGAATATACCTCAAGTCTGTTCCGCTCTCAAGTAAATGAGTGGCATAACTATGGCGCAACCAATGAAGTGATACTGGTTTTGTATTGTTTGCTTTCTGTAGCGCTTGTTTAAGTACGCTTTGTAAACTTTTTTCTGAATATCTTTCCCCAGCAGTTTGCCCTTCAAACAAATAAACCGAAGGTTTATATACTTTATAATAATCTCTCAGCATCACCAATATTTTTGGACTAAGAGGAGCAATTCTATCTTTCTTTCCCTTTGCATTTTTTATTAAAACTATATTTCGTTTAGAATCTATATGAACAGGTTGTAGTGCAAGTAATTCTCCACAGCGTAAACCACAACTATAAATTAAACTCAACATCATCTTATGTTTTACATTGCTATGAGCTTCTAATATTGCCTTGACTTCTTCCTTGCTTAAGACATTCGGCAACGTTTTACTTCGCTTTGGGCGGTGAATTTTATCTAGCTCAATTTTAGTTTCCCTGATTGTTTTGAAATAAAGTTTTATAGCATTAGTAATTTGATTCTGATAAGACGCTGAATATCTATTCTTCAAAATAAAATCATTATTATAAACAATAACATCTTCATTGTCAATGTCACTAATGGTTTTTTCTCTGTAAAAAACCAGAAACGACTTCAAGGCTTCGCCATATGTTTTAATAGTACTTTCGCTATATCGTTTCGATTTTAAATAACGTTTAAACTGTTCAATAGCTATAATGCCTTCTTCAGAAGGAAGACTTTCAATTGCCAATCGTAATCCAAAAAGTGTCCGATATTCTTCTGTGTCTTTTACGTACCACAATCTCTTGGTTTGGCTCCATCTCGAACCATCCAACAATTTAACTTGAGTAATCAAATTTTGGTCTTTTTCAAACTTAATGAAAATAACTTTTTGATTACTGTGTGTCCCAAACGTGTATTTGAAATTTGAAGTATTCATATTATAAAATAAGAATACTAAATTACAGAAAATTCTAATAGATATGAAAAAACTTAATCTCCACTTGACCTTTACTATGTGTATGAGGATCGAAGCCCATTAAAGTGAAGTATTCAAAAGTAAAATCAAAATGTTTGTAATATTAGGATTTAAAATCATTTTTGATTTGATAGTAAGAGAAGGCTCAAGACCCAACGAACGGTATGAAATAAATGTCCAATGGACATTCGGTTATCATAATTCCCTATATTGCTACTTGTCCTTTAATGTGTGGATGTGGATCGTAGCCTTCTAAAGTAAAATCATCAAAAGTAAAGTCAAAGATATTTTTCACTTCAGGATTTATAATCATTTTTGGTAATGGTTTTGGCTCGCGAGATAATTGTAATTCCACCTGTTCAAAATGGTTGTTGTAAATATGAGCATCTCCAAAAGTGTGAATGAATTCGCCAACCTGCAGATCGCAAACCTGAGCAATCATCAAAGTAAACAAGGCATATGAAGCAATATTAAAAGGAACTCCAAGAAATATATCAGCGCTTCGTTGGTACAATTGACAAGATAATTTTCCTTCAGCTACATAAAACTGAAAGAACGCATGACACGGAGGCAAAGCGGCTTTTCCGTTGGCGACATTTTCGGCAAACGACTTTGATGTATCTGGTAAAACAGACGGATTCCATGCCGAAACCAACATACGTCGACTGTTTGGATTTTTCTTTAATGTGTCAATTAATTCGGTAATTTGGTCAATTTCTTCACTATTCCAGTTGCGCCATTGATGGCCATAAACCGGACCTAAGTCGCCATTTTCATCGGCCCATTCATCCCAAATCTTAACACCATTTTCCTGAAGATATCCAATATTAGTATCCCCTTTTAAGAACCAAAGTAATTCATAGATAATTGATTTTAAATGAAGTTTTTTAGTAGTTACCATTGGGAAACCTTCATTTAAGTCAAAACGCATTTGATATCCAAAAACACTTTTGGTTCCCGTTCCTGTTCTGTCTCCTTTTTGGCAACCGTTTTCCAAAACGTGTTGCATTAAATCGTGGTATTGCTTCATTCTGAAAAGTCTATAACGGTTGTGAGTTTATGAGGTTTATTTTTTACTGAACACTGCCACTGCTTACTGAACACTAAACTACGATTCTCTTTTCGAAATTTCGTCTCTTATCTTTGCTGCCTTTTCATAATCTTCGTTTTGGACTGCTTTTTCTAAAGATTCATGTAATTCAGAAAGACTCATGCTTTTGTATATATCGGTTGAGGCTTTGCCTTCGCTGTCTAATCCAAAAGTTTCCGGCGTTGCTAATACACCTTCATCATCAGGATTCTGGTTTTCAAATTCGTTTGGATTTTTCAGATAAATTCCAGATTTGTCCAAAATGTTTTTATAGGTAAAAATTGGAGCAGAAAATCGCAATGCTAAAGCAATAGCGTCTGATGTTCGAGCATCAATAATTTCTTCAATTTTATCTCTTTCGCAAATAAGACTCGAATAAAAAACACCATCAACCAGTTTGTGAATGATGACTTGTTTTACTACAATATCAAATCGGTCAGCAAAACTTTTGAACAAATCATGAGTCAGGGGGCGCGGTGGTTTTATTTCTTTTTCGAGCGCAATCGCAATTGATTGTGCTTCGAAAGCACCAATAACAATCGGCAATTTCCTTTCGCCATCGACTTCATTTAAAATCAAGGCATACGCACCATTTTGCGTTTGACTATAAGAAATCCCTTTTATAGTTAGTTTTACTAAACTCATTAGTTGTAAGTGTCAAGTCTTGATTATTAAGTATCAAAACTTATATTTATTGTAAATTTATGTCCCGAAGGTTCGTAATGCAAAGTAACAAAAAGTTTTCGCTTCTTAAAACTTTTAAATCCCAAAAAAAGAAAATTCCAAACTCTATTAATTTACTTAATTGGAATTTGGAATTTGAACTATTGAAATTTATTATTAAGCGTTTTGAGCTTTAAAGTCTGCTAATTTTTGTGTTAATCTTGGAAGAATTTCTAAAGCGTCTCCCACAATTCCGTAATCGGCAACTTTAAAAAATGGTGCATCTGCATCAGTATTAATTACCACTTTCACTTTAGAGGAGTTGATTCCGGCAATATGTTGAATCGCCCCTGAAACTCCAACTGCAACATATAAATTGGCAGCCACAGGTTTTCCTGTTTGTCCAACGTGTTCACTATGAGGTCTCCAGCCTAAGTCAGAAACTGGTTTCGAACAAGCGGTTGCTGCGCCAAGAACTCCCGCCAAATCTTCTAAAATTCCCCAGTTTTCAGGGCCTTTTAATCCACGACCGCCAGAAACTACAACATCTGCATCAGCGATGGTTACTTTTCCTGTACTTTTTTCAACCGATTCTACTTTTACATTGAAATCAGCATCATTCAAACTTGGCACGAAATCTTCTTCGGTTGCAGCTGAAGCGCTTTCAAAAATACCATAAGAGTTTTTGGCAAGACTTAATAATTTAACATCGGTATTTATTTCAGTGATATTAAACGCTTTGTTTGAAAAAGCAGTTCGTTTTACTTGAAAAGGTGCAGTGCTCAAAGGTAATCCTACCACATTGGAAGCAAATCCGGCGTCTAAACCTATGGCAACTATTGGTGCCATGTATAAACTGTCTGTAGTAGAAGACAATAAAATTACTTTTGAATTTTCTTTTTGCGCTGCTTGCTTAATTACATCAGCAAAAGCTTTTGCGTTAAAATTGTTTAATTTATCGTTAGACACTTTTAAAACTTTGTCTACTCCATATTTTGACAAATCGGAAACATTTCCGGCGTTTACGGTTACTGCTGTAACTGTTGTTCCTAATGATTCGGCAACTTTTTTGGCATAAGAAGCCAGTTCAAAAGCTACTTTTTTAAATTTTCCATCTGCTGATTCCGCGTATATTAATAATGACATAATTTATATTTTTTGTGTCTAAAGTCTAAAGTCGCAAGTCTAAAAGAAGTTTCCTTATGACTTTCGGCTTTTGACATTTGACTGTTAAATAACTTTGGCTTCGTTGTGTAATGCATTGATTAAACCATCTAAATCATCTGCAGCGAATAATTTAACCGCTGATTTTGGAGCTGGTTTTTCAAATTTAACTGCTTTGGTATTATTGTTAGCTGTCACCGGTTCAAGAACAGTTAAAACTTTAGTTCTTGCGGTCATAATTCCTCTCATGTTTGGAATACGTAAGTCTTTTTCTTCTACCAAACCTTTTTGCCCGCCAATAACTAATGGCAATGTAGCCGCGATGGTTTCTTTACCACCGTCAATTTCTCTGGCTGCTTGAGCAGATGTTCCGGTGATAGTTACTTCTATACAAGAATTTACAAAATTATAATTCAATAAAGAAGCTAGCATTCCAGGAACCATTCCTCCGTTGTAATCTAATGACTCTTTTCCGCAAATTATTAAATCGAAACCACCATTCTTAGCCACTTCAGCTAATTGTTTGGCTACAAAAAAACCATCGGTTGGAGTTGCATTCACTCTAATAGCTTCATTAGCACCAATGGCTAAAGCTTTTCGTAAAGTAGCTTCAGCATCAGCACCACCTACATTTACAACGGTAACATTTGCCCCTTGTTGTTCTTGAAACCAAATAGCTCTAGTTAATCCAAATTCGTCATTCGGATTGATTACATATTGAACACCATTCGTGTCAAATTCGGTATCACCATTGACAAAATTAATTTTTGAAGTAGTATCAGGAACATGACTGATGCAAACTAATATTTTCATAAGTATTTAGTTTTGTTGAAAATTTCGAAGCACAAAATTAGAATATTATTTTGAATAATAACTTATGCGCGCATGACATATTTTCACTATTATATCGATTTCGTAAAGCATAAATAAAGTGAATCCTTTCTATTCAATTATTTGTACTACTAAGTTAGATGATTTATAACTTAAATATGTTTTTTAATCGTTTTTAATTTTTATTTTTGCCATTCAAAATTTCCCTCGACAAAGCTCGGGATAACAAAAAAACAGGAGTTATGAGAACAATACAATTTAGAGAAGCAATAGCCGAAGCGATGAGTGAAGAAATGCGTCGAGATGAATCGGTGTATTTAATGGGAGAAGAAGTTGCTGAATATAACGGTGCTTACAAAGCTTCTAAAGGAATGTTAGACGAGTTTGGACCAAAAAGAGTAATCGACACACCTATTGCTGAGCTTGGTTTCGCCGGAATTGCAGTAGGTTCAGCCATGAACGGTTGTCGTCCGATTGTAGAATACATGACTTTCAATTTTTCCTTAGTTGGTATAGATCAAATAATAAATAATGCCGCAAAAATGCGTCAAATGTCGGCTGGACAATTTCCAATGCCAATGGTATTTCGTGGACCGACAGCTTCTGCAGGACAATTGGGAGCAACTCATTCACAAGCTTTTGAAAACTGGTTTGCTAATACTCCAGGTCTAAAAGTAGTGGTGCCGTCAACGGTTTATGATGCCAAAGGGTTATTAAAAGCTGCTATTCGCGATAACGATCCAGTTATTTTTATGGAATCGGAGCAAATGTATGGTGACAAAGGCGAAGTGCCGGAAGGAGAATATACAATTCCGCTTGGCGTTGCTGATATAAAAAGAGAAGGTACAGACGTAACGATTGTTTCTTTTGGAAAAATAATCAAAGAAGCTTTTATCGCTGCTGATGAATTAGCCAAAGAAGGAATCTCATGCGAAATCATCGATTTGAGAACGGTTCGTCCTATGGATTATGATGCTATTATTAACTCGGTTAAAAAAACAAATAGATTAGTAGTTTTAGAAGAAGCCTGGCCATTTGCCAGTGTAGCATCTGAAATCACCTATATTATTCAGGAAAGAGCTTTTGATTATTTGGACGCGCCAATTCAAAGAATCACAACTGCTGATACACCTGCGCCTTATTCACCAACTTTATTAAAAGAATGGTTGCCAAACGCAGAAGATGTTATTAAAGCTGTCAAAAAAGTAACTTATAAATAGATTGTTAGATTTTTAGAGGGTTATATATCTAGTTATCGAAAAATCTAATTATCTAAATACCTATATTTGAAACTTCATCAGAATATTTTGATGAAGTTTTTTTTGCCATGAAAAAATTATTTATTCTAATTGTTGTTTTTTTTACTTTAATCCATAACGGCTTTGGTCAAACTAAAGTAAGTGGTATAGTACTAGATAATTCAAATCAACCCATTCCTTATGCCAATATAGTATTTAAGGGTTCCAATACAGGGGTTGTTTCTAATGAAGATGGTAGATTTTATATTGAATCTCCCAATAATTATTCTGAATTAATAGTTTCTTTTACAGGATTTCCGGATAAAATTGTCAATTTGCCCAAATTAGTAAACTTTGATTTCAAAGTAATTCTAACAGAAGGCAACACTTTAAAAGAGGTCAAAATTTTTGCCGGGAAAACTTCCAAAAAGAGCAATCCTGCCTTGGATATTCTTCGAAAAATTTGGGAAAGAAGAAGAAAGAATGGATTAAAAATGTTCAAGCAATATCAATATGAAAAATACGAAAAAGTAGAATTTGATATGAACACTATTGATAGTGCTTTTATGAAAAGTAAAATTTTCAAGGGAATGGAGTTCGTTTTCAAAAACGTAGATACTTCCAGCGTTACGGGGAAAACCTATTTGCCAATATTTATCAATGAATCTTTAACGGATTTTTATGGAGATAATGAAAATAAAAGATCAAAGGAAATCCTAAAAGCCAACAAAAATTCTGGTTTAGGAAGTGGTAATGGCGTAAATATGTTTATCAAAGATTTGTATAACGATTATGATATCTATGATAACTATCTAAATTTGTTTGATAAAAGTTTCACAAGTCCATTATCCAAGACAGGAATTGATGTGTATAATTATGTTTTAGCGGATACAGCAGTCATCGATAACAAGTTGTGCTATAACATTGTTTTTTATCCCAGACGTAAAAACGAATTGACTTTTAAAGGAGATTTTTGGGTAAACGATACCACTTTTGCCATCAAGAAAATTACCATGGCAATCACCAAAAGCGCTAACATTAACTGGGTAAAAGAAATTTATTTAGAGCAAGAATATGAAGTACTGAATGATTCCGTTTTCTTACCAACTAGAGATTATATGATGTCTGACTTCGCTTTGAGAAAGAAAGAAGAGTCGAAAGGGGTTTATGGAAAACGTACCACATTATATAGAAATTTTAAGTTTAATGAAAAAAAACCTGATAAATTCTATAAAGATGAAATCAATTATATTGACAATGCTGTTTATGCCCGATCAGATGATTATTGGGATGAAAATCGATTCGAAAAGCTGAACAAAGACGAGAGAAAGATCTATGCAATGATTGACACTCTCAAAACGGTTAAAAGATTCAAACAATTATATAGTTTAGTATCTATTTTGGGAAGCGGTTATATAGAAATTCCAAAATGGCATTTTGATTATGGACCGATATTTTCAACGGTTGGTTTTAATGAAGTTGAAGGATGGCGTATAAGAGCAGGAGGAAGGACTTATTTTGGTCCAAATGATTTGTGGCGTATTCAAGGTTATACAGCATATGGATTTGAGGATAATAAATTTAAATATGGCATTTCCGGTAAATGGATGATTGATAAAAAAAATAGAATTATTCTCTCAGGAGGAAATAGAAGAGATGTAGAACAAATAGGCGCTAGTTTAACATCAACCAATGATGTATTAGGGAGAAGTTATGCATCGTCAGGTCTTTTTACAACTGGTGCTAATGGTAAATTGACCAGCATTAATTTGACCACTTTAGCAGCAGAGATTGAACCTATTAAAAATGTAACCCTTCAATTAGGGTTCTCTTATAGAACTTTGGAATCAGCATCAGATACTTTTAAGTTGGATTATTATACAGGCAATACTCCGACCACCACTAAAAGTAAAGTAACACAATCGGAATTAAATTTTCAAATTGAAATGACTCCAAATAAAAAAACTATTGGGTATGGTGTAGAAAGAAGAGAAATTGATTCGCCGTATAGTAGAATTTTTATCAATTATGGACAAGGGTTTAAAGGGTTTATCAATAGTGATTTTGATTATCAAAAAATCCAGATATACTACAAACAACCGGTTGTCATTGGAGCAATTGGACGCTCTAATTTCACCATGGAATTAGGGAAAACTTTTGGACAAGTGCCTTTAGGCTTAATGAGTGTAGTGCCCGGAAATCAAACACTTTTCATAATTGACAATACATTTAGTAATTTAAACTTCTACGAGTTTATAGCCGATCAATATGCTACTTTGCAGTGGGAACATAATTTTCAGGGAAAAATATTTGCCCGAATTCCCTATTTGAGAAAACTGAATCTAAGAGAAATTATAGGCGTAAGAGGAGTCTACGGCACCGTTTCGGATGAAAACATAGCGATAAATGCTTCAGGGTTACCATACCTTGCTCCCGAAAAACCGTATTGGGAATATAGTGCCGGAATTGGTAATATATTTAAAGTGTTTCGACTTGATTTTGCCTGGAGAGGAAATTACAGAGATGTTCCTGACACGAGTAATTTTACCATCAAAGGGTCTTTTGGATTTTATTTTTAAAATGCAATTAGCATTACATGCTTCCTTTATTTTTTTGGCATTATTATATTGAAAACCAAAAAAGATAAAATTAAAAAGCATATATTTTTTTAAGTAATTATTAATTGATTTGATTTTTAATATCTCAAAAAAAATATAAAATTTGAGCATTTTTATATATTGATTTACCAAACTTTTTACTTTATGAAAAAAGCACTTTTTTTACTTTTCATGTTTTGTTTTTCTCTTACTTTAAATGCTCAACCTTCAAAAGTGGCTCCAAATTATGAGATTAGCATTCAGCTTAAAAATTATAAAGATACCGTTGCTTACCTTAACTATTATGAGTTTGGCAATAAAATAACAGCCGCCACTTGTAATGGTGTGAAAAATGATAAAATAATTTTCAAGGGAAAAGGAAAATTGAAAACAGGACTTTACTCTTTACATGGTAAAGACAAAAAAAGTTATTTGGATTTTTTTATTGATGAATCTACTCAAAAATTAGAGTTAAAAAGTGATGATTCCGAAAATTATTTAAAAGGTGTTGTTGCTCTCAATTCAAAATTAGAAAATGATTTTTTTATGTATATAAAATATTCCATAAAACAAAATATAGCTCTTAAAGAAATCTGTGCTTTAGGAAAAGGATTGGCAAAAAAAGATTCATTAGCTCTGGTAAGTCCAAAATTCAAATCTGTTATGAATGACATCTATAACTATGAAGAAAACTTTATTAACCAAAACAAAGGAACTTATATCGCAGATGTCATTAATCTAAAAATTGATCGCTCCTTAAGAGAAATTCCTAATGCTTCTAATGGAAGACCTGATAGTCTTTTGGTAAAAAAGTATTATAGAAATCACTATTGGGATAATGTTAGTTTTAAAGATGATGCCATTTGTAGAAACCAGTTTTTTGTTGGCAAAGTCAATAATTATTTTGATAATATAGTGCCATTTGATATAGATTCTGTTTCAGTTGAAATTGATAAGTTCATTAATAAAACGAAGGTAAATCCAAGATTGACCAAACTATTATTAGATCATTTAGTGAATAAATATGAGCTTGCATCTATGGGGTTTGATAAAGTTTTAATGCATCTTGTTGACGCTTATTTTAAAAGTGGAAAAGCAAACCTTTTTTATAAAGATCAAAGTGAAATAGATAGAATTATCAAGCGTGCTGAGAAAATAAGACCTTTACAAGTAGGTAAAATAGCTCCTGATTTAGCCATGATAAAAGCAACGGATAGGGATAAAATAGTTCAAATGGGTTTTGAAAATGTAAAAACAAGTGATGATCTCACGAAATTGTTTTACAACAAACAAAAAGAATTAAATAATATGTATTTAAATATGAATTCTATTCAAGCAAAATACTTAATTGTTGCTTTTTGGGACGTTGATTGTAGTCATTGCAAAACGGAAATTCCAAAACTATTAAATCTTTATCATGAATTTCAAAAAGAAAACAAAGATGTTAAAGTCTTTTCGGTTTATGTTTATCATGAGGTAGATAAATATATAAAATACATCAACGATAATAAACTTGATTGGATAAATGTATATGACGGTGCATATATTAATAATGTTGTAGATAAGTATGAAGTTCGAACAACTCCTGTGATTTATATTCTAGACGAGAATAAAGTTATAAAAGTTAAAAAAATACCTGTTGATAAAATCAAACCTTTTCTTTTAGATTTGGAAAAATAACAACTTACTGCAAATTATTTTTATAGTAAAGTAGAAATTGAAAGACCTTTTTTTATTTGAAAAGACCGTATCTTAGAATACAATAAATGGCGTGAAAACCATCTTTCCAATTGATTTTTTTGCCTTCTTCAAAAGTTCTTCCATAATAACTAATACCAACTTCGTAAATTCTAATTTTAGGAATTCGCGCCACTTTTTGTGTCACTTCTGGCTCAAAACCAAAACGTTTTTCTTTAAGTTGAATCGATTTTAAAATATCGGAACGGAACATTTTGTAACAGGTTTCCATATCAGTCAAGTTCAGATTAGAAAACATATTACTCAAAAACGTCAAAAATTTATTTCCGATACTATGCCAAAAGAAAAGAATCCTATGAGGTTTTCCACCCATAAAACGACTTCCGTAAACAACATCGGCAACACCTTCAATCATTGGCTTTAGTAGAATATTATATTCTTGAGGATCATATTCTAAATCAGCGTCCTGAATTACTATAACATCGCCATTTGCCACTTTTATTCCAGTGTGAAGTGCAGCACCTTTTCCTTTGTTTTTATCGTGCTCCAAGAAAACAATATTCAAATTGGAATTGTTTTCTATATAACTTTTTACACTTTCAGCAGTATTGTCTGTGCTACTATCATTAACAATAACAATTTCTTTTTCAATTGAATTGATAAGAGTAACTGCTTTTATCTTGTCCAATATTTTATAAATAGTTGGGCCTTCATTGAAGCACGGAATAATGATTGAAAGTTTTTTAATTTCCATTGAAATGATAAATATGTCCAAAAATAGTTTTTTTGTTTTAGTAAGCAATGATTTACTTTAAACATATGTAAATCAGTTGAGCTAATATTCGCAAATTATATTGTTTTTATTTGTTAAAGTTTTGTTACTTTTGCGACCGATAAAATTTATAACAAAAATTATATTTATGGAATCATACATGATTTATGTGCCAATAGTAATGGCGTTAATTGGATTGGCTTTTATGGCAATCAAAAGAGCTTGGGTATTAAAACAAGACGCCGGAGACGGTAAAATGAAAGAGATTTCAGATTACATCTACGAAGGTGCTTTAGCTTTCCTAAAAGCAGAGTACAGATTATTAGCAATTTTTGTGGTTATTTCGAGTGTTGTTTTAGCTGGAATTACATTTTTGCCGGGAGTTAAAACGCATTTATTAATTGTTATTGCATTTGTTTTCGGTGCTTTCTTTTCAGCTTTAGCTGGAAATATGGGAATGAAAATCGCAACAAAAACCAACGTAAGAACAACTCAAGCAGCTCGTACAAGTTTGCCTCAAGCACTAAAAGTTTCTTTTGGTGGTGGAACTGTAATGGGATTGGGAGTTGCAGGATTAGCCGTTTTAGGTTTAACAGGATTCTTTATTATACTTTTTCAAAAATTCATGGGCGGTGTTTGGACAAACACTGAAGACATGACTGTTGTTCTTGAAACATTAGCTGGTTTTTCTCTTGGAGCTGAATCTATCGCTTTGTTTGCACGTGTTGGTGGTGGTATTTATACCAAAGCTGCCGACGTTGGTGCCGACTTAGTAGGTAAAGTAGAAGCAGGAATTCCAGAAGACGATCCAAGAAACCCTGCTACTATTGCTGATAACGTTGGTGATAACGTTGGTGACGTTGCCGGTATGGGAGCTGATTTATTTGGTTCTTATGTTGCAACCGTATTGGCTGCTATGGTTCTTGGTAATTATGTTATCAAAGATATGGGCGGAAAAATCGAAGATGCTTTCGGTGGAATTGGACCAATCTTATTGCCAATGGCAATTGCTGGTTTTGGAATCTTATTCTCAATCATTGGAACAATGCTAGTGAAAATTTCTAGCGATGATGCTAAAGAAGCTCAGGTTCAAAAAGCATTAAACATCGGAAACTGGGTTTCTATCGTTTTAACTGCAGTTGCTTGTTTCTTTTTGGTTACTCATATGTTGCCTGAAACTATGAAAATGTCATTCTTCGGTGAAGGATTACAAGATATTTCTTCAATGAGAGTTTTCTACGCTTCTTTAATAGGATTATTTGTTGGTGGAGCTATTTCATCAGTTACTGAATATTATACAGGATTAGGAACAAAACCAGTATTGGCAATCGTACAAAAATCATCAACAGGTGCAGGAACAAATGTAATTGCTGGTTTAGCAACCGGAATGATTTCTACTTTCCCAACTGTTTTATTGTTTGCTGGAGCAATCTGGTCAACTTATGCTCTGGCTGGTTTCTATGGGGTTGCTCTTGCTGCTTCTGCAATGATGGCTACAACAGCGATGCAGTTAGCAATCGATGCTTTCGGACCGATCTCTGATAATGCTGGCGGTATTGCTGAAATGAGTGAATTACCAAAAGAAGTTCGTACACGTACAGATATTTTAGATTCAGTTGGTAATACAACAGCGGCTACAGGAAAAGGTTTTGCAATCGCTTCCGCAGCTTTAACTTCGTTAGCTTTATTTGCTGCGTATGTAACGTTTACTGGAATTGATGGTATCAATATTTTCAAAGCTCCGGTTTTAGCCATGTTATTTGTTGGTGGAATGATACCAGTAGTTTTCTCTGCATTAGCAATGAACTCTGTTGGAAAAGCTGCAATGGACATGGTTTACGAAGTACGTCGTCAGTTCAAAGAAATTCCCGGAATCATGGAAGGAACCGGAAAACCAGAATATGGTAAATGTGTTGAGATTTCTACTAAAGCTGCATTACGTGAAATGATGTTGCCAGGTGTTATGACTATTGGTTTTCCAATTGCAATTGTGTTGTTAGGTAAATTGGTTTACGGAGATAACAATATGCTTATCGCTGAAATGTTGGGTGGTTATATGGCTGGAGTTACTGTGTCAGGTGTACTTTGGGCTGTGTTCCAAAATAACGCTGGTGGTGCTTGGGATAATGCTAAGAAATCATTTGAAGCAGGAGTTATGATTAACGGGGAAATGACATACAAAGGTTCTGATGCTCACAAAGCTGCTGTGACCGGAGATACAGTTGGAGATCCATTTAAAGATACTTCAGGTCCTTCAATGAACATTTTGATAAAGTTAACATGTTTGATTGGATTGGTTATTGCGCCAATTTTAGGAAGTGGTGTTGAGAAAAAAGAAATTCCTCTGTGTTCAATGCCAGAAAAGGAAATAAAATGTTCAGGCGATATGATGGGTAAATGTGACATGAGCAAATGCAAAGACATGACTAAAGAGGAATGTGCTGTAATGTGTGATTCATTAAAATGTACACCTGAACAAAAAGAAGCTTGTCTTTCTCACTATGGTCCTGATGGAAAATTCATCGCTGAAAAGAAAGATGATTGTTGTGCAAAAAAAGGTGCAATGGCTCCAACTGCTGCTGAGAAAAATGTAAAAGTTGTAATTACCAATACAAATGGTAAAGCTAAAGCTACGGTTACAACTACAGTTGGCGGAACATCAACATCTGAAACTTTTGAAGGTACAGAAGCTGAAGTAAAAGCTAAAGTGGAAGCATTGAAATAATGGATTTCGACATATAGTATTAAAAAATGGCTCGCAATTGTGAGCCATTTTTTATATTTAAAATTCTTTAAAAAAGTCCGTTTATCTCGGCATTAATTCTGTTAATGATATCTCCTAAATCTTCCGGATTATTAACAAAATCAATATTGTCTACATCAATTATTAATAGTTTGCCTTTGTCATAGGTGTGAATCCAAGCTTCATAACGTTCGTTCAAACGACTTAAATAATCTATAGAAATAGTATTTTCATAATCACGACCACGTTTGTGAATTTGAGCAACTAAATTTGGAATAGAGCTTCTTAAATAAATCAATAAATCAGGTGCGCCAACTAATCCTTCCATTAACTCAAAAAGATCAGAATAATTTTCATAATCACGATTGGTCATTAAACCCATAGCATGTAAATTGGGAGCAAAGATGTGCGCATCTTCATATATGGTTCTATCCTGAATTATGTTTTTACCACTTTCGCGTATTTGCAGTACCTGGCGAAAACGACTATTTAGGAAGTAAATCTGCAAGTTAAAACTCCAACGTTCCATTTGGTGATAGAAATCATCTAAATACGGATTGTCAACTACATCTTCAAAATGAGGTTCCCACTTAAATTGCTTTGCCAAAAACCGTGTTAAAGTAGTTTTTCCTGCTCCTATATTTCCTGCTACTGCTATGTGCATTATGGTAATTTTAATTTAAAAAATTTAATTTGTTGGTTGGTAAAAATAGCTAAAATTTGGTCTTTGTAATAAAAATTTTGGAACGATTTCTCAACAATTTCTATTTCATAGACAGTTTTTGAAATATTATTCAAACAATACAAACTCTTGTCTTTCAAAAACAAGAGTTTTTCATTATCAATGATTTGAATTTTTTCAAAAGGAGGAATGTTAGCTAAAAGTGACACTTTGCCAAATATATCAATCGAATACCAATTATTAATTTCATCTATCCAATAAAAATTATTAAAATCAGATTGCGTATATTTTATGTTTTCCTGAATGGGATTTCCTATAATTCTGGAAGTATTTTTTAAATAATCAAACAACATAATTTGTTGTTTTAAAGCATTATAAATCCATAATTTATTTTGTGATGCCATGCCAATCTTAGAAGCAAAAATAGTGTTGTCAATATCAAAAAGATTTAGCTTCTGTATTTCATTTAGCTGATTGTCAAGTATGATTATGCTATTAAAATCTCCATAAAAAAGGACTATTTTTAAAGGGTTTACATAATCTACGGAAGTAATTTTCCCTAAAGCTACGTTTTTATATTCCCAAATCTGATTTTCGTTTTGCTTGCTAAAAACATTATTATTGATATAATAATTGTTGCCCAAACCATCAAAGCCTATAAAGGTATTGTTCTCAAGCTCTTTTGTATTCAAAGCAGTAGTTCTTAGCTTTTGATTTTGACAAAAACTAATCGAACAGCACATTAATAAAAACAAATAAATTACATTTTTCATGATAGCGCTAATTTACATTAAACCAAATGAAATACAATAAGTAAAAAATACTATTTTAACATATAATTAGTAATAGGTTTTGATTACTTTCGTCATATTTGTTCGACTAAAATTAAACCTCATGAAAAAAATAGTTTATGCATCATTGTTTCTAATTTCTTTTATAACATCTAATGCTCAAAAAGATTTCCAAGGAATGGCAGTTTACGAATCGAAAACTAGCACTGCCGATTTTAAATCTCGTTTTGAAGGAAACAAAGAAATTACTCCGGAAATTCAAAAAATGATTGAAGAACGAATGAAAAAAATGTTTGAAAAAACGTTTTTTCTCAACTTCGACAAATCGGCTTCCATTTACAAAGAAGAAGAAAAATTAGACACGCCAGGACAAGGACAAGGCGGTGGAATGCGAATGATGTCATCCTTTATGGGTGGAGGCGGAACCTACTATAAAAATGTAAAAGAGAAAAAATACACCGTAGATAAAGAGTTTATGGGTAAAGAGTTTTTAATAAAAGATTCATTGACTACCTATAAATGGCAAATGAGTTCAGAGGCAAGAGTTATCGGGGGTTATAATTGTTTTAAAGCTACAGCTGTAATTCCGGCAAGTAAAACCGATTTTAGAAATTTTAAACCTAAAAAGAAAGAAGAAGCAAAAGAAGGTGAAGAAAAAAAAGAAGAGAAAGAAAAAAGAACCAATTTCATGGATGACTTTGATTTGCCTAAAGAAATAACAATAACAGCTTGGTACACACCAGAAATCCCTATAAACCAAGGTCCAGAAGGCTATTGGGGTTTACCTGGGTTAATTTTAGAAGTTAACGATGGTAAAACCGTAATTCTTTGTTCTAAAGTCGTTTTGAATTCAAAAGACAAAGTCGAAATCAAAGCGCCAAATAACGGAAAAGAAATATCACAAAAAGAATATGATGAAACGGTTACCAAGAAAATGCAAGAAATGAGCGAAATGAATGGTGGAAGAGGCGGGTTTCAAATGAGAGGAAATAGATAAAAAATTATAGTATGATAAAAGTAGTTGTTGGTTCATTTTTGCTTTTAGGATTCATTGTAAATGCACAAGAATTCCAAGGGAAAGCGGAATATTTTTCGAAAAGAATTGTTAAAGAAAAAGTTGAAGTAAATAAAGCAGCAGGAGAAAACGAAATAAGTCCAGAAATGGAGAAAGCCTTTCAGGAAGCCATGAAAAAAGCTAGTGAAAAGGAATATTTGCTTTCATTTAATAAGTCAGAATGTCTTTATGAAGAACAAGAACAATTACAAAAACCCGAAGCTCCAGCAGCAGGTATTATAGTTTCAGTTGTTTTTTCGGGAGAAGGAAAAAAATACCTTAACCTAAAGGACAAAAACAGCATTGAAGAAGCAGATATTTTCGGCAAGGAATTTTTAATTGTCGAACCTCTTGAAAAACCCGATTGGAAACTACTAAATGAAACCAAGAAAATAGGAGACTATAACTGTTTTAAAGCTGAACTTCTAATTCAAGTTACAGAAAAGCAAAAAGAAGAATACAAAGAGTTTCTCAAAAAAGAAGAAACCAAACCTTCTTTGTTTAAAATGGAAGAACCCAAAGACAAAGTAATTATTGCATGGTATACGCCTGAAATCCCAGTGAGTTTTGGACCAAACAATTACTGGGGTTTACCTGGACTAATTCTAGAAATAAATGAAGACGAGATTATTATTCTTTGCTCTAAAGTAACTTTGAGTAACAAAGAAAAAGCTAAGATTAAAGTACCAAATACTGGAGATAAAGTTACCCAAAAGAAATTTGACGAAATCGAAAAGAAAAAAATGGACAGCATGAAAAACGAAGATGGAGTAATTATTTTCCAACAATAAAATACAAGTTTTATAAGCCATAATTATGAAAAAAATTTTCTATTTATTCTTTTTATTTTCAACGATTTCCTTTGCACAAAACGTTCGTTTTGAAGGCACTATTCTCGATAACAATAAAGCGCCACTCGAAATGGCCAATGTAATGGCAATGAATCAAGGTACCAAAGCCATGGATGCCTATGCCATTACCAATGAAAAAGGTAAATTCATTTTGAATTTAAATGCCAATGCTACCTATACCATAAAGTTGAGTTATTTGGGAATGCAAAATAAAGAAATTACAGTTACCACCCAAACCCAAAATATTACCCAAAACATCACAATGGAAAGTGGTGGTATTGATCTTGAAGGTGTTGAAATTGTACGCGAAATGCCCGTATCAATAAAAGGAGATACTATTGTTTATAATTCGGATTCATTTACTAATGGAACTGAAAGAAAATTGGAAGACGTTCTTAAAAAACTTCCCGGAGTAGAAGTAGATGCTGATGGACAAGTAAAAGTAGAAGGCAAATCGGTTACAAAGTTGATGGTCGAAGGGAAAGATTTCTTTGATGGTGATACCAAACTTGGCGTAAAAAATATTCCTGCCGATGCTATCGATAAAGTTCAAGTATTGCGGAACTACAATGAAAACTCTATTCTTAAAGGTGTCGAGAATAATCAAGATAATCTGGCCATGAATATCAAACTAAAAGAAGGAAAGAAAAACTTTTGGTTTGGTGATATGACTGCCGGAATTGGAGTTGGTCATGAAGATACTCGGTATACCGTTGCGCCCAAAGCATTTTATTACAGCCCAAAATACAGTATCAATATTATAGGTAATAGCAATAATGTTGGTCAACAAGCTTTTACCATTCAAGATTATTTTAGGTTTAGCGGTGGCTTTAGAAACATTATGGGAAAAGGAGGCGGAAGCATTAATGTTGGGAATAATTCATTAGGAATAAACTTTTTTCAAGACAATAGAGTAAAAGAAATCGAATCGCATTTTGGAGCCACGAATTTTTCATACAATCCATCCAAAAGCTGGAGTTTAAGCGGATTTGTTATTGCTACTTCTACCTTGGTAGACACCGATACACAATCTACAGTAAATTTTTTACGTCCCAATACAGAAGAGGTAGCTTCAGCAGAAATTAGACAAGACTTAGGAAATCAAAAAAATAATTTAGGATTATTTAAGCTTAGTTCCACCTATAAACCAAGCTCTAAATTCCAGCTCGATTATGATATTTTAACGCGACTTTCGGCGCAAAGAGAAAACAATAATTTAAACAGACAGGTATTTAATTATTTAGATAATTCCAATTCTAGTGAAAACATCCTAACGGCTAAAAAACAAGATCCAATAAATATTAATCAAAATCTTAGTTTTTATTATACACCTACCGAAAAGCATATTTTTGCTTTCGAAAGTCAATATTTGTATCAAAATGAAGATCCATTATACAACGCTAATCTACAGTTTAAACCATTTGATTTTAACGGGTATATTGAAAATCAAAACCGAAACGATATTACACAAAGTCGCTTTATCAAAACCAATAAATTAGACAGTAGACTCGATTATTATTATGTGCTTACTCCAAAAGTAAACCTCAATTTTACGTTGGCCAATTCCTATGTATATCAAAGTTTAATTTCGTCAATATTTCAACGTTTGGATAACGGAACCATTAATAATTTGACTGACACTCAAAACACCAATGATGTTGGCTATCGCTTTAACGACTCTAGCTTAGGATTTCATTTTAAATGGTTATCAGGTAAATTTACCTTTACGCCCGGAGTAACATTGCATCGTTTCAATTTAACAAACTCACAGTTGGCAATAAACACCAAGCAAGAATTGACTCGATTTTTACCCGATTTTCAAATGATTTATCAAATAAAAAAATCAGAATCATTAACCTATAATTATGCGTTGACCAACAATTTTACCAACGTAAATAACTTTGCATTAGGCACGATTTTCAATAGCTATAACAGTTTGTTTTCGGGTAATCGAGACCTAGAAAACTCGGTAGTACAATCACACATCTTGAATTATCAAAAATTCAATATGTTTAATTTTGAAAATTTTGGTGGATTTATAAATTACACTCGAACTACCGAAGCGGTAAAAACAAGAGCGTTATTCGAAGGCGTAAATCAAATAGGCTCGCCATTTAATTCTCCTTTTGGCGATGAAAATCTTTCCGGAAATTTTCGCTACGGCCGTTCTTTTCTAAAATATTACAAAGCTAATTTTAGTGCTAACGTTAACTGGAGCAAGTTTTATAATATTCAAATAAATCCTCAAACGAATGCTGAAGATATTGTGGACACCGAAAGTTTTACTCAAAATTACAGAATAGGCGCTTCTACTAATTTTAAAGACATTCCAAATATTGAATTGTCATATAGTTATACGGTTAATCAATATCCAAATGATACTTTTTATACCGATAGCCCATCGGTTAAATTGGATTATTTCTTCTTGAAAAGTTTCTCTTTTGTTTCTGAATATGAATTTTTCCACTACTATAATAATGATAAAACTGTCGATCAAGAATACGACTTTTTATCGGCCAGCTTAACTTACCAAAAAACAAAAGCTAGCCATATGGAGTATAAAATTGCTGCGACAAACATCCTAAATACTACTTCAATTAATGATGATAGTTTCTCTCAGTTTTCTACTAGAAATTCTCAATACACGGTGCAACCGAGATATATAATATTTAGTTTAAAGTATAATTTATAGTTATTCCTGCTATCCGCTTTATCTTCTTTGTTTTGTCATGCTGAGCTTGTCGAAGCACAAAACCAAAAAAGGATATCGTTACTATCAGGCCTGCCTGCCGGTAGGCAGGGCTAAAAACAAAAAAACCTGTTCATCTGAACAGGTTTTTCTTTGCGAACTTCGCGTATTTCTTTGCGAGCTTTGCGTTTAAATTCCGAAAGCCGCTTTTACTTTATCTACATAATCCAATTTCTCCCAAGTAAATAACTCTACAGTTACTGATTTTGGAGCGCCATTAGGTAATTGGAATGTTTTAGTAACCGTTTCAGGAGTTCTTCCCATATGACCGTAAGCAGCCGTTTCGCTATAGATTGGGTTTCTCAATTTCAAACGTTGCTCAATAAAGTACGGACGCATATCAAAAACGTTCTCTACCACTTTACTGATTTCTCCGTCGGTCATATTCACTTTTGAAGTGCCATAAGTTACAACGTTAATAGAAGTTGGTTTTGCTACTCCAATTGCATACGAAACTTGAACCAAAACTTCATCACACAATCCGGCAGCAACCAAGTTTTTTGCAATGTGACGGGTTGCATAAGCAGCAGAACGGTCAACTTTACTCGGGTCTTTTCCAGAGAAAGCACCACCACCGTGAGCACCTTTACCACCATAAGTGTCAACGATAATTTTTCTTCCTGTCAAACCTGTATCTCCGTGTGGTCCACCAATTACAAATTTTCCAGTTGGGTTAATATGATAGGTGATTTGGTCATTGAATAAATGAGCGTATTGTGGATATTTAGCTTTAATTCTTGGAATCAAAATCCCAACCAAGTCACTTTTAATTTTAGCTAACATTTCAGCTTCAGCAGCAAAATCATCGTGTTGAGTTGAGATTACAATAGCGTCAATTCTTTGCGGTTTATTGTCGTCAGAATACTCCAAAGTAACTTGTGATTTAGCATCTGGACGCAAATAGTTAATTTCGTTATTTTCCCTTCTTAAGTTTGCTAATTCAATTAATAAAGCATGAGACAAATCTAAAGCCAAAGGCATGTAGTTTTCAGTCTCATTTGTTGCGTAACCAAACATCATCCCTTGGTCACCTGCACCTTGCTCTTCTTTGCTAGCTCTGTCAACTCCTTGGTTAATATCAGCAGATTGCTCATGAATTGCAGATAAGACGCCACATGAATCTGCTTCAAACATATACTCACTTTTAGTATATCCAATTTTTTTGATTACTTCTCTAGCAATAGATTGTACATCAAGATAAGTATTTGATTTTACTTCTCCTGCCAAAATCACTTGACCTGTAGTAACTAGTGTTTCGCAAGCTACTTTTGAATCAGCATCAAAAGCTAAAAAGTTATCAATTAATGCATCAGAAATTTGATCTGCAACTTTGTCTGGATGTCCTTCGCTCACTGACTCCGACGTAAATAAATAAGCCATAACTATTTTTTAGTTTAATATTATTTGTAATGAAGAAAAATCGGATTGCAATAAAGACTAAAGAAGAGTTTCTGCTTTAGCATTTTTTTTATTCTGAACCAGTTTCAGAATCTCATAAAAGATTCAAGTTCGAATAGAGGTTGCAATCAGTTCAAATTTTTCCTCTTATTTTTCAGTTGCAAATGTATAAAGACTATTTAGAATAGCAAATTAATCCATTAAAAATTTTTGAAAAGTACTATTTCGTTTTCGCGATTTTTTTTAAAGAAACACTTGCAAATAACAATTCCATGCCTTTACTTTGCAACGTTCATAAACTTATTGTTCGTTATCACGAAAGCTGGAGGGAATAGACCCGTTGAAAGCTTAGCAACCTCCGCCGCGGTGGAAAGGTGCTACATTCTATCTTTATCCTGAATTTATTTCAGGATCTGTTAAACAGATTAGTAAAGAAAAGATAACCCCGAGAATTCTTCTCAACTTTCATGATAACATATAATTTAAACAACAACTTTTAATAGTTGAAACTATTTATATGTCAAAAATTCAAGAAGCTATTAAACATAGAATCCTAGTGCTCGACGGAGCCATGGGAACCATGCTGCAACGAAACAACTTCTCCGAAGAAGATTTCCGTGGTGAACGATTCAAAGATTTTCCTCATCCGTTAAAAGGCAACAATGATTTGCTTTCCATCACCCAACCCGAAGCTGTTAAACAAGTACATCGATTATATTTTCAAGCTGGTGCTGATATTGTGGAAACCAATACGTTCTCTGGAACCACTATTGGAATGGCCGATTATCACTTAGAAGAGTTGGTTTACGAACTAAATTATGAATCAGCAAAAATAGCTCGTGAAGTCGCTGACGAATTTACAGACAGACCACGTTTTGTAGCCGGTTCCATCGGACCTACCAATAGAACAGCTTCTATGTCTCCCGATGTAAATGATCCTGGATATCGTGCTGTAACTTTTGATGACTTAAGAATTGCCTATAAACAACAAGTAGAAGCTTTAATAGACGGTGGTGTTGATGTGCTTTTAGTAGAAACCATTTTTGATACACTAAATGCCAAAGCAGCTTTATTCGCTATAGAAGAAGTAAAAGAAGAACGCAATTTAGATATTCCTGTAATGGTTTCAGGAACAATAACTGATGCTTCCGGAAGAACTTTATCGGGTCAAACTGTAGAGGCTTTTTTAATTTCTATTGCCCATATCGATTTGCTAAGTATTGGATTTAATTGTGCACTAGGCGCAGATCAATTAAAACCGTATTTGAATCGATTGGCCATGAATACTCAATTAAATATCTCGGCACATCCAAATGCCGGTTTGCCAAATGCCTTTGGTCAATACGATCAAACTCCAGCAGAAATGCAAGCCTTGATAAAAGAATATTTACAAGACAATTTAGTTAATATCATTGGTGGCTGTTGCGGCACAACTCCGGAACACATAAAAGCCATTGCAGATGTAGCTAAAGAATTCAACCCGAGAAGAATAGATGAGAATCAATTAGTATAATAAAAGTCAACACAGATTGCACAGATTATCACAAATTTAATCTGTGCAAATTTGTGAAATCTGTGTTCAAACAATTAAAATGTCAGAAGCAAAATATTTAAAACTATCCGGATTAGAACCTTTGATAGTAACTCCGGAATCCAATTTCATTAACGTAGGAGAACGAACCAACGTAACTGGTTCGCGTAAATTCCTTCGATTAATAAAAGAGGAGAAATATGCCGAAGCCCTTTCAGTAGCTCGTGACCAAGTAGAAGGTGGTGCTCAAATAATCGACGTCAATATGGACGAAGGAATGTTGGACGGTGTTTATGCCATGACCAAATTCCTGAACCTAATTGCCGCGGAACCGGATATTGCTAGAGTACCCGTAATGATTGACAGCTCCAAATGGGAAATCATAGAAGCGGGTTTGAAAGTCGTGCAAGGAAAAGGAGTTGTAAATTCGATTTCACTTAAAGAAGGAGAAGCCGCTTTTGTTCATCACGCCAAGTTGATTAAAAGATATGGTGCAGCCGTAATTGTTATGGCTTTTGATGAAAATGGTCAAGCCGATAATTACGAACGTAGAATAGAAATCTGTAAAAGAAGTTATGATATTTTGGTAAATGAAGTGCATTTTCCAGCAGAAGACATCATTTTCGACCCGAATATTTTCCCTGTTGCAACGGGAATGGAAGAACATAAATTAAACGCTTTAGATTTTTTCCGAGCCACCAAATGGATACGCGAAAACTTACCTTATGCCGGAGTTTCAGGCGGAGTGAGTAATGTTTCGTTTTCATTTCGTGGGAATGACAAAGTTCGCGAGGCTATGCATTCGGCATTCCTTTATCACGCCATTAAAAATGGTATGACTATGGGAATTGTAAATCCGGAAATGCTCGAGATTTATGATGAGATTGATAAAAACCTACTCGAACATGTAGAAGATGTGCTGCTGAATAGAAGAGAAGATGCCACCGAAAGATTACTAGATTTAGCCGAAAGTTTTAAAGGCGATTTCAAAGCCAATGAAAAAGCAATCCAGGAATGGCGAAATGGTTCAGTTCAGGAAAGACTAACTCATTCATTGGTAAAAGGAATTGACGAGTTCATAGAAATAGATGTAGAAGAAGCAAGAGCAACTTCTGAAAAAGCCATTGATGTTATCGAAATCAACTTAATGGCCGGAATGAACGTAGTTGGTGATTTATTCGGAAGCGGAAAAATGTTTTTGCCTCAAGTGGTAAAATCGGCGCGTGTAATGAAAAAAGCAGTAGCTTATTTATTACCTTACATCGAAGCCCAAAAAGATGGGAAATCTTCCTCAGCTGGAAAAGTGTTAATGGCAACGGTAAAAGGCGATGTACACGATATCGGTAAAAATATAGTAGCCGTAGTTTTAGGTTGCAACAATTTTGAAATCATCGATTTGGGAGTAATGGTACCACCAGAAAAAATTATTCAAGCTGCAATAGAACATAATGTTGATATTATTGGTCTTAGCGGATTGATTACACCGTCACTTGATGAAATGGTTTATCTGGCTAAAGAAATGGACAAACTCAATATCAAAATACCAATTATGATTGGTGGAGCGACTACTTCTCGTGCACATACTGCTGTAAAAATTGCACCAGAATACAAGGAAACTGTGGTGCATGTTAACGATGCTTCGCGTGCCGTAACTGTAGCGAGTAATTTGCTTCAGGCAGAAACTAAAGTTGTATATGCCAAAACAGTTCGTGATGAATACGACAAATTACGTGAGGGTTATTTAAATAGAAGTCGGGATAAAAATTACTTATCGATTGAAGACGCCCGTAAAAATAAACTGAAGTTAGATTGGGATAATTTCCAACCCGTGAAACCAAATTTTATAGGAACCAAAACGGTTGCCATTGAACTTTCAGAATTGGTTGATTTTATCGATTGGACACCATTTTTCAGTTCGTGGGAATTGTATGGAAAATATCCGGCAATCTTAACGGATGAGGTTGTTGGCGAACAAGCCACTTCATTATTTGCTGATGCCCAAAAAATGCTGAACCAAATCGTATCCGAAAAGTGGTTAACCGCCAAAGGTATTCTCGGAATTTTCCCTGCAAATACAATAAATGATGATGATATTGAAGTTCAGCAAACAATAAATAATAAACTACAAACCACAAACTTCTTAACCCTTCGCCAACAATCACAAAAAACGGCTGGTGCACCAAATATTGCTTTAGCCGATTTCATTGCACCAAAAGATGCAGGAAAACAAGATTATATTGGATGTTTCTGCGTTACAACCGGTTTTGGTGTAGATGAAAAAGCTACCGAATTTGAAAAACAGTTAGACGATTATAATTCGATTTTAGTAAAAGCCTTAGGCGACAGATTGGCCGAAGCTTTCGCGGAATATTTGCACCTTAAAGTCAGAAAGGAAATTTGGGGTTATGCTTCCGAAGAAAGTTTATCTAATCAAGATTTAATCGAAGAAGAATACAAAGGAATTCGTCCGGCACCAGGTTATCCGGCATGTCCAGATCATTTGGAAAAGCCAACGATTTGGAAACTCTTAAATGTAGAACAAGAAATCGGAGTAAGATTAACTGAAAGCATGGCGATGTGGCCAGCATCATCAGTTTCAGGATATTATTTTGGAAACCCTGAAAGTAAGTATTTCGGGCTCGGAAAAATTAAAGAAGACCAAGTAATCGATTATGCAAAAAGAAGAGGAATATCAACAGAAGTTGCCACAAAATGGCTTGCGCCGAATATAGCAGATTAAATTAGTCGTAATGTCAAAGGTCAAAAGTCTTAAAGATAGATTTTATGACTTTCGACCTTCGACTTTCAAACTTTAAGGCTTAAATTATGAAAGTAACCCAACATATAGAAAACGCGAACGGAAAACCATTGTTTTCATTTGAAATTTTACCACCTTTAAAAGGACAAAACATCCAATCTATTTTCGATAGTATTGATCCATTAATGGAATTCAATCCGCCATTTATTGATGTGACTTATCATCGCGAAGAATATGAATTTAAGGAATTGCCAAGCGGACTTTTGCAAAAGAAAATTGTAAAAAAACGTCCGGGAACAGTTGGTATTTGTGCTGGTATTCAGAATAAATATGATGTTGACGCGATTCCACATATCTTGTGCGGAGGTTTTTCTAAAGAGGACACTGAGAATTTATTGATAGATTTAGATTTTTTGGGTATCGATAATGTTGTCGCGTTGAGAGGTGATGCCTTAAAAACAGAAACTTATTTTCATCCAGAAAAAGACGGGAATGAGTATGCTACCGATTTGGTGCTACAAATAAGCAATCTAAATAACGGAATTTATTTGGATGAAGATTTGAAGAATTCAGCTCAGACAAATTTCTGTATTGGTGTGGCGGGTTATCCCGAAAAACACATGGAAGCACCAAGTTTGGATAGCGATATTCATTTCCTGAAACAAAAGATAAAAAACGGAGCAAAATATATCATTACGCAAATGTTTTTTGATAATAAAAAATACTTTGATTATGTCGATAAATGTCGGGCTGCAGGAATTACAGTACCAATTATTCCAGGTTTAAAGCCTATTGCAACAAAGAAACAATTGAATTTAATACCACATCGATTTAGTCTTGAATTGCCAGATGATTTGATTATGGCTGTAGTAAAAGCTAAAGATAACGATGCTGTTAAACAAATAGGAATAGAATGGTGCACACAACAAAGTAAAGAGTTGGTCGCCGCCGGAATTCCAGTTTTACACTACTATTCTATGGGTAAAGCAGAGAATATTAAGGCGATAGCGAAGGAGATTTTTTAAAGAAACAAATAAATTAATAGTTTTATCGTTATTATTCCAAACTACATAAAATGAAGAAAATTCAATTGATTATTTTTTTGGGATTTAACCTAACGATATTTGCTCAGAATTATCCATTTTTGTCGGCTTCAACAAAGAAAATAAAGGAAAAGGAATACATCACGTATTTAAATGATAATATTGGCAAATTAGACAGTATTCAAAAAACAACGAAATGGTTTTTAGAAGACGGAACTACTTTCAATCAAAAATATTCTGATTCTGTTTTTAAATCAAAAGAAGGGTATCGATATAACACAAAATTGTATCGCGATACGATTAGCAATACTTTCAGTTATGTATTGTACAAACGTGACAAAGCAGAAGTAAGAGAAACCAATAGAGATTTCAATGATTACATCAAAGCCGATGAAAAAAACCGCAAGAAACTCAAAAAATCGGCTATTGACGAATTGACTTTAACAGATATAAAAGGGGAAGTTCATTCACTTGAAACATTAAAAGATAAGATCATTGTTGTTGATTTTTGGTTTATAAATTGCGGTCCATGCATCAAAGAAATTCCCGATTTGAATAAGCTAAAATCTGAATATGAAACAGAAGACATTGAATGGTTTGCGGTGACATATGATCCAAAAGAAAGAGTAGAACGTTTCTTGGACCGAATGAAATTTGACTATACCATTGTTCCCGATAGTAAGCATTTAACTGACCGGTTTGATATCCGATTCTATCCCACAACTTTGATCATTGATGAAAATAGAAAAATTGTTTATACTGGTAAATTTGGTTCTATGAATGGTCGAGTAAACGAAATTAGAGAGGCACTCAACAAACTAATTAAATCTAAAAAATATGCTGTAAAAGTTGGTCCAGCAACACAAATTGAAGAAGATTAAATATTTTTTTAAAAATGTTTTCTTCTAACTATTCTACTATATTTGCGCGTTTTAAATTTTAGAATGAGGCGTTTTTTCTATTTACTTTTATTAGTTTCAAGTTTTGTAATGGCTCAGCAGAAAGATACTTATGCTGTTGAGGCTTCTTTTTTACGAGGCAACACTTTGCCTCATCGGGATGATATTTATCAGTTGGTTAATGGTCATCCTGAGGGTTTGCTATTTAGTTTTGTCATCAAAACGCATGGAAAAGAGGAATGGCAACGAGTATATGATTTTCCAGATTATGGGGGCTATTTTTTATATCAAGATTTTAAGAGTGAGCCACTAGGGGTTTGTTATGCTGCTGGAGCATTTTATAATTTTTATTTTTTAAATAGGCATTTGCAGTTGAAATTGGCTCAAGGTATTGCGCTCACGACTAATCCGTATGACAAGGTTAACAATAGTAAGAACAATGCTTTTGGGACTAGAATTATGGATAATACTAATATTGGTTTGAGTTATGTTAATCAAAATTTGTTTGGAAATATTGGTTTTCAAGCAGGAATATTGTTTACGCATTATTCAAACGGAAGGATCAAATCGCCCAATAGTGGCATTAATACTTACTTGTTGAACATTGGTTTAAATTACAATTTTGAGAATGAAAAGAAAGTTGTTAATGACACTTCGTATGTTAAAAAATCATTCCGTGAACCTTTGAAATATAATTTTGTTTTTAGAACAGGAATAAACGAAAGTCCGATCATTAGAAGTGGTCAGCGTCCTTTTTATCATATCGGTTTTTATGTTGATAAACGCTTAAATAGAAAATCGGCATGGCAACTGGGAACGGAATTGTTTTTAACTAACTCTATTAAGGATTATATACAATATTATTCGGTGGCTTATCCTGAGGCAAGCTTAGACCCAAATACTGATTATAAACGTGTGGGTGTTTTCATAGGTCATGAATTGTTTATTAATAGAATTTCGCTCGAAGCACAAGTGGGTTATTATATCTATCAGCCTTTTAAAAAGGATATTCCTGTATATGACAGAGTGGGAATAAAATATTATGTTACTGATAAAATATTTGCTGGGTTTACGATTAAAACCCATATGTTTTTAGCGGAAGCATTGGAGTTTGGAATTGGAGTGAGATTATAAAATGACAACTATGAAGAAGTTTTCTGTATTGATTTTGTTATATGTATTCTTTTGCGTTGCGAGTTCGCTTACGTTCATGTCGTGTGAAAGACCAAGCGAATGTATTGAAAGTGCTGGCGCTACAAAGATTAAGGACATTCCTGTTGAAACTTTTAGCAAAATAAAAGTGTATCGCGGTATTGAAGTTGTTATTACTGAAGGCGCAGAAACAAAAGTACAGATACAAGCAGGAGAAAATTTCATTAATGACATTGAAGTAAAACAATATGGAAACCAATTGGTTTTTAAGGATAATTCGGGATGCAATTGGGTTCGGGATTATGGCCAAACTAAAATATTTATTACCACACCAACATTAGAAGAAATCTATTCAAAAACCGATAGAGATATTAGTTCAAATGGTGTTTTAACTTTTCCAAATTTGAATATCATTTCCTTTGATAGAGATGCCGATGGCGAAAGTGGTGCTGGAACTGGGGACTTTATTTTGGAAATCAATAATAATTCATTGACGATTGGTAACAATAATGTGTCACGATTTTATCTTTCGGGACAAACGAACAATGCCAATTTTAATTTCTATTTTGGTGATGGAAGAATAGAGGCAGAGCAGTTCACAATCCAAAATTTGTATGTTTACCACCGCGGCTCTAACGATATGATTGTAAAGCCTATGCAAAGCTTAACCGGAACTTTGAATAGCACCGGGAATGTGATTTTGAAAAATGTACCGCCGTTAGTTGATGTAGAGGAGTTGTATCAGGGGAATGTGATTTATCCATAAAAAACCTCATGCCACGGGACTTTTTGTTTATTTTTTCTTAGTTTTTTCTCTGAAAATTTCTTCGAGATTCTTGCTTTTCAAACTAATCTGCAATGTTTTCAATCCATTATCATGAGCAAAATCGAACAATTTTGGACGCATATCTTCTTCGGTAGTAAACGTTAATATCCAAAGATTGGCACTGGTATTTTTATAAGTTTTAATATTGGGCAAACCTGCCAAAATAGTTTCTTCTATAGCTTTGTCAAATTCCACTTCAATGATTTGCTCCTTTTCTTCCAAAACTAATTTGTCCAATTTTTTATCAGTTACAATTTTTCCGTGGTCAATAATTATAACACGATCACAAATGGCTTCCACTTCCTGCATAATATGCGTAGAAAGAAAAACGGTCTTGTCTTTTCCAACGTTTTTAATTACGTTTCTGATTTCCACTAATTGATTTGGATCCAATCCGGTTGTTGGTTCATCCAAAATCAAAACATCAGGATTGTGAAGTAAAGCGGTTGCCAAACCAACACGCTGACGGAAACCTTTCGATAATTGTCCTATTTTTTTATGACTTTCAGGAGATAAACCCGTTAGCTGAATAACTTCTTCAATACGGGATTTCGAAACTTTATATACATCAGCATTGAATGCCAAATATTCTCTAATATACAAATCCAAATACATCGGATTGTGTTCTGGCAAATAACCAATTGAAAGTTGTACGGCTTTTTGATTTTCGTTTACATCATTTCCATTCACAGTAGCCAAGCCTTCATCTGCATTCAGAAAGGTGGTCAAAATTTTCATCAATGTAGATTTTCCGGCACCATTCGGACCAAGGAAACCAACAATTTCTCCTTTTTTTACTGAAAAAGACACGTTATCCAATGCCTTTTGGGCACCATAACTTTTGGAAATATTTTGAACTTCTATTGACATAGGGAATTATTTGAAGCAAATGTAATAATTAAATAAAGAAAGT
>CANGTQ010000002.1 GCA_947456955.1 Flavobacteriaceae bacterium | reverse complement strand
TTAACACCAGCAGCTCCAAGAGCAGGTCCAACCGGTGGCGATGGATTCGCGGCACCTCCCTTAACTTGTAGTTTAACTACTTTACTAATCTCTTTAGCCATTGTTTTTAAAAAATTTGCAGCAGTCTTTGGAAGCAGACGTTTGCGGTTTATAATAGTGTAACAAATTATACTTTTTCAACTTGCATAAAACTCAATTCTAAAGGTGTTTTTCTTCCGAAAATTTTCACCATTACTTCAAGTTTACGCTTTTCTTCATTGATTTTTTCAATAGTTCCGTTGAATCCATTGAAAGGACCATCAATAACCTTAACCGTTTCATCTATTTTGAAAGGTATCGCTTGAGTATCTGTATTAACAGCTAATTCATCAACTTTACCTAACATTCTATTCACTTCTGATAGTCGCAATGGCACAGGCTCTCCGCCTTTTACTTCACCTAAAAAACCAATTACGCTTGTAATCGATTTGATAATATGAGGTATTTCACCAATTAGATTAGCTTCAATCATTACATAACCAGGAAAATAAACTTTATCCTTAGCTATTTTTTTACCATCTCTTACCTGCACCACTTTTTCAGTTGGTACGAGAACTTGAGATACGTAATCTGACATACCTAATCTATTGATTTCTGTTTCGATGTAAGCTTTAACTTTATTCTCTTGTCCACTCACAGCTCGAACCACATACCATTTTTTCACATTATTATCTGCCATTTCAGAGAAATTATGATTTTATCAAATTAAAAATCCCAGCAATTGCTTTTGCGCATAGTTCGTCAACTCCCCATGTTGCTAAAGCAAAAACTACTGAAAAAACAGCCACAATAATAGTGAGGCGTTGTACTTCAGACCATTCTGGCCAAGTAACATTTGCTTTTAACTCTTCAAATGCTTCTGATATATAATTAACAACTTTTGTCATTGTATTTTTATTTTTGCACGGGCGGAGGGATTCGAACCCCCATCAACGGTTTTGGAGACCGCTATTCTACCCTTGAACTACGCCCGTTGATTATTATTAAAATCCAGTGTCGTTTAAAAAAAACGACACTGGATTTGTATTTATTTTATAATTAAGCTACTATTTCAGTTACCTGACCAGCACCAACTGTTCTACCACCTTCACGGATAGCGAAACGTAAACCTACGTTCATAGCGATTGGGCTTAATAAAGCAACTTCAATAGTTAAGTTATCACCTGGCATTACCATCTCTACACCTGTTGGTAAAGAAATAACTCCTGTTACGTCAGTTGTACGTACATAGAACTGTGGACGGTAGTTATTGTGGAATGGTGTGTGACGACCACCTTCTTCTTTTTTCAAAATATAAACCTCAGCTTTAAATTTAGCGTGTGGTTTTACTGAACCTGGCTTAATAATAACCATACCTCTTTTGATATCAGCTTTATCAACACCTCTTAACAATAAACCAACGTTATCTCCAGCTTCTCCTCTGTCAAGGATTTTACGGAACATCTCTACTCCAGTAATTGTAGAAGTCAATTTATCAGCTCCCATACCAATGATTTCAACTGGATCTCCTGTATTAGCAACTCCTGTTTCGATACGACCTGTAGCAACAGTTCCACGACCCGTAATTGTAAATACGTCCTCAACCGGCATCAAGAATGGTTTAGCAGTATCACGAATTGGCTCTTCAATCCAATTATCGCATGCTTCCATCAATTCAATAATTTTTGGAACCCAAGCAGGGTCATTATTCAATCCACCTAATGCAGAACCTTGAATTACAGGACCATTATCTCCATCATATTCGTAGAAAGACAATAAGTCTCTGATTTCCATTTCAACTAATTCTAATAATTCAGCATCATCAACCATATCCACTTTGTTCATGAAAACTACTATTCTAGGAATACCAACCTGGCGACCTAAAAGGATGTGCTCACGAGTTTGTGGCATTGGCCCATCAGTTGCAGCTACTACTAAGATAGCTCCATCCATTTGAGCAGCACCAGTAACCATGTTTTTCACATAATCCGCGTGACCTGGACAGTCAACGTGCGCATAGTGACGGTTAGCAGTTTCGTACTCAACGTGAGATGTGTTGATAGTAATACCTCTTTCTTTTTCTTCAGGAGCATTATCAATTTGATCAAATGATTTTGCTTGACAGTAACCTGCATCAGACAATACTTTTGTGATTGCAGCAGTTAATGTAGTTTTTCCGTGGTCAACGTGCCCAATCGTTCCGATGTTTAAGTGGGGCTTGTTACGGTTAAAATTTTCTTTTGCCATTTTAATTAATTTTAAACTTAGTTATATATATTTATTTAGTGTTCAATTTTCAATTTAATTTGAGCCAACTACGGGAATTGAACCCGTGACCTCTTCCTTACCAAGGAAGCACTCTACCCCTGAGCTAAGTCGGCAGTTTTCCCTGTTGGTTGGACACTTAGCTAGTTGATTGTCCTTTAAAATTCAGAATCTTATTCCGAATAGTTAAAGAATTACATGCAAGCTTGTAATCCTGTATCGTCGTTTCGACAATACTCAAACTTTTTGTTCCGACAATCGAAACTTTTTTGGATTAACGCCTTAAAGACGATAATGCTTTATCGTCGTTCCAACGATACTCAGCCTTTTTTGTTCCGAATAGTCGAAACTATTTTTTTGGATTACCACCTTAAAGGCGATGATCCTGTATCGACGTTCCGACGATACTCAAACTTTTTGAATATCATTTTCTCGAAAGCGAGCTTTCAGAAAATGTCTTTCAAAAAGTTTGTGGGGAGAGCAGGATTCGAACCTGCGAAGTTCTCACAGCAGATTTACAGTCTGCCCTCGTTGGCCGCTTGAGTATCTCCCCTAACCATATTTCAATAAAAAAAGAGCCGGCGGAGGGACTCGAACCCACGACCTGCTGATTACAAATCAGCTGCTCTAGCCAACTGAGCTACGCTGGCAATATCAATAAAAAAAGCCCGCTATTTCTAACGGACTGCAAATGTATATCTTTTTGTCTTTTAAACAAAACATTTTTAAAAAAAAATTATTTTATATATGTGTTCTTATTTTTTCTTTTCTTTTAATCAATAATCGCTCTAATGATTCTGCTGAAACCTCTATTGCTTCCTCAAAAGTTTTGCATTGTTTTTTTACCATAAAATCATCTCCCGGCACATGAATTTTGACCTCAACAATTTTATTTTCTTTATCACTTGTCTTTTCAACCTTCAAAAAAACGTCAGCTGAGACTACTTTATCATAATATTTTTCAAGTTTACTCAATCTTTCCTGGATAAAATCCACTAGCTTTCTGTCAACAGTAAAGTTAACTGCATGAACACTTACCTTCATAATTTACTATTTTATTAATTAAACATTTTGAATTACTTTTTGTTTCTAGGATGTGCACTGTTATAGACTTTTTGAAGTTCCGCTAAACTATTGTGCGTGTAGACTTGCGTCGATGCTAAACTAGAATGTCCTAATAATTCTTTTACTGAATTTATGTCTGCCCCATTATTTAGTAGATGAGTAGCAAATGTATGCCTTAATATATGAGGACTTTTTTTTACTTTTTCTGAGACATTACTAAAGTAATAATTTATTAATCGATACACAAACGAATCGTTTAATTTAACGCCATTTGATAGCAGAAAAAAATACTCACTTTCTTTAACTTCTTGCATACTTGATCTTTCTGATAAATATTTTTTTATCTGTTCTTCAATAATTGTTAAAATTGGAATTATTCTTTCTTTGTTTCTTTTTCCAATTACTTTTATTGTTTTATTTGACAAATCGACATTCTGAATTTTTAGATTTATTAACTCTGTTCTTCGAATTCCGGTAGTGTAAAACAAGTCGACAATTAATTTATCTCTTACGCCTTCAAATCCTTCTTTATACATTATCTGATTCAAAACCATATCCAGTTCCTTTTCGGAAAATGGAATCTGAATTTTTTTGGGCGCTTTTAATGCTTTATGTTTTAGCAATGGACTTGTGTCAATCTGTTTTGTTTTAAGTAAAAATTTGTAAAAGGATTTTAGAGATGATACTTTTCTATTAATAGAAGCATTTGATATCCCATCGTCTGAAAGTGAAACGATCCAAGAGCGGATTTGGTTATAATTTATAAGAAGTAAATTATCATCCTCAAATTCATTGGATAAAAAAGATTCGAAAAAACCGATATCATTTATGTAAGCTGTAACGGTATGTTGAGAATAGTTTTTCTCCAACAATAGATAATCATAAAACTTATTTTTAAAATTTTCCATAAAAAAACCGTTAGCATCAAAGTTATGAAACTTTAATTACTAACGGTTAGTATATTTTAGAAAAATTAGAGACTAACTTTCTAATCCGTCTTTCATGTTCTGAATGTAAGCAGCTTTTTGAACTTGTGCTCTTCTAACCACTGAAGGCTTAATGAAAGCCTGACGTGAACGCAACTGACGAACAGTTCCAGTTTTATCAAATTTTCTTTTATAGCGCTTTAATGCTCTATCGATATTTTCTCCGTCTTTAATTGGTATAATTAACATAATATAGACACCTCCTCTCGTTAAGGGTGCAAAGATATAAATAATTATGAATTGGGAATTAGGAATTAGGAATTATTTTTAGCGTGCCGGCAATAAGCAAATCTATTCTTATTACAAATCCCCATAATCGCTTACGGGCTATACGAAGAAGATGGCACTTGCTTCTATCCATTAATAAATAAAAAACCAAGAAACAATCTCTCATCTCTTGGTCTATTTTCTATTCTCCCTGCCTGCCGGCAGGCAGGTATTTTCTAAACTCTATTTTACCGCCGGCTGATAGTTTTGTTTGTCAATAATCATCTTAGACAAAATCTCTCTAAGGATTTCTGAAGTACCGCCGCCTATTGGGCCTAAACGGCTGTCTCTTAACAAGCGTGCCAAAGGATATTCTTCCATATAACCATAACCTCCTAACATTTGCAGACAACTGTAAATAGCATCATCAGCCACTTTAGTCGATTTTAGTTTAGCCATGGTGGCTTCTTTTACCACATATTCTCCTTTATTTAATCGAGCTACAGCAGCATAATTAAATATTTTGCAATGTTCCACTTCTGTAGCATGGTCAACCATCGTATGTCTTAATGCTTGAAATTTATCAATGGTTTTACCAAATGCTTCACGTTTCGACATATAGTCTATAGTGTATTCGATTGCATATTCAGCTCTCGCATGTGCATTGATTGCCATGATTAATCGCTCTAAAGCAAAATGCTGCATAATATAAGGAAATCCTTTGCCTTCTTCTCCCATTAAGTTTTCTTCGGGAATTTCAACGTTATCGAATGCAATTTCAGCAGTATCAGAAGCTCTCCAACCTAATTTATCCAACTTTGTAGCCGAAACTCCTTTCTGATTGGTATCCATCAAAAAAATACTGATTCCTTTATTGCCTAGTTCCGGACTTGTTTTAGCAGCCACTACATAATAATCAGCATAAACGCCATTTGTAATGAATGTTTTAGATCCGTTTATTATGTATTTATTTCCTTTTTTTATTGCTGTTGTTCTCATTCCGGCCACATCGCTTCCTCCAAAAGGTTCCGTAAGGCATAATGCACCGATCTTATCACCTGAAATACTTGCAGCCAAATACTCTTGTTTTATTCTTTCATCACCTTCCGCATTTAAATGAGTCATAGCCAGATAAGCGTGTGCCCATATGGCGGCTGCAAAACCAGAAGATTTTATTTTTTGAAGTTCTTCTAAAAAAATAACCGTATAAAACAAATCCAAATTCATTCCGCCATAAGCCTCAGGATAAGCTAGACCGAAGAATCCCATTTCACCAAACTTTTTCCAAATAAAACGTTCAATTGTCCCTGTTTTTTCCCATTTCTCTATATGAGGCACTACTTCTTTATGCAAAAAGTCTCTAAAACTTTCTCTAAATAATTCATGTTCTTCTGAAAAGTATGTTGAATTCATATATAACTTAAGTGATTTTAGCTTATTTTTTTAGAATTCCAAATATAAGGCAATTATTTTTATTTTTTCAAGAGGAAAACCTTTAATTTTTGACAAATCCTCAATTTTTATATCACCTTTCATCGTTCTGAAAACAACAATATCTTTGGCTAATTGATATCTAAAAAAAGGAAATTGAGTCAACTCTTTGACCGAAGCATTGTTTATATTAATCTTTTTACAATTTGTAACTGATTTCACTGCAAAAGAACTTTTTAATTTTTCAAGAACTTCGGGTGACAATCCCCAAATATCGTCCATCTGCTCCATAGAAACGAAAGCACCGTATTTATCTTTTTGTTCCAAAATCCTATCCGAAATTTTATCACCAATGCCATACACTTTCATCAAATCTTCTTTGGTGGCTTGGTTGATATCGAGAATAATAATTTTTACCGGTTTTGAAAAATTATTTTTTGCAAATTCTTGAGAGTTATTCTTGTTATTTTTTACCCAGTCCGGAAATTTAAAATAGGGAGAAATTGCTTTTAACAAAGAATCGGAAACTTTAGTCACGACTTGAAATTCGGCTGCAGAATTTACAAACTTATTCTGTGCTCTATACGCCAACAATCGATCAATTTCTTCGACAGACATTCCGAGTTTGTAGCCTTTAAAATCGGTTATGAAATTGGGATTGAAAGGATAAATCGTGGGTTTATAATTTTTGTTATTAAGTTTTAGACTATCAATAGTGCTTTGAAGAGCTAACCATTTGGATTGCTCTTTATCAATAGTTTCTTTAGCTGTAAAGTCATAGAAAAAATAAATGCCTTGAACCAAAATGATAATCCCAAAAAACAATAGGATTCCAATTCGTTGACTTTTCGAATAGGTTAAAAAGGATTTTACTATGGATTCATTGCTTTCCAATTTCTACAAATCAAAAACAGAAGTTCGTTTACCCCTAATTAAATCTTTTAATCTAATCCAAAAAGCTAAAGTTAGATATACGCCAAACCACAAACCTGCCGTGACAAAAGTAATGTAGATAAAAAACAAACGCACATTAGATGCCCGCATTCCGAGCTTATCCGCCAAGCGGGAAGAAACATGAAAACCATGTTTTTCGAAGAAATATTTTAATTGAATAACTACTGACAATTGTTATAATTTTAGAGTAAATATACTAATTTGAACCACATAAAAAATTACGCTTTTAATAACTGAATCCCAACTGTGCATTGTAAACATTTACCATGATTGCAATATTCATTTTTTAATTGTAACAGCGATTGGGTTTCAAAAGCATTCTTGGCTTTAATTCCGAAATTTGAAAATTTTTCAATGATTATATTTTTCTCGGCTGCAACTTCCCGGAGCAAATCTATCAAAGATTCTGATGTTTCTTTACCCTGACTTTTAGCATAGGCAAACTGAATTGGAACAATAGTATTGATAACCAGCAAATCGATGAACGATTTTGAAAACTGTTTTTTCTTCTTGGGACTTGCCTTATCAAACTGATAATGCGTTTGCCAATAATCAGAAATCGTAATATCAAATAGCTGGCGCAACTCTTTCACCGTTTTAGCTACTATCACTTTTGAAAATAAGTTTTGCTGCTTGTGATAAAGCATTGCCAATTGTGCCAAACGTATAGTCGGAAAATTATCGGGGCGATGTTTAAAAAACTGAACCGGTTCAGTAATTATCTCTTTCAAGCTATACTTTTGAATAATATAGTAAAATCGTTTTTTCAACTCTTTAGTATAATTATCCTCGGCATCAACCGGAAACATATCTGCCATTCCAAAAAGCAAACTTTCTATATTTTCAACTTCAACACTTTCTTTTCTTATAATCGGAAACGGAATTGATTTGGCTATTTTCAAAAATGTTTCTCCATTCGTATTCAAACCAAAATTCTTTGACAGCATACAAAACAAAACCGCCTCCCAATTATTTTCAGTTTCCTTAAGCAGTTGTTCTATCGGCCTGTATTTTCGTTCTAATCGTTCAATAAACAATCGTTCTTGCCAATTTTGAAAGACAAAATAATCTATAGTATCGATTTGACTTTCACAATAAATCCAGGATTTTTTAGATGTCAACGACTGGTAATTTTCTAACTCTTTGTTTGATATATATTTATTAAGTTCCAAAACCGGAATTTCAGTATTGTCTTTTCTGAAAACTGGCGTGTCGTGTTCCCAAACTACATGCAGAATTACGTTATCATAATTCGCGTCTTTTTCGTGATGATGCAAATACCAATCGGAAGATTTGATGTGAATTTCAATATTTCCAGCCCATTTCTGATTTCCAATACTAATTTGGGCATTAAAAAAATCAGGTCCAGTTTGTTGCAAATAATTTCCACAATTAGATATGGTAAGCACTTCTCCCGAAACAGTTGTTAGGTTAGAAAAGTCAAACTTCTTATATTGCCATACATAATGAAGAAAATCTTCTTTCACGATTCCAAATTTTTAACTAAAGTAAGAAAATTACTTTAATATTAAAATTTTTTGTAATGAAAAAATTACTTTTTATTGTTTTACTACTAGTTTATGGAAATGCTTTTTCCCAAAACTATAAAATCACTTATCTCAAAAGTTCTAATGGGAGTTTGATTGAAAATCAAGATCCAATTTTGGTATTTACCAGTTCTGAAGTTACTCAGATAGGTTCGCAAAGTATTTTTAATGGGAAAGCTGATTTCCCAAATGAGATTATTTTTGTAGATAGAAAAACAAATTCCTTCAGCCAAGTTGCAGATTTGGATGCAACAAAAACTATAAATTCAAAAGACAGTGTTTCACTCGGAAAACAAACTTTCGAATATCTAAATGATACCAAAAAGATTTTAGGTTACAATTGCAAAAAAGCCAAGACAATTGTTAACTCCAATAATATAGAGCTTTGGTATACTAATGAATTAAAAGTAAAAGGAGCGCCAACTATTTTAGGGCAGAATCTAGGTCTGGTTTTAGAAATGGTTCGGAATGGTAATTTTGTCATAAAAGCAACAAAAATCGAGAGAATAAAAAAGTTTCCGACAGATCCGGATATATCTAAATCAATAGATATGCTAACATACAAAGATTTACTTTGGAAAAGTCGCTTTACTACTATTAATGTGTTCAAAGACCAAATCATCAATTTTTCGGAAACATCAAAGTCTAATGATAGCATTCTCCGATTTGCCAACGGAACGATTGCTGTCAGAAAAATAAAAATTCCTGAGATAAAAGTCGGTAGTCAGATTTTTGTTGATGTTACTGAACAATCTAATGGCGATGCTTACGATAGAACGGGTTCTTTTTTTATCATTCCAAACAATAAAACACTATCCTTTTTGGATGGTTTGCAAAACGGAGCAAAGACATTGCCAATTTACAACAACGGAAACGGTAAAGAATACCAAGGTGTAGTTGCAACTGAAAACTATAATCCAGTGGTGGAATTGATGCGTTTCTTTACACCATTTGGAGTGAAGCAATACAACAACTTACAGCTCAAAGATAAAACTTGGGCAGAAAATGTATTGTACCGTCAGGATGTTTCTGATTTAAGAAGTTTACTAAGTAATCAAGAAGTTTGGATTGGCATTAACATTGGTAATTATGATAAAGGCGGACACAAAGTTTCTGCTAATATTACTATACACGATGAGGAAGAAAGCAAAGTTACCCCAACGCAAATCGTTCCGCTTTTTTGCACCAATAACATTATGGAAATGGCGGGACAGGAATATGGAACTATGTTCAGTTCCGACAAAGGTTTGGAAGTTACTTTTAAATTGGACAAACCTATGAAAAATTGCAAGCTTCGTTACATCACAACTGGTCATGGTGGTTGGGAAAATGGCGATGAGTTTGTGCCAAAGAAAAATACGATTTACCTTGACGGAAAAGAAACATTTAGTTTTACGCCATGGCGACAGGATTGTGGCTCTTACCGTTTATCGAATCCGGCATCGGGAAATTTTCCTAATGGCTTATCTTCTTCTGATTATAGTAGAGCCAATTGGTGTCCGGGAACAGTGACGAATCCAATATTTATTGACTTGGGCGATTTAGAAGCTGGGAATCATACCATACATATTAAAATACCACAAGGTTTGCCAGAAGGAAGTAGTTTTAGCTCGTGGAATATTTCGGGAGTTTTGTTAGGAGAGTAAAAGGGATAAAACTTTTGCCTTATCTCTATTCCCTTCTGCCTATTTTATCGAACCAATAATATCGTGTTTGGTAATAATATGGTATTTGCCATTTCCTAAATCAACTAATACGGCTTGATTATCTTTATTGAATAATTTTGAAACTTCTTCAATAGGAGCATTAGCATTTACTATTGGATAGGGCTTACCCATAATTTCGCGAATTGGCTTTTCTGCTATGTTTTTATCTTCTACATAACTTCTGAATAAATCCGTTTCATCTAAGCTACCTACAAAACCCGTAGAATCAATAACTGGAATCTGAGAAATTTTATATTTTTTTAATCTTTCTATCGCATGAGAAACCAATTCCTCAGTGCGAACTACTATCAATGGTTTGTCTTTATGATCTTTAATTACGTCTTCAGCTTTTGTAATTTCTTCATCCAAAAATCCTCTTTCCCGCATCCAATCGTCATTGAACATTTTACCAACATATCGACTTCCCGAATCGTGAAACAACACTACAACAACATCATCTTTTTTGAAATGCTCTTTTAATTGGTGTAACCCTTTGACACAGGCTCCGGCAGAATTCCCTACAAATATTCCTTCTTCTAGTGCAATTCTTCTGGTGTAAACTGCAGCGTCTTTATCGGTTACTTTAGTAAAACCATCGATAACTGAAAAGTCAACATTTTTAGGAAGAATGTCTTCTCCAATTCCTTCAGTGATATAAGAGTAGATTTCGTTCTCGTCAAAAATTCCGGTTTCATGGTATTTTTTGAAAACAGAGCCATAAGTGTCAATCCCCCAAACTTTTATGTTTGGATTTTTCTCTTTTAGGTATTTTCCAATTCCAGATATGGTTCCGCCTGTTCCTACTCCAACTACGAAATGGGTAACTTTCCCATCGGTTTGATCCCAAATTTCAGGTCCGGTTTGTTCGTAATGAGCCACAGCATTGGATGGATTATCGTATTGATTTACGTACCATGAATTTGGGATTTCGGTTCCTAATCTTTTGGAAACCGAATAATAAGAACGAGGATCTGTTGGTTCAACATCGGTTGGACAAACAATTACTTTTGCACCAACAGCACGAAGTATATCCATTTTTTCTTTAGACTGCTTATCGGTAATAACAAAAATACATTTGTATCCTTTAACAATAGCTGCAAGCGCCAATCCCATTCCGGTATTTCCAGAGGTTCCTTCGATAATGGTTCCTCCTGGTTTTAATCTACCGTCGGCTTCGGCATCTTCTACCATTTTAAGTGCCATTCGGTCTTTGGTAGAATTGCCTGGGTTGAAGGTTTCTACTTTGGCTAAAAGCAAGGCATCAATCCCTTCTACTACTTTGTTAAGTTTTACTAATGGTGTGTTGCCGATAGTTCCTAATATGTTTTCTGAGTATGTCATTTCTTTAAGTTGCTGAGTTACTGAGTAGCTGAGTTACTGAGTCTTTTTATTTGTGGCTACAAAGATATTGATAAAAAGAATGTTTGCAAGTTTGGAGAACGTTAATTCGAAAACGTTAGCTTGAGTGATGGTAATGGCATACTTTTGTCTTGTTCTCAAAACGAGACAAAAGATTGCTTCGCCAGTTAGCTTCGCTCGTGTTAGTGGACAGCGCGTTTTCAAGCCCAAAAAAACTATTGAAAGAAATTCCAAACTAGACCAAACCGAATCATGAAATCACGATACGGATAATTGGGTGCTGTGTAGAAATTATTCCCGGTCATTTTGGAATTGAAGTGTTCTGCTTTCAGGAAAATCCTGGTCTGGCGAATTCTTGCATTGATAAAGAAATCCAGCATTGGGAAATCGCCAACCTTTCTTTGATTTTGAACGAAAGCTTCAGTAGTTACCGGATTGTAATCATTGATGTAATATTTTGTGAAATAATTAAATATAAAACCCGTTTGGAGGTACATTGCTTTTTTGAAAAAATAATTGGTAAAGTAAAGTGAATTTCTAGTCACGATTTGTGGCACATTCAACACATCATTTTCCTGGTCAACTTGTTGGTAGAGCACCGTATTGTCTAGAGCTAATTTCCACCATTTGAACTCGCGGCTAACTTTTACGGACAAATAATTAATGGCTTTGTCATATTGTTTAGGCGAGATAATTTGCTGTTGCGAATCGGTGGCATCGTTACTAAAATACAAATGGTCTTTGATGGAACTTAGCTGCAACGAAGCATCAAGCCATTGGGTTTTGGCAGTAGCTTCGATATTATTCATCTTCTCATTCTTGAAATCGTTGTGCCAATTATAGGCGACAAAACTGCTTTGGTATAAATTATAAATATGGTCCGGAATTTTATTCAGCATTTGATATTGAAAAACAAATTCATTTTTATCGTTGAATTTAAAGTTTAGTTTGGCATCAAAATTTGACATTGGTTGGTTTGAAATTGAATTGGAATAGGTAAATGTTCCGTTCCATTTGTTTTTTCTGTAGTCGTATTGACCGCCAACCGTATTGATTTTGTCATTTAAAGAACTTGGAATTGTCCCCGAATCTAATATTAATACCTTATTGTAGTAATAATTATAGCGGAAGTCTTCGACAAAGAACTGAAATTTTCCTAGCAAAGAATTTTCGTAAATCGCCCCAACTTTATTATACATTCGGTTATAACGAGTTTGGTCGTTGATATCACTTGTAACATACGAATCACCGAACCGATAAATTATAGCATTGTTAACCGTTGATGGTACTGTTTTTTGATTGTATTCAAAAAATTTCGTTTCGTAATTGAATTGGTGTGTCAAAAATAAATTGTTGCCTCCATTTTTGCTATTGATTCTGAAATTATGATCAAAGAAATATCTTTTCCCTTTCATGAATGATTTGGCGTCTTTTAAATATACATCCAGTCGGGCACGGTTAGCGAAAGCTCCGTCTCCGCTTTCAAAATCTTCAATTGAAGAAATTCCTCCATTTTCTCCGTTAAGGAAATCTTGTCCCGTGAAATGAAAATTCAGATAATATCTTTTATTAAGTGTATTGTAACTGGAGGTAAACCTGAAATTTCCGGTACTCGAAAGTTGGTTAATATATTTACCCAACGAACGCAATCCTTTGAAAGCAACTGACATGTTAAATCGTTCCGAAGTATTTACTGTAATAAAAGCATCAACAGATTGTCCTTGTTCCATTACTGTTTTGAAATATAGTTCAGTTACCGGAGTTGCCACAGAGTAATAGTTGATATCATTAACCCCTAAATAATTAAACTGTTTACCCGAAAAACCAATTTCCGGAAAAGAGGTGAAATTTTTCAATCCGAAATTGAGCACTGTATAGGTTTGCCCTTCATTAGCGAAAGGAAGTAATCCAAAAATATCTTTTCTCAAATAGTTGTATTCGTATTCTTTTTTTATGGTTAAAGAAGTATCAACATAAGTTGTGTCTTTTTGTAAAGAGATAATTCTGTATTGATCAAAAGCTGCTTTAGGTTGCTTCTTTGTAATGTTTTTAGCAGCATCTGATTGATCGTCCTGAGAAAAACCAACTGAAAAAATTAACAAAAAGAGTACAGTAAATAAGTATTTCATCTTAAAATATTTCGAAGCAAAAATACATAAAACAATTTGGAATAAAATCATAAAAAAACCACCTCAATTAATTGAGATGGTTTTACTATAATTGAATAAAAAAGTTACTCTTTTATAAATTTCTTAGTGACCGAACTAGTATCAGATTTAAATGTTACAAAGTAAACACCTGATGAAAGATTGGAAACGTCGATACTATTATTTATTGCGTTACCTGATTTATATATTTCTTTTCCAGAAATATCATTAATTGTGATAGTAGAAATAGTGATGTTGTTTTTAACAATAAAATTCAAAATGCTACTTGCAGGATTTGGATAAATAAAGATACTGTTATCTTTGTCAAAATCTCTGGTGTTTAAGCTTAATCCGTTAGTTGCATTAGCAATCAATGAAAACACTTGTGAGCCACCTGTTAGTGAACCTTTATGAGTAACTTGAATAGTATAAATACCTGGTTCTGCATTAGGGATTTCTACTTTTTCGACATTATCAACGTCATTTTCTTCTGTATTTATTGCAGCGGAAGTTGGGTCATCAACATTTAACTTCCATGGATAATAGACATTACCATCTTTTAAGATTTTTAAATCTAAATTATTTTTAAGTCTAGGTGTTCTATTATCAGTATCTCCTGTAACATTTGTTTGTCCATTAGGGTCAGTCCAGCAAATTGTAGCTGATAATTTTTGAACAGATGAAATTGAAATTTGTTTTGTAAATGTTTGACTTCCATTTAATGTATTTTCTTCTAGGACAGATGAAACATTTCTGTTTGTAATAATATTTGCGGCTAATTCAGCATTAGCTAATCCCCAACCAAACTCATAATCAGGACCTGGATTTAACCCAGCTTCTTTAGCTGAATGGCAAATCAATCCTCGAACAGTAGATGCTCTCATAAAATCACTTTGGTTAAGATTATTAAAGTGTTTTTGAAGCATCAATACCATACCTGTTATTGCAGGCGCAGCCATTGATGTCCCTTGATAAGATGCATATGATGCGTCTCCACTACTAATACAAGAGCTAACTCCAACACCTTTTGCTGCAATATCGGGTTTAATTCTACCATCATCTGTTGGGCCAAAGTTACTGAAGGAACTCATGACAACACTGCTTTCATTAGCATAATTCAAAACTTCATTAACAGCTGCAACAACTAGACTATTTTTAGAAGTGGCAAATCCGGTAAGTAAATCATAACCAGCTTTATTACCCACTTGGGCAATTGCAAAATCATCTCTATCATTTCCGGCAGCAACGCATATCTGGTAATATGGATTGGCATTGGATGCATTATCAATTTGTATAGAGGAAGTATCGTATTGTCCAAACTTAGAATCAGACAAACTCGATGCAATATAGCCGTAAGAATGGTTTGAAACCAAATAACCTGCAGAGCCAAAAGCTAGCATCTCATTATAATCTGAAGACCAATCATACGTCTTTGCCTGAGCTCCATAAGCAATTCCTTTTCTAAGTGGGCTAAAACCTGAAGCCATAATCGTACCGGTAACGTGAGTACCATGAGAACTTAAAGTTGCAGATGCATCACTTAAGGCAATTTTTCCTCCTGTAAACTCTTGATGTGTATCTCTTACTTTTCCACCATCCCAAACTCCGGCAATCATACCTTCACCTGTAATATTTAAACCAAGAGTTCCTCCCGGATACATTTTATTTGTTCCTATAGTTCTAGAAGAACCAGCATTAAATGTTGTATAAAAGATTGGCGTTCCATCATCCTCTATTCTTTGTAAGGACATTTTTTCACTCTCAACAAATGGGTGTAGTTTTTTATACTCGTCAATTCTTTTTTGCTGAACAATAGAAAATGCTTCATAGCTTTTCATAAGATTAGCTATCTCTGTCTGATTATAAGAATTGGCTATTTTCTGACGTTCTGCAACGGTTTGACAGAAAACAAAAAATGGAAAAAATAAAAAAGTAAAAAGTGTTTTCATAAATTGTATTAGTTAAAAAAACCCTTTTCTAAAAAGAAAAAGGTTTTTTAAAATTTTAAATACTATATATTAATTGTATCCAGGATTTTGTTGCGCAGCAATCCCAGGATTACCGTTTATCTCATCCAATGGAATTGGCATAGTAAATCTATAGTCATCGTTAGGAATAGATAATTCCGCACCTGATATTTGATCATCGGTTGGGTGTCTGTCAAGTGTTTGACCTGCTAGAGTACCTAATCTTTTCATATCAATATATCTAAAACCTTCAAAACATAATTCTAATCTTCTTTCATCTAAAATACCTGCCCAAGCAGCTGTTGCATCAGCATAAACCGGTAAAGGCTGAGCTCCTAAAAAGTTTCTAGCATCTCTGATTTGTTTTATAACTGAAGCTACAGAGTTAGAAGCACCGTTAATGTTTCCTTCGTTAGCTAAACATTCCGCAAGTATGAAATACATTTCAGAAAGTCTAAAGACTTTTATGTCGTTTCTAGTAACAAATCCAGGTTTTCCAGGGTACTTATCAATTACAAGTACATCTGTTGCAATATAATTAGGATCAGTAGCATAATTTTGATTGATAAGAGATGTTGGATCTACGTTAGTATACCTTCTCACATCACCAGGTGTTGCTGTTAATTTATTGAATAGGTTTCTACCCACTTCAAATAATGGTGAACCTGCTAAGTTAGAACTATTAGTAGTAAATTGTGTTGCAACATTTTCCCATGTTTGAGCAGCCGGTCTATCAAGCGACCAAATAATCTCTCCTTGACCGCCAGTTGCGGCGTCAGCCCACATTCTTCTGTATGGATTTGTCGATGTTGCACCATAAAAAGCCGTATTCCATGCTGCAGTAGGAGCACCTGCTGAAGCAGGGTTAGAAGCAACAAAAACGCTGTAAAAAGGATTTGTTGGTGCAGTTGCAACAACTGGTGTTGCTGCAGTTAACGTAACACCTGCAGTAGCAATTGCATCTTGAGCATATTGTTTTGCCAATGTATAGTTACCTCTGTACAAATACATTCTTGCTCTTAAAGCCGTGATCATAGGTTTAGATACAAACTTGTAAGGAGTTGTAGCCGATGGAACAACATTAGCAAAAGCATAATTTAAATCGTCCTCAATTTGAGCGAATATTATACCATTAGCAACTCTAGGGAATTTATCACTTGCTTCAGGAACATTAGTGAAAAACATTACTCCAAGAGCATTGTCATCTTTTAAGTCCGTAGAGAAATAAGTCAATAATTCAAAATAACTAAATGCTCTTAATGCCCTAGCTTGAGCAATTATTGAATTATAAGTTGCTAATTGACCTGGGTCTGTTGGAACTGGCACTTGCTCATTCGCCATTCTTAAAATTCTGTTACATCTGTTAATTACTTGATAATTACCAAACCAAATACTACTTACATAACCTTCACCTGTAGTAAGGAAAAATCGGTGAAGATTTAAACTCTGCCCACCATTACCTCTACCAACACCACATTCGTCAGTAAAAATTCCAGTAAAACCTATCTGACTAGAAGTAGTAACACCAGCATAAGTACCGTTTAGATAGCTTTGTAATCCGGAAATATCTGTTATTGCCGATTCGTTAAGTTCTCCGTCCTGAACAATATTATAGGCATCTTCACAAGAAGTAAACATAAATATTGTAAAAAAACTAGAGATAAAAATTAATTTTATTCTTTTCATGATATATATTTTATTTAAAATTCAACATTAACACCAAACGAAACCGTTCTCGGTGTAGGGAAAGATCCAACGTTAGCAGTTGCACCAAAATCAGGATCAAAACCTCTCCATTTAGTCCAAGTATATAAATTCTCAGCTTGTATAAAAAGTTTTAAAGCAGTAATAAACGACTTCTCTAACGTTTTTTTATCAAAATTATAACCAAAACTAAAATTTCTCAATCTTACATAAGAAGCATCTTTTAACCATTTGTCTGAAAAATCAGTCCCCAAATCAAAATTTGCTGCATTAACAGAAGGAACATTAGTATTCGTATTTGTTGGTGTCCATGCATTTAAAATGTCAGTAGACATATTGTTGTCTGGTGCAAATGAAGGTGAATTCAACCATAATTGAGCATAGTCAAATCTCCATTGATCCAATGAATACGAAAATTGTGTGTCAACAAAAAATCCTTTGTAATCCAAATTGAAACCAAATCCTCCTTGGTACATTGGAATACTGCTTTTTCCTGATCTTCTTCTATCAACATCGTTAGGAGTTTCTGTTAAACTACCATCGGCAGCAACAAATAATAATTCACCATTTGCCGGATTAACTCCTGCATAAGGCACAACCCAATATTCATTAATCATACTGCCAATTTCGTCAATTACGTTACCGTCTCCATTAGGTGTTCTAATGATGTCAATATATTCGTTTTCATTATAAGCTACATTTCCAAAAACATCAAGATTAAAATCTTTACCTCTAAATACTTTTAATCTTAAAGCAACCTCAATACCATTATTTTCTAACGAGCCATTATTTCCTGCTAATCCACTACCAGCTCCTGCTGCAGCAGATAAGTTAATACTAGAAAATAATTTATCTGTAGTTCTTCGGTAAATATCTATATTTCCTGATAATCTATCATTCCACAAACCAAAATCTAAACCAAGATTCTCCATTGTCTGCTCTTCCCATTGTAGTGTGTTATTACCAAATTGAGATAAAACATAAGCGCCAGAGTTACCATAACCTGTTCCGGTTGCAATTAAATCTCTAATTAAGTTTGACCCAGTATATAATGGATTTCCACCAAAAGCAGGAACTCCTAAATTTTGATTTCCTTGTATACCATAAGAAGCTCTTAATTTAAACATATTGAAAATAGAATTTTTCATAAAACTCTCTTTGTCAATATTCCATCTTGCACCTGTAGACCAGAATGTACCCCATCTATTATCGTCAACAAAACGATAAGAAGCATCTCTTCTTACTGTAGCGTCAAGTCCATACTTACCATCGTAATCATAAGTAGCTGAGATGAAATTAGAATACGTACCTGCTACGTTTTTAGCTGCACTAGTTGTTGGTCTAAGCGCTGCGAAGTTTGCTCCAACGTTAGTCCATCCTGTTCCTGCTCCAAAAGCATAGGTTAACAAATCAAGACCATTTTGCGTAGATGAGTTAGCAGTTCTGTATGCTTTAATATATTCCATGTAAATACCAGCATCTATGCTATGTTTTCCAATAACTCTTGAATATTTTAGGCTATTAACAACGTTAAATCCAAAATCTCTATCTGAAGTTCTTGTTTCAAAACCTCCAAAAGGCAATGCATTGTTTTCTCTTACTGCAATAGCCAAATAAGACCATGGTGCTCTTGCAAAAGTTCTATCAGAGTGGGTATAATCAATACCAAATCTTGTACCTAAGGTAAAATCTCTTGATAATTTGTAGCTAGCATTAGCGTTAGCTAAGATTTTAATCTCATTAAATTGGTTCGGTTGGTTACCTTCTTGCAAAAGATCTTGCAATACAAGTGTTGTATTACCACCATCGAAATCAGTCCCAACTATATCATAAAGACCTTGTCCTGTGCCAGGATAAAAATCAGCTCCATAATAAGGAACACCCGTTAACGAACCCAATAAAGGGTTTTGAACTACGTTATTATTAATCCCAGAGTTGGTCTCTTGACCTAACTGAAATCTTTTTGATAAGGCTAATGTTAAGTTTGTACCGTAGTTAAACTTGTCATTATTACTCTTACCTGATAGATTAGTTCTGTATGTAAATCTTTGGAAATTTGTGGTATTAACGATACCTTTTTGATCCGTATAACTTAAAGAGGTGAAATTATTTAAATTTTTACCACCCGAACTTAAGCTAAGGTTGTGTGATTGTGTTTGAGAAGTAGTAAAAAACACATCTCTCCAATCCGTATTAGGTGCGTTTGCGATTTGTTGATCAGTTAAAGGAATACCATCAGTAGCTCCTAAAAATTGATTAAGCAATACATTGTTTCCTGCTCCTGCACTTATACCGTTATCTCTTTGAAATCTCAACAATTGTTGAGAACTCATAAGATTGTATTTATCTTTAGTAAGTTCCGAGATACCATAGGTACTTGTATATGAAATCTTAAGTCCAGATTCATATTTACCGTTTTTTGTTTTAATAATTACAACACCATTGGCAGATCTACTACCATAAATAGAGGTAGAAGCTGCGTCTCTTAATACTGTAGCAGACTCAATATCTTCTGGGTTGATATTTCTGAAAACAACAGAATTTGTAGGAACTCCGTCAACAACATATAATGGTTCAGTTGAACTATTTACAGAACCTGTACCTCTAATAAGTAAATCAAATTTTGCTGAACCAGGAGAACCAGAAGACTGAATCACATTCAAACCTGCTACATTTCCAGCAAGTGACTGTAATACAGTAACGTTTGGTCTATTTTTAAGACTCTCTGCCGTAACCGTTGTAGTAGCCGCAGTGGACTTTGCCTTGGTAGCTGTCTTGTCATAACCTAATATAACAACCTCTTCCAATTTAACACTTTGTTCTTTAAGAGAAACATTGTAATTATTGGCCGCTCCAACTGTCAAAGTTGAATTATTGTACCCGGTGAATGATATTACTAAAACTTCACCTTGTTTTGCTTTGATGGAATATTTACCATCAAAATCTGTTTGTGCGCTACGTGTTGTTCCTTTTACAACAATGTTAGCACCTGGTAATGGTCCAGTATTATCTGAAACAACACCCGTTACAGTTTTCTCTTGTGCAAACGAAAACTGTATTGATAACGCTAATAATAGCGTAAAAATCCATTTGAACTTCGATCTCATATTAATTTTATTTGAGTTAGTTATTCTGCAAACTTCTTAATTATTTATTAATTAACCAAATATTAACAGTAAATAATCTTATTTAATTTGTTAAAGTTTGAATAACATTTTAATTGTAAGTTTGACAATACTATAATTACATTAAAATTGTGTCTTTTTTTATAGATTTATAAAAAAATTACATGCTTCTATCAAAATTTTCTGATTTCATTTTAGAATGTGGCACCGATGAAGCTGGGCGTGGTTGCCTTGCTGGTCCGGTTACAGCAGCTGCTGTTATGCTACCTGATGAATTTAAATCAGAGTTGCTGAATGACTCCAAACAACTTTCAGAAAAAACCCGAGAGAAATTAAAGTCAATAATCGAAGCTACTTCAATATCTTTTTCTGTAACCCATCTTGAACCTAAAATAATTGATGAAATTAATATTCTGAATGCTTCGATAAAAGCAATGCAAGAATGTATTACAAAACTTAATCCTTTACCTAATTATATTATAGTAGACGGAAATAGCCCCCTAATCCCAAAAGGTGGAATTAAAAATAAAGGCGGTAAAGTTTTTACGGATTCAGAAATTGAGTTGCTGCTTTCGATTCCTAATACCTCAATAATAAAAGGTGACTCAAAATACATGAGCATTGCAGCGGCTTCGGTTTTAGCAAAAACATACAGAGATGAATATATGAATAGAATTCATGAAGAATTTCCAATGTACAACTGGAAACAAAACAAAGGCTACCCAACAATCGAACACAGAGAAGCCATAAGAAAATACGGCATCACCAAATACCACCGAATGTCGTTTCGATTATTGCCTGAGCAACTAAAATTGGAGTTATAATTACTGATTTAAGTGAGTTCGAATTGCAATTAATTATTTTTTATTGAAACCATTAAGATAGTTAAGTAAATTAAACGTAATTACTCTTAACGGAACTTAATTTCTTAATGGTTTAGAAACTTTTTCGCATTAACTTTTTATTTATTATAATAGTAAAAGTAAACCATTTGATTTTAAAATATTGAAAGCAATGTTTTAAAAAGCTTATACTCAACTCACGCTGATTAATTTATTTTAATTTATGAAGTAATAAATAAAGCCTGAAAAAGAAATTGAAAATGCTTCACAATTTTTTCTTTCACTTCTTCCTCATCAATCGTTCCTCCGAGTTCTACATGCATCGATGTAACAGCTTTTCCTTTGATGCCACATGGAATAATATTATCAAAGTAACCCAGATTCGCATTTACGTTTAAAGCAAAACCATGCATCGTTACCCATCGACTGGCACGTACTCCCATTGCACAAATTTTTCTGGCGAACGGAGTGCCTACATCGAGCCAAACTCCTGTTTCGCCTTTACTCCTTGTACCTATTATATTATACTCTGATAAAGTCAATATTATAACTTCTTCAAGAAGACGTAAATATTTATGAATATCGGTAAAGAAGTTTTCCAAATCTACTATTGGATAACCTACAATTTGTCCAGGTCCATGGTATGTAATATCGCCACCACGGTTGATTTTATAAAAAGTAGCACCTTTAACTTCCAATTGTTTTTCGGATAAAAGTAAATTACTAATATCACCACTTTTGCCTAAAGTATAAACATGTGGATGTTCAACAAAAAGAAAATAATTTGGTGTTTCCAAATTGGTTTCTTCTCTCCTATTTTGAATTTTTATATCAACAATTTGTTTAAATAAATCCTCTTGATAGTCCCAAGTGTCTTTATAATCTCTATTACCTAAATCGTTAAGTTGAATTTTTTTATTCATGTTTACCTTATGACACCGCAAAATTACAAATATTAAATGCCATATCATTTTCAAATTGATACATTTTCAAATTATCCCTATCTTTGCTCGCTTAAATACATACTATGCAACTTTCAGAACAAGAAATCATTAGAAGAGATAAATTAAAAGCGCTTCGCGAATTAGGAATCAACCCTTATCCGGCGGATTTATTTCCTGTGAAAAACACATCCAAGGATATCAAGGAAAATTTTGAAGATGGCAAGAAAGTTATTGTTGCCGGTCGTTTGATGAGTGTTAGAGATCAAGGAAAAGCATGCTTCGCCGAACTACAAGATAGTGAAGGAAGAATTCAATTGTATTTAAACCGTGACGTGATTTGTCCTGAAGAAGATAAAACAGTCTACAATCAGGTTTTTAAAAAACTAACTGATTTGGGCGATTTTATAGGTATTGAAGGTGAATTATTCACCACTCAAGTTGGGGCTCAATGCATAAGGGTTGATAAATTTACTTTTTTAAGTAAAACATTACGACCATTGCCTTTACCAAAAACTGACGAAGAAGGAAAGGTTCATGATGCCTTTAATGATGCTGAATTGCGTTACCGTATGCGTTATGTAGATTTAGTAGTTAATCCGCATGTGAAAGAAGTTTTTATGAAAAGAACAAAATTGTTCACCGCCATGAGAACCTTCTTTAACAATGCCGGTTATATGGAAGTGGAAACACCGGTTTTACAATCGATTCCTGGTGGAGCTGCTGCTCGACCGTTTATAACACATCACAATAGTTTGGATATTCCTTTATATATGAGAATCGCAAACGAATTGTATCTGAAAAGACTTATTGTTGGGGGATTTGATGGCGTATATGAGTTTTCTAAAAACTTCAGAAACGAAGGAATGGACAGAACACACAATCCGGAATTTACTGCAATGGAAATCTATGTAGCCTACAAAGATTACAACTGGATGATGGAAATGACCGAAAACCTTTTGGAATATTGTGCCAATGAAGTAAACGGAACTACTGCCGCCACTTTTGGCGAACATAAAGTAAACTTCAAAGCACCTTATGCAAGAATTACCATGACCGATGCCATCAAACAATTTACAGGTTTTGATATTTCGGGTAAAACCGAAGCAGAACTTTTTGAAGCTGCCAAATCAATGCATATTGAAGTGGATGAAACAATGGGTAAAGGAAAACTGATTGATGAGATTTTTGGCGCTAAATGCGAAGGAAACTTTATTCAGCCAACCTTTATTACCGATTATCCAAAAGAGATGTCGCCTTTATGCAAAGAGCACAGAGAAAATCCTGATTTGACGGAACGTTTTGAGTTGATGGTTTGCGGAAAAGAAATAGCTAATGCGTATTCTGAATTAAACGACCCTATTGATCAACGAAGTCGTTTTGAAGCACAAATGGCTTTGGCAGAAAAAGGCGATGATGAAGCAAACGGAATTATAGATGAAGACTTTTTACGCGCTTTAGAGTATGGAATGCCTCCAACTTCTGGGTTGGGAATTGGAATGGACCGATTAATCATGTTTTTGACTAACAATCCTTCCATTCAGGAAGTATTGTTCTTTCCGCAAATGCGACCAGAGAAAAAGCAATTGGAATTAACCGAAGATGAAAAACTAATCATCAGCTTATTAAAAGCCGATAACAATCAACCGATAGCACAACTCAAAGATAAATCAGCTTTAAGCGGTAAAAAATGGGATGCCGCCATGAAAGGTTTGGCAAAACACGGTTTAACCAAAGTAACTGTTGATGGTGAAAACAAAACAGTAGTTTTAAACTAATTACAACGAAAAGGAACTCAATTGAGTTCCTTTTTTTAGATTCTTTTTTATAGAGATTAAACCTTTTAAAAACATCTTTGTCCAATTGGCACATAAATTAAAAAATATATAAAAATGAAAAAATTAATTGTAGCCGCATTATTAGTTGTTGGACTAACAACATATGCACAAGAAAAAGAAGGAAGAAGAGCAGGAAGAGAAAAATTAACTTCAGAACAAAAGGTTGAGTTACAAGTAAAAAAAATGACCAAAGACTTGAACTTAAATGAAAAGCAAACCAAAGATGTTAGAGCCTTAGTCACTAAACAGGTTGAAAAAAGAGAAGCCAAAAGAAAAGAAATGGAGGATCTTAAAACTAAAATGAGAGAAGATATAAAAGCTCAAATACAAGCTGAAAAAGAAGCCGTAAGTGTTGAAATGAAAAAAATATTAAATCCTGAACAGTACGCTAAATGGGAGAAAAATCGTGAAGAAAAAATAGAAAACTTCAAAGAAAAGATGAGTGAAAGAAAAGAAAAAAGAAAATCACAAGCACTCCCGGAAAAGTAACTAAAAATAAATTTTGAGTTTACACTAAAATAAATTAGTTTTGGACTTATTAATTCAACTAAAATTTACAAAATGAAAAAATTAATTGCTGCTTTTACATTGATGCTAGCATTTTCAATAAATGCAAACGCTCAAGATAAAAATACTCCATCAGCTTACGATTTGGCAAAAAAACAAGCCGCTGAATTGACTGAATATTTAGGATTAGATAAAACTCAAAATGAAAATTTTGTTGGACTATTTGAACAAAAAATCAGTGTTCTTGAAAACAAGGATTTAACAAAAGAAAGAAAAGATGAATTTTCAAGAGTTATTGAAGCAAAAATAAGAGCTAGTTTAGATTCCAATCTAATGGATAAATTAGAAAAAAATCAAGAGTTGTTTCAGAAATTAATACACTAGTAATTTCAATTTACAAATAAAAGTCCCGTTTCTCTAAAAATAAAAGACACGGGACTTTTCTATTTAAAAACTTTTAGAAACTTTATTAATGGCTTCGATTGTGAAATCCAAATCTTCATAAGTTAGTGCGTCAGTTATAAACCAAGTTTCATAAGCCGAAGGCGCTATATAAACTCCTTCGTGCAACAAACCATGGAAGAACTTTTTAAAGGTTTCATTATCTCCATTTTTGGCAGTTTGAAAATCAACTACCGGATTGGCATCAAAATGAACTGAAACCATGGAGCCTACTCTATTAATAGTGTACACTACATTATTGGCAGTAAGCACTTTCTCAATTCCTTTGTGCAGATAGGCTGTTTTCGCTTCCAATCGTTTGAAAATATCCGCATCATTATTTAAAGTCTGTAGCATAGCATATCCTGCGGCCATCGCTAATGGATTTCCGGAAAGAGTTCCCGCTTGATAAACCGGACCGATTGGCGATAAATGATTCATGATTTCATTGCTGGCAGCAAAAGCTCCAACTGGTAAACCACCACCTATAACTTTTCCAAAACAAACAATATCGGCCTTAACATTATACAATTCCTGAACGCCTCCTTTTGCCAATCGGAATCCGGTCATTACTTCATCAAAAATCAGCAATGTATTGTTCTCATCACAAAGTTGTCTTAACGATTGTAAAAAGCCAGGGATTGGAGGGACGCAACCCATATTTCCGGCAACAGGTTCAATAATAATTGCGGCAATCTCATTTTTATTAGCTTCAAATAAAGCTTTTACATTTTCTATATCATTATAATTTGCCAATAGGGTATCTTTTGCGGTACCTTGAGTAACTCCAGGAGAATTTGGTGTTCCAAATGTACTTGCACCACTACCGGCTTGAATTAAAAAAGAATCAGAATGTCCATGATAACAACCTGCAAACTTTATTATTTTATCTCTATTTGAATAACCTCTTGCCAAACGAATAGCACTCATACAAGCTTCAGTCCCAGAGTTCACAAAACGTATTTTGTCAATATTTGGTACCATCGAAACAGCAAGTTCAGCAATCTTTGTTTCCAATTCTGTTGGCATTCCAAATGAGGTCCCCTTTTTTGCTTTTTCAATTATGGCGTCTACAACCGGTTGAAAAGCATGACCTAAAATCATTGGTCCCCAAGAATTGATATAGTCAATTAATCGGTTATCATCTTCATCATAAAGATATGCGCCTTTGGCACTTTTGGCAAAAATTGGTGTTCCTCCAACACCTTTAAAAGCTCTTACCGGCGAGTTTACCCCACCAGGAATAACTTTTTCGGCTTCAGCAAATAACTGACTGCTTCTTTGATAAATCATATGTTAAATGTGAATTTTATTTTGAAATTATTTGACAATTATACTTTGTCCCAGAGAAATAGTATTGTCTGTTAAGTTATTTTTCTTCTTCAATTCGTCAATAGAAATGTTGAATTTTTTGGAAATTGAATACAATGAATCGCCTTTGATAACGGTGTATTTTTGAACATCATCATTGTAGGCAATAGGTTGATTTACAATTTTTGATACAAAATCTTTTCCTAAAACCTCTGTGTCATATTTATTCAATTGATAACGTTCTATTAAACCAATTAGTTTGTCCGGATATTTTGAATCGGTTGCATATCCTGCCGCTTTCAATCCATAAGCCCAACTTCTGTAGTCGTCTTTTTCAAACTCAAAAAGTTCAGCATACCTTGGTCTGCTTGTTAAAAAACAAGAATGATCTTTAAAAGATTGACTTGGATCATCATACTTTCTAAAACATTCATTTTCTTCATCATCCGTATATTTAATACTTGGACCTGTCCATTCTTTATGACATTTTATACCAAAATGGTTATTGGCCTGAATACTAAGCGGTCCGGTTCCTGCACCTGATTCTAATATGGCCTGACCCAAAGTAATACTGGCAGGAATTCCTGTTCTAACCATATTGTCTTTAGCAACATTTTTGTAATTTTCGATATAGGCCAAAACCATTGCAGTAGTAACTTTTACCCTTGTTGTAGCTTCTAGAACTTGAGTAGCATTTGAATAATTGCCTACAGTTGGAGAATCTTTTTTAGTAATTGCTACAGGATTAGTTTTAGTAACTGGTCTGTAAATTGGTTTTTTTACTCTTTGAACAACCGGAGCTTCAACCTTTCTCGGGTCGGATTTTGCTGTTCTAACAACATTTTGATTTACAGTGCATGATGCAACAAAAACCATAAGTAGCAGTAAAAGAGGGTTCTTAATCATAAATAGAAATTTGTAATTGATTTTTTTGTTTTAATAAATTATTCATGCCGGTTATACCTTGCAAACCACCTGTGTGAATAACTAGTATTTTTGAGTTTTCGGGAAAATATTTTTTATTGATTAAATCTATAACACCAAACAACATTTTTCCAGTATAAATTGGGTCTAACGGAACTTTATATTTTTGATAAAAGTCGTTAATAAACAATATCAATTCTTCTGAAACTTTAGCATAACCACCAAAATGATAATCTGTAATCAAGTCCCAATTTGACTTGGAAACAAATTTACAAATATCTTCTCTTAAAAAATCACCCTTTAGTGCTGGAAAACCCAAAACTTGTTGACTTTTTTTTGAACAATTTATTAGTCCTGAAATAGTTCCTCCGGTTCCAACGGCGCAACAAATATAATCGAACTTTTCATCAGTTATTGTTAAAATTTCTTCACATCCTTTTACAGCCAATTCATTGGTTCCTCCTTCGGGAATCAAATAAAAATCTTCAAATTTTTCTACTAATTGTTGGAAAAATTTTGGACTGCTTTTTTCTCTAAAAATTTCCCGGTCCACGAACTCAAAAACCATTCCTAAATCTTGAGCTTTTTTAAGGGTTGGATTTTCAGCTATTTTATCTTTCAACTCTTCACCGCGAATAATTCCGATGGTTTTATATCCTTGTTCTTTCCCTGCTGCGGCAACTGCCAATATATGATTGGAGAAAGCGCCGCCAAAAGTCAAAAGTGTTTTTTTATTTTCACTTTTGGCCTGTAACAAATTGTACTTTAATTTTCTGAATTTATTTCCTGAAACATAAGGATGCAACAAGTCTTCCCGCTTTATATAAAGTGAGACATTGGTATTTTCTAAACTAATTTTTTGATTAGTACTTTCCAAAAATATATTTTTTCAAAAGTAGTTTATGCAAATCATTTTACATAAAAAAAAGCGATTACAAATCGCTTTTTAAAATAGTATTAGTTTGAAGAAACTATTATTTTCTGGACTTTATTTTTTCCGTCGCTACATTGTATTTTGGCTAAATAAACACCATCACTTAATGCCGCAGTAGAAAACGCATAACTTGAGTTGGTCCCCAAGTTAAGATGACTAAAAATCTTTTTTCCTGATATATCAAATAAAGTAACTGATTTTAGATCCAATAGATTGGGATTAGAAATAGTTAATAATTGATTTGTGTTATTTTGAAAAACAACTAGATTTTCTCTAATTGGATTAGAAGCCGATAAAGCATCATTTTTAAAGGTAATTTCAAAACGATTGTTGTATGTTCCTTGCGGCAAAACAAATTCATATTCAGCATTTTTTATATCGTGATATAAATCGGTTACTTTATCGTATAAATAAATGTTATTCGCTTGTTCAAAATTTATAATTTGTGCTACCGTAATTTTGAAAGAAGCATTATTTGAAGATTTAAAAGTTACTGGTAATCTTTTGTTTTCATCGAATTGGATTACTGAAATAACATAATCTTTATCATTTAAGAAAAAATTCATGTCTAATGTTGTCACATCATTGTTTTCTGCGTCTTTTGCATGATCAACACCATCAGTAGCATCACTATCAAAAGCCAAAACAACTTGTTTAATTGCTTGATTATTTAGTAAAGTATTAAACCTAATTTGTGGTACTTCAGCTGTTGAAACTGTTGTATAATCAAATCCGGAAACTGACATAATAGGAGGTAAAAAATCTGCATTGAGAGTCTGTGAAACTGTTGCATTTCTTTCAAAAACGGAATTCAAGACATTTTCTTTTTGAAAGACTCTATATAAATTTTTCATAGTGACAGTAGTCCCGGAAGCATTGCCTTTAATCATAAAGCCTTGACCTATTGGACAAAACCTTCTTGCATAACTATTGTTTGGAGAAGATTCTGTTAAAGGCAATAGATTACCCGATATGTCATATGAATAAAATTTTGCAGGAACATATATACCGGTTCCTCCTCTTGAAATAGGTGAAAAAGTTCCATAACCTCCTCTATAGGCAAGCAATGCATGTGAAGCTACTGTCTTATCATGCTCCCAAAAATAGGCAATCCCAGTACAATTAGTTGCATCCGTTAAAAATGCTGATAAATCAATGGCAGATGGATAGGGATTCCCGGTTAAAGTAAAATTATTATCCGCAACAGTAATAGTTATGTCACCATCATTTGGCTTTCCTCTAAAATCATAGCGTTGAGCACTTCCAGGATTATTAACAGTAGTTTCCCCAACATTGGTTAGATCAGAACCACTGGTTCCTTTCATCGTAAAACCTTGACCAGCTGCAATATTTGTTGCTGCGCCTGATTGAACCCAACCCGAATAGGCAGACTGAGATAAAAATTTAAATATCCAATAAGATGCTATTGTTAATGCGCCCGCACTGGAAGATCCATTATAGGTTGCACTACTAATTGTTGCAGCTGTACTAAGTGTATTGGTTGTTGGAATAGTAAACATTGTTATACCAAAATCTTCATTTCCAGAAACTGCCGAGGCATTACCAACTGGAGAGCACCAATAATTATAAGCAAAATTGTTTACGGTTCCTTCCTGAAAAACAGAAAGTTTACCGATTCCTTTATTTGAAGAAATACTAGTAGTTCCCTGTAAAAACTGTCCTTCATTTCTTAAATAAAAATTACTATTTGCACCGTTAAGTTCTAAATTACCATTAGCATAAACAACAGTCCCTTTATTGAAAATAAAACTATTATCTTTGACATAAATCTGAGCAAAGACAGTATTTAGCGAAAATAAAACACTCAAAATAAATATAATGTATTTCACAAATAGAGGATTTGATTTCAAATATATAATTTTTTTATATCAAACTCATTTTCTAAGCAACTAATCTTTATTATTTCAAAAAATCAAAGATCAATTTAAAACTTAAACAAAAAAAAACGCATTTAATCGATTTTATGAGTAACTGAACAAGTTTATTAGGTGTGGTTTTATTAATAGTACTAAATTTGAATAGTAATAAATGAAGTTTTCCCCAAACTAAATAAATAATTTATGAAAAAGAATTACTTAAAAAAAAATTACTTTAATTCAATTAAAAATATTAGAATTTGTAATACTGTATTTGTTCTAATAGTATTTTTTTTAGGATTTTATAAATCATTCGGTCAGTCAAACGACTGTGCAGTAACTGGCGCTGCAGGTCAACTAACTGTCGGAACGACTTGTTCGCCTGTCACTTTTAACTCTACTAATAATTCCGATTATTGGAATAGTGCCAACGGTTGCAATTCTGGGGATTTTGATGATGCTTGGGGATGGTTTGATGCTACAGCTACAAATACTACAATTCAATACACTAGTACGAATGATGCTATTCTTCATTTATTTACTGGATCTTGCGCTACAAATATGACTTACTTAGCGTGTGCAAATGCTAATACTACTGGGACAGAAAGTATAACATACACCACCGTAATCGGAACTAGATATTTAATTAGAATTCAGAGAAATAATTCTAATAATGATATGAACGGAACGATATGTGTTTTTTCACCTATCCCTTGTTCAACCCCAAGTGCTCAACCAACAGCGCTAACGTTTCCCACACTTACTAGTACCTCATTAAACGGTTCTTTTACAGCAGCATCACCTGCTCCAAGTGGTTATTTAATTGTGAGAAGTACCAGTGCAACACCACCAACTCTAACTAATGGAATAACCTATGCTGTTGGGTCTACTGCTTTAGGTGCCGGGACTTTAGTTATTCAAGGAAGTGCCGTCACTAGTAATACTACATCATTTACAAGTGGTACATTAACCAGCAATACAAGATATTATTATCATATTTTCTCTTACAATAACAGTTGCACAGGAGCTCCGTTTTACAACAGTACAACACCATTGTCTAATAGCGCTATTACCTGTCCTGTGGCGCCAACTGCTCCTGTAAATTCCGCTATAACAGGCTCAGGTTTTACTGTTACATGGACAGCTTCAGCAGCGGGTGGAAATGCAGCACCAATTGAGTATTTCTTGGAAGTTTCTACTAATGCTGGTTTTACGAGTCCTATAGCCGGATCACCTTTTTCAGTTGGCACAGCGTTAACACATACTGTAACGGGATTAAATGGTGCTACTATGTATTATTACAGAATAAGAGCCTTTAATGAAAGTTGTTTTAGCAGTTATTTAAATGGCAGTGTCACTACATTATTAGGAAACGACGAATGTAGTGGAGCTATTTCACTTACTGTTTCTACTTCATGTTCTTACACTACCTATTCAAATTCAGGAGCTACCGGAAGCACAGGCATGACAGCACCGGGTTGCGCTAATTATCTTGGTAGTGATGTTTGGTTTTCGGCTGTAGTGCCTGCAACAGGAATTCTTACTGTAGATTTACAAACTGGAGTTATGACCGATAGTGGTATGGCCTTTTATTCTGGCACCTGTGGTTCTTTGACTTTGTTAGAGTGTGATGATGATGACAGTACAAATGGATTCATGTCTAACATTTCAATGGCTGGTTTAACACCTGGACAAACGATTTTTATAAGAGTTTGGGAATGGGGAAATGATAATAATGGAACGTTTGGTATTTGTGCAACAACGCCAAGTTGTCCGGCTCCTTCTGATTTATACGCTACTATTTTATCTTCTACAAGTGTAACTGTTAACTGGCCTATAACAACTCCGCCATCTTCAGGTGGTTATCAATACTTTATTAATACTACTGGTACTGCTCCAATTACTGGCACAACCCCCACTGGCTCAACTGCCGCGGGTGTAACAAGCGTAACTCTAACCGGATTAACGGCAGGTCAAAATTATTATATATGGGTACGTTCCTTCTGTGGAGGCACTGATTTTAGTTCTTGGTATGGACCAACAAACTATAGTCCTTGTGCTGTCGGCAATGGAACAGGAACAACTACACTTGATTGTCCTGCCGTGATATCAGGTGGTTTGGGATTAAATGGTGGTATCCCACCGACTATGTCCTGTCAGACCTTAGGTTGTGTAGACTTAGAGGCAAGTTACTTACAAATAAATCAACCAACTAATTACAGTGTTTCCTCAATTCCTTATGCACCACCCTATCAATTTACCTGCTTACAGAATCCTGTTAGTGTGAATGTTGACGACATTTGGTCGCCTATGATTAATCTGCCTTTTAATTTCTGCTTTTATGGAAATAATTACAACCGATGTTTAATTGGATCTAATGGGGTAATCACTTTCGATACAACAACCTACGCTCCCGGAGGGTATAATAATTGGTCGTTTAGTAATGATTTACCAAATGCTTCGTTATTTAGAAATACTATTTTTGGTGTATATCACGACATAGACCCAAGTGCAGGAGGGCAAGTGGGCTGGGAATTAATTACTCTCAATACCGGATGTAGAGCACTAGTGGCAGCATGGAATGATATTCCTATGTTTTCTTCTACTTGTAATACACAGTTATATACGGGCATGATTGTTTTGTATGAAAACACTAATGTTATTGAAGTTTATGTAAAAGAAAAAAGTACTTGTGCAACCTGGAATAGTGGAAATGCTATTGTTGGAATTCAAAATGGCGCAGGAACAGCTGCTGTAGTAGCGCCTAATCGTAATGGTCTGAGCGCTGATTGGACTGTGACAAATGAAGCATGGAGATTTACACCTAGTGGAACAACTCTAACCACTTTAAAATGGTTCGAAGGTAATGGAACTAGTGGCACACAACTAGGTACTACAAACTCTATTAATGTTTGTCCTACTGTAACGACGACCTATACTGCTGAAGTAACCTATGCATTATGCAACGGTACGAATTTAAAGTTTACCGATAATGTTGTGGTAAATATTTCCGGTAATAAAATATGGAATGGGGGCACAAATACGAATTGGAATGAAGGGTCTAACTGGACGCCTAGCGGTGTGCCAACAAGCGCACATTGTGTCGTAATTCCAGATGTGGCTAATGACCCTGTAATTTCAAATACTCCGAATGCTCTTGGTAATAATTTATCTGTTCATAATAATGCACAACTGACAATGAATGCCGGTCAAAACCTTATAATTACAGATAAAATAACGGTACAGCCAAACGCAATATTTACAGTAAATAATAACGCTAATTTGGTTCAGATAAATGATTCGGCAGTTAATACTGGAAGTATTAGATATAAAAGAATTGCTCCAAACATAAAAGGTTCTGACTATGTATATTGGTCTTCTCCAGTAAACAACCAAGATATGGGAACAATTTACGATAGCACTTTCCCTTACAATTCTGGATTCAAATACCAATGGAATACAACCATGAATAATACTAACGGCGCAAGTGGAAATATATCTCAGGGAAGATGGGAAACTGCTAGTGGAATCATGACTGTGGGAAGAGGTTATATCATTCGTGGTTCCAGTAGTTTTGGTATGCCTGCTAGTAGTATTCCAACAACTTTTACAGGGGTACCGTTTAACGGGGCTATTCCATACACTGTAAATAGAGGTAGCTACACAGGTGCTCCTTATAATGGAGCTAATGGTGTTCAGATTACCAATCTTAATGACAATTTTAATTTAATTGGTAATCCGTATCCATCGTCAATTAATGCTCTGAAGTTTTTACAAACTAACGCCTATGATGCTTCAACTAATCCGACGGGTAGAATATTAGGTAATGTAAAACTTTGGACACATGGAACAGATCCGGTTGCAGGTGGCACCAATCCGTTTTACGGGTCATTTCAATATAATTATAATGCTAATGATTATCTGACAATTAATTATTTGGGGTCTACTACACCGGGAAGCGCAGATTTAATAAGAGCTGGCCAGGCATTTTTTGTACAAATGATAGATGGAGCAGCTGGTTCAGGAACTGTAAGTTTCAATAATAGCATGAGGTATGATGCTACATTAGCTCCATATTCGAATAGTGGATTTTTTAAAAATGCCAATACAGTCAATAGCGAATTTACAATAGAAAGACATAGGTTGTGGCTTGACTTAGTTGACTCAAATTCTCAATCCTCAGGCATACTAGTGGGATATGCCGCTGATGCAACAAATGAATATGATAATTTATTTGATGCCCCAACAGCAATACCAAGCGGTTTGAAATTATTTTCAACCATTACAAACGACTACAATGTTTTTGAAATACAAGGAAGAAGTTTACCTTTTGATATAAATGATGAAATTCCTATCGGAATAAATGTTCCAACACAAGGAAATTATTCCTTTGCGATTGGAGCCTTAGACGGATTATTTGAAGACCAAAACATTTACCTTAAAGACACTATGTTAAATATAACACATGATTTAAAGTTAAACCCATATACTTTTACAACTTCCGCTGGTGTGACTTTGGATCGTTTTAAAATAGTTTATATAAACAACGCTTTAGGAAATCCTAACTATTCAATTGATAATGCTATAAAAGTGTTAGTTAATAATGAAGTAGCAGTTAGTTCGAATAATCTTCAAATGGAGTCAATTGAGGTCTTCAATGTCTTAGGTCAAAAATTACAAACTTATAATAATATTAATGGTAATTATTTTACGCTCTTAAACCTTCACAAAAACAATACAACACTATTGTTGAGAATAAAATTACAAACTGGTGAAACTGTGATTGAGAAAATAATATACTAGTTAGAAATAGTTTAAAAAATTCCAAAAAGACCTTGACTTTAAATAGTTTAGGTCTTTTTCGTTAGTATATGCTTCATTCTCAAAAGAAATGTTTCTATATGCTACATTCTTGTCTTTAGTCATAATCCATCTAATCAAAAATTCTATTACATACCAAGCATAAAAAGGCAACACTAAAAGCTCTAACTGTTGTCTCAAATGAATCTTTTCGTGGTTGACAAAAACTTTATCCAATACATCCTCTTTATTCATTAAAAAAACAAACGGGAAGAAAGTCAATCCTCTAAAACCTCGGGGAGTTAAATATTTAAAAACAATCAATATCATATGCTGCAAAGTTGTTAAATTTCTTTCTCGCTTTCTATTTTTGCCTAAGGAAAAAGTAATCTTTGATTAAAATAGTTATTTTTGAAGAAATTAAAAATAACTATTTTAATATCGATTTGTGGGTATGAATGAAGCAATTGACCCAAAAAATTTAAAAGAAGGCGAAGATTATTATATAACTCCGGAAGGTTATCGCTGTTTTACTGAAAAATATCATTTAAAACGAGGTTATTGTTGTAAAAGTGGTTGCCGACACTGCCCTTACGGATTTGATAAAAAAACAGGAACGATAAAAAAGTAACTGAGTAGCTGTGTGCCTGAGTGCCTGAGTAGCTGAGATAAGATAACTCATAATCATAGCTATTCAGAAACTCAGAAACTCAAAATAAACTCAGTAACTTAGCCACTCAGAAACTCAGAAACTCTAAAAATGACATTTCAAGAACACATAAAACAAGGAATTCCTTCAATTCTCCCAAATCCAAAACCATACGACACGGAAATAAACCACGCACCAAAACGTAAAGAAATCCTTTCGGATGAAGAGAAAAAATTAGCGCTAAAAAATGCGTTGCGCTATTTCGAACAAAAACACCATACCACTTTACTTCCGGAATTCAAAGAAGAATTGGAAAAATACGGTCGCATTTACATGTATCGTTTTCGTCCGGATTATAGAATGTATGCAAGACCAATTTCAGAATATCCAGGAAAATGCGAACAGGCAAAAGCTATCATGCTCATGATTCAAAATAATCTGGATTATGCCGTGGCACAACATCCACATGAGTTAATTACCTATGGCGGAAATGGTGCTGTGTTTCAAAACTGGGCGCAATACCTGCTTACGATGCAGTATTTGGCAGAAATGACGGAAGAACAAACATTAAGCATGTATTCTGGCCACCCAATGGGATTGTTTCCTTCGCATAAAGAGGCTCCTAGAGTTGTGGTAACCAACGGATTGGTCATTCCAAATTATTCCAAACCCGATGATTGGGAAAAAATGAATGCTTTGGGTGTTTCGCAATACGGACAAATGACAGCCGGAAGTTATATGTATATTGGTCCACAAGGAATCGTACACGGAACAACCATAACTGTTCTAAATGGATTCAGAAAAATAAAGAAATCGCCAACTGGTGGTTTGTTTGTTACTTCAGGATTAGGAGGTATGTCAGGCGCACAACCCAAAGCAGGAAACATTGCCGGTTGCGTGACTGTTTGTGCCGAGGTCAATCCAAAAATTACACATATTCGCCATTCTCAAGGCTGGATTAATGAAGTTATAGATACTATTGAAGATTTAGTTCCGAGAGTCCAAAAAGCATTGGCTAAACAAGAAGTAGTTTCGATTGCCTATTTGGGAAATGTGGTTGATGTATGGGAACGTTTCGATCAGGAAAATATTCATATCGATTTGGGTTCAGACCAAACCTCATTGCACAATCCTTGGGCAGGTGGTTATTATCCAACGGGATATTCTTTTGATGAATCAAATGAACTGATGGCTAATAATCCTGATAAGTTTAAAGAAGAAGTTCAAAAAACCTTACGTCGGCATGCAAGTGCAATAAACAAACACACTACCAAAGGAACTTACTTCTTTGATTATGGAAACGCCTTTTTATTAGAAGCCTCTCGAGCAGGAGCAGATGTAATGGAAAAAAATCCAACCATAGGCCATGAGTTTAAATATCCATCGTATGTACAAGATATTATGGGTCCAATGTGTTTTGATTACGGCTTTGGGCCATTCCGTTGGGTTTGTGCTTCCGGAAATCCGGATGATTTAGCCAAAACAGATAAAATTGCCTGTGCTGTTTTAGAAGAAATGATGAAAATTTCACCTACTGAAATCAAACAACAAATGGCTGATAATATCCAATGGATAAAAGGGGCACAGGAAAATAAACTAGTAGTTGGCTCACAAGCCCGAATTTTATATGCAGATGCCGAAGGCAGAATCAAAATTGCTGAAGCATTTAATCAAGCGATTGCAAAAGGTGAAATTGGTTATATAATTTTAGGTCGTGATCATCATGACGTTTCCGGAACCGATTCGCCATACAGAGAAACTTCAAACATATATGACGGATCTCGTTTTACTGCCGATATGGCAATCCAAAATGTCATTGGCGACAGTTTCCGTGGTGCAACTTGGGTTTCTATTCACAATGGCGGCGGAGTTGGTTGGGGCGAAGTAATTAACGGTGGTTTTGGTATGGTTCTTGACGGGACAAAAGAAGCATCAAAGCGCTTAGAATCAATGCTTTTTTGGGATGTGACTAACGGAATTTCAAGAAGAAATTGGGCTAGAAATGAAGGGGCAATTTTTGCAATAAAAAGAGCCATGACAACGCAACCTTTATTAAAAGTTACCATCCCTAATTCAGTCGATGAAAATTTATTTTAACCAAAAATTTACAATTATGAAAAAGTTTCTCCTTATTTCGTTTTTCTTTCTGCTACTTTCAGCATGTAGTTCTATAAATGTGAACTCAGATTATGACAAAAAAGTAGATTTTTCACAATTCAAAACCTATGCGTTTTACAAGTCTGGGATAGATAAAGTAGAGATTTCTGATTTAGATAAAAAAAGAATTCTCTATTCTATTGATGAAACTATGACCTCTAAAGGATTAACTAAAAGTGAAACCCCTGATTTGTTAGTAAATTTTTTTACTAAGGAAAGGGAACAAGTTGATGTCAACCAATTCAATATGGGCTGGGGTTATGGTTGGGGATGGGGTTGGAATCCTTGGATTTGGGGAGGAAACACTACTGTAAATCGCTATTCACAAGGAACTCTCTATATAGATTTAATTGATGCCAAGAAAAAAGAATTGATTTGGCAAGGTGAAGGCGAAGGTGTTTTGACAAAAGACACCCATAAAAAAGACGAAGTCATAAAAGAATTTGTTACTAAAATTCTAGAACAATATCCACCGCAGAAAAAGTAGGCAGTTTTGAGTAGTCAGTCTAAGTTGACAGAAACAAAAACTGCAACATTGATGTTGCGGTTTTTGTTTCTACGTATTTTTCTAGCCCAGACCTGCCTGCCGTTAGGCAGGTAGCCGTGAAAATCATGACATTGCGATTGACATTCATGATGAGATTAGCTTACGCTCAGTTCGCTTCGATAGTTTGTCTTCGTTCCACGGAATGAAAAAAAGAGAGAATGACAAAGAATAAATTGACATTTTCGCTGAAAACTGCGACTGAACACTAATAATTCAACAACTCTTCCATCTTTAACTTCACCTTATCCGCATTCGGAATCATTGTAAATTCTAAAGTACTATTTAATGGAATAGCAGGCATATTTTCAGAACCAATAACCATTACCGGAGCGTCAAGATATTTAAAACAATTCTCCTGAATCATACCTGCCAAACTTCGAGCAAAGGAATTATTGGTTGACTCTTCTGTTACAACCAAACACTTTTTAGTCTTTTTAACCGATTTAAAAATCGCTTCTTCGTCTAAAGGATACAGCGTCCGTAAATCGATAATTTCTACTTGACTTTTTATTTTTTCGGAAGCATTCAAAGCCCAATGTACTCCCATTCCGTATGTGATTACCGAGATTGTTTCCTGACTTTGCTGCTCCCATATTTCTTGCACGATATTCGCTTTTCCAAAAGGCAAGATGTAATCTTCACTTGGTTCGTTTACTCTGGCAGCATCTGTACCTTTTACTTTACTCCAATACAATCCTTTATGCTCTAAAATGACCACCGGATTTGGGTCGTAATACGCTGCTTTTAGCAAACCTTTTAAATCGGCTCCGTTGCTTGGATATGCTATTTTTATACCTCGGATATTGGTCAGTACACTTTCCACCGAAGAAGAGTGATAAGGGCCACCATTGCCGTAAGCGCCAATAGGCACTCGCAAAATCATACTAACCGGCCATTTTCCATTAGTCAAATAACTGGAACGGCTTACTTCCGTGAACAATTGATTTAAGCCCGGCCATATATAATCAGCAAACTGTACCTCAACAATTGGCTTCAAGCCAACGGCTGACATCCCAACAGTTGACCCCACAATAAAAGCTTCCTGAATCGGTGTGTTAAATACGCGTTCATCTCCAAATTCCTGAGCCAAAGTCGCTGCTTCCCTAAAAACCCCTCCCAGTCTACCACCTACATCTTGACCGTATAGCAAACATTCCTTGTGAGTTTTCATCAATTCTTGAACAGCAAACAAAGCACAATCTACCATCACCACTTTCTCTTCGCGTTTAGGATTTCTTTCTCCTACTTCCTCTGTAATTGGTGTTGGCGCAAAATCATGAGTAAATAAATCTTCGGGTTTTGGATCTTCTGCTTTTTGTGCTTTTTCGAAATCAGATTTCACTTTGGTCACAGCTAACTTCTCTATAGTATGAATTTCTTCATTAGTAAATCCTACTTCCATCAATTGCTTTTGCAATACTGGAAATGGATCACGCGATTGTGCTTCTTCCAAATCATCCCGATACCATTCCATACGAACACCAGAAGTATGGTGATTCAACAACGGCACTTTTGCATGCACCAAAAATGGTCGGCGCTCTTCGCGTATCGTTTTCACCACTTTTTGAATAGCCAAATAGCTTTCGGTAAAATTGGCTCCATCAATAGATATCGCTTCAATTCCATGAAAACCTTTGATATACTCATAGGCATTTTGCGCTCGAGTTTCAGCAGCATTCGCCGAAATATCCCAACCGTTATCTTGTACCAAATACAAAATGGGTAACTGCTTCAAAGCAGCCATCTGAAAAGCTTCAGCAATTTCTCCTTCGGTTACTGAAGCATCACCTAGCGAACAAACTACTATTGGTGATTCTTGAGTTGCATCTTGAATACCTATATTTTCTTTATACCAAAATCCCATCGCAGCTCCGGTTGCCGGAATGGCCTGCATCCCTGTTGCAGAGGATTGATGTGGAATTTTGGGCTTATCTACATCTTTCAAACTTGGATGACAATAATAAGTTCTGCCTCCTGAAAATGGGTCGTCTTTTTTTGCCATCAATTGCAACATCAAATCATAAGGCTGCATCCCTATTCCCAATAGCATCGAATCATCACGATAGTAAGGAAAAGCATAATCCTGAGGAAGTAAATGCATCGCCATTGCAATCTGAATAGCCTCATGACCACGAGATGTCGCATGTACATATTTGGAAACAATCTTGAAATTATCTTCATATAAGTTGGTCATTGCCTTGGCAGTGGCCATCGTTGAAAATGCTTTCTCGAGTATTGATTTATCTATTTTACTCATAAAATTTTACTTTGCAGATACTAACCAGCCAAACTTGTCTTGAATTTCTTGTGTTTTTATTCCTTCTAATGTGTCTGCTACATAATCAGAAACAGGATTGTCAATAGGAAATTTTATTGATAAATCATTGTTTCCAATTTCTTCTATTCGGGCAATCCCTACTGCAGTTCCTGCCCCAAATGCTTCTTCCAAAGTTCCATTTTTTGAAGCTTCGATAATTTCGGTAAGGGAGACAGGACGTTCTGTAACTTCATAGCCTTTGTCGCGCAATATGTCTATCACACTCATTCGTGTTATACCAGCCAAAATAGAACCACTCAAATCGGGCGTAATAAACTTACCTCCTATTTTAAAGAAAATATTCATCGTTCCCACTTCTTGAATGTATTCAAAATGTTGAGCATCTAACCACAAAACTTGATCATAACCCTCCATTTTTGCATATTCTGTAGGGCGAATAGCTCCGGCATAGTTTCCGGCGGCTTTAGCTTCTCCTGTTCCACCATTCACAGCGCGAACATATTTTGTTTCGGCGTATAATTTAATTTTTTTATGGAAGAAAGGTCCAGCCGGAGAAGCTATAATAATAAACTTAAAACTAGTTGCCGCACGCATTCCAATAAATGGTTCATCGGCATACATAAACGGACGCAAATACAAAGCGCTGCCTTCTTGTGTTGGAATCCATTTTTTTTCTATCTCCACAAATTGCTTCAATGCTTCTACAAACAAATCTTCGGGAAATAAAGGCATTCCCATTCGATTTGCACTAAAATTCAATCTTTTAGCATTCTCATTGGGACGGAATAATAAGGGTGTCCCGTCTTTTCCTGAGGTGGCCTTCATTCCTTCAAAAATTGCCTGACCATAGTGCAATGCCATAGCTGCAGGATGTGTAGGAATTAAAGCTAATGGCTCAATTCTAGGATTTTGCCATTCGCCGTTTTGATAGTCACAAACGAACATATGGTCTGAAAATCTAGTTCCCATAACGATGTTGTAAAAATCAATTTCATTCGCTTTTGATTGCGCTACTTTTGTTATTTTAATAGATGTTGTCATTATATCTTGCGTAATAAAAATAGTTTTGGGTTAAATTTTCCCATAGGGGTTTAAGGAGCTAAATTGTTCTAAATAATCGCCTACTTTTCGCAAAAAAGATCCTCCTAAAAATCCATCAACCACACGATGATCAAAGGATAAAGAAAGAAACATCATACTTCGGATAGCAATTTCATCGCCTTTGGAAGTCGTAATCACTTCTGGGCGTTTTTTAATAATTCCGAAGGCTAAAATCGCTACTTCGGGTTGGTTGATAATCGGCGTTCCCATTAAACTACCGAAGGTTCCCACATTTGAAATAGTAAATGTACTTCCTTGAATTTCTTCTGGTTTTAATGAGTTGCTTCTAGATGCATTAGCCAAATGATTGACGCTTTTTGCCAAAGCAACTAAATCTTTTTCATTGGCATTTTTCAACACGGGAACAATTAAGTTACCGCTTGGTAAAGCGGTTGCCATTCCTATATTAATGTCTTTATGAACAATGATATTTTTTTCATCTACTGAAACATTAATCATTGGAAAATCCTGAATTGCTTTGGCTACAGCCTGAACAAAAACTGGAGTAAAGGTTAGCTTTTCATTATATTTTTCTTGAAAATTCTCTTTGTTTTCGTTTCTCCAATTGACCAAATTCGTGACATCAACTTCAATGTAGGACGTCACGTGTGGCGACGTTTGTTTGGAGTATACCATGTGATCGGCAATCATTTTTCGCATTCTATCCATTTCAACGATATGGTCTTTTCCTTCAACAAAATTTATTTTTGGTTTCGGAAAATTGGTTGTTGGTTGTCGGTTATCAGTTGTCGGTTTGCTTTGTATTGGATATTTACGGTTCTTTAAATAATTGAAAACATCACTTTTCTGTAATCTTCCCTCAGTTCCAGAACCCGGAATGGATTGTAATTCTTCTATCGATAAATTTTCTTTTTGCGCAATTGAGATAATTAATGGACTTAAAAAGTTGTCGGTTGTCAGTTGTCGGTTGTTGGTTTTTGGCTGTTGGCTTTGTGTTGTAGATGAAACCTCAACATTTGTTTGTTCTTTTTCACTTCCATCTTCCAACTTCGCGCTTCCTGCCTCCGAATCTATTAACGCCAAAACAGTTCCAACCTCAACAACGTCATCTTTTTGAAAACGAATTTCGGTAATAACGCCTGAAACCGGTGATACCAAATCATTGTCGACCTTATCGGTAGCCACTTCCACAATGGTTTCTTCAGCGTTAACAAAATCGCCTACTGATTTCAACCAGGAAATGATAGTCGCTTCGGTTATACTTTCGCCCATTTTGGGCATTTTGAATTCTGTTATCATATTTTAGTCTTCAGTCGCAGTCGCAGTCGCAGTTCCAATAGCATTTGAAAACTGAGACTGACACTGTCTACTTATTTTTAAATTCTTCTAATGTTTTGTAAAATGCTTCTTGGGTTGGTCTGTTTTCAGGAATTTCTTTCAAAGGCTCCACTGCTTTTAAAGTCTCGTGACATTCTTTTGGCAATTGCTGATACAAAGCAGTTCCTTTGGTTTTCCAATCGATCATTTCATCGGAAATGTCTTTGATAATTGTCGCCGGATTTCCTACGACCATTTTACGGTTTGGAATTTGCATTCCGGCTTTGATGAAACTTAATGCGCCGATAATACATTCATCTCCAATGTTCACGTCATCCATAATGACGGCGTTCATTCCGACCAAACAATTTTTACCAATATTCGCTCCGTGAATAATTGCTCCGTGACCGATATGCGCTCCGGCTTTCAATGTCATTGACTTTCCGGGAAACATATGAATCGTGCAATTTTCTTGCACATTGCAACCATCTTCAATAATAATTTCGCCCCAATCGCCTCGAATGGCAGCGCCTGGCCCCACATAAACATCTTTTCCAATAATCACATTACCCGTTACCGATGCTTGCGGATGGATGAAACTACTTTCGTGTATGACTGGGACAAACCCTTTGAATTCGTATACCATATTTTTGAGATGATAGATGATAGACCGATAGATATTAGATTTTATGTCTCTCATCTCTTAGTCTATAATCTTTTGTCTATTTAAATTTTTTCAACGTTTCTTTTGTAAAATCAGACAATACCAATCGTCCGCTAATGGCAGCTCTTTCGGCTAATAAATTATCCCAATCTTCTGTGCCTCGCCAAAATATTTTTTTCATTTCCATCATGGCTTCTGGGTTGTAAGTACATAAATGCTCTGCAAATTTTTGAACTTCAGCATCTAAAGCTTCTATACTTTCGAAAACACTAGCATACAATCCTTTTTCTTTGGCCCAATTGGCCTCGTAAAAGGTGTTGGCGTCAATTGCGATTTGTGACATGGCCGAAACTCCCATTTTTCTTTCGATAGCGGGTGACACTACAAAGGGTCCAATTCCGACATTTAATTCGGATAATTTTATGGCTGCAAATTTAGTTGCCATGCAATAATCGGTTGCTGCTGCTATTCCTACTCCGCCGCCAACGGTTTTACCTTGAATGCGCCCAATGATGAATTTTGGGCATTTTCGAATGGCGTTGATTACGTTGGCAAATCCTGAGAAAAATACTTTCCCGGTTGCGGCATCGTTGATGGAAATTAGTTCTTGAAAACTAGCTCCAGCACAAAAAGTTCGGTCGCCTCCACTTTTGAGGATGATTACTTTTACTTCCGTATTATTGCCAACTTCTGTTATAGTGTTGGCTAATTGTGCTAGAATGTTGCCAGGTAAGGAGTTTTGCTCTGGATGAAAAAACTCGATTGTGGCGATTTTGTTTTTTATGTTTTGTGTTACGTATGCTTCTGACATAATTATTTTTTTTGACGCGGATGACAAAGATTAAACTGATTTTACTTCGTCAGTTAGACCTATGGTCTCGGGTAGCGGATTATCTTTTATTCTAGATTTTTAGCCCTGATAGTAGTGAAAATCCTTCTTATTGCTTTTAGAAAAAGCCCTTCGACTGCGCTCAGGGTGACAAAAGCAATAAAAGATTGCAACGGATAGCAGGATTAGCTTCTAATCATTATTTTACAAAATATTAAATTGTTCAAAGTGATGATTTAAATGCTTTCTTTCTAATAGATAAGAAGCGTATTTGTTCATTTCTCCGAAAACCATGTTTTTCATTATGGCCTCTGGATTTTCTTTGAAATAGGTTATGTACTTTTCTCTGGCTTCGAAAAATTTGGATTTGGCGGTTTCGAAATCGGGATGAATCAAATCTTCCAATTCGTCTTTTTTCATCGTTGGAAATTGGGTTCCCATTGGGAATTTATCGTAATTGTATAAAGAATTGTGCACTTTATCCAAAATCTTCTCGGGAGTTGCAATTTCGAAATCCTGAATTTCTCCCGACATAATTAGGTAGCCATGCTCCAAATGTTCTAACAAATGTTGCGGTGTTAGAATTCCCCATTGGGGTTTAGAATTTTCGGTTAATTTATTCAGACATTCCACTATTTTTTCATCGGTCATTTCAACAAATGTTTCTTGTTTTTTCTGCACCATTGTTAGAATAGTAGCTACAGCAACCAATTCGTTTTCGGTGTCAAAAACTTCTACGAACCATTTTACGATTCCACTTGGATGTTCGGCTGAAGCCACATCTCTATCTACTTTTTGTTTACATGTTAAGCGCACATATACCGTATCATTATGGTAAATGGGACGCAAGAAACGACATTCTTCCAATCCGTAATTGGCAGCCACTGGACCTTTATTTGGATACACAAACAAACCAGCTGCAGCAGCTAAAATAAAGTAACCGTGAGCCGTTCTTTTCTTGAAAATACTGCCGTCAAGCGAAGTAATATCGGTATGTGCGTAGAAATGATCCCACGTGATGTTGGCAAAATTGATGATGTCGGTATCGGTAACGGTTCGGTTATGCGTTCGCAATGACATTCCGGGCTGGATGTCTTCCCAATGGTATTGAAACGGATGTTGCGTAATTTCTTTATAAGCCGAATTCGCTTGATAAATTCCGGTGATTTCGGTTAATGTGGTTGGCGAACCTTGAATAGCGCAACGTTGCATATAATGCTTGATTCCGCGAACACCGCCCATTTCTTCTCCACCACCAGCGCGACCCGGACCACCATGAACCAATAATGGTAATGGTGAACCGTGACCAGTACTTTGTTTGGCATTTTCACGATTCAGCACTAAAATTCTACCGTGATGCGAAGCTGCATTTACTACATATTCTTTGGCGATTTCATCCGAATTGGTAACGATTGACGACACCAACGAACCTTTACCCATTTGAGCCAATTCAATAGCTTCGTCAAGATTTTTATAAGGCATAATCGTTGAAACCGGACCAAAAGCTTCGGTTTCGTGAATGGCTACATTTTGGAATGGATTATCTTCACGAAGTAAAATTGGACTCACGAACGCTCCTTTTCCATCAGCTCCGATTAGCGTAATTTTCTCTAAATCGCCGTAGACAATTTTGGCAGATTTTGCTAATTCTTGAACGCGTCCTTTTAGAACATCAACTTGGTCTTTGCTTACTAAGGCACCCATCCGGACTTCTTTTAATCTTGGATCACCAATGGCAACTTTATCTAATGATTTTGAAAGTGCAACTTGCACGTCATCTATTAGCTTTTCTGGAACAATCATACGGCGAATGGCGGTACATTTTTGTCCCGCTTTTACCGTGATTTCACTACGCGCTTGGTTAATGAATAAATCAAATTCGGGTGTTCCAGGAAGCGCATCTTCTCCTAAAATGGATGCGTTCAAACTGTCAGCTTCCATCGTAAACGGAACCGATTCTTGGATGATTTTTGGATGTGATTTTAGCAATCTTCCAGTGGCAGCCGAACCTGTAAACGTAATTACGTCTTGGCTTTCTACCGTATCAAAAATGGTTCTAGCAGTTCCTGAAATCAATTGTAAAGCACCTTCAGGTAAAATATTGGATGCGATTATTTCTCGAACAACCGCTTCGGTTAAATAAGCTGTAACTGGTGCTGGTAGAACTACCGCTGGCATTCCGGCCATCCAATTGCAGGCACATTTTTCGAGCATACCCCAAATTGGGAAATTGAAAGCGTTGATGTGAATGGCAACTCCTTTTTTAGGAACCAAAATATGATGCGCCATAAATCGACCACCTTTAGACAAATCGATTGGGTCGCCTTCTACATGATACGATTGGTTTGGGAATAATTTTCGCAACGACGCATTGGCGTATAGATTTCCGAATCCGCCTTCAATGTCTATCCATGAATCGACACGAGTAGCACCAGTTCTATAGCTAATCTCATAGAACGCTTCTTTGCGTTTAGTTAAATACATCGCCAAACTTTTTATCATATTGCCTCGTTCTTGGAAAGTCATTTTGCGGAGTGTTGAACCGCCTTTGGTTCTTCCATAGTGCAAAATGGCTGGAATATCCAATCCTTCTACCGAAGTTTCTGCGATGAATTCGCCCGTAACTGCATCGAAAGAAGGTTTTCCTTCTCCAGTAGCTGAAGTCCATTTTCCTTGTACGTAATGTTGTGTTTTATTCATATGATTTATTTGATTTTTGATTAACGATTTTTGACCCGAGAGCTTTGCTCGAACTGGCGAAGCATTTTTAAACTTCTTAAATCAAATATCTTCAATCGTTAATCTATACTCTTTCTATAATGGCGGCATAGCCTTGACCCACGCCGATGCACATGGTTATTAATGCGTATCGTTTTCCGGTGAGTTGTAATTCTAATGCGGCTGAATAGGCAATTCTTGCTCCGGTTACTCCTAATGGATGACCAATAGCAATGGCACCACCGTTTGGATTGATTCGTGGATCATTATCTTTTAATCCTAATTCGCGAAGGCAAGCAATACTTTGTGCAGCGAATGCTTCGTTTAATTCGATGATGTCGATTTGATCTAATGTTAACCCTGCTTTTACTAAAGCTTTATTAGTAGCGTCTACAGGTCCAATACCCATGATTCTTGGTTCTACTCCTACTACAGCTGAACTTACAATTCGGGCTAATGGTTTTAGATTGTATTTTTTTACGGCTTCTTCAGATGCGATGATTGTAGCACAAGCGCCATCGTTTAATCCCGACGCATTTCCTGCGGTTACACTTCCCTCTTTTTTGAAAGCGGGTCGTAGTATGGACAACCCTTCTAATGATGTGTTTGGTTTGATGAATTCATCTTTAGAGAACTGAATTGCATAACCTTTTCGTTGTGGAATTTCAACCGTAACAATTTCTTTGTCTAATCTTCCTGAAGCTTGCGCTGCTGTTGCTTTTTGTTGGCTATTTAAAGCAAAAGCATCTTGATCTTGGCGAGAGATATTATATTTTTCTACTAAGTTTTCTGCAGTTTCTCCCATGGCATCGGTGCCGAACATAGCGTGTAGTTTTGGATTTATGAAACGCCACCCGAAACTAGTATCGTACATTTTAGAATCGGTTCCATAAGCTGATGAAGGTTTAGAAACAACTAATGGTCCGCGCGTCATATTTTCGATTCCGCCAGCAATAAAAACATGGCCGTCACCTGCTTTAATAGCGCGATTAGCACCAATAATGGCTGATAAACCAGAGCTGCACAAACGATTTACGGTTTCACCCGGAACTGAATACGGTAATCCTGCTAATAGTAAAGACATTCTCGCTACATTACGATTGTCTTCACCGGCCTGATTAGCGCAACCCATGATGACATCATCGTATGCATCTGTTGGAATGTTTGGATTTTTGTCTATTACAGATTTGATGACCAAAGCGCCTAAATCATCTGGGCGAACTGACGCCAGTGTTCCCTGGTAACTACCGATTGGAGTTCGTACTCCGTCTATGATGTATGCTTCCATTTTAATTGATAATGGATAATTGATAATTGATAATTTTCTGTCACAAAATTGTCAATTGTTAATTATCAATTGTTAATTGTTAATTATAATTCCCATAATTTATCACTTCTATATACAGTTCCTTTAAATAATGCCACTGTTTTTTCTTCTTTCTTTATTTCGATGGTATAAAAACCAAATCTATTTTTTAGAGCATCTTGTTGTGCAACAGCTACAATTTTGTCCCCTTCTTTTAAAACTTCAATATGATTAATAGATGTGTCAACGCTCACTGATTGACGTCCATGAGAATTAGAGGCAAAAGCAAGTGCACTATCGGCTAATGAATACGTAATACCGCCATGGGCTATAGAAAAGCCGTTTAGCATTTCTTTTCGGATAACCATAGAAAGTATACATGTTCCTTCGGCTACATTTTCAACTGTGATACCGAGCCATTGGCTAAAAGTATCGTTTTGTAACATTTTATTTACAATTTCGTTGGCTGTCATTAGTTGAAAAAATTTTTGTGTTCTCTATTCATTTTTCGCAAAATTGGACTGCATCTATATCTATCTTCATGGTATTCGTTATATAATTCGTCTAGTTTTTCGACACACCAACCGATACCCAGTTCATCGGCCCAAGCGAGTAACCCTTTTGGGTAATTGACTCCTTTGGTCATGGCATTGTCGATATCTTTGTCTGATGCGATGTTTAAAAAAAAGGTGTCAGCTGCTTCGTTAATAAGCATTACGATGACTCTTTCGAAAATGATATTTGCTAAAACTAAATCTTCTAGTGGAGTTGGTAGTTCTTTGTTATAATCATAAAATCCTCTACCTGATTTTTTTCCAAGAAATCCGGCTTCCAATAATCTTTTTTGGGTGAATGACGGTTTAAATTTTGGATCAAAATAGAAGCTTGTGAAAACGGTTTCGGTCACCACATAATTGACATCGTGGCCAATCATATCCATTAGTTCGAAAGGTCCCATTTTGAATCCACCAATCGTTTTTAAAGCCCAATCTATTGTAGCAAAACCTGCCTCTCCGGAAGGTAGATTAGCTAAACCTTCCTCGTAAATTCGTATACTTTCGCTATAAAATGATCTTGCAACTCGATTTACTATAAATCCGGGTGTGTCTTTGGCAACGGCCACAGTTTTTTTCCAATCGGAAATGATTTTTACTGATTTTTCAAGTACTTCTTGACTGGTTTGCACGGCTGGAATTACCTCAACCAATTGCATTAAAGGTGCTGGATTAAAAAAGTGAATTCCAATGAAGCGTTCTGGTTTTTGGCAGGCAGCTGCAATTGAGGCAATAGATAAAGAAGATGTATTTGAAGCTAATATAGTTTCGGGAGAAACATAGTTTTCTAATTCAGTGAACAGTTTTCTTTTGATTTCTGCATTTTCTACTATGGCTTCAATAACCAAGTCGGAATGTGATAAATCGCCCAAAGCATGGGCATACGAAATGTTGCTTGTGATTCTGAATTTTTCGTTTATATCGATTTTTCCTTTTTCGACTAATTTAGACAAAGTATTTTCTAAAGCGGCTTTACTTTTGTTCAGTGCATCAACATTAGTATCGTAAATTTTCACTTCGCAACCTGCCGTGGCGGCTACTTGTGCAATACCACTTCCCATTGTTCCTGAACCAATTATTGCGATTTTCATTTTTAGACCTTTTAGACTTCTTAGCCTTCATAGACTCCTTAGATTTTTGTCTAAAATGTCTAAAGTTCTGAGTTGTCTGTGTTAATTTCCTTTAAATTCTGGTTTTCTTTTTTCGATAAAAGCGTTTACGCCTTCTTTGTAATCGTTAGAAGAACTCGCTTCGATTTGCAAATCACTTTCTAAAGCCAATTGTTGTTCTAGATTATTCGTCATCGATTGATTTAATAATCTTTTCGTTAAACCGATTGCTTTGGTTGGCATTTGAGCTAAAGTTGACGCTAATGTCATTACTTCTTCTTCAAATAATCCTGTTGGATAGATTTTAAAAATCATTCCCATTTGAAGCGCATCTTGTGCTGTTACTTTATCTCCCAACATCATCAATGCCGATGCTTTTTGAAAACCAATTAATCTTGGCAAAAAGAAAGTTCCGGCACTATCTGGAATTAATCCGATTTTGCTGAATGCTTGAATAAAACTTGTACTTTCTGTAGCTACTACAACATCACAAGCTAAAGCAATATTGGCTCCTGCCCCAGCAGCAACACCATTTACAGCAGCAATAATTGGTTTTTCGATGCTTCTAATTTTTTTAATGATTGGATTGTAATGTTCTTCCAATATTTTTCTGAAACCTGGATTTAATTCTGGGTCCGTTACTTCTTTTAAATCTTGTCCGGCACAAAATGCTTTTCCGTTACCGGTGATTACTAGTGCACGAACATTAGTATCTTTGGCACAATAATCTAAAGTTTCTTGTAACAGAAACGCCATTTCACGATTGAAACTATTGAAAACTTCGGGACGATTAAGATAAATCCACGCCACGTTGTTTTCAATTTTTAACTCAATTGACTTGTTGCTCATAACTAATTTAATTCAAATCTTCAAGGTTTTCAAAACCTTACAGGTTATTTATTTTAAACATTTGAAATAGTCAAAAGGTTCCAGACAGTCTTCACATTGAAACAATGCTTTGCAAGCTGTAGACCCAAACTGACTTACTAATTTTGTATTCAATGATCCGCATTGTGGACACTTTACTACTTTTTTATTACCTAATAACGCTTCTTTATCTGCTTCTGCAGATAGTGGGGAAGCAATTCCGTATTTTTCTAATGCAGCTCTGCCTTTAGGGGTAATCCAATCGGTTGTCCAGGCCGGTGAAAGGATTAAATCCACTTTGGTTTCGTAACCTTTTTGTTTGAATGCTGATTTAATATCATCTGAAATCACATCCATGGCTGGGCAACCGCTGTAAGTTGGAGTAATTTCTACCTCAACTATACCATTTACTATTTTTGCAGAACGCACCACACCCATTTCCATAATAGATAGCACCGGAATTTCCGGATCAGATACTGTTTCGAGAATTTCGAATAGTTGTTGGTCTATATGAAGTTGGGTTGTTGTCATTTTACCAAGACATATTTGGATAGGTACGCTGCATGTGTTGCATTTCTGTTAAAATATAACCCATATGCTCACTGTGAATACCATTCTTTCCTCCCTTTTGGAAGTATTCAATGATTGGTGTTTGTATGGTTGATTCATCTAAAACAGCACTTACTTTTTTATAGTAATTAGCTTTTAATAGTGTAACATCAACTCCAATTCCTTCAGCTACCATGGCTTTATCGGCTTCGGTTTGATGGAATAACTCATCGGTGAAAATCCATAAATCATTGATAGCAGTTTGAATTCGATTATGGCTTTCTTCAGTTCCATCACCTAATCGTCTTATCCAATCCGATGAAAAACGGTTATGGTATGAAACTTCTTTTATACTTTTTTTAGCTATTGCAGCCAACATTTCGTCTTTGCTGTTCTGCAATTCTTCCAACAAGGCTAAATGAAAAGCATCAAACAAAAACTGTTTGGCTATGGAATAACCAAAATCAATATTAGGCTGTTCTACTAATAAAACATTTTTATATTCTCTTTCCAAACGCAAAAAAGCTATAGTATCTTCGGTAGCATCTCCACCCAGTAATTTAGCTGCATATTGATAATAACTACGCACCTGACCTAGTAAGTCGAGAGAAATATTTGTCATCGCGATATCGGTTTCTAAACTTGGACCGTGACCGCATAACTCTCCTAAACGTTGCCCTAAAATTAATGAATTGTCTGCAATCCCAAGTATGTATTGAATCAGATTGTCTTTCATATTACATGTGTTTTAATTCATCCGGTAGTTCATAGAACGTAGGATGACGATAGGCTTTATCTTTTGCAGGATCGAAAAGCTCTGCACTGTTTTCGGGGTTGGATGCTGTAATTTGCGCCGATGGAACTACCCAAATACTTACGCCTTCCATTCTTCGAGTATATACATCACGGGCATTTTCCAGTGCCATAGTGGCGTCACTAGCGTGAAGTGAACCGCAATGACGGTGTTCTAATCCGTTTTTACTTCTAATAAATACTTCCCAAAGTGGCCAATTTTTCATAGTCTAAAGTCTTAAAGTCTAAAGTCTAAAGTCATCCATCTTTCGACTTTTGACCTTTGACATTCGACTGAATTATACTGCTTTTTCTAATTCTTTATTCGTTTGTTTTTCAGCATAAGCCATCGCGGCTTCACGAACCCATTCGCCTTTGCTCCATGCATTTTTTCTAGCAGTAATGCGTTCTTTATTGCATGGGCCATGTCCTTTTACAACTTGCCAAAACTCATCCCAATCTAAATCACCAAATTCATAATGTTTGGTTTCTTCGTTCCATTTCAATGTTGGATCTGGAATGGTTAAGCCAATCATGTCAGCTTGAGGTACAGTTTGATCTACAAATTGCTGACGTAGTTCGTCATTTGTTTTGCGCTTTAACTTCCATTTCATAGATTGTTCGGTGTGGACGGAAGCATCATCTGTTGGCCCCAACATCATTAAGGACGGAAACCACCAACGATTCAATGCGTCTTGTGCCATTGCTTTTTGCTCTGGAGTTCCTTTAGCCAATGTCATCATAATTTGAAAACCTTGGCGTTGATGAAAACTTTCTTCTTTGCAAACACGCACCATGGCACGAGCATAAGGTCCGAAAGAAGTTGCGCATAAAGGCACCTGATTAATAATTGCAGCGCCATCCACTAACCAACCAATCGCTCCCATATCGGCCCAAGTTAATGTTGGATAATTGAATATGCTGGAATATTTAGCTTTACCAGAATGCAATTGCTCATACAATTCCTCTCGAGAAATTCCTAAGGTTTCGCAAGCGCTATATAAGTACAAACCGTGACCAGCTTCATCTTGGATTTTGGCTAATAATGCTACTTTTCTTCTCAAAGAAGGAGCTCGTGTTATCCAGTTTCCTTCAGGCAGCATGCCTACAATTTCAGAATGCGCATGTTGCGATATCTGACGAATGTGTGTTTGACGATATTTTTCGGGCATCCAATCTTTAGGTTCGATTTTTTCGTCTCTAGCGATGCGAGCATCGAAGATTGCTTCTAAATTTTTAACTTCTAATTCTGACATAATTCTTTCAAATGATAATTGATAATTCTATATTGCATCATGTATGTACAATTGATAATTGTTAATTATCCATTGTTAATTAATTTATACTCCAAATTCAATTACAACATTTTTTGAAGTTGGAACAGCTTGACAACTTAAAACAAGCCCTCTTGCAACCTCATTTTCATCCAATGCATAATTAATTTTCATTTCAACGGTTCCTAAAATTATTTGACATCGACACGTACTACAAACGCCACCTTTACAAGCAAATGGCAAATCAGCTCCGGCCGCTAAGGCACCATCGAGAATATTGTCAAAATCGTCATCCATGGTGAAATGAAATTCTTTCCCGCCATCAATTATAGTTACTTCGGTCCCATCAACTTTATGTTCTAATATTTTAGAAATGCGTTGTTTATCTACTTCTGATTTACCCGTTGAAAACAATTCAAAATGTATTTTATCTTGGGATAATCCAGCCGAAACTAATTCATCCCGTATGAGAAAAATCATTTCTTCTGGGCCACAAATAAAACAATGATCAATGCCTGGAATATCTATTATTTTACTAGTTAACACTTGTAACTTTTCCTTGGTAAATCGACCATTTAATAACTCAATGTTGCGATGTTCTTTGGTTAGAAAATGAAAAATTTCAAATCGATCAAAATATTTATTTTTAAGTAATTCAATTTCTTCTTTAAAGATGATTGATTTTACACTTCTATTTAAATAAAAAAGTTTGAAAGTACTTTTGGGCTCTAATGCTAAATGCGTTTTGATTATAGAAAGTATTGGGGTTATACCGCTACCCGCCGCAAAAGCGATATAATTTCTAGATTTAGACGGATTTACAGGTATAAAAAAATCACCATTAGGTGGCATTATCTCTAGGTGATCTCCTTTTTTTATTTTCTCGTTTAAAAAAGTTGAAAATACTCCACCGTTGATTTTTTTGACTGCCACTTTCCATTTATTTTCTATTGGACTAGAACAAAGCGAATACGATCGTCTTTCTTCTTTGCCATCAATCGATGATTTTATGGTAAGATGTTGTCCTTGACTATACTGAAATTCTTCCTGTAATTCGATAGGTATTTCAAAAGAAATGACGGAACAATCTTTTGTTTCTTTATAAATATCTGCAATTTTTATAAGATGGAATTTTGACATTTACATACGTTTTATTAAAACTAACAGTTGTTAGTTTGTTATGCAAATTTAATGATTTTTTTGATTGATTACGAAAACGTTGTAATTTTTTTGATTTAATCAACCTAAAGAGTTTAATGTTCATTTAGTTTTGTAATCTCTTTTTATGATTAAACTATTCCGTTAAGAAGAACTTGAATCATATTCGATTTCAACACGGTCGGATCGGGACTTTTTTTCTTTCCGTACCAAAGATAAAGTGTTCGTAGGGTGGAAAGGATGGAAAAAATAATCACTTCTAGATTTAGGTTTTTGATTTCACGATCTGCGATTCCTTTTTTGATAATTGTTCGAAAATTCTCTTCATAGTCTTCACGCATTTTTATAAAGTAAATCAATTGCTCATCTGCCAAATGCATCCAATCATTATTTAAACACGCCAACGCTTCTGCATTTCTCAATGTAATATCGATATGCAATTGAATAATTCGTTCAATTTTTTTGATGGTGGTTTCATCGGAAGCGACTACTTCGTTCATCGTTTGGGTAAATTCTTCGGCGATTTCAATAATGATTAGAACGAGAATCTCCTGTTTGGATTTGATGTGGTTGTACAAACTCGCCGCTTTGATGTCCATAGCTTGCGCTATATCACGCATGGTTACGGCACTATAGCCTTTTTCTTTGAAAAGCTTTGCAGCTACAGAAATTATTTCAGTTTTTCTATCGGTAATCTTCATCCTAACAAATAGTTATTTTAAAATTTAAAGTGTGGGAATTTTTTTTGAAGCATAATAATCTTGTCGTTAAGGACATTCTGAAACTTTTGATGACTAGCTGTATTTGGATTAAAAGGTCTATGGGCTAATCCTTTTTGAATGCTACAAACTTTTTCCATGGTTGCAAAGTTTTCTTCTGAAATATAATTTTCAGAAAAACGCTTCCAAATATAATCTATTGCAGTTTGGCTTGGATGCAACATGTCTTCGGCATAGAAACGATAATCGCGTAGTTCGTCCATCATTATCTCGTAGGAAGGGAAGTAATTTAGGAATGAGGATTTAGGACCCGAGGCTAAGCTGAACGGAGCGGAGCTATTTAGGATTTGTTGAATAGCCGTAATCAAATGCGCTTTACTTCGTTGGTTTTCTATGAAGCCATCTTTGATGTGACGAACAGGGGAAACCGTGAAGATGAATTGGCAATTCGGATTGACTTTCTGAATTAAATCAATAGTGTTTTGGATGGATTTTTCAATAGTTGCTACAGATAAGATTTCTTTTTCAAATTGGCTTTGCGGTACTTTATGACAATTGGCGACAATACTATTTGATGATTTGTTTCGGTAAACCCAAGATGTTCCGTATGTAATTTGAAAATGTGTCGATTTGAAAATTTGAAGATGAAAATCGCTCAATATTTGATTTAATCTATCAAGGAAAATTGTTTTGTCAGAATGGCTTAACTCCGAATGTACTTCAAAACAATGCCATAAATCATTATGAAAAAAAATATCATTTTCGGTAAACTTTTGATTATTGACCGCTCTAGAAATCAAGTTCTCAATAGAAACCGGATTGAAAATAATTCCAAACAGATTGACTGTATTTTGGAATTTAAAATAGCTGAACTTCTCACCTATATTTTGGGCAAAACAGGAACCCAAAGATATAATTCTTGAATCGTAATGTATCGGATTACTTGATTTGCTTATCGGGATTGTAGTAGTAAAGTTCATTTTCAAATTTTAAACACCAAAAATACAAAATAAACGGTCCATCAAATTATAAACTATTACAATACAAAGAGCTTTAGACTGTCTTTTAATTTTCTACTTTTGACAAAAATTAATGAGATCGCTTTGTGTCTCGCAATGACAAAAAATGAAACTACTATACGCTTATCTCAAAAAACATAAATTACTATTATTTTTAGCGCTTTTAATGGCCGCAATAAACATCTGTTTTAGTTTATCCGACTCTGTAATTACCGGAAAATTAATGCAAGATTGTGGTGTAGGAATTAGCAAATACAAAGGCAATGAAATCGGTTTTATAAAATCGGTTGCTTTTTGGTTGGGTTTATCACTTGGAGCAGCCATGATTTCCAGAATCACTAAAAATTTTCAGGATTATTTTACCAACATTGTTATTCAGCGCACTGGTGCTGAAATGTACACCGACGGAATCAAAAAATCACTCGAGTTGCCTTATGAAGAATTTGAAGACCAACGCAGTGGTGAAACATTAAGTAAATTAACTAAAGTACGCTCCGATTCCGAAAAGTTGATTACGCTTTCTATTTCATTAATCTTTCAAACCGTAATCGGATTTATTTTTGTGATTGTGTATGTTTCCCAAATCGATTACAGAATTTCATTTATCTTTTTGATTACGGCGCCAATCATAGCTTTTATTAGTTCCTATTTAGGTAAAAAAATAAAAATCGTTTCCAGAACAATTGTCACACAAACGAATGCCTTAGCAGGCTCAACAACAGAAAGTTTACGCAATATTGAATTGGTAAAAAGTTTGGGATTAACTTACCAAGAAGAAAAAAGGTTGAACTTAAATACCTTAAAAATTCTGCAACTTGAGTTACAAAAGATTCGTTTTGTCAGAAGTTTGAGTTTTATACAAGGCACCACGGTACATTTTATGAGAACTTGTGTTGTTTTTTCTTTGTATTACTTTTTATTTGGCGGAAAAATTTTGGTTGGCGATTTATTGACCATGGTCTTTTTTACCTTTTTTATTTTTGGCCCGTTACAAGAGCTCGGTTCTTTTATCATTGCATTGAATGAAACCAAAGTTTCTATGGAAAATTTCAAAGAATTATTGAGCGCTCCCAAAGAATACCGTCCAAAAGATGCCAAACATGTAGGCGCTATCCAAGCATTGCAATTTTCAAACGTGAGTTTCAAACACAAAACTGCGAAACATCCTGCTGTTGAGAATATCACTTTCGAAATCAAACAAGGGGAAACGGTTGCCTTTGTTGGCCCTTCGGGAGCAGGGAAAACAACTTTAGTTAAACTTTTAGTGGGATTATATCCTCCTATGAAAGGCCATGTAAAATACAACGCTATTGACTCTTCCGAAATAGATTTATTAGATTTGAGAAAACAACTCGGATTCGTAACCCAAGATGCTCAATTGTTTTCGGGAACCATAAGAGAAAATTTATTGTTTGTAAAACCATCGGCAACCGATGAAGAACTTCTGGAAGTTTTACACAAAGCCAGTTGTAATAATTTATTAGCTCGTGCCGAAGACGGATTAAATTCGACCATAGGCGAAGGCGGCATCAAAGTTTCCGGCGGAGAAAAGCAACGTTTATCCATCGCTAGAGCTATTTTGAGAAATCCGAACTTATTGATTTTTGACGAAGCAACCTCAGCTTTAGATTCGATTACCGAAGAAGAAATTAATGCAACAATTAGAAATATTTCGGATAAAAACCGAATCACTGTTTTAATTGCACATCGTTTATCTACCGTAATGCACGCCGATAAAATTTTTGTATTGGAACAAGGTAAGATAATCGAGCAGGGTATACACGAAGTTTTATTGGAAGAAAAAGGGTTGTATTATGCTATGTGGCGCCAGCAGATTGGTGAGCGGAAATAACAATAATGAACAAAATTCTATTTTGTTATTCCCGCGAAGGCGGGAATAACAATTTAACTTTTTACAAAATCAACCGCCTTTTCCAAGGCTTCTTTAATTCCGGCTACATTTTTTCCGCCAGCCGTTGCAAAGAAAGGTTGTCCGCCTCCGCCGCCTTGAATGTATTTACCCAATTCACGAACTACTGTTCCTGCGTTTAGGTTTTTCTCAACGACTAATTCTTTAGAAATATAGCAACTTAACATTGGTTTGTCATCTTCTGCAGTAGCAATAACTAAGAACAAATTGGTTCCCAAAGTTCCCAATTCATAAGCTAAATCTTTAGCGCCTTCCGGATTCAAATCGACTTGTGTTGCCAGGAATTTAATTCCGTTAATGTCTTGCAATTTTGAAGCCAATTCTCCTTTTAATCCTTTTGCTTTTTCTTTTAATAATTGCTCGATTTGTTTCTTTAATTTGGCATTATCATCTTGTAATGCAACAACAGCTTTTAAAGTATCCTGTGGATTTTTCAACGTTTCTTTTATCGCATCCAAATCGTTTTCTTGTTGTGTAAAATAATCTTTCACAGCATCTCCGGTTATGGCTTCTATACGACGGATTCCGGCAGCTACTGCGCCTTCCGAAATGATTTTGAAATGCCAAATTTCACCTGTATTTTTCACGTGGATTCCACCGCACAATTCTTTACTATCTCCAAATTCAATCATTCGTACATTATCACCATATTTTTCACCAAACAATGCCATCGCTCCAGCTACCATTGCCTGTTGGATTGGAATATTTCTGTGTTCAACTAATTGTAATTGTTCTTCGATTTGAGTATTGACAAAATGTTCTACTTTTCGAATTTCTTCATCGGTAACTTTACTAAAATGAGAAAAGTCGAAACGCAAATAATTTGGATTTACTAATGAACCTTTTTGTTCGACATGCGTTCCTAAAATAGTTCTCAACGCCAAATGCATTAGGTGAGTAGCCGAGTGGTTTTTAGAAGTCGATGACAATAAATTAGTATTTACCTTAGCTACAAAACTGGCTTCAATATTTTCAGGTAACTGCTTTGCAAAATGCAGAATTAAATTATTTTCTTTCTTCGTATCAATGATATCAATAGTTTCATTAGCCGAAACTAAGATTCCTTTATCGCCCACTTGTCCTCCACCTTCAGGATAAAAAGGTGTATTATCTAAAACGATTTGGTATAAAATTCCATCTTTTTTAGAATCTACTTTACGGATTCGGGTGATTTTTACGTCGTTTTCGGTTTGGTCATAACCAACGAATGTTTCCACATTACCCGGAATCAAAACATTCCAATCTTCCGTAGAAACTTCAGAAGCCGCACGCGAACGATCTTTCTGTGCTTTCATTGACGCATCAAATTCGGATTCGTTAAACGACATTCCTTTTTCTTTCAGAATCAAAGCCGTTAAATCTTTTGGAAAACCAAAAGTATCGTACAATTCGAATGCTTTTACACCCGAAACTTCATTACCATTGGTCTGAGAAACTACATTATCTAACAATTGTAATCCTTGATCTAAGGTTTTTAAGAACGAAGCTTCTTCTTCACGAATTACATTGGTAACCAGTTGTTGTTGAGATTTAATTTCTGGGAAAAATTCGCCCATTTGGTCTGCTAAAACTTCTACCAATTTATTGATAAAAGGCTCTTTTGTATTCAAAAATGTAAATCCATAGCGAATAGCGCGACGCAAAATCCTGCGGATTACATAACCGGCGCCGGTATTTGAAGGCAACTGTCCGTCAGCAATAGCAAAGGCTACCGCACGAACGTGATCCACAATGACACGGATTGCAATGTTGGTTTTATTTTGAGTTTCAGATATATTTTTGACTTCGTTCGAAGTATATTTCAAACCAGTAATTTTTTCCACTTTTTCGATAAGCGGAGTAAAAACATCGGTATCATAATTAGATGTTTTGCCTTGTAACGCCATACACAAACGTTCAAAACCCATTCCGGTATCAACGTGTTTCGCTGGTAATTTTTCGAGAGAACCATCAGCCTTACGGTTGAACTCCATGAAAACGTTATTCCAAATTTCAACAACTTGTGGATGATCGTTGTTTACTAAACTCTTTCCTGAAACTTTTGCTTTATCTTCTTCGGTACGCAAATCAACATGTATTTCGGAACACGGACCACACGGACCTTGATCGCCCATTTCCCAGAAGTTGTCTTTTTTGTTACCTAGAATAATTCGGTCTTCATTTATTAAGTTTTTCCAGATATCCCAAGCATCCTGATCAAAAGGCACATTCTCCTCCGGATTCCCTTCAAAAACAGAAACATATAAATTTTCTTTTGGAATTTTATAAACTTCGGTCAATAATTCCCAAGCCCAGTTGATAGCTTCCTTTTTGAAATACCCGCCTGCCGGACGGGCAGGATCACCAAAAGACCAGTTGCCTAACATTTCAAACATGGTGTGATGATAAGTATCAAAACCTACATCTTCTAAATCGTTATGCTTTCCTGAAACGCGAAGACATTTTTGTGTATCGGCTATTCTTTGGCATTTCGGAGTGCCATTGCCTAAGAAAAATTCTTTGAATTGTGCCATGCCTGAGTTGTTAAACATTAGGGTTGGATCGTCTTTAAGAACGATAGGCGCCGAAGGAACGATTAAGTGCCCTTTTGATTCGAAGAATTGTAAAAATTGTTTACGAATGTCTTGTGATTTCATTTTAGATTATTAGATCTTTAGATTGCTTCGCCAGTTCGCTGACGCTCGTGTTCTTAGATTTGAAAAACATGGCTTCCTGATTAGCCCCGATTGCAGTGAAAATCCTTTTTTTTCAAAAAAAGATTGTAACGGAAAGCGGGAGGATTGTTGAATCAAATAATAAAAAGTTCCGCTCCTGAAAAGAATCTGAAACAAGTTCAGATTAAAATTTAGGGATTGACTGAAACATTTGTTAAATTTGTTCGTATAACCATTGTTTTTTAAAAACTCCCACAAAAATAGCATAAAATAAAAAATGGCGAAGAAAGTAAAGTATTATTTCGATACCGAAAGTTTAGCTTACCGCAAAATAAAACCGAAACTCTCTAAAAAGCTTGGATATATAGGCTTGTTTTTACTTGCTTCTGGCCTTTTTGGGTTTTTGTGTTTTGTGGTCTTATTGAATTCCTCCTATTTAGAAACTCCAAAAGATAGATTACAATCGCGTGAAATTGAAACGATGAAATTGCGTTATGCCATTTTAAATAAAAAAATGGATGAAGTTGCCGATGTTTTAGCAGATTTAGCTGATAGAGATAATAATATTTACCGGGCTTATTTCAATACGGCACCAATTCCGAATGAACAGCGCAAAGCGGGTTTTGGTGGTGTAAACCGATACAAAGAGTTAGAAGGATTCAACAATTCGGAGTTGGTTATCAAAACTTCAAAACGGGTTGATATTATTTCGAAAGAGTTGGCTATTCAATCAAAATCATTGGATGAAATTTTGAAACTGGCTAAAGAAAAAAACAAATTACTTTCCGCAATACCGGCCATTCAACCCGTTAAAAATGAGCAATTAAAGCGTATTGCTTCCGGTTTTGGATATCGAAGTGATCCGTTTACCAAAGTGAGAAAAATGCACGAAGGCATGGATTTTACAGCGAGTACCGGAACACCAATTTTTGCTACCGGTGATGGTGTTGTAGCTCGGGCCGACAATACCGCTTCTGGTTATGGAAACCATATTGTATTGCGACATGGTTTTGGGTATGAAACATTATACGGTCATTTGAGTAAATACAAATGCAGAGCCGGACAAAAAGTGAAACGTGGTGATGTAATTGGTTATGTGGGAAGTACAGGACGAAGTGAAGCGCCACATTTACACTATGAAGTACATAAATATGGTAAAGTGGTTAACCCCATAAATTTTTATTACGGAAATATTTCGGCAGCAGAATATACTGCCATTTCAAAATTAGCTAATCAAGAAAATCAATCTCTAGACTAATGCATATAGAACTAAATCCAGACAAAAGATATTACAGCATTGGAGAAGTTTCCAAAGCTTTTAATGTAAACACCTCTCTAATCCGTTTTTGGGACAAAGAATTCGATATTCTAAAACCAAAGAAAAATGCGAAAGGCAACCGAATGTTCACTCCCGAAGATGTGAAAAATTTACAACTGATTTATCATTTGGTAAAAGAAAGAGGTTTTACGCTTGACGGAGCCAAAACTCATTTGAAAGAAGGGCAAAAGAAAACCTTAGACAAGTTTGAAATCATTAGCAAATTAGAAACTGTCAAAGCACAATTATTAAACATTAAAAATCAACTTTAATCTTGATTTTTGTAACAAACAAACCGTTTTAAAAACTAATAGCAAACATTAAATTAAACAAACATGGAATTTAAAAAATTTTTACCTTGGATTATTGCAGTAGTTGTAATTTTTGGAATTTACAGCTGGGTTAAAGGAATTAACAATACAGCCGTTGGATACGAACAAACTATCAACGAAGCTTGGGGTAATGTAAACACTTCTTACCAGAGAAGAAATGACTTAATTGGAAACTTAGTAAACACAGTTAAAGGTGCTGCTGATTTTGAAAAAAGTACTTTAACTGCTGTAATCGAAGCTAGAGCAAAAGCAACATCTGTAACTGTTGACCCAACAAACATAACACAGGAACAATTGGCTGCTTTTAATTCAGCACAATCTGGAGTTTCTTCTTCATTATCAAGATTATTAGTTTCTGTAGAACGTTATCCTGATTTGAAAGCTAATGCAAATTTCTTGAAATTACAAGACGAACTAGCCAGTACTGAAAATCAAATTTTAACGGCAAGAACCCGTTTTAATGAAGCTGTTAAACCATATAATACTCACATCAAAACTTTTCCAAACTCCATTTTTGCAGGAATGTTTGGCTTCAAAGAAAAAGCTTATTTCCAAGCGGTTGAAGGTGCAGAGAAACCTGTTGAAGTAAAATTCTAATAAATAAATCTAACACAGATTTCACAAATTTTCACAAATTTCAATCTGTGTTAATTTGTGAAATCTGTGTTTAAAAAACTAAACAATGTCTAAAGTAGAAGTTTTTTTAACCAAAGAAGAAGAACAAGAAATTGTTTCTGCTATTGGCATAGCCGAAAAAAATACTTCTGGTGAAATTAGAGTGCATATAGAAAAACAAAATTCCATAGCTCCAATTGAAAGAGCTGTGGAGGTTTTTCATCAATTGCAAATGGAACAAACCCAAGATCGCAACGGTGTCATTATTTATGTTGCCGTAAAAAGCAAACAATTTGCAATTTATGGTGATAAAGGAATTAATGAAAAAGTACCTGCTGATTTTTGGGACACAACAAAAGACACTATCATTTCTCATTTCAAAAATGGAAATTTCAAACAAGGCTTAATTGATGGTATATTAAAAGCTGGTGAACAACTGCAAAAATATTTCCCTTATGCTGATGGAGATACCGATGAATTGTCGAACGAAATATCAAAAGGAGAATGATGGAAATTACGAATTACGAATTACGAATTACGAATTATGTAGGCTCTTTAAAAATCCTATTTTTAGTGTTTACCTTGTTTAGTATTTTGCCAACTTTTGCACAATATACTATTCCTGAAATTCCTAAACTACAAACCTCGGTTTATGATTACGCTAATCTTTTAAGCACATCTGAAAAAAAACAATTAGAAGAAAAACTTATCCGTTATTCAGATTCAACAACAACACAAATTGTAGTAGTAACTATTGAAAGTTTAAAAGGAGAAGATGTTAGTCTTCTTGCTACAAAGTGGGGGCAAACATGGGGAATTGGAGGTTCGGCAAAAGAGGATAATGGTGTTATTATTCTTTTAGCAAAAGCTGAAAGAAAAATAGCTATTAATCCAGGTTATGGTCTTGAAGATAGATTAACTGCTGGAATTGGTGGCGAAATTATTAGAAACATTATTATCCCTGAATTTAAAGCTGGTAGTTATTACAAAGGTTTAGATAAAGGTGCCGATGCTTTATTTGATGTATTCAAAGGCAAGTATAAAGGCGAACGAAAGAAAAATAAAAAAGGAGATGATATCCCTATTATACCTATCTTAATTATCCTATTTGTCATTATAATTATAATTGCAAAAAATAAAAATAGTGGTGGAAATTCTGGTGGCAGAAGTGGCGGTATGGATTTAGCCGATATTATTTTGTTGAGTAGTCTTGGTCGTGGTGGATTTGGTGGTGGTTCAGGTTCTAGCTCAGGTGGCGGATTTGGCGGCGGATTTGGCGGCGGATTTGGCGGTGGCGGATTTTCTGGTGGTGGATCTAGTGGTGGATGGTAAATATTTCTTTATAAAACAAAAAGCTCGGTCAAGTGACCGAGCTTTTTGTTTTACTTCTCTCTGATATAAATATCAATTGGCACACCTGAGAAATCCCAGTTTTCACGGATTTTATTTTCTAAGAAACGCTTATACGCTTCCTGAACATATTGAGGTAAATTAGCAAAGAACACAAACTGTGGTGTTGGTGTTGGTAACTGCATACAGTATTTAATCTTTACATATTTCCCTTTCAATGCCGGTGGCGGATGATTTTCAATCAATTTCAACATAAAGTCGTTGAATTTTGAAGTGGGGATTCTTTGTTTTCTGTTTTCAAAAACCTGAACAGTAGTTTCTAATGCTTTTAACAAACGTTGTTTGGTCAAGGCTGAGACAAACAAAATTGGCACATCAGTAAAAGGTTTTAATTCTTCACGGATTTTAGCTTCGTAATCGCGGGTTGACATGGTGTCTTTCTCTATCAAATCCCATTTGTTTACCAAAATCACTACTCCTTTTCGATTCTTTTCGGCAAGCCAAAAAATACTCTGATCCTGTCCTTCAAATCCACGGGTAGCATCAATCAATAAAATAATTACATCCGAATGTTCAATCGCACGAACGGAACGCATCACCGAATAAAATTCTAAATCTTCTTTTACTTTGGCTTTTCTACGAATTCCGGCAGTATCAACTAAATTGAATTCAAATCCGAAACGATTGTATTTGGTGTCAATAGCATCTCGAGTTGTTCCTGCAATATCGGTAACTACAAATCTGTCTTCTCCGATTAAGGCATTGATAAAAGAGGATTTTCCAGCGTTTGGTCTTCCCACTACACAAAACCGTGGTAAAGCAGCTTCTTCTTCGGTTACTTCAGGTAATTCGGGTAATACATTTACTAATTCGTCTAACAATTCTCCAGTTCCGCTACCACTAATACTGGCAATGGTAAAATATTCACCTAAACCTAAATTATAAAATTCGATAGCGTCTTTTTCACGCATCGCATTATCTACTTTGTTTACGGCTAACAATATTGGCTTAGTAACTTTTCTAAGTAATTTGGCAACCTCAGCATCCATTGGCGTAATGCCTTCTTCTACATCTACCACAAAAATAATAGCATCTGCTTCATCAATGGCCAGTTCTACCTGACGGCGAATTTCACCTTCAAAAACATCATCTGAACCTTTGATATAACCACCGGTATCAATTACAGAAAACTCTTTTCCGTTCCACTCACTTTTTCCGTAATTTCTATCACGAGTAACACCACTAACCGAGTCAACAATAGCTTCTCTTCTCTTGATTAACCGGTTAAAAAAAGTAGATTTCCCTACATTTGGTCTTCCTACTATGGCTACAATATTGTTCATGCGTTATTTTAATTTTGTGCAAAAATACGTTTTTAGATTAAGGATTTGGGAATAAGGATTTAGGAATTAAATAAAATCTTAAATGTAAAATCAAAATTATTTTTGGTTATATCCAAAACGGCGTAACTGAAATGCATTACTTCTCCAATCCTTATTTACCTTTACATACAATTCGATATGGATTTGTTTTCCAAAAAACTTTTCTAAATCTTCACGAGATTGCATACCGACTTTTTTTAAAGCGCCTCCTTTGTGACCAATAATGATTCCTTTTTGAGTGTCACGTTCTACCATAATAACGGAACGAATCCGAATGATTTTTTCATCTTCTAGAAACTCTTCTGTTTCAATTTCTACAGCATAGGGTATTTCTTTATCGTAATTCAAAAGAATTTTTTCACGGATGGTTTCATTAACAAAGAAACGTTCCGGTTTATCGGTCAATGCATCTTTTGGATAATAGGCTGGAGAAACGGGAATCAATTCCAATATTCGGGCAAAAACCTCCTTCACATTAAAGTTTTCTAAAGCCGAAATTGGGTAAATCTCCGCATTCGGAACTTTTTCTTTCCATAAGGCTATTTGTTCTTCTAATTGTTCCTGATTGGATTTATCAATCTTGTTTAGCAGTAGTAAAACCGGAATCTTAGCGTGAATTATTTTGTTGAAAAAGTCTTCATCTTTCAGTTCCTTCTCTCCTATTTCTACCATATATATCAACACATCTGCATCTTCAAATGCCGACTTTACAAAGTCCATCATCGATTTTTGCATTTCATATGCTGGTTTGATGATTCCAGGAGTATCAGATAAGATAACCTGAAAGTCATCCCCATTTACAATACCTAAAATTCTGTGACGAGTGGTTTGCGCTTTAGAGGTAATAATAGACAAACGCTCACCAACGAATGCATTCATTAATGTCGATTTTCCAACGTTTGGGTTGCCAATAATATTTACAAAGCCTGCTTTGTGCTCCATTTCAATTAGAATAAAAAAACCGAAAACTCAATAAGCGTTTTCGGTTTTTAGTTTATTTAGTAGCGGGAACAGGACTCGAACCTGTGACCTTCGGGTTATGAGCCCGACGAGCTGCCTACTGCTCTATCCCGCGATGTTCGAGTGCAAATATACAACGAAAAACTTATAAGTCAAGAAAAAAAATAAAAAGTTATTAGTAGGTTGACCGCCAGACCTCCAACTTAACCTCTCACTTACTTATCCATTCTAATAATTAATTTTCAAGTGACTGCTAAAATATCTAATGTAAAGAACTACTTTTGCACGACCAGAGACCGTTAGGTCGAATTGAAATAAGTAAAATTTAAAAAACCTAATCGGTTATATTCTAGCATAATGAATACAAAAAAAATTATCGAATACAGAGCGTTACTTGGCGTAACCAAAACAGCTACTTTGAAAGAGCTAAAAACAATTTACAGAAACTGTATGAAAGATATGCATCCGGATACTATTCAAGATGATGCGGAACGTTTGGCAGCAGAAGAGAAAAGTACGGAGATTATTGCGGCTTATCATTTTCTAGTAAGTATAGCGCCGGAAACTTTGGAAAAAGACAAAGCAGAATATACTCGAATCACAACAAGTATAAACATTGCTGATTTCTACTATGAAAAAGGAGTACTCTATATAACTTTCCTAGATGGAAGTTCGTTTGAATACTTTGGCGTTTTAAGACCTATCTATATCAAAATGGTAAATGCTGAATCGCCAAGTCGCTTCGCCAGAAGACATATTTACAATGACTATATTTATAGAAGCGCTTCAAAACTAGTAGCTGCTGAATAAACGTTTTAAAATAAATTTAAAACAAAAAAAGGCCTTGATTTCTCAAGACCTTTCAACCTAACAAAATTTAAATTATAACAACAAAACAAAATTTTTTATTCGTCAGCAGCAAAAGCTGAGTTCTTATCGGTATTAACTTTTAAAGTTGTAGCAACACCTTGCTCATTTATCATTGTCATATTTAAGGCATCCAATTTGGATAAATTTTTAGAAACTAATCCGTTGAACATATTATACGAAATATTCATTTCTTTTAAATTTCCTAATTTTTCTAAATCAAAAGGTATTTGACCATCCATTTTATTTTCAAATAAACTCAAGGTTTCTAATGACGAAAGATTTGAAACTTCTCTATCCAATTTTCCGCTAAGTTTATTACTGTTTAACAATAATACTTTCAACGTTTTTAAATGATAGTATGACATTGGAATTTTACCTTCTATTTCATTATTGAATAAAGACAGCGTTTCCAAGTTTGATAAGTTCCCAATACCTTCAGGCAATTGACCTGTTAATCTGTTCATATGTAATTCAATTGATTTCAATTGGATATCATTGCCTAAAGATTCCGGTAAAGAACCAGAAACTTGATTAAACGCAATATTCAGATTCGTTAAACTTTTCAAGTTACCAATTGTTTCTGGCAAAACACCAGTTATATTGTTTCTAAAAAGATTTAAAACTTGTAGTGAAGTTAAATCACCTATTTCTTTGGGTAGTTCTCCATTAAGGTTATTGTTAACTAATTTAATAGATACTACTTTATCATTCTCAATTTCAACACCATACCAAGTGGATACTGGTTTTTTTAAATCCCATTTGTTAATCCATTGGGATCCTTTGGTAGCTTTGTTTAATTTGATTAAAGCATTTTTTTCTGTTGAAGATATTTCAGCAAAACTTGAAGCCGAAACTAAAAGAAGTGTTACGTAGGTAAATATAGTTTTCATATCATTTATAATTTGAGGTATGTGACGATGTAAAACTAGACCTGAACTCGTTTAAAAACAAAAAAAATCGATAAAATGCATTTAAAGATTATTTTTATCTGTATTTATCTTACATAATATATAATATTTAATAAAAAATGATATTGAAAACTTGTAGTTTTTGGGTAATTTCACGTAAAATTGTGGTAGGCATTATCTGTGTGATGCAATAATTAACATTTTATTATACACTAATCGCTCTAAATTTGTAAGGCGATTTTTTTAGTTTATTGGAAACAACAACAACATATCAAATTTATTCTTCTATTGCAAAACTTCCCGAAAAATGGGATGAAGTGGCGCATGAAAATGCTTTTTTACAAACACCCTATTTAAAAGTTTTAGAAGAATCGGCACCTACAAACATGCAGTGTTTTTATGTTGGTATTTTTGAAAAGAACTCCCTTATTGGAGTTGCTTTAGCACAATATCTTGATTTGAATAAGTTAGAATCATTTGGAGAAAGAGATCAATGCATCAAAACTTATATTCGGAATTTTATTTTTAAAAATTTTGCTTCTCATGCTTTGTTTCTAGGCAATAATATGATAACAGGACAAAATGGCTATACATTTAATAAGGAAATAGATGCTATAACAATTGCAGAAATTCTAAGTAATTGTGCCGATGAGATTACTAGTTATTTCAAAAAACAAGACATAAAAATACATATTGTTTCTTTCAAAGACTTTTATCAGGAATCGGCAACTGAACTAAAAAAATCTACCTTCTCTTTATTGTATGAGTTCAATACACAGCCGAATATGATTTTCGAATTGCAAAATCAATGGAAAACTAATACTGAATATATAGAGGCACTCACAAAGAAATACCGAGACCAATACAAACGTGCCCATAAAAAGTTTGAAGGTATTGAAACTCGAGAATTGTCTTTAGACGAAATAATTTTAAAGGAAAACCGAATTTATGAATTGTATTTTCATGTAGCTAAAAATGCCCCTTTTAATACGTTTTTTTTAGCTAAAAATCATTTCTCTTCTTTCAAAAGGCAATGCGGTCCTAAATTTATTTTAGTTGGCTATTATTTAAAAAATGAATTAGTCGGGTTTCACACTTTATTAGTTAACGGTAAAACGCTAGAAACCTATTTTCTTGGTTATGATGAACAAATTCAAAAAGAAAAAATGCTCTATTTGAATATGTTGTATAACATGACCCAATTTGGTATAGAGAATCAATTTAAAAAAATAATCTTCGGAAGAACCGCTCTTGAAATAAAAAGCTCTATTGGTGCAAAACCAGTAATAATGTCGGGCTTTATTTATCACACTAATAAATGGATAAATAGAATACTCCCTAAAATTTTTCCAAACTTAGAACCTAGTTTAGTTTGGCAACAACGACATCCGTTTAAATAAAATTGATTAAAAGACCTTATCCGTAACTAAAGAACAGCTACTTTCAATTGTTTGTGTAAAATTTTAATATCGAGTTTTGTTTCGGTGCCGCAATATTCTCCATCTATTTGAAAACTAACGGGAGCATTTAATTCTATTGTTGCCTTGTCTGTTGAAATTATTTCGACATCATCTGGGTCTGAAGGCATATTCCCGGAAATAATTTGACCAAAAATAATCAAATCGAAATTTTTTAAAATTACCAATTCAAACTTACCGTCATTCATAACTCCATTTGGGTTGATGACTACTCCGGTACCATATTTTTTTGCATTCGCAATAACAATCATTCTTGCAACATATCCAAAGGTTTCATTGTTTGCTTTAATTTTTGCAGTAAATGGATCACCAGAATCAAACAAAGTGTTTATTGTATTTAGAGCATAGCCCCATTTTCCATGAATCTCTCCCTGTTCATAATTCTTTATTAATTCTGCATTAAGTCCTAAATCACTTAAATGAATACTGATTTTGCCATTTATTGTAATAATATCAACTTCCAGGAACTGATGTAAAAAAGCAACTTCCAGATTTTTTTCAAGTGTTAATTGTAAATCCAAATCTAACGCAAAACCATTAGCCGAACCAGCAGGGATAATTCCCAGAATAACATCTTCTTTAGCTATAGCTTCTGCCACCATTCTTATAGTTCCATCACCACCAATAATAATAATTCGTTCCGGTTTATGAATATTGTAGAGGTTTTTAATATTCTCAACATCTTTCTTCCCAGAAGTTTCATAAAGTATTGATTCCAGATTTTCATTTTTGGCAAAAAGCAATGTGGAGTCTACTATTTCCTTTTTTTTAACGGCGCCTGAAACCGGATTAACTACTATTATGATATTCTTTTTCAAACTTTTCTTCTTTTATTGCTTAAAAATAATTAATTTACAACTGCTTTCAAAAAATATAATGTTAAATGAAACCTATCCTAAAATTGTATCGTGGTTATGCAAACGAGCAGGAATTGATTGTTATGGGACATGTATTCAAACCAACTACAATCCAAGATTATAATTTTCAGAAAAAAAATATAAAAAATGCACGCTCCATAATTAATCTCTTTAGCGCCAAAACACAAGCTAATGCTGATGTATATTTAGAGCATAATGGTATTAAAATCCATACCAAAACATTGGATGACGGCTACTTTAAATTCTGTGTTCCGCTGGATCAATCTAAAAAATACGGTTGGATAGACTATCAGGTATCTATTGTTTATAAAGATAAAACCATTGCTGCCAAAGAATCTTATATTCGGCCGCACAAAGGGAATTTTGGAATCATCTCTGATATTGACGATACTTTTTTAGTTTCTCATTCATTAAATCCTTTCAAAAAATTATATGTTTTATTATTTCGGGACATTCATAAGCGAAAAGTTTTTGATGATGTGGTTTCTCACTATCAAGCTTTGAGTTTTGCCGGAAGACAAAACAAAGAAGAGCAAAATGCTTTTTTCTATGTTTCCAGTAGTGAATGGAATTTGTACCGTTTCATTATCAAATTTACAGAAATCCATCAATTGCCCAAAGCCGTTTTGCTATTAAAAGACATCAAAACCAAACTCACTGATTTTTTCCTGACAGGAAGAGGCAATCACAATCATAAATTTGAAAAGATAAAACACATTTTGGAGTTTTATCCCAATCTGGAATATATATTGCTTGGTGATGATTCTCAAAAGGATGCGTATTTATATGAAGCCATTTGTAAAATATTCCCAGTAACGGTAAAAGCGGTTTATATCAGACAAACGGGCCATCATAAAAAAGAAAAAATCATGTCGCTCTTAAGAAATTTAGAAACATTGAAAGTTGCAGTTTGTTATTTCAAAGACAGTAGCGAAGCTATTGCTCATTCAAAAACTATTGGAATTATTTAGTCTGTAGTTTTTACAAACTTTCTATTTCTCCCTGAACAACCTCCCATTCTTCGAGCAACCGATCCAATTCTTTTTTCTTTTTGTTGTAGGCCATGAAGAAGTTCGCATCTTCAACATGTTTGTCGTAGTTTGATGCTAAGGCTTTATCATCCTGCTGAATATCGATTTCCAACTGTTTGATTTGACTTTCTACTTTACTCAAACGGTTTTGTAATGATTTGCTTTTCTTTTGATCTTCATAAGAAACTTTTGCTGTTTCCTTTGGCGCTTCTTTTTTGGCTACATCTTTTTTCTCTACTTCTCGCATGTTTTCCATGTTGCGTTGTTCAAGGAAAAAGTTAATATCGCCTAAATATTCTTTGATTTTTTGATCTTTGAATTCGTAAACAATATTCGACATTCCTTGCAGAAAATCCCTGTCGTGCGAAACTAATAATAATGTCCCTTCATATTTTTTTAGAGCAGCTTTCAAAACATTTTTAGATTTTATATCTAGGTGATTCGTTGGCTCATCCATCACCAAAACGTTGATGGGTTGTAATAATAATTTACACAAAGCCAAACGGTTACGCTCGCCACCCGAAAGTACTTTTACTTTTTTCTCTACATCATCACCTCGAAACAAAAAAGAACCTAACATATCTCTTACTTTAGAACGATTCGTATCGGTTGCTGCATTGGTCATGGTTTCTAACAACGTAATTTCGCCATCTAAATATTCGGCCTGATTTTGGGCAAAATAACCCAACTGCACATTGTGTCCTAGTTTTATCGAACCTTGGTAGTTGAATTCGTTGACAATGGCTTTCATAAAAGTAGATTTTCCTTGACCATTCTGACCCACGAAAGCAATTTTGCTCCCGCGTTCCACTAATAGAGAAATGTCTTTTAAAATCGTTTTGTCTCCATAAGCTTTGGTTACATGTTCAGCTTCTATAACAACTCTTCCAGGAGTTTGAGATACCGGAAACGAAATATTCATCACTGAAGTATCGTCTTCATCTACCTCGATGCGTTCTACTTTATCCAACTTTTTGATTAGCGATTGTGCCATTGATGCTTTGGAAGCTTTGGCACGGAACTTTTCGATTAGCTTTTCGGTTTCTTCTATTTTCTTAGCCTGATTTTTTTGAGTAGCCAATTGCTTTTCTCTAATTTCTTCCCGTAAAACTAAATATTGCGAATACGGTTTATTATAATCGTATGCCTTACCCAAGGAAATTTCAATAGTTCGATTGGTTACATTATCCAAAAACATTTTATCGTGGGAAACAATGACCACGACACCCGGAAAGTTTCGTAGAAAGCCTTCTAGCCAAATTATACTCTCAATATCTAAGTGATTCGTTGGCTCATCTAGTAATAAAATATCATTCGACTGCAATAATAGTTTGGCTAATTCAATACGCATTCGCCAGCCACCGGAAAAAGTATCCGTTTGGTTGTTGAAATCTTCTCTTTTAAAACCCAAACCAAGTAATATTTTCTCAGTATCTCCAACATAATTATAACCCCCCAGTAATTCGAAACGATGCGTGTAATCCGATAAATCTTCTATGATTTGGCTATAGGCGTCACTTTCATAATCGGTTCTAGACACCAACTGGTGGTTTATGCTTTCCAGCTTTTTTTCAACGGCTTTTATTTCGGTAAACGCTTCGTAGGCTTCTTCCAGTACAGTTCTTCCATGGTCGAAATCGATATCCTGACGAAGAAAACCCATTTTAACTTCCTTCTCGGTGGCAATCTGACCTGAATCTGGTTTGAAATCGCCAGCCAGAATTTTTAGCATCGTTGATTTTCCGGCACCGTTTTTTCCGACAAGTCCTACTCTATCTCCGGAACCTAAACGAAAAGTTACTTCTTCAAAAAGATAAGTGCCACCAAACGAAACGGATAAATTATGAATATTTAACATAAAAAGAATTGCAAATTAGTATTAAAAACCTTCCGTTAGATTTACCTTTGCAAACGTGAGGTCGTAAGGCTGAACTGAACGAAATTTAAATTTTTGCAAATGTTAAAAAAAGGATCCAAACTAAATAGCATTTTAACAGGAACTTGTCCGAGATGTCAAGAAGAAAGTATGTATGAACATAAAAACGCATACAATCTTAAAAATATATACAAAATGCACGAGAATTGTAGCCATTGTGGTTTGCATTATCAAATAGAACCATCCTTTTTTTATGGTGCTATGTATGTCAGTTATGGATTAACTGTTGGTATTGGAGTAGCTGCCTTTATCATTTCAAAGGTAATTATTGGTTTAGAGTTGACGCAGTCCTTTATTGCTATTATTGTTTCACTTGTAGCATTAATGCCGATAACTGCAAGATTATCGAGAAATATTTATATCAATATGTTTGTGAATTTTAACAAAGATGCTTCTAAGAAATAGCGTATCTTTTGATATCAATGGTTTTATCTAATGGTTTTCCATTTTCGATAAAGTCGTATAAATCATTTGCCATAGCTGGTGCAAGCATCACTCCTCGGGTTCCGAGTCCGTTTAGAATGTGAAAGTTTTTGTGTTTTGGGTGCGTTCCGAGTAATGGCCTTCTGTCTTTAACTGTTGGTCGTACGCCGGCAAAGTGTTCTACAATTTCAAAATTACAATTTAGAATTTCTTTTATTCTTTCGATTAATTCTTGCTTCCCCTCCTGAGTTGGTGTGTTTGTTTTATCTTTCCAGTTATATGTTGCTCCCACTTTATAGAGATTATCGCCCAATGGCAAAATAAAAACGCTGGTATTTATTATTACATCCAAATCCAAATCAGCGGCTCTAATGATGAATAATTCGCCTTTTGTTCCATCTAAGGGTAAATAATTAAAAAACGGATTAGAATGCATTCCAAATCCTTCTGCGAAGACAATGTGTTTGGACTTTATGTTTTTGTATTCAATATGGCCGTCAATTGCTTTCACTTCTGTATAGTTAAAAGTATCAGAAGCAAATAAATTTAAACCTTTTAGATAATTGTGATAATGAGTAAGCAAAGCAATTGTATCCACATAACCGGTTTGCATCACTTGACCGTATCCAAATGGAGCATCAATACCGTTATAGTTTTTGTGAACAATCGTTGTAGAAAGAAAAGCTGAAAGATTGGGATTGTCGGAAGCCGCAAACCAATTGTTTTGTTCTTCTACAGAGAAGAATTTTCTATAAATAGGAATTTTAAAATCGAATTTAACACCAAGTTTCTTTTCAATAGCTGCATAAAAGCTATTTGCCAGTTCAAGTTGCTGATTAGCATTCCATACCTGACTAAATCTTTTTAAGATTACCGGATTGTACAATCCGCCTGCTATACTGCTTGAATTTTGAGATTGGTTTTCAAAAACAACAAATGATTTATTATGTTGCAAAAGCGTTTCTGCAAAAGCAATACCTGCTAATCCTGAACCGACAATAATATAATCTTTCATCATTTTATAGCTAAAAAAAACTCTCACCATAAAGATGAGAGTTTTATATTGTATTATGAAATAATTCTTAGTAATTCCACATATCAGACTCGAAACTACGAATCTTTTCTTTTACTCTTTCCGATTCCAAAAGCTGATTTTGAGAGTTGTCCTTCATGTATTGCTGAATTTCTCTATCGCCATATACATTTTCCTCCTTGTAAATTTGTCCGTTAAATCTTCGGGAGTTTAATAAATGATCGAATGTGATTGGCATTGCAGAATTCTTATCGTTGAAAGCCTTTGATTCATGCAGTATATCTCTTACTGTAGGAAAGTATACCCAAAACAAATCGATTACATCGGCTTTCTCATTACCTGCATCTCTAGCTTCAGGAGTAACGGGACACAAAGCTAATAATCTATATTTCAATTCACCTTGACGTTTATCAAAATACCAAAACCCTTTTATTCTATAGCCGGAAATATAGCTGGCATCTAATTCTTTTTTATTGATATACTGTGGGTCTAAAACTTTGGCGCCACTTTTATAATCATCATAATAATTATTTATCTCATCTTTACCGGCATCCGTTGTATCGATGTATGTAAAAGAAGAAGCCATATCTTTGAAGGTCTTCTTGGTATTAAAATAGTCATCTCCATATACTTCTGTAATTTTACCATTCTTGATATTTTTAACAAGTACATCGAATAATGATCTTCTTTCTTTACCAACAAAAGCGGTATCTATAGGATAATACAATGGAAAATTAATTCTTTCATCAAGATCAATAAACTCCCAAATGGTTTTACCCATTAACACATCCCTGTCATGAACATAACCATAGGGTAATGGTTTGTCGTTGTCGGAAATTAACTGTGCTGCTGTTTTCTTTCCTATCTCATCGGGAGTTTTGGAATTCAACAAGTTTGCCTGCGCATAAGTTGAAGCACTTATTGCTAAAGCAAAAATTACTGATAAAAGATTTTTAATTTTCATAATTTATAGTATAAGCTATTTAAGTAGGTTATTTTCAACTTAAATTATTATTGTATTTCATAAATAACGGGAGCAGCGTCTTTAGGGACAATATTTGCTGTAGTTCCCATTATTTTAGTTTTAATATCAAATATTGATATTTGGTCACCTTTAGTGGCTCTTGCTAATGCAGCTTTACATTGTGCATTAACTCTGTCACCAGAAACAATTATAGCTGCTTGTCCTGGAACTTTGAAGCTAAAACGTGTAACTTGGAAATTCAAGTCATACAAGAAATCCTGAAGTTGCGCAGATATTTGAGAAACTTCTAAACGAGATTTAGCCCCTTTTTGAACTCCAGTAACTCCACCAATTGCACCGGCTGGAGCGGGGATATTTTTAATTCTAAATATTTTACTATCTGAAACTGGTTTCCCATCAGGTAATTTAGCTGTAACGCTAACTTTGACTTCTGTACCTGAACCTGGATTTAAGTTATATTTTCCAGTTCCGGTAGCTCTAGTTAAACCCGGAGCAGAAGCCGATACTTTATCGTCAGAAATTCCTGCAAATGATATAGTCATTGGGTTAGGTAAACCTCTGTATACAACGTTCATTTTATCAGCAGAAATATTAGCTGATTTAGGTTGTGGAACGACAACATAATTTCCTTTAATAGGTAGACTAATAACTTTTCCGTTTTCGTCAAAGTTAAATGAACCTGTAATTTCATGTTCTCCAACAGCACCAGCCCCGAAAGAGAAATCTGCTTGACCTGCTTTTGCAGGAACGCTAACTCCGTTTACAACAACTGATTTAGCAACCAAGTTAGGGTCAAATTTTCCTAAGATAATTTTACCTTTAACTGCTTCACCTTGAAAGAAAGCTGTTTTTTCAGGAACTACAATTGGTTGATAAGCAGTTAACGATGCAGCTGCAACTAAGTCTGATTGAAACATTCCTGCAATAATATCACTTTCAGTTGTCTTAATATCAGATTGTAACTGAGATAACTTTGTAATTGTAGCGATTAGTGGAAAACCTTTAAAATTATAGTCCAACCAATTTAAAGTTGCTCCAGCACTTTTAGATTTAACAGGCATAGTAGCAAATCTATTTTGAATTTTTTTCAATTCAGGTTCAGAGATAGCACTTCCTCCTATTTCCTTAACTTTTTCAACAAAATTTCTCATTCTATCTAAGAATTCTTGACCATCCTTAGAAGGCTTATCACCTTCAAACCATTTTTCGTCAACCTTATCTCCTTTATCCATTGACTCGAAAGGTAAATTACCGTCTTCGTTTAATGGATATTCTTTGGTGAAATCAGTTTTTAATTTCTCAATATACGTGGTATATTCTTTGCAAAGAGCTCTGATTTTATCCACTTTTTCTTTTTTAGCACCAAATTGTAATGGTTGGTCTTGGGCTTTTTGTGCTAATTGTTGGAAAGACGAATCATTTCTAACATCAGCTACCGAGTTAGACTCAACAATTTTGTTGTTCAAAATACCAAAAGCAGTCAATACTTCTTTGGACATATTTAATGCTAACATTGCGATGAAAACCAAGTACATTAGGTTAATCATCTTCTGTCTAGGGGTTAATTTTCCTCCTGCCATTTTTTCTAATTAGTTTAAATTATTATTTTTTAAAAATATATAGTTATAAAACTAATTATTATTTGTTACTCATTGCAGAAAGCATTCCACCATAAACATTATTCAATGTAGAAAGATTTGATGTCAAGCTTTGCATTTGATCTTTTAATTTTAAATTGTTTTCAGCAACTTCATCGTTGATTTTAGCATTTCTTTCAGCACTTTGTAATTGAACTTGGTATAGTCCATTTAATGTTTCTAACTGAGAAGCCGCTTTTGTCATCTCTTCAGCATATTTTTTAGTTGAAGCTACTGAATCAACTGTTGGCGATATTGCTTTAGCTGCACCTTCAAAATTTTTAATACTATTCCCTAAACTTTCCATTAATGCTCCGTCAATTTTTGCTTCTTTCAACATGGCGTCTAATTTTTGAGACAATAATCCTTGTGCTTCTTTAGTATCTTCTTTTTTACCTCTTTCTTTTGCTTCACCACCCCCTAATTCTGGATAAACAAGAGACCAGTCCAATTCTTTATCAACTGGATCGAAAGCCGAAAGACCGAAAATTAAAGCTTCAGTTCCCAATCCAATAATAAGCATCAAACTCGCACCTGGCCAGTGCATTAATTTAAATAATGCTCCAATAATTACAACTGCTGCTCCCATCCCGTATGCGAAATTCATTGCTTTTTTGCTTAGTAATGCCATAATAATAAAATTTTAATTTAGTTAGATTTAATTTATATTTAAGTTAGTTAGAAATTACTTTTTAGGTGCTGCGTTTTTGGTAACTTTGGTTCCCATGTAATCTTGAACAGTTCTGAAACCAATATAACTTCGAGCTGAATCTGCATATTCAAAATCTCTTGTTCCAACTTGCAGGAAGTATGCAACATCTTTCCATGATCCGCCGCGAACAGCTTTTCTCATGTTTTTTAAATCTGGAACATTAGGATTTATTGAAGATACATATTCGTATGCTGCAGCATCGTATGATGAATCTGTCCATTCGGAAACATTCCCTGCCATGTTGTATAAATTATAACCATTTGGCTCATATGATTTGGCCTCTACAGTATATAAAGCTTGATCTGCAGCATAATCTCCTCTGTTAGGTTTGAAGTTAGCTAAGAAACAACCTCTGTCATTTTTAGCATAAGGTCCACCCCAAGGGAAAGTTGCTGATTCTAGTCCACCTCTAGCTGCATATTCCCACTCTGATTCAATTGGAAGACGGAATGTATTTATCAAGTCGCGTTTCTTCTTTTTAGATTTGATATAAGAATTCTTTTTTAAGGTTCTCCAAGCACAAAATGCTTTTGCTTGTTTCCAGCTAACACCAACTACAGGGTAATCTCCATAAGCTTGGTGCCAAAAATAATCATTGTGCATAGGTTCATTATAGGAATAGGCAAAATCTTTTATCCAAACAGTGGTGTCAGGATAAACAGGTTGTTGTTCAGTTCTAATAAAATCACTTCTTTTACCTGTTTTTGCTTTAGCAGCTGCTTGAATATCCATCCAAGTGTATCTAAATTTTAATTTACGAACATCAATAGTTCTTAATCCATTAAAAGATTCCGCTAATGGCAAATACATCGAATCCATAACTTCTGTATAATATTCGTCTGGATATTTATTAGTTTCTTTAATTAATTTTATTTTATTATTTAATCTTCTTCCTGCATAAGGATCATCATCGGTTCCTACACTATAATAATTCTCATACATGTACTTATCATAAGGAGTCATTTTTGTAGGATCTGAATCATTGAATGCAAATTCTCCAATGCTTCCGCCTTTTCCGCCACCTTTACCTGTAGAAGTTTGTCCAACTTCATCAGCAAGAATTGCTAAACGTACTCTTATTGTAGAGTCTTTTACCCATTCTACAAACTGACGGTACTCACTATTTGTTATTTCAGTTTCATCCATATAGAATGATCTAACTGTGACTGTTTTAGTAGGTGAATCTTGCATATTAGCAGGATCATCATCAGATTTTCCCATAATGTATGCTCCACCTGGTATTAAAGTCATTCCAAATGGTTTTTCTGGATGCCACTTTTTCCCTTTAACTCCTACTAATTCACCTTTATCACTTGATCCACCACAACTGGTTAATAAAGCTAAAAATGACGCTAATGTTATGAACTTCTTCATATGTTTATTTTGGGGTTAATTTTGAATAATTTTTAAGGGCGTAAACCTATTTATTATTTTTCAAAAAAACAATTAATTAATATTAAATTTACTTAGTTTAATCTTTCATTGTATTAATTCAGATTTCAAAAATAGAATTAATATTATTATAAAAAAAATATTTTATCGATAAAATGCTTGTTTTTAACGTTAAAATGCTGTTTTATATTCTATTTGTAAGTTAATTAATATACTATTTATATTTTTATTCATTTTAAATAGAATTTTTTCGTTGGGCTTTCCACCATCTTTCCGGAATTTCATTATTGCATGCAGCCAAATATTCATCATGAGAACAAGATAATAACGTATTTTTTTTCAGTTTATTGTGTTGCCCAGCAAAAAAATTAATTTCTATCCACCATCTTCCTGTTTTATTACTCTTATAGAAAACTAATTCTTCACTTTCTAAAGGCACTATATATTTTAAATAATTTTCTTTTGTACCAAACGGGTATTCATTTGAACGATAATTAACTCCTTCAATAAAATACCAAATTATTTGAGCAATTAAAACTGATTCTTCTTTTTTATTATTGAAATTAAAAATTCCGAAAGAACTCACTTTGTCACTGATACCAGCATATCTTGATAAACTGCAAATTTCTTTCCCATCAAAACCATTAGGCGTAAAAGTAACGAAATTTCCTGAATATGAAGACTTTACAGAATTTAAATCTAAGCTGACTATGTCTGCATCGCGTAAAGTTGGTTCCGATAACTCAATATTATTAGAAATTTCACCTAATCTGTAGGCATCAAAAAATAATTTTTCAATTAAATCTATTTCCTCTTGAGAGTTGTAATATGTTTGATATCCAATATTAGTGTAATTAAATAGATTATTAGGCTCGTCCAAAATTATTTTAGATAAATAAGAATTCGCCTTAATTCCATCTTCTTGTTTGCCGAAATCAAACCTACTATCTATAGAAACCAAATTAACCATTTGTTCTTGTTTATCGTATGCTCTATATAATGGATATGTCAAATCCTGCGAGCCACCTATAATAACTGGAATAACTCCTTTTCGGATTAATTTAGCTGCCACTTTTTGTAACGCAAAAAAGGTGTCTTCTAAAGAATTTCCCGGAATAATATCGCCCAAATCAGCGATAGAGCTATGCCAGTTTCCCGGAAACAAACTATATAATTCTTTTCGGACTGCGTCCAGGTTTACTTCCTCATCAACATAATTTACAGCTCCGCGATTTTCTAAAACACCAATAATGGCAATTTTTACTTTGTCGATGTCCGGAAACTCTTTGTCTGTGTGAAAAACGACTTTACTCCCCAAATGTTGAGTTGACAATCCATTTATGTATTGAATAATTTCATTATCAACTGGTGATAGAAAATCAAATTCCATAGCTTATTTCTTTTTAGCAGGTGCTTTTTTGGTTGCCGTTTTCTTTACGGGTGTTTTCTTCTCAATTAAGTCTTTTACTTGTTCCAAAGTTAATTTAGTTGCATCAACATCTTTATTTAATTCAATCTTGATTTTGCCTTTGGTAATTATTGATTTTCCCCAACGTGCTTTTTCAACCAAAATACCTTCTTCCTTCCAATTATGGATTACTTTATCGATATTCTTTTGTAATTTCTCTTCTATCAATTCTTCTACATCAGCTTGCGATAAATTATCGAAGTTGTATTTTTTACTCACATTGATAAAAATCCCGTTCCATTTTAAAAATGGACCAAAACGACCTACTCCTTTTTGAACGGGTTCATTCTTGTAAGTTGCGATTGGTGCATCTGCTTGTGCTTTCTCATTAATTAATTCCTGTGCACGTTCCATAGTAACATCTAATGGATCTTCGCCTTTTGGTAACGAAATAAATTGTTTTCCGTAACGAACATAAGGACCGAAACGACCATTGCTCACTTCAATTTCTTCTCCTTTATATATACCTAAGTTTTTTGGCAACAAAAATAAATTCAAAGCTTCTTCTAATGTTATGCTGCCAATATTTTGTTCCTGGCGCAAACTTGCGAATTGTTTTTCTTCATCATCTGCTTCTCCAATTTGAGCAACAGGACCAAATTTCCCTAAACGCACCAAAACTTGTTTTCCGGTTTTTGGATCTTTACCTAATATTCTTTCGCCGCTTTCACGCTCTGCATTTTCTCCTACTTCAAGAACATTTGGATGAAACTTATCATAGAACTCTTGCATCATTTTAGCCCAGTTAATATTTCCTTCTGCTATTTCATCAAAGTCTTGCTCTACTTTAGCGGTAAAGTTGTAATCTAAAATGGTCGCAAAATTCTTTACTAAAAAGTCATTCACAATCGTTCCAATGTCTGTTGGTACTAATTTTCCCTTATCAGAACCTGTATTTTCTTTTAAAATCTTTTCATCAACTTTATTTGCCTTTAGCGTAAGCTGTGTATATTTTCTTTCTACACCTTCTAAGTTTCCTTTTTCTACATACGTTCTAGCAATGATAGTAGAAATAGTTGGAGCGTATGTTGATGGGCGACCAATACCAAGCTCTTCTAATTTCTTTACCAAAGATGCTTCCGTATATCTTGATGCAGCTCTTGTGTATCTTTCAGTTGCAGTGATATTATTGTTTAACAATCTTTCATTGACTTTCAATGTAGGCAACATTCCTTCTTGTTCATCATCATCATCATCATTACCTTCAAGATATACTTTTAAGAAACCTTCAAACTTGATAACTTCTCCTGATGCCTGAAAAACTTCTGAGTGATTGTTTGCTTCAATTTTGACGTTGGTCCTTTCCAACTCAGCATCGCTCATTTGTGATGCTAATGTTCTTTTCCAAATCAAATCGTATAAACGGGCTTGGTCTCTTTCAACATTAACACTGTGTTTCGACATATCGGTTGGACGAATAGCTTCGTGTGCTTCTTGTGCACCTTTGCTTTTTGTATTGAATGTTCTTGGTTTTGAGAACTCACGCCCGTATGATTTAGTGATTTCAGCTTCAGCCGCTGCCATTGCTTCTTGTGACAAGTTCAAACTATCCGTTCTCATATAGGTAATCAAACCGGCTTCGTATAAACGTTGTGCAATTTGCATCGTTATTCCAACAGGCAAATACAATTTACGCGCAGCTTCCTGTTGCAATGTTGATGTTGTAAAAGGAGCAGCAGGTGATTTCTTTGTTGGTTTTGTTTCTAAATCGGCTACTTTATATGTAGAACCAATATTTTTATTTAAAAAATCTTCGGCTTCTTTTTTGGTTGCGAAGTTTTTTGGCAATTTGGCTTTCACCAATTTTCCGGCTTCGTTTGTGAATTCTGCAGTTACTGAATAAGACGCTACTGGTTTGAAGTCTTGTATTTCTCTTTCTCTTTCAACAATTAATCTTACTGAAACGGATTGTACACGACCAGCGGATAATCCACCTTTAACTTTTTTCCATAAAACCGGAGAAAGTTCATAACCTACCAGTCTGTCTAAAACTCTACGTGCTTGTTGGGCATTAACTAAATTATAATCTATTTCTCTTGGATTATCGATGGCCTTTAGAATGGCGTTTTTAGTAATTTCATGGAAAACAATACGTTTGGTTTTGGCTTTGTCTAATTTTAATTCTTCCGCTAAGTGCCAGGAAATAGCTTCTCCCTCTCGGTCTTCATCGGAAGCTAACCAAACCATTTCGGCGTTTTTGGCTAGGGTTTTTAATCTGGAAACTAAAGCTTTTTTATCACTGGAAACCTCATATTTTGGTTTGAAACCATTTGCTACATCTACACCTATTTCTTTGGAAGGCAAGTCGGCAATGTGCCCGAAGCTTGACTCTACTTGGAAATCACTCCCTAGAAATTTTTCGATGGTCTTGGCTTTCGCTGGTGACTCAACTATAACTAAATTTTTTGCCATAATACTAATATTTACCTACTATTTAATAAGAACTAAAGATTGTTTACCTGACTGCCACTGGCAGTCCTCCTCTTAATATCAAATCTTAGCAGGTGACTCAACGATAACTAAATTCTTTGCCATAGTCCGATTGTTTGTGTCGGCAAAAGTAAACGTTTTTTTTAAATTTCCGTTTTACTGTTACTTTTTAACGATTAATGTAAAAATAATTTTTTTAAATTATATCTTAACATAGTGTCCGTTTTCTATTAACAAATCTTTTGCATAAACTCAACTGCCATCTTGTCATATTTTACAATTTAGTATTATCTTTGTTGTTCGGATAAGCGAAAACATTAATAAGATACTGAAATAAATTCAGCATAAATGGAAAAGGAAATTGACGAAAAAAAACAAGGCACTAGTCTTGTTTTGGAATACAAAAAAGAAAACACAAAGAAACTATTTATAGAAAGCTATGGTTGCGCGATGAACTTTTCGGATAGTGAAGTTGTGGCTTCCATTTTGACCAACGAAGGTTATAATACCACTACTATATTAGAAGAAGCCGATTTGGTTTTGGTAAACACTTGTTCTATCAGAGATAAAGCGGAACAAACGGTTAGAAAGCGTCTAGAAAAATACAATGCTGTGAAACGTGAGGTAAATCCGGGAATGAAAGTAGGTGTTTTGGGTTGTATGGCAGAACGTTTGAAAGAGAAATTTCTTGACGAAGAAAAGATTGTCGACATGGTTGTTGGTCCAGATGCTTACAAGGATTTACCCAACTTACTGAAGGAAGTCGAAGACGGCAGAGATGCAATCAATGTGATTTTATCTAAAGAGGAAACATACGGAGATGTTTCACCAGTTCGTTTGATGAGCAATGGTGTAACTGCCCTAGTTTCGATAACGAGAGGTTGCGATAATATGTGTACGTTTTGTGTGGTGCCTTTTACTCGTGGTCGCGAACGTAGCCGAGAACCACAAAGTATATTGACTGAAATCAAAGATTTATGGGACAATGGTTATAAAGAAGTTACGCTTCTTGGTCAAAATGTAGATAGTTATCTTTGGTATGGCGGCGGTTTGAAAAAAGATTTTGATAAAGCCACCGAAATGCAAAAAGCGACTTCCGTTGGTTTTGACCAATTATTAGAAATGGTTGCGATGCAATTCCCAAAAATGCGTATTCGTTTCTCAACATCTAACCCGCAAGATATGCATGTAGAAGTATTGCATGTGATTGCCAAATATCCTAATGTTTGTAAACACATCCATTTACCTGTTCAAAGCGGAAGTGATAGAATTTTAAAGGAAATGAATCGTTTGCACACTAGAGCAGAATATTTACAATTGATTGACAATATTCATCAAATCATACCAGATGTTAGTGTTACACAAGATATGATTGCCGGTTTTCCAACCGAAACAGAAGCAGATCATCAGGATACATTAAGTCTGATGGAAGCTGTGAAATATGGTTTTGGTTATATGTATTCCTATTCAGAACGACCTGGAACGTTAGCAGGAAGAAAAATGGAAGATGATGTAGCTGAAGAAACTAAGTTGCGCAGACTACAAGAAATAGTAGACTTACAACGTATACACAGTGGAATCAGAACTAAAGAGTTTGTAGGTAAAACCGTTGAAGTTTTGGTTGAAAAAGTTTCTAAAAAATCGGACAAAGATTTATCAGGGAGAAATTCACAAAGCTTTATGGTTGTTTTCCCAAGAGAACACTATAAAATTGGCGATTTTGTAAATGTAAAAATAACGAATTGTACTAGTGGAACATTAATTGGAGAAGCTATTGGCTATAGTGAAATGAATTAAAACAAAGAATAATTGATAATGGATAATTGATAATTTTAAAAAGCAGAAATTAATTGTTCATTGTTAATTATCAATTATCAACTGATTAAAATGGAAACAGTTCAAAATATAAAACAACGATTTGAGATTATTGGAAATGACCCAAAACTGAATCGTGCTATAGAAAAAGCAATACAAGTTGCTCCAACTGATATTTCGGTATTGGTGGTGGGTGAAAGTGGTGTTGGTAAAGAAAGTATTCCCAGAATTATTCATTCGCTTTCGCATAGAAAACACGGAAAATACATTGCAGTAAACTGTGGTGCAATTCCAGAAGGAACGATTGACAGCGAACTATTTGGACATGAAAAAGGCTCTTTTACAGGTGCCAATGCGGAGCGTCAGGGCTATTTTGAAGTGGCCGATGGAGGAACGATTTTCCTGGATGAAGTAGGCGAATTGCCTTTGTCTACACAAGTGCGTTTGCTTCGTGTTTTGGAAAACGGCGAATTTATGAAAGTAGGTTCTTCACAAGTACAAAAAACCAATGTTCGTATAGTAGCGGCGACCAATGTAAATTTATTTGATGCTATCGAGAAAGGTAAATTCCGTGAAGATTTATACTATCGTTTGAGTACCGTTGATATTCCTTTGCCACCATTGCGAGACAGAAAAGAGGATATCCATTTATTGTTTCGGAAATTCGCTTCCGATTTTGCCCATAAATACAAAATGCCACACGTTAAACTGAGTGAGGAAGCTATTCAATTTATACAAAAATACCGTTGGAGCGGAAACATTCGTCAACTTAGAAATTTTGCCGAACAACTTTCTGTTTTGGAAACCAATAGAGATATTTCGTTGGCAACAATACAATCCTATTTGCCTGCCGAAGGCAGTACTTTACCTTCGGTTATTAGTGGAAAAAAATCGGAAAATGATTTTTCTACCGAAAGAGATATTTTATACAAAGTGCTTTTCGACATGAAAAGTGATTTACATGATTTGAAAAAATTGACATTAGAATTAATTCAAAACGGAAGTTCTAAAGTGCAGGAAACAAACAAGAAATTAATTCAGAAAGTCTTTGGACAAAAAGAAGAAACTGTTTCCAATTTTGCTGACGAACCAAGACTGAATGAAATAGCTTCCCAAAATAATGCAGAACAAGAGGAATTTGACGATGATGATGATACAAATTACCTAATGGCTGAAACCATTGACGAAGAAGAAGTATTGAAATTAGAACAAAAAGAAATTGAACTTATAAAGAAATCTTTGGACCGTCATAAAGGCAAAAGAAAAGCAGCGGCAGATGAATTAGGCATCTCTGAAAGAACACTTTATCGAAAAATTAAGCAGTACGACCTGTAAATTTTTTATTTAGCAATTCCTTTTCTAAGTTTACGCCACCCAAATCGATTAACATGAAATCAAAGATTATTGCATCAGTATGCCTTTCAGGCTCGAATCATGTATACCAAGTAATAACTCGCTCTGGTAAAAAAATTATTTTACTTTTTATCTTTACTATCACATTATTTTCTTGTAATAGTGACGACAGTAGTTCAACTGTCAACCCAAATTTATTGCAAAGGGTTGACTTTTATCCGGGAACAACATTTGAAAAACGATGGAATTTTAATTCAGAAGGATTAGTAACCAGTATAACCAATTCTGACAACGAATTAATTGAATCATTTGTTTACGATGCAAATAACAATATTGTTCAGGATATAAAATATAGTTTGGGTTCGCCGACAGAAAACTACCTTATTACCTACGATTCAAATAACAAGATTACAAGCATAAATGGAAAACAATATAATTATAGTGTTTCTCAAAACCGCTATTACTACACTATAGGAATCGAAAGTTTTTCTTGTGATTTAAATGCTGATGGTATAGCAACACATTATTTAAATTTCTTTGATTTCCCTGATGAAGGTGATGATGTCCAAACTGAATTTTCTTTTCAATATGAAAATGAAAATTTGATAAGTATGTCAGGTTTCGAAACTAATAATGGTGATGTTGAAGTAAATTTTAATTATGGAACAGTTATAAACCCATTAAAAACTGCTACACTACCAGTATTAAGGATAAAATCAATACTTGAACCCCATTTTTTTAATACCGGAATTTCTTCAATTAACATCAAAGAATATCAAAATTATGCAACGGGAGATCCCGAGACTCATTCATTTGGAATGCTATTTTACCCAAATAACAAAATAGAAATACTAACACAAGAAAATTTTTCTAATGGTATTTTTGAATCTAGCTTTACAAACTCTCATTACTACTACCAAGCTGATGTACTTCCATAATTCAAAATAAAGAATTACTTTAGCGGTCTTTAATTATTACCATGAAGTTTTTAAAATTAATTTCTTTCATTTTACTTGCAATTTGTTTCAACAGCTGCTCCGTATATAACTTTACAGGTGCTAAACCTGTAGATGCCAAAACATTTCAGGTGAATTTTTTTCAAAATAATGCAGAATTAATTGAGCCCGGAATTGATAGAAAATTTACCATCAAACTTCAGGAAATTATTCAAAATCAAACGAATTTGACTTTAACGAATTCAAATGGAGATTTGCTTTATGAGGGTGAAATTGTAGAATACCGAATTACGCCGATGCAGGCAACCGCTGCTCAAACTGCCGCTGAAAGCAGATTGACTATTTCGGTCAATGTTCGTTTTAGCAACAAAAATAAAGAAGCCGATAATTTTGAGAAACGTTTTTCATTTTACAGAGATTATAGTGGAAATACACTTCCGACAGGATCTGTATTAAATGATTATATCGATGAAATTTATGAACGTATAACACAAGACATTTTTAATGAGTCTTTGGCCAAATGGTAATTTGATGAACTTAACAGATTATACCTATTTACTAAATAAACCTGACGCCATCAATGATAGGTATGCTGTAACATTGGACAATGTTCTAAGTGCGTTCCCTTATTTTCAAAGTGCCCGTGTATTGAAGTTAAAACATCTTTATAATCAAGACAGTTTTAATTATAATTATGCTCTAAAAGTTACTGCCGCATTTACAACAGACAGAAGTATATTATTCGACTTTATCACTTCCGATTCTTTTGTTTCTGTCCAAAAAGGTTTATATGAAAAGAAACTGGAAGAGTTAATGAGCATGAGTGTCATTGGAAGCGAACATATTGTTGTTGAACCTAATTTGCCGGTGGTAGATGTATTAGAACAATCAATCTTAACTTCCATAAAAAATGCAACTAGAACTGAAGAACAAAAAGCCGAAGAAAAATTAGCTGTCGGGAAACCATTAGAATTTTCTAAAAACGAGAAACATTCTTTCCAGGAATGGTTACAATTATCGCGATTAAAACCTATTGTCAGAGAAGAAATTAAGTCATCAATAGATGAAGGTAAAAAGAAAAAATTAGATTTAATTGACAAATTTATAGAAAGCAATCCGAAGATAACCCCAATAGCAAAAGACGCAACAGTCCCTGTGATTGAGGTAATTTCGGAAGACACTTCACACTTAATGACTGAAACTTTAGCCCGTGTCTATTTGGAACAAAAAAAATATTCAAAAGCAATTCAAGCCTATGAAATATTAATTTTGAAATATCCAGAAAAAAGTAGTTTCTTTGCAGACCGAATTTCAGATATTAAAATTTTACAACAAAATAATAATTAAGTAATGAGCACATTTTCAATCTTTTTAGTATTAATAACAATAGTTTGTTTTTTATTAATCATAGTAATTATGGTACAAAACCCTAAAGGAGGCGGTTTATCTTCTTCTTTGGGTGGATCAACACAAATGGGTGGAGTTCAAAAAACAACCGACTTTTTAGATAAGAGCACTTGGACTTTGGCAGCCATATTAATACTATTAATTTTATTGTCAAGTTTGAGTTTCTCCGGGAGCATGAGCGATTCTAATTCAAAAATCATTGACGAAAAAGAAAACGTTGCACCAAAAACAACTACTAAGACTCCGGCTAAACCAGCAGAGACTCCAAAAAAATAATTTGTATTACAAAAATATTATGCCAGCACTGACATGCTGGCATTTTTTTTAGAAAAAATGACAGCTTTAAGAACGTGGCATAATTTCTGAAAACCTAAAAAAAATTTTAATAAAAATAAATAAATATAATTATGGCATTAAACATTAAACCTCTTTCAGATAGAGTAATTATTGAACCTGCTGCCGCTGAAACTCAAACTGCTTCGGGAATTATTATCCCTGATACCGCAAAAGAAAAACCACAAAAAGGAACTGTTGTTGCAGTAGGAAACGGAAAAAAAGACGAACCATTAACTGTAAAAATAGGTGACACAGTGCTTTATGGTAAATATGCCGGAACCGACTTAAAGTTCAATGGTAAAGATTATTTAATCATGCGAGAGGATGATATTCTTGCAATTATATAATTTGGTATTAAAAAAATAAAACAAAAAAATTATGGCAAAAGATATAAAATTTGATATTGAAGCACGTGACGGTTTAAAACGTGGTGTTGATGCATTGGCAAATGCAGTAAAAGTAACCTTGGGACCAAAAGGTCGTAACGTAATCATCGGTAAATCATTTGGTGGACCAACCGTTACCAAAGATGGGGTTACAGTTGCAAAAGAAATAGAATTGAAAGATCCATTAGAAAATATGGGTGCACAAATGGTAAAAGAAGTAGCATCAAAAACCAATGATTTAGCTGGAGATGGAACTACAACTGCAACCGTTTTAGCTCAAGCCATTGTAAAAGAAGGCTTGAAAAACGTAGCTGCTGGTGCGAATCCAATGGATTTGAAACGAGGAATCGATAAAGCTGTTGATGCTATTGTTGCTGATTTGGCAAAACAAGCTCAAGTTGTTGGAAGCGATTCTGAAAAAATAAAACAAATTGCTTCTATCTCGGCTAATAATGACGAAGTGATTGGTGATTTAATTGCTACTGCTTTTGGAAAAGTAGGTAAAGAAGGTGTTATCACTGTGGAAGAAGCAAAAGGGACTGATACTTATGTTGATGTTGTAGAAGGAATGCAGTTTGACAGAGGTTATCTCTCTCCATATTTCGTTACCAATCCGGAAAAAATGGAAGTGGAATTAGAAAGACCTTACATTCTTTTATACGATAAAAAAGTATCTTCTCTAAAGGAATTATTACCAATATTAGAACCCGTAGCACAATCAGGAAAACCCTTATTGATTATTGCAGAAGATGTTGATGGAGAAGCGTTATCAACTTTGGTTGTAAACAAATTACGTGGCGCATTGAAAATTGCAGCTGTGAAAGCTCCGGGGTTTGGCGACAGAAGAAAAGCAATGTTGGAAGATATTGCTATCCTGACCGGTGGAACTGTAATTGCTGAAGAAAGCGGCTATACATTAGAAAACACTACTTTAGAAATGCTTGGTACAGCTGAAAAAGTAACTATCGACAAAGACAATACCACTTTGGTAAATGGTGCCGGAACAGCTGACATGATTAAAAATCGTGTGAACCAAATCAAAGGCCAAATGGAATCAACGACTTCTGATTATGATAAAGAAAAACTACAAGAAAGATTGGCTAAATTGGCTGGTGGAGTTGCCGTACTTTATGTTGGTGCTGCTTCTGAGGTAGAAATGAAAGAGAAAAAAGACCGTGTTGATGATGCGCTTCATGCAACTCGTGCCGCTGTAGAAGAAGGAATTGTTGCCGGTGGTGGTGTTGCTTTGCTAAGAGCTAAATCTGTTTTAGATAAAATAAAAGCAGATAATGCAGATGAAGCAACCGGAATTCAAATTGTTTCTCGTGCTGTTGAATCTCCGTTGAGAACCATAGTTGAAAATGCTGGTTTAGAAGGTTCAGTTGTAGTTGCAAAAGTAGCTGAAGGAAAAGCTAATTTTGGTTACAATGCAAAAACAGACGAATATGTTGATATGCTAAAAGCAGGAATCATAGACCCTAAAAAAGTAACCCGTGTAGCCCTTGAAAATGCTGCTTCAGTTGCCGGAATGATATTAACTACCGAATGTGCTTTAGTAGATATCAAAGAAGAAAACGCCGGCGGAGGAATGCCAATGGGCGGAGGAATGCCGGGAATGATGTAATTCAGTACGAGTTACGAAGTGAAAAGCACAAAGTATATATTTTAAAAACGTCTCAATCGAGGCGTTTTTTTATTAGGTTTGTAAAGAAAATTTTATACTTTTAAAATCCAATAAAATTTCATTTTGATGAATCCCACAAAACATTTTTTTGTTTTTCTTGCCTTTATATATTCCACAGCTATTTTTTGCCAACAAGTTACAGATGAGCCCAAATCAAAGATTGTAGCCATACTTAATAATTATTTTGATTTAGAGAGAGAAGCTATCCATCTTCATTTAAACAAAACAACTTTTATAAATAATGAAGCGGTTTGGTATCAGGGTTACATTATAAATAGAAAAACTAACATGCCTTATTTCACAACCAATGTTTATGTTTTGTTATTTGATGAAAAAGGAAAACAACTTTCAGAAAAATTAATCTACGCAAGTAACGGAACTTTTTTTGGTAAAATAGATTTAGGACCAAAACTAGATTCGGGGAATTATTATATTCAAGTTTATACCAACTGGATGAATAATTTTAGCGAAAACGAATCTACTCTTACAAAAATCCAGGTAATAAATCCCTCACAAGGAACAAAAAATTACAAAAAAATAAATCCGGAATCATTAGAAATATCTCTAAATCCGGAAGGTAAAAGTTATATATATGGCGTTTCAAATGTTATAGGTGTTCAATTAAAAGATTGTCGCGGAAATGCTCCTGAAAATATTGAGGCATCATTAGAAAACAGTAAAGGTGAAGTACTAAAGACCTTTAAACTAAATGCATTTGGATTAGGTAAATTTGAATTGACACCAAACAATGAAAATCTCAAAGTTGTAGTAGACTACAATGACAGAAGAATTGAAAAACCAGTGCCAATGGCTGAAAGTTTTGGATATACACTCGAGGTTAATAATTTCACTATGGAAGGAAAAACTATTGTGAAAATTAAAACTAACAGTACAACTTCAAATGTAATGCAAGACAAGAAACTTTTTCTTTTGGTGCATCAAGATCAGAAATATTTGCTATTTGATATTTCGACTAACAAAAATTTACCGGAACAAACCATTTTCATAAATAACACCGATATATCAGAAGGCATTAATACTATTAGAATAATTGACTCTAATTTGAAACAATGGGCAGAGAGACTACTATATGTTTATCCAAAAATGGAAACCGCAACGAGTATATTAAAAAATGGAAACAAAGGTGATCAAATAAATCTGGTTGGTTACAGCCCATATCAAAATTCTAGTATAAGCATTTCTGCTTTACCAAATGAAACAAAATCATGGGATGACAGCAATAATATTATTAGCGGAATTACAATAAATCCTTATCTTAATGAACCCATAGAAAATACAAACTACTATTTAAACTCTATAGGAAGAGCTAAATATTACGCGTTGGATTTATGTTTATTAAATCAGGAAAAACTAAAATATCAATGGGAATTTATGAAAGCCACAACTCCTTCCGCCAATTACAGTTTTGATATTGGATTGAGTTTAAAAGGCACAATTGATAAGAATATTAAGGACAAGGCCTATCATAAAGTAAAGCTGGTTTCCTATCAGGATTTGATTTTGATGAAATCAGATGTGACAGAAGAAGGAGATTATCTTTTTGAACATATACTAATCGCCGATTCTACCAGTTTAAACATAACACTTCAAAAACTACCTGATTTTAAAGAAGTGCAGAATGTTTTTATCCCACAGCTTATTAACAGAAAGAAAGCTTTCTACAAACCTTTCAAAATAAACATTCCTGAAAGTTGTGCTCCGTTAGAAAATATTGACATTACTAATCGTTATGATCTTCCGAAGTTTAGTGCTAACAGCATACTTTTAGATGAAGTGAAAGTTATTAACGATAAGAAAAAACTAGTCTACGATAAAATGTTAGGAAACAGTAGCTTAAGAGCTTTTAAAATTGATGAACGCATGAGTAATCAAATTTTATTGAATTTTATTCAAATAAATGGTTTTGATGTGGCTAAAAATTTTGGAAGTGTCACTGTATATGCAAGAAACAGATCAACTGTTAACAGTGCGCAAGCAACTCCTCTAATAACTATTGATGGAAGAGTATTAATGACTCATGACGAGTTGAATATCATGTTGATGGAAGAAATTGATGAAATATACCTAAGTCCTTATGCCATAGTACCAAGCCTCAACAACAATCAAGGCGTTATTAAAATCTATACTAAAAAGTTACCTCCCAAAAGATTAAAAAAACAGGACACAAACAAGTTTTTTGTCCAAAGCGCTTTTGCACACAATATCAATTTTAAAAATGTAATCTATGATACTATTCAAAATGAAGGATTTGATAATTATGGAATAATGCAATGGACTCCAAAAATAACATCAGATGATAGTGGGCAATTCTTTTTTGAAATTCCAAATTATAATATCCCAAAAAGCAAGATTATAATTGAAGGTATGACTCCTGAAGGCAAATTATTTCATGAAGAAAAAACAATAGATATAAGATAAAAACCGGCTTAAAATTGAGGGGTTCTTATTCTTCTTGTTTTGGTGATTTTTTTATCATTTTTAAGAAAACCGGAAAAGTTGAAACCAATATAATTCCAATAACAATCTTCTCAATATGATGTTTTAAATCGATGTCAAATTTTTCTAAAAACATTCCATACAAATAATGTCCTGAAAAGATTAAAACAAACGACCAAAGAAACGAACTTACTATATTGTAAAACATAAATTTCTTTTTATCCATAGTAACAATTCCTGCCACAATTGGCGCAAATGTTCTAACGATAGGCAAAAAACGAGCAAATATTATGGCTTTGCCACCATATTTTTCAAAGAAATCTTTGGATTGTATAAGATACTTTTTCTTAAACCAAAAACTGTCTTCTTTTTTATATAAATAATACCCGCTTTTGGCACCAAACCAATAACCGACCATATTTCCAAATATTCCAGCAACTGCTACAAGAGTTGACAATATTATTACGTTGGCCAAATCACTTTCAATAAAGGTGAAATTTTCGACTAAACTGCGGCTATAAATTCCAGCAAGGAAAAGTAAACTGTCACCAGGCAGAAAAAAACCTGCAAACAATCCTGTTTCGGCAAATACAATAAATAAAACAATCCACAAACCAATAAAAACACCCCCAATATCAAAGTTGATATAGAACTCAGGATTAAGTAGTTGCAACCAATCAAAATCACTCATATATATAAAATAAATTGATCGTGAAAATAATCATATTTTTTGGGATTCAGCGTTAAAATTAATGCTTTTGCAAATCTAAATTTTGAAGTAGTGAAACAGAAATAGTATGATTCATAACGTTATTAGCTGAAGTAGAAGTAATAAAATGATTCATATAGCCTAATTCTAAACGAATATTGTTATTGTAATTTAAGCCTAAACCAACTAAAAATCTATTCTGATCTATTAATTTTGAGTTGACTTTATTATCTCCTACATTTAAAAAAACTTCGTTTTGCAAAATGGCATAAAGCTCTTCGTTGGTAGATTTAAAATTTAAGAGGTGAAATAAATTTCTATTCAAATAACGAAATCTGTTCTGATAATTCGTTGCATTGCTTTCAGCTGCTAATTGCTCAACCCATCGTTGCTCTAAACGAAATCTGTGAATGATAGTGTTCTTATTATCATTCCATTTTTTATTGACTTGGTATTGTTCCCAAAATCTGTTTTCTTTAAAAAATTCATCTAACGAAGCATTATAAGTATTGGCCAGAGCATAGCCGCCACTTATATTTTCAGATTTTGACAAATAATAGATGCCACCAACTCTATATAAATTTTGAAGATTTTGTTCTAGTTGATTGTCAAGTCTAAATTGTGCTTCTAAATGATATCCTAACCGATTTGAGACTTTATATTGCCCCGTATAAGCAAACCATACCCTTTGTTGTTGTTTAAATTCTTGCGAATAGGACAAGCAAAAAAACAATAGGGAAATAATAAATAGCAGTTTCTTCATTTTAAAAGTTTATATAAATTTAAGAATAAAAACTACCACAACATGTAATGAAAATTTTCAACTTATTTTCTTTCATACCTACAACAACCATGAAGTTTATCATAATCTTCATTTGTAGCTTTTAAATCTTCTGCATCATGACCCACTTTTATTATAGCTTGTTTCACTTCAGTTACGCTACATTTTTCTTCATTGATTATTAAGTGCAAAATTTTATCGTCTATATGCCAATCAGCGCTTTTTACTCCTTTTACCGAAAAAGCAGCTTTTTCAATTCGTTTTTTACACATATCACAATTACCATTTACTTCAATATTGTGCTTTGCATTTTTATTTTTTTGTTCTTGTGCTTGTGAAGAAAGTGCTACAAAAAGTAACATCATTACCAAAATACTATTTTTCATTTTTCATTTTTTATAATTATTGTTTCTGAATGCTATAATCGATAGTAAACTGAAATTGCTTTATTTTATTTTAAACCGTAATCCTCCATAAAACATCTGTCCAAAAACAGGCGCATAAATAATTGAGGTGTCAAAGTAATTACCAAAAGGATTGTGTTCTCCAATAATGGCATTTAATTGCCTATAATTACCTAAATTCTCTACTCCAAAATAAAACTCTAAAGTACTCGATTGTTGCAGTGTAACCTGCATATTCATCGTTGTAAATGACGGAGAAAATTCAGGCAATCGTTCCTCAATTGGATTTGTTGCTGTAGTAGGTAAAAGCTGTTTCCCCATCCAGTTTACGGTTGCATCAAACCGCCACTGTTGCCCATGATCGCTAATGTGAGTTTCGTATTCAATATTTCCAAAAACTCTATGTTTGGCTTGCAATGGTCTTTGAAAAGTCCCCGAAAGATAATCTGTAGCGATATCATAATATTTATAAGCTGTTCTCAAATTTAGATGTTTGACTAGCTCTAAATTAAAATCAAATTGCAAACTGTTAGCAAATGATTTCCCTTTTAAATCATAAAATAAAACTTGTTGTGGTGAATTCATAACATCAACAACTGCTTGGTTTTGAAAATCGGTTCTATAAAAATCGATGGTTACATCTGCTTTTTTTCCTAAAAAAATAAAATTTTGCGTAAAACTTAGTCCGTAATTCCAAGCTATTTCTGGATTCAAACCGTAAATTTTACCATCAGTATTTAAAACCGAAAAAACTCTTGAACTAGCAAATAATTGTTGATTTTCTGCGAAAATATTAGCTGCGCGTTTTCCACGTCCTGCCGAAAAACGAAAAACAGCTTTTTCCCATGGATTGTATTTCACATGTACTCTTGGAGTAAAAAATGCCCCTAACCTATTATGATAATCAAAACGTCCACCGAGAATATAACTGAACTTATCGGAATCATCATAGGTATATTCAAAAAAAGCACCAACGGAATTATCAATTCTGCTTACATCTGAAAGATTTACAAATTCAGAATATTTATCATACGTAAAGTTTAAACCCGTAGTAAATTTATGCTTCGTATTGTTAATTATTGAACTGAAAATCAAGTTCGAATAATAACTTTGCTGTTTAATATCATATTGATTTAACCCAAAATACGATTGTTGGTTGTGATTACTAAATGCATTTTGGAAACCGATACTTTGATAAGGCATGTCTTTAAAAACATAGCCAATTTTTGAAGAAAAATCGAAACGCTCTGTGTTAATTTCGGAGCCCCAAAAATTAGTTGTAAGCCTGTCTCTGTTTGGGTCAAAATCAATTTCTCCTGTTTGCTTTTCATCATTCATGTATCGAAAATTAATGAACGAAACCCAACCTGTTTCAGAATTAGAATAATGCCAACGATTTGCAATATTGATTTGTTTCCCTAATGGATTATCCAAAAACATATCGTCGTTCATGTCATTTTTCTGAACTCTAGCATTTCCATGAACAAATAAGCTTGTTGCCCACTTGTTTGAAATTTTTTTATTGAAATGCGTATTTAGCTCGTATCGACTATCGGTAGAGCCATAAAAATTTAAGAAAAAAGGGATGTCATCACAAGGCTTAATAAGTTCTGTATTTATTTGGCCTGAAATACTTTCGTAACCATTAACTACACTTCCAGCACCTTTGGTAATTTGAATATTATCAATCCATGTTCCGGGTGTAAATGATAAACCGTAGGCTTGTGAAGCACCGCGAACGGATGGAATATTCTCTTCGGTAATCATAATATACGGACTGGTCAATCCAAGCATTTTTATTTGTTTGGTTCCTGTCAGTGCGTCTGAGAAATTGACATCTATCGATGGATTGGTTTCAAAGCTTTCGGCAAGATTACAACATGCTGCTTTGAGTAATTCTTTGCTGGTTACCAACGTTGTATTAGTTGTTCCGTAAATTGATTTTTTCAATCCTTTATTATTGGCTTGCACTTTTACCGTTTTCAAAGTGTCTTTTTTGATGTCTTCTTGCGAAAAGGAAACGCCCGAAACTAATAATGTTAGGAATAACAGTAATTTTTTCATTTTAAGCTGAATTTATTTCAGCATCCCTAGACGCTGAAAATGATTTGAAATTAATTCTATTTGACACTCATTGAAACAACGAGAATCAGAAATAAATTCAGTTTAAATCAGGCGTAAAAGGTATATTGGCTGTACAAGAGATACAATGGCGGTGCATTCGCATCACAATAGTAAGTACTATTATTTTTTTGTTTGAAGTGATTTTTTGAAATAAAAACCTTTGGTTTCCAGACATCAATAACCGAATGTAGCGCAGGATCAAAAGATAATGATTTAACAATAATTTGATCTGATTTGATTTCCGCTTTTATGATTTTGTCATTACAACACCCTGGTTCTTCTTCTACAATTCCGCAACATTCATCAACCCCTTTTCCTGAATCTGGAGCTACATTTATAGTTATTGATGCAATTTCATCAGCACAATAATGCACATTAATCGCTAATCCTAAATTGGATACCAACAGGAGAGCCGTCAACAAAATGCTTAGTTGTTTTTTGAAAATCATGATGCAAAGCTAGTAAAATAGTGCCACAGATAACTTAAAATTGTATTAAAACTTTACAATTCAATCTCTTGGCCCATCAAAGGAACAGCGCAATCAAATCCATATTTTTCATTAATCTTGATTCGCAATTCGTCAGCTGGTTGGTTTTCACCATGTACTAAAAATACTTTTTCGGGTTTCTTTTTTAAATCTGATAACCAATTGAGCAAATCATTTTGGTCACCATGAGCTGACAATCCTTCTATTTCGAGAATTTTGGCTAATACTGGATAATATTTTCCATAAATTTTTATTTCTGTTGCTCCTTCTAAAAGTTTTCTGCCGCGAGTACCTTCTGCTTGATATCCAACTATAATAACTGTTGTTTCGGGCAAACCAATATAACGCTCTAAATAACTCAAGACTCTTCCTCCGGTAATCATTCCACTTGCGGCTATGACCACTTTAGGTTGTTTATCAAAAATTGAGGTAATTGTTTCCTTATAATCAGAATTCAAAGTAAACATCTGGCACATTTCAATGCAATCACTTTCGGAGAGTTTGTGCCAATTTCTGTTATTCATAAAAATATCCAAAACACTTATTCCCATTGGCGTGTCAATGATATATGAAATATCTGGAATTTTATTTTCAATTTTCAATTGCCAAAGTAAATACATTATCGTTTGTGCTCTTTCAACAGCAAAACTTGGAATTATAACTGTTCCGTTAATTTGATATGTGTTGTTGATATACGTTTCTAAAAGTAATTTAACATCTTCATCAGGATGAATTCGGTTGCCATATGTACTTTCTAAAAAAACATAATCTGCTTCTTTTGGTTTTATCGGCGGAAACATAAGCACATCATCATCCCGACCAATATCTCCAGAAAAAACAAGTGTTTTTCCTTCCAATTTCAACTCAATAGAACAGGCACCAATGATGTGACCGGCATTTCTAAAAACGGCCGATATTTCTGGATCTAGCAGAACTTCCTCATTTGTTTTAAGAACTCTAAAAAGCGGAAAAACTTTTTCAGCTTGAATAACATTATATAATGGTTCTGCTTTTTCGTGTTTCGAATAGTGCTCTTTATTGGCACGTTCTGCTTCTTCTTCCTGAATTTTAGCGCTATCTAACAAAATTAATTTGGCAATAGCTGCTGTTGGACTAGTACAATATATCTTTCCTTCAAATCCTTGATTAACTAATCTTGGCAACCAACCACAATGATCTAAATGACCGTGCGTCAGCAAAACAAAATCAATCGTATTAGGTAAAATCGGGAGCGGTTCCCAATTAAGTTCTCGCAAGGGCTTTATCCCTTGAAATTGACCACAATCAATTAGGATTCTAATTCCGTTGCTTTCTACCAATGTTTTGGAACCTGTTACTGTTCCTGCTCCACCAAGAAATTTAATTTTCATATTTCAAATATTTACACAGTTCTGAAGCTTCTTTAATCACATTTTTTATTCTGATTGGGCTAAGTCCTATTTTTTCGAGGATTTCTGCATTATCAATAATTTCCCTAGCCAAAATGACATCTAACACCATCAGTTTATCTTTTTCGGCTATAGTTAAAGTTGTTAAACAAGTAATTGGATACAATTGGCCTTCATCAATTTTTTTTCGCAAACTAAATTTTGGCGGATAATCCCAACTCAATAATTTTAGTCCGGAACAATTGGCAAAATCCATAGCATCCGAGGTAAATCGGTTATTGGTTGCAATCCAGCAACCTGTAATTTTATCACTTTTGGAAAAAATGGGATGATTTCTATCTTTCAAATCATTAAATCTAGAAAGTATATACATTGGAATTTTAACATCTGAATTTGTTTCACTTCTTGGGTGAAATTTACACTCAACCATTTCAATAAAATCGTATTTTTTGATGACAACATCTATTTCATGAGACACGCATTTCCCTTGCAAAAAAAGATTCGTTTTTGTTGTAAAGCCTTCTGAAGCAAATAGTCGTGAAATGAATTTTTCAAAGAAGAAACCAGCCGGACCAAGCATTTGAATAGCTGCCCTCAAGTTGTATCTTGCTGCTGTAGCGTTGGATGATTTTTTTAATAAGTTGAAAGCTAATTTATAGATTTTTTTGGTAGTAATGCCTTCATAAATTTGATTATCGACAGTTTGTAAAATTTCATCTATAACTGATTTACTGGCATCGGATTTTAATAAAGAGTTTTTAAGTTTGTCTCGATTAAATTCAACAACACTTCCAGAATGCTTTACTATTTTCATAAGACTCCAAATTAAATTTCGGCATTTACTAATCAAGTAAAGTTAAGAAAATAAACTTACTTTTTAATCTTTTTCTGATAATAAAATCCTGGAATAAATAGCAAAATAAAAATTGGTTGGATTAAAAATCTTCTGATGTAGAACAAGGTCATTTTACTTTCCTCAGCAAAAAATGTTAAGACAAAAACGAAACTAATCATCAGTATTGAACCCAAAATCATATAGAGGAGTGCTGAGAATTTTACAATTTTCTTGTCTTTAAAAATCACATACAACAACAATAATGAAATTACCGAATTGAGATAAAAGCGAATTCCCAAACTGAAAAACAATTTGAAAATGTTAATTTGCGGAAACGGTAAATGTGCATATTCGTCTTTAAAATAATTCAAAAAGGGATCATAAAAAAGTGTGTCTTCAAATACTCTAATTAGAACCAGAAGCAATATTAAAAACAATGACCAGCCTATTTTACTTTTATTACTTATGAACTTCTGTAGCATACAACGAATATTTATTAACCCAAATTACCCATAACAAAAACACAACTCCGTAAATCACCAACGGGAAAACCACTCCGTGTAACAAATGCTCGTACTGCGGAAAATGATAAAGTGCTACACACAAAAGTGCAATTCGACCAATATTCAGAATGTGAATTATTATACTGCCAAACATAATGAAAAGAATAGTTTTTTTGAATTTTCCTGTAAACGCAATCACAAACGAAATAAATAAAATAATTACACTTAAAGCGTTGCAACCTTCAATAATTCGGGAAATGTATTTGCCATTGTAGAATAATTTCACACTTGGTTCTTTGAGATGTGGCATAGTAAAAGAATTCGAATCAAACCAAGACAAAACAGTTTTTGATTGATTAGCGACCAATTGAGTGAAAGAATCTACTTCAGCATTTTTAGCGTCAAAACGATTCAGATAGGTTTGATAAATGAGGGCCAAAATCAAATAACTGACAATGAATTTCCCGAGAAAAAGTAAAAAAGGTTTGTATTGCAGCAGCAGATTTTTCAAAAGATAATTTTTAACAAATTTATATAAAATAAAAAAGTGCAGTCGTTACATTTGCAAAAAATAAAATTGAACACAGATTTCACAGATTTACACAGATCAATTGTCAAAATAACAAACTATGAATTTTGAAAGCTTAAAACCGCAGGTCACAGCTATTCTTGCTGAAAAAACAGAAAGAGATGTAAAACTTAAAAATCTATGTCATTTCCTATCCGATACTATTTCCTATTACAATTGGGTTGGGTTTTATTTTGCCAATCACGAAAATAAAACATTACATCTCGGGCCTTATGTTGGTGCTGAAACAGACCACACTGTAATTCCATTTGGAAAAGGAATCTGCGGACAGGTCGCGGAATCTAATGCTAATTTTGTAGTTCCTGATGTATCGGTTCAGGACAATTATATTGCTTGCAGTTTTACAGTAAAGTCAGAAATTGTGGTGCCACTTTTTGTTAACGGAATTAATATTGGACAAATTGACATTGATAGCCATGTTATCAATCCGTTTACAGAAACTGACGAACGCTTTTTAGAATTTGTAAATCAGGAAGTTGCAAAGTTGTTTTAAAAAATTGATGTGAAAAATGCTGCCAATCACTATTTATACGGTAATTGTTTAAATAAACAATTTTTATTTAAACCATTAAAAGATTAAGGTTCATTAAGAATGATATAAATACTTAATTTACTTAATCTATTAATGGTTTAAAATTGCATAAGTTGGTAAAAACCAAACTTTAAAACTCATGAATCTTTAAATTTTCAATTAAAAAATAGTTGTCTAATTGAAAATAAAGTTTACTTTTGCACACGAATTGAGAAAATCTTAATTCATACATAATAATCATTTAAATAATATTAGCATGTACTTAACTAATGAAGTTAAAGCAGAAATCTTCGCTAAACACGGAGGAAAAGCAGAAAACACAGGATCTGCAGAAGGACAAATTGCATTGTTCACATTTAGAATCTCTCACTTAACAGAGCACTTGAAAAAAAATCGTCATGATTATAATACTGAGCGTTCGTTGGTACTTTTAGTAGGTAAAAGAAGATCTCTTCTTGACTACTTGAAGAAAAAAGACATCAACAGATATCGTGAGATTATCAAAGAATTGAATATTAGAAAATAGTCAATATAAAAGAGGTGCCGACGCGCCTCTTTTTTTTTAGATTAAAAAGAAGAAAAGTTTCGGTTTTTCATTGGGTTACAAACAACTACAACAACTACAACACAACTAACCTAATTGTTTAAAAAAACGAATTAAATTTTATGATTCCAAAAGTAACCCAAGAAACAATCGATTTAGGTGATGGAAGAACTATCACAATCGAAACAGGTAAATTAGCAAAACAGGCAGACGGTTCTGTAGTAGTACGATGTGGCGACACCATGTTATTAGCTACGGCTGTATCCGCCAGAACATCAAACCCTGGTGTTGACTTTTTACCATTAACGGTAGATTACCGTGAAAAATTTGCCGCTGCTGGACGTTTCCCAGGTGGATTTTTCAAAAGAGAAGCGCGTCCAAGCGACAGCGAAGTTTTAACTATGCGTTTGGTAGATCGCGTTTTACGCCCACTTTTCCCGGATGATTATCACGCTGAAACACAAGTAATGATTCAGTTGATGTCGCACGATGAAGAAGTGATGCCGGATGCCTTGGCAGGATTAGCTGCTTCAGCAGCATTGGCCGTTTCTGACATTCCTTTTTACAACCTGATTTCTGAGGTACGTGTAGCGCGTATTGACGGAAAATTTGTAATTAACCCAAGCAGAGCCGATTTAGAAAGATCCGATATCGACATGATGATTGGAGCTTCTATGGATTCGGTTGCCATGGTTGAAGGTGAAATGAAAGAGATTTCAGAACACGAAATGGTTGAAGCTATCAAATTTGCCCACGAAGCTATCAAAGTTCAAATTCAAGCACAATTGCGTTTGCAGGAAGCGTTTGGAAAAAAAGAAATTCGCACTTATGAGGGCGAGAAAGAAGATGAAGCAGTTTACAAAAAAGTAAAAGCAGCAGGTTATGACAAATGTTACGCCATCGCACAGGAAGCTTCAGGAAAAAGTGAAAGAGGCGAAAAATTTGCTATGGTAAAAGCAGAATGTCAAGCTTTATTTACCGAAGAAGAATATATTGAAAATCCCGATTTAGCAGGATTAGTATCTAAATATTTCTACAAAACCAACAAAGAAGCAGTTCGTAATGTAATCCTTGAAAAAGGAATCCGTTTAGACGGAAGAAAAACTACTGAAATCAGACCAATCTGGTGTGAAACAGATTATTTACCTAGAGTTCACGGTTCATCATTGTTTACTCGTGGAGAAACTCAGGCATTGGCAACTGTAACATTAGGAACTTCAAGAGAAGCCAATCAAATTGATTCGCCATCTGAACAAGGAGAAGAAAAATTCTATTTACATTATAATTTCCCACCTTTCTCAACTGGTGAAGCCAAACCTTTAAGAGGAACTTCCAGAAGAGAAGTTGGTCACGGAAACTTAGCACAACGTGCTTTAAAAAACATGATTCCGGCTGATTGTCCTTATACCATTCGTATAGTATCTGAAGTTTTAGAATCTAACGGTTCATCTTCTATGGCTACGGTTTGTGCCGGAACAATGGCATTGATGGATGCCGGAGTACAAATGATTAAACCGGTTTCGGGTATCGCAATGGGATTAATTACAGACGGTCAAAAATTTGCGGTTCTTTCCGATATTTTAGGTGATGAAGATCATTTAGGAGATATGGACTTTAAAGTTACGGGGACAAAAGATGGAATTACAGCTTGTCAAATGGACATCAAAATTGATGGTTTGCGTTATGACATTATGGAACAGTCTTTAAACCAGGCACGTGAAGGAAGATTGCACATTTTAGGAAAATTAACTGAAACTATAGCTACACCTAGAGCTGACGTTAAGGCGTATGCTCCAAAAATCATTACCAGAACAATCCCAGGAAACTATATTGGGGCCTTAATTGGACCTGGAGGAAAAGTGATTCAAGAATTGCAAAAAGCTACTGGTTGTACTATTGTAATTAATGAAGTTGATGAACAAGGTGTTGTCGAAATACTTGGAACTAATCCAGACGGAATTGCAGCAGTATTAGCAAAAATCGATTCTATAATTTTCAAGCCTCAAGTAGGCGAAGCTTATGAAGTGAAAGTAATTAAAATGCTTGATTTTGGAGCTGTTGTAGAATATACAGAAGCTCCTGGAAACGAAGTATTACTTCACGTTTCAGAATTGGCTTGGGAAAGAACAGAAAATGTTTCCGATGTAGTGAACATGGGTGATGTTTTCCAGGTTAAATATTTAGGTGTTGACCCAAAAACAAGAAAAGAAAAAGTGTCAAGAAAAGCACTTTTACCTAGACCTCCAAGAGATGAAAATGCTCCTGCGAGAGAAGATAGAGGGCCACGTCCTGAAAGACGTGATGACAGAAAATAAAATTTTTTTTGCTATCAATAAAAATCCCCAACTTGAGTAATTGAGTTGGGGATTTTAACTTTGTGTAATCATATAGTATTTTTTTTGATAGTTTTTTTGTTTATAGGATTTTTTTAACTTTTGTTATACGATTATCCTATTTTAAAAAATTAATTTTACGACACTATTTTAATTCATAAAAATGTCAAAAACCGTTGGTATAATTGGAGCTGGAATTGGAGGTCTTGCGTTATCAATTCGACTTGCCAATCAAGGGTTTAAGGTAACAATTTTTGAAAAAAACAGTTATCCTGGAGGTAAATTGAGTGAACTTAAAATAAATGGATTTAGATTTGACAAAGGTCCATCATTATTTACAATGCCTTCATTAATAGATGAATTAACAAATTTGCAAAGGAGTGCTCATAAATTTGAATACCAGAAATTAGCAATCATTACTAACTATTTTTATTCAGATGGAACGCAACTAAAAGCATCTGCTAATTTGGAAGATTTTGCAGAGGAAGTGCATTTAAAATTAAATGAAAAAAAAGAAACAGTTTTAAAACACATCAAGCGCAATGCTTTTTATTTTAAAACTACCGAGGATTTGTTTTTGAAACAATCACTTCATCAACTGAAAAATTTTATAAATCTTAAGACGGTAAAAGGTATTTTGTATTCACCATTCTTGGGTTTATTCAGTACAATGAATGAAAAAAATGAAAAAACTTTTTCCAATCCGAAAACGGTACAACTATTTAATCGATTTGCAACCTATAACGGTTCTAATCCCTACAAAGCTCCAGCCTTAATTAATATGATTTCGCATTTAGAGTTCAATCTTGGGGCTTATTTACCTAATCAAGGAATGCATCAAATTACAACACATTTGGTCAAACTAGCAGAAGAAGCCAATGTAACAATCAACTATAATGCAGCTGTTGAAGCTTTAGAAGTAGTATCTAATAATCGCATAACCAAAATTAAAAGTAGCGGTGTCAGTTACCTTTTTGATATCGTGGCAAGCGATATAGATATTCATGTGCTTTACAACTATTTATTACCAAAATCTTTTACTCCCAAAAAGTTAATTCAACAAGAAAAATCAAGTAGTGCTTATGTTTTTTATTGGGGAATAAACAAAGAATTTCCAGCATTAGGACTGCATAATATTTTGTTCAGTGATGATTATAAAAAAGAATTTGATTATTTATTTTCAAAACAATTTCCAACGGACGATCCTACAATTTACATTAATATTACTTCAAAATATTGTAAAGAAGATGCCCCGGAAGGATGTGAAAACTGGTTTGTAATGGTCAACGTACCACACAATAAAAGCGATAGTATTAATTACAAAGCGGATATTAGAAAAAATGTTGTTGCTAAAATTAATGCAATGTTGAAAACCGATATTGAAAAACATATCATTTCAGAAAATACGCTAAGTCCAATAGATATTGAAAACCAAACTTCGTCTTTTGGAGGATCGCTTTACGGTAACTCTAGCAACAATAAATTTGCTGCATTTTTAAGACATGCCAACTTCTCTTCAACTATTAAAAATTTGTTTCTTGTCGGAGGAAGTGTACATCCTGGAGGAGGTATTCCGTTATGCCTTTTTAGTGCAAAAATTGCCAGTCAAATTATAGTAGAACGAGAAAAAAAATGAAAGAAAAGTACAAATCTTATTTTTTATATTTTCTAATACTGGTCTATGTGTCTGGCTCCATTGGATTTGTTCTCAATCCTAGTTTTTTTAGTCCTTTTACACCTTACACACTATTACTTACCTGTTTTGTTTTTTTAATTCACAGTCCATTTCCATTCAAAAAATTTATATTCGCCTTTTTTTCTATAGCCGTTTTAGGTTTTATGATTGAAGTAATTGGCGTAAAAACTGGATTTATTTTTGGAAAATATTCCTATGGGGATGGATTAGGCTATAAATTATTTGAAGTCCCGCTGATCATCTCTATCAATTGGGCAATACTTATTTGTGCTGGAATCAGAATAGTAAGTAGTATATTTGCGAACAAAATAACGGTATTGGCTGTGGCTGCTTTACTAGTTACTGGTATTGATTTACTTATTGAACAAGTGGCACCAAAACTTGATTTTTGGAAATTTGAAGGTGGTTTACCTAGTTTACATAATTATTTTGGATGGATTGGAGTTGCTTTTTTTACATCCTACTTTTTTTATCCCACAATTATAAAAGGCAATCGTAAAGTGTCTTTTATAATATTGATTTTACAAATTATATTCTTCACCTCTTTATTTATATTTATTTAGCATGGAAATAATTATTAATTGTAGCATTGTTTTAGTCACTTTTATACTAACAGAATTTTCTGCTTGGGCAAATCACAAATACATCATGCATGGCTTTATGTGGTATTTTCATGCTGATCACCACAAAAAAGACCATAAAAGTTGGTTTGAGCGAAATGATTTGTTTTTTATCATTTATGCTGTGCCAAGTTGGTTACTTATTATGTTTGGAATGATGAACCAATATGCTTGGTACACTTGGGTTGGTTTTGGTATTTTACTTTATGGTTTAGCTTATTTTTTTGTACATGACCTCATCATTCACCAACGCTTTAAAATATTTACAAAAACAAAGAATGTATATGTTTTAGCGTTGCGCCGTGCACACAAAATGCATCACAAAAATACTGGAAAAGAAGGTGGAGAAAGTTTTGGAATGTTAATTATTAAGAAAAAATATATTCAAGCTGCCTTAAAACAGTCTAAAACTCTTCATGCATAAAAAAACATCTAAATGAATATATCCTAATCTTTAATATAAAGTTTTGTGCTTTTGCTTTAGTTTATCGTATTTGTTTTTCATTAGCTGTACAAAAAATTATACTATCAAATGGAATATACAAATGCTGTCAATTGCCCGATTTGTAAAAAAACCGAAAGTAATTATTACATCTCTACCAATGCACTTATGCATGAGTCAAATAATGAGGTTTTTATTTTTAATGTTTGCAATAATTGCGAAGCCGTATTTTTAACAAATCCAGTAACACCTGAAAGATTAGACCATTATTATACTGATAATTACTTACCTTATAGAGGTCCAGCAGCTTGGGGAAAATACAGTTCATTTGTGGCTAACAGTCAAAAAAAAACAGATTCAAACCGTGTTAATTTTGTAAAAAAATATCTTAAAAAAAACAATGCTAATAACCTTAATGTTCTTGATGTAGGATGTGGTAATCCAAGTTTTTTAGAATTGTTGCAGCAAAACTCAAAAGTAAATTGCACTGGAATTGATTTTTCAGATTCAGGCTGGAAGGGTAAAAACTATCCTAACATAGACCTTAAAAAAGTTGCGATTGAAGATTATATAACTGATAAACAATTTGATGTAATTACGCTATGGCATTATTTAGAGCACGATTACAACCCGAGTCAAACCATTGAAATACTATATAATTGTCTTAAACAAGGAGGAAAATTAATTATTGAAGTGCCCGATTATAAAAGCATAAGTGCAAAAATTCAAAAATCATATTGGCAAGGCTGGCATAGTCCAAGGCACATTTCGTTACTAACTAAAAAAAGTTTCGCCCTTTTGTTTCAAAAGGACAAATGGGAAATTACAAAACATTTGCGATACGGAACCCTTGATGCGTTTACCTTGTGGTGGCTTGGCAGAATGCAAAAAAAAGGAGTTGATTGGTCGGGTGATATGTCTAATCATTTTTGGACACTTGTACTTTTAAAAGTAGTTACATCTCCTATATTTGCTTTTGAAAAACTATTTCCGATGGGCATACAAATAGTGGTTGTTGAAAAAAAATAAGCTGATTTACAATCATAAATTCATTCAAAATATAACACCAATTCATGAGCCAAATAACCACTTGTACTTTTTTCAAATTGGAATCTTTTTCCAATAAACTTTGGGCATTTTCGCAAATGCAATTAGGACATGCTCATTTCAAAAACATTGAAGGATTAGAGTTCTACAAACTATTAGGTTCAGGCGCTGAAAATGGTTTTAGTTCAAAACCAAACTTTGGCACTTACGCATTATTATGTATTTGGGAATCAGAAATAAATGCTACTAATTTTTTTGAAAAAAATTCATTTTTTAACAACTACAAATCTAGAAGCGATGAATCATTCACTGTTTTTGCACATGCAGCAGAAGCGCACGGAAAATGGGACGGAAAGCAACCTTTTATTTCTCATGCCACTTTGACTATGGATAAGCCAGTTATGGTTTTAACAAGAGCCAGTATTCGGATTTCAAAGTTGATTTCTTTTTGGAGAAAAGTGGGCCAAGTAAGTAAAAGTTTAGAAGACTACAATGGATTAGCGCTTTCAATTGGTGTTGGCGAATGGCCTTTAATCCAACAAGCTACTTTAAGCATATGGAAAACGCAAGCCGAAATGATTGATTATGCCTATAAAAATGAAAAGCATAAAGAGGTTGTTCGTCTTACTAGAAAACTTAAATGGTATAAAGAAGAACTATTTGCAAGATTTATTCCTTATAAATTTTTAGGTAGGTGGAATGGAAAAGATGTTGAGCATTTTTTAAAGAACTAATGCAAACACCATCTCTGATAACATTTTGCCTAAATCCTATCTTATAAGTTCATTAATACTTAAATATGAAATCTAATTTCTTTAAACAAACATTCCTCAAATAGTATCTAACTTTTTAGGTCATATTTATTATAGTTGTTTCTTTATAATTTCAAAGAGTGGAAATATGAACTAATAATTAATTATTTAAAAAAATTATTTCATTTAAATAAACATAATTAAATATACGATTTTAACTTGTTTTGTCATAAAAACAAAAAAATTAAATTTAAAAATAAAAGACTAAAAACAAAATGAAAAAAAACCTTAAATCCTTTTATCTACTCATTTTTATTTATGAAAACATTTCTTAAATAATTATTTTAAGACTACGTTTTTAAATACATAGTCTAGTACTTTTTTAGTTTTTTGACTGGGAAGGAATATGTTTATTTCATCAAATAATAAAAGTTCAATCTGTGAATCGGGTTGAATTTTCCTAAATTCTTCAGCAGAAAGCGGTAAACTAAGTCTTACCTCATATTTACCTTTTTTAAACTCTGTATATATTTGATTTTTTGTCTTTAAAGATACTGTACCAATCTTAACCTCTTTCAAATCATTAAAAGTTAACTTATCATCTTGAAATAAAGATAAATAAATCAAGCCCGTGTCAATTGAATCTGATTTGGTTTTGAAAACAAAATCCATCAAAATAGTTTTTGAATTAGCCGCATCATATTTTAAAGGCTTGACGTAATATTGTGACTGTCCACCTTCTAAAAAGAAAGAAGTTACATATTTTGAAGAATTTCCGCTAGGAACTCCACTGTTATTATTTGATTTTGGACCAACCTTACAAGAAATAAACAAAAAAAGAAAAGAAAAAAGAACGTATTTAACTGATTTTTTTAACAAAGTAATCTTCATCATATAATTTTTTTACAAGCTCATTATCCTTACTTAGGATGTGAATAATAATTGGCATGCCCTTCTTTTTTTCTTTATAAGAAATCCTAATTCCACTTGTAGATCCATTCACAAAATGATTTACATTAATATTCTTTATATTTTTTGTTTCAAGAATAGTAAACTTTTCTTTTTTGCTTAAGTAGTTGGTTGTTTCTAAGAATGAATTTTCAATTGCAATACCTATAAAAACAACATAATTTGGTGTTGTTATGTATTTATTTAAAGGGATATTAAAATCTGATAAATCAAGAAATTTTTCGTACTCATCAACTATTGTATTAACAAGCGGTCTGCTAATTTCATCTTTAGAGAGTTCATATTTTTCTTCAAATGCAAAAACAACACTCTTATCATCCACAGATTTACAACCCAAAATAAACAGGAAGCAAGGAATTAAAAAAAATAATTTTTTCATTTCGAATAAATTAAAATTAAAAAGAGAGGAATAAATCCTCTCTTTAAATGAATTTATGGAAAATTACTCTCCCGTTACGATTGTTTCAAAAATCCCAATTATGTATAAATAATTGGACGCTTTGAAATCAACAGTTGAAATTTTTGTAATACCACCTTTCTTAGCAGCAGTTTTGATAGATGCATCTCCACCATCAAAAAACAAACCAAAAATTGAAGTTGTTGATGCAGAACCTACTTTTGACCCTACTGGGTTGCTAGTAGCGTTTACTGGCACAGTAACTGAACAAGAAGCTAATAAACCTCCTAAAACTAGAGTACATAATACTTTTTTCATTTTTAATAATTTTTAAAATTAATTTCAACAAACTTAAATATTTTTTTTTTTTTTAACAAGTCCTTTTGACTATTTTTTATTAATAAATAAAATAGTACAATTTTTATACTGAATTAAGCCTAACAAATCAGCAAAACTTCTAAAACGCTATTAAACGGCAGAAATATAAAATTGTGAATAATAAAAGTAAATCAAAAACTAACATTGAAACTCTCAATCAAAAACTAGTACAAACCTGATTGGGGGAATTCTATACAGTATTAATAATAAATAGTTAGTTATTAAATGTTTGAAAATCCCCAACTTGAAAAATTGAGTTGTTACTTTTAGATAATTATTGAGGTTGCTTTAGTTTTTTAATCCCAAATTGGGGATTATTTTTTTTATTGATTTTGTAACTTTTTTGAAATAGTCTACGTAAAAGACTTGAACACTTTAAAAGTAAAGGAGACAAATTAAATGAGACAGCTCAAAATCACCAAGCAGGTAACTAATCGTGAAACTGCTTCCTTAGACAAGTACCTACAAGAAATTGGAAAAGTTGACTTAATTACTGCTGATGAAGAAGTAGAATTAGCTCAGAAGATTAAAGCCGGCGACCAACGTGCGTTAGAAAAATTGACAAAAGCCAATTTACGTTTCGTGGTTTCGGTAGCTAAACAATATCAAAATCAAGGATTAACACTTCCCGATTTAATTAATGAAGGAAATTTAGGTTTGATTAAAGCGGCACAACGTTTTGATGAAACCCGTGGTTTTAAATTCATATCCTACGCAGTTTGGTGGATTCGTCAATCGATTCTTCAAGCGCTTGCTGAACAATCTCGTATCGTTCGTTTGCCATTAAATAAAATTGGTTCTATCAATAAAATCAACAAGATGTATGCTTTGTTAGAGCAATCTAACGAACGTCCACCTTCTGCTGAAGAAATTGCAAAAGAATTGGATATGACTGTTAATGATGTAAAAGAGTCTATGAAAAACTCTGGTCGTCATTTGTCTATGGACGCACCTCTTGTTGAAGGAGAAGATTCTAACCTTTACGACGTTTTACGTTCTGGCGAATCTCCAAATCCGGACAGAGAATTAATTCACGAATCATTACGTACTGAAATTGAGCGTTCTTTAGAAACCTTAACTCCAAGAGAAGCAGATGTAGTTCGTTTGTATTTTGGGTTAGGTGATCAACACCCAATGACACTAGAAGAAATTGGAGAAACGTTTGATTTAACTCGTGAGCGTGTTCGTCAAATTAAAGAAAAAGCAATCCGCAGATTAAAACATACTTCTAGAAGTAAAATATTAAAAACATATTTAGGGTAAATTTAGTCGTAAAGTCTAATGCCATAATCTCTTAATGTCAAAACTCCGGAAACACTTCCGGAGTTTTATTTTTTAACTTGAACTTGTTTCAGGTTCTTTAGTCAATTTGTAATATTTAGGGCGTGCCCTTTCAGGTCAGGCTTTCCGCAGTACACTGTACTTGCTCCAATCCTTCACGCAATCTCTGCTAAAGTTCAAACCAAACTTTCTTTGCGAACTTTGCGTAATAACTTTGTGAACTTTGCGGTTAAAAAACTAATTTTGCACACACTAGGCCATTATGGCCGAACTGACGAAGTAAACAACACTAACTACTTTCAGTATTAAAAGATGCTGAAAAAAATTCAGCATAAAATGAAAAATACACTTATTGCCCCTTCCATACTCGCTGCCGATTTTGCCAATCTGCAACGCGATATCGAAATGATAAATAACAGTGAAGCCGATTGGTTTCATATTGATATTATGGATGGTGTTTTTGTTCCGAATATTTCTTTCGGAATGCCGGTTTTAGAGGCGATTACCAAACATGCAAAAAAAACCATTGATGTTCACTTGATGATAGTTGACCCTGATAGATATATCAAAACTTTTGCGGCATTAGGTTCTACTATTTTAACCGTTCACTATGAAGCTTGCAATCATTTACACAGAACTTTACAAGCTATAAAAGCTGAAGGCATGAAAGCAGGCGTTGCACTAAATCCTCATACCAATATTGATTTATTAGAAGATGTCATAAATGATATTGATATGGTTTGTATTATGAGTGTCAATCCTGGTTTCGGCGGACAGTCTTTTATTGAAAATACGTATTCCAAAATTGAAAAACTAAAAGCATTAATCAACAGAAAAAACGCCTCAACATTAATTGAAATTGATGGCGGCGTTACCGATAAAAATGCTGCTCAGTTAGTAAAAGCAGGTGCCGATGTACTTGTAGCTGGAAATTTTGTTTTTAAAGCTGCAAATCCAACAAAAACGATTAGCGATTTGAAACAGTTGACAAGTGTTTAATTAAATAATTAAAAAAGCCATTCATATGAATGGCTTTTTTGTGACCGCGAGGGGATTGGCTCCGCCCTTCCCTCAAAGCTCCGCTTTGAAAATAAAAGGGATTGGCTACGCCCTTCCCTCAAAGCTCCGCTTTGAAAATAAAACAGCAGTAAAAATGCTCAAGCAAGCTTGGACATTTTTACTGCTGTTTTATTTATTTGTGACCGCGAAGGGATTCGAACCCCCAACCCTCAGAGCCGAAATCTGATATTCTATCCAGTTGAACTACGCAGCCTTTATTTATTTTTGAGTAATTTATTTAAAAATTCCCTACCAATTCCAGTTTTAAATACTTTTCTCTATTAATTGCCTCCTCTCTAGTTTCAAACTTCTCAAAATACTGTAAAGACCAAGGTCGATAACCTTTTGTTGATTTTGTTTTCCCAGAATTGTGTTCTTCCATCCTACTTTCCAAATTGGATGTATGGCCTTTGTATAGTCTTCCATCTTTTTCGCTTTTCAATATGTACACAAAATATTCCATAGAAATCTGATATTCCCTGCCGGCAGGCAGGCAGGTATCCAGTTGCCTGTCTGCCGACAGGTAGAAACTACGCAGCCTTTTTATAATGTAGGATTAAGGATTCTCGCATTTAGGATTTAATTAATTCCTAAATCCTAATTCCTTAATTCATTTAAACTAATAACTTCTTAACAATAGCCGATATGGTTTTTCCTTCAGCTGAACCACCGATTTGTGCTGATGCCAATCCCATAACTTTTCCCATAGAAGCTATTCCTGAAGCGCCTGTTTCAGAAATAATTTTAGTAATGATTGCTTCTACTTCTGCTTCTGAAAGTTGGGCAGGAAGGAATTTTTCGATTACCGCTATTTGTGCCAGTTCTGGTTCAGCTAAATCAGGACGGTTTTGAGTGGTAAAAATTGCCGCACTGTCTTTTCGCATCTTTACCAGTTTCTGTAATATTTTGATTTCGTCAGCTTCGGTAATTTCTTCTTTAGAACCTGTAGCAGTTTGTGCTAATAAAAGTTCCGATTTGATAGCACGAAGCGCTTCCAATGCAACGGTGTCTTTCGCACGCATTGCATTTTTCATTTCGTCCATTATTTGGGTTGATAAACTCATAGTTTAGATTGTTGGATTATAAGATTTTAAACTTCTTAGATTTTTAGTAACTGTCTAGCTAATCTATCGATCTAAGCAGTCTAATTATCTGGAAAAGCACTGCGAAGGTAAAAAAAATAACCCGAAAATCATATAGACTTTCGGGTTAAAGATTCTAGGATTAGCTGTAGACTAGTCTACATTATCATGCAAGAATGAGTTGTTTGAACGAAGCTGTGTATCATCGTTACTATCTATTCCTATTGACATTCTTGAATTTGTATCGACTTGAGTATTATTTGACAGATCTACACTACGTCTTTTGTAAGCAGGTTCTTTTTCCATTTCTTCAATTTTTGAAGGGTTGTTATGGAATTTATAATTGAACTCTTTTAATTTCTTTCTTCTATCGTCAGCTCTGTGTTTCAATGTTTCTTCGATAGTCATTTCAACTGGTGAAATATCTTCAAAATGACTTACAATGGCATTAGGTTTTTCAGTAGTTTCCACTTTCATTGTAATGTTCAACTCTTCTGCAATTGGCTCTTCAACTATTGTAGCTGCTGATGGTTTAGAATTCAACAAGTCGTTTTCCAACTCCATGTATTCTTCTAAAGAATATTTAATGATGCCACCTTCGTTAAGTTCGGTTACAGGCACAAATTGTACTGGCTCGTTTACTACGATTTCATTAACTGATTCCGATAAATCAAAAACTATTTTAGTTTCTTCAACTGCTTCTATTTTTTCAACTTGCTCAACTCTTTCGAATGTTGGCATTGCAGGCATATCAAAAGTAAATGTGATTTGCTCTTCTTCTTTTTCGATAATCGGTTCCACAACTTTCATCTCATTTACTTCCGGAGTAGTGACTTTGAAATCGATATCATTTATAGGCGATACGATTTCAAAAGTTACATCCAGGTTTCTGATGAAATGATTCATAGCAATCAATTCGTTTTCACCAATACTAGCAACAGCTGTAAATGTTTGCTCCGCCTGTTCTATTGCGTTCGAGTCGATTACTTCAGGAGTTTTAACTTCCAGTTCGTCTTCGATTAATTCGAAAACAATTTTTTCTTCCTTCGCTTCCGTTACCGGAGTATTAATTGCTGTGAAAACTTCAACTGGTTTGTTTGTTAAATCACGCTCTAATTTATGTTCACCGTCTAATGAATGAATTATTTTCTTATTTTCTGTATTTACAATTCCGTTTTGCTGTTCAACATTAAAACCTGTAGCAATGATGGTAACCGCAATAGCTTCACCTAAGGTTTCATCTTCACCAACACCCATGATAATATTAGCTCCATGTCCGGCTTCTGATTGAATATGGTCATTTATTTCTCCGATTTCGTCAATAGTAATTTCGCTAGAACCCGAAACGATAAGCAACAATACGTTTTTGGCTCCCGAAATTTTATTGTCATCCAACAAAGGAGAATCTAAAGCAGAAATGATAGCATCTTTAGCACGGTTATCACCCGTTGCAGTAGAAGAACCCATAATAGCCGAACCGCTATCTGACAAAACAGTTTTAGCGTCTTTTAAGTCAATATTTTGTGTGTAATGGTGTGTTATTACTTCGGCAATTCCACGGGAAGCAGTGGCCAATACTTCGTCAGCTTTTGAAAATCCTGTTTTGTAACCAAGATTTCCGTATACTTCTCTCAATTTATTGTTATTGATAACAATTAAAGAATCTACTTGCTTTCTTAATTTTTCAACACCTAACAATGCCTGTTCGTATCGCACTTTACCTTCAAATTGAAACGGTTTTGTCACAATTCCAACGGTAAGTATGCCTCTTTCTTTGGCCAATTGAGCGATTACAGGCGCAGCTCCAGTTCCGGTTCCGCCTCCCATTCCTGCTGTGATGAAGACCATTTTAGTATTGGTATCCAACATTTTTTCAATGTCGCCAATGCTTTCTATAGCCGATTGGTGTCCAACATCCGGGTTTGCTCCAGCGCCAAGTCCTTCCGTTAGGGAAACTCCTAATTGAATTTTATTAGGCACAGGGCTGTTTTGAAGCGCTTGTGAGTCAGTGTTGCAAACGATGAAATCAACGCCTTTGATTCCTTGTTTAAACATGTGATTGATAGCGTTACTTCCGCCGCCACCAACTCCGATTACTTTAATAACATTTGATTGATTTTTTGGTAAATCAAATGAGATGTTTCCAAATTCTGAGTTGCTTATCATACTATTTTGGTTTTGTTAGGTATTATGTTTTGTATTCTGTTTTGTCTTTTTTTTAATCCTTCTCGTACCTCGTGTTTTGTACCTCTTACTTCTTCCTTACTCTGCGTTATCTAAAAATTCCTTAATCTTTTCTACATAACGATCAAAAAAGGTTCTTTTTATTTTATTTTCTGTTGTTTCTGTTTCTAGATTGATTTCCTCTTCAATTACATCTGAAACATCTTCTATTTTTTCTTGAATTACAGGTTGAGAAGCAACTTTTGGTGTTTCTTTTTCAACTTCTTTCATTTCAATTTTGTAAGCACTATTTGAATTGTTTTCAATGCTATTCATTACCAATCCGACTGCTGTTGCAAATAATGGACTTGAAATTTCTTCGCTAGAATTGCCTGCCAAATGCTCGTTAGGATAACCAATTCTCGTGTCCATTCCAGTTATGTATTCAACCAATTGCTTAATGTGTTTCAATTGTGAACCACCGCCCGTTAAAACAATTCCAGCTATAAGTTTCTTGCGAGGATCTTCGTGTCCGTAAGCTTTGATTTCGGTAAAAACCTGCTCAATAATTTCAACGACACGCGCATGAATTATTTTTGACAAGTTCTTTAATGAAATCTCTTTTGGATCTCTTCCTCTTAGACCAGGGATCGAAACTATTTCATTGTCTTTATTTTCACCAGGCCATGCTGAACCAAATTTTGTTTTTAACAATTCAGCTTGTTTTTCAATAATTGAACAACCTTCTTTGATATCATCTGTAATTACATTTCCTCCGAAAGGCACTACGGCAGTGTGACGGATGATTCCATCTTTGAAAATGGCTAAATCTGTAGTTCCTCCTCCTATGTCAATCAACGCAACTCCAGCTTCTTTTTCTTCCTGACTCAAAACCGCCTCAGCCGAAGCTAATGGTTCTAGAGTCAAACCAGATAATTCAATTTCTGAACTTTGGATACATCTTCCTACATTTCTAATAGAAGCCGCTTGTCCAACTACCACATGAAAGCTAGCCTCTAATCTTCCACCATACATTCCGATTGGTTCTTTTATTTCAGATTGTCCATCAATTTTGAATTCCTGAGGCAATACGTGAATAATCTCTTCTCCTGGAAGCATTGCCAATTTATTTACTTGGTCGATTAACAACTGAATATCTCTTCCGCTGATTACTTCATCAGGGTTGGTTCTAATAACATAATCCGTATGCTGAATGCTGCGAATGTGTTGTCCGGCGATACCAACAACTACATCGTTAATTTTATAGCCTGAATTTGCTTCAGCTTCATTTACTGCAAGTTGAATAGATTGGATAGTTTGTGTAATATTATTAACAACACCACGAGCCACACCAAGACTTTTGGATTTTCCAACTCCCAAAATTTCTAACTTCCCATACTCATTCTTCTTGCCAATCATGGCAACAATCTTGGTTGTTCCAATGTCTAATCCTACTGCGATATTCTCTTTTTCCATAATCTTCTATTTAATACAAACTACTTGCTTGGTAAACTTAAGGTTAATCTTTTTGTATTTTTTCAAAGTGCTATCTAAAACTGCCTTCTGAAAAAAAGCTTTATAATTCTTAAATTTCTTTTCAATGTTAATAGTTCGTCCGAAATCAATTTGAAAATCATAATTTCTATTGGCCATAATCAAGCTACCGTTAGTTAAAACTTGTACACCAATGATATTTTTTTTCAAAAACTCATCTTCATTAATCATCCTTAAAACTTCAGATAATTTTTCTTTTTTTACTACTGTAATCTCACCCGATAATAGTGGCACTCTGGCCGTATAATTATCTGATAACGGCATCTTATTTCCTTCATAATCAATATAAAAAGAACCTGCCTCATCGAATACTCTTCCTACTGGCGTTTTTTGTTTCACCACCGCTTTCAGAACGCCATCTACACTGACAAACACATCCCCTTTTTGGATCATCTTTTGTTTGTTGATAGACATCTCCAATTTCTTCAAATCTAAATCAACTTTATTGATTGTTTTTAGGTCTTTATTTTTTTCTATTAACAATTTATTAACCGTTTCAGGCCTCATAAAAAGTGTGTTTTGACCTACAAAAGCTATTTCTGTTTTTCTAATCTTTCGCATGCCGTTTCGATGTGAAGTAAAGGAAAACAGGCCTATTACAGCTATAATCATCAACACCAACCTTATATTTGTCCAAGTGAAATATTTCATATTAACGCTTGTTTAATTTTCGGAACTAATTCGCCAATATCTCCGGCTCCAATTGTCACAATTATTTTCGCTTTACTTTCTAAAATTGACGAAATTAATTCGGTTTTTGAAATCAATTTTTTATTCGTGTTTTTTATTTTCGAAAGTAGCCAACTTGACGTAATTCCGTCCATCGGTAACTCGCGTGCAGGATAAATATCTAACAGCAGAATTTCATCAAATTGTGATAAACTTTTGGCAAAATCATCTGCAAAATCTTTCGTTCTGCTAAACAAATGCGGTTGGAAAATGGCCAGCACTTTTTCATTTGGATACAACTCGCGAACCGCTTGATGCACCGCATTAATTTCTGTTGGATGATGCGCATAATCATCAATGTAAACCAATTTATCCGACTTAATCTGATAAGAAAATCGGCGTTGGATTCCTTTAAATGAAGCCAAGGCTTTAGCAATGGTCTTGGTTGGGGAACCAAAAGTTTTAGCCATCGCTAAAGCCATCATGGCATTCATTAAATTATGTCTTCCAGGCAAACCAAATCGTATATTTTCAATAGTTTCCGATGGTGTTTGCACATCAAAAACATAATAACCATTTTCAATTCTGACATTAAACGCTTTAAAAGTCGCTTCTTCATTAATTCCAACAGTTAATCCTTCCAGAGGTAATCCTTTTGGAACAAATATTTTAGTTTTATCTTCTACTTTATCAGCGAATTCTCTAAAAGAATCTTCAATCGCAGTTGCATCACCATAAATATCCAAATGGTCTGCATCCATTGAAGTTACGCAGGCAATGTTTGGAAAAAGATGTAAAAACGAGCGGTCAAATTCATCAGCTTCAACTACGGTTACTGTTTTCCCATTTCCAATTAGATTGGACTGATAATTTTCTACAATGCCTCCAATAAAAGCGGTTACATCGGCGCCACATTCGTATAAAATGTGACCCAGAATGCTTGATGTAGTTGTTTTTCCGTGCGTTCCGGCAACGGCGAAACAAAAAGTGTCTTTGGTAATAATTCCTAAAACTTCGGCACGTTTTTTTACAACATAATCTCTTTCAATAAAATAATTCCATTCTGAATGTGAAATTGGAACGGCCGGAGTTATAATAACCAAAGTATTTTCAACATAATATTCTTCTGGAATCAGACTGATGTTGTCTTCAAAATGAATCGACATTCCGCCAGCAATTAATTCATCTGTAAGCATGGTTGGTGTTTTGTCGTAACCCGAAACATTTTTTCCAATGTTTTGGAAATAACGGGCCAAAGCACTCATTCCGATGCCACCAATTCCGATGAAATAGACATTATGTATTTGGTTTAGATTCATTTTCAATTTCAAAATTCAATGTCAAAATTCAATGTCAATTTTGCTTTTATTAAACATTGTTATTGCCATTGATATTTTTATTGCTTTGTTATTTAATTAATTTTACTATTTCTTCTACTATATCTTTTGTTGCGTTTGGTTTTGCCAGTTTTTTTATATTTTCACTCAATTCTTTCTGTAAATTTTCATTCGAAATCAAATTCGAAAATATCGGTTCAAAATTGGAATCCAATTCGCTTTCTTTAATTAAAATCGCACCGTTTTTATCTACAATCGCCATGGCATTTTTGGTTTGATGGTCTTCAGCTACATTGGGAGACGGAATAAAAATTACCGGTTTGCCAACCAAACACAACTCCGAAACAGATGAAGCTCCGGCTCGAGAAATTATAAAATCGGCTGCAGCATAAACCAAATCCATTCTGTCAATAAATGCCACGACCTGTATCAGTTCTTCACCTGAAAAATGTTTGTAATCTTGATAATACAATTTGCCACATTGCCAGATAATTTGAATGTCTTTTGAAACAAGATTGTAGATTTCTTTTTCAATTAATTGATTTAATCTTCTTGCACCAAGACTTCCGCCAAGCACCAAAAGTGTTTTTTTATTAGGATCCAAATTGAAATGTTTAAGCGCTTCATTTCGTTTAGAATCAATTTCCAATAAATCCTGTCGAACCGGATTTCCTGTCAAAATAATTTTGTCTTTTGGAAAAAATCGTTCTAAGTTTTCATAGGCCACACAAATTGTATTGGCTTTTTTACTCAACAGTTTATTTGTAATTCCTGGATAGGAATTTTGTTCCTGAATCAGTGTTGGAATTTTTAGCATATTTGCCATCTGTAATAAAGGGCCACTGGCAAAACCACCGGTTCCAATTACTACATTAGGTTGGAATGCTTTTATTATTTTTCTTGACACCCACAAACTGCTCATCAATTTGAATGGAAACATCAGGTTTTGTAATGTCAATTTTCGTTGTAAACCTGCAATCCAAAGTCCTTTAATTTCATAGCTTGCTTGTGGCACTTTTTGCATTTCCATTTTGTCTTTGGCACCAACAAAAAGGAATTCAGCATCAGGGAATCGCAACTTTAATTCATTGGCAATAGCAATAGCCGGGTAGATATGTCCACCGGTTCCGCCACCACTTAATATGAATTTTAATTTTCTCATTTTCCCCGAGCTAAAGCTTGCGTTTATTCGTTTGTTTATTTTTTTAATACAGCGTTCATAGGATTAGCTGAATCAACAATTGAAAAATCTTCTAATTGCTTCGCCTGTTCGCTCTCGTTTGAGTCTGCAGCTTCATCTTCCTCTAATTGTTTGTCTATAAGCTTTTGTAAAGCGTCATCACGTTTTTGTTTTTCGGCTAGTTCTTCGGCAATTTCTTCTTCTTTTTTGGTCACGCTTAAAATAATTCCCAAGGCAATACAAGTCATCCAAATAGAGGTGCCACCACTACTGATTAGGGGTAATGTTTGACCCGTTACCGGCAATAATTCTACAGCAACAGCCATATTAGTCATTGCCTGAAAAATTATCGGAAAACCCAAGCCGACGACGACTAGTTTTCCAAAGAGTGAATTGGCTTTATGTGCTGCTACGACAAATCGGAATAGTAATAATAAATACAATCCTAAAATGCATATTCCGCCAACCATTCCGTATTCTTCAACAATAATAGCATAGATAAAATCGGAAGAAGATTGTGGTAGAAAGTTTTTCTGCACACTTTTTCCAGGTCCAAGTCCATATAGTCCGCCTGAAGCAATCGCTATTTTTGCCTTTTCAATTTGGTAATCATCTTCATCTGGTTTGTCAGTTGCGAAGTTGTCAATACGAGCCATCCAGGTATCCACACGATTAGGGAAAGCATCTGGAAAAGTTATGGCAACTATTACAAAAAACAACAATCCGATAGCTCCGGCACCAAGAACAACTCCGATATATTTAAGTGGATATTTACCTATGAAAACCAACATAATTACCATTGAAAATATCAAGGCAGCTGTAGAAAAATTAGCTGGAAGAATAAAAATTAATGTAATAAAAACTGGTGTCCACAATTCCCAGAGCGATTTTTGGAACGTAATAGGCGTTTCTCTTTTTTTGGATAAATAGTGCGCTACATAAACATATAAAACGATGGATGCTAGTGCAGAAGTTTGGAAAGTGATGCCAATAAACGGAATCTGAATCCATCGACTGGCATTGGCCCCTTCAATGATAGTTCCTTTAAGTAAAGTATAAATCAACAATCCCCAAACGACAGGCAACAGAATTTTGGATATCGTTTTGAAATAATGATAGGGAACTTTATGAATTTTGTAAAGAATAAAAAAACCAACCAGAACTTGGGCCGCATGTTTCAGTAAATAAGAAAATGTATTTCCGGAACCATCATTTTTATAAGCCAAATTGCTACTTGCACTAAAAACAGACATAAACGAAAACAGCGCCAACAAGACAACGAATGCCCATATGACTTTATCTCCTTTTAAACTGTTTACTAGTTCTTTCATTTTTAATGGTTTCGTGTTATGAGTTGCGAGTTACGGGTTTTAATTTTTGGTTAAACAACCCGAAACCTCAAACTCAGAACTTTTATAAATTCTTTACTGCTGCTTTAAATTGATTTCCTCTGTCTTCGTAATTTTGAAATAAATCGAAACTTGCACATGCTGGCGACAACAAAACAGCATCGCCTTTTTCAGCAATATGCATTGCGGTAATAACAGCATCTCGCATATTATCTACTTCGACCATCATATCTACAACATTCCCAAAAGCGTCAATTATTTTTTTGTTATCAACTCCAAGACAGATGATTGCTTTAACTTTTTCACGAACCAACGACATTATTTCGCTATAATCATTCCCTTTATCAACACCTCCGACTATCCAAACTGTTGGCACTGTCATACTGTCTAAAGCAAAGAAAGTAGCGTTAACATTGGTCGCTTTGCTGTCGTTGATGTACTGTACGTTTTGGATTTTGAGCACTTTTTCCAAACGATGTTCCACACCTTGAAAATTAGATAGACTTTCACGAATAGTTTTCTTTCTGATTTTCATCAGTTGGGCTACAGAAGTTGCCGCCATAGCATTTTTCATGTTGTGCTTTCCTTCAAGAGAAACTTCTCCTGTTTTCATTTCAAATTCTTCGTTGTTGATGATAATGTCCATAGTATCGTTTTTTATAAATGCTCCGTTTTCAAATGTTTTTGTTAATGAAAAAGGAATTAATTGAGCTTTTGTTTTATTATGTTTGAACCATTCTGAAATCGCTTCGTCATCGTCGTCATAAATGAGAAAATCGTTCTCTGTTTGGTTCATTGTTATTCTAAATTTTGATGCGATATAGTTTTCATATTTATATTCGTATCGGTCCAAATGATCCGGACTTATATTTGTTATTATGGCTATGTCTGGTCTGTACTTTATATTTCCGTCTAACTGAAAACTGCTCAACTCTAACACATAGCAATCGTAATTTTCTTCAGCTACTTGCCAAGCGAAGCTTTTACCGATATTTCCTCCTAAACCCACATTCAATCCGCCTTGTTTTAGCAAATGATACGTTAACATTGTCGTCGTCGTTTTGCCGTTGCTTCCTGTAATTCCAATTGTTTTAGCAGTGGTGAACTGGGCTGCAAATTCAATTTCTGAAATCACCGGAATTCCTTTTTCTATGAGCGCTTTTACTATTGGTGCTTTTTCTGGAATTCCCGGACTTTTCATCACTACATCAGCATTTAAAATCAGGGTTTCGGTATGGGTTTCGTCTTCCCATTTAATTTCATACTGTTTAAGAACTTCTCTGTAATTATCTTTTATTCTTCCGAAATCAGAAACGAAAACATCGTATCCTTGTTTTTTTCCTAAAATGGCCGTTCCAACACCACTTTCACCACCACCAAGAATGACCAATCTTTGCATTATCTCAATTTTAATGTGACAATAGATACAATAGCCAGTAGAATTGCAACAATCCAAAAACGGGTTACAATTTTACTTTCATGATATCCTTTCTTTTGATAATGATGGTGTAATGGCGACATGAGGAAAATTCGTCTTCCTTCCCCAAATCGTTTCTTAGTGTATTTGAAATAAGAAACTTGAAGAATAACGGATAAATTTTCGGCAAAAAAGATGGCACACAATACCGGCAATAACATTTCTTTACGAACAGAAATCGCTAGTACGGCGATAATTCCACCGATAGTTAAACTACCTGTGTCGCCCATAAATACTGTTGCGGGGAAGGAATTGTACCAAAGAAACCCGATTAATGCCCCAACGAAAGCTGAGATAAAAACCGTCATTTCACCAGAATTTGGGATGTACATGATGTTTAGGTAACTTGATAGAATAACGTTACCCGAAACGAAAGTAAAAATTCCGAGCGCGAGCACCGAAATAGCCGAAGTTCCTGCAGCTAAACCATCTATTCCATCTGTTAAATTGGCTCCGTTGGAAACAGCTGTAATAATGAAAATCACGATTGGAATAAAAACTAACCAAGCCCAATTCTGATAATCATCGCCTGTCCATTCTATGATTTTGGCATAATCTAATTCATTGTTTTTGGTAAACGGGATTGTGGTAACCGTTGATTTTGTTTCAACTGGCGTTTGAGATACATTTTCTGTTTGATTGAAGGTTATTGGTTTTGTAGATTTTTCTCTAACAGTAACTCCGGGATGAAAATATAAAACTGAGCCAACAATTAAACCCAAACCAATCTGACCAAAAACCTTAAAAATTCCTTTTAGACCTTTTTTATCTTTTTTGAATATTTTTATATAATCGTCAATAAACCCAATGGTTCCCATCCAAAGGGTGGTTACAACCAAAAGGATGATATAGATATTATTTAATTTGGTTAACAACAAAACCGGAATTAATGTAGCAATGATAATAATTAATCCACCCATTGTTGGCGTTCCCGCTTTTTGAGTTTGTCCCTCAAGACCAAGCTCTCTAACCGTTTCACCTACTTGTAGGTTTCTCAAGAAAGTGATGATTTTTTTTCCATAAATGGTTGAAATCATCAGCGAAAGTATTAACGCCAAAGCCGAACGAAAAGTAATGTATTGGAAAACACCTGCGCCAGGCACATCCATTGTTTTGTCGAGGTATTCAAATAAATAATATAACATATTTGGTTATGTGTTAATTCGGTTATTTGTTAAGTTGTTCTAAAGTTACTTTTACAATTTCCATATCGTCAAAATCATGGCGAACTCCGTTTATTTCCTGATATGTTTCATGCCCTTTTCCGGCAATTAAAATAATATCATTTGGGCTTGCCAATTGACAAGCTGTTTTAATAGCTTGCTTTCTATCAACTATGGACAATGTTTTTCTTTGATTTTGTGGTTGCACACCCTCTTCCATATCGGCAATAATGTCAATTGGATCTTCTGTTCTCGGATTGTCAGAAGTGATGATTACTTTATTGCTCATAGTTGAAGCAATGTTTGCCATGATTGGTCTTTTTGTTTTATCTCTATCGCCTCCGCAACCAACAACGGTTATTAATTGCTCGTTATTAGTGCGAATGTCATTGATGGTTTTTAAAACATTTTCTAATGCATCCGGTGTATGAGCATAATCAACAATTGCTGTAATTTTTGTATCAGAAACTATAAATTGAAAACGTCCTGAAACACTTTCCAATTCTGATAATAATCGCAATGCTTCTAATTTATCCATTCCCAATTCAACTGCAGTGGCGTAAATTGCTAACAAATTATAAGCGTTGAAAGTTCCGATTAAACGAACCCAAACTTCGTTTTCATTTATTTTTAAAAGCAATCCTGATAATTGGTTTTCTAAAATTTGTGCTTTATAATCGGCGTAAGATTTTAAAGCATAAGTCAGTTTTCGGGCTACGGTATTTTGAATCATAACCAAACCGTTTTTGTCATCAATGTTTGTCAATGCAAAAGCTGATTTAGGCAAATAATCAAAAAATGATTTCTTTACATCACGGTATTCTGCAAAAGTTGGATGATAATCTAAATGATCGTGAGACAAATTTGTAAAAACACCACCTTCAAAATGCAATGCTTCAGTACGTTTTTGATGAATTCCGTGTGAACTCACTTCCATAAAGCAATATTCAACACCCATTTCGCTCATTTCTGCCAAATAATAATTAATAGTCAACGAATCCGGTGTAGTATGTGTTGCTTTATATTCTTTATCATCAACCATGATTTTTACGGTTGATATCAATCCTACTTTGTAACCGGCTTTTTGGAATAATTGGTATAATAAAGACGCGATGGTTGTTTTACCATTAGTTCCGGTGATACCAATTAATTTTAAGTTTTGTGATGGGTTTCCATAAAAATTTGCTGATAAAAATGCTAACGCTGTATTGGTGTCTTTTACTTGAATATAGGTAACTCCGGTAACAATTACTTCCGGCAAGGTATCACATACGATTACCGTTGCTCCAAGATTTATCGCTTTTTCAATAAAGTCATGACCGTTAGAAACGGTTCCACGAATGGCTACAAAAACATCATTCTCAATAATTTTTCTTGAGTCGAATTCAATTTTGTTGATAGCCATTTCTGTCGAACCTTTTACCACTTCGATAGCAACTTTATATAATATGTCTTTTAAAATAATCACGATAATTCGAGTATGATTGTTTTGTTTTTATCCAATGATACTCCGGCAGGAATTGATTGTTTTTTTACTTTTCCGATACCTATAACTTTTACTTTTAGTTTTAAATTTTCTAAAAGAGCCACAGCATCCATTCCGCTCATTCCTTTTAGGTTTGGAATCACTTTACTAGCTGATGATGATTTGATTTTATTATCATCATAAGCCAATTCCTGTTTGCGGATTTTTTTATTCAAATTTGCAATTTCGTTTGTTGATGGTGAATCAGTAAATATCTTTTGCGCAATACGTTTGAAAACAGGCCCGGCCACATCGGCACCATAATAATTATTGCCTGAAGTATTGGGCTTATGAACGACAACGATGCACGAATATTTTGGATTTTCAGCCGGGAAGAATCCGACGAAGGAAGAAATATAATGCTTTTCGCTTCCGCCATTTTTACCATAATTGGCTTGAGCTGTACCTGTTTTACCAGCCATCGAAAAATTTTTAGAATATAAATCTTTACCTGTCCCTCTTTTAACCACATTTTGTAAAACCGCTTTAAGTTTTCCAATTGTTTCATCAGAACAAATCTTTGGATTAATGACTTCTTTGTTATACGTTTTGATAACTTTATTCCACTCTTTTATTTCCGAAACAAATTGAGGTTTTACCATTTCGCCATTGTTAGCAACAGCATTATATAGAGTCAATGTTTGCAACGGAGTAACCGAAACCCCATATCCAAAAGCCATCCATGGCAAGGAAATAGCGCTCCAATGTTTGTCATTTAGATGTGGAACGTAAGGCTTCCCTTCTCCTTGAAACGGTAGCCCCAAAGGTTTATTCAAACCCATTCTGTCAATTCTGTCTACAAATTCTTTCGGGTTGTTTTTGTAATTTTCATAAACCGCCTGTACCATTACGGTATTGGAAGAAACTTCAAAACCACGCGCCAAAGAGATTTTACCCCAACCGCCTTTATGAGAATCACGAACTTTGCTTCCTTTATAATCGATGATTCCGCCTTTACAGTCATAAACTTTGCTGGTATCAATTTTATGATCATCGAGTAAAGCAATCATGTCGACTAGCTTAAAAGTTGATCCTGGTTCATGAGATTCTTTGATAGCATAATTTTCAGTTTCAAAATAGGTAGAATCCTTTTCTTTTAACTTTCCTAAATTAGAAATGGCTTTGATTCTTCCGGTTTTGGTTTCCATAACAACAACACAACCGTGCTCTGCTTTAAATTCGTTCAATGTTTTTAACAAAGCATGATGTGCAATGTCCTGAATGTAAACATCAATAGTAGAAATAACATCATAACCATCTTGCGGATCAACTTCATTGACATCTTTAATTGGTTTCCATTGTCCTTTTGCTATTTTTTGCTTTAAGACTTTGCCGTCTTTACCATTAAGATACTTTCTATAAGACCATTCAATTCCTTTACCAACTCGGATTCCGTTTTCATCAATTCTGTCATAACCAATAGTTCTTTCAGCAATTTTCCCAATCGGATGTTCGCGAACGGTTTCCTGTTCGGTAATCATACCACCTTCGTTTGCTCCTAAATTAAAAAGTGGAAAACCTTTAATTTTTATATATTCAGAGTAGCTCAAATCACTCGCAATTAGTAAATATCTATTTTTGTTGGCACGGGCCATTCTTAATTGTGTGTGATAAAAAGAACTGGATTTGCCTAATATTTTTGCTAAGGAATCTGCTAATGGCTGTACATTTTTTTCAAAAGCAACGTCTTTTGGAGCCACTGCATCAAAACGAATATTATAATTTGGGATTGATGTTGCTAATAAACTTCCGTCAGAAGAATAAATATTTCCTTTATTAGCAGGAATCACAAAGTTTCTAACGGTTCTTTCTTTCGCTAATTTTCGTAAATAATCACCTTGAGACCATTGAATTTTGGTCAATTTGAAAGTAATTGCTATAGTCATTAAGAAGATACTGAACGCAACTAAATAAATTCGATAAGAGATATTTTTATCTTCTACTGCCATAGTTTTTGAAAGAAACTTTTTTCTACTGGTTTTTTAACTTTTATCTTTTGTGGAGGAACTGACGATGGAATAATTTTTCTTTCTAACATTTTTTCTGATACGGTCGATTCCATTTTTAATTTCATTAATTCTGAACGTTTGTCTACAAATTCTGAACGCAATTCTTTAACTTCATTGGTCATTTTGGTAATGCGAAAAACTTTTTGTTCGAAACGGTGTGTATTGGCAATCATTAAAAGCGCTAACAGGAAAAGAAACACAATGAAACGCCAATTTCTTGTTGCGTCTTCATTGACTAAAAACCGAGCTTTTAATATGCTGTAAACTCCTTTTTTCATGTTTTTATTTCTTTTCAGCTACTCTAAGTTTTGCACTTCTTGCTCTGTTGTTCATTTTTATTTCTTCGTCTGTTGGAACAATTAACTTTTCAATATTTTTAAACGGAACTGAAAAGTTTCCAAAAAAGTCACGTTCCGGTTCGCCTTCAAATAGACCGTTTTTCATAAAACGTTTTACCAATCTGTCTTCTAATGAGTGATACGAAATCACGCTTAATCTCCCACCCGATTTCAGTATTTCAAGAGATTGTTCCAAAAACTCTTTTAAAACATCCATTTCCTGATTCACTTCAATCCGGATTGCCTGATAGATTTGAGCCAAAATTTTATTCTTATGCTGTTCAGGCAAAAACCTAGACAAAACGATTTTCAATTCATCCGTGGTATTAATAGTTTTCTTTTCTCTTGCTTCCAAAATTGTTCTAGCTAAGGCCGGAGCAACTTTTAATTCGCCGTAATCCAAAAACACTCTTTTTAAATTGGACTCATCATATTCATTAACAACTTTAAACGCATCCAATTCATTTTTTTTGCTCATTCTCATATCCAAATCGGCATCAAAGCGAGTAGAAAAACCTCTTTCGGGAACATCAAACTGATGCGATGAAACTCCTAAATCTGCCAAAATCCCGTCAACGCTTTTTACACCGTGAAATCTCAAAAACCGTTTGATATATCTAAAATTTTCAGGTATCAGTGTAAATCTATCGTCTGGCAAGGCATTGGCAAAAGCATCTTCATCTTGGTCAAATCCGAATAGTTTTCCGTTTGGTCCTAATCGTTTCAAAATCTCTTTTGAATGGCCACCACCACCAAATGTCACATCCACATAAACACCATCGGGTTTGATATTCAATCCTTCAACAGTTTCTGTCAATAAAACCGGATTATGATATTCCATCATTGTCATCATTACTGCTTCCCATTACATCTTCGGCCAAATTTGCAAACTCATCATCATCGCCCGCAATTGCATTTTCATATAAATCTTTGTCCCAAATCTCAACGATATTAACCGCTGAAGACAAGACAATGTCTTTGGAGATTTTACTAAAGCCTACTAAATCTTTTGGAATTAACAACCTTCCTAAATCATCAACTTCTACCACTTTTACTCCAGCGGTAAACCGACGAATGAAGTCGTTGTTTTTCTTTACAAAGCGGTTCAATTTGTTGATTTTTTGCATCATCAAATTCCACTCTGTCATTGGATATAACTCTAAACATGGTTGAAAAACGGAACGCTTTAAGACAAAGCCATCTTGCAGGGAATTAGCAAGTTGCTTCTTTAATGCCGAAGGAATCATGAGTCTTCCCTTGGCATCAACTTTACATTCGTATGTTCCGATTATGGTATTCAATTTGGTTTTATAATGGTTATGAGCAAAAATATAAAAATAATTACCACAATTTACCACAAAATACCACTTTGTTAATAAGTTTTACCACTTCTTTCTTTTTTTTCAGAAAAACCTAGGAAAACCTATAGGTTTAAATTTTAAAAAATAATAAAGAGTTGTTGACGAACGAATAAAAGAGAGTTAAAAAATTGATTATTATGATTCTTTGTATTTGTTTTTTTTGTTAAATACTACTTTATGGGTTTTTATTTTAATAGTAATGAAATTGTGGGTTTTAGCAGTAAATAATGCTTATATTAATGAGTATTAATCTATAAAATCATATATTTGTTGCCGAGGCAAAACTCAAAAAAGTCACATGGAAGGAAAATTTAGAAAAGAAGGTAGGTATTCCTATTTTGAAGCTGGAGAAGGCACGCCGATAGTCGTTTTGCACGGGTTGATGGGTGGGTTAAGTAACTTTAGTGGAGTTGCCAACTATTTCTCATCTAATGGCTATAAAGTTATTATTCCTGAATTGCCGCTATATAGTCAAAACATTTTAAAAACCAATGTAAAAGCTTTTGCAAAATATGTAAAAGACTTTATCAATTTTAAAGGTTTTGACCGAGTAATTCTCTTAGGAAATTCTCTTGGCGGTCATATCGCCTTGTATCATGCCAAAGTATATCCGGAAAAAGTCGCCGGTCTTATAATTACGGGAAGTTCCGGGCTTTACGAAAGTGCTATGGGTGATAGTTATCCGAAACGTGGTGATTACGAATACATAAAGAAAAAAGCAGAAGCTGTTTTTTATGACCCAAAAGTAGCTTCTAAAGAAATTGTTGACGAAGTCTTTTCGGTAGTAAATGATAGAATAAAAGTGATTAAAACGTTAACCATTGCCAAAAGTGCAATTCGTCATAATATGGGTAAAGATCTGCCAAAAATGCATATTAAAACCTGTATTATTTGGGGCAAAAACGATCAGGTTACACCACCAGAAGTAGCAGAAGAGTTTCATAAATTGATGCCTAATTCCTCATTATATTGGATTGACAAATGTGGGCATGCTGCCATGATGGAACATCCTGATGAATTCAACCGTTTGCTTCACGAATGGCTAAAAGAAGTTCATTTATAATTAAAACAACTTATAGCGGGAATCCTTATGCGCCTCGCAATGACAATAAATGAAAATTAACACTGCCGAATTTATTATTAGCAATTCAGATGTAAGTAAATGTCCGTTAGAACGTTTGCCGGAATATGCATTTATTGGTCGTTCTAATGTTGGAAAATCTTCCCTAATCAACATGTTGACTAATCATAAAAATTTGGCAAAAACATCAGGAAAACCCGGAAAAACTCAGCTGATTAATCATTTCAAAATTAATTCGAATTGGTTTTTAGTCGATTTGCCTGGTTATGGTTATGCTCGTGTTTCCAAAAAAACGAAACAAGTTTTTCAAGAATTTATTACTGATTATTTTGAAAAAAGAGAACAGTTGGTTTGTGCTTTTGTGCTAATTGACATTCGTTTAGAAGCACAAAAAATCGACTTGGAATTCATCACTTATTTGGGTGAAATTGAAATACCATTCTGTATTATTTTTACAAAAGCTGATAAGATAAGTAAAGGTAAAATTGACTCAAACATAGCCGCTTACCGAAAAGCCCTTTTGGCAAATAACTGGGAAGAAATGCCGCAGCATTTTGTAACTTCAGCTACTGAAACTACTGGAAGAGAAACTGTTTTGGATTATATAGACGATGTAAACACTGAAGTTTTTAAAGACTTGAATCAGTTTTAAATCTTCTATTTTTTTAACTCCATTTTTTCAGCAAAATAGTCGCAGAAATCTTTCATAGTATCCGCCATTTTTTCATCTTGAGTGGCACGTTGGAAAGTCTCTGACATAGCAACCAAAGTTTGATGAAAAAATAATTTCATTTCATCTACAGGCATGTCTTTTGTCCACAAATCTATTCGAAGCGTTTCTTGAACCTTACTGTCCCAAATAGAAAGCATCATAGCTTTGGCTTCTTCTAGTTCAACACCACCATCTTCTGCAGACCAAGTTAGCTTTTCAGGAACACGGTTTTCATCTAATTCAACTAGAAATTTTATTTCGGATGTGATTGTTTTACCCATCTGTCTTTTTTGGTTTGTATTTTGATTTTTCAAATAGTTCTTTGGCATCCATTTTTATCATTTCTTGCATACTAACCTTATTATTTTGCATAAATGAACGGACAATTTGCCATCCAATCCATTGCCCAACTCTTCCTGGAGATTCATTGTCAATTTCTAAATAAAATTTAGAAAACGGTGCCATATTGGTAAATCGATTAGGCAATTTAGAATCAGTACTATACAATAATTCTTTTTCAATAAAATAACGCCAAATATGGCTTTCGTTTTCTTGGCACCAAGTAATTTGTTCTGGCAAATAACCAATTTTTTCGGCATCATTATATTTTGGCAATAATTCATCTTTTAAATACAATTGTTTTCCATAATATATCATTTCTGCAAGTAATGTTTTTTCCCTAGGAGGTGGAATTTTTCCTAACGAAAAACTCGTGACAATATCGGGCATCATTTGTCTCTCTTCAAAATTTTGTTCTATATATTTAGGGAATTCATAGAACTTATGATTGGCTCCAAGATACAACTCTAACGAAATTACAAGTTTATCATTGGCATAAATGGCCTTATTATTATAGTCCATATCTGCAATAACGGTATAAATTTTAGGCATTACAGCATTTGGAAAAAAGTACTTTATATGTTTAAATAAATCTTCTATCTCTGAAGTTTGTTTACCGAAATTGGAATATTTTTTTTCTACTTCGTGATACAATTCCTGCCATTGTGGATTTTGCATTTTTTCTATCCAAACACTATCCGAAACACCTTCGGGAAAGAAAAAGGGATATTCGGCTTTTAAGTTAGTCAGCTCATTTGGTTTTATTTCAAAAAATGCCTTTTCAAATCGATAGACTTTAAGTTCAAGCGGAATTTGTTCGACTGCTTTTTCTACTTTTGATTTTTTATCACAAGACACTATACCAATTAAAAAGACTAACGCAACTAAATATTTCTTCATTATAAAATTAACAAGTGTTAAGTCAATTAAAAACATCTGATTTTTTACATTTGCAAATATACATTGCAGTTTCTAAAAATTTTCATAACAAATGGCAAAAAAAAGTACTTTTAAGGTTGAGGAAGCCAATACCTATATTGTTTCATGGTTAAAAGACTATGCTACAAATGCAAATGTGAATGGCTTTGTGGTCGGAATTTCAGGAGGTGTGGATTCTGCAGTAACCTCAACTTTGTGTGCTCAAACGGGTTTAATGACTTTATGTGTTGAAATGCCAATTCATCAAGACAGCACTCAAGTAAGTCGTGGAAGAGAACATATCGAACAATTAAAAAAACGTTTTCCAAATGTAAAAAGCGAAATTGCCGACCTTACAGCTGTATTTGAAACATTTAAAAATGAAGTTCCGTTTAGTAATGATACCATAAGATTGGATCTTTCATTAGCCAATACAAGAGCTAGGTTACGAATGACTACATTGTATTATTTTGCTGGAATTTATGGTTTATTGGTGGCTGGAACCGGAAATAAAGTAGAAGATTTTGGTGTTGGCTTTTTTACAAAATATGGTGATGGTGGTGTTGATTTGAGTCCGATTGCCGATTTAATGAAAAGTGATGTTTATGCATTGGGGGAATATTTAGAAATTCCTGAGTCTATTCAAAATGCCGCTCCGACAGATGGTTTATTTGGCGACTCAAGAACAGATGAAGAGCAAATTGGAGCAAGTTATGATGAATTAGAATGGGCAATGCTTGAAACTGATAAAAACGAAAATTTCAATGAAAGAGAAAAAGAAGTGTTTCAAATTTATAATAAGTTAAACAAAATAAACCAACATAAGATGAAACCCATTCCTGTATGTTTAATCCCACTAGAAATTAAATATTGTTGATTTTTTTAACAATATATAAATTTGTTTTTTACCTTTACTAATAATTTTATTAACTTTTATCAAATACCACAATTATGATAAATCTATGTGTCGCTGATAACTTTCCAGTTGTACACTTTGGAATGAAGGCTTATTTTAAGGATCATCCTGAAATAAATGTCGTTTCAAACGTAGGTAATTTTTTTATGGTTCCAGATGCATTAAGAAACAAAGAAATTGATGTCTTAATCATTGATTTAGAGCTTGAAGGATTAAAAAGTATTTATGAACTCAAGTCTATCATTAAAAATTTTCCAAAAACTAAAGTTGTCGTTTTTAGTAGTTTGTCTGAACAAATCTATGCTCCAAATGCAATTAAAGCTGGTTGTGCTGGATATGTTCACAAAACATCAAAGCTTGAAAATTTAGGAATTGCCATTGTAAAAGTGAATCAGGGGCAAATTATTCTAAATGATGAAATCAAGAAAAGTTTAGCATTGATTGCCAAACAAAACAAATCAGAACGTTTATATCGCAAACTTTCTAATCGAGAAATCGAAGTTTTGCGCTTTTTAAGTGATGGTAAAAAAAATAATGAGATTGCTAAAATTTTAGCTCTTAATGAGAAAACTATTAGCACATACAAGCTTCGCCTATTGACGAAACTTAATGTAACAAACTTGGTTGACCTCGTTAACAAAGCAAAGACGTTAGAAATCGTTTAAAAACAGAACCCTGCAAAAGCAGGGTTTTTTTATAGGTAAGTAGAGCGTATTCTTCCTATTTTATTGGTAAGGTTGACTTTAAGTTTGTTATAATCGTTTATGGTTGTCATCAATTCTTGCAAATCATTTTCTTCTTCACTACTGTAACTCTGCATTAAATCCATTATCAACTTATTGATTAGGTATTCTCTTAATGAAACTATAGTTTCAGAAACATATTGACTTACGTTTTTATTTTTACTCTTTACGTATATATTTTTTGCTTCCCAATTATGAAGTAACTCTTTTTCCTCAAGCATCAAAATATCGGTAACTATTGCTGAATGTTCCGAAGACAATTGCATTAAATAGTGCTCAATATTAAATTCTTCATTCTGATTATAATATGAAATTAAGTCATTATAAAGTTCCTTAAACAAAGGATTCGCCAATTCGACTTCATCTTCTTGCAAACTTAAATAAATTCGACGATGCACTTTTTCTGTGCTAGATTCTTTCTCTTCTATCATTTCTCCATCTTCATTGGCTTTTAAAATAAAATCATCAAAATCAGCCTCTTGAGATCCGTAAAGCAGCAACATTTCAATAATCTTGCGCTCCAATTCATAAACAATATTGACTTTTTCGTGTTGAACCAAGGGTTCATTTTTAACAACTTCAAATGCCTTTTGTTCTTGTTTAAGCTTTTTCCCGGCTTCTGAAATGTCTTTTTGAACCAATTGGGCCAAGGTATTCAACAATACTTGCTCCGAAATATCCATAATTCGCGAACATTCCTGAATGTAAATTTCTCTTTTTATTCGGTCCGGAATTTTAGAAATACTAACGACCATATCCCGAATCAAATCAGCTTTCTTGATGGGGTCATTATTTGCTTCATCCATCAACAATGAAGCTTTGAACTGGATAAAATCTTTGGCGCTATTTTCTAAATACGAAACCAAATCATCATACGAATTCTTTTTGGCAAAACTATCCGGATCATCACCATCTGGAAACGTACAGACTTTTATATTCATTCCTTCTTCGAGGATTAAATCGATTCCACGAACAGAAGCACGAAGTCCGGCAGCATCACCATCAAATAGCACCGTAATATTTTTGGTTAGTCTATTTATTAATCGAATCTGATCGGGAGTTAAAGCTGTTCCTGAGGAAGCTACAACATTCTCTACTCCTGCTTGATGCAACTGAATAACATCGGTATAGCCTTCAACTAAATAGCAATTATTCTGTTTGGCAATTGCTTGTTTAGCGTGAAAAATTCCGTAAAGCACTTTACTCTTATGGTAGATTTCGCTTTCGGGTGAATTTAGGTATTTGGCTGCTTTTTTATCATTGGTTAAAATTCTACCACCAAATCCTAAGTTTCTCCCAGACAAACTCTGAATCGGAAACATCACTCTTCCTTTAAAACGGTCAAAGTGTTTACCGTCTTCTCTGAGAATAGTCAAACCAACTTTTTCAAGGTAATCCAATTGATAGCCTTTTGACAAAGCTTCTTTGGTAAAAGCATCCCAAGTTTCGGGTGAATAGCCCAAACCAAATTTAGCAATCGTTTCATCGGTAAAACCTCTTTCTTTGAAATACGATAATCCAATAGCTTTTCCTTCTTCAGTATTTAAAAGTGTGTCATGAAAATAGGTTTTGGCAAATTCAGAAACCAAGTACATGCTTTCCTTTTCATTGGCTTCTATTTTATCTTCTTGAGAAGTTTCGGTTTCTTCAATTTCGATGTTGTATTTGTTGGCTAAGAAACGAATCGCTTCAGGATACGTGAAATGCTCATGCTCCATAAGGAAAGTCACGACACTCCCTCCTTTTCCTGAGCTAAAATCTTTCCAAATTTGTTTCACCGGAGAAACCATAAAAGACGGCGAGCGTTCATCCGAAAACGGACTCAATCCTTTGTAATTGCTACCGGCGCGTTTTAGTTGAACAAAGTCACCAATGACTTCTTCCACTCGTGCGGTTTCAAAAACTTTATCTATGGTTTCGCGGGTAATCAAAATAAATTGAAAGATTTAAAGATTGAAAAATTGAAAGATGGTAAATTTACATAAATTAAATTGAGAAGGAAATAAATTAGATTAAATCGGATTTCCTAAAGTAATCAATGAAAAATATTACTTTTTTCTTTCAATTACATAATTCACCATAAGCGAGAGCGAGTCTCTATAATCTGATTGAGGAAATTTTTCAAGAATTTGAAGTGCTTCTTGTTGGAATGCAACCATTTTTTCTTCGGCGTAAGCCAAACCGTTTTTGTCTTTTACAAATTGGATAACTTCTTTAACTCGTTTTTTGTCTTTGTTGTGATTCTTAATCGAGTTGATGCACCAACTTTTTTCTTTGGCAGTACAATTATTCAAAGCATAGATTAAAGGCAATGTCATTTTTTGTTCTTTAATATCTATTCCGGTTGGTTTTCCGATGGCATCATCAGTATAATCAAATAAGTCGTCTTTAATTTGAAATGCCATTCCGATCAGTTCACCAAATTTTCGCATTGCCTCTACCTTATCTTCATCTTCTGAAACCGATTTGGCTCCAAGTGCACAACAAGAAGCAATTAAAGTCGCTGTTTTTTTTCGGATGATTTCATAATATACTTCTTCTACAATATCTAATCTTCGTGCTTTTTCTATTTGAAGTAATTCACCTTCGCTCATTTCGCGCACAGCTACTGAAATTATTCGGAGTAAATCAAAATCGCCGTTATCTATGGAAAGCAACAATCCTTTGGATAGCAAATAATCCCCAACAAGAACCGCAATTTTATTTTTCCACAACGCATTGATGGAGAAAAAACCACGACGACGGTTACTATCATCTACCACATCATCATGAACCAAAGTTGCGGTGTGAATCAATTCGATTACACTGGCGCCACGATAGGTTCTTTCATTGACTTCATTCTTTTCGGAAAGCATTTTGGCAACGAGAAAAACAAACATTGGCCGCATTTGTTTTCCTTTTCGGTTTACAATATAATAGGTTATTCGGTTAAGTAAAGCGATTTTAGAAGTCATCGATTCATAGAACTTTTTTTCAAAAAGTTCCATTTCTACTTGGATAGGTTTCTTTATTTGTGAAGTAATGTTCATCGATTTCAAAGATACAATATTGCTATCGTTTGAAAAATTTTTTTACTTTTGATTAAACCTTTTATAGGATAGGAACTCATACCGAGCAAACCATTAAAAAAATAGAATATGAAAACAACAAAAATTATTTTAGGACTGGCATTAGCTTTTTCATTTTATAGCTGTAATAAAGATGATAATAATAGCATTGTAAGTGCTGAAGACGCAAAAACAAGTGCTAAAATTGATGCGATGAATGATGATGTTTCAAGTCTTGTTGAAGAACAAGAAGCGAATACCTATTCAAATGCTATTTCTGGAAAAGTTGCTGATGCTGCATTTTCTCAACTTACAACTTGCGCAACAATCACAAGAGTTCCAACATTCGGAACAGCTCCAACAGTAGGTCAAACCGTTACAAAAACGATTGATTTTGGAACAGGCTGCACTTTAAACAGTGGAAATGTAGTTAGCGGTAAAATCATTATATCGTTTGTTTTTCAACCACAAGCTTCTTCTCATACTATAAATTATTCCTTTGTAAACTTCTTCCATAACGGAATCGAGTTTAATGGTGATAAAACATTCACTAGAATAATGATTTCTACAACTGCTAATCCAATTCTACATCCACAAGTTACCATGACCATGGACATGACTGCAACGCTTCCTGATGGTAGAGTTTATAAAAGAGTTGGAACTAGAGTTAGAGAAATAGTTGAAGGGTATGGAAATGAAATTATAACAGATAATGTATATAAAGTTACGGGTAGTTGGGTTACCACAACACCAAGTGGAGCTATACAAACTAGTACCATTACAACCCCTATGATTATAAAAATGAGTTGTTTGGTAGTAAACAAACCTCTAATTGTTTCAGGAATCATTACTATTGTTAGAAATGATACTAGTTCTACACTTGATTTTGGTGATGGAACTTGTGACAACTTAGCCGTATTTACAGTTAACGGGAATAGTTACAATATAGTTATTGGAAATTAATATTGCTATTTATAAAAGGAAAAAGTCCCGACTTCAATTTGAAATCGGGACTTTTTTTATGACTTATTTGCTAATTGCCCACAAGCTGCATCTATATCTTTACCGCGACTTCTGCGAACTTTGGCAACGACATCATTTTTTGCTAAAGCTTCTATATAGTTATTAATTGCTGCATCTGACGCTTGTTGAAATTCGCCATCATCAATTGGATTATATTCTATCAAATTGACTTTACACGGAACATATTTACAGAATTTAACCAAAGCATCAATGGAAGCTTTATCATCATTAATTCCTTTCCAAACTACATATTCATAAGTAACTTTACTTTTTGTTTTTTGATACCAATACTGTAATGCTTCTTTCAATTCGGGTAATTGAAAGTTTTTGGTAAAAGGCATGATGTGATTTCTAGTTTCTTCAATAGCGGAATGTAATGAAACAGCTAGCTTAAATTTTACATCATCATCCGCCATTTTTTTTATCATTTTTGAAACTCCAGATGTAGAAACCGTAATTCGTTTTGGAGACATTCCCAAACCTTCTTCCGAAGTAATCATAGCAATCGCTTTCATTACATTATTGTAATTCATCAAAGGCTCTCCCATTCCCATAAAAACAATATTTGACAATGGTCGGTTATAATACAAACGACTTTCTCTATCAATAGCAACAACTTGGTCATAGATTTCTCCTGGTTCGAGATTTCGCATTCTTTTTAAACGTGCAGTTGCACAGAAATTACAATCCAAACTACAACCAACCTGGCTTGAAACACAAGCTGTAGTTCTGGTTTCCGTCGGAATCAAAACACTTTCAACGATTAAACCGTCATGTAAACGAACTGCATTTTTAACGGTGCCGTCTTCGCTTCGTTGCATTTGGTCAACCTTGATGTGGTTTATCACAAAGTTATTTTCGAGCATGATTCGCGTTTCTTTTGAAACATTGGTCATGTCTTCAAAATTGTGTGACGCTTTACTCCAAAGCCATTCATAAACCTGATTGCCACGAAACGCTTTGTCACCATTGGCAACAAAAAAATCGCGTAATTGTTCTTTGGTTAAACTTCGGATGTCTTTTTTCTCGATTTCCATGGCGTAAAGGTAAATATAAAGTTGAGAAACTAATTTTGGAATTTGTAAATTTGAAATTTGAAATTTATACTTATGCATTTCCTTTCCGAAGAATTAGATACTTATGTTACCATTCATTCGCAAGACGAACCTGAATTATTGGTGCAATTGAATAAAGAAACACATCAAAAAATTCTACAACCAAGAATGTTAAGCGGGCATTTTCAAGGAAGAGTGTTGAGTATGCTTTCTAAAATTATTCATCCCACGAACATTCTTGAAGTTGGAACGTATACGGGTTACGCAACACTTTGCCTAGCAGAAGGTTTAGCAGAAAACGGAACTATTGACACTTTGGACAATGAGGAAGAATTATTCGATTTTCAACGAAAATATTTCGATAAAACCATTTGGGCAAAACAAATTACACAGTATTTAGGTGATGCTTTGGATATTATCCCGAGACTGACTAAAAAATACGATTTGGTTTTTATTGATGCCGATAAAGAAAACTACATTAATTATTTTCATTTAATTGTTCCGATGATGAACAAAGGCGGAATCATACTTTCGGATAATGTTCTGTGGAGCGGAAAAGTTTTGGAAGAAATAAAACCAAATGACTTTACAACCCAAATACTTTTGGAATACAATCAATTATTGAAAGAAGACCCAAGAGTAGAAACCGTTTTGCTTCCTATTCGTGATGGATTGACTGTTTCGAGGGTAAAGTAAAAATTACGAATTACGAATTACGAATTACGAATTTCAAATAAAATTTATAGCAAATTAATCCAAAAATAGCTCCAAAAGCATAACCAGTAACGATGTCTGATGGGAAATGCAATCCAAGATATATTCTGCTATATGCAAAAATCAGAGGAAATAAAAATAACAGATAAGCGTGTTTGTAAAATTTCTTCAGAATCATAAATGTGAAAACCGTTGTTGCCATTGAGTTGGTCGCGTGACCGGAAAAGAAACTAAAAGAGGAACTTGATTTTACAACTCTGATAATATGATTTACCGTTTCATCATTACAAGGGCGCAAACGTTCAAAACTGTTTTTGAAAAGATTTGCTGTTTGATCGCAAAGCAATATTAAAAGTGCCGTGAAAAGAATATAATAACCAAAATTCTTCCAACCCAATTTCTTTTGCATCAGGTAAAAAACAATCAAGAATAGTGGCGCCCAATAAGCTTGCTTTGTAATTATCAACCACATTCCATCAAATGTTGGTGAACCTAATCCGTTTAAGAAAATCAGAAGTTGTTTATCTAATTCTAGAATTTTTTCCAACATTAGAGCTGTCTTTTAATTGGCCCAGTTAAATTCTCAATATCTTCCTTTACTTTGGTAACCTCTGGAAGCATATTTGAATCTAAATTTGATTTCACTTTTTCAACCTCATCCGAAAACGTTGAAGTCAATTCTTTCATAGAAGTATCAATTCCATTAGCTTCAGCACCTTTTTGGATTTCGCTTTTTATTTCGTTTGTAGCATTTTTTAATTGTGCCATTCCTTTTCCCATCGCTCTTGCTATTTCCGGTATTTTATCGGAACCAAAAAGCATTAATGCTATGAAAATAATAAGGATTAATTCGCCACCACCAATTCCAAACATAGTTTCTAATTTTTCTGAATGAGTTGCAAAGTTACAAAGTTCTGTTAGTCAAATTTTGATTTTTCGGTAGTTTTTGGCCACGAATTATTTGTAGTATCAATATCAGCTGTTTCTAATTTTGGATCGATTTGAATTTTAATAATAGCTTTTTTAGTGGCAAAAGTTCTGTTCACTTCTTGGTCGTTCATTCTCCATATTTGAGCCGGAAAATAGTGGTTTTCAGTTGTTCCATCTTCAAAAGTGAGTTCTACAATAATCGGCATCACTAAACCGCCTGGCTTGTTAAATGTCACTTGATAAAAAAACTTTGGCTCGTTTAATTTTTTCTTTTCTTCTTCTGAAAAATTCTGATTTACAAATTCATCTAAAACTTTATAATCAACAATCTTAAACGGTTTATTCATTTCTGGTTTAAAATCTTCACTTCCTTCGGCAATCATATATACCATTGGGCCTTGTTTAGAATCACGGCGACGTCTTTTCTTAAGAAAATCAGCGACTTCTTTTGATGGCTCGTTACTTACAAAATATTTATTTACTTCTTTAATTCCTATATCATTATAATCGGTTGTGTAAAACCAACCACGCCAAAACCAATCTAAATCTACTGCAGAAGCATCTTCCATTGTTCTGAAAAAATCTTCTGGTGTAGGGTGTTTGAATTTCCAACGATTAGAATAGGTTTTGAAAGCGTAATCAAATAACTCATGTCCCATAATAGTTTCACGAAGAATATTCAATGCTGTTGCAGGTTTCCCATAAGCATTGTTCCCAAACTGACGAATACTTTCCGAGTTGGTCATTATAGGCTCTAACCCTTTTTGATCACCACTCATATAAGGAACAATATTTTTTGCTGGTCCTTTTCGAGTTGGAAAATTAGGGTCAAAAGAAATTTCAGCTAAATATTCTAAAAAACTATTTAATCCTTCATCCATCCAAGTCCACTGACGCTCATCTGAATTTACGATCATAGGAAAATAGTTATGTCCAATTTCGTGACAAATCACTCCCAGCATTCCGTATTTTGTTTGGTCTGTATACTTTCCGTTTTCATCAGGACGTCCAAAATTCCAACAAATCATAGGGTATTCCATTCCTTGGTCTCTAGCATTGATAGAAATAGCTTTTGGATAGGGATAATCAAAAGTAAAACTTGAATAGCTCTTTAAAGTATGCGCTACAATTCGTGTTGAATATTCTTCCCAAAGCGGATTTCCTTCTTTTGGGTACAAAGAAATTGCCATTGCTGTAGTATTTCCTGTTTTAACAGCCATTGCATCATAAATAAATTTTCTTGAAGTAGAAATTCCAAAATCACGAACATTTTCTGCTCTAAATTTCCACGTTTTTTTTGCTGTTGAAAATCCTTTTTCTCTAGCTTCTGCTTCTGCCTGAGTAACCACTATTACTGGTTTGTCAAAAGATTGTTCCGCTAATTTGTACCGTTTCAATTGTTCTGGTGTAAACACTTCGCTACGATTGAGTAATGTGCCTGTAGCTTCTAGAATATGATCTGCAGGTACTGTAATGTTAACTTCAAAATTACCAAAAGGCAAAGCAAACTCACCATAACCCCAAAACTGCATGTTTTGCCAACCTTCTACATCATTATACACCGCCATTCTTGGATAAAACTGTGCAATGACATAAAGATTATTTCCATCTTTTTCAAAATGTTCGTAACCCGATCGTCCACCATCTATTGTATAATTATTGATGTTATACCACCATTTTATCGAAAAAGAAATTTTCTCTCCAAACTTTAAAACCTCTGGCAATTCTATTCGCATCATTGTTTGATTCACGGTATATTGCATTACTTTCCCTTGAGAATCTTTTACATATTCAATTTTAAAACCACCATCAAAATCTTCCTCTAAATATTTTCTTGAGAATGATTGCGCTGAAAAAACGGGATCTATTTTATTACTTTCAACCAAAGGAGAATTAGAATTTCTTGCTTTTTCATTTTGATCTAATTGTAGCCATAAATAGTCTAGTGATTCTTTGGCGTTATTCGTATAGGTAATGGTCTCAGTACCGTACAATTTTTGGTTTTTGTCGTCTAACTCAATGTCAATTTTATAATCAGCTTGTTGCTGATAATATTCTGGTCCGGGTGCACCAGAAGCTGTACGATACATATTGGGTGTTGCAAACAAATCATACATTTGTTTGAATTTATCAGGATTTCGTTCCTCGGTTTTTGCAGTTTTAGTTGCTTCTTGAGCTTGAGTAAAACTTACTGTGATAAAAAATAAAAAAGAAAAAAAGGTAGTTGTTAATTTCATTAACTAGAGATTTTAGGTAGTAAAAATAAAATTATTTTTATGGATATAATATTTAGAAAATTATTTTAACATTCCTTTAGTTGTTTTACCAGACAAAAGAAGACTGCTTTTAGATCCATTATCGTTAAACTGTATTATATTTTGCTGTTCCGGATGAACTTCTGTGAGAATAGAATTTTCAATTTTAAGAGATTTTAATTTTAGAACATCATTAATCTTAAAATAACAAATAAGAACATTATTCTCTTCCTCTTTGCTCAAATAATTCAAAGTTTCAAATTTACCGTTAACTGTTAATTTTAATTTTTCTGATAAGTACTTTTTCATCAAATTAATATCGTCTTGCGTTTCTTTATCAGTTCCTAAAAAAGTGGTTTTTTGATATTGTTTTTTTAAAGCATCGTTAAAATCATCAATAAAAATACGAGTAGTTATTTGTACCATTTTCTTTTGAGGAACATAATTAATTTGAAAAATTGCAGTGTAAAAACGATGAGAGCTCGCAGAAGTCAGCAATAGAAAGATTAATATAAAAAAAGTGAATTTAAAAGTTCTTTTCATTCTTTAAAAGTGATAAAACTAATTATTTTGTAGTTAATAATTCCAAATATTTAGTTGCTAAATCCGAAAAGATAAATCGAGCCATCATTTTTTTCTTGGCATTCAGCGCCTCTTCTAATTTTTGGTCTTCAACAGCATAATACCAAAAACCTCGAAGATACTCTTTTGGGATTTTTAGGTTTTCCAAAAAGTATTCTTCCTTGAACATATACTCTATTTTTTTTAGCAGGTATTCTTTCTTCTCAATCTTCAGTTCTTTCTTCAACATAGCGGTTCTTCCCGAAATAGCATTCAATATCGGATCCAATCCTATTGAACCTCCGGCCATTAATCCCACACTTGCCGTTGGGTCTAAATCGGAGGCTGTTTTTAACCTGCGTTCTGCCGGTGTATATACTTTTGCCGGCCTTTGTAATATTCCCAACGACACTGCATTGATATTCCTATATTTTTTTATTTCTACTTCATCTAGCAGATTAACTTTTGCTTCTAAACTTACTACATAAAGCTGTTTGGTTATATCATTTTCAGTTATGACTGCTTTTTTAGTTACTATTTGCAAACCCGAAAACTGCAGGGTGTCGCCCACTTTTACAAACATTGAAAAGCTACTATTATTATCTGTCGTTGTAGTTGATTCTGAACGCAAATTGTCAACATAAACATCGTTCAGTTCTTTGATTTGGGAAGTTATTTTCCCTTTTAGCAAAGTTAGCGTTGTTGTTTGAGCAAAACTTTGAGCAAAAAATAAAAATATAATTATACTTTTAAATAACTTCATTATTCTAATTTTACGATGTAAAAATAGCAGTATAGATTACTAAAAGTATATAATCTTTTGTTAAAAGAAACAATTCAATACTAATGAAGAAAATGATCCTCGCCAGTACGTCAACCATTCATGGTGGAAACTATTTGGAATATTTATTGCCTACTTTAGAAAGTCACTTCAAAGAGTGTGATGACATACTTTTTATTCCGTATGCCCGTCCCGGCGGAATTTCGCATGATGATTATACAACTACTGTTCGTTCGGCTTTCATCAAAATAAATAAAAACATAAAAGGGTTACATGAATTTGAAAATCCAATAGAAGCGATTAATAATGCTCAAGGAATTTTCATAGGCGGTGGAAATACTTTTTTATTGGTGACCCAGTTATATCAAAACAAGGTGATGGAAGTACTGGCAAAAGTTATTGAAAACGGAACGCCCTATCTTGGGTCAAGTGCAGGGAGCAATATTGCCGGATTGACCATGCAAACCACAAATGATATGCCTATCATCTATCCTCCAAGTTTTAAAACCTTAGGATTAATCCCTTTCAATTTAAACCCCCATTATCTCGACGCTGATTTGCAAAGTAAACATATGGGCGAAACACGAGAAACTAGAATTAAAGAATTTCATGCTTTTAATGAAACTCCTGTTTTAGGATTACGAGAAGGAAGCTGGTTAGAAGTAACCGGTTCCAAAATAATATTAAAAGGAGACTTATCGGCAAGGTTGTTTAAACAGAATCAGAATCCTGAAGAAATACTATCTGAAACTGACTTATCGTTTTTGGGGAAATAAAAAAATCCCAAATCTTTCGATTTAGGATTTTAGAGCGGAAGACGAGGCTCGAACTCGCGACAACCAGCTTGGAAGGCTGGAGCTCTACCAACTGAGCTACTTCCGCAATGCGACTGCAAATATATAGAATAACATCCTTTTGATGCAAGTTTTTTTTTAAAAAAAGATTTTTGAATATAAAATCAATAGAACTCAACTTTGTAAGTTACTTGTAATGAAAATGTTGGAAAAACATTTTTTTGGGCAAAAAATTTAAGCTGATAATCGTGAAAGTATTTCTTTAGCTAAAGAGGGATGGTATATAAATAAACAAGATTTGTCCTTTATCACATTGATAATTTTTGCGTTCATCTCAACAGGAATGGCAGGACAACCCTGACTTCTACCTAATCTCTTATTTTGCTTGATAAACGTTTCCGAAACATAATCTGCACCATGAATTACAACTGCTCTTTCTCTCGCTTTATCATTTAATCCTTTTTCAAGTCCATCTAATTTTAAAGACTTTCCATGCTTACCGTCATAAATTTCGCCAGTGGCATAAAACCCGATGCTGCTTTTAAAAGATTCTGCTTGGTTAGAAAATTCTTTTGCAAATTCTTCACCGGTATTTCTACCATGAGCTACTAAAGTTTGGAACAAAACAATATTTTTTTCTAAATCAATTACCCAAAGACGTTTCGTGTTTGAAGACAAACTAAAATCAATGACAGTTATGATATTTTTTTGAACAAGCCCTTTTTCTTTTAACAAATGAAATCCATCCAAAGCTAAATTGAAACAATCAAAACTAGGCAAAACAAAAGAGTTTGCATCTAATTGATTGTAAATAGACACATTTTTTGAAACAGAATTAGTTTCTGTTTTACTATTAATTTTAGCGGAGTTTGATTTGTTCGGAAGATTGGTAAAAGACATCAACAGAACAATAAAAAACAAAGGAAAATACTTATAATTCATTGATGATAATAGGTTTAAGACTTAGATTTGGTGTTACAAACATATACTAAAAATTGAAAAATAAAAACATTTCAGTTTTTTTTAAGCTAAACTTAATTTTTTAACTTGTTGTAGATGAATGATTTTATTAATTCCAAAAGTTGCATTTTTGATTAAATTATTTACTTTTGTTTGACTAACCTCAATTCAAATGCCCAAATATTCATGCTACTTCATTTGCATAATTTTGCTTATTACAAGCAAGATGTTTGGTCAAAATCCAAAAAAAACACTGCATACTAAATCCACTACAGAAAAAATAATAATCGACGGAAAGTTTGATGAAGCGTCTTGGAAAAATGCTGAAATCGCAACTGATTTTCTGATGAATAATCCAGATAACGGAAAACCCGAAAAACCCGAAAGAAAATCTGAAGTTAAAGTGATATACACTAATGAAGCACTTTATATTGCTGCTAGTTTGTATGATAATGAACCTTTAAAAATTGGAAAAGAATTAACGTTAAGAGACAATTTTGTGACTGCCGATCATTTTGGCGTTCAATTAAACGGTTATAATGATGGTCAACAAGAGTTTCGCTTTTTTGTTAGTGCTGCTGGTGTACAAATGGATTGCGTGTATACCGAAAATAATGGCGAAGATTTTTCTTGGGATGCCATTTGGGATAGTCGAACAGCAATTACCGAAACAGGTTGGGTAGTTGAAATGAAAATTCCTTATGCCGCTTTACGGTTTCCTACAAATGTAAAACAAACTTGGGGTTTAAATTTTTATAGAGAAATCATACGAGACAGACAACAATTTTCTTGGAACTTAATCAATAATAACATCAATAACGAAGCCAATCAAGCCGGAATACTTGAGGGAATTGAGAATATAAAAACTCCAACTCGATTATTTTTAATTCCTTATGCTTCAACTTATTTAACCGGAAACGCTTCTCAAAAAACAATTGGCGAAGTACGAGGCGGATTGGATATAAAGTATGGAATAAATGACGCATTCACCCTAGATGCTATTTTAGTTCCTGATTTTGGTCAAGTACGTTTTGATAATGTTATATTAAATCTTACGGCTTTTGAGCAACAATTTACAGAGAATCGACCATTTTTTACCGAAGGAACCGATCTATTTAATAAAGGAAATCTTCTTTATTCAAGGCGAATTGGAGAAGTACCTTCATTTGAAGTTGAAGAAAATGAAACGGTAGTAGACAATCTTGGCGCTATTCGATTAATTAATGCTGCAAAAATATCAGGAAGAACTAAAAATGGCTTGGGTATTGGCTTTTTAAATGCTGCCACAGAAAACACAAGTGTGACAGTTAAAAATGAAGATACAGGTAGTATCAGATTACTAAAAATAGCACCTTTTACAAACTACAATGTAATAGTGCTTGACCAACGTTTTAGAAAAAATTCTTCAATAGCATTTATTAATACTAATGTAATTCGAGAAGGAACCTTTAGAGATGCCAATGTATCTGCATTGGCTTGGGATTTAAATACAAAATCTAATTCATACAATATTTCAGGAGATTTTAAATACAGCTATGTAAATGAAATTCCAAACTTAGAAGATAGAAAAGGAATCAATAGTTACTTTAATTTTGGTAAAACCAAAGGAAAATACCGCATTAATGCTGGAGGTCAATATGTTTCTCGTTATTTTGACAATAACGATTTGGGTATTATTTTCCAAACAAATTATCATTCTGCTTATCTTAATGGGAGTTATCGTATTTTAAATCCTAGCAAACTATTTAACACCTTTAGTATTAATGCTAATAATTATATTGAATTTGATAATCGATCAGGAAGATTACAACAAAACAACACGAGATTAAGCCTTGACTTTACTACCAAAAAAAATGATTACTTTGGTATGGGTATGCGCGCGCGACCATTCAAAATTGCTGATGCCTATGAACCTCTCGCCTATGATGAAGGAAAATTTGTGATTTATCCTGGTATGTTTGCTTCTTGGTTTTACTTTTCATCCAACTATAATAGAAAATTCGCCATCGATTTAAACCCATATTTCACGAAGTTTTTTGAAAAAGATTGGATTAATTATGGTTTTAATATTGTTCCCCGTTATCGTTTCAATGATCAATTTTCGTTGGTATATAGTTTTTTATTTGATCGAACGAATAATGATGTAGGTCGAATATCATTTAATGAAAACGAAAATACGATTTTTGCTCGTAGAAGACGCGTAACCTTCGAGAACACAATACAAGGCAAATATTCGATTAATGAAACGATGAATTTTAATCTTAATCTTCGTCATTACTGGTCCTATGTTATAAACGAAAATATTCTTACGCTCCAAAATGATGGAAGTTTATTGCCTAACAATGATTTTACCACAAACCGAAATAGAAATTTAAGCCTTTGGAATTTAGACTTTTCTTACGTGTGGTGGTTTACGCCTGGAAGTCAAGTAACTGTCTTGTATAGAAATAATGCTAGTGTGTTGAACCGAGAATTCTCAAGAGAATTTAATTCCAATTTTAATGATGTAATCAATGAGAGAAATTTAAATCATATTTTTTCGATAAGTGTTCGCTATTTTATTGATTACAATTCGGTAAAAAATTCGCGATTTGTCAAGTCGTTCACTAAACCTAAAGAACGAATACATTTCTAAAACTAGTATTTTAGATTTATCTTTGAAAAAATATTCTCAATGAACAAAAAAGTAATCTTAATGATATTGGACGGATGGGGCAAATCGCCAGACCCAAAAGTTTCCGCCATAGACAATGCCAATGTTCCGTTTATAAATAGTTTGTACAAAAAATATCCAAACGCACAACTCAGAACTGATGGCCTAAACGTTGGTTTACCCGAAGGACAAATGGGGAATTCGGAAGTTGGCCACATGAACCTTGGTGCGGGTAGAATTGTTTATCAAGATTTAGCCAAAATCAATTTGGCCGTTGCCCATAAAACCATGAGCAAAGAACAACCTTTGATTGACGCCTTTCAATATGCTAAGGATAATAACAAAGCAGTTCATTTACTTGGTTTAGTTTCTGATGGTGGCGTACATTCGCATACATCACATCTTCGCAGTTTGATTGATGTTTCGCAGGATTTTGGTCTGGAAAAAGTCTTTATTCATGCTTTTACAGATGGCCGCGATGTGGATCCAAAATCAGGGAAAAAATACATTGGGGATTTAGAAAATTACATTAAAAATTCAACCGTTAAAATTGCTTCTGTTGTAGGCCGTTATTACGCAATGGACAGAGACAAACGTTGGGAACGAGTAAAATTAGCTTACGATTTAATAGTAAATGGCATTGGAAAACACACTGTAAATTTGGCTGACAGCATCGCCGAAAGTTATGCCAATAATGTTACTGATGAATTTATTCATCCGTTAACTGTAGTTGATAAAGATGACAAACCAATTGCTACAATTCAGAATGATGATGTCGTAATTTTCTTTAACTTCAGAACAGATAGAGGTCGTGAATTAACTGAAGCTTTATCACAAAAAGATTTTCACGAACATACTATGCACAAATTGAATTTGTATTATGTTACGATGACCAATTACAATGATACCTATCAAAATGTTCACGTAGTCTATGACAAAGACAACATTACAGAAACACTTGGCGAAGTATTAGAAAAACACAACAAAACACAAATCCGCATTGCTGAAACTGAGAAATATCCTCATGTTACATTTTTTTTCTCCGGCGGAAGAGAACAACCTTTTCATGGCGAAACTCGCATCTTGAGAAACTCTCCAAAAGTGGCTACCTACGATTTGCAACCCGAAATGAGTGCTTTTGAACTTAAAGACGCTTTAGTTCCTGAGCTTAAAGAAGGAAAAGTGGATTTCGTTTGTTTGAACTTTGCCAACGGCGATATGGTTGGACATACTGGCGTTATGGCTGCAGCAATCAAAGCTTGTGAAGCGGTTGACAAATGTGTTAAAGAAGTGGTTGAAGCTGCACTGGAAAATAATTATACTACCCTCATAATAGCAGACCATGGCAATTGTGAAACGATGATAAATCCGGATGGAAGTCCGAATACAGCTCATACGACGAATCCGGTGCCAATAATCTTAGTAGATAAAGATTTAACAACTATTAACAGTGGTGTTTTAGGCGACCTTGCTCCTACCATACTAGAATTAATGGGAATTGAAAAACCAGCCGTGATGACTGGAACTTCATTATTGTAGACATTATGTTTGTAAAAGTTAGACTGATTTGCTTTTTTGTATTTTTATGTTTTGCTAATTGCTATTCTCAAGCTGGTGCTTCTTCTTGCGCAGAACTTGAAGCAAATTTTCAATTATATCAAACCTGCGCTACAAATATTCCTTTTCAAAATTCAACTGGAGGAAACAGCGAAAATTTTAACCCTAGTTGTATTCCAACGGCATTTGTTGGTCCTACTTGGTTTTTTCTAGAAGTTCAAGCTAGTGGTGATATCGTTTTACAAATAAGTCAAGAAAATACTTCAGGAGTTGGAACCGATGTAGATTTTGTTTTGTGGGGACCATTTCCAAATTTAACTAACATTTGTAGTCAGTTAGATACTACCACTGAAGTGTCTTGTAGTTATGCTCCTGATAGTGTGGAAATTGTTAACCTTCCGAATGGGATAGCGGGTGAATTTTATGTCTTACTTATTGATAATTATTCAGGAGAACCAGGAACAATAGGGGTTTCACAAATTGGAGGCAGTGGGCTAACTAATTGCGACTTTCTTTCTTCGGTTAAAATTGTAGACACTGCTTTAAACACTATTACACAATTAGACTATTGCAAACCAAATACAAAAGATTTAGTAGCTAACATTGATGCCTCTGATTTTACTGGTTTACCGGCTAATTTGAGATTTAATTATCAATGGTTTAAAGACGGAATTCTTGTGAGCACAATTACAAATTCAACGTCAAATACAAATACATTTAGCGCTTCAGAATCTGGTATCTACAAAGTAGAGACGAGTGCCTATGACAGTACTGACCCTACAGTTGTAATTGCAAACTTAACAATAAGCAGAGATGAAATTGAACTCAAATTTCACACAATACCTACAATTACGATTACAAATACAGCTACACAATGTTTAGCTACAAATCCCATCTTACAGAGCTCCATTACTAACCAAACCAGTTTAAATGCTACTATAGACATTTTAAGCTATCAATGGTTCTTTAACGGAAACCCAATTCCGGGAGCGAATTCAATTTCTTATTCACCAACTTTGCCTGGGAATTATTATTTAACTGTTACAAACAATCCCTGTATTAGTGTTGTATCAAATTCAATTACAATTATTCAAAATCCAGTTGGAACCATTAGTAATAATCAATCCATTTGTGAAGGTAATAGTTATAGTATCACCTCATCCATTTCAAATAATACATCATTATCAAGTATAAGTTACCAATGGATAAAAGACGGAAGTATTATTCCAGGAGCAAACAATAGTACTTATGCCGTTTCATCTTTGGTACAAAACGTAAATACAACTTCAAATTATACGCTTCAAATTATTGAACAAAACACGTGTGCTGTTACCACAAACAATGTTGCTGTTACTATTAATGCAAATCCAGTAGTTACTACAACCCCAGTTTCATTAAAACAATGTGACTATATAAGTCCAAATAATGATGGTATTGCCACTATAAACTTGTCGCAAGCGTATGATGCTATCACAAATACAACCCCTGGATTAACATTATTTTATTACCAAGACGTGGCTTTAACTATCCCCATTTTAAATCCACTAAATTATTCCAATACCATTTCACCCTTTGGACAAACTATTTATGTAAAAGCAGTAAACGAGAACAACATTCCCAATTGCGCCTCAACCAATACGGCTTTGATTAATTTAATAGTGAATCCAACTAGTGTCTCATTTTATCCAAATATTGCTGCTGTTTGTCCCGAATTAAATTTAAACTATGGATTGATAAATTTTGATGCACAGAGAGCATTAATTAAAAACACCTTTTTCCCTTCGATTCTTGTAGATATTGCTTTTTATTTGAATGCTGTTGACGCTTCTCTAGAAAACAATCCTTTGAATAATACTTCACAAATTCCGATAGGAATCTCAACCATTTATACTCGAATTGAAACCAATAATAGTTGTGATGGAATTGGACAATTTTTTGTAGAAGTCAAAGCTGCACCTTTACAAAACAACCTGTCAGATATAAACTTATGCATAACAGATTCTTTTTTGTTGTCTAGCAAAAATACCGAAGCACAAGTGGGTCAAAGCGCAAGTGTACAAGCAAGTTACTTTTATTCTTTTTCGGATGCTAGATTAAATAGCAATCAAATTAATCAAAATAATCCACTATCATTAAGTAATGGTGTTACTACATTGTATTGCAGATTATTCGATTCAACAACACAGTGTTTTTCAATTGTAGATTTTACAATAACCGTTTATCCTAACCCAGTTATTTTTAATCCTTTGCCTATTAAGTTGTGTGGAAATTTATCTGCCAATTTTGATTTAACCATCCGAATTCCTTCAATTACTGGGAACAACCCAAATTATCAGGTCACTTTTTATGAAACTCTGGCTGATTTAAATGCTGGTATTTTTATAAATAATGCTACGAATTATCTTTCGGTTACAAAAAGAATCTTCATAAAAGTGATGGACCCAACTGGAAATTTTTGTTCATCAACCACTAATTTAGACTTAGTTGTTTTAGAAATACCCGGAGCAAATACCAATCCTACGCCTATAGAAAACTGCAGTACATCAGGATTTTATACATTCGATTTAACATCGGCAGAAACTCAAATGGCAGGTACTACAGCACTCAGCGCAATTGATTTTAAATACTATATCAATTTTTCGGATGCTATAAACAATAACTCAAATTTCATTTCAAATACCTCAAATTTCACCAATACAAATATTGATTATCAAAAAATTTATGTTCGTTTGAATAGTAAAATCAACTTTGATAGTGAAACAAATAGGTCTTGTTTTTCAATTTTAGAATTAGAATTATTTATACGACCATTTCCTGTCAATAAATTGTTAGATACACCTTATATAATTTGTGTTACCAATGAAGGTGTTATATTAAATCCGGCAACAATTGACACTAAATTATCAATATCTGATTATAGTTTTATTTGGTACTCTAGTTTTGATGGTACAATAGGAACTGAAATTTTGGGAGAAACAAATGCTACTTATACCACTTTTGTAGAAGGAAATTATTCAGTAAGAATTACTAATACGACTAACAGTTCATTATGTTCTAGTGTTTTTAACTTTACCACCTTAAAATCGGTAGTTCCTTTTTCGATAACTGCCAATCCGGGTGAATTGATCGCTTTTGGAACCGATAATACATTTACTGCTCAAGTAGTTCCAGCAACAAACAATTTTTTATATGCATTAGACGATTCGGGTTGGCAAACAAGTCCCGTATTTACTAATGTTCCTTTAGGCGTTCACACCTTAACGGTTACAGACCTCTATTTTTGTAGTCAGTTATCGACAACTGTTATTGTTGCTGATTATCCTAAATATTTTACACCAAATGGTGATGGCTATAATGATATTTGGAAAATTGGCGGAGCTACCATTTTTGATTCTATGGAAGTTTATATTTTTGATCGTTATGGAAAACTTCTTAAACAAATTGACCCTTATGAATCGGGATGGAATGGCACATTTAATGGAAGACTGCTTCCTTCAGATGATTATTGGTTCAAAATCATTTATGAAAAAAACCAAATCAAAAAAGAGTTTATGAGTCATTTTACATTGAAACGCTAAATTAATTATAGATAGAGTAAATTGTTTCAAAGTAAAATAAGCTATGCAATAGTAACTTCCAAATTGGTAACAATCTTTTTATTTCAGCATTTCATAATTTGCTCTTTCTAAACTTTCTTGATGATAAATATGGGCAATGCTAATAATGGCTTCGGCAGTTTGTTTTTAGCTTTTGCCATATAAATCGGTTATACCTTTTTCTGCAATGATCTATTGCACATGAATGCTTGGGGAAACAACACCAACTTCTTTTTTAAAAAATCAACAATACTAATTTCGCAAAATAGTGTTAGAATTTTATTGTTATGATAATGATGATAAAACTTATTTTGAGAAAATAAAAAATTAAATAAAAGTTAAAATTTCTTTTTTGATAGTAATGCTATTATATTTGCATTCGTTTATATTATTTATAACTATGAAAACTCTAGACATTCAACTAATCGAAACAGCAGTTGTGGTAGGAATTTATATAATTTCCTATTTTGTAACTATAAATATAATTAACAATGCCCTAAAAAATACCCATTTACAAAGAGGTAGAAGAAAGATGATTGTAAAAGCGATCAATTTATTAAACTTACTAGGTGCCATTATTTTTATTTCTGCTATTTGGGGTTTGAAACAAAGTGAAATAGCCATTTTTGCCAGCACTATTTTAACGGCTTTTGGGATTGCTTTTTTCGCTCAATGGTCTTTATTATCAAATATTACATCGAGTATCATTTTATTCTTCAATCATCCACTAAAAATTGGTGATTGTATTGAAGTTTTAGATAAAGATTATCCCTTTTCCGGAGAAATTTCAGATTTGACCTATTTTTTCGTTCATCTTAAAACAAGAAAAGGAGAAATCATTACCATTCCTAATTCATTAATATTACAAAAGTCTATTTCAATAATTGAAAAAAAACCAGAAAAATAAATGCTTTATAGAAAGAAAAACAACTTCCTTTGGTTGATTAATTTTACCAAAATAAAAGTTAAAATTTCTTTTGTGATAGTAATACTATTATATTTGCAAATAATTATTATTGAGATTTTGAAACTTAAATTTTGATTTTAAAATAAATCTTTAAATTAACCATAATGATTGAATCGATAATCCCACTACTTTCACTTATTGCACTCGAAGTAATATTAGGAATAGACAACATTATATTTATTTCAATATTAGCAGATAAACTACCTGAAAGCCAAAAAAACAAACTTCGTTTTTGGGGAATAGGCTTAGCAATGGCAATGCGCTTGTGCTTACTAGCATTAATTTCATGGATATTAAAATTGGACAAAACATTATTTACGATAACTGATGTAGACTTTTCCGGAAAAGGATTAATACTGATTTTTGGAGGATTATTTTTGATATATAAAAGCACTAAAGAAATTTATCATAAAACTGAAGCCTTTGATTCACCAGAATCACAACTCCCAAAAAAAGGAAGTTTTGGCAAACTACTTGGGGAAGTTATAGTTTTAGATTTAGTTTTTTCCGTTGATTCAATTATCACAGCCGTTGGGATGGTTCAAGAATTATGGGTTATGTATACAGCTGTTATAGTAACCGTAATTATTATGCTATTTGCCTCAAAACCAATTAGCCAATTTATTTCTAAACATCCGTCTTTCAAAGTTTTAGCACTATGTTTCTTAATGATGATTGGAGCTTCTTTAATTGCAGAAGGATTTCATTTTGAAATTCCGAAAGGCTACATCTATTTCTCAATGGCATTTGCATTTTTAGTTGATGTGATTCAAATGAAAACAGTAAAACCAAATCATACAGTATCTAAAAACTAAAAATGAAGAAAATTATAATAATTTTAATTCTAATTTTTGGCTTTAAGTCAGTTGCCCAGAATAATCTTGGCTCATGGAACATTCTGAATGTAACTATGAAAATAAATCCAAAATGGAGTGTGTTTTCTGAAGGCCAAATTCGGAGTTTATCATTTTATGATGAATTTCATTATTATGAGTTAAAAGCAGGATTGACTTATAAAATAAAACCTAATTTTTCAGTTACAACAGGTATTGGAGATTACAATACTTATAGCGAAGGTGGAAATTTTGAATCACCCATTCAAAATAACGAAATTCGAACTTGGGCTCAAGTCAATTTAAAAAACCCTTTTGATTACATCGTTTTTGAACATCGATACCGAGCGGAACAGCGATTTACTTCAAACGGATTCCGAAATAGATTTAGGTATAGATTATCTGCCGCGATTCCTTTAAAAGGAAAAAAAATAGAACCCAAAACCTTTTATTTGAGTGCTTGGAATGAAATTTTCTTTACAGACAAGGAGCCATTTTTTGAAAGAAACCGACTTTTTATTGGTGGTGGTTATGAGTTTTCGGAAAATTTAGCGATTCAAACTGGTTATATTTATCAATTTGATTATAAAATAAACGACGAAACGGGTCGCGATTTTTTTAACATTGCTTTACTATACAATTTTGATTTAAAACAAACGGGATATCATGATTTTCATCCTTCAACAAATGATTAAAAAATGAATAATTTACTATTATCGTTAAAAATCCAAGTTAATGACAAAATATATGTCAAAGATCCTGAGACTTCATCGCTTGGAAGAAAGATTATTCAGGAAAGCATCCTCTTAATGGATGAAATTGGTTTTGAAAATTTTACTTTCAAAAAGCTTGGCGAACGAATTAGCTCTAATGAGAGTTCTATTTACCGCTATTTCGAAAGCAAACACAAATTATTAGTTTATCTTTCTTCATGGTATTGGAGTTGGATTGAATATCGATTGGTTTTTATTACCAATAATATAGAAAGTCCAATAGAAAAATTAAACAAAGCCATCATGGTAGTTACTCAAAAAATTGAAGACGATAGCCAAACCGAACATATAAATGAATCTATTCTTAATAAAATTATTATTACAGAGTTTACCAAAACAATGATGACTAAAGAAATTGATATTGAAAACAAAGAAGGCTTTTTCTTAATATACAAAAGAGTTATCAATAGATTAGTAGCCATGATTGAAGTGGTGAATCCTCAATATGCCTATTCTAAAAGCCTGGCTTCATCAATTGTAGAAGGTGCATTACACCAACATTTTCTTAAAAACCATTTGAAAACCATAACAAACTGTAATGAAAACATTTCGCCAACCGAATTTTATATAAATCTAGTTGCCCAAACTTTAAAATCATAATCATGGCATCAACACCCTTACAACGTTTAATTAGTTTATTAAAACTTGATAATAGAGACATCTCTCAAGTGTTCTTTTATGCTATTTTTGCTGGATTGGTTAGTTTATCTTTGCCATTAGGAATTCAAGCTATTATCAATTTAATTCAATCTGGAAGGGTTAGTGTGTCTTGGATTGTATTAGTAATAATTGTAATTATTGGAGTTGCTTTGGTAGGCATATTATCTATAATGCAGCTTAGAATAACTGAGAATTTACAACAAAAGATATTTGTTCGTTCCTCTTTTGAATTTGGTTATCGATTACCAAAAATTAAATTCGAAGAACTATATAATCAATATCCACCTGAATTAGCCAATCGTTTTTTTGATACTATAACCATTCAAAAAGGAGCTTCTAAGCTGTTAATCGATTTCTCAACTGCATTACTTCAGATTATTTTTGGAATTATTTTGCTTTCATTGTATCATCCGTTTTTTATATTCTTCGGTTTAATATTGCTATTATTACTCTATATCATTTTTAAATTTTCATTTAATTCCGGGTTATCAACTAGTTTAAAAGAATCAAAATATAAGTATAAAGTAGTTAGTTGGCTACAAGAAATGGCAAGAAACAATTTTAGTTTCCGAAAAACTATAAATTTTGAATATGCCTTAAACAAAAACAATTACTTAGTTTCTCAATATTTAGATTATAGAGAAAAACACTTCAACATCATTAGAAGACAGTACTCACAATTGATAATTTTTAAAGTTATCATAACAGCAGGATTGCTATTTATTGGAGGCTATTTGGTGCTGAATCAAAAAATGAATATTGGACAATTCGTAGCAGCTGAAATCATCATTTTATTAGTTATCAATTCTGTAGAAAAAATTGTAATTGGTTTAGAGACACTTTATGATGTGTTGACCGCTGTTGAAAAAATAGGTCAAATTGCAGATTTAGAAATGGAAGTTGCTCAAGATGTTACAAATGAAATATGCTATAATAACATATCGTTAGAAGCCGAAAATATTAATTTTAAGTTTCCGGAATCAACCGATGTTGTATTAAATAAAATCAATATCAAAATTGAAAATTCCGAAAAAATATTCTTGGAAGGAGATAATGGGTCGGGGAAAACTACTTTGATTCGAATTTTATCAGGGTTATTACAGCCTACGTCTGGTGCGTTTTTTATTAATGACGATACCTACAGAAAAATAGATTTACAACAATATCGCTCCCAAATTGCAATAATTATTAACGGTGAAACGCCGTTTGAAGGAACTATTCTAGAGAATATAACTTTTAACAATCCTGCTATTAATCAAGAAGATATTAAATGGGCGATTGAAAGTGTTAAATTAGGCTCATTCATTAAATCGTTACCAAAAGGGTTGGATACCAAAATTTATCCTGAAGGAAGACAACTTTCTTCTTCAAATGCTCAAAAAATTCTTTTAGCAAGAAGCATAGTGGATAAACCGAAAATACTTTTTTATGAAGATGCTTTAGACCGAATGGATACTGATGTTGCTAGAGAAATCATAGATTTCTTAACCTCTAGCGAAAATAAATGGACATTAATTGTGTCTTCAAAAAATCCATATTGGAAAGAAAAATGCACTAGAACCATCACTATGCAAGAAGGAAAAATTAGTAACGACACTAAAACTATTTAATCATGCTCAATATTTCCAAAAACAATCAGATTACTGAAAACATTGAACAGTTTAGCACAGTAAAAAACTTAAGCTACAGACCTCATTATAAGGTGTTAAATAAAATTATTTTTGGTGTTTGCATGATTGGATTAATCATTTTATTTCTGCCTTGGACCCAAAATATTTCGGGTTCTGGTTCCGTTACCACTCTTAAACCAGACCAAAGACCACAAACCATTCATACTGCAATTGCAGGAAGAATAGAAAAATGGTATGTAAAAGAAGGTGACTATGTAAACAAAGGTGATACTATTTTATTCATTTCTGAAACGAAAGAAGATTACCTTGATCCGAACTTGGTTAAAAACACCGAAAGCCAAATGAAGGCAAAAGAAATGGCCCAAGTTTCTTATGGTGGAAAAGTAACTACACTTTCTGCTCAAATTGCAGCTATTCAAAGCGAAAAGAATTTGAAACTTCAACAAGCTAAAAATAAAATTAGACAAGGTTACCTTAAAGTAAAAAGCGATAGTATTGATTTAATAGCGGTTAGAACTCAAGTAAAAATTGCCAATACCCAATTCGATCGTGCAATTGCTTTAAACAAAGAAGGTCTAAAACCATTGACCGATGTTGAGGAAAAAAGACTAAAACTGCAAGAAGTAGACGCTAAAATCATCACGCAAGAAAACAAACTTTTAGCCAGCGAAAATGAACTTATTAATGCGAAAGTAGAAGTCAATCGAATCATGGCTGAATATAATGAAAAAGAACAAAAAGCAAGAAGTGATCAATATACCGCATTAAGCAATCAATATGATACCGAAGCTCAAGTAAACAAATTAAAAAACCAATATACTAATTATCAAATCCGAAACGGAATGTACTATATAAAAGCTCCACAAAGCGGTTATGTAAATAGAGCTTTACAGTCAGGTATTGGAGAAACTATAAAAGAAGGAACTCAAATAGTTAGTATCATGCCTTCAAAATATGACATTGCTGTTGAAACTTATGTAACTCCAACCGATTTACCTTTGGTTCATAAAGGAGAAAAAGTAAGGGTTTGGTTTGATGGTTGGCCTACAATAGTATTTTCAGGTTGGCCTGATATGAGCTATGGAACTTTTGGAGGAAAAATTGTTGCTGTCGAAAATTTTATTAGCGATAATGGTAAATTTAGAGTTTTAATTGCACCCGATCCGGAAGAAGAACCATGGCCAAAACAAATAAGCATTGGTTCTGGTGCTCAAACCTTAGCATTACTAGATAATGTCCCAGTTTGGTTTGAACTTTGGAGAAACCTAAACGGCTTCCCTCCAAATTATTATCAACCAAAAGGTGGAAATTCACAAAAAGAAAAAAAATAATGAAATCAATAGTTTTTGGATTTTTATTCATTAGTTTTTTTGGGTTTGGTCAAAAGATGACTCAAAAAGAATTTACCTATAACGAATTTTTGGGTTTTGTAAAAAAATACCATCCAATGGTTAAAAGCGCTGCTTTAAATATTGGCGCTGCTCAAGCAAACTTAATGATGGCACGTGGTGGTTTTGATCCAAAAATTGAAGTAGATTTTGAACAAAAGAAATTTAAAGACAGCGAATATTACTCTATTCTCAACAGTAGTTTCAATATTCCAACCTGGTATGGTATTGAAGTTAAAGCTGGTTTTGATAACAATGAAGGCATTTACCTTAATCCTGAAAACACTGTTCCGAATCAAGGATTAACCTCATTAGGAATTAGCATTCCACTTGGTCAAGGTCTGTTTATCAACCAACGAATGGCTGACTTACGAAAAGCAAAATTACAAATCAAATTAAGCGAAGCTGAACAAAAACTTCAAGCCATCGCGGTTTTATTTGATGCTTCTGTAGCCTATTTTAATTGGAAAAGAAATTATAATGAAATGAAGCTTTATGAAACCTATGCCACCAATGCACAAATCCGATTTGTAGGTGTAAAATCACTAATAAGAGAAGGTGATAAACCTGCTATTGATAGTGTCGAAGCAGGGATAATTGTAAAAAATCGTTTGTTGAGTTTAGAAGATTCTAAATTGAAATTAAATAAGGCCAAGCTCGAATTATCCAATTTTATTTGGCTCGAAAACAACATTCCGCTCGAGTTAGCTGATGAATTAATCCCAGAAGAAAATTTACAACAAACCATTCAAGAAACATTACGAACCAATGAATTATTAAATAGTGATATCTCTATTACAAATCATCCAAAAATTAATGCGCTCCAAAGTAAAGTCGATATTTTAACTGTTGACAAAAAACTAAAAGCCAACATGATCTTGCCAAAAATTGATTTAGGATACTCCTACTTATCAGAGCCAAGCTATTTCGATGATTATAAATTTCAAGATTATAAAGTCGGTTTAAATTTCGCTTTCCCTTTGTTTTTAAGAAAGGAAAGAGGCAGTTTAAAAATTGCTAAATTTAAAGTTCAAGATGCTCAACTTGAACTAGATTTAGAACGAGTGCAATTAAAAAACAAAATTAATGCCCAACAAATTGAGATTACATCTTTACTAAAACAAGAAGATATCATTTCTGATTTAGTAAAAGATAATAATACAATGCTGACTTCTGAAGAGCGTTTATTTTCCTTTGGAGAAAGCTCTATTTTCTTAATCAACACCAGAGAAAACAATCTTGTGGTTAGTCAATTATCAAAAATAAATGTCGAGAATAGGTTTTTTGTATCCAATGCTGAACTATTTAAAATCATGGCAAATCCAGAATAACTAAAGTTAAAATAATTACTTTTGCCAACTGAACCGAGTCCAATTTCCAAAGGACCGAAGTAAAATTTACAATACATGATTATTCCAAAAACTGCCGAAGAAATTGAATTAATGCGCGAAAGTGCTTTATTGGTTTCCAAAACTTTAGGAGAAGTTGCCAAAGTGATTAAACCCGGTGTAACCACTTTAGAATTAGATAAACTAGCAGAAGAATTTATTAGAGATAATGGTGGCATTCCCGGTTTTCTCGGACTTTATGGTTTCCCAAATTCACTTTGTATTAGTCCTAATGCACAGGTTGTACACGGAATCCCAAATAACATTCCGTTGCAAGAAGGCGATGTTGTTTCGGTTGACTGTGGTGTATTGAAAAACGGATTTTACGGAGATCATGCTTACTCTTTTGAAATTGGTGAAGTTACTCCGGAAGTAAAGAAACTTTTAAAAGTTACCAAAGAATCTCTGTACGTTGGAATAAGAGAATTCAAAGCCGGAAACCGAGTAGAAGACGTTGGCAATGCCATTCAAAAATATTGCGAATCTCACGGCTATGGCGTTGTGCGTGAATTGGTAGGTCACGGACTAGGAACCAAAATGCACGAAGATCCGGAAATGCCAAACTATGGGAAACGTGGTCGCGGTAAATTATTCGTCGAAGGAATGGTAGTTGCCATTGAACCGATGATTAATTTGGGAACCAAAAACATCAAGCAATTAAAAGATGGTTGGACAATTCTAACTGCTGACGGAAAACCAAGCGCTCATTTTGAACATAATGTAGCTTTGGTAAATGGTAAACCTGAATTGCTTTCAACTTTCGACTATATATACAAAGCATTAAGAATTGTAAGTAATGAGGAAGATGAATTTAGGACACAACCATTGGTTATTTAAGTTACACAGAGATTCACAGAGAAGCAAATAGATACACAGAGAAATTGAAATAAATGAATTAAATTACATGTGAATAGCTGTACAAACATAAATAATGCTCTGTGAATCTTCACACTACTCCGTGCATCTCTGTGAAACAATTTTAAACAACTATGAAAAAGATTTTCAAGTTTATACTAAATACCATTCCGCGACCAATCCTTATTCGCTTAAGCATTGTCGTTCGTCCAATATTGGCTTTTTTACTAAAAGGAAGTCGTTTTACTGACCCAATCGATGGAAAAAGTTTCCGTATATTTTTGCCTTACGGATATGGAAACCAAAGAAATAATGTGCTTTCTCCGAGTACTCTTTCATTAGAAAGACATCGGTTATTATGGTTATACCTTCAAAACGAAACGGATTTCTTTCAATCTGAACTAGATTCAGATTCTCCTGTAACCCAAAACAAACGAATTAAATTACGAAAAGATGCTGAAACCAGTTCAGCATTAAAAGTATTGCATTTTGCACCTGAACAAGAATTCTACAAGCGTTTTAAAAAGCAAACTAATATCGAATATACTACTACTGATTTACTGTCTCCCTTGGCAGATGTGAAAGCTGATATATGTAATTTACCTTTTGAGGATAATGCATATGATATCATTTTTTGTAACCATGTCTTAGAACATATTCCTGATGATACTAAAGCGATGCAAGAATTGTTTCGTGTATTAAAACCTGGCGGAATGGGAATATTCCAAATCCCACAGGATTTATCCAGAGCCAGCACCTTTACCGACAACACAATTGTTGATCAAAAAGAACGCGCGAAAATATTTGGTCAATACGACCATGTTCGTGTGTATGGCAGAGATTATTTTGACAAACTTAGAAGTATTGGCTTTAAAGTAATCGAAGAAGATTATACCCATAAAATAGCACCTGAATTAGTGGAAAAATATTGTTTGGCAAAAGGAGAAATTATTCCAGTTTGTTTTAAGTAAAACATAAATATTCGCATATTTCTAATTAGTTAATTTTAGTATCTTTACATTTCTTATTTTCAAATTATGCTAAAAAAGTTGCTGTTTCTCTACCTATTATTAGTTGCAATTATTTCTTATTCTCAAGTTGAAAAAGAAATTATTCCACCATATAATTTTAAAACCATAAGCTTTCTGCAAAATGGTCAAAATGTTATTCCAATTTTTAGATTAGGTGATTCATTCCAATTTGTATTTGATGATTTGTATGGTACAGAAGCCAACTATTTTTATACCATAACCCATTGCGATTATGATTGGAAGCCATCACAATTAGCAAAGCAAGAATATCTAAATGGCTTTGATGATCAAAGGATTCAAGATTATTCCAATTCATTAACTACGCTACAATTATATTCCCATTACAAGCTAACTTTTCCCAATAGACTTACTCAATTTAGAGTAAGTGGCAATTATATGATAAAGATTTTAGACGATGATAAAAATATTGTCTTTACAAAAAAGTTTATGCTTTATGAAGAACTTGTTTCGGTTCCTATGCAAGTAAGAAGAGCCAGAAATGTTGCAGTTGTTGAAAAAAAACATAATATAGAATTTTCTATAAAATCTGCCATTATAAATTTTCAGAGTCCATTACAAAATGTAAAAGTAATGTTACTACAAAATGGAAAATTTGAAACTGCAATTACTAATATAAAACCACAATTTACAATTGGCAATGATTTAATTTATCGATATGATAAAGAAACACAGTTTTGGGCAGGAAATGAATTTTTATTTTTTGAAAACAAAGACATTCGCGCTGCCAACAACACTATTGCAAGAATTGACTCCAAAGGCGGACTCTATAATGCCTATTTGTATTTGTCCCAAGCAAGAGCAAATTCCCCCTACACCTATTATCCAGATATTAATGGAAATTATATTGTCAAAAACATTGGCCGAGAAAATAATGAAATTGAAGCAGATTATGCTTGGGTTTTTTTCTCACTTTCAGCTCCCGCATTTTATGAAAAAAAATCTATATATGTAAATGGTATGTTTAACAACTTTGCTATTGGAGAAGAAAATAAAATGGATTACAATGCCGAAAAAGGTATTTATGAAAAAGCCCTTTTGATAAAACAAGGATTTACAAACTTCCAATATGTAGTTGCAGATAGTAAAGGAAAAATAGATGAAGAAAATGCCATTGATGGTAACTTTTTTCAGACAGAAGACAATTACTTTGTTTTAGTTTATTATAAAGAAAACAACCAACGGTATGATAGAATTATAGGAAAAGGAATTGCAAGTTCAATAGATATAACTAACTAAAATTAACACTAAATATCATTGTCCTTCGGTATTTTTTGTAAATTTGACATCGTTTCACAATCTTAATTTATGGTTACTCAAATAACAAGAGGTATAAAAATTTCTGTTTTGACTAGTTTTGAAGGTACCTACTTCAAGAATTACAAGCTTCATTTTGCCTTTAGTTATGAAATTACCATAGAAAATCACTGTAAGGATTCTGTTCAACTAAGCACGCGTCATTGGGAAATCCTTGATTCTCTAAATAATATTGAAATTGTAGATGGCGAAGGTGTAATTGGAAAAAAACCAGTACTAAAACCTGGCGAAAAACACACTTACAATTCAGGCTGTTTGCTTTCCTCTCCTTTTGGTGCAATGAGTGGTTATTTCAATATGATTAATTTCACTACCACAAAAACTTTTAAAGTTATAGTGCCTACTTTTAAATTAAGCGCGCCATTTGCATTGAACTAATTTTGGTTTGACTTCTTATTAAAAATTCAAATTTTCCTTTGTACTTTTGTAAACTTTAGATATCTGCTATCTAAAAATCTGAGATGTCCAAAAATCTAATAATCTGAATAATATGCCAAAAGTTTTTTTTCATGTGCCAAAAGCGGTCAATGAACCCGTAAAATCATACGCTCCGAATTCTCCGGAAAAAGCAGCAGTTTTAGCAGCTTATAAAAAAATGTGGAATGAAACCATTGATGTTCCAAACTATATCGGTAGCGAAGAAATTCGTACCGGGAATACCAGAAATATGACGGCACCGCATGATCATCAACATGTGGTTGGAAAATACCATTTAGCAGAAAAAGTTCATGTTGAAAAAGCTATTGCTTCTGCGCTTGAAGCCAGAAAAAAATGGGCTAATATGGCTTGGGAACAACGTGCTGCTATCTTTTTGAAAGCTGCCGAATTAATTGCCGGACCTTATCGTGCAAAGATTAATGCGGCTACAATGATTGCACAATCTAAAACTATATATCAAGCTGAAATTGATGCTTCTTGTGAATTGATTGACTTTTTGCGCTACAACGTAGAATTCATGACACAAATTTACAACGACCAACCAAAATCAATTTCTGATGTTTGGAACCGAGTTGAATACCGCCCTTTGGAAGGATTTGTATATGCAATTACCCCATTTAACTTTACAGCAATTGCAGCCAATCTACCTGCCAGTGCGGCATTAATGGGAAATACTGTGGTATGGAAACCAAGCGACAGCCAAGTATTTTCTGCAAAAATAATTATTGATGTTTTCAAAGAAGCCGGAGTTCCTGATGGTGTTATCAATGTAGTTTTTGGTGATCCTGTGATTATTACAGATACTATTTTGGCCCATCCTGATTTTGCCGGAGTTCATTATACAGGTTCAACTTTTGTATTCAAAGAAATCTGGAAAAAAATAGGATGTAATATCCATACCTATAAAACCTACCCGAGAATTGTTGGAGAAACCGGTGGAAAAGACTTCGTTTTGGCGCATCCGAGTGCGAACGTAAAACAAGTTGTTACAGGAATTACCCGTGGCGCCTTTGAATTTCAGGGACAAAAATGTTCTGCTGCTTCTAGAGGTTACATCCCACAAAGTTTGTGGCCAGCTGTTAAAGAACAATTGATTGCCGATGTAAAATCAATGAAAATGGGTTCTCCGGAAGATTTTAGCAACTTTATTACGGCTGTAATTCATGAAGGTTCATTTGACAAATTAGCGAGTTATATCGATCAAGCCAAAAAAGATGCAGATGCCGAAATTATTATTGGTGGTAATTATGACAAATCAAAAGGATACTTCATTGAACCAACTGTAATTGTTACTGCCAATCCAAAATATGCTACGATGGAAACCGAGCTTTTTGGCCCAGTGATGACAATCTATGTATACGAAGATGCCAAATGGAATGAAACATTGGCTTTAGTTGACGAAACTTCAGAATATGCTTTAACAGGAGCCATTTTCAGTCAAGACAGATACGCTATTGAAGAAGCTACGTTGGCATTACAAAATGCTGCAGGCAATTTTTACATTAACGACAAACCAACCGGAGCTGTTGTTGGAATGCAACCTTTTGGTGGCGCTAGAGCTTCGGGAACAAATGACAAAGCGGGTTCTATGCAAAACTTATTGCGTTGGGTTTCGCCAAGAACCATAAAAGAAACTTTTGTCACTCCGGAGGATTACCGTTATCCATTTCTAGGAGAATAAATACGACTATAATTTTTTAAATGTCCAAGTAAAAACTTGGACATTTTTTATACATTTGGCTTTGAATAAATTAAATGTAAAATTCTTTTAAATAATACACTATGAAAATAAAATTACTTTTCACATTTCTAATTATCTCTTTTATCAGTTTAGCTCAGAATCAAATAAATTCATTTTACGGCACCAATGGTTCTATTTTTTCAGCAGTTGCCAATCCAAACACACTAAATCATGGTGCAGGAGGTGTTAATCAAAACTGGAATTTTAGTGGTTTTGTACCTCTTAGTAATACAACTTATACATATGTTGCTCCAACAACTTCGGAATCCTCAACCTATCCTGGGACTACCAATGTCATTGTTTCGACTTCAACTTCAGCTACCGGAAAAATGTTTACAAAAGCTGCCGGTGCAACTATATCGATAACAGGTTTAGATTCTGCCGGTTTAAATATTAACTTCAATGGCGGCACCGGTGGAAGTGGCAATGCAACATTGGGAGCTTTCCCAATGGTTTATCCGTTTAGCAATACCGATAGTAACGTCAGCGGAAACTATGTTTATGGAACCAATTCGGGAACATTTTCAGGAACATTAACCACAACAGTTGACGGCTATGGTGTTTTAAATTTACCTGATTATAGTTACTCAGGTAATGTAACCCGATTAAAAACTGTGCTTTCGGTAACTTTATACCTAAGCATTTTTCCCGTAGGAACGGCTTCTCAAACCACTTATGCTTATTATGAACCAACCGACACATCGAACAATTTTAAATTTAGAAGTCTTAATACTATTGTTGTAGCATCTGTAGCAGGGATTAACCAAAATGATACAACATATGAAATAGGCGCAATGCCAATTATGGGAAATGCTCAAAATACGTTACAGTCGGTTTGGATTCAAAATCCAGTACAAAACTCTATTAATATCAATTCATCAAACACCATTGACAATGCTACCATTTATGTTACGGATTTGCTTGGCAAAACAATTTATCAAGCAAAAAACGAATCAATAAATGGCACATTAGAAATTCCGGTTTCACTAACTAAAGGAATGTACCTCATCACTATCGAAAATGAAAAAGGAAGTGTAACGAAGAAAATTGTTAAAAGTTAATACTAAAAAAACCCTTATTAAGAGCTTTTTTATGCTTTATATTTTAATGGCAAATGGACCACTTTTTTAGTTTCAAAGAATTCATCTTTAAAGAAATCGGCTATGTTATATTCGGTTGCTCTTGGAAAATCTTTTAATTCTTCTGTTAAATCTCCACCCTTTAAATAAAGAATGCCGTTAGGCAAATTGTGTTTGTTTTGCTTTTTGATTTTGTCCTTTATCCAGGAAACAAAATCGGGCATATTGGTCACAGCTCGGCTTACAATAAAATCATAATCGCCTTTTACATTCTCGGCACGAATTTGTTCGGCTTTGACATTTTTTAAACCCAAAGCATCAACTACAGCTTGCACTACTTTTATTTTTTTTGCAATAACATCAATCAAATAAAACCTAGTTTCCGGAAACAAAATCGCTAACGGAATTCCAGGAAAACCACCGCCGGTGCCAACATCTAAAATATAGGTTCCAGGTTCAAATGGTTGGATTTTGGCAATAGCTAACGAATGCAATACGTGTTTGGTGTATAATTCATCTATATCTTTTCTAGAAATCACATTTATTTTAGCATTCCAATCATGGTAAAGTACTTCCAATTTTTTAAACTGTAGTATTTGATTTTCAGTAAGATTAGGAAATTGTTTAAGAATTTCTTCCATAAAGTGAATTTTCAACAAAAATAGTGCTTTTGGTTAATAATTATGATTTGTTTATAATCTTTAAAAAATTATAATAATTATATTTGAGCAAAATTTGAATAAAAAAACATGGACACCACAACGCCTATTTTTTCTAAAAATGATTCGCTTAAATTCTTTAGAACTCTAAATTCGAGAGTTAATAATTATTTCAAAGAAAATAACCTTGAGAGAACCGGAAACTGGAAGCTGCACTTGAAAACAATAGTTATGTTTTCCATTTTCCTTACACCTTATTTCTTTTTACTAGCTATGGATATGCCTTTTTGGGTTTATCTTTTACTAAATGTTGTTATCGGAGTTGGAATGGCAGGCGTAGGAATGAATGTGATGCATGATGGGAATCATGGCGCCTATTCTTCTAAATCCTGGGTCAATAAATTTATGGGTGGAAGTATTTATATTTTGGCCGGAAATGTATACAACTGGCAAGTGCAGCACAATGTTTTGCACCATACTTATACAAATATTCTTGGTCATGATGAAGATTTAGAAGCGGGAAGAATTATGCGTTTTACTAAAGAAGCAAAATGGTATCGTTTTCATAAATTCCAACAATATTATTCCATTTTTCTTTATGGATTATTAACTTTCAATTGGGCAATTACTACCGATTTCTTTCAAATGAAACGCTATTTGAAAAGAAATTTATCTTATGGCGAATTCAAAAAACCTTCAATTCGTTGGACAACTTTAATCATTACTAAAGTTATTTATTTCTCTATTTGGATAGTATCACCAATGGTAATGGGAATCACATGGTGGAAAGTAGTTTTAGGATTTTTGGTAATGCATTATACCGCTGGAGTTATCTTGAGTGTGGTTTTCCAATTAGCTCACGTTGTGGAAGAAACTGAAAACCCGATTCCAGATGACAATGGCGAAATCGAAAATACTTGGGCGATTCATCAATTGTTTACCACAGCTAACTTTGCACCAAAAAATTGGTTAGTCAATTATTACACAGGTGGTTTAAATCACCAGGTAGAACATCATTTATTTCCTAATATTAGCCACATTCATTATGGAAAAATTGCTGAAATAGTAAAACAAACAGCAGCTGAATGTGAGTTGCCATATTACGAATTCAAAACAACCAGAGCTGCAATCGTTTCTCACTTTAGACATTTAAAAGAGCTTGGAAGACAGCCTCAATTAGCATAAAATTTTAAATGAAGATTTTTTAACCATTAAGATATTAAGCAATATTAAGGACCAAAAATCTTAATTTTCTTAATACCTTAATGGTTTTTATTTTAAAATATAAAATATTTAATTACAACACAACATGAACAACCTATTATCCGACAGAATTAATAATTTATCTACGTCACAAACTCTTGCCATGGCTGCATTAGCAAGAGAATTAAAAGCACAAGGAAAAGACATCATCAGTTTAAGTCTGGGTGAACCCGATTTCAATACTCCCGATTTTATCAAAGAAGCTGCTAAAAAAGCTATCGATGAAAATTACAGTACGTATTCGCCTGTTGATGGATATGTTGAATTGAAAGATGCGATTTGCAGAAAATTCAAACGCGATAATAATTTAGATTACAAACCCGCAAACATCGTAGTCTCTACAGGGGCGAAACAATCATTATATAATATTGCACAAGTAATGCTTAATGATGGCGATGAAGTTATTCTTCCTGCACCTTATTGGGTTTCTTATTTTGAAATCATAAAACTTTCTGGCGGTGTTCCTGTTGAAGTGCCAACTTCAGTAGAAACCGATTTTAAAATGACCGCAGCGCAATTAGAAGCAGCAATTACCCCAAAAACCAAAATGATGTGGTTCAGTTCGCCATGTAATCCAAGCGGTTCAGTATACAATCGCGAAGAATTAACTGCCATTGGTAAAGTTTTAGATAAATACCCAAACATATATATCGTTTCTGACGAAATCTACGAACACATTAATTTTTCAGGAACATTTTGTAGTATTGGTTCAATTCCACGATTGTTTGAAAGAACTATTACCGTGAATGGTGTTGCCAAAGCTTTTGCAATGACTGGTTGGAGAATTGGATACATCGGCGCACCCGAATTTATTGCCAAAGCTTGTACAAAAATGCAAGGCCAAGTAACTTCCGGAGCAAACTCAATTGCACAAAGAGCCACGATAACTGCTGTTGATGCTGAACCAAAAGTGTTGAATGAAATGGTTTTGGCTTTTAAAAACCGTAGAAATTTAGTAGTAGAATTAGCCAAAGCAATTCCTGGTTTAAAAATTAATGTTCCCGAAGGTGCTTTCTATCTTTTCCCAGATGTTTCCTCTTTTTTCGGAAAAACATTACGAGGAAAATTAATTAATAATGCCGATGATTTATCGATGTATTTATTATCTGAAGCTAATGTAGCGACCGTAACTGGAGATGCTTTTGGAAATCCAAATTGCATCCGAATTTCTTATGCCACAAGCGAAGAACTTCTAACTGAAGCTTTCAAAAGGATCAAGGAAGCCTTAGCGTAACATTTTAAAATATAAAACCATTAAGGTGTTTAGTTTCATTAAGTGTTGTAATTCTTAATCATCTTAATACCTTAATGGTTTAAAAATATACCAATGGCAAAAATAGTATTACTCGGTTCTGGAGAATTAGGAAAAGAATTTGTTATAGCGGCACAACGAATTGGGCAAACTATAATTGCCGTAGATAGTTATGAAAATGCACCGGCAATGCAAGTAGCTCATGGATTCGAAGTGATTAATATGCTTGATGGCGAAGAATTAGACCGAATTATAGCCAAACACAATCCCGATTTTATTGTTCCCGAAATTGAAGCGATTCGCACAGAACGACTTTATGACTATGAAAAACAAGGCATAACTGTTGTCCCGTCTGCAAAAGCGGCAAATTTTACTATGAACAGAAAAGCCATTCGTGATTTGGCATCGAAAGAATTAGGATTAAAAACAGCCAATTATCGTTATGCAACTTCTGCCGAAGAATTGAGAAAAGGCGTTTCTGAAGTTGGGATTCCCTGTGTAGTAAAACCTTTAATGAGTTCTTCTGGAAAAGGTCAATCAACTATAAAAACAGAAGAAGATATTGAAAAAGCATGGAATTATGCCGTGGAAGGTTCAAGAGGCGATGTGGTGGAGGTTATTGTGGAAGCTTTTGTGAAATTCAATTCCGAAATTACTTTGTTAACAGTCACACAAAATAATAATCCAACATTATTCTGCGCGCCAATTGGTCACCGACAAGAACGTGGCGATTATCAGGAAAGTTGGCAACCAGCAAAAATTGCCAATAAAGACTTGGTAGAAGCTCAAGAAATGGCTCAAAAGGTTACCGAAGCACTTGGTGGTGCCGGACTTTTTGGAGTTGAATTTTTCCTAACTGATGAAGGTGTTTATTTTTCAGAATTATCACCAAGACCGCATGATACTGGAATGGTCACATTAGCTGGAACACAAAACTTTAATGAATTTGAACTTCATTTACGTGCCATTTTGAGTTTGCCAATATTTGAAATTACTATAGAAAAAGCTGGTGCAAGCGCTGTTATTTTAGCATCTGAAAACTCAGATAATCCAAAATATTCAGGAATTTCATCTTTAGCTGCACTTCCTAAAACAGATTTTCGTATTTTTGGGAAACCATCTTCAAGACCATTTCGAAGAATGGGTGTCGTATTAACCCATGACTCTCTCGAAATCCCGATAGAAGAAGTAGTAATAAAAGCTAAAAGAGCTGCTAGTTTAGTAACTGTAAACCCATAATATAATGAAAAATATTTTTTTAACTTTATTTCTTTTTATTTGCATTGCTACAAATGCTCAAGAATCGAGGATAAACGAACAGGCGAAGCAAAAACCAAAAACACAAATTGTAGAAGCTTCATGTGGTCAATGCCAATTTGGTATGAAAGACAAAAAAGGTTGTGATTTAGCCGTTCGAATTGACGGAAAATCATATTATGTTGACGGAACTGATATCCACAAACACGGTGATGCTCATGCCGCAGACGGATTTTGTTCTACCATAAGAAAAGCAGAAGTGGTTGGTGAGGTTAAAGACAACAAATTTATAGCTTCAAGTTTTAAACTTCTTCCAATAGAAGGACACGATAGCCACGAAGGTCACAAACATTAAAAAAATACAATTGTCCCGACTAAATCGGGACATTTTTTTATTACAAATTAATTAATATCAGCATGAAAAACACAATCTTACACAAAGCCAGTACTCGCGGGCATGCAGACCATGGTTGGCTTAATGCACACCACACTTTTAGTTTTGCGAGCTATTATAATCCAGATAGAGTTCAGTTTGGCGTATTGCGTGTTTTAAATGATGACATCGTCGCTTCAGGCATGGGATTCGGAACACATCCGCATGATAATATGGAAATTATTACCATTCCGCTTGAAGGTGATTTGGCGCACAAAGACAGCATGGGCAATACCGAAGTGATTAAATTTGGTGACGTGCAGGTAATGAGCGCCGGAACCGGAATTCAACATTCAGAGTTTAATCCGAATCATGATAAAAGAACCAATTTGTTGCAGATTTGGGTTTTCCCAAAATACAGAAATGTTGAGCCACGTTACCAACAAATTACGCTAGACACTTCTGACCGTCATAACAAATTACAACAAATACTTTCTCCAAATGCTGATGATGCTGGCGTTTGGATACATCAGGATGCTTGGTTTCACATGGGTAATTTAGATAAAGGAACTTCTATTGTTTACAATCGAAAAAAAGAAGGCAACGGTTTGTATGTTTTTGTAATTAAAGGAAGCGTAAAAGTTGACGGTCAAGAATTAGAACAACGTGACGGTTTAGGCATTACAGATTTTGACAAAATAACTTTTGAAGCTACTGAAGATAACGAAATCTTGCTGATGGAAGTGCCCATGGTGTCCTAATTATTTTAAAAACCATATTTTTGTAAATTATATAACTATTCAGCATACATGAGATGCTGAAATAAATTCAGTATTAATGAAAGCATACGTTTTTCCGGGACAAGGAGCACAATTTACCGGTATGGGTAAAGAATTATATGAAAATTCAACTTTAGCCAAAGATTTATTCGAAAAAGCCAACAATATTTTAGGTTTCCGTATCACAGATATTATGTTTGAAGGCACGGCCGAAGAACTAAAAGAAACCAAAGTAACGCAACCAGCAGTATTCTTACATTCCGTAATTTTAGCTAGAACATTAAATATTAAACCAGATATGGTTGCGGGACATTCGCTTGGTGAATTTTCTGCCTTAGTTGTCAACGGCACTTTGTCTTTTGAAGACGGATTAAAATTAGTTTCACAACGGGCTTTGGCAATGCAAAAAGCTTGTGAAATTAAACCTTCAACAATGGCTGCAGTTCTAAATTTAGATGATAAAATTGTGGAAGAAATATGCGCTTCTATTGACGGCGTTGTTGTTGCCGCCAATTATAATTGTCCCGGGCAATTAGTGATTTCCGGAGAATACAAAGCCGTGGAATTAGCCTGCGAAAAAATGAAAGAAGCCGGAGCCAAACGTGCATTGATTTTACCAGTAGGTGGTGCTTTTCATTCGCCAATGATGGAACCAGCTAGAGAGGAATTAGCTGCAGCTATTGAAGCAACAACCTTCTCAACTCCAACTTGTCCAATATATCAAAATGTGACTGCAACTGCCGTCTCAACTGCTGACGAAATAAAGAAAAACTTAATTATCCAATTGACTGCGCCGGTAAGATGGACACAATCGGTTCAACAAATGATAAAAGATGGAGCTACAAGTTTCACTGAAGTTGGTCCAGGAAAAGTCTTAATTGGATTAGTAAATAAAATTGACAAAGAAGTAGAAACCATTTCAGCTTAAATTACCTATGAAAAAAATATTTTTAACCATTTCTCTGTTCTCATTTTTGCTAGCTTGTCAAGACAAAACCAAAGAAAAACTGGACGAAGCAAAAGAAGCTTTGACCGAAGAAGTAAATGCGAGTGTTGATTCGGTAAAAGCAAAAGCCGAAGCTAAACTTGATACGTTGAAAGATAAAGCCAATGCTAAAATTGATAGTGCTAAATTAAAGAGTGCTGAAGAAATAGAAAAAGCCGCAAAAAAATTAAAGGAATCTGTGAAAAAATAATTCATAAAAAGAACTAAGAAAACATTGCTTTTTTTTAATTAACTTCTAACTTTTTGCTCCCATTTCCAGGCAGAAGCTAGTGCATCTTCTAATGAAAATGCTGCCTCCCAACCTAAAACTTTATTTGCTTTATCGGTATTAGCATAAGCGGAGATTACATCGCCTTCTCTTCTGCCAACAATTTTGTATGGTAATTTTTGCCCTGAAACTTTTTCGAAAGCAGTAATGACTTCTAAAACAGAACTTCCTTTTCCTGTACCTAAATTGAATGTTTCTACTTTCTCAAGATTTTGTTTATTCAATAATCTTTGTAAAGCTACAACGTGGGCTTTCGCTAAATCAACTACGTGAATATAATCGCGAATACAAGTACCATCTGGAGTTGGATAGTCATTGCCATAAACAGAAAGTTCTTTTCGTAAACCATAAGCGGTTTGAGTAATATAAGGAACTAAATTTTGAGGAACACCAATTGGCAACTCTCCTATTTCAGCACTTGAATGTGCTCCAATAGGATTAAAATAACGTAACAAAACCGCATTGATATTGGTAACTTTTGCAACATCATTTATTATTTCTTCACCGATTTGCTTCGTATTTCCATAAGGTGAATTTGCCGGTTGAACAGAAGCATCCTCCGTAATTGGCATTTTTTCAGCCTGACCGTAAACCGTACAAGACGAACTGAAAATAAAATTAGCTTGTGGTAAATTTGCCAGTTCTTGAAGAACATAAACTAGTGAATTAATATTATTTTCATAATACAACAGTGGATTTTCAACGCTTTCACCAACCGCTTTTGAGGCCGCAAAATGAATTACACCTATAATATCTTGATGCTTTTTGAAGAAATTTTGGACAGCTGATTTTTCTCTTAAATCAATCTTTTCAAAAATTGGCTTTTTGCCTGTAATTTTCTCAATTCCGTCAAGAACTTCAATAGAAGAATTGGAAAGATTGTCAATTGCTACTACTTCAAAACCTTCATTTTGTAATTCAACTACTGTGTGTGAACCTATAAATCCTAAACCACCTGTTACTAGTATTTTCATTTTTTTTAGATGATAGATGATAGACGAATAGATAATAGAAGGTTAACGTTGAATGTCTATTTTCTATGTTCTATACTCTTTGCTTTTTATTTTAAAAACTCTAAAACGCTATCTATAATAAATTTGATTTGCTCGTCATCCAATTCAGTGTGCATTGGTAATGAGATTACTTCTTTCACCAATTGATTTGTAACCGGAAAATCTTCTTCTTTATACCTTGAATCCACATATGCTTTTTGTGAATGCAACGGAATTGGATAATAAATAGCACATGGAATTCCCTTGGCTAACAAATGCTCCATTAAAGCATTTCTGTCAGCATCAATAATTCGTAATGTATATTGATGAAAAACGTGGCAATCACAGATATCACAAATACTTGGAGCAATTATATTTTTGTGTCCTTCAAAAGCAGATGAATATTTGCGCGCCGCATTTTGTCTGACTTTATTGTAACTATCCAATAATGGCAATTTTGCATTCAAAACTGCAGCTTGAATACTATCTAAACGAGAGTTTACGCCAACCACATCATGATGGTAACGAACGTACATTCCGTGATTTACAATTCCGCGAATAGTGTGCGCTAAAGCGTCATCATTGGTAAAAATTGCGCCACCATCTCCATAACAACCTAAGTTTTTTGATGGGAAAAATGAGGTTGACGATACGTGACCTATCGTTCCTGCTTTTCTTTTAGTTCCGTCCGAGAATTTACAATTGGCCCCAATAGCTTGAGCATTATCTTCTATTACATATAAATTATGTTCATTGGCAATTCTCATAATCGCTTCCATATTGGCAGCTCTTCCGAAAAGGTGCACAGGAACAATTGCTTTGGTTTTTGGAGTTATTGCTTTCTTAATCGCATCTATAGAAATATTCATGTTTACGATATCAACATCAACTAAAACTGGAGTTAATTGCAACAAAGCAATTACCTCAACAGTGGCGGCAAATGTAAAATCGGCAGTAATCACCTCATCGCCTGGTTGTAATCCCAATCCCATCATGGCAATCTGCAACGCATCAGTTCCGTTGGCACATGGTATAACATGCTTGACGTCCAAATATTCTTCAAGATTTTTTTGGAATTCATGAACTTTTGGTCCGTTAATGTAAGTTGTAGTATCTAAAACTTCTTGAATAGAAGCGTCAACAGTAGATTTTATTTTTTCGTATTGACTTTTTAGGTCAACCATTTGTATTTTTTTCATACTTATGAAATTTGAGCAACAAAAGTAAGAAATTCTAGAGTAGAATATCCTATTCGATAAAAGAAACGTATTTTAGCGCAACAAATTTTTGAGAATGCTTTTTCTGTACAATTTATTACTACTTTTTGCTTCACAAATAGTGAAATTGTTAGCGCTTTTCAGTCCTAAAATTAAGCTTTTTGTTGAGGGAAGAAAGACTGTATTTCAAACATTGGAAAGCAAAATCAGTTCTTCTGATAAATCGATATGGTTTCATGCAGCTTCGTTAGGCGAATATGAACAAGGTTTACCTGTGATGGAAAAAATCAAAAAAGAATTCCCAAATCATAAAATTGTGGTTACTTTCTTTTCACCTTCTGGTTATGAAGTTCGCAAAAATAATAGTATTGCAGATGCTTGTGTTTATTTGCCTTTAGACACCAAATCAAATGCTCAAAAATTCTTAAAACTTGTTCATCCCGATTTAGTTTTCTTTATCAAATATGAATACTGGCCTAATTATTTGAACGAATTAAAGAAGCTAAATATCAAAACCTATTTGATTTCGGGAATTTTTAGAGAAAATCAGGCTTTTTTCCAATGGTATGGTGGATTTTACAGAAATGCCTTAAAGGCATTCGATTACTTTTTTGTTCAAAATGAAAGTTCAAAGGTGTTACTTCAGAAACTTGGTTTCAATAATGTTAAAATCTCTGGCGACACACGATTTGACCGCGTAGTTTCTATTTTGGAGAGAGATAATTCTTTGGATTTCATCAAGCTATTTAAAAACAATACAATTGCAATTGTTATCGGAAGTTCTTGGCCAAAAGATGAAAGTTTATTGGTAAATTACATCAATCAAACCAATGAAAAAGTTAAATTCATTATTGCACCACACAATATTAAAGTGGAACAAATTCAGGAATTGAGAAATTCTATTACTAAAAAAACAGTTTTGTTTTCTGAAAAAGAAAACACGGATTTATCCAATTATGATGTTTTAATCGTTGACACCATTGGCATTCTGACCAAAATTTACAGTTATGCTGAAATTGCCTATGTTGGCGGTGGTTTCGGGAATCCTGGGATTCACAATATTCTAGAGCCGGCGACATTTGGAATTCCGATTATTGTAGGGCCAAATTTTACTAATTTTGCCGAAGCTGTTGCTTTAGTTCATCAGGAAGGCTGCGTTTGTGTTGCTAATCAAAATGAATTGAATGATGCCTTTTCAAATTTGATTTCCAACGAAGATATTCGCCACGAAAAAGGACATATTTGCAGCACTTTTGTGCAAATGAATAAAGGTGCAACAAATGTTATTATGAAACATATTTGTAACAAATAAAACAAAGTACAAACTCATTCTTTCTATCAATAATTTACACTATGAAATTTTTAAGACTACTCATTTTATTAGTATTTTCTCAAGTTTCCGCTCAACAAGGCGGAATGTGGATTCCTTCTTTGTTAAAAGGAATGAACGAAAGCGAAATGAAAAAATTAGGCATGAAGATTTCTGCCGAAGATATTTATTCGGTTAACAAATCTAGTTTAAAAGATGCGGTTCCTCAATTTGATGGCGGCTGTACTGCAGAAGTTATTTCAGACAAAGGACTTATTTTAACTAATCATCACTGTGGCTTTGACAATATTCAAAGTCATTCAACGGTAGAAAACGATTATTTAACCAATGGTTTTTGGGCCTATAAAATCGAAGAAGAATTGCCAAACAAAGACTTGTATGTTACTTTCATCATCCGAATTGAAGATGTTACTACAAAAGTTTTAGAAGGAACAGGAACTTTGGCTACTGAAGCTGAAAAACAGAAAAAAATTCAAGAGAATATAAGTTTTTTAAACAAAACTTTGCCAAAAGAAGCTTGGCAAGAAAACAACATACGAACATTTTATGATGGAAATCAATACCTTCTTTTTGTAATTGAAAACTATAAAGATGTTCGACTTGTAGGTGCACCGCCCAGTTCTATTGGCAAATTTGGCTCTGATACAGATAATTGGGTTTGGCCAAGACATACGGGTGATTTTTCATTGTTTAGAATTTATGCAGACAAAAATAATCGCCCTGCAGAATATTCAAAAGACAACGTCCCTTATAAACCAAAACACTTCTTCCCTATTTCTGTAAATGGAATTAAAGAAAATGATTTTACTATGGTTATGGGATATCCAGGAAGAACTCAAGAATATCTTCCTTCAATTGCAGTTGATCAAATTGTAAATACATTAAATCCAGTTAAAATTGAAGTACGGGATGCTGCATTGAAAGTGCAAGACGGATTTATGAGAAAAGACAATGTTATAAAAATCCAATATGCTTCAAAATATGCTGCTGTGGCTAATTATTGGAAAAAATGGATAGGAGAAACCAAAGGTTTGAAAAAGTCTAATGCTATTACTGTAAAACAAAAATTTGAAGCGTCCTTTCAAGAAAAAGTTATAAAAGCCGGAAAGCAAGCAGAATATGGAAACATAATTAGCGATTTTGAAAAAAATTATAGCGAAATAAAAGACTTTGCTTTAGCGAGAGATTTATTTTCCGAAGTAGTATTACGTAATTCTGAATTACTTCAAAACAGCTATCGTTTATATCAATTAGAACAAATTTTAAAAACTAAAGGCGAACAAGCGTTTACGGATAGAAAAAACAATTTATCGAATGGAATTGTCGATTTCTATAAAGATTATAACGCCATGGTTGATAAAAATGTGTTTGAACAATTAATTGCTATTTATGCTAAAAGACTACCAAGCCAATTTTTGCCAAATGAATTGAATAACCTGAATGCATCTCAACTGACAAATGATATTTACACTAATACAAAATTAATAAAGTTAGAAGATTTTAGAAGTTTATTAGAAGGTGACTCCAAAACCGTAATTGAAAAAATAAATGCAGATAAAGGATATCAAATATTAAAAGCAATGGCTGATGCTTACACGAAAAATGTATTGCCGAAATATGAAGAACTTAATTTAAAAAATATTGCTACACAAAGAACCTACATGAAGGCTATTTTAGAATTATTTCCTAATGATAGAATTTTCCCTGATGCTAATAGCACACTTCGAGTTACTTATGGAAAAGTAAAAGGGTATAAACCAAATGACGCCATTACTTACGATCCTTTCACCTATCTTGATGGTGTGATGGAGAAATACGTTCCGGGCGATTATGAATTTGATGTTCCTAAAAAACTAATCGATTTATACAACTCAAAAGATTATGGCGTTTATGCTTCAAAAGTAAAAATTCCTGTTGCTTTTATAGCGACTAACCACACCACTGGAGGAAATTCAGGTAGTCCAGCGCTTGATGCAAAAGGAAACTTAATTGGATTAAACTTTGATAGAGTTTGGGAAGGAACAATGAGCGATATTTATTATTCACCTGAAATCTGCAGAAATATAATGGTTGATATTCGCTATGTATTATTCATCATTGATAAATTTGCCGGAGCTGATAACTTAATTAAAGAGTTGAAAATCATTGCTCCAAAAAAGAAAATGTAATTTTTAACATTAATTTAAGTTTTGGCATGATTGTTGCTAAACAGAAGCCGAAGTAAAATATAGGTTTTTAAAAAAAAATAAAAATTTATTTTAACCTATTAAAAAATTTATATCTTTGCCTCGAATTAATAATTAACCTTTTATATTAAGTAAGATGAAAAAAGTATTTTTAAGTTTAGCTGTTATCGCTGCATTAACTGTAGTATCTTGTAAACAAGCTGATGCTAACGCTGATGCTGCTGCTGACACAACTGCTGTTGAGGCTGTAGACACTGCTGCTGCTCCTGCTGTTGACACTGCTGCTGCTGCTGTTGATACTGCTGCTGCTGCAACTGAAGCTGCACCTGCTGCTCCAGCTGAAAAAAAATAATTAGTAACTAATTATTTTTTAAGATTTAAAGCCATCAGCCTTAAAGCGATGGCTTTCTTTTTCATTTATATTTTGCTAATAAAAGCATCTATCCCACTAAAAAAAACAAAGAGTATTAAAATTATATTTTTTAAATCTTTGAATTAAAATATCAAATATGACCATTTATGAAATCATAATTTCCATATTTTTTTGTATTCTAGTAGCTTTCTTTTTAAAATGGATTTCTAATATTAACAGAGAAATAAAAAAAGAAAAAAATATTAAAAAATATTACTTTGAAATTTTAAAAAAAGAAAAAGAAAAAGAAGAAAAAGAAATTGAAAAACCATAATTAAACAAACACTAATTTAATTATGTAATTATTCAATCTTATATACTACTTAAAAACAAATTTTTTTACTATAAATCTAATAAATAAAAAGCCTCTAACTTTTCAGTTAGAGGCTTTTGTACTCAAGGCGGGACTTGAACCCGCACGAACATTGCTGTTCACTGGATTTTAAGTCCAGCGTGTCTACCAATTTCACCACTCGAGCATTATAAGTAGTTGAGCGAAAAACGGGGCTCGAACCCGCGACCTCGACCTTGGCAAGGTCGCGCTCTACCAACTGAGCTATTTTCGCATTAACATTATTTGTTAGAACAGCAATACTTATGCTGTATTGCGGATGCAAATGTAATATTAAAAATGAATAATACAAACGTTTTTTTTGAAAAAAAGTTTGTTAGAACCTAACCAATTGATAAACACAATTCAATAGCCACATTTATTTTTTCTGCAACATACGCTTTAATTCATTTAGCTTCATCAAAGCTTCAATCGGCGTCAAAGTATTGATGTCTAAATTCATTATATCTTCTCGTATTTCTTCCAATAAAGGATCATCTAGATTGAAAATATTCAGCTGCATTTGCTGCGCCTGTTCGCCTTTCAAGCTCGAGCCATCCTTAACCAATTTTATACCACTTAATGATTCACTAGAATGATTTTTTTCTAATTTCTTTAAAATTTTCTGAGCTTTCTGAATTACCATTTGTGGCATTCCGGCCATTTTTGCCACATGAATACCAAAACTATGAGCACTTCCTCCGGCAACCAACTTTCTGATAAAGAGAACAGTATCTTTTAACTCTTTTACCGAAACATTATAATTTTTAATTCTTGGTAACAACTCACTCATTTCGTTCAATTCGTGATAATGCGTAGCAAATAGTGTTTTGGGTCTGGCCGGATTTTCATGCAAGAACTCAGCAATTGCCCACGCTATAGAGATTCCATCATACGTACTCGTTCCTCGGCCAATTTCGTCTAACAAAACCAAACTCCTATCTGAAATATTATTCAAAATTGAAGCGGTTTCATTCATCTCCACCATAAAAGTAGATTCGCCCATCGAAATGTTATCGCTTGCTCCTACTCGTGTGAAAATTTTATCTACAATTCCCATTCTGACTTTCTCAGCTGGAACAAAACTTCCCATTTGGGCTAACAAAACAATCAATGCCGTTTGTCTCAAAATTGCCGACTTCCCCGACATGTTTGGTCCCGTAATCATAATAAGTTGTTGTGATTCTCTATCTAAGAAAACATCATTGGGAACATAAGGAATACCAACAGGCAATTGTTTTTCAATAACCGGATGACGCCCATTTGTGATTTCCAACTCAAATGTTTCATCAAGAGTTGGGCACACATAATCATTTTCTATAGCTAATTGTGCAAATGAAATCAGGCAATCTAATTGCCCTATTAAATTGGCATTCAGTTGAACTTGTTTAATATAAGTCGCAATCCAACTAACTAATTGTTCAAATAATTGACTTTCTATTTGATGTATTTGTTCTTCAGCTCCAAGAATTTTAGTCTCGTATTCTTTTAATTCTTCTGTAATATAACGTTCTGCATTTACTAAAGTTTGCTTTCTAATCCAATCCGTTGGGACTTTATCTTTATGTGTGTTTCGAACTTCGATATAATAGCCAAAAACATTATTAAAGGAAATCTTCAAAGAAGAAATCCCTGTTAGCTCCGACTCTCGTCTTTCAATGCCTTCTAAATATTCTTTCCCAGAAAAAGCAATATTTCGTAATTCGTCTAATTCAGCATGAACACCATTTGCAATAGCATTTCCTTTTGCAATAGCTACTGGCGCATCTTGATTTAAAGTGGTTTTTATTTTTTCACGAAGCAAATCACACGAATGCAAACTATCACCAATAACCCGAACAGCTTCTTGTTTACTTTCCAAAGCAATCGTTTTTATTGGAATTATCGCATCTAATGATTCTTTCAGATAAACAACTTCTCGAGGAGAAATTTTCCCGGTTGCTACTTTAGAAATCAAACGTTCCAAATCGGAAATTTGCTTGATTTGGTATTGTATTTTCTGAAGGATTTCTAAATTTTCCTTTAAATATGAAACAACTTCGTGTCGACCTCTAATTTTGTGAATATCCTTCAATGGCAAGGCAAGCCAACGTTTCAATAATCTGGAACCCATTGGCGAAAGCGTTTTGTCAATTACATCCAAAAGTGTAACCGCATTTTGAGAATTACTGTGATACAATTCTAAATTTCGAATAGTAAATCGATCCATCCAAACATAGGCATCTTCCGCGATTCTTTGAATATTGGTGATGTGCTGAACTTTATTATGTTGTGTTTCTGATAAATAAAACAAAATTGCTCCTGAAGCTATAATGCCATCGAGCAATTCTTCAATTCCAAAACCTTTTAAGGATTTGGTTTGAAAATGATTGTTTAACGTTTCAAGTGCATAATCTTCTTTATAAACCCAATCTTCAAGATAAAAAACATTGAATCTTTCTCCAAATAGTTCTTTGAATTGATTTCGGTTATTTTTTTGAATTAAAATTTCACTTGGACTAAAATTCTGCAGCAGTTTGTCAATATATTCCTCATTGCCTTGAGCCGTTAAAAATTCTCCAGTAGAAACATCTAAAAACGAAACGCCTAATTGCTTTTTACCAAAATAAACCGAAGCCAAAAAATTATTCGATTTCGATTGCAAAACCTCATCGTTCATTGAAACCCCGGGTGTAATCAATTCGGTTACGCCACGCTTGACAATCGTTTTGGTCATTTTTGGATCTTCAAGTTGATCACAAATCGCAACACGAAGACCGGCTTTTACCAATTTTGGCAAATAGGTATTTAAAGAATGATGTGGAAAACCCGCTAAAGCTGTTTCGGTTTCTGAACCTGCACCGCGCTTGGTTAATACAATTCCAAGTATTTTAGAAGCCCAAATAGCATCTTCGCCAAAGGTTTCGTAAAAATCACCTACTCTAAATAACAAACACGCATCGGGATATTTTCTTTTTATCTCGTTGTATTGCTTCATTAAAGGGGTTTCTTTCGTCGAAGTTTCTTTGGCTGCCAATAGTTTTGGAATTAATTTTTGTGAAAGCGAATTTAAATATTTTAGAATGATTTAGCCATCCTAAAAAAAAATTAATTCAACCTTAAGACAAAAAAAAGAGGGCAGTTGTAATTTTTAAATAGATTTGCTGCTGAAACTAAAATACTATAAAAATGAAAAAAATTATTTTATTAGCTGCAATAACAGTATTTGGTGTTGCAACTAGCAATGCACAAACTGCAAAAAAAGCAGCAAAAAAAGCTGATGCTCCAGTTAAAGTTGAAACTCAAAAAGTTGACGGACCTGGAATTGTTTTCGAAAACGAAACAATCGATTACGGGACAATTCCTCACAATTCTGATGGAAACAGAGAATTTGTTTTTGTAAACAATGGAAATAAACCTTTAAAAATTGAAAGCACTCAAGGTTCATGTGGTTGTACGGTTCCTACTAAACCAGAAGGCGACATTGCTCCTGGTGCAAAAGGAAAAATCGGAGTAAAATATGCGACTGACAGAGTTGGTCCATTTACTAAAACAGTAACTATTAAATCAAATGCTGTAGGACAAGAAACTAAAGTAGTTACCATTAAAGGAACTGTTTTACCAGATGCTCCAGCTGATGGAGCTGCTCCAACAAAAAGCTAAATTTTACTTAATTATAATTCAAGAAAATCCCGTCTCATTGTAAAAAACGAGATGGGATTTTTTTTGAATATCTTTGCCATATTGTTCCGAGGCATGACTCGAAGCTTTAGCTGAAATGGCAAAGCAACTTTATAAGATAAAAAAGATGCGCAAGCTTGAAAATAAAGAATTAGAACGCAAATCAATTACTGACTTTAAAGAAGCCGTAAAAACACCCTTAATAATTATACTGGATGATATTCGAAGTCTCCATAATATTGGTTCTGTATTTCGAACTGCTGATGCTTTTTTAATTGAAAAAATATATTTGTGTGGCATAACGGCAATTCCTCCCAATAAAGAAATTCACAAAACAGCACTTGGTGCTACCGAAACGGTTACTTGGGAATATCAAAAAGATATTTTAGAAGTAATTGAAAATCTTAAAAAAGAAAGTATTTCCGTTTTTGCCATTGAACAAGTTGAAAATGCAATCTTTCTTCAGGATTTCAAAATGGATAAAAATAAAAAATATGCCTTGGTTTTTGGAAACGAAGTGTATGGCGTCTCCCAAAAAGCTATTGAACTTTGTGACGGAACCATTGAAATTCCGCAATTAGGCAGCAAACATTCTTTAAATATTTCGGTGAGTGCCGGGATTGTAGTTTGGGATTTGTTTCAGAAAATGAAGTACTAACCTGAAATCTTATTCTGAATTTCATTTAAAATATAAACATAATCTTCTTGATTATTCTGAAAATCTCTGTTGGTCACATCAATAATCAAAATATTTAAATTTGTTTGTGATTTGATATAATCCAAATAACCATTATTTATTTTTTCAAGATATTCAGCCGGAATTTCCTGCTCATAATTTCTTCCTCTTTCTTTGATGTTTTCCAAAAGGCGCTCTGTGCTTTGATACAAATAAATATACAAATCGGGCTTTGGCATTTCTTTGTAAATAATGTCAAACATGGTTTTATATAAACGAAACTCATCTTCGGCAAGCGTAACTTTAGCAAAAATCAAGGATTTAAAAATATGATAATCGGCTACAATAAAATCTTTAAACAAATCAAATTGCGCCAAATCATCAGAAATTTGCTGGTATCTGTCTGCTAAAAATGACATTTCAAGCGGAAAAGCATAACGGTTTTGGTCTTCGTAGAATTTGGGTAAAAAAGGATTGTCTGCAAAACGCTCAAGAACCGATTTAGCATTAAAATCTTCAGCTAATTTATTTGTCAACGTAGTTTTTCCAGCGCCAATATTTCCTTCAATTGCGATATAATTAAAGTGGTCGAGTTTTAATCTGGCAATTGGGATTTCAAGATTTTGAATGACTTTGCAATTGCTTTTATCTTCCGAAAGAATCAATAATTCATGCAAATATTTTTGTAAAATAGGATGACGCCAGTCTAAATTCAAATCCTGCATCGGCAGCAAAACAAACAAACGGTTTTGCATTTCCGGATGAGGCACCTGCAGTTTCTCGGAAGCGATAATTTCTTCATCAAAAGTTATCACATCAATATCAATTATACGCGCATGATACCCTTCTGCCTCTTCGCGAACTCTTCCCAAAGCTTCTTCAAGCAAAAGGCATTCTTCCAAAACTTGATGTGCTGATTTATGTGTATTGATAATTACCGCACAATTGTAGAATTTCTCACTCTCAAAACCCCATGACGGTGTTTCATAAAGCTTGGAAACTCTAATTATTGTCCCAATTTCTTTGTGCAAATTATCAATGCAACGGACAATGTTCTCGAGACGATTGCCTAGATTGCTACCTAACGATAAGATGACTTGATGCTGCTTTTTCATGGAAGAACAAATTAACTAAAACTATTTTAGAATAATGCCAAAAACAACCGACTGTTAATAACAATTTCTCAACAATTACTATGAACTAAAAATCATAAAACTTCCACAAATAGTAACCGCTTTTTGAGTAAAAGGCTTTATTTTTGTTGTGTGCATGCGTAACTAAATCTATCACATTATGTTAAAGAAAATCTTAAAAATCGTTGGAATTATTTTGTTGCTGTTAGTCATATCGGCATTTGCAATTCCGTATTTCTTTAAAGATCAAATCAAAGCTAAAATTTTAACTTCCATTAATGAAAAAGTAGACGCTAAAGTGGCTTTTGCCGATGCCGATTTGAGTTTATTTAGAAATTTCCCCAATGCTAGTGTTTTAATTGAAAAACTATCAATAATCAACAAAGCACCTTTTGAAGGAGATACTTTAGTAGCTTTTGACGAATTAAATCTAAAAATGTCAATCAAAGAATTGTTTAAAGGCGATAACGAACCTATTAGTATCGATGGGATTTCATCCAAAAATGGTTTAATAAATATCATCTTTAACAAAGACGGAATTGGCAATTATGATATTGCATTAAAAGATAAAAATAATATCGAAGATGAAAAAAGCAAACCGCTTTCCTTAAAGATAAAAGACTATTCCGTAGAAAATTTCAAGTTTAAATACTATGATGAAAAGTCAAAAATAAAAATGGTTTTAGACAGCATCAATCATGAAGGCACTGGCGATTTTGCCTCTTCAAAATTGGATTTGGCAACTAAATCTACCGCCAAAGTTTCTTTGGATATGGATAAAGTGAATTACATGAAAAATGTTGGGATTTCTCTAGATGCCGTTCTTGGAATTGACTTGGATAAAAGCAAATATACTTTCAAAGAAAACAAAGCCAAAATCAATGAATTACCTTTAGAATTTAACGGTTTCATCCAATTGGTCGATGCCGGACAACAATATGATTTGACATTTAAAACACCAACTACTTCGTTCAAAAACTTCTTGGGATTAATTCCGGCTCAATATTCGAGCAATTTAAAAGAGGTAAATACCAATGGCGATTTTACCGTTGCCGGTTTTGCAAAAGGATTGTATTCAGAGACTTCTGTTCCAAAATTCAATGTCAAAATTGCTTCAAACAATGCGTCATTTCAATATCCGAATCTGCCAAAATCAGTCAAAAACATTATCATCGACACCAAAATCATCAACGAAACCGGAGTGATGAATGACACTTATGTGAACTTGGATAAATTGTCGTTCCAAATTGATCAGGATATTTTCAATGCCAAAGCGAATATTAAAAACATTTCTGAAAATGCTTTGGTGAATGCTGCACTAAAAGGAACTATCAATTTGACTAATCTGACAAAAGCATATCCTATAAAATTGGTCAAACCGTTAACCGGAATTCTAAAAGCCGATGTAACAACAGCATTCGATATGCAATCGGTAGAAAAAAGTGATTATACACGAATCCGAAATGCAGGAACGATTGACTTAACAGGTTTTAATTATACAGATGAAGATGGTAAAACCATGAAAATCAGCAGAGCATTTGTATCATTTGACCCAAGCCGCGTGAACTTAAAACAATTTAATGCAACAACCGGAAAAACAGATTTGGCTGTAACTGGAGTTTTGGAAAATTTCTATGGTTTTGTGTTTAAAAATCAGGAATTGAAAGGGAACTTTAATTTGAATTCGAATCAAATGGCAGTAAGCGATTTTATGACTTCGAAAACGGATGCTAAAAAACAAACCAAAGCAAATGAAGCCATGAAAATTCCGGCGTTTTTGAATTGTACTTTGACAGCAAATGCGAACACGGTTTTGTATGATAATTTGGTTTTGAAAAACGTTTCCGGCAAGGTAATTATCAAAGATCAAAAAGCTACTTTAGAAAATGGCAAAACTAATATTTTTGGCGGCTTGATTACGTTTAATGGCGAGGTGTCTACCAAAGAAAAAATATCCAAATTCAATATGGATTTAGAATTAAATGGTGTTGATATTGCTCAAACTTTTACACAGTTGGACATGATGAAAAAAATTGCTCCAATAGCTGGAGTAATTAACGGAAAACTGAATTCGAAAATCAAAGTTTCTGGGAATCTGAACGACAAAGAAATGACGCCCGATTTGAAGAGCATTACGGGAGATTTAATGGGACAATTGCTTTCAACAACAGTGAATTCAAGCAACTCGACTTTATTAACCGCTTTGGATAACAAGTTAGGTTTTGTGGATTTGAAAAAATTAAATCTCAATGACTTAAAGGCCGCATTAACTTTTAAAGACGGGAAAGTAAACGTAAAACCCTTCGACATCAAATACCAAGACATCAAAGCTACAATAGGCGGGTCGCATGGTTTTGACCAATTGATGAACTATAATGTGAAATTAGATGTTCCGTCTAAATATTTGGGAACAGAAATCAATAATTTAATCGGAAAATTAACACCTACAGACGCCAAAAAATTTGAAACGATTCCTATAAATGCTATTCTTACCGGCAATTTTAAAAATCCAAATATTACTACTGATGTTAAACAAGCTACAACCACTTTGGTCACTAACTTGGTGAAACAACAAAAAGACAAGTTGATACAACAAGGCACTTCGGCACTCGGAAATATTATCCAAAATAACACTAAACCAAAGGATACTTCCAAAACGGCGACACCAAAACCAGATGTAAAAACACAGGCTAAAGATTTACTCAATGGCTTGTTCAACAAAAAGAAAAAAGAGGATGTAAAACCAGCAACAACACCAACTAAATAAGGAAATTTATTTAAATTGGCGGGCCTATATGCAAATAAAAAACATAGTTTAAGTGAAGAGGCACTAGTTAGAAATTTCTTCAACTAGTGCCTTTTCGCTTTTAACTTTTCTCTATTTCGTCACGTAACTTTTTAGTCAAACTCTTATAAACCAAATCATAGGAATGATTGATTAATTCGCACATCATTTTATCCGAAACGTCACTATTAAAATCAACGGTTATCCAATGTATTTTACTCATGTGGTATCCTGGATTTATGGCTTCAAATTGTGCGCTTAATTCTGCATTATTTTCAGGCTCTCCTTTGAGGTTTAGTGCCGGTGTTCCTTTTTCCCATTCCTTTAGTGAAGTAAGGCAAAACATTTTACCGCCAACTTTAAAAACCAAAGTATCTTCATCAAAAGGGAAATGTTCCGTCACCGCTTTTTTGGATAAACAAAATTCGTAGAGTTGTTGAATGTTCATGTATTTTAGTTTTCAGTAACAGTTTTCAGTCGCAGTGGCTGTCAACTGCGACTAAAAACTGAATACTATTTAATTTTCTCCATCATTTTTTCGGGATGAGCTAAAGGAGTAAAATCAAATTTTTCATATAAAAAATGTGCGTCAGAAGTGGCTAAACGCCAAATTTTGACTTGCTGCAATTTAGGTTCTTTCATCATTGTATCAATCAAGATGGAAGAATATCCTTTTCCGCGATGTTTCTCATCAATAAACACATCCATCAGATAAGCAAAAACAACATAATCCGTAATAACACGAGCAAAACCAATTTGATTCTCATCCTCATAAATTCCGAAACAAAACGAAGCATCAATTGTAGTTTGCACTTCATCAATTGTCCTGCCGGCCGCCCAATAAATATCCTTCAAAAAGTTTTGGATAAACGGAACATCCAATTTATTTTTATCTGTTGAAACGGTTATCATATTGATTGGTGATTGAAAATTAACGATTGCTGATTTTTGAACTTCCGAAACTGAAATCAATAATCTTCAATCTTAAATAATACAGGTTTGCTTGGAGAAGCATCATTTTCAAACGGCGCCATTTGTAAATTCAACAGATAACTTCCGTCACGAATGTTGTCATCTACAAATATCATTTCAGTAATGGTACAATCCAATCGTGCATCTTCATTGAGATTATTGATATCTTTTACATTCCAAAAGGCTTTGTGCGCCAATAATCTTCCTTCATCTTCTTCCCTATCGACACTTGGTAAATCAATTAGTAAATGTTTAATGCCGCTATCGCGAATGAAAGTCGCAGCTTCTTCTAATAAGTATGGGGGATTTGTTTTTGAATAGTTTTTATGTTTTTTGGATTCTGAATTTGGCAACGTTCTGATGATTAATGCTTCTCTTGTAATACCTAATTTAAATGTTACATCAAGCGCATTCGAAATGCTTTCTTTGGTAATTACTAAATCTTCACCCAAACTTTGAGGCTCAATCGAAATCAATTCGGCCAAAAAGAAAAACTGTTTTAAACATTGATTGATGCTGAAAAATTCGCGTGTTATATGTCCCAGACATTCTGTATGAGTTCCGTGTCCGTGTGGATTGAAGAAAATATTATTGAAATTAGTCGAACTTCCTTCAGAAACTTTTCCAATCCAATTACCAAATTTTACCGGTTCAATCGTCGGTTTTTCAATATACCACGCAATCGGATTGGCATCGGTATTTGATAATGAAATAGAAATATCAATAGGTTTTAATAAGTCGATTTCGAAGTTTTGAATTTTAGCTATCATTTATGCTGAACTTGTTTCAGCATCTCATCTAGTAAGACGCTATTACAACTCCAAATATAAATCTTTTAATTCTGGATTGGAAACTTTTACTAAATTCCATTTCCATTCATTGTGCCAATTTTTAAGTTGTTTTTCTCTAGCAAATGCATCATGAAAATCATCAAACTCTTCAAAATAAATTAAATTTGTAGCATTATACTTTTTGGTAAAAACTGCTCCAGTTCCATTTCTATGACAATCTATTCTAGATTTCAAATCTTTTGTGGCTCCAACATAAACGACAGTGAAATTCTTGTTTGTTAAAATATATATGAATCCTTTTATCATAATAGCTATAAATTGAAAAGATGCTGAAACTAGTTCAGCATGAACAAATCACTTGCAATTCCGTCACTCAAAAACTTCCCGATTTTAGTTGTTCGCAAAATAGTGTCATCTACAAAAAGCAAATGATCTTCAATGTATTTAGCCGACTGTTGGTTAAGATACTCTATGTATTTTGGACCAAATTCGCGCTCAATTCTGTCTAAAGAAATTCCCCAAATGGTTCGCAAACCAGTCATCACATACTCGTTATATCTATCTGTTTTGGTTAAGATTTCAGTTTCCGATGGCAAAATGTTTTCAGCAATTGATTTTAAATAAAGCGTATTGTTTGAAATATTCCAACTTCTGGAAATACCATTGTAACTGTGCGCCGAAGGACCAATTCCGATGTATTTTTTCCCTAACCAATAACTCGAATTGTTTTTGGAGAAATAAGTTGTCTTTCCAAAATTAGACAACTCATAATGAATGAATCCGTTTTCTTCGAGCTTGTCAACCAACAAATGAAAATGTTCCTGCGCCACTTCATCTTCGGGTGGCGGAATGATTCCTTTTTGGATAAAGCTATGCAAAGCCGTTTTGGGCTCGACTGTCAAAGCATAACTCGAAATGTGCGGCACGTTAAAAGACAATGCGGTTTCTATATTTTGCAACCATTTTTTATTTGACATATTTGGCACTCCATAAATCAAATCGATGGAAATATTATCGAAATATTGTGTGGCAATTTCAAGACATTTTTTGGCTTCCGTCGAATTATGAGCGCGGTTCATGAGCTTTAAATCATCTTCAAAAAAGGATTGGATTCCGATGCTTAAGCGATTGATTTTGTTTTGTGATAATTCGATGATTCGGGTTTCCGTTAAATCATCTGGATTTGCTTCTACAGTTATTTCTGGATTTTTAACGACTTTATAATTTGCAAAAACCTCATCAATCAAAAATCTTAAATCATGAATATCCAATATCGACGGCGTTCCGCCTCCAAAATAAATCGTTTCGACGACCTCATTTTTGAATTCAGTTGCGCGCAGCGCCATTTCGTTGGCCAAAGCCAAAACCATCTCATCTTTTTTCTTTAATGAAGTCGAAAAATGGAAGTCGCAATAATGGCAAGCTTGTTTGCAGAAAGGAATATGGATGTAGATGCCGCTCATTTTTTAGTATTCAGTCTCAGTCTCAGTCAGCAGAACTGGAAACTGCGACTGCGACTGCAAACTATTTTTTAACACGTTGCTCATTCTGTTTTACAAAAGCATCCCAACCCGTATAACTTTTTTCGCCTACGGTTTTCCCTGAGTTGAAAAAGTGGCAAACCGCTGCGGCTAAACCATCTGTTGAATCGAGATTTTTTGGTAATTGTTTCAACCCTAAAAGCTGTTGCAGCATTTTGGCTACTTGTTCTTTGCTGGCATTTCCGTTGCCAGTAATAGCCATTTTTATCTTTTTGGGTTCGTATTCGGTAATTGGAATTTGACGTGACAAACCAGCTGCCATGGCAACACCTTGTGCTCTTCCCAATTTTAGCATTGATTGCACATTCTTTCCGAAAAAAGGTGCTTCTATTGCAATTTCGTCAGGATGATGCGTTTCTATTAATTCAATTGTTCGTTCGAAAATGACTTTTAATTTGGTGTAATGATCATCATATTTACTTAGAATCAATTCGTTTAACTGAATGAATTCCATTTTTTTGTTGACTACTTTGATTAACCCAAAACCCATAATGGTGGTTCCCGGGTCAATTCCTAATATGATGCGTTCGTTTGCCATTTTTTTTAATGGTTGTCGGTTGTTGGCTTTCAGTATAATTTATTTTCAAATTCTCAAACTCTCAAATCTTCAAATCCAATTACCTACTTTTGTAACAATGATTACAATTCCACACAAAGCTAAGCAATTCAGTGTTTTTATTATCAAACTTTTGATTGTAACTGGCGCTTTTTATTTCATCTATGATCAATTAGCAAATAATGACAAACTCTATTGGGAAAAATTCCACAGTTTGCTTTATGATAACCAATCGGTTTCGGGAACTATATTTTTGCTTTCCTTCAGTTTTGCCAATCGGTATCTCGAAATTTTAAAATGGCGAAATCTGGTTTCGCTTATAAAACCGATTTCAGTTGGCGAATCTACTAAACAAGTTCTCGGAGCGTTAACGGCCGGAATTTTTACGCCAAATGGACTTGGAGAATACGCTGGGAAAGCTTTGTATTTTGACAAAAAGAAAACCAAGAAAATCATATTTCTAAATCTAATCTGCAACGGAATTCAGATGGTTTTAACTGTGGTTTTTGGAACAATTGGGCTATTGATTCTTGGCTATTGGAAATGGGGTCTAGCCATAATCGGTTTGTCTATTTTATTTATTCTATTTTCTTGTCTATTCAAGAATATCAAGATTAAAGGCTATTCGATTGAAAAACTCATATACAAAATCAACGAAATCCCGAAACAAATTCACACTAAAAATAATCTTCTCGCGCTTTGCCGTTATATGGTTTTTTCGCATCAATACTATTTTTTATTTCTCGCTTTTGATGTAGATTTACCTTATCTAACGATGATGGCAACCATTGCAACCGTTTATTTTTTGGCTTCTTCTTTGCCGAGTTTCCAGTTTCTGGACTTTGCTGTAAAAGGAAGTATGGCGGTTTTTTTCTTCGGAAAATTGGGTGTAAACGAATGGATTGCTGTTTTTATTTCCACTTTGATGTGGTTTTTAAATGTGGTTTTGCCTGTTGTTATCGGAAGTTATTATGTACTTAAATTCAAACCAAAATGGGAATAGTTTCGATTGTATTGCTAGTTATTTTATTGGTATATGTCCTTTTAATTATTCAATTGATTTTTGGATTCAACAAAGTGAAATCTTTTCATGTAACAGATTTGGCTCCAAAAACGGCTTTTACTATTGTGATCCCTTTTCGGAATGAAGCTAAAAATTTACCAACTCTTTTAGAATCGATTTCCAATTTGAACTATCCGCATAAGATGATTGAGATTATTCTGGTGGATGATTTTTCAACCGATAATTCGGAACGCATTTGCATTCAATGGCGCATGAAATATGAGCATTTGGACACAACATTGCTAGAAAACCTACACCTCTCCTATTCGCCCAAAAAAGATGCATTAGGACGAGCTATGCCCATTGCCAAACACGATTGGATAGTTACGACTGATGCTGATTGTATCGTGAATAAAAATTGGTTGCTGACATTAGATAATTATATTCAAACAAATAATCCAGAAATGATTGTAGGCGCTGTGCTGTATCGAGCCAAAAACAACTGGTTCCATTATTTTCAACAGTTGGATTTGATGAGTTTGCAAGGTGTAACCATTGGGAGTTTTGGTATTGGAAAACCATTTATGTGCAACGGAGCGAACTTTGCTTACACCAAAAAAATCTTTTCTGAAATAGGTGGATTTGGTGGAATTAGTGATAAAGCCAGCGGTGATGATGTTTTTTTATTACAAAAAGCGGTTAATACCAATAAAGAAAAAGTGCATTATCTTAAAAACAACGATGTTATTGTAAAAACCAAACCAGAAAACGATTTATACAAACTCTTTATGCAACGGGTTCGTTGGGCAGGAAAATCAACCGGTTATAAAAGTAGTTATGCTAGGTTTTTGGCGGTTGTGGTCCTTTTAATGAATTTATCTTTAACTTTTGCCTTTTGCCTTTTGCCTTTTGCCTTTTTAAACTGGAGAATATTGCTAATTGCATTTTTGATAAAATATATTGTTGATTATATTTTGCTTTATAAATCGAATGCTTATTTGAGAAAAGGCAAATTCTTTGTCCCAGTCGCCAGCAGCGTTATTTATCCTTTATTTTCTAGTTTGGTTGGAATTTATTCGCTTTTTGGAAGCTTTAAGTGGAAAGGGAGAATATTTAGAAAATAATTACTCCGTTTTAATAATAACCGGGAGTACAAATTTTGTTTTAACCGGAATTCCCCTTTTAATGGCCGGATTAACTTTAGGGAAATTAACTAATCGAATACGAAGAATGCTGTCGATTTTTATAGTGTCATAAGCAACCGAATCTTTTGTAAATTGTGGTTTGAACTCCATAGTTGAATTAGGAAAAACAGTCACTTTAACTTCAATAGTATCGAGTTTTGGAAATAAAGTTGAAAGAGTATCAACTGCCAGTTTTTGTTGAATGGTTGTTGTTAAAAATTCGAAAAAACATTGTTTGCGTTGGGTTTCATCGGTAAGTTTTTCACAATCGGCCACCGATGGATATTCATCCACTTCATTCCAGTTAATTTCCTTCAATTGCTTTTCCAATAATTCTTTTTCATTCGGTACTTTCTTTTCAAAGTATTGACAGGAAAAACAAAGTGATACTAAAAATAAAGCAATAGCTTTTCTCATGAACGATTTCAATGGATTAATAAATTCAAAAATAAGAAATTATATTCACTACCTCTTTCGTTTGCCTAAAAAAGAAAAGTGCTCACCCGATACTTCGGAATTGAGCCCTTTTCATTTATATAAATTTAAAAAAATCATTCTACTATTAATTTTTTAATCACTTTCAAATTATTGTCTGAAGTAACTTCAAGCAGATAAACTCCTTTTGAAACTGAAGACAAATCAAGAGTTTGTATTGAAACTGCTGTTGTTGGTTTTTCTATTAGTATTAATTTTCCAAGTATATCATAAACAGTAATCGCTGCAATAGTTCCAATGTTTTTAACCGAAATAGTAACTAAATCAGAAACTGGATTTGGATAGAAAACAAAATCACCATTCTCAAATTCATTAACCCCAAGTTGAGCTACAAACTCTGTTTGGAATGTATTAGTGATAATCGGAGGGTTAAAATCAAAATAAATAGATGCTGTGTTTGGGATAATATCACCTACCGCATAACCTGGTCTAGGTTTTACTTGGAATGTTATATAACCTTTTCCTATATTAGTGTTTGCAATAGAAACTGGCAATTGAATATTGTCAAATCGCCAAGTCAAATTATTATCAACTCTATCCATAATATAATTGTGACTAGCACCAATCATTTTGATAGTATTTTCATTTAATCTTGAATCTAATAAATCGTCTACTCTAACATTGATGGCGCTGGCTGTTCCCGTATTTTCAAATCGTATGGTGTAATACAAATAATCATTGGCAGTAAAAGTAGAATGCAATATTTTTTCTCCATGCGACTCCATTTTATCGTTAGGATCATATGAACCAATAATTATTTGAGAACAAGAAGAAAAATTATTTGACGGAACCACATCTCCGCTAATTGGAGCTATATTGGCAGTATTAGTTAATAAATTCCCTAAAGTGACCGTTGGAATATTTGGCACTTGCATTGTGACAGTAAATGTTCTTGTTTCAAAAGGTAAAAGGTTGGTAAAATTATAAGTAAATCCGTTAGCTGTGGGAGTTGTTCCTGTTTGAGAGTTTGCAGTTATAGTTACCAAAGCATCTTTAGTATAAGTAACTGTTCCAGAAGCAACTGTTTGATTGCCAAAATTGGTATAAACAATTCTTTCTTGATAAGTAAACCCAGGTCTTGGGGCATTAAGTGGAACAATGTTTACTGCCAAGTCGTTGTAGCTTTGTGTAACAGTAATTGGAAAATTATAGGTTTGCATTCCAGCACCAATAACAACATTCACATTACTATAAGAAGCAGTGGAAATTCCATAAGATGCTACATAATTTGGATCAATAGCATAACTCAAATCATAGGAATTAGTAGCGTTTGTATCATATATATTATAAACTCCTGTTGGAGAAATAATATTATGAACGTTTCCATTATTATTTACTTCATAGGTAAACTGTCCTAAGGGGAAGTTTTGTTCTCCAACATCTTTTATTCCGTTACTGTTACTATCTAAAAAGGCATTTAATCGTAAACCTGAACAATCTATTCCTCCAACTGAATTTCCTTGTTCAGTAATTGTAATAAGACCTGATTGGTTACTAAAATTAGTGACCATCATCAAATAATATTGTCCTGGTTGTGCATTAGGAATTACAGGATATTCAATTGCTGCATTAGAATAACTACAACTTACAATATTGTTTGACGATAGCTGACTACATGCATTTGTCAATGAAGAAAATGGTCCATAAATTACATAATCTACATCAGAAGTTCCACCATTTACAGATGTTTGCACTATTTGTAAATTTATAGTTCCTGCGCCACTTACTGGCAAATAAAACCAAGTTGGATTAGGAGTTGTATTCAAACAACCCGCTTGACCAGTTGAACTGGCGTTAATAGTATTTTGAAAAGGAACACCCAACGAATTACATAAAGAGTTTGCTTGAGAACAAACATATGCCAAGTTACAATTGGAATAGGTATTTAATTGAAATGAATAAATATTATCGCAAGAATTAGGAACAATCTCTCTCACAAACACATTTGTTATTGGATTTTGAATACCAATATTCAATATTTGTGGATTAGTAAAAGGCACTACTTGATTTTGTGCATTAGACAAACTTGGATAATATTCTAAAGTATTTGTTGTATTTAATTGCGCTTGAACTGTTGTTAAATCAAAAGTAACTACACCGTCATTATTATCATCACATTGCTGCATATTGTTTAATGGGGTTACTACACTAGAAAAAGTATCAACAATAAGAGAAAAACCCAATACTTGAAAAGTTTGATTAGCATTATTCTCCAATCGGGCAAATACTGCCTGAGAAGATGAAGTACAGTAAGGAGATGTTAAAGGATTAACATCATTTTGAGCATCTGATTGCGAGTTGTGATAAGTAATTGTATATTCGATTGGATTCAAGGTATTCATGATGAAAACAGTGTTCAAAGAAATATCAAAACAAGCTGAACCATTATCATTTAAACATTGTCTTAAATCAACTGGCTGCCCAGCTTGAGGCACACAAGACGAGGTGGAAAAAGTAGTTTGAACCCATGAACTTAAATTTACAGAACTACAGTAAGTTCGAATATAAACATCATATTGAGTACTACAATTCAAACCAGTAATTACATATGGACTTCCTTGAGCAAAAATGACAGCATTATTATTTGTTGGTGCAGGACTACCTGCAGGCGCAATATAAATTGAAGATTGCGTGATTGAATCTGAATTAGTCCAAGCTATGGTTGCCGAAGTTTCAGTTATATTGGCTGTGGTTATATTTGCAGGTGGCAAACATGTTGTGCCTCCTCCACAATCGAGTGTGATCAATTCTATAATTCCTATGGAAAAACAACCTGTTACAACATTCTCTGCTCTATAAAAAATAGGTGGTTGACTAGCTGGTAAAGTAATACTAAAATAACAACTAGGATTTGGAATTGGATTAATTCCTGCTTGTGCATTAAATTGTGACTGATAAAAGCTAACAGACAAATTTGTCATTCCTTGAGCAATTGAATTTTCAACACTAGTTAAATTCCAACATTGAAAAGTATTTGAACAAGCTGTTATTGTTTGAGTTGGTGATGGCGGTATTGGATTTACATTCAAATTATAAGGCATAATGGTAACTTGTCCTGTAGCAACAGTTGCTATTCTGGCGAAAATAGTTTGAGTAGATGGGTTTATATTAAAATAAGGACTAGGCAATGCATTAGTACCAGTCTGTGCCTCAGTTTGGGTCTCGTGATGCGTAATCACATAACTTTGAGAATTCAAATTAGCTAAAATTTCAAATGAAACTTCATCTAAATAAAAAGGAGCAAATCCATCATTGTTATCATCACAAACATTATTGTATTGCGCTGGTTGATTGAAGTTTTGAGCAATTAAAATAGAAGTTGAAAAAAATAAAGTAATAGTAAGTAGTAAATTTTTCATTTTAAATATTGGTTCTGTTAATTGAAAGATTACAAATATAGTTTTATATATCAAAAAAGCAACGAGATATATTAATTTTCAGTTAATTACAGTTAGCACAAAACCAATATAAATCAAAAAAGCCATCCTTAGATTCTGAAATAAATTCAGAATAAATGGAAAGCTTTTCATTGGTCTAACTACTAAACCTAGCTTTTCATCTCGTCATTTTGACAAGACTACTAAACTGCGCTACGAGTTACAAAGTCGTAGCAAACAACACAACTAATTTTGAATGACTCACATAACTTAGTGAATGCATTTCATTTGCTTTTTGGGTTATCCAAAAATGCAATCATTTTGATTGCTTTTTGGGCAAAAAAGCACTTTGTTTCCAAAGTGCTTTTCCCAATTTCGCGGTCTGGACGGGACTCGAACCCGCGACCCCATGCGTGACAGGCATGTATTCTAACCAACTGAACTACCAAACCTCTGCGTTATTGCCTGACCGAGCGTTTACTTGCCATAAGTATTCAACGATCTTGCGATTGCGGTTGCAAATATACAATCGTTTTTGATTTCTACAACTATTTTTTAAAAAAATAAATGTCTAAAAAACAATTCTAACCAAACATTTGTTTTTCAACTAAATAGGTAGTCAAAATCTTTTCGAAACTTTCCTCTACAGCAACCGGAACATACTTAATTTTATTTTGAGCACAAGTCATGGCCAAAGTTTTGAAGTAATCGGTAACCTTTTCTTCGTAAACTTCCTTGATTGTGTCGGCAAAAATATTGATTTGCTCACCTGTTTCTATATCGATGAACTTACGCGGAGCATTGTCAAAATTGAAATTGATTTCCGTTTTTTTATCGATAACATGAAAAACAACTACTTTATGTTTGTTGTGTTTTAAATGTTGCAAGGCATTAAAAAGTGCTTCTCTATTGCCCGTTTGAAACATATCGGTAAACAAAATAATCATCGAACGACGATGGATTTTTTCGGCAATTTGATGTAAAAACGTAATTGTGTCTGTATTTTTTGAAACTTTAGGTTTTTCTAAAAGCTCTTCCAGTTTGCTCAAAATCATTCTGTGATGACGATCACTCCCTTTTTCCGGAGCATAGTATTCGAAAGTATCCGAATAGATGCTTAGTCCAACAGCATCTCGCTGTTTCTTCAATAAATTCATCAAAACTGCCGATGCTAAAACTGAAAAACCTATTTTATTATGATAAAAAGGCTCGACATTCTTCAACTTTGGATAATGCATAGAAGAAGAGTTATCAATAATCAAATGGCAACGAAGATTGGTTTCTTCTTCATATTTTTTGGTGTATAACCTATCTGTTTTGGCAAATAATTTCCAATCGATATGTTTGGTGCTTTCACCCGAGTTATAGACTTTATGCTCAGCAAATTCAGCAGAAAAACCATGAAACGGACTTTTGTGCATTCCAGAAATAAAGCCTTCTACCACTTGATTGGCTAGCAATTCAAGATGTTGAAAGCCGGAAACGAGTTCTTTTTGTTCTTCAATCTTCATAGCTCAAATATAGGGATTTGAAAATTTGAAAATTTGAAAATTTGAAAATATTTATCCTAAAAACTACAAAGCGTGAATTTTACCTTCGATACGTGATCGCTAACGTTTAGCGCGGACAGCGGGTAGAAATTTCATAATAAAAGAAAATGTGGTACTACCATAAAAAAAGCCCAACTTGTGTTGAGCTATTATTTATGATGAGAGTTATCGTTACCTCGAAATGACAAATTGGTATTACAACAAAGCATCAATAGCATCCGTATATGTTTTCTTTGGAGCAACGCCAACCTGACGGCCAACTACTTCTCCATTTTGAAAAACTAAAACGGTTGGAATATTACGAACACCATACTTTGCAGCAAACTCCTGATTGGCGTCAACATCAACTTTTCCAACTGTTGCTTTTCCTTCATATTCAGTTGCGATTTCGTCTATTACCGGTCCAACCATTCTACATGGTCCACACCAAGCTGCCCAAAAATCAACCACTACCGGTTTACTTGATTTTAATACTACTTCATCAAAAGTAGCATCTGTTATTGCTAAAGCCATATTTTATATTTTTAAATTACAGTAATTATTTAATAGCAAAATTAGACATTTTATTTCAGTTTGTCATGATAAAAAATCAGTTTTGGCTATAAAATCATTGTCTGAACTGATACTTAGTTCAGGCTGAATTTGACTTTCATTTTCTCCAATTCTATTAACAATTCTTTGGATATTTTGATTTTCAATTTTCTGCTTGGCAATGAAACTTTGGTCATGATTTTAATTTCTTCTTCAACAACTGGAATTTCAATCTCAATTTCATCCATATTTTCCGGTTCAAAATTTTCATCATCAACCGCGACAATTTTCGGAACGATTTCGGGAATTATTTTTGTTTTATCAAATTCAACGATTTCAAAAGTTACAGTATTATCTCCTTTATTTGATTGGAAAACAGCATTTAATTGCTCAATAGCATTTTTGTGCAATTCATTAATATCCATTTGAATACTTAGTTTTTTAGCAAACTGTGGCAACACATCCTGCAATTGTTTTGCATCTGTAAATTGTATTCTGGGCTCTGATTTTTTTCCGGTTTCGCGATTTACATAACCGTCTCTTACAGTAACTTTAAAATAAATAAACTGGTTGTTGACCAAAAAATGTCGGTACTTCAAATAATCTTCGTCAAAAATCCGTAACTCGTGGCTTTCATCATAGCCTTCTAGAGTGAACATTGCCCAATCTTTTCCATTTTTGGCAGTTCTGTATTGAACATTAGTCACAATCCCGGCAAATGTTAGCGTCTTGCCAATAAAATTTTCGAGGTTTTTTAAATTCTCTAGTTTACTTTTACAGAAATATTTCATTTCAAAACGGTAATCATCTAATGGATGACCTGAAATATAAATTCCAACTACTTCTTTTTCTTTGGCTAATTTTTCCATAGTACTCCATTCTTCGCATGGAGGAACAATAGGTTCTGCAATTTGAACATCGCTGCTCTCACCAAACAAACTTACCTGTGATGAATTTTCATTCTCTTGAAATTTTGAACCATAGCGAACCGCTTTTTCAAGAAACGTAATTCCTTCACCTTCAATATGGAAATATTGTGCGCGATGCGTGTTTTGAAAACAATCAAATCCTCCGGCCAATGCTAAACTTTCAAAAGCCTTTTTGTTGGCAGCACGCAAATCAATTTTCTTGGCTAAATCAAATATCGATTTATACGGCTCGTCTTTTCTGTTTTGTACAATGGTATCTACAGCATTTGCTCCAACACCTTTAACGGCGCCCATTCCGAAACGAACAGCATAGTTATCATTTACCGTAAATTTATAAAACGACTCATTGACATCTGGACCGAGTACCTGCAATCCCATACGTTTGCATTCTTCCATAAAGAATGAAATTTGCTTGATGTCACTCATGTTATTAGATAAAACTGCCGCCATGTATTCTGCGGGATAATTGGCTTTTAAATAGGCTGTTTGATAAGCAATCCAAGCATAGCAAGTGGAGTGCGATTTGTTAAAAGCATACTCCGCAAAGGCTTCCCAGTCCTTCCATATTTTTTCTAATTTTTCGGCGGAATGGCCTTTTGCTTCTGCTTGTGAAATGAATTTTGGTTTCATTTTATCCAAAACATCTTTCTGTTTTTTCCCCATTGCTTTACGAAGAACATCCGCATCTCCTTTTGAGAAATCGGCTAACTTTTGCGACAAAAGCATTACCTGCTCTTGGTAAACCGTAATTCCATAGGTTTCTTTAAGCAATTCTTCGCAGGCTTCAATATCATATGTGATTTCTTCTTCGCCATTTTTACGCTTGATAAAACTCGGGATATAAGCAATTGGTCCAGGACGATATAACGCATTCATGGCAATCAAATCACCAAAAACTGTTGGTTTCAATTCCTTTAAATATTTCTGCATCCCGGCACTTTCATACTGAAATATTCCAACCGTTTCACCTCGTTGAAAAAGTTCAAAAGTCTTTATATCATCAATCGGAAATTCATCCGGATTTAACTCTATTCCTGTTCTGTATTTTACCAGTTTTACAGTATCTTTTATCAAAGTAAGAGTTTTCAAACCCAAAAAATCCATCTTTAATAATCCGGCGCTTTCAACTACTGAGTTGTCAAATTGGGTAACATACAAATCCGAATCTTTGGCAGTTGCCACTGGAACAAAATTGGTAATATCGCTTGGCGTAATGATTACACCACAAGCATGGATTCCAGTATTTCTTAGGTTTCCTTCCAGGAATTTTGCCTGATTTATAGTATCTGAACACAAGTTCCCAATTTTGGAAAGTGAAATCAATTCTTTCACTCTGTCAAATTCTTCAGGGCGTAATGCTTTTTTAATTGTGGCTTCATCTTCGGATAAAAGTCGGGCTAAATTCCATTTTGAAGGCATTAATCCCGGAATTAATTTAGCTACTTTATCCGCTTCAAATAGCGGTAAATCCATAACTCTGGCCGTATCACGAATACTCGATTTGGTTGCCATAGTTCCGTAGGTAATGATTTGTGCTACTTGTTTGGAACCGTATTTCTGAATTACATAATCCATTACTTTGCTTCGGCCTTCGTCATCAAAATCGATATCAATATCGGGAAGTGAAACCCTGTCTGGATTTAGGAAACGCTCAAAAAGCAGATTGTATAGCAACGGATCAATATTGGTAATTCCGAGGCAATAAGCTACAACAGAACCCGCAGCAGAACCACGACCGGGACCAACGGAAACATCCATTCTTCTAGCTTCGGCTATGAAATCCTGAACGATTAGAAAGTAACCAGGATAACCGGAATTTTCTATTGTCAATAATTCAAAATCGATACGTTCTTTGATTTCCGGTGTGATTTCATCGTATCTCCTTTTCGCACCTTCATAAGTTAAATGATGCAAGTAGTTATTTTCACCACGTTTGCCTTTATCAGCTTCGTCTTCTGGATCTAAAAACTCGTTTGGAATCTCAAATTTTGGCAATAAAACTTCTCTTGATAAATCGTAGATTTCAATTTTATTGACGATTTCTTCAGTATTATTAATCGCTTCTGGCAAATCATGAAAAAGCTTTTTCATGTCTTCTGCAGACTTAAAATAATACTCCTGGTTGTTCAATCCGTAGCGATAACCACGTCCGCGACCAATTGGCGTAGATTGTTTTTCTCCATCGCGAACACACAATAAAATATCGTGAGCATTCGCATCTTCTTTATTGATATAAAAAACGTTGTTAGTGGCAACAGTTTTTATTTGGTACTTTTTTGATAATGAAATCAATGAGGTATTTACCCGATTTTCATCTTCCTGATTATGGCGCATTAATTCGAGATAAAAATCATCTCCGAATTCCTGTTTCCACCATAGTAAAGCTTCTTCCGCTTGGTTTTCACCTATATTTAAAATTTTACTTGGAATTTCCCCATATAAATTTCCAGACAACACAATGATATCTTCTTTGTATTGTTGAATGGCTTTTCTATCAATTCTTGGAACATAATAAAATCCTTGGGTATAAGCAATGGAAGATAATTTTGCCAAATTGTGATACCCTTTTTTGGTTTTGGCCAAGAAAACAATTTGATATCCGTTGTCTTTTCGAGACTTGTCACTCAAATCATCACAAACATAAAATTCGCAACCAACAATAGGTTTGATTATCGTTTCTGTTGGCAATTCCCCTTTTTCTTCGGCTTGTATGTTTTTGGCTTGCGCCGTTTTATTATGGTATAAAATATCGCGAACAAAATGAAAGGCGCCCATCAAATTGGCATGGTCCGTCATGGCAACTGCCGGCATTTTATTTTCAACCGCTGCCTTTACTAAATCGGCAACACTAATTGTAGATTGCAATACTGAAAATTGAGTATGATTATGCAAATGAACAAAGTCAACAGCTGCCAGAGTGTGATGAACTTGTTTTTCTTCTTGAGTGGGTGTTTCAACTTCCTCTTTCTTTTTAAATTGTTTCCGAATTTCTTCTGAAGCTTCTTTCAGATTTATATGCTTCAACCCAATAAGTTGAATTTCCTGTGGGTTTTTTTCTTTGAATTTTTCAAAATAATCAGCAGGAACGTCTAATTCTTCTTTGCTAAAAACTTGCCTGTTAATTAACTCTAAAAAACAGCGAGTCGTTGCTTCAACATCGGCAGTGGCATTGTGTGCTTCTGAAAATGGAACTCCGAAAAGATATTGATGTAACTCGGTTAAGGTTGGCAATTTAAATTTGCCGCCACGACCACCGGGTAATTTTAAAAGTGATGCTGTAACTTCGGTACAAGTATCCAAAACGGGCATTGAACTCATAGGAGATTGCATTCCCATTCGATGAAATTCGCAACCCATAATATTGACATCAAAGCCAACATTTTGACCGACAATAAATTTTGATTTTGATAAAGCGATGTTGAATTTTTCTAAAACTTCGTTTAATCCTATCCCCTGCGCTTCTGCTAATTCGGTAGAAATTCCGTGAATCCGTTCGGCATCAAATGGAATATTAAAGCCTTCCGGTTTAACTAAATAATCCTGATGCTCGATAAGATTTCCCAACTCATCGTGCAACTGCCATGCAATCTGAATGCATCTTGGCCAATTGTCAGTATCAGTAATTGGCGCCGACCAATTTCTTGGCAAACCAGTTGTTTCGGTATCAAAAATTAAATACATGCAAGCAAGGGATTAGGCAAAAGGCATTAGCCAAAAGCTTTTGTTATGATAAAAACAAAAATACATTTTAGCCTTCAGAAAACGAATTTTAGTTATCAACAAAAAACAAAAAAGCCATCTCATTGAGATGGCTTTAGTATTTATTTTAGAGTATAAACTAGTATCTTCCTCTGTCTCCTCCACCGCGAGAGTTTCCGCCACCACTATAACCACCGCCACCTGAACGGTTGTTGTTATATGATTTTCTTTCTCCTTCCGGTTTTGGTTCCGATTTATTAACTACTATAGTACGTCCTTCAACTGTTGCACCGTTTAATTCGTCGATAGCTTTTTGAGCTTCATCATCATTAGACATTTCAACAAAACCAAATCCTTTACTTCTTCCAGTAAATTTATCAGTAATAATTTTAACAGAGTCAACTGTTCCATAAGCCTCAAAAGACTCTCTTAAATCTGCTTCGTCAATACTGAACGGAAGACTTCCAACAAAAATATTCATATTATTTATTTAAAAATTCGATAACAAATGTAGTTTAAATAAATCGCAAACCGTTATTAATTTGAACTTTATTATTTAATTAACAAAAAAACCATCCGAAGATGGTTCTATTTAATTTGTTTCAGAATTATATTGATGGGTAAATGGGTATTTTATAGAATTCCCCATATTGAAAATTCAAAATTGGTCCGCCAAAAGGACTGCCATTTGAATTGGCGGCATTGAATTTAAATTTACCTGAAATAGTAAAATTCACATTATCATATTCGGTGATTTTTATCTCACCATTGCTATTTTGAACATTCGCAACTCTAAACTTACAATTAACATTTCCGCCAGCAACTGTAACTAAATCACCCGCTAAATAACCACCGCCTCTAGAAGAAACTGCAACACTAGTAACAACTCCTGAAGCATTGGCAACAACATTTACCGTTAATCCGCTTCCTGTTCCGCCAGTTGTTGCAACTGAAGTTCCGCTACTGTATCCTGTTCCGCCATTAACCAAACTTATGCTTCCTGTTGGGCCAGGAACTGCAATGGTCGCATATTCTAATGAGATATCATTAAAGTTTGAAGAATAAGTTGCCGAATTATTACTATTTGTAGTTCCTAAAACATAGGTTCCAGCATTAGCGCTATTGGTATTTAAAGTAATTATCTCATATTGAGTAAGTGCTTCAATTCTTAATTTACCTGTTGCATCAACATAAGCTCTTGCATCATTTGCTCTCCAAAAGACATCATCTTTTAACCCTTGAAAACCAGGGTTGTTAAATTTCACATCTTCCTGACAAGAAGAAAAAGCCAAAGCTATAATAAATAGGGACAAAAATCTTTTCATTTTTTAAATGTATTTCTCCACAAAAATAACTTTTTAAAGTAAAAACACTAACTAAATTTTAAAAAATTATTGTTAAAGTATGGGGCGGAAGCTATTTAATATTTAAAAAGATGCCATTCGATTAGTTTGTTTTCAAAAAAAAGTTATCTTTGCACCCTTAAAAATAACGAGGTCGTGTACCTCAAATTAATCAAAAAGATTATGTCAGTAAAAATTAGATTACAAAGACACGGTAAAAAACAAAAGCCTTTTTACTGGATCGTAGCAGCTGATGCTAGATCAAAAAGAGATGGTAGATACCTTGAAAAATTAGGAACTTACAATCCAAACACCAATCCTGCCACTATTGATTTAAACCTTGACCAAGCGGTACAATGGTTACACAATGGAGCACAACCAACAGATACTGCAAGAGCTATCCTTTCTTACAAAGGTGCTTTAATGAAACATCACCTTGATGGCGGCGTTCGTAAAGGAGCTTTAACGCAAGAGCAAGCTGACGCAAAATTGGCTAAATGGTTAGAAGAAAAAGCTGGAAAAGTTGACATTAAAAAAGAAAGTTTATCAAAAGCGCAAGAAGCTGCTAAAGCGAAAGCTCTAAAAGCTGAGAAAGCTGCTAATGAAAAACGTGCTGCTGCCGCTGTTGAAGCTGCAAAAGTAGAAGAAGTTGCTGAAGAGGTTGCTGTTGAAGAAGTAGAAGCTCCGGAAGCTGTAACTGAAGTTGCTATTGAAGAGTCTGCTGCTGATGTAGCTACAGAAGAAGTTGTTGCTGAAGATGCTCCAGTTGTTGAAGAAGCTCCTGCTACAGAAGAAGTTGTAGCTGAAGTTGCAACAGAAGAAGCTACAGAAGCACCTGCTGCTGAAGAGACTAGCGAGGACTCGAGCGATAGCGAACAGGCAACGCAAACTGAAGCATAATACTTCAAGCAATTATGCGTAAAGAAGATTGTTTCTATTTAGGTAAAATTGCTAAAAAATTTAGTTTCAAAGGGGAAGTGCTTATCTATTTAGATACTGACGAACCCGAGTTATATGAAAATATGGAATCAGTATTTGTTGAGTTCAACAAAAATCTGGTTCCATTTTTTATTGAAAACAGTTCACTCCACAAAAATGATTTTCTTCGGGTGCAATTTGAAGATGTCGATTCCGAAGAAGAAGCCGACAGCATTCTTAATTGTGATGTTTATCTTCCGCTTAGCATGTTGCCAAAACTTGAAGGCAACAAATTTTATTTTCATGAAGTCATCGGGTTTGAAATTGAAGATAAGCGCTTGGGTGTTTTCGGAAAAATTGTATCCATAAATGATTCTTCTGCACAACCTTTATTTGAAGTTGTAAACGGAACCGTGGAAATCCTTGTTCCAATGATTGACCAATTTTTGGTGAAAATTGACCGCGAAAACAAAAAAGTCGTGATGGATTTACCGGAAGGCTTGGTCGAAATGTATTTATAAATTTTATTTTTGAACCATTAAGATAGTTAAGGTTCATTAAGCCTTAATTTTCTTAATTTCTTAATGGTATAAATTTAAAAAACATTCTTTTGTCAAAATTTCAATTCAAAAAATTTACCATAAACCAAGACCGTTGCGCTATGAAAGTAGGCACCGATGGTGTTTTACTTGGAGCATGGTGTCCCATTGACAATAATCCTTTTTCTATTTTGGATATTGGTGCCGGAACCGGAATTTTATCTTTAATATTAGCCCAAAGAAGCAACGCTGAGCACCCGAGCCTGCAAGGCGAACTGGCGCAGCAAATTGACGCCATCGAAATTGATGAAAACGCTTTTGAACAATGTGTTGAGAATTTCGAAAGTTCACCTTGGGGCGATAAATTGTTTTGTTTTCATGCGGGTTTAGATGAATTTATGGAAGAGCCGGAAGAAGACTACGATATTATCATTTCAAATCCACCGTTTTATACCGAAGATTATAAAACCGAAAACGAGCAAAGAGATTTAGCACGATTTTCAGACGCCTTGCCTTTTAAAGATTTAGTAGAAGCTGTAAATTTGTTATTGTCTGAAAACGGAATTTTTGCCGTTATTATTCCTTTTAAAGAAGAAGAAAAGTTTATCGCGTTAGCCAAAGACTTTGAGTTACATCCTTTCAAAATTACCCGTGTAAAAGGAACTCCAACGACAGAGATTAAAAGAAGTTTATTGGCTTTCTCCAAAACTCAAAAACAAACCCTCATTGACGAACTCATTATTGAAACTGCCCGTCATCAATATACAGAAGAGTATATCGATTTGACAAAAGATTTTTATCTGAAGATGTAAGTTGTACTTGCTGCATTAAAACTTTAACAAACTCTTCCTGTTTTACAACGGGGAATTTCTTAACTTTAGTAGCTGAAGTTTAACAAATTCAAATACCCATGGCAAAAATTATTTCCATCATATTTTTATTGTTCTCTTGTACCTGCTTTTCGCAAAAAATGATTCACGGAAAAGTTTCCTATCAGGATAGTTATCAGAAAAGTGTAGACGTCATCAATTTTACTACAAAAAAAATCACCCAAACCAATCCTTTAGGCGAATTTGACATAGAAGCCAAAGTCGATGATGTCCTTGTCTTTATGTCTGAAAATTTTGCCGATCAGAAATATACCCTGACAGTCGAAGACTTTGAAAAAAGTATGCTATTAATTAAACTAAATGAGAAACCTATTCCGCTTAAAGAGGTGGAGATACGGCAGATTAAAGCTATAAAAATAGAAGCCACTTCCTATAATGGTATAAAGATGGCGGAACTTGAAAAACAGCAATCAAACCCAGTAAATAAAGACATTTACACCGGAGAAATACCTTTAGGAATGGATTTTGTCCAGATAGGAAAAATGGTTGGGAAATTGTTTAAAAGTAATAATCCTAAGCCTAAAGCTCCGGAAGAAAAGATAACATTTAAGGAATACGCTAAAGCTAATTTTGAAGAATCCTTTTTTTCTAAAACACTAGAATTAAAAAATGAAGAAATTTCCGGATTCCTTAATTATTGCGAAGCCAATCCGCAATCGAAAACGATAATTGAAAAAGACGAATTGGCTATTTTGGAATTTTTACTCACCAATAAAACTGAATTTAAAAAATTAAAATAGTGGTTACTTCAATCTGAAAAAAGCTTCTAAAAATTATAACAATTGTTGAACAAAATTTTAATTAAGATTATGTAGCTTTGCAAACGTTTTCGTAAAAGACATTAAAGATGAAACCAGATTTATTTCAAGCTCCCGATTATTATTTGTTAGATGATTTGTTAACAGAGGAACATAAATTAGTTCGTGATTCTGCTCGTGCGTGGGTGAAACGCGAAGTTTCTCCGATTATAGAAGACTATGCGCAGCGTGCTGAATTTCCGAAACAAATCATTAGTGGTTTGGGTGAAATTGGCGGCTTTGGTCCTTATATTCCGGAAGAATATGGTGGTGCCGGTTTAGATCAAATTTCTTATGGCTTAATCATGCAGGAAATAGAAAGAGGCGACTCAGGTGTTCGTTCCACGTCATCAGTACAATCTTCATTAGTAATGTATCCTATCTGGAAATTTGGAACCGAAGAACAACGTCGCAACTATTTACCTAAGCTTGCCACAGGAGAATTTATGGGATGTTTTGGATTGACAGAACCTGACCATGGCTCTAATCCGAGTGGCATGACAACCAACTTTAAAGATATGGGCGACCATTATTTGTTGAATGGTGCTAAAATGTGGATTTCAAATGCGCCATTTGCTGATATTGCTGTGGTTTGGGCGAAAGACGAATCTGGAAGAATTCACGGATTAATTGTAGAACGCGGCATGGAAGGATTTACTACTCCAGAAACGCACAACAAATGGTCACTAAGAGCAAGTGCGACAGGGGAATTGGTATTCAATAATGTAAAGGTGCCTAAAGAAAATTTATTGCCTGGAAAATCTGGACTAGGTGCTCCTATGATGTGTTTGGATTCAGCACGTTATGGAATTGCTTGGGGTGCTATTGGTGCTGCCATGGATTGTTATGATACCGCATTACGTTATGCAAAAGAGCGTATTCAGTTTGACAAACCTATTGCTGGAACGCAATTGCAACAAAAGAAATTGGCCGAGATGATTACGGAAATTACCAAAGCACAATTGTTGACCTGGAGATTAGGTGTTTTGAGAAATGAAGGAAAAGCGACAACAGCTCAAATTTCGATGGCAAAAAGAAATAACGTTGATATGGCAATTCACATTGCCCGAGAAGCTCGACAAATCTTAGGTGGAATGGGTATTACAGGAGAGTATTCTATCATGCGTCACAGTATGAATTTAGAGTCTGTAATAACGTATGAAGGAACACATGATATACATTTACTTATTACTGGTGCTGATATTACTGGAATACCAGCTTTCAAGTAAGTACAAATCATTTAATACTAAAAAATGCTTCATTAAAAATGAAGCATTTTTTAATTGTGAGCTATCGATTGCTACTTTGGATTTAATGCTTGTTCAATTCTTGCTATTAAATCAGTGATATGAAATTTGCTTAAACGATCTATTGTTATGGCATTGGCAAGCTTTAGTTGACTTTTTATTTCAATTAAATGACCACGAGCAATTGAGGGCAAATCGGTATCTAACATCACAATTCTTCTTCCGTTAAAATTTGCCACGACATTTTTATCTAAATTGATGGCATCAATCAATTTTGAAACAAAAGCTTTTTGTAAATTTCTTCTATATACATCAATAGGTGTATTTGATTTTAATTCGGAGAAAATCCCGTTTTTCAAATCGCTCAATAGTTCATCTATTGAGTAGTTTTCTTTATCTAAAGATGCTGTTTCCATTAAACGAGCCATTCTATCATAGGACAATAAGCTCGAAAGTGTTCCGTCTTGAATTCCTCTGATTAGTTCAACGCCTTTATCTGGATTAATTTTTGCCAAAATATTTTGATCTAACAACCATGAAGGTGTTTTAAATAATTGCTTATTTAAAAAAGCTACTGCTTCATTTTGGATACTTGAAGGCACGGTTTCGTATTCGTTTCCTTGCATATCATAGGTTTTTGGCGTTTCATATATTCCACCAACATTTTTGGTAACATGTCCCATATATCTTCTGAATTGGGCTACCAAAGAATTGTACATGTCTTCTAATTCCGAATAATCTTCACCTTTTTCTTTACTCCATTCAATTAAATTAGGTAAAATTATTTTTAAATTTTTTATCCCATATTCAGAAGCTTTCATGGCATTATCGCCTAAATCTTCAGTTTGATAACGCGGATCGAAAGGACTACTTTCTGTACCAAACCAAAGTCTGCGATTTTTATAAGCTTCTTTTGTCATTTCATTTAGCAATGCTTTTTCTTCGTCTTCTGATTTTGCATCATTAAAATAAGAATAACCCCATTTTATGGCCCATTTATCATAATCACCAATTCTTGGAAATAAATCTGTTACACCATCACCAGGTTGCGCAACATAATTGAATCGGGCATAATCCATAATTGAAGAAGTATGACCATTTTTCTTTTGAAACTCTGGATTTCTCAGCATTTCAACTGGAGTGGCATTACTTGCACCCATATTGTGACGTAACCCTAAAGTATGACCAACTTCATGAGCGGCAACAAAACGAATTAATTCGCCCATTAATTTATCATCAAATTTTTTATTTCTTGCTTTCGGATCAACTGCAGCTGTTTGAATTAAATACCAATCGCGTAACATGCTCATGATGTTGTGATACCAGCCGATATGACTTTCCATAATTTCTCCTGTTCTTGGATCATGAACGTTAGGGCCATAAGCATTTTGAATTTCGGCAGCAAAGTATCGTAATACCGAAAACCTTGCATCCTCTAAACTCATTGTAGGATCATTTTCTGGCCAATATTCTCCGCGTATAGCATTTTTCCAACCTGCGCCTTCAAAAGCTACTTGCCAATCATCAATACCTTGCTTGATATATGGTTTCCATTTATCTGGTGTTGCTGGGTCTATGTAATATACGATTGGTTTTAATGGCTCAATTAATTCACCACTTTTTTGTTTTTGAGCATCTTCTTCATTTTTAGGTTCTAACCGCCATCGTACTGCAAAAACATCGGTGTCTGCTTTATGAGAATCTTCTTCAAATACGTCATAGCGATTGGCAAAATAACCTACTCTTTTATCAAAAGTACGTTTGCGCATTGGCTTTTCGGGTAACAATATAAATGATGTGTTCAATTCCATGGTCACAACACCAGCATCTAAAGCAGCAGGTAAATCGATTCCAATTTTTGGCGTGGGTGTTCTTGAAATTTGAGGAGCAACTGTTGTAAAAGTTTTGGTTGTTCTAATTTCGGTATTTATGGGAAAACTTTTTACAAATTGAATGAACGATTTATCTTTTTGAAAAGTTTGGATACTTAACATCTGTTTTTTGATAGGATCTAAAGAAAACGTTTGTACATCAGAGTCAAAAGCAGGTGTCATATCAATAACACTGGCTATATTTTCTTTATCCGCTTCGTCTTTTTTATAAGCTAATACGTCATAAATTCCTATAATTGGATCGGCATTAGAATTTTTAACTGATTTTGTGATGGGTTTATCTTCATCTGTCGACATAATCACATAGGTAATTGAACGCAAAATTATAGTATTGTTTAACCCTTTCTCAAAACGAACCACTTGACGATTTACTTCTTCACCACCAAAGATTCCTCCACCTGCAGGAGTTTTAGAATACCTTGTGGTCGTCATAATTTCTTTTCCAATTAAATTTTCCGAAATTTCAAATAAATATTTATCTGCCACTTTGTGAATATCAATTAACCCTTTTTGTGTAATTGCAGTAGAGTCAATCACTTTTTTGTAGGGTTTGGGCTCTTTCTTGGCCTCAGGTTTTTTGGCATCTTGAGTTACTGAAGGATTTTCATTGTTTTTTTTATCTTTTTTTTGCGCATAAGATTCTATATTGAAAAAAAGTAAAAGCAATATAAAAACTTGAAATGGTTTGTTATTCATGATTTTGGTTTTTGTAGATTTAAAAATACAATTAAGATGTAATAATACTATGTTTTTTTAAAATTTAACATAATATTTTATTGAGAAAATGATATTTATTGCGCACTATATATTTTGGAATGTCGAATACAATTAGAGAAATAACCATTCTAAAAGAATTAAACAATAAATAAAAATAATATAAAATGCTTCTCTAATTGGTGAAGCATTTTTACATTTGTGTCCTATTCAAGACGCTATGAACATTATTGAAATCAATTCTAAATTACAATCTCAAAAAGAAACCTTACTTCATCATACACTATACGAAAAAGTAAAAACCATCGAAGACTTACATCAGTTTCTAGAATGTCATGTCTATGCGGTTTGGGATTTTATGTCGCTTTTAAAAGCATTACAAAGCAAGTTGACTTGCACAACTACTCCTTGGTTTGCTTCTGTCAATCCTCAAACGAGATATTTAATTAACGAGATTGTGCTGGCCGAAGAAAGTGATTTGACGTTAGATGGTAAACGATTGAGCCATTTTGAAATGTATGTCGATGCTATGAAAGATTGTGGTGCAGACACTATTAAACTTACTACTTTTATTACTGATGTATTAGATACAAAAAATGTTTTTATTGCCATTAAAAAGAGTAGTTTACATCCAAATGTGAAAGCTTTTTTGGATTTTACATTTCGCATTATTGAAGAAGGTAAAACCCATAAGATTGCCGCTGCGTTTACTTTTGGTAGAGAAGATTTGATTCCGAATATGTTTACCGAAATCTTGAAAAATTTCCAACAAAACTTTCCCGAAACTGATTTATCCAAATTGATTTATTACTTTGAAAGACATATCGAATTGGATACAGACGAACATGGACCAATGGCTATGGAAATGATAAACGAACTTTGTGGTAATGATTCAAAAAAATGGATGGAAGTAGAAGAAGTTTCTGTTTTAGCATTAGAAAAAAGAATCGAGCTTTGGGATGCCATAGAAGAAAAAATAGAAGCTAGCTTAGCGATAGCTTGATTATGAATACTCTGTATAAAATAGCCCTTTTCTTTTGTTTACTATTTTTTGTTAGTTGCAGTTCGGATACTAATTCGAATACTGAAAATACTGAACCGAAAAACTACAAATACCTTGCTTTAGGAGATAGTTATACAATTGGTCAAAGCGTTTGCGAAACGTGTCGTTTTCCAATACAATTACAGGACAGCATTTCTAAGTATATAGATGATATTGATACTTTTCAAACAAAGATTATAGCGCAAACCGGCTGGACAACAAGTAACCTAAAATCAGGAATTACTTCTCAAAATCCACCCAATGATTATGACTTAGTTACACTTTTAATAGGTGTGAATAATCAGTATCAAAATACGCCGTTTAACGTGTATGAACAAGAGTTTCCCGAATTGGCATCAACAGCTATTGAAAAAGCCAAAGGCAAAAAAGAAAATGTAATCGTTGTATCAATTCCTGATTATGCTTTTACACCTTTTGGAGGTGGAAATACATCTATTTCGACTCAAATAGATGACTACAATGCTTTTGCAGAAAATTACTGTAATACAAACAATATTACATTTATAAATATTACTGATATCACACGATTAGGATTAGCTCAAACTAATTTGGTCGCTACTGATGGTTTGCATCCTTCAAAAATAGCCTACACAAAGTTTGTGGAAAGGATTTTGCCGAAAGCTAAAATTAAATTAGGATTGTAATTACCTTATTGCTCTGGAGCAATTTCTATTTCCAACCCATCAATTTCTTCGGTGATGGGTATTTGGCAACCCAAACGAGAATTGTCTTTGACGTGAAATGCTTCCGATAGCATGGCTTCTTCATCGTCGTTTCGTTCCGTTTTTAAAACATCGTTCAAAACATAACATTGGCAGGAAGCACACATTGCCATTCCACCACAAACACCAATAGTTCCTTCTTCGGCTAGTTCATACATCCGAATAAGCTCCATGAGGTTTAAATTCATGTCGGTTGGCGCCTGCACTTCATGCTTCACTCCTTTGCGATCGGTAATTATTATGGTGATGTCTTGTGGCATTTATTCAATTGATTTTACTACGGCCTTCTCGGCTTCTTTTCGGGTACCATCAAAGCCATCTACTCCGGAAACGGTAGTATATTTCAATACGTATTTTTTCCCTGGATTTATGCGTTGGTAAACACTTTGGCACATTAAAGTGGCTTCATGAAACCCACACAAAATTAGTTTGAGTTTTCCGGGATACGTATTCACATCGCCAATAGCGTATATTCCAGGAATATTAGTTTGATAATCTAAAGCGTTATTGACTTTGATTGCATTTTTTTCGATTTCTAAATCCCAATTAGCAATGGCGCCTAGTTTTGGAGTTAGACCAAAAAGTGGAATGAAATAGTCGGTTTTGATAGTTTCTTGATTGCCATCTTTGTTAATGGTTATGGCATTCAAATGCCCTTCTCCGTGAAGAGAAATGACTTCGGCAGGTGTTATAAGATTTACCAAGCCCAATTTTTTATATTCTTGCAGTTTTTCAACTGAGTCTAATGCCCCACGGAATTCATTTCTTCTGTGAATTAGAGTAACTTCTGAAGCAACATCTGCTAAGAAAATGCTCCAATCTAAAGCTGAATCACCACCGCCGGCTATGACAATTTTTTTATGCCTAAAAAGTTCCGGGTCTTTCACAAAATATTCTACCCCTTTTTCTTCATAGAAACTAATCCTATCTATTTCGGGTTTTCTTGGTTCAAATGTTCCTAAACCGCCAGCAATTGCTATGGCTTTGGCGTGGTGTTTTGTTCCTTTATTTGTAGTAACTATAAATGTCCCGTCATCTAACTTGTCTATGGTTTCAGCAGTTTCGGATAGCGTAAAGCCTGGTTGAAACTGTTTAATTTGTTCCATTAAATTATTGACCAAATCACCCGCTAAAACATCTGGAAGACCTGGAATATCGTAAATAGGTTTTTTAGGATAGAGTTCAGACAATTGTCCGCCCGGTTGAGGCAAAGCATCTATAATATGACATTTTAATTTTAATAATCCTGCTTCAAAAACAGTAAAGAGTCCTGTTGGCCCGGCACCGATTATTAGTATATCAGTTTCAATCATTTTTTTAAGTTTACTACGTTCGTTTGACTTTGGCTGGGAGACAAGAGTTACAAAGTTGCAAAGTCTTAACTCTTGATTATTATCAAAAAAACTAAGGAATATTTACAACTGTTTCTATTTGTGGAGCGTATTTTTTTATAGTGGTTTCCACGCCAGCTTTCATGGTGCTCATGCTCAAACTACATGTGGTACACGCTCCTTGAAGGCGCACTTTTACATGCTTTTCATCTTCTATAGAAACTAAACTAATATCGCCACCGTCGGAATTCAGAAATGGTCTGATTTCGTTTAGTGCTTTTTCAACATTCAGAGTTAATTCTTCGCTTGTCATATCTTTATTTAAGTTTTCAGTCGCAGTTTTCAGTCACAGAAAACAGTATAAACTGTAGACTGTCACTGTAAACTGAATACTATTTTTTTACAGCCGAACATCCTGCCATAGTTGTTATTTTGATTGCTTCAGTTGGAGGTAAACTTTGGTTTCTATTTACCGTTTCTTGAACCACGTTTCTGGTAATTTCTTCAAAGACCCTTTCGATAACCGATGCGGTTTGTAGGGCTGCTGGTCGACCATAATCTCCGGCTTCACGTATGCTTTGCACCAATGGAACTTCCCCTAAAAATGGCACTTGTAAATCGGCTGCCAAATTTTTGGCCCCTTCTTTACCAAAAATGTAATATTTGTTATTCGGGAGTTCTTCTGGTGTGAAGTATGCCATGTTCTCGATAATTCCTAAAACCGGAACGTTGATACTGTCTGATAAAAACATTGAAACTCCCTTTTTGGCATCGGCCAAAGCTACGGCTTGCGGTGTACTCACAACAACAGCACCGGTAATTGGTAACGATTGCATAATGGATAAATGGATATCGCCTGTTCCCGGTGGTAAATCGATTAGCATGAAATCGAGTTGCCCCCAGTCAGCGTCAAAAATCATTTGGTTTAATGCTTTAGATGCCATTGGTCCACGCCAAATAACGGCCTGACTTGGCGCTGTAAAGAAACCGATTGACAGAATTTTTATCTCGTAACTTTCTACAGGTTTCATTTTTGATTTTCCATCAACAGTAACTGAAATTGGTTTTTCGTTCTCTACATCAAACATAATTGGCATGCTTGGTCCGTAAATATCGGCATCCAAAATCCCAACTTTAAAACCCATTTTGGCTAAAGTAACAGCTAAATTTGCCGTAACCGTTGACTTTCCAACGCCGCCTTTTCCTGATGCTACAGCAATAATATTACTGATTCCAGGAATGGCTTTGCCTTTAATCTCATTTGGATTTTGAGTTGGTGTTTCAACTTTGATGTTAACTTTCACGACAGCGTCAGGGGAAAACTTTTCATGGATTAATTTTCTGATGTCATCTTCAGCACGTTTTTTTATGTGCATTGCGGGAGTTGCAATCAGTAAATCTACGGTTACTTCGTTGCCAAAAATCAGTACGTTTTTTACCGCACCGCTTTCCACCATATTTTTTCCTTCGCCTGCAATGGTTATGGTTTCCAATGCTGAAAGAATTTCTTTTCTGTCTAATTTCATAGTATTCGTTTCAGTTACTTTTATTTAAACTGAATTTAGATTGCAAAGATAATACGAATTGTTAGGAAACTATTCTTAATAAATTGAAAAAGTTTATGGAAATATAAAGAAAACTAGAAATTTTATTCTTGGATTTCAGGATGCCAAAAATGCTTTTCAAAATCGATAATTTGATTGTTGACCACTTTGACTCCTTCATTTTCTAATAATTGCTGCATCAAATTAGTTCCTGCAAAATGATGTTTCCCTGAAAGCAATCCTTTTCTGTTAACTACTCTGTGAGCTGGAATGTCTTCCCTATTGTGAGAGGCATTCATAGCCCAACCTACCATTCGGGCGGAACGCTCTGTTCCTAATGCTTTGGCAATGGCACCGTAAGAAGTCACTTTCCCTTCCGGGATTTGACGTGCTATTACATAAACTCGTTCAAAAAAATTAGCTTCCATTATTTGTAAAGTAATTTGAATAAAGTCAACACAGCCATAAAAGTTGTCACCGAACCAATAATAGTATTAATGTTTCGCATTAGAAATTCTGTTTTATTTTCAATTTTTTTAAAGGCAACTATATAGATGTAAAAAACTGTAAACGAACCAATCATTACGCCAATTACAAATTCAGAAACCGGAATTTTGTCAAAACTAAAATAGCCTGAAGCTGCCAAAGTCATACTGGCAAAAACATAAAACGGAATAGGTAACAAATTCAATGTAGACAACAACATTCCTAAAAAAAAACGGTTTGATTTTCCTTTGACTCTACTATCGGTTTTGATTTTCTTTGGCTTTTTGGCTATCCAAAAAAAATAGACACTTAACAAAGAAAATATAAAAATGCCGATTTCCTGGAGTGTGGAAACAATTTCCTGATGTTTGTTAATAAATCGGGCAAATAGTACGGCAATAAAAGTTTGAAAAAATATGATTACCGATGCCCCAAGAGCAAAACTTATTGCTTCGTTTTTACCTTGTTGTAAACTAATTTTTGCTGCTGTCATATTGATTAATCCGGGAGGAATAACCGCCAAAAAAGAAATAAAAAAACCTAAAACAAGTGGTAAATAAAACAACATCTATTTGATTTTGAAACGAATATACGTAATTGCTTTGTTGATTTCCAAATATTGATTTTCGTAAAATGTCTGGATCTGAGTCACTTCATTTGGAGCTCCTTCATTTTTATAGACATTATGATTAGCATATAATACTTCATGTCCTTCGCCATGCAACAATCCAAGGGTGTATCCATGCATGAATTCACTATCGGTTTTAAGATTTACAACACCGTTTGTTTTCAGGATTTTTTTGTACAACTCTAGGAATTCCGAGTTTGTCATTCGGTGTTTGGTGCGTTTGTATTTGATTTGCGGGTCAGGGAAAGTGATCCAAATTTCATCTATTTCATTTTCGGCAAAAATAAAATTGATTAACTCAATTTGTGTGCGTACAAAAGCCACATTGCGCATTCCTTCATCAACAGCTGTTTTAGCTCCACGCCAGAAACGCGCGCCTTTTATGTCAATTCCAACAAAATTTTTATCAGGATAACGTTCGGCCAATCCAACAGAATATTCGCCTTTACCACAGCCCAACTCAATTATTATTGGATTGTCATTTTTAAAAAAATCTGAATTCCATTTTCCTTTTAGTGGAAACTCTCCGCTTACAACTTCTTCTCTTATTGGTTGAAAAACGTTTTCAAAAGTTTCATTTTCCTTAAACCGCTTTAATTTATTTTTACTTCCCACAAACTTAATTTTCTGGTAAAATTAAGGAAATATAAACTATCCAAAATCTTTTTTACTTTGCAATGTTAAAACCGTAATTTCATTACTTGAAAAATTCTGCAAAAAATATTCTTGTCGCTCCGTTAAATTGGGGTTTAGGTCACGCTACACGATGTATTCCTATTATTCGCGAATTGGAAAAAAACGGGTTTACACCTGTACTTGCTTCCGATGGTGTGGCTTTGCACCTGCTTCAAAAGGAATTTCCACACTTACAATCGTTGGAATTGCCTTCTTATGAAATTGAATATGCCAAAAACGGTGATGATTTTAAATGGAAACTAATTAAGAACAGCCCGAAAATGATTGAAGCTATTTTTGCAGAAAAGAAAATAGTCAAAAAATGGATTGCCGAATTCGATTTACAAGGTATTATTTCGGATAATCGTATAGGAGTTTACAGTAAAAAGATTCCGAGTGTTTTCATGACGCATCAACTCAATGTTTTGTCTGGAAAAACCACTTGGATATCTAGCAAGTTACACCAATATTTTATTAAAAAATTTACCGAATGCTGGATTCCGGATAAAAAGGAAAACCCAAACCTGACTGGGAAACTTGGACACTTGAAAAACAGCTCACTAAACCTAAAATATCTTGGCCCGTTAAGCCGGTTAGAGAAAAAGGATTTGCCAATTAAGTATGATTTGATGGTTATTCTTTCCGGGCCGGAACCACAGCGGACTTTTTTGGAACAGAAACTTAGTAAGGAAATTAAATCATTCAATGGAAAAGTACTTTTCATCAAAGGCATAATTGAATCTGAACAAAAAACAAATCAAGACGAAAATGTGAGTTATTATAATTTCATGACTTCATCAGAAATTGAAACCGCTTTTAACGAAAGTAAAATAGTGCTCTGTCGTTCCGGTTATACTACTGTAATGGATTTGGCGAAATTGCAGAAAAAAGCATTCTTTATCCCAACGCCGGGGCAATTTGAGCAGGAACATTTGGCAAGAAAATTAAAAAGAAATGGCTTTCTTCCGTACGCAAAACAAGATGATTTTGTAATAAAAAATTTATCGGAAGTTTCACTATATGGTGGTTTGCCGCATCTTATAAATGAAATTGACTGGAAACAATTATTCGTGCTTTTCGAGCGTGAATGAAAATTCAGAACCAATCCCAAATTCACTTTCTACATAAATTTTCTCGCCGTGTGCTTCGATTATGTGTTTCACAATGGAAAGTCCAAGACCAGAACCGCCTTCACTTCGTGCGCCACTTTTATCAACTCTGAAGAAACGTTCAAAAAGTCTCGGAATATTTTGTTTTTCAATTCCTTCTCCGTTATCTCTAATTCTCACAATTATTTTATCATCCACTAGATCTTCAATTGTTACTTCGGTTGTTCCGTTTTCTTTGCCGTATTTTATAGAATTCATAATCAGATTTGAAAGCACTTGTTGTATTTTTTCCTGATCAGCAAAAACATTTATTGCTTTGTTGTACTTTCTATCAAACATAAGAATGATGTTCTTTTTATCGGCAACCATTTCGAGTAAATCGAAAACACTTTGCACCAAATCAATTATGTTGAACTTTGATAATTCGAGGTTAACATCGCCCATTTCGAGTTTGGAAATCATGTCCAAATCTTCCACTATATATACTAGTCTTTCTACTCCTTTTTCGGCTCTTTCCAAATATTTTTTTCGTATTTTTTTGTCATCCATGGCGCCATCCAGCAAAGTTGATAAATAACCTTGTACCGTAAACAACGGGGTTTTAAGTTCGTGAGAAATATTACCAAGAAATTCTCTTCGGTATTCTTCACGCACTTTAAGCGTTTCGATTTCGAGTTTTTTATCTGTAGCGAATTTTTTAACCTGTTTTGTTAAGGTTTCCATGTCGGTTGTAATTGGCTGACTTCGAAATGACGTAGATTCTAAAAGTGAAACATCGTCGTAGATTTTTTTAACTCTTCTATATATAAATCGCTCAACGCGATATTGGATAACAAAAAAGGAAAATGTAGCAATCGAGACTGCAAAAACAAGTATAATTGACAATGAAAATTCATGGAAAAACCATAACAAAATAGCAAGAAAACCTGAAGAAAAAACAGCAATATAGGATGTAGAAACTAAAGCAAACGTATAGGTTTTCTTAAATTTAATTTTCATTTACACTTCTAATTTATAGCCAACTCCTTTGATGGTTTTAAATAAATCATCGCCAATTTTTTCGCGGAGTTTTCTAATATGAACATCTATAGTTCTTCCTCCTACGATGACTTCATTACCCCATACTTTATCTAAAATTTCTTCACGTTTGAAAACTTTTCCCGGTTTTGAGGCTAAAAGATAGAATAGTTCAAACTCTTTACGAGGCAGAACAATTGCTTTATTGTCTTTAATGATTTTATATTCTTCTCTATTTATTTCGATGCCGCCAACATTGAGTGTTTCTGAAGTATGTTCATCACTTTTTAAGCGACGAAGTAATGCTTTAACTTTACTTACTAATAATTTTGGTTTGATGGGTTTGGTGATGTAATCATCGGCTCCTGCGTCAAAACCAGCTACTTGAGAATAATCCTCACTTCGTGCCGTTAAAAAAGTAATGATTACGCTACTCAATTCAGGCAATTTTCGTATATTTTCACAAGCTTCGATGCCGTCCATTTCGGGCATCATCACATCCATGATGATGAGTTGTGGTAACTCTTTTTTAGCTTTGGCAATAGCTTCTTTCCCGTTGGTAGCAGTAACAATTTGATACCCTTCTTGAGAAAGATTATATCCTACTATTTCCAGGATATCCTGCTCATCATCTACTAGTAAAATCTTGATGTCTTTTTTTTTCATAAGTGGACACAATTGTTTTTGTGGATGTAAATGTAAAGATAATACAAAATGAATTGATTTTTTAAACGGGACTTAACTGTTATTTAATTTGTTAACATTTTGGTAATAATAAATATACAAAAAGGTAATACTAAAGTAACGTGTCCTTTACATTGTAGTGGTTTCTTTGCACCAAAAATTAAATAAGATAAAATGAAACTTAAATTAATTGTTGCTTTTTTATTTATTACTGTATTTAGTTATGCTCAAAACAAAGGAATTATTGCAGGAACTTTAACCGATAAAGATTTAAATAATGAAAGTTTACCTTTTGCAAATGTATCCATAAAAGGAACAAACATTGGCGTAACAACAGATGAAACCGGAAAATATACCATTAGTGTTGATGCCGGAAGCTATACAATTCAATTTAGCTTTTTAGGTTATGAAACGATTGAGGAAAAAGTTGAAGTAAAGGCTGGAGAAACTGTCACTATAAATAAGGCTTTAGGCTCAGGCAGCTATCAGTTGAAAGATGTTGTTATTCAAAATACGGTAAGTAGAGAAAAAGAATCTGCACTTTTAATGGAACAAAAAAATGCAGTTGAAATCAAACAAAGTATTGGCACACAAGAAATGCAAAGAAAAGGAGTTTCAAATGTAGAGCAAGGGGTTGCTAAAATTTCAGGCGTTTCAAAAGTAGCAGATCGAGGAATATTCATCCGTGGATTGGACGACCGATACAATTATCTTCAAATAAACGGACTGAATTTCATTCCGTCAGACCCTAACTTAAAAACAATTCCGTTGAATTTCATTCCAACTGACATTGTTAGAAATATTGATGTTTTTAAAACATTTAATTCCGGCTTATATCATGATTTTGCCGGTGCGGCAATAAATATTTGGACTAAAGATATCAGTTCTAAACCCTACACCAAAGTAAGTTTGACTGGTGGTTTTAACTCTATTAGTAGTTTCAAAGATTTTAAATCCGGCAACGAAGGTGGAGCGGACTTTTTTGGATATTCTGGAAACAATCGAGTTATTCCAAGTGTGTTTAATGAAAATATTGCACAGGGATATCAAGCTTCGTCATCTGAATCAAAAGATATGTTTAACTCTTCTTGGTCGCCAGAAATTACAAAAGCACCTTTAAGTATCGGAACAAGCATTACCAATTCTGACTCATTCGATTTATCAAATGACAGAAAGATAGGATATATATTCAATGTAAATTTCAGTAATAATTATTTGTCTCAAACAGGACAAAGAAGAAATTTAAACTCTGAAGGAACTGCATTTAAAAACTTTGAACTTTCTAATTCAAAATATTTCACTCAGAAATCGGCATTGGCAAGTGTAAACTATAAAAAAACAAGTCGCTATAATTTTCTTTTTAATATTATTTACATTCAGAATTCCGAGAGCACCATTGAAGAAATTCAGGGAGAGAACACCGATTTTATTACCATTGACAGACCTTTCTTTTTGAGAGATACCAAATATATTGAAAACACCTCTTTTGGGATTCAACAATTGGGAACACTTTATTTCAAAGAGAAAAAGCATACACTAGAATATGGAATTGCAGCTACAATTGGAAAAAACAATATGCCTGATAGAAAAACATTAATAACAGAAGGCGTTGGTGAAAATGCAGATTTTGTAACTTTTAATGGTGCTAATCCATTCCGTTTTTATTCGATATTAGATAATTTAAATGTAAACGGGAAAGTAGAGTATGAAATTAAATTTGGAAATGATGTAGATGGAAAATCAAAAAACATTATCCGTTTTGGATATGCTGGTGATATGACCAATTATGATTTCTTTAATAGAACAATCAGAGTAAATGGTGGTGGTAATTTAACAGATACGACTATTGACACCAATAATCCACAAGCTTTTTTTGATACTAATTTTGATAACGGAAGTTTATTTTATGCCAGCACTTCAGACCCAACTTATAAAGTAAAAATTGCTCAATTTATTAATGCTGGGTTTTTGAATTACAACAGAAATTGGGAAAAGTTAACAGTTGATTTAGGCGTTCGTTTTGAATATATGTTTAGAGAAACGAAATCAAGAACTGAAACTAGTACTGTTAACTCACCTTTTGAAATAAAAGTATACGATCCAATTGATTTTAGTCCAATTTTGAATTTAAAATATGTATTAAACGATAAAACAAATATGCGTTTTACCGCTTCTAAAACCTCAACTAAACCGAGATTTAGAGAAATTCTACCTTTTAGATATCAAGATGGTGACGGAAACTTCAGCATTGGTAATCCGGATTTGAAAAATACTCAAAATTATAATGTTGATTTAAAGTATGAATTATTCCCAAATCAAACTTCAATGGTTGCAGTTGCCCTTTTTGGAAAACATATCCAAGACCCAATTACTAGATTATTAGAAGGAACTTCAACAGGGTTTTTGACCAAATATGTAAATTTTGAAGAAGCCAATTTGTATGGTATTGAATTAGAGTCAAACTTTAGTTTGGATTTAATTTTTGGAGAAACATTCTTTGCTAAAAGAACTACTTTCGGGATCAATACAATATTTATGAAATCGGAAGAGAAAGCAGACAAAGCCAAATTCCCAAGAATTACTTCAACCGACAGATCGCTTCAAGGGGCATCAGATTTTATAATAAATGCTGATATTGTTTATGAACTAATTAAAAATGAAAAAGTAGAATCGAAAGTTTCTTTCATCTACAATACATTCTCGGACAGAATTTATGCAGTAGGAACAGACGGTGCTTCTGATATAAAACAAAAACCAATTGATATATTGGACTTCACTTGGAGAAACACTTTTTCTAAAAAATACCAATTGAATTTAACGGTAAAAAACATTCTGAATTCAGAAATTTTAGCTACGCAAGATCCAACACGCCCTATTGCTAATCCAAGTCAATTTAGCAATATAAATAACAGATTGACACAAGGTGTAAATATTGGACTAGAATTCTCTTATACGTTTTAAAAATTGAAATTATTTAATAAGAGATAATTTTACTTCTCTTTATTTAGATAACAATTAGTTTACAAATACTTCATTAATAGATAACTGTTAAATAACCTTTGATTAACCTGATTTGCAAATACAGAAATTACTTTTGTCTAAATAATTTAAATTAACAATAACATGAAAACAAATTTCTTAAAATTAATTGCTTTAGTAACATTAACTTTCAATATCGGATGTTCATCTGATGAAACCAGTGGAACAACCGTTCCAAACTTAGAAGGCTCAGTACTTCAAGGAAATATTATTTCAGATTTAAATGTACCTGCAGGAAATTACAACTTAAAAGGTGTGGTGGTTGTCAAATCAGGCGCTACACTTACTATTCAACCAGGTACAACTTTTACTGTTACTACAGCTGACCAAGCATTAGGTTCTAACTATTTACAAGTTGAACAAGGTGGAAAAATAATAGCAAACGGAACATCATCTTCTCCAATTGTATTTACAGCTCAATCAACTCAAATTGGAGCATGGGGTGGTTTAATCTTAAATGGTAAAGCTAGAATCAATGTAGCTGGTGGAACAGAGATTGCTGAGGCTGGCGGTTTAGTTTATGGAGGTACTGATGATGCTGATAGTTCTGGTTCACTTAAATATGTTAGAGTGGAGTATGCTGGAGCTGCCATAACTGGTGGAACTGCTGAATATAATGCTTTCTCATTCTTCGGATTAGGAACTGGTACAATTTTAGAAAATCTTCAAGCTTACAAAGGAGCTGATGATGCGTTTGAATTTTTTGGTGGTTCGGTTAATGCAATTAACTTAGCTGCTTTTGGATGTGAAGATGACAACATTGACTGGGATAGAGGTTACAGAGGAACATTAAGCAACATTTGGATTATTCAACCTTCAAATGGTGATTTCGGTTTCGAGTGTTCAAATTTACCTGTTGAATTTAATAGTTCACCTAGATCAAATCCAACCGTTTCAAATGTTACCATTACTGGTTCTGGAAATGTAAACAAAGCAGCTTTCAACTTCAAAGAGGGAACTGCAGGAATAATTACTAATGTTAAAGTAACTAATGCAGGATATGGTGTAGACTTGAGAAACCAATTGGGTCAATTCCAAGACGGCTCTTTAAAAATAAACAGTGCAAGTATTACTTTCTTGACAGCTTTAACTAAAAATGGTATAAGTGGCGATACTACAAATATAGATTCTATTTTTAGTTTAAATGCAAGTGCAGTAGGCGCCAATACAGCTCCATTCACAACAGGAACATGGATAAAAAATCTGTAAAAATATAATTCAATGTTAAAATATCCCGAAAAACTCGGGATATTTTTTTTTGGCACACTATTTGAAAATTTTTTTATATATATTTGTAACAACCAAATTGAAGTCATGGCTAGAAATTACTTTATATTAATCCTATTCCTTATGTTTTCACTTGTTGGCTTTGCCCAAGAAGGAAAGCAGCCTAGTGAAGTTCTTGGCTTTTATCCGAATCCTGTTAGTAGCGGAAAAATTTACATTACTTCAAAAACTTCTTTAGATAAAGAAATCTCAATATTTGATGTACTTGGAAAAAAAGTGTTACAAACTACTATTTCATCCCGCGAATTGAATATTGCAACTATCCCGCCTGGTGTTTACATCATAAAAATTACAGAAGGAGACACAACCGCCACTAGAAAACTAATTATCAGATAGTTTACTTCCTTTAAAATAATTAAAATTTAATCATTTTTTTACATTCTTTTTTTTAGCAACCAAAATTTGTGCTTATATTTGTTGGCTAATTAAATTTAAAAAAATGAAAAAAATTTACTCTTTATTATTACTAGTAGTTAGTTTTACCTCTTTCGGGCAAACTATTTACTCAGAAAATTTTGGAACTCCAACAGGAAATACAGCTATTGCTACATATGCCACAGGAACAGCTCCAGCAACCTTTCAAAACTCTACTCCAATTGCTTATTCCGGAACTGCCGATGTCAGAAGTACCGGTGCTTCAAGCGGCTACTCGGGTGCTTCTGCTAACGGTAATGTGTTAATCAATGCAATTGCTGAATTCATTCAAATTGATGGCATCAACACTTCGGCTGTTAGCCCCTCTGGTTTACAACTTTCGTTTGGAGTTAATACTCCAACTGCCGTAACAAATGTATTAACAGTAGAAGTAAGTACAAATGGTACTACATGGACACCTCTTACATATACTCCATCGGGAACTAACTGGACTTTAGCTACCATTACTTCTGGAATCCCATCTTCAACTACTCTTTCAATTCGTTTTACATCAACTTCTGCTTTACAATTTAGACTTGATGATATTAAGGTTGTTAATTTTAACCCTTCTTGTACTTTAGTGCTTTCTGCTCCTACTGCTGCTTGTAACGGAATTACTTTAGGAATTGACACTTATACAGTTACAATACCATACACAGGCGGTACTGCTGGAGCATATACTTTTAACCCTTCGTCAGGAACTGTTGGCGGAGATAATCCTGCTACTGTTCCGGCTGGAAACATTGTGGTTAGTGGTATTACTGAAGGAACTGGTTTTACTTTAAACATCTCAAAAGGCTCTTGTTCATATGATGCAACTGCAGTTGCTCCTTTAGAATGCAAACCTGCAAGTGCATTACCTTATTACGAGCCATTTGCGTATGCTGAAGCAAGCTCATTAGGTCAAAGCCAACAATGGTCTAATGTAAATACAGGTGACAATATTATTGTTGCAGGCGGAAATTTATTACCAGCATACTCTGGTTTAAATCCTAGTACTACTGGATATGCCATTTTTGATGGAGCCGGAATTGATTGCGCTTCTCCTTTTACACCTACAACAACTGGTAGAATTTACTATTCATTTATAATGAACATTAACACTATGGCGGGTGTTACAGATGCTAATGGCGGTTATTTTGCTGCGTTGGGTTCAAGTTCATCTAATCTTGGCGCAACTTTATGGACAAAAAGAATAGATGACGCAAGCTTTAATCTTGGAATTGAAGTTAGAACTGCAACTGGTGCAAGTACTACATTTGATACTACTACATACCAAACAGGTCAAACGTATTTTGTAGTTGTAGGTTACACATTCAACCCTGCTGCATCTGATGACAGTGTAGACCTTTGGGTTAATCCTACTATAAACGGTGTTCAACCAGCTGCAACAATCACAGATGCTCAAACCGCTGCTGGTACAGATTTAGCATCAATTTCAACTTTCTTGTTAAGACAAGACAGTACAACCGAGACTCCTTCTATGAGTGTTGATGAATTAAGAATCGGAACTACATGGGATCAGGTTACTAATGGCACATTGGGAACTAACCAAAATACAATTGCCGGTTTAAGAATGTATCCAAACCCTGTTTCTAACGGAACATTGTTCATCGAAACTTCAGCAAACGCTGAAAAAACAGTTGCTATTTTCGATGTATTAGGAAAACAAGTTTTAAACACTACAACTTCTAACAATGCAATCAATGTTGCTAGTTTACACACTGGAGTTTACTTTGTAAACATTACTGAAGAAGGAAAAACTGCTTCAAGAAAATTAGTTATTAAATAATTGATTTTTTTAATGATATCTAAAAGCTCTAACGAAAGTTAGGGCTTTTTTTATTTTCATTACTTTTGCATTCATTCTGAACTTGTTTCAGAATCTCAATAAATGATTTCTGACCAAGACATATTTACCATTTCCTCTCAAAAGCAATTTGAAAAAATAGCTTTGAAAGTCTTTCGTTTTCAATACGAAAACAACTTGGTATATCAAGAGTTCTGTGATTTTTTAAAGGTCGATAAACAATCCATAAAAACACTACAGCAAATTCCGTTTCTGCCGATTCAGTTTTTTAAGAATCATAATGTTGTTTCGAATACGAATGAAATTCAGGAAATATTCACCAGCAGTGGAACAACAGGAATGATCACAAGCAAACACTTGGTTACTGACATTTCTCTATACGAACAAAGCTATCGAAATGCCTTTTCTGAGTTTTATGGAAACATTGAAGATTATACTATTTTAGCCCTGCTTCCATCCTATTTAGAACGCTCTGGTTCATCCTTAATTTATATGGTAAAGGATTTGATTGAACTATCAAACAATGAGCACAGCGGTTTTTATTTACATAATTATGATGAACTTATTGCTAAACTTATTGAACTTGACAAAGCTGGACAAAATATACTCCTCATTGGGGTAACGTATGCTTTACTGGATTTAGTGGAGAAACAAAAATTCCAGCTAAAAAACACCATCATCATGGAAACGGGCGGCATGAAAGGAAAACGAAAAGAATTGATACGCGAAGAATTACACGAAATCTTATGCGATGGTTTTGGCGTATCGAGCATTCATTCCGAATACGGCATGACCGAACTTTTATCACAAGCCTATTCTCTTGGCAACGGAATTTTCGAATGTCCATCTTGGATGCAAATACTAATCCGCGATACCGAAGATGCTATGACTTATGTAAGCAATGGAAAAACCGGCGGAATAAATGTAATTGACTTAGCCAATATTAATTCGTGTTCTTTTATTGCTATACAAGATTTAGGCAAAAAATATCCCAATAATTCTTTCGAAGTATTGGGACGTTTTGATAATTCTGATATTCGTGGGTGTAATTTGATGGTGATGTAATAAAAAAAGAGTTTCTATTATTTAACCCAAATTATATTTAGCGCACTATGCGAAAAGCTTTGCGTACTTTGCGGTTAAACAACCCTAATCACAAAATAATTTTTCTTTCCGCGTTGCAACAAAACAAACTGATTGTTAATCAAATCTTTTGAAGTCAATTGAAATTCTTCTGTTACTTTTTCTTTATTTACCGAAATCGAATTCTCTGCCAAAGCACGTCTCGCTTCGCCATTTGATTTTAAAAATCCTGATTTCTCATTTAGTACATCCACAATGTTAATTCCTTCTGAAATGACATTTCTTGAAATTTCCGCCTGCGGAACGCCATCAAAAACTTCTAAAAAAGTAGCTTCGTCTAAAGTTTTCAAATCATCAGCTGTTGCGTTTCCAAATAAAATATTCGAAGCTTGAATTGCCTTATCAAATTCTGCTTTTCCGTGAACTAATATCGTAACTTCTTCGGCCAATCTTCTTTGTAATACGCGTAAATGCGCCGCTTCCTTATGTTCTGCAATTAAAGCATCAATAATTTCTTTATCTAAAAAAGTAAAAATCTTAATATACTTCTCCGAATCTTCATCCGATGTATTTAACCAAAACTGATAGAATTTATAAACCGAAGTCTTATCAGCATCCAACCATATATTTCCACCTTCTGATTTGCCAAATTTTGAACCATCCGCTTTTGTAATCAAAGGTGTTGTCAATGCAAATGCCTTAGCCACCGATGTTTCTGGGTTCGGATTCATTCTGCGCACTAACTCAGTTCCGGTTGTAATATTTCCCCATTGGTCAGAGCCGCCCATTTGCAATACGCAATTGTAATGCTTGTGCAAATGATAAAAATCGTATCCCTGAATCAATTGGTATGTGAATTCCGTAAAACTCATTCCGTCTCCGGCTTCACCCGACAAACGTTTCTTCACCGAATCTTTCGCCATCATATAATTAACGGTGATTCGTTTTCCAACTTCACGAGCAAAATCGATAAACGAAAATGACTTCATCCAATCGTAGTTGTTTACCATTATCGGCGCATTGGCTTCGGTCGAATTAAAATCCAAAAAGCGTGATAAAACACTTTTTATTCCTGCCACATTCTTTGCCAATTGCTCCTCAGTAAGCAAATTACGCTCATCCGATTTCCCCGAGGGATCTCCAATCATTCCAGTGGCACCACCAACCAAAGCAATCGGTTTGTGTCCAAAATTTTTCAAATGTAAAAGTAAAATAATTTGCACCATGCTCCCAATATGCAACGAATCGGCTGTTGGATCAAAACCAATATAAGCGGTCGTAACTTCCTTAAGAAGTTGTTCTTCGGTTCCCGGCATGCTGTCGTGGTATAATCCACGCCATTTTAATTCTTCTACAAGATTCTTCATGGTAATCAATTTGGCGCAAAGATAAACAGAATTAGGAATTAGGATTAAGGAATTGGAATTTTTTGAAGCACTGCATTCCCTTTTCCATGGCAACTGCTCTCGCTGTCCGCTCTACATGATAGCTTACTCCCAACTGTCTGCCGGCAGGTAGGTTGGGTTATTATACACGTTTGTCATCCCCAAGTTGTTAAATTCCTAAATCCTTATTCCCAAATCTTAATTCCAAATTCGTAAATTCGCTACATGATATTAGTCACAGGCGGAACAGGATTAGTCGGAGCACATTTGCTGCTTCATTTGGTTGAAAACGAAGATTCAATTCGGGCAATTTACCGACAGGCTGATGCCATCAAAAAAACAAAATCTCTTTTCCAGTTATATCAAAAAGAGCATTTATTTACAAAGATAGATTGGGTTCTAGCTGATATCATAGATGTTCCCTCACTGCCTATTGCATTTAAGAATATTGATTATGTTTATCATTGTGCTGGTTTAATTTCCAATGACCCAAATGACGAAGAGTTACTTCGGAAAATAAATATAGAAGGTACAGCCAACATTGTCAATTTTTGTATCGACAATAAAATTAAAAAACTCTGCCATGTGAGCTCAATAGCTGCATTAGGGAACCTCGCCTACCGGCAGGCAGGTTTGGCATCTCATGAAAATGAGGTTACTGAAGATACTGAATGGAATCCAGAAGCACCTCATAGTGATTACGCTATTTCAAAATATGGTGCCGAAATAGAAGTTTGGCGCGGTCAACAGGAAGGCTTGAATGTTGTAATTGTAAATCCAGGCGTAATTTTGGGTTCAGGCTTCTGGAATCAAGGAAGTGGCTTGTTTTTCAGTGCTGTAAAAAATGGATTCCCATTTTACACTAATGGTTCTACCGCTTTTGTTGGCGTTACCGATGTAGTGAAAATTATGATTCAATTGATGAAAAGCAACATCTATGGCGAACGTTTTACTATTGTGGCCGAAAACATCACTTTCAAAGAAATTATTTTTTCTATTGCTGAAAATCTTAAAGTAAAAAAACCTAAAATTGAAGCTAAGCCTTGGATGACAGCAATAGTTTGGCGATTGGATTGGTTTGTTTCTACTTTTTTTGGAACAAAAAGAAAACTATCGAAATACAGTGCAAATTCGTTACATTCATCTGATTATATATCCAATAAAAAAATAAAAAATACAGAAGTTTCGGGATCGACTTTTGAGTTCCAAAGTATTAATAGCGTGATTAAAGAAGTTACTACTTTACAAAAGTAATTACTGCACTTGTGGTGTATCCGAATTTAAAGTGCTATTTGGATTAGACGGAACATCCTGCCGATTTTTATTCCCATCGGCATCAATTTTCAAAGTTTCTGAACTCAGTTTTTCTTTAACTTTTTCAAACATCATTTTGTATTCATCAATATCAGAAGCATAGTATTTATTGCTTTTAGAAAATTGAACGCTGTCTATTTTATATTTTTTATAAATATAATCGAATCCCATTTCACTTGTTATGCCACCATTGATGTTTTGAGTTTTGATGGCTTCCAATAAAGAAATATCATATAATATAGCTACCATTTTGTCTTTCTCAATAAGGTTTTTAGGTTTTTCAACCGAATTGCTATTGCAGCCGAAAGACATAATTATTAAACCAAAAAGTAACCATTTTTTACTCATGCTTCAATATTTTTTAATTAGGAGTTCGTGAACCTGCGGTTTCATATTCAAATTTTTACCTGTCAAAAAGCAAACGCTTACCAACAGGAATATCTTTTACTTTAAAATTTTGATAAACCAATTCGCCATTAACAAAAGTATGTGTAATTCTTGATTTAAAAGTATATCCTTCGAATGGCGACCAACCACATTTGGCCAATATATTTTCTTTTTTAACACTCCATGGCAAACCTGGATTTACAATAACTAAATCGGCATAGAATCCTACTTTAATAAAACCTCGCTTTTCAATTTTAAAAATCTTCGCCGGATTGTGGCACATTTTTTCTACAATTTTTTCTGCCGAAATCTTACCTTGATGATTGGCTTCAAACATTGCAACCACAGCATGCTGAACCAATGGCCCACCAGAAGGTGCTTTTGTGTAAACTTGTTGTTTTTCTTCTAAAGTATGCGGAGCATGATCAGTGGCAATTACATCTATTCTATCATCCAGAAGGGCTTCCCAAAGCGCTTTTCTGTCATCAGAAGATTTAACGGCAGGATTCCACTTAATAAGATTGCCTTTAGTAGCATAATCTTCATCCGAAAACCAAAGATGGTGAATGCAAACTTCGGCCGTGATTTGTTTTTCTTCTAATGGAATTTTATTGGTAAATAAATCCAACTCTTTAGCGGTAGAAAGGTGAAAAACATGAAGTCTGGCTCCGGTTCGTTTTGCTAAATCAATAATTTTTACAGTCGATTTATAACAGGCTTCTACGCTTCTGATTTCCGGATGGAATTTAACAGGAATATCATCTCCAAACTGTAATTTATATCGTTCTAAATTTTCTTTTACTGTTGTCTCATCTTCACTATGAACGGCAATTAATAATTTTGTGTTAGAAAATATTTTTTCCAATGACTCTGAACTATCAACCAACATGTCACCTGTTGATGAGCCAAGGAATAATTTTAACCCCGCAACATTTCTTGGATTTGTTTTAAGAATTTCTTCTAAATTATCATTCGTTCCGCCCATCATAAATGAATAATTAGCATAGGATGTTTTGGCGGCAATTTGATATTTTTCTTCTAAAATTTCTTGGGTAACTGCATTGGGAACTGTATTGGGTTGCTCTATATAAGAAGTGATTCCACCAGCAACAGCGGCTCGACTTTCTGAAGCAATATCGCCTTTGTGAGTTAAACCCGGTTCGCGAAAATGTACCTGGTCATCAATAGCTCCGGGAATTAAATAGCTTCCTTCAGCATCAATAATTTTACAATTGGAAAGTTTTGGGCTAATGCTTTCAGCGATTTCAACAATAAATTCGTTTTCAATCAAAACATCACCTTCAAAAATGGTTCCTTCGTTTACAATTTTAGCATTTTTAATTAAAACGGTATTCATTTTATAATTGATTTAAAAACTTTTTAAGTCTCAAAGAAATAACTCCAAGAATAGCTTCTTTGATAATAGAACCACTCATTTTAGATTGTCCTTTAGTTCTGTCTGTAAATATGACTGGAACTTCCTGTATATTAAAATTTTTGGCGAAAGCCCTGTATTTCATTTCTATTTGGAAAGCGTAGCCAATGAATTCAATTTTATCTAAATTTATTTTTTCCAATACTTCTCGATGGTAACAAATAAATCCGGCTGTAGCATCCATGATTTTCATTCCGGTAATCATTCGTACATAAACTGATGCAAAATAAGAAAGCAATACTCTACTCAATGGCCAATTTACAACATTTACACCTGTAACATAACGCGACCCAATAGCCACATCTGCACCGCTGGAATAGCAGGCATCATAAAGTTTTACTAAATCATTTGGGTTGTGTGAAAAATCGGCGTCCATTTCAAAAATATAATCGTAATTATGATTTAATGCCCACTTAAATCCATGTACATATGCTGTTCCTAGACCAGATTTTTTCTGTCTTACTGATAAAAACAAATTGTCTTGAAATTCGCTTTGTAATTCGATAACTTTTTCAGCCGTTTTATCAGGTGAATTATCATCAACTATTAAAACATGAAAGTTTTTATGTAACGAAAATACAGCCCGAATGATACCTTCGATGTTTTCAATTTCGTTGTAAGTAGGAATAATTACAATACCTTCGCTCATAGTAAGTGCCGTCAAACTTAATTGCAAAAATAAACTTTTTATCAGAGCGCAATCTTAATAATTATATAATAATTTTAAGAAATAAAAAATCAGTAATTTTGTCGGAATTATGATTGAAACTATTTTACAACCAAGAATTTTGGAGCACAGGGATTGGGCTACTTACTTATTTGTCTTTTCTTTTGTTTTAATTGCAATTACCAAGACCGCTTTTGAAACCCGGTTTAGTGAATTTCTAAAAATTTTGGTTACTGATAAATACATTAAAGTGTACAAAGATACTTCTCACTTGATGAGTGGTTTTACAATATTACTGTTTATTGTTCAGATTATTTCGTTTTCCTTTTTCATTCAATTGGTGCTGAATTTTTTTGGTTATGTTTCTAAAACGGATTGGATAATTTTTATCCGGATATTTACCTTTTTTGGAATATTTGTGCTTTCAAAATTTTTAATTGAAAAAATTGTAGCCACTATATTTAACATTGAAGAATTTGCCGAACAGTTCAATTTACAGAAAGTCAGTTACCGAACTTTTATCGGATTGATTTTACTGCCGATTAACATTTATTTGTTTTACAATAACACTCCGTCGAATATTTTAATTTATTGCACAATTGCTGTAATTTTAATTATTAATTTGTTTTCTTATTTGGTTTCGCTGAAGATTTATCAAAATTTGCTTATCGGTAAGTTGTTTTATTTTATTTTGTATCTTTGCGCACTTGAAATAGCGCCCTACTATTTTATGTATTATTTGATTACAAAAAATTTAGCACATTAGGATGTCCAATTTGAAAGTGAAAACAATTTTGGTGTCACAGCCAGAACCAAAAGTAGAGAATTCACCTTATTTTGAATTACAACAAAAGCATAAGGTAAAGATTGATTTCCGCCCGTTTATACATGTAGAAGGTGTAAGTGCAAAAGATGTCAGAAGTCAAAAAATTGACCTGAATAACTTTACGGCTATCATTTTAAACAGCAGAAATTCTGTGGATCATTTTTTTAGAGTGGCTGAAGAAATGCGTTATAAAGTTCCTGAAGATTTAAAATATTTTTGCCAGTCAGAAGCGATTGCTTTTTATCTCCAAAAATATGTGGTTTATAGAAAACGTAAAATCTACGTTGGTCAAAAAGACTTTATTGATTTGTCTCCGTTAATCAAAAAATACAAAGACGAGAAATTTCTTTTACCAGCTTCTGACCAATTGAATTTTGATGTTCCACAAACATTGAATACTTTAAAAGTAGATTGGACTCAAGCCACTTTTTACAAAACAGTAATGAGTGATTTGTCTGATTTGGCAGATGTTTATTATGATGTTTTGGCATTCTTTAGTCCAACAGGGATAAAGTCATTGTTCAAAAATTTCCCTGACTTTAAACAAAACAATACGCGTATCGCTGTTTTTGGAAGCACTACTCAAAAAGAAGCTTTGGAGCATGGATTACGTATTGACATACTAGCACCTACACCAGAAACGCCATCCATGACAATGGCTTTAGAAAAATATATTGCTGACGCCAATAAAGGAAAATAAAATCAAATTTGACATTTATAAAAAAAGCCATTCTCAATTAAGTGAATGGCTTTTTTCTTTGGTTAGGTTTATAAATTATAATTGTGGTCCAGATTTTACCAAGCTTTCCCCTTGATCATTGTCGGTATATTGTTCGAAATTTTTAATAAAAAGTGAAGCTAAATCATTGGCTTTTGTATTCCAATCCGATACTTTGTCATACGTATCTCTTGGGTCTAAAATCGATGAATTTACATCGTGCAAAGATGTTGGGACTTCAAAATTGAAAATTGGAACCATTTTAGTTTCTGCATTTTCGATTGAACCATCTAAAATAGCATCTATGATAGCGCGAGTATCTTTTATCGAAATACGTTTTCCTGTTCCGTTCCAACCTGTGTTAACCATATACGCTTTGGCTTTGTTTTGCTCCATTTTCTTAACCAATTCTTCTGCGTATTTTGTTGGATGCAATGTCAAAAATGCTTTTCCAAAACAAGCGGAGAACGTAGGTGTTGGTTCTGTAATTCCGCGTTCTGTACCTGCTAACTTGGCTGTAAATCCAGAAAGAAAATAATATTTAGTTTGTTCAGATGTTAATTTTGAAACTGGAGGCATTACTCCGAAAGCATCTGCAGTAAGGAAAATTACTTTATTGGCATGACCCGCTTTTGAAACCGGTTTTACAATATTATGAATATGATAAATAGGATAGGAAACTCTGGTGTTTTGAGTTACAGATGTGTCTTTAAAATCAATTATTCCGTCAGCATCAACTGTAACATTTTCTAACAGCGCATCTCTTTTAATGGCACCATAAATGTCTGGTTCATTTTCTATACTTAAATCTATAGTTTTCGCATAGCAACCACCTTCAAAATTGAAGACTCCTTCGTCATCCCAACCGTGTTCATCATCACCTATTAATTCTCGTTTTGGGTCGGTAGACAATGTTGTTTTTCCTGTACCTGAAAGTCCGAAGAAAACAGCTACATCGCCCTCTGCTCCTTTATTAGCCGAACAGTGCATTGAAGCTATTCCCTGCAATGGCAAATAATAATTCATCATGGCAAACATTCCTTTTTTCATTTCGCCGCCATACCAAGTACCCCCAATAATTTGGATTTTCTCGGTTAAATTAAAAGCAATATATACTTCGGAGTTTAATCCATAATTAGCAAAATCTTTGAAAGACGTTTTGGAACCATTCATTACAATGAAATCAGGCTCGCCAAAACTATCTAATTCTGCTTCCGTTGGGCGTATAAACATATTCGTAACAAAATGTGCCTGCCATGCCACTTCCATAATGAAGCGAACTTTCAATCGTGTATTTTCATTGGCGCCACAAAAAGCATCAACAACATATAATTTCTTTCCGGATAATTGATTAGTCGTATTATCTCTTAAAGCATTCCATGTATTTTGTGTAATTGGCTTGTTGTCATTAACGGCTTTGTCAGAATTCCACCAAATAGTATCTTCGGTAATGCTGTCTTTTACAATGTATTTATCTTTTGGTGAACGACCAGTAAAAACACCAGTCATAACATTTACAGCTCCAAGCTCTGTTAATTGTCCTTTTTCAAAACCTTGTAAATTTGGATTTAATTCATCATCGTATAACTTTTCGAATGTTGGGTTATGAATTATTTCTTGAACATTTTTAATCCCATATTTTTCTAACGAAATCGATTTCGTAGTTTGAGCATAGTTCTCCATAGAAATTAGTTTGTGTTGCATAATTAAATAGACAACAAAGGTAAAAATTAAATTCTACAAACTATTTTTTTATTGAAATATTATCTTTTTGCTCTCCAAACATTCCAAAACAAAACGCTCCAAGCCATTATTAACAATACTCCGCCAATAGGCGTGACAATGCCAATAAATTTAAAATCGACTCCTGTTATTGCTTTTGTGGTTAGCAAATAAATAGAACCCGAGAAGAAAAATACTCCAAAAACTACCAATTGAAACACTGTTTTTTTTACTTTTTCATTAAGGAAAGTGTTAATCCCCAAAAACAACAAAAAAAGGGCGTGATACATTTGATATTTTACCCCGGTTTCAAAAGATCCTAGTTGTTCAACAGACAATTGTTTTTTTAAAGCATGAGCACCAAATGCTCCTAAAATTATTGCTGTAATTCCCATTAAAGCAGCAACGCTTGTTATTTTTCTTTCCATTTTTAAAGTCTATACTAAAACACAAATTTATTCGTTATCTGATTACTAATAAAGAAATTTCACGTTTCTTTTGTTATGTGAACCATTTTAAACATTTATTTTTGCACCATTAATTTACGATTATGAAGAAATTACTATTTGTACTTTGCTTATTTTTTGCTTTCTGCTCTTTCACAAAGGTTAGCAGCCAAACCATAAAATCAGGCGAAAAATTGGTTTTTGCCGGCTCCTACAATATGAGTGGTTTGATGACGCAATTGGCACAAGTTACTATGTCGACCGAAAATGTTACCACTGCCAAAAATACCTATCTGCATTTGAGCTGCGAATTGTCAACCTACAGCAAATGGGATTCATTTTTCAAAATCAGAGATTTATATGAATCGTATGTAAATCCAACGACTTTAAAGCCTAATTTGTATAAAAGAAACATAGACGAAGGTGGTTGGACCAAAAAAGAAAAATACGTTTTCAAGGGAAACACGGTTAACAGCACTTCGAAGAAAAGAAACAGACCCGAAACTCAAAATACTTTTTCTATTGGTGGCTCAACACAAGATGTAATTTCACTTTTGTACAAAGTGAGGACCATGGATTTTTCGAAATTCAAAGTAGGACAAACACAATCTTTAATGATTGTTTTTGACGAAAAACAAATTCCGGTTACCCTAAAATACATGGGAAAAGAAACTGTTTCTGCCGGAAATTTGGGCAGCAAAGAATGTTACAAACTATCGATTGGCGCCAAAACAGATGCCTTAAAAGGGAAAGATAAAAACCTGATTTGGCTTACCGCTGACAATAAAAAAGTTCCAACTTTGCTAAAGTTTAGCATTCCCGTTGGAACCGGAAAATTAACGCTAACCTCAGCAACCGGAATCTAATCATGAGAAAATTACTGGTTGTTTTAGCAATTATTTTTACTGCACTTGCAATTATTTTTTCGGCTTTGCCACTTGATACTATTGCTTTTTTACCCATAGGTTTGGCAATGGTATTTTGTTTGCTATTGCTTAAAAAATCGGCAGTAAATCAAAAAAAACCACCTAATATTTTACTGCTTTTATGTGTGGTTTCTTCCATATTTGTTTTAGGTAAAACGCTTTTGGTGAAGGATCAAGTGGTTAAAGATACCAAATTTGAAAAAGAAAAAATGGAAACTAAAAAAGAGGCCAAAAAGGAACTCGAAGAACTAGAAAAAGATTTGGAATAAAAAAATATCAGCATGAGAAACATTTTAATCATTGGAGCCGGACGTTCAGCATCTTCTTTAATAAAATATCTTTTAAGAAAATCCGCTCAGGAAAACTTAAAAGTAACCATAGCTGATTTATCTATAGAATTAGCCAGAAGAAAAACATACAATCATCCTAATTCGAATCCAATTGCTTTAGACATCAATGATGTTGAACAACGCCGTGCCGAAATTCAAAAAGCAGATATCGTTATTTCGATGTTACCGGCGCACATGCATATTGAAGTGGCAAAAGATTGTGTGACTTATAAAAAAAATATGGTCACGGCTTCTTATGTTTCGGATGAAATGCAAAGTTTGGACGAAGAAGTAAAAGCTAACAATTTGATTTTTATGAATGAAGTAGGACTCGATCCCGGAATTGATCACATGAGTGCCATGAAAGTGATTCATGAAATTGAAGCCAAAGGCGGTAAAATGATTTTATTCGAATCATTTTGTGGTGGTTTAGTAGCTCCAGAATCAGATAATAATCTGTGGAACTACAAATTTACTTGGGCACCTCGAAACGTAGTCTTAGCAGGTCAAGGTGGTGCTGCTAAATTTATTCAAGAAGGCAAATACAAATATATTCCGTATCACAAATTATTTCGCAGAACAGAATTTTTTCATGTGGAAGGTTACGGAAAATTTGAGGGTTATGCCAATCGAGATTCTTTAAAATACAGAAGTATTTATGGCCTTGATGACATCCTAACTTTATATAGAGGGACAATTCGTAGAGTAGGTTTTTCCAAAGCTTGGAATATGTTTGTACAATTAGGTATGACGGATGATTCTTATGTTATGGAAAATTCAGAAACGATGAGTTATCGTGATTTTATCAATTCCTTTTTGCCTTTTCATGCATCAGATTCTGTAGAATTAAAAACCCGAATGGCACTTGGCATTGAACAAGATGATATTATGTGGGACAAATTAATGGAACTCGATATCTTTAATGCGAGTAAGATTGTTGGTCTTAAAAACGCTACTCCCGCACAAATATTAGAGCACATCCTAAACGATAGTTGGACGTTACAACCTGATGACAAAGACATGATTGTGATGTACCACAAATTTGGCTATGAAATTAATGGTGAGCGTAAACAAATAGATTCTAAAATGGTGTGTATTGGTGATGACCAAATTTATACCGCTATGGCAAAGACTGTTGGATTACCTGTTGCAATAGCAACTTTGCAAATTTTGAATGGCAACATCAAAACCCCTGGTGTTCAATTGCCAATTAAAAAAGAAGTATACGAGCCTATTTTGATAGAACTGGCAGCACATGGAATCGTTTTTAATGAAACCGAAATGCCATATGTGGGTTACAATCCTGATAAGTTAGAAGGGAATTAATTGCTGAGAAGCTAAGTTGTTGAGTTATTTGAAGCGAGTGTTTTGTGCATTTTAGGAATGGTAATTCCTGCTGTCCGTTATACTCCGCCTACCTACCGGCAGGCAGGTGCCACTTCCATCAGGGCTATTTAGTTATGGTCTTTTGTTAAATCAGTAGTCAATTACACTTTTTGCTTATACTTTAAAACAATATTTCTATTTTTGCTTTAAATTCATTAAAAATGAAAATAAATCAGCTTCAAATAGAAATTGACGGCATTGATAAAGAAATCCTCCGGGATTTAATGGAAGATGCCCGAAAACCCATATTGCAAATTGCCAATAAAATCGGAATTTCAGGCGCAGCAATCCACCAAAGACTACGTAAATTGGAAGATGCCGGGGTAATTGCCAGTTCAAAACTTATGGTAGACAACAAAGTTTTAGGCTATAAAACTATGGCGTTTATAGGAATATATCTCGACAAAGCTTCGAGCAACGCTGAGGCAGTAAAAGAACTTAAAAAAATTCCTGAAGTATTAGAATGTCATTACACAACAGGAAACTGGAGTATTTTAATCAAAATGATTTGCCGAGATAACGAACATTTGATGCAATTGTTGAACAAAAAAATTCAGCCGATTGATGGCGTCTCTCGAACCGAAACCTTCATCTCTTTAGAACAACAAATTGAGAGGCAGATTCAGTTATGAAAAAACATCTTTCTCGTCTTTTAAAACGAGAAAGATGTCCTGTCCTGATTATTCTTCTCTAGAACCTCCAAATACTTGTAAAGCCCAATATAACAAGGATGCTAAAGCACCAATTGCGGCTACTACATAAGTTCGAGCTGCCCATTTCAAGGCGTCTTCAGCTCCAGCATATTCTTGTTGACTCAACATGTTTTTATTTTTTAACCAAGCCAAAGCTCTTTTACTAGCATCGTATTCTACCGGCAATGTAATAAAGCTAAAGGCTGTTGCAATTGCCATCAATACCAACCCAATTACCGCTATATAAAATCCGAAACCAAAACCTGCCGCAGCACCCAAAATCAACCCGCCAAAGATTAACCATTGTGATAATGTAGAAGAGACATTGACAATCGGCACTAATTGAGATCGCAATTGCAACATATTGTATGCTGTTGCGTGTTGCACTGCATGACCGCATTCGTGAGCCGACACTGCTGCTGCCGAAGCATTTCTTTGATTGTAAACAGACTCGCTTAAGTTTACGGTTTTGTCTGTAGGATTGTAGTGATCTGTTAATTGACCTGGTGTGGAAATGACTCTGACATCATAAATACCATGATCATTGAGCATTTGTTGGGCAATTTCTGCTCCGCTCAGACCGTTTCGCAAATGAACGTGTGAGTATTCATCAAATTTACTTTTCAGTTTAGAACTTACCAACCAACTTACTAAAGCAATGCCACCTATTAAAATATAATATCCTATCATGATTTGAAATTTTTAATTTCTAAATTTAGTCAAAATATGCGCCATAACAAAAGTTATGACAGCTTGTCATTTACTTAAAAACAATTCCAACAAAAAAACGGTTATTTCCAGATTCACCTATATTATTTATTACACTTCCAAATTCTGAATCGTATCTTCCACGGGTTAAAGCAAACTCGTAGCCTAAATTTAATCTGACATTCCAATCGGATTTTCTAAAAAAGTAGAAGGAGGTTGATGGACCAAAATAAAGCATGCCGTTTGTAAAATTAACATGCCCACTATTGTTATTTGGTTCTAAATCATTTAAGTCGATAGTATTATTTTTGTTAAATATATCATATTCATTTCCTGTATAAGCCACTGATAATCCTGTAGTAAAGGCAAATTTTTTGCGGTCTATAAGATTATAATGAACGCGTATACGAGAGTTGAAACCCATTTGTTTTGTTTCATTTGCGCCCTTGTCGGATTTTGAATATAAAAAACCAAATTCTGCATCACCAGAATATTTTTTCCAGTAATAATTTAAACCAAATACAAATTCGGGAATAGAGGTTTTCAACTCTGGAAGGTTTGAATTCCTTAATTTTTTGTTCAAATTAAAATCATCATTAAATGATACGTTTCCACCATAATACATTGAGAATTTTTTTTCTTTTTTCTGAATAGAATCAATTAATTTTTCTTGAGAATAAGTTACTACAGTTAGCATCACAACTACAAATAGGTACACATTTTTCATATTTTTGATTTTAGATGATTCCAAAAATAAAAATAGAAATTGATACTAAAATTTGGTTTAACTTTTTGTTGGCAAATGATGATTAAGTATCAAAAAAAAATAATGTAATAGTCAAAATACTTCCCCAAATCCTTTTGTGTTGTTTAAATACCTAGACTAACCAACCAAGTTAATCACTTTCCCCGGAACGATGATTATTTTATTAGGAGTTCTTCCGTCTAATTGTTTGATAGTTCTTTCGTCAGCCAAAACAATTTCCTGAATTTGCGGCACAGTTAAATCTAAAGGAAGTTTAATTGTGAAACGCATTTTTCCGTTGAAGGAAACCGGATATTCTTTTTCCGATTCTACCAAATATTTCTCTTCAAAAATTGGAAAAGCAACTGTTGAAATTGAACCTTCGTGTCCCAATTGTGACCATAGTTCTTCTGCAATATGGGGTGCATAAGGCGAAATTATGATTGCCAATGGTTCCAATATTTTTCGATGGTGGCATTTTAGTGGCGCCAATTCATTCACACAAATCATAAACTGGGAAACGGAAGTATTGAACGAGAAATTCTCGATGTCTTCCGTAACTTTTTTGATGGTTTTGTGTAATGATTTGTACATTTCGGATGTTGGTTCTTCCTCGGTAATATTCAAACCGGTAGCATCATCAAAATACAAACGCCACAGTTTTTTCAGGAAACCTGATACTCCGGTAATTCCTGACGTATTCCATGGTTTGGCTTGTTCTAAAGGACCAAGGAACATTTCGTATAAACGCAGTGTATCGGCACCGTAATCGTTACAAATATCATCTGGATTAACCACATTATATTTCGATTTGGACATTTTTTCAACTTCGCGGCCTACAATGTATTTTCCGTTTTCTAATAGGAATTCGGCGTCTTTATAATCAGAATATAATGGATGCTTTTTGAAAGCTTCGATGTCTAGTTCATTGGTGATGTCATTGATAACAGCTAAGTCAACATGAATTGGATGAACTTTCACTCCAGCAATCAATCCTTTTGAATAAAGTTTTTTAGAATCTTCACTTCTATAAACGAAGGCGCTCATCCCCAAAATCATTCCTTGATTAATCAGTTTTTTAAACGGTTCTTCGGTTGGCGCGTAGCCTTTGTCTTTTAGAAATTTGTTCCAAAAACGGGAGTATAATAAATGTCCTGTTGCATGCTCGCTTCCGCCAATGTATAAGTCAACGCTTTCCCAATATTTCAAAGCATCTTTGCTTGCGAATTCGGCATCGTTGTGTGCATCCATATAACGCATCCAGTACCACGAACTTCCTGCCCAACCAGGCATGGTGTTTAATTCTAAAGGAAAAATTGTTTTATTATTAATCAACTCGCAACTCACAACTCGCAACTCTTTAGAATCCCACGCCCAATGCGTTGCGTTTCCTAATGGTGGCTGTCCGTCTTCGGTTGGAAGGTATTTTTCCACTTCTGGTAAATTGATTGGTAAATGTTTGGCATCAATCATCTGCGGTAAACCATTTACATAATAAACCGGGAATGGTTCTCCCCAATATCGCTGACGGGAAAAAACCGCATCGCGCAAACGATAATTGGTTTTGCCATTCCCATGACCGCTTTTTTCTAAAGTGTAGATTATTTTTTCGGTTCCTTGTTTAAAATCCAACCCGTTTAATATATCAGAATTTACTAATTTAAATCCGTCTTTGGCTGTAAAAGCTTCTTTTGAAATATCCTGATTGAAAATATTCTTAATTGCCGGCATCCCTTGTTGTCCTTTGAAATGATTGGCAAAAGCATAATCCCGTTCATCGCCACAAGGAACAGCCATTACAGCACCAGTTCCGTAACCTGCCAAAACATAATCGCCAATCCAAACCGGAATGGGTTCTTTAGTAAATGGATGTTCAGCATAAGCACCTGTAAATACTCCGGAAATGGTTTTTACATCCGCCATTCTTTCGCGCTCTGAACGTTTTGCCGTAGCTTCAACATAAGCATCAACTGCTGTTTTTTGTTCTGGCGTGGTGATTACAGAAACCAATTCGTGCTCGGGGGCCAATGTCATGAAAGTTACTCCGAATATGGTATCTGGTCTGGTCGTGAAAACATCAATGGTTGTCGGTTGTCGGTTGTCGGTTGTCGGCAAAAGATTGAATGAAACCGATGCTCCCACCGATTTTCCAATCCAGTTGCGTTGCGATTCTTTGATAGACTCACTCCAATCAATCGTGTCTAAACCTTGTAATAAACGTTCGGCATAAGCAGAAATTCGCATTGACCATTGTGTCATTTTTTTACGAATAACAGGATGGCCACCACGTTCAGAAACTCCGTTTATAATTTCGTCATTTGCCAAAACAGTTCCTAAAGCCGGACACCAGTTTACTTCGGTCTCTGCCAAATAAGTTAATCTATATTTTAGAAGAATTTGTTGCTGCTTTTCTTTTGAAAAGCTGTTCCATTCTGAAGCCGAAAATTTTTCAACCCCATCATCGCAAACTAAGTTTACCATTTGGTTTCCTTCTGTTTCAAAAATTCGGATTAACTCATTAATATCGTATGCTTTTTGATCGACTTTGCAATAGTAAGAATTGAATAATTGAATAAAAATCCACTGTGTCCATTTGTAATAATCGGCATTTGAAGTACGAACTTCTCTACTCCAATCGAATGAGAAACCAATTTTGTCTAACTGCTCACGGTAACGCGCAATATTTTCACGAGTTGTTTTTTCCGGATGCTGCCCGGTTTGTATAGCGTATTGTTCAGCAGGGAGTCCGAAAGAATCATACCCTTGTGGATGCAATACGTTAAATCCTTTGTGACGCTTGAAACGTGCCACAATATCGGAAGCAATATAACCCAACGGATGTCCCACGTGTAATCCGGCTCCAGAAGGATACGGAAACATGTCGAGCACGTAATATTTTGGTTTGTCGGAATTATTACTTGCAGCAAAAGTTTGGTTTTTAGCCCAATACTCTTGCCATTTGGCTTCGATTTTTTCGTGGAAATACTTCATTTATCGTTTATGGTTTGTGGCTTATGGTTTGTGGTTGCTTTGTTAACTATTAACTATGAACCATAAACTATAAACCTTAAAATCGTCGGCAAATTTACGTTTATTATAATAAAGTTAAAACTTTGTACGTTATAAAGAAGAAAAACAATTTTCTTTATTATTTTTACCACATCAAAATCATATTTATGTCGGCATCATTCGAAAAGTTTCAGAAACGCAGAGTTATCACTTCCTATTTTTCGGTAGTGTTGAGTATCTTTTTAGTGTTGTTTTTATTAGGGATTTTGGGTCTTTTCGTTATCAACTCCAAACGATTATCAGACAATTTTAAAGAAGAAATTGCCATGACAGTTTTCTTTAAAACTGAAGCTACCGATTCTGTTATTAAGGCTTTTAATAGTGAATTAAAAACTGCAAAATTTGCTAAATCTTTTGAATATGTTTCTAAAGAAAAAGCAGCAGAGAAGCATATGAAAGTAATTGGCGAGGATTTTATGCAGTTCTTAGGTGTAAATCCGTTGCAGAATTCTTTTGACATTCACCTGAAAGCTGATTATGTTACGAATGAAGGTATTGCTAAAATTGAAAATCGTCTTAGAAAAAATGATATGATTGCCGATATCGTTTATGATAAACAACTCGTGACTTTGGTCAATGACAATATCAAAAATATAAGTATGTGGATTTTGATTGTCAGCTGTGTTTTTGCATTAGTTTCGGTACTGCTAATTAATAGTTCGTTGCGTTTATCTATTTATGCAAACCGATTTATAATTAAAACCATGCAAATGGTTGGTGCAACAAAATCATTTATCAGAAAACCGTTTATTCAACGGAGCGTTTACTTAGGATTAATAGGTTCGGGATTAGCAATAGTTGCTTTGATAGGCGTATTAATTTATATCCAAACTACTTTCCCAAGTCTTGGCATTTTGGAAGACAAATTAGCCATTGCTATAGTGCTTGTTGGCGTGCTTGTATTAGGTGTTGTGATTACATGGATTAGCACTTTCTTTGCTACGCAACGGTTTTTGAATTTGAGAACAGATGATTTGTATTAGAAAGAAAATAGATAATAGACTGATAGATAATAGACGATATGAAAAACAACGAGCAGAAACCTGATTTTCTTTTTGAAAAAGTAAATTATAAAATCCTATTAATCGGTATTGCAGTTATTGCCTTAGGATTTATTTTGATGAGTGGTGGCGGAAGCGATGACCCAACGGTTTTCAGCGAAGCTGTCTTCAGTTGGAGAAGAATTCGATTAGCACCAACTGTTGTTTTAATTGGTTTTGGAATTACAATTTATTCAATCTTTAAGAAAAAGTGATTGGTAATAAGTGATTAGCAAAAATCCCTCGATTACTAGACAAAATACTAATTACTATTCACTAATTACTAATCACTGAAAAATATGGATTACATTCAAGCCGTAGTGCTAGCCATCATTGAAGGAATAACCGAATTTCTTCCTATTTCTTCTACAGGTCATATGATTATTGCTTCGTCATTTTTTGGTATTGCACATGACGATTTTACCAAATTATTTACCGTTATTATTCAACTTGGCGCGATACTATCGGTGGTTGTTTTGTATTTCAAACGCTTTTTTCAAACACTTGATTTCTATTTTAAACTTTTGGTTGCGTTTATTCCGGCAGTAGTTTTTGGATTGCTTTTCGGTAAAAAGATTGATGCTTTATTAGAAAACCCTATAACTGTTGCGGTTTCATTAGTGCTTGGTGGAATTATATTATTAAAAGTTGACGATTGGTTTACCGATAAAGAAGAGACTCAGGAAACTGAAAAAATTAGTTATACTACTGCTTTTAAAATCGGTTTATTCCAATGTTTAGCAATGATTCCTGGAGTGTCCCGAAGTGGCGCGAGTATCATTGGTGGAATGTCTCAAAAACTATCAAGAACGACTGCTGCTGAGTTTTCTTTTTTTTTGGCTGTACCAACCATGCTTGGCGCTACTATCAAGAAATGTTACGATTACTATAAAGACGGTTTTGTACTATCGCACGAGCAAATTAATTTGTTGATTATTGGAAATGTAGTTGGATTTATTGTTGCGATGTTAGCTATAAAATCCTTCATCGGATACTTATCTAAACACGGATTTAAAATGTTTGGTTATTACCGAATTATTGCTGGTTTAGCCACTCTGATTATTCATTTCTGGATTTTAAAATTAACAACCATTTAATGACTGCCGAAGACTATTTAGAAGGTCAACTCCTTTTGATTGATAAACCTTTAAAGTGGTCTTCTTTTCAGGCTGTGAATAAATTGAAGTATATTCTAAAACGAAAATACAATCTTCCTAAAAAATTCAAAATCGGTCATGCAGGAACTTTAGACCCATTGGCAACTGGTTTACTTATAGTTTGCACCGGTAAATTTACCAAACGAATTACTGATATTCAGGCGCAAGCAAAAGAATACACCGGTACAATTACTGTTGGAGCTACAACACCTTCCTATGATTTAGAAACCGAAATTGACGCTACTTTTCCAACAGAACATATTACCGCCGGATTAATCCGAACGGCAATTCAGCAATTCCTTGGCGAAATCGACCAAAAACCTCCTGTCTTTTCTGCCATTAAAAAAGACGGAAAACGATTGTACGAACACGCTCGTGCAGGAGAAGAAGTTGAAATTGCCTTCCGAAAAACAACAATTCATGAGTTTGAAATTACACGTATCGCTTTGCCTAAAATTGATTTTAGAGTTAAATGTAGTAAAGGAACTTATATTCGTTCACTAGCTTTTGACTTTGGAAAGGCCTTGAATTCCGGTGCACATTTGTCGGTTTTACGCAGAACAAAAATTGGAGATTTCTCTGTTGAAAACGGAATTACGCCGGAAGAGTTTGAAAAACAAAATTAAGAATGAAGTGGCGTTTTTTATTCTTCGTTTTATTTTTAGGCCAATTTGGTTTTTCACAAGCAACAAAAAGTTCGGATGAATCAAAAGACGATTCATCATACACTTACAAAAAATTTGATTTATCAGTACCTTTAAGAGTAAATCAACATCAAGGAGAAATTAACCAATACACAGGAGAAAAAGAACCATTTTTTTTGTTAGATGGATTGAGCACCAGAGTTGGATATGGAACACATTTGCAGAAATGGCTCGCCTTGGGAATTAACACTGGAATAGATTGGAAAGCAAATGAATGTTTAGTTGTTGTTCCTGTATTTGCAACGCTAAAATTAAGCCCGTTAGTTGGTGAGGAAACCAGAATATTTATCGAACCAGGTTACGGAAGATCGTTTGCATTAGGCAGAGGAAGCTTGTCGGGTGATTTCCAAAAAATAAGTCTTGGTATTGAATCAGACGAAGGTATAGGGTTTTACATTGAACTTTGTCAATATGGTTTTACTAAAAATGGCATTGACAAAATAGGAAGTTTAAGTTTAGGAATAAACTACACTATCTTTTAATCGAAAGCAAGCATCAAATCCAGTATTTCTTTTTGAGTTGACAAACCTTTGTCGTGCAAATACCAAAGTTGCAAATTAGTTTTAGCGGTTTCGTCAACTATTCCGTGTTTTGCTTTGTAATCAAGAATTAATTGTTTTGCTCCAATGGGTCTTGGCCCAAAGTCACCTAAAACTTCTAAAGTAATTTTATCCAAAATAATCAACTTTGGTATTGATTTAGTTCCATTGGTTAAAAAAAGATTCATCAAATCTTCATTTTCATCGCGAAAAACAATTTTTATATCTATTCTTTCAGAGAGTTCCGCCATTTTATATATGACCGGGAGAATCTGCGCTGCATCTCCACACCAACCTTCAGAAATGACTAACCAGATATATTCGCCATTTAGTTGATTTAATTTCTGAATGATTTCGGTTGAAATTTTTACTGTTTTTTCTAAACGATTCATTCTGGCTTCATTCAGCTCACTGTAATGTGTCAATGCTTCCGATTGTTCTTTTCCTGTTGATTTCCCTTCTTTTAGTATGTCATTGATGTAATTTCTATAGTCAACATAACTATGACTTTGCGAAAGGCTATTTTCTATAATAGATTTCATAACTGCTTTTTAATACCGCAAAGTTACAAAACACTTAAGTTAAAAAACATGACAATTGTTGGGCAACATTCTTTTTGTCAAATACTATAAAAAAACAGAATATGTTTATATTTGCATCACTAAAAACAACACGATGAAATACAAAAGAATTCTTCTAAAACTAAGTGGTGAAGCTTTAATGGGAGACAGACAGTACGGAATTGATCCAAAACGTCTTGCTGAATATGCTGATGAGATTAAAGACATTCACGACAAAGGTGTTGAAATAGCTATCGTTATTGGTGGTGGAAATATTTTTAGAGGAGTTGCAGGCGCCAGTAATGGTATGGATAGAGTTCAGGGCGATTATATGGGAATGTTGGCAACGGTTATCAACGGAATGGCTTTGCAAGGAGCATTAGAAGACAAAGGAATGTTGACTCGTTTACAAACGGCATTAAAAATTGAAGCGATTGCTGAGCCATATATAAAAAGAAGAGCAGTACGTCATCTTGAAAAAGGAAGAATTGTTATTTTTGGTGCCGGAACAGGAAATCCTTATTTTACTACTGATACAGCTGCAGTTCTTCGTGGCGTTGAAGTGCATGCTGATGTAATCTTGAAAGGAACACGCGTTGACGGAATTTATGATGCTGATCCTGAAAAAAATGCCAATGCAGTAAAATTCGAGAGCATTACTTTTGATGATGTTATAAAAAAAGGACTAAACGTAATGGATTCGACAGCATTTACTTTAAGTCAGGAAAACGCATTGCCAATTGTGGTTTTTGACATGAATAAAAAAGGAAATTTGTTAAAAATTTGCAACGGTGAAAATGTCGGAACTGTTGTGAAAATATAGTTCGCAGTCACAGTTGACAGTCGCATTAAAATTGGCGCTGATAACTGATTCTGAGACATTTTAAAACAATAATAGTTTACTGTCGCAGTAAACAGTCACAGCAAAAGTGACACTGAAAACTGGGACTGAGACTGATAACTTTTAAACAATGGAAGAAATTGAATTTATTTTAGACAGCACAAAAGAATCGATGGTTGGTTCTATTGCACATTTAGAGAAAGAATTTTTAAACATACGCGCCGGAAAAGCATCTCCGCAAATGTTGGGAAGCGTTTTTGTAGACTATTATGGTTCTCAAACACCACTATCTCAAGTTTCCAACGTGAATGTTCCCGATGCCAGAACGATCACCATTCAGCCTTATGAAAAAAGTATGTTGCAAACCATTGAAAAAGCAATTATGGTGGCAAATCTTGGTTTCAACCCAATGAATAATGGTGAAAACATAATCATAAGCGTTCCGCCTTTGACAGAAGAAAGAAGACGCGACTTGGTGAAGCAGGCAAAAGCAGAAGCAGAAGATGCTAAAATTAGTATCCGGAATGCGCGCAAAGATGCCAACACAGATATCAAAAAATTAGAAAAAGAAGGTACTTCAGAAGATATTTGTAAATCGGCTGAAGAAGATATTCAAAAATTAACAGATAGTTTTATCCGAAAAGTGGAGGAACACCTAGTTATCAAAGAAGCCGAAATTATGAAAGTATAACTTTGTTAATTCAACATTAAATCCGTCCTGATGTATCAAGACGGATTTTTTTATTCCTATTTTTGTCAAATGTTTTGTGCCAATTCCTTTCAAATGAAACGACTATATGTATTGTTATTATTTTTCACGCTGTCGCTTCAAGCACAATTTCAAGTCAATGGAATTATTAAAGATTTCGAAACCAAAAAGGCCCTTCCGTTTGCAACCATTAAAACCGAAAATGGATTTTCAACTATATCCGATGTTGATGGAAAATTTAATTTCCTTTTGGCATCACAACCCGAAACGTTAACAGTTTCTTATATTGGTTATGAATCCAAAATCATTTCACTATTTGAAATAAAGTCCTATTCTACACTCTTTCTTTTACCAAAAATTGATGCGTTAAAAGAAGTAACCATTTCAAATGTAAATCCGGCCAACGCCGTTATCTCCAAAGTAATCCAGGAAAAACAGCATAACAATCCACAAAAAAAACTGCAAACTTTTCAATTCAAATCCTATAACAAACTACTCGTAACGGCCAATCCGGATTCAATCGTTGGAAAAATTGACACCGTTTTTGTGAATGCTGTTACCAGAGATAAAATAGCCAAAATTGATTCTTCTGATTATAAATTCAAGAAAATAATCGACAAGCAGCATTTATTTTTAACCGAGAAAGTATCCCAGTTTCAGTTTGAAAAACCAATGCTGAAAGAAACTATTTTGGGCTCCAAAATGGCGGGTTTTAAAGAACCTATCTACGAACTTCTGGGATTCAATCTGCAGTCGTTTTCCATTTATGATGACAAATATGAACTCTTTGAAACCAAGTATAAAAGCCCAATTTCAAATAACGCGCTTAAAGAATACCGCTATAAAATTCTTGACACAACTTCCATCGATAAGCGAGCTGTAATAGTGCTTTATTTCAAAAACAAAATTAGCAACAAAGGTTTGGAAGGATTGCTTTATGTTGATGAAGAAAACTACTCCGTGGTTAAAGCTGTAATGAGGATTCGTGGTGTTTTAGACATTACCGGAATTCACGAATTTACTTATTTGCCAGAAGAAAAAGTTTGGTTTCCCATTCGGAAAAACTTTAAAATTATCAAAGGAAAAAGCAAAGAACCTACAGCTATTTTGGGAGGCCGAATTGAATTTGCTGCTGAAAATGATGACAGCAATTCAAAGAAAGCGGCTTCCGATTTCACTTATCTTTCTTCCGATATGCAAGCTTTTGATTTAGTTGTGAGTAACAATTTGAAAATTAAAAAATCTTCTGTAGCTATTGAAGTTAAAGACAATGCTAACAAAAGAGATGATGCTTTTTGGAATCAAAACAGAACTGATAGTTTAGACTTGAGAAGTGAAAGAACCTATGTTGTGTTGGATAGTATTGTAACCAAAGGAAATATTGAGAAAAAAATCAAATTTGGGCGAAAGATTATCAATGGTTATGTACCCTTTGGGCCGTTTGATTTTGATTTACGTTATCTTTTAAGTTACAATAATTTTGAAGGATTTCGCATTGGAATTGGTGGCATTACCAACGATTCTTTTTCAAAAAAACTGCGATTTGAAGGTTATACTGCTTATGGTTTAAAAGATGAAGCTATCAAGTATAATGTAGGAACGGCGGTTCGAATTGGTAATTTTTCCAACACATGGATTGGCGGTTCTTTTACTGATGATGTTCGCGAAATTGCGAGTACCAGTTTTGCAACAGATAAAAGAGTTTTCAAAATTTATGACCCGAGACCAATTAACATAAGCACGTTTTACAATCATAAATCCTGGCGCGGTTATATAGAAACTAAAATTATCCCAAAAACAGAAACTATTTGGCAATTTACCTATAGTGAAGTCCAACCTTTGTTTAATTATACTTTTAATTACAACAATAATTTATATCGCGATTTTTCGATGTCAACCACTATGGTTTCCATACAATGGAATCCTTTTAGTGATTATATGCAGACGCCAAGTGGTAAAATTGAATATGAAAAACGTTTTCCTAAATTCACTTTTCAATTCACAAAATCACTTCCTAATTTCTTTGCCAATGATTTTGATTTCGGAAAAATTGATACCCGAATAGAGTATGAAAAAAAATATTTAAACGGACAGAAATCGACTGTTTTATTTCAGGCTGGCTATGTTTTTGGCGTGCTTCCTTTGACCCATTTATACAATACATCTCCTAATAATTTAAACAAGGATAATCTTTTGCAAAGAATAACCATTGCAGGGAAAAACAGCTTTGAAACTATGTATTTCAATGAGTTTTTCTCGAGTGAATTTGTCATGCTTCAATTCAAACACGGGCTCAAAAGAATTGAGTTGTTCAAAAAAGTGAAGCCGTCATTAGTTTTGGTAACACGAATGGCATGGGGAAATCTAAAACATCCCGAACGTCATATAGGCATTCAATACAAAACTTTAGACCGTGGTTTCTTTGAATCAGGTATCGAATTAAATCAAATTTACAAAGGGTTTGGATTGACAGGTTTTTACAGATATGGTCCAAACCAATTGCCTCGTTTTGAAGATAACTTAGCGGTCAAATTAAGTTTTATTTTTGATTTTGGATTTTAATAATCCCAAAAATCAAAAATAAAGTATTTTGATTAATTACACCCAAAGGGTTAACAATATATTTTTATTATTACTAAAGTTCTATAAAAAAAGGAAGCTGTCATAAATGACAGCTTCCTAGATAAAGATTATAGTATGAATCTAATCTTATCTCTTTACTAATTTTCTAACGATTGTTTCGTTATTAGTTGGATTATACAATTTCACGAAATAAATACCTTCACCTAAATTAGATACATCTTCGCTAACTGTATTAAATCCTTCAACCAATTGAACTTTGCTAGTTTTAACAACTGCTCCATTGATAGCATAGATAGTTAATGAAACTTCACTTCCAAGAGTAGTTGATAAATCTAAGTTGAAAGTATCAACTGCTGGATTTGGATAGATTTGAGAAACATTTGAAGCAACAGCTGTTGGATCTGTTTGTCTATTATTACCTCCTGTTTCTGGACATGTAGCAATAGCATCCCATGTTAAAGTTATTGATTTCTCAGCACTAAAATTACAACCATTGAATGCTTTTACTTTTACAATATTTCTAGTTGTAGCAGTTGGAGTAGCAACTTGAGAAAAATCAATTACCACTTCACTACGTGTTGCGTCACCAACAATAACAGCTCCATTTTGAAGAGTCCAAACATAAGAAGTTGCAGAAGGAACTCTAGGAACAGAAATTGTTTGAGTTGCACATTTTCCAAATAATGTAACACCTGCAGCTCCTGTATTAGGATTCACATATGAATTAGTATTTGTACCTACAGCAGCTAATGCAGTAGTTAAGGTTAATACTCTATTTGTAGCACTATTTCCAACACCGTTTTCTGATCTAATTGTTATTGATTTATCAGCTACAGGAGTTGCTGTTACAATTGCAAATACTGAAGGGAAAGTAACTGTGAAATTTAAATCGCGAGAAGATAATAATACATTACCAGTATTATTAGGATTACTAGTTGAAGTTACTGTAGAACCTGCAGGAGCAGTAATAGTATACGTATTAGCTAATGGAGAAGCAAGAGGGATAGTATAAGTTACTGTTTGATTTGGACATAAACTAGCTATTTGACCTGAAACTGTACCAACAATTGCTGGTAAACTTGTAGTAACTTTTAATAACTTAGCAGTTGAAGTTGTTGCTGGAGTCAATGTAGCATTATTAGTTAGTGAATAATTAATACCGTTTTTAGCAAATACGCCAAAATAGTATGAAGTAACTCCAGCAGGCGCTGCAGCATTTATGTTTCCGGCAAAATTAACAAGTATTACTCTATCTGTTAAAGGATTTCCTTCAACAACATTAACCCATGTAGGCAATTCCCACTCATAAGAAGAAGCTAATACAGAAGCTGTTGCAGTTAATCTAAGTGTTGTAGATGTACCAATATATTTACTAATAATTGTTATAGCAGTTGTAGCTGCTGTACCTGTAAATGCTGGATTAGTTATTGTTATAGCTGCTGGAGCTGCTGGCCTAATTGCTGTTAATGTTAACAGTCTTGCTGTTGAAGTAGTTGTTGGATTTACTAGAGTAGCATTACTTGTAGTAGAAACACCAACACCATTGATTGATTTAACTCCTATTCGCAATACATTAGTAGATACTGGAACTGTGGCAGTTGTTGAATAATTAAATGTATTTGCGCTTGTAACACCTGCAAAATCAACTTGAATTGCTCTTGAAGCACTACTTGTTGTAACAATTGGGAAAGCAGGATTAATGGTTGCACCTTCATTAGTTAAGTTAGTAACTGTTGCATTAGTTACAGCAGTAACAGGTACACCATTTGCTAAAGTTCCACCAACAACAGATCTGGTAGCTGTTTGTATCACTATTCCACTACTGTAAACAGTTTCAGTCACTCTATAGAAAACATTTCCAACAGCAGTTGGAGCTGAGCTAATTGTGGTTAAGAATGGATAAGTAGAATATAATCTAACCGTTGGTGTACCAACGACAGTTCCTAAAACTGGATTAACACCAGTTGGCAATTCCCATACATAAGAAGTTGCTTCTGTAACAACCGCTGGAGTTAAAGTTAACACAGTATTTGTTCCCATATAAGGAGCAAAAGTTGTTATTGCTGTAGTAGTTGTGCCATTTGTCATTGTAATTGAGGCAGGAGCAACAGGTAAAGCTTTTGTTAAAGTAACTGTTTTTACAGCACCTCTACAACCAGCTTCGTTCACTGCTTGAACACCAATAGTTCCATAAGTTTCTGCACCAGCAGGAACGTTTTGGAAATTAACTGTTAATACATTTGTATTTGCAGGATCAGAAATAATTGTAGTTCCTAATGGAACAGTCCAAACATAACCAGTAACTCCAGCTTCAGTTGAAGCAGGTACTCTATAAGTTACTTCTGTTGTTGTCCCTACAAATCGACCTATTGCTGTAGTTGCAGCAAGAAATGATCCTGCAGTAGTACCAGCAGTATTACTAGTAATTGTGCCTAAAGCTACAGCTGGAGCAGCCAATGTATTAACCACAATAGCAGTACGTGGAGTACTCTCCACACCAGTTGTATTATCACGTTGTGTAACATAGTACGTTTTAGTACCAACTGTTGTTGTTAATACAGTAGGAGGAACAAGTGCTGCTGTTCCACCAGTTAAAGCAGTATACCATCTCAAAGATGTTCCAGGAGCACTAACTGCAGTTAATGGAGCAGCAACTGCACCTTTACAATAATTGATTGGAGTTGTTACGATTGGATTAGGAGTTTCAACTTGTGTTAAGATTCCTGTGAAAGCAGCATTAGTAAAAGAAGCACCTGATAAAGCTGGAGAACCAGTTCCTGGTCTGTAATCTAAACCTGTATAACCAGGAGCAGTAGTAGTACCTGAATTTGCTGGGTAAGGGTTTACTAATATCACATCTGCACCGGATGTTAAAGATGAGTTACTACCAGCATTGTATTTATCAGTAATTGCGGTTGTAGTACTAATGATTGGAGTACTACCAGCAATAATATTATTTTGCCATATTGTAGTGTTAGCTGTAGTAAAGTTAGCAATTGAATTGTTTTCAAAAAGAAGACCTCTTCTAAAATCTAAAAACAAAGAGTTAAATACTTTTAATTCTGTAGCTCTTCTTAATCTTGCTGCTTTATCATGTAAATTGTTTACAGAAGTTGCAGGAGTAGTTAATGTAGCTCTATAAACTGGGCCTAAACAAGTAAAGTTTGTAAAAATAGCACTTGTTTTCCAAGCGTCAGTTGTTGCATTACCAACAGGAGCACCTGTTCCAGCACTGTTGTCTGATTCAAAACACTCTGATGTTGAGATATCAAATCCACTTGGGTCTTTGATTGATAAACCAAATTGTACTCTACCGTTGTATCCATTATCAGTATCAAAATCATCATCTAATCCAGCTAAAGCTACTAAGTGTTTACAGTCAACTGAACCACCAAACCATTCGAATGAGTCATCATTAGAATAAGAAACTTGAACATAATCAATAGTAGTACCACTACCACAAGCACCCATAGTTAAACCATTAAGCTCATTGTTTGGAGAAAATACGTAACCAGCAAATTCAATTCTAACATATTTTAATGTTCCTGAACTGTCATTATTTATTGGAGATAAACCACCTCCAAATTGGGTTTCTACTGTTTGAGAAATTCCCTCAATAAAGTTTACACCATTATTGATATTATATCTTCCCTTTCCAAGAAGTACAATTCCTCCCCAGTCACCTCTGTTTCTTGAACCAACAGCATTTTTTGAAGTAAATACAATTGGAGAAGTAGCTGTTCCAATAGCGTTTAATTTAGCTCCTCTAGTAACAATTAAAGAAGCTCCAACTGCATTACTTTTGATAAGTGTACCAGCAGGAATAGTTAAAGTAGCATTATTTCTCACGTAAATAGTGCCATTTAACTCATAAACATTGTTAGCACTCCAAGTAGTGTTCGCTGCAATATCAGCTGAAATTACTACAACAGGTTTTGTGGAAGAATAATCTGCGGTTAGTGGATTAAACTCTGTCCAAGAGTCAGTCCAAGGAGCAGTTGGCGATGGTGCGAAAGCACCACGATAGGTCGTTGGCTCAATTTGAGCGATTGCAAAATTGACTACTAAAGCCAAAATAGCAACAAAATAATTTTTTTTCATTTGTTTGAATTGTTTTATATGTTAAACATGGCAAACTTAAAACCAGTAAAACAACTAGATGTAAATAGGAAATTAAATAAAAATAATTTTTAGGTTAAAAAATAGTTTCTAAAAGCGAGGTATTTGTAAACTATTGTTAAAGTAGATGTTATCCAAATATTAAGCGCCTATAGATAGTGATTTCTAAAGTTGGTCAAAGTAAAATTTGTTAACAGCATCATAAAAATGAAAATGATTTCTAATCCTTTTTCAAAAATTCTTGATACCAATATCCAGAGTTTTTAATGGTTCTTTTTTGTGTTTCATAATCAATATAAACTAATCCAAAACGTTGTTTGTAGCCTTCTGCCCATTCAAAATTATCGGTTAATGACCATATAAAATAACCTTCTACTTTTCCCCCATTTTGTTTAGCCAATAAAACTTGATGCAAATACGATTTTATATATTCAATTCGTTCTTTATCATCAAACATATTATGTTTAAATTCATCAAAAAAAGACGCACCATTTTCGGTAATTATTATTTTCTTCACACCCGCATATTTACTAAACTTTAAAATTAGATAGTAAATAGATTTTGGATATATTTCCCAATTCATCAAGGTATAATCAACATTTCTTTTTTTGGCAGGAACTAATTTTGCATTGATGTATGGAACATAGGTATTATGTGCAACTACTTCACGCGTGTAGTTTTGTAAACCAATGAAATCAAAATTAACTTTTAATAGTTCCTCATCACCAGGTAAAAAATGTTTAGTAATATGCTTTAAAAAAGGGATCGTTTTTATGGGATAACCTAATCCTAGTGTAGGTTCAATGAAAGCTCTGTTTAATAGTGCGTCTACTCGTTCTGTAGCTTTTAAATCTTTTTCAGAATACGTTTTAGGAGTAACATAGGTACATGAATATGTTGTACCTACACAAGCTTCGGAAAATTTTTCTTTTATGGATTTAAAACCAATAGCTTGACAAAGTAATGCATGATGCATAGCCGGAAGAAAGTTGTTCATGCCTTTTTTACCTGGAGCATGTATCCCTAAAAAATATCCAGCGCCAGTAAAAACTGAAGGTTCATTGAGAACTATCCAATTTTTGACTTTCTGACCAAATGCATTTATACAAACTTTTACATATTCTTCAAACCATGATATTATTTCTCGGTTTGTCCAACCTCCTTTTTTTTCTAATTCAAGAGGCAAATCCCAATGATATATTGTAACAAAAGGTTCTATTTCATTTTCTAAACAATAGTCAATAACATTATGATAAAAATCAATTCCTTTTTGATTTATGTTACCAATTCCATTTGGAATTATTCTTGGCCAAGACAATGAGAATCTAAAATTTGGAATACCTAAATTTTTGAGAATTTGAATATCTTCTTTATAATTTTCATAGAAATTAGTAGCCGTAGATGGTGAATCATTATTTACTATGGCATTTTTTTTTCTGGCAAATTCATCCCAAATAGAATCTCCTTTCCCATCATCTTTAGTATTCCCTTCTGTTTGAGTGGCTGAAGTAGAAATGCCCCAAAGAAAATCATCTCCAAAATCTTCTTTTTTAAAAATATGATTGTTATCTGATAGACTCATAATGATTTAACTAGAAAATTTATTCTTATTTTTTATATGATTTTCTATTATCAAATCAATAATTTCTTGTGTGTTGTTTTGATAATCGACTTCAATAATCGTGTCACTTTTGACCCAATTATCAATTAAATCGACGCTCTTTTTATCGAATTTTTTTATAACTTTTACTCCCATATCTTGAAGCATAGCAGCATTACATTGTTGCTCATACTGTTTTTTCATTGGAACTACTAAAAGTTTTTTCTTCAGAAATAGCGCTTCGCTTGTTGTACCAAAACCTGCATTAGTTAATACACCAGAAGATGAAGCAATACTTTTTAAGAATAATTTAGAATCTATTGGTGAAATAGAAACATTTCCAATTGTATATGATTTTTTGCTGTGTTTAGAAAAAACTTGCCACTCTACTTCAGGGATTTTATTTAATCTTTTTACAATTTTTACATCATCATAGGAAGGCAAATAAACGGTATAGTGTCCTAGATTAGTTATACTTATTTCTCTAACCTCTCTTCTAATTATAGGTGTGAAAACAGTTTTATCCAAACTCTTAAAATGAAATCCATAATTAATATATGTTGGAGCATAATTTTGCAAAACCATTTTACCCATCACATCATCTTTTCTTGGTTTTGGTGCTAAAGGATGAAGTGTAGCTACTTGATTGCTCAAACCAACACATGTTTTCTTCGCTTTAATAGCTGCCCAAACAGAAATAGGTTCAAAATCACTAATTATTAAATCGTATTCTTTAATCTTTAATGATTTAATATCTTTTATTAACTTTCTTGATTTTAGTTTTAAAAAGGTTTTCCAATAATCTATACCGCCATTTTTACCAAAAATGAATGAAAGACCTCGAAATTTATATTTTACCTTAAATGGTAATTCAATATCAGATTGTATGCCGCTAACCAGTATATCTAAATCTCCTTTTTGCTGAAGATGTTCTATTATCTCGATGGCTCTTGTTATATGACCATTACCAGTACCTTGAACAGCGTATAAAATTTTCATCTTTTGAATTTTATTTCTGTTGTACCATCATTTTCCATAAAGCCAACTAACATCTTATTGAAAATTTCTGAATTATTTAGCGTTGATAATTCATCTTCTTCGTCATGTTTTTCTAATTTAAAATCTTCTTCATTGTATCGAAAAAGTTTCCACTCTTTATTATAATATTCTAATGCGGTTAAGTTTTCTATCCAATCACCAGAATTCATATAGACGACATTACCATTTTCTGTAGTTATATTTTTAATTTCCGGATGATGAATATGACCACAAATAACATAATCATATTGATTAGAAATAGCAATATCAGCAGCTGTTTTTTCAAAATCATTGATGAATTTAACTGCTTTTTTTACACTATTTTTTATGTTTTTGGACAATGAAATTTTTCCTCTTCAAAATTTTACGGAAACCCAATTGCAAAAGGCATTAATAAGTATCAATAAGTCATATCCGTGAGAACCTAACTTGGCTAACCATTTAGAATGTTGCATGGTTACATCAAAAACATCACCATGAAAAATCCATGTTTTCTTTCCATCTAATTCAACGACAAGTTTATTATCTATAACTAGTGAACCCATTTTAAAACCGGCAAATTTTCGCAATAACTCGTCATGGTTACCTGTGATATAATATACCTTAACACCTTTATTAACCCAATTCATGATTTTATGAATCACTTGCATGTGTGATTTGGGCCAATAGCGCTTACTAAATTGCCACATGTCAATAATATCACCATTAAGAACTACAACCTTTGGTTTGATGCTATTTAAATATTTCAATAGCTCTTTACTATGACATCCATAAGTTCCAAGATGCACATCTGAAATAATTAAAAAATCAATTTTTCGCTTGTTAGGTTTGTGCTCTTTTTTTGACATGAAGTAATTTAAAACTTTCTAAAAGTTATAAGTCATTGATAAAGAAATAACCCTTCCAAATTTGTTTCTCAAAATTACATCATCGGTTTTTGCGTCATATCCGTCTTCATTCAAAGTATCGCCTGTAAAAAGTAGATTACTTAAATTAGTAATTGTGGATGATTGAGGTACATCTTCTGTATAAATGTTTTGATAAAAAATTTGATCTTGTGCTAGTATGTTCTGAATATTTAATTTTAATTCAATTTTATTTTTATAAAATGATTTTGCTATTTGGACATCAAGAAACGTTCTTGCTTTTTCCCAAAGAGAAGGTTCAATTTCACTAGAACCAAATACAATTCTATTACCTACCCTGTTGATGTTTGTTGAAACTATCCAACCATTATCTTTGTTCGCATATTGTAAACCAGCATTGAATACATAAGGAGATTGTCCTTGCATAGGTCTACTTTTTTCAGGATTAGCATTGTTTATATTTGACACATCCGCGTTGGACTTTATTATAGCCAAGTTTGAGAACAAGGTTAAATCATCGAGCAAAACCATGCTTTCAGCATTAAAGATAGAGCTCAAAAGAGTTCTAAACTCTATTTCTATACCACTACTTTTGGCAGAATTAGCATTCCCATAAGATAGTGTTCTGTTTAATGATTGTTGGATAATCTCAATTGGATTTTTGAATTTTTTAAGGAAATAAGAAACAGAAAACAGTTGCCCTTTGCCTGGATAGAATTCATAACGTAAATCAAAATTTTGTACAGTTGCTCTAACCAAATCAGGATTTCCCTGGGTAAAATATCGATTCGTAAAATCATAAAACCCAAACGGAGCTAATTCTCTAAACTCGGGACGATTTAATGTTTTGGAGTAACTCAAACGCAAATTCTTCTTAGAACTAATTGAAAAGATTAAATTAGCTGAAGGTAAAAAATCTACTTGATTAGTTTTTGAATTAATATATTCTGTTTCTGTCAATCTTGTATCAAGAGTTTGTGTAAAATCTTCCACTCTAACACCCCAAACCAATCTGAATTTTTTATATCGGTTGTCTAACATTAAATAACCCGCATTCAGTTGAGAACCTGCTTGATAAGCATCATTAAATTTTGACAATTCATATAATGTAAATCCGGTAACTCCTGGAGAAAGTACGCCCATGTTTTCTACATTAAAAATGCTTTCATTAGGCAACGTCAACAATGAAGCATTGAAATTTACATTATCTAATCTATTATATTGGAACTGTCGAGCAAAAAAATCTCTATTTCTAATTTGTACAAATGCTCCAGTTTTTATTTCATTGGTAAAGTCGTCGCCAATAGTAAATTTCTTACTTACATCAAATTTTCCACCACTACTATTTTCTTTAAGTTCTGAAAAAAATAATCCCCCTCCGTAATTTATTCCACCTGTATTTAGAGCAATTATTGCATTGGGAGTTGAATCGACTGGGTTAGTACTGTCGGGGTTATTAGTAAAATATCTATTGTTTCTTAAATTGGGAATAGAACGAGTAATATCACTGTAGAAAGCAGACCAACCTATTTTAATTTTTGATGAAGGCAAATAGTGTTCGCCGCCAAATTGACCAGAATAAATTCGATTACTAGTAAACCATCTAATATCTTCATCAAATACTCCTACATCAGTAACATCTTCTTTACCTTGTCTTATTACAACTAAATCTCTAGAATTGACACTAAAAATATTTTTGAAAGTTAATGAGTTATTTTGGTTAAATTTAAATGAAAAATTTGCTATGGCACTGGTTAGCACTTGTTGTGAATAATTGGCCCCTTCATAATTTGCTACTATAACAGATGGTGCTGCAGTTCCACTTTCATCAAATTCACTATCAACAAACTCATTGATATTATTACTTAAGTTGTGAGTAGCCGAAAATAGAAAGCCAAAAACTTTATCCTTGATGTCATAATTTCTACCTATAGAATATTGAAAACTAGTATTGGGTTTAAATGTTTCGTTGTTTATACTCCAATCGTATTCGAACGTTTTCGCAATTTCCGATCTTTCTATAGGAGTTAAGGAAGGGGAAGTAAAAACTTCTGTGCTTGGAATTGCAGAAGGTAAATCACGTGTTCCATCATCAAATCCCAACCAATCTGTTGAGCTGCCCTTATACGTTTTCCCTTCTTTGAAGGTAGTAACGGTGTTGTATCCAGAACCTATTGAAATGCTTTGAAAATCTTTATCGGGAACCGACTTTGTGTTGATTTGAACAACACCTCCAGCAAATTCTCCAGGAAGATCAGGAGAAGCAGTTTTATTGATAATAATGTTATCAAGCATGTTAGAAGGGAATATATCAAAGGAGAAAGCTTTTCTATCAGACTCAGAACTTGGAAGTGGTGATCCATTTAATAAAGATGCGTTATATCTATCGTTCAATCCTCTTATGATAACAAAACGATTGTCTTGAATGCTGGCGCCACTTATTCTTTTCAAAACATCGGAAGTATTCTTGTCTGGAGATCGTTTAATGGTCTCCGCAGAAATACCATCTGAAACAGTTGCACTATTTTTTTGCATGGTTAGCAATGACTTAACCGATTCCACTTTGGCTTTAGTGGGAGCTTTAATAACAACTTCGTCCAACTGATTATTTTTTTCAAGCAAGGAAATCGTTAAATTATAAATCTCATCAGCTACTACAATAACTTCTGTAATTTCTTTTTCTTGAAAGGTTAATGCAGTTACTTTAACAATATAAGTTCCCGGTGCTATATTTGAAAAAATAAAACTTCCATTAGCATCAGTAACTCTTGATTTATTCAATTCCACAATTGTAACTGTTGCTCCAGGCAAAGGCATACCTGTTTTGTCTTCAATAACAGCGCCTTTAATTCCCGATGTTTGAGAATAGATTGAAGAAAAAGAAAATAAGATAAAAAGGATTGAAAATGAGCGTAAATTTAATTTCATGATATATTTTGTTAAAAAAAACAAAAATATAATCTGAAAAAAGGATGGTAGTTATTTAAAAATTAACTAATTGTTATACTATGAAAGTTGAAAAGTATATTTATTGTTAAGTTGGAAAAAGTTAAGTTAACTCATTGTTAAGAACTTAATTTAACAATGGCTATAAAAACCAATAATCTGTTTTGATGATACTCTATGGCTTAATAATCAAAACCGAAGGAACATCAGTCAACCAAGAAACCTCATCTTCAACAAGCTTTTTCCATGTTTCTAAACTAAAAATTACCAAATCTTGTTCTAATAAAAACGGTTTATTAATTTGATTAGGTTGGAAAACTTCAAAATTATTTGGATGTTTTTCTTCTAAGGCTACTAAAGAGTTTTGGATTGTAAAATTGTTTTTAGTATGACCATTGTTGTCCAAAATGGTTACAATGGCATTATTGTTATGTATCAATTTTTGGGCATAATCTATTAGGAACACATCACCAATACTATATAATCCCACAAAAACTTTTTGGACTTCATGTAAATCTTTATCGATAAAAATACCAAGTGGCGTTTTTGTCTTAGAAATAATCAATCGAGTTCTATCATCAAAAGGTGAATTTTCAAACAATCCTTCTTTACCTTTGAACTTATCCAACAACCTATCAGGGTTGATAATTCTTGTCGTAAAACCAAGTACTTTTCCCAATAGAGTTCCTTCAAAAATAGATTTTCCTAAACCAACCAAAACTAAATCATAGTTTCCTTGATGGGCAATGTCGGCAATATCGGTTTCCATATCATTGGTTGCTTTGAAGATAGTCGTAATAGGTTGGTCTAATTTTTTAGATTCCTTTACAATAGGTTCAAAGGTTTCCTTTTCATATTCTTCCAAATTATACGAATGCATTTCATCACTTGCCGTTAAATGCATAGCAGTTACATTCGAAGAATCTGGTTGTTTTTTGATGAGACTGTTTGCCAAACGCAACAGCGATTTCCCTTTTTGATTGTTGCCAAACGAAATCAGAATATTAAAATCAGAACTCCTTTTAACCTCTGAGGGAATTATGACGTCTTTGGTTTTAAAAATAAAATTGATTAAATCTAATGCCGGACCAGTCATAAAAGTTGTGACCAAAGCCATAATAACCATCATAGTAAACACTTTTGGTGAAAGCACGCCAAGTTCGTAACCAATGTTTAACACAACCAACTCCATCAATCCACGCGTATTCATCAATGCACCTATAGTCAAACTATCGCGCCAACTTTGTCCAACAAATTTTGCCGCCAAAGCACTTCCAAAGAATTTCCCGGCTACAGCTACTAGAATAATAAATCCAGTAATTTTCCACAAATAAGGTTCGTTTATTAATCCAATTTCTGTTCGTAATCCTGTGAAAACAAAAAACAACGGCAATAATAAAATCAGAGAAACATCTTCTACTTTTTCGATAAAAACATTTCGAAATTTAGAAATATCCGGCATAATGACTCCCGTCATAAAAGCTCCAAAAAGTGCATGAATACCTATAATCTCTGTCAAATAAGATGAAACAATAAGTGTGAGAAAAAATATAGCAACAACGGATTTTTTAATATTGTCTTTTTTTGCATACAATTCCCCAATTCGTTTTAGAAATGGTTTCACTACAAATAGCATCATTAAAACATAACCAACTGCTAATCCAATAACATACAATGAACTCACAAAACTCCCGGCTTTTACAATGGCAATAACTGCTGCCAATAAACACCATGCTGTAATATCATCTGCGGCAGCACAAGTTATCACAATGGTTCCCAATCGGGTTTTGTGAATACCTCGCTCCTGTACTATTCTAGCCAAAACAGGAAACGCCGTAATACTCATTGCAATTCCCATAAATAAGCTAAAGGATAAAAACTCTACACCAGGTGGCGCAAATTGATGATAGATATAATAGGATAAGCCAATACCTAAAGCAAACGGAATTACAATGCTTGCATGACTGATTACTACGGCTTCATTGGCTTTATTTTTAAGAACTTTTAAGTCTAACTCCATCCCAATCACAAACATGAAAAGAATTAAACCAATCTGACTCAACAATTGAAGATTTCCAAGAGAAGCAAGAGGAAACAGCGCCTCTTTCATATCAGGAAAGTACAATCCAAAAAGAGATGGACCAAGAACAATTCCGGCAATGATTTCACCAATAACAGAAGGTTGCCCAATTTTTCTGAAAATCCAGCCAAAAATTCGGGCTACCAAAACAATCGTAATAATTTGGAATAACAACAATGCTAATGGATGCTGTAAATTGTGAAACAATGAGGAAAGAAATTGAACCCACTGACTATCGTTAGATGATGGAGAAACAATTTTTCTGCCAACTTCCAACAGTTTGCCTTGTTCAACAATTCTATACATCAAATAGATAAATCCACCTGTAATGAAAATATAAAATAAAGAGTTTTTAAAATTTCTCATCCAAAAATAGTTGCTGCATATGCATACAAAGATGCTAAAAACAAGCTGATTTTTTTAATTTTTTTTTATGCTATTAACAATTATTTAAAATTAGTCAATTAATGTCTCATAAATTAACGAAAACTTTATGCAAATCGACTGCTTCTTTTGCCGTTTTGATTACCTTTGCAACCCATTTTGGACTTATGAAAAAGTTGTTAGGTATTGGTTTTTGGGAATTTATCGCTCGGATAATCTTAAGAAATCGTATTGCTATTATAGTAGGTATTCTTGTCGCTACAGGGATGCTCATAACGCAATTCAAACACATACGGTTTACACAAACAGAAGCCAATTTAATCCCTGCTGACGACAAAGTAAATGTAGATTACGACAAATTCCTGAGTCATTTTGGTGAAGAAGGAAATCTAATTGTCATTGCTACTAAAGACAAAAAATTATTTACCCCGAAAGTTTATGGTGAATGGCGCGATTTGATGAATACTATAAAGTCGAGTAAAGAAGTGAGTCTGGTAGTTTCCGTAGATAATCTGCAAAAGCTTACCAAAAATGATTCGCTTGAAAAATTCGAATTAAAACCTTTGGTGGACGAAAGTAAAATTCAGGACAAAGATTATCTGAAACAAATTCAAAAAGAATTATTCACCAAGTTGCCTTTTTATGAAGGTTTGTTGTACAACAAAAAAACGGGCGCAATCCGCTCTGCCATTTACTTAGACAAAAAAATTGTCAATACGAAAGCCCGAAAGGAATACGTTTTAAACAATTTAATTCCGGCGCTTAACAAATTTAAAACGAAAACCGGAATCGAACTACATACTTCGGGTATGCCTTATATCCGAACACTGAATGCCAAAACCATTATCGACGAAATTGGCTTATTTATTGGTGCCGCTTTGCTTATCACTTCGCTGATTTTCTTTTACTTTTTCCGTTCGTTCAGAGCAACAATGGCGTCACTTATTGTAGTGATTATAGGTGTAGTTTGGTCATTTGGAATTATTGGCGCATTGGGTTACGAAATTACAGTCTTAACTGCTTTAGTCCCAACATTGGTTATCGTAATCGGAATTCCAAATTGTATTTTCTTTATCAATAAATATCATCAGGAATACCACAAACATTCCAATAAAGCCAAAGCGTTACAGCGTGTAATTACCAAAACCGGTACGGCAACATTGATGACCAATATTACAACAGCAGTTGGTTTTGCAACGTTTATAATTACCAATAATGTGTTGTTGAGAGAATTTGGCATAGTGACCACCATAAATATATTGGCTATCTATTTACTGAGTTTGCTAATTATTCCTGTCTTCTTTAGTTATATTCCATCACCAATTCAGAGACATCTCGGACATTTAGAACGCGAATCTTTAACTTCATTTTTGAGATGGATTGTAAACACTGTGAAATACAACCGTATCGGTGTTTATATTACGGCTGTTTGTTTGCTTATTTTTGGAATTGTCGGTATATACAAAATCAAGGTTTCGGGAAGTATATTAGAAGACATGCCGAAAAAGACAGCATTTTATGATGACATCCGTTTCTTCGAAAAGGAATTTGACGGTGTGCTTCCTTTGGAAATCATGATTGATACCAAAAGAAAGAATGGTGCAATGAAGCTTTCTAATCTGAGAAAAATGGAAGAATTGGAACATACGATTACCGATATTCCTGAGCTTTCAAAACCATTGTCTGTAGTAAATATTGCCAAAAGTTTCAATCAGGCGTATTACAATGGAAATCCGGATTTTTATACCTTACCAACATCACAGGAAGAAATATTCCTATTGCCGTATATCAAAAACTCACTTAAAAACGAAAAGGACAATCAACTGAAAAGTTATATTACTGCAGATGGAAGTGTCGCAAGAATGACAACATTTATCAAAGACGAAAACGGCGAACGAATGGAAGCTATTGAAGCACATATTCGAAACAAAGTGAATAAATTATTTCCTGAGCCAAGATATGAAGTTATCATAACGGGGAAAGCATCGGTATTCCAAAAAGGAACTAACTATTTATTGGACAATTTACTGTCGTCATTATTGTTTGCCTTTTTCCTAACCGGAGCTTTGGTTGCTATTATGTTCCGATCGTTCAAGATGGTTTTGGTTTCGATAATTCCAAATCTTCTGCCTTTATTAATGACCGCTGGATTGATGGGCTTTTTGGGCATTCCGTTAAAACCTTCAACTTTATTAGTTTTCGGAATTGCTTTCGGAATGTCGGTCGATGACACCTTACGCTTTTTGGCACAATACCGACTGGAATTATCGCGCAACGACTGGAAAATCAAGAAATCCGTTTTTGCCACGTTTGACGATGCCGGAATCAGCATGTTCTACACTTCAATCATATTGTTCTTCGGATTCTCGGTATTCATGTTATCGAGTTTTGGCGGAACGGTTGCTTTAGGCGGATTAGTTGCACTAACCTTATTTTTCGGAATGTTGTCTAATTTGGTTTTGTTACCATCATTGGTTCTGACCTTGAATAAAACTTTGGCGAATCAGCAAGATTTACCAGAACCAACTATCGATATTTTGGAACGCACTGATGAGGAAATAGACGAACTGGAAAAGAACAATAAATAATTTATATTTGCGTTTAGATTATAACATCAACTATTTAAAATTTAATATCTGATATATAAATGAAACATACAAAAGTTAAAAGCTTACTAAACAGTGAAACTACGATTTCAGAAGTAAATGCAAAAGGTTGGGTAAGAACTTTTAGAAACAATCAATTTATAGCACTGAACGATGGTTCGACAATAAATAATATTCAGTGTGTTGTTGATTTTGAAAACACACCTGAAGAAACATTGAAAAGAATTACGACTGGATCCGCTGTTTCGGTGATTGGAGCTTTGGTAGAAAGCAAAGGTGCTGGACAGAAATACGAAATCCAAGTTTCTAAATTAGAAATTTTGGGCGATTCTGATGCGGAGAAATTCCCTATGCAACCAAAGAAACATTCGTTGGAATTCTTGCGTGAAAATGCGCATTTAAGAGTTCGAACTAATGCTTTCGGAGCGATTATGAGAGTACGTTCCGTTTTGGCTCATGCCGTTCATACGTATTTTCAGGAAAAAGGATTTGTATATGTAAACACGCCTGTTATTACCGGTGCTGATGCTGAAGGTGCTGGAGAAATGTTTCAGGTAACTTCATTGCCATTAGACAATTTACCAAAAAACGAAGAAGGAAACATCGATTACAAAAAAGATTTCTTCGGAAAACACACGAACTTAACCGTTTCTGGGCAGTTGGAAGGTGAAACATTCGCCATGGCGTTGGGTCAAATTTATACTTTCGGACCTACTTTCCGTGCAGAAAATTCAAATACATCCCGTCACTTAGCAGAATTTTGGATGATTGAACCGGAAGTGGCTTTCAATGATTTGAATGATAATATGGATTTGGCAGAAGATTTTATCCAATACGTGATTAAATATACGATGGATAAATGTCAGGACGATTTGAAGTTTTTAGAAAGTCGTTTAGCGGAAGAAGAAAAACAAAAACCACAAGCAGAAAGAAGTGAAATGAGTTTGTTAGAGAAATTAAATTTCGTTTTAGAAAACAATTTCAAACGTGTTTCTTATACCGAAGCCATTGATATTTTAAGAGATTCTACTCCGAATAAAAAGAAGAAATTTAGTTACATCATAAACGAATGGGGAGCCGACTTACAATCAGAACATGAAAGGTATTTAGTTGAAAAACATTTTAAATGTCCGGTGATTTTGTTTGATTATCCGGCAAATATTAAAGCCTTTTATATGCGTTTGAACGACAATACCGAACCTGGCAAAGAAACGGTTCGCGCCATGGATATATTATTCCCCGGAATTGGAGAAATCGTTGGAGGTTCGCAGAGAGAAGAACGTTACGATGTTCTGGTTGAAAAAATGAAAGCATTAGGAATTGACGAAGAAGAACTATGGTGGTATTTAGATACACGAAGATTTGGTTCGGCTGTGCATTCAGGTTTCGGATTAGGATTTGAAAGATTGGTATTATTTGTAACCGGTATGACCAACATCCGCGACGTAATTCCATTCCCAAGAACGCCACAAAATGCAGAGTTCTAAAAATTGTTTATAGTTTATGGTTTGTAGTTTAGAGTTAACTATAAACCATTAACAACAAACCACAAACAACTATGTTAAAGCAGTTTCTAAATCTAAAATTATCACAAAAACTATCTCCTCAACAAATTCAGTTGATGAAGTTGATACAATTGCCTACACAAGCATTTGAGCAACGACTCAAGGAGGAAATGGTTGAAAATCCGGCATTGGAAAGCGGTAAAGAAGAAGATGATGAATTGTATGAGAAAGATGAGTTCGACAACAATGACGAATATGATGATTATGAAGGCAGCGAAAACATCGAAACTGACGAAATCAACATCGACGAATATTTAAGCAATGATGAAACTCCGGACTATAAGCTTCAGGCCAATAATTATAGCGATGATGATGATGACCGTGAAATGCCATTTGCAGCACCGACAAGTTTTCACCAGGATTTAATCAATCAGTTAAATACTTTTATCTTAACGGATGAACAACGTGATATCGCTGAGTTTTTGGTGGGAAGTATTGATGATGATGGTTATTTGCGCAGAAGTGTTCAAGACATTGTTGACGACATGGCATTTACACAAGGTATTTATACCGACGAAAAAACCGTTGAAAAAATTCTGCACTTCATACATGATTTAGAGCCTTCCGGAGTTGGCGCCAGAGATTTACACGAATGTTTATTGTTGCAACTCCGACACAAAACGCCGACAGAATACGTTGATTTAGCTATTAATATTATCCAGAATAATTTTGATGCGTTTACCAAAAAGCATTATGATAAACTACAATCGACTTACGAAATTTCAAAAGAGCAACTGAAAAAAGCGATTGAAGAAATTGAAAAATTGAATCCCAAACCAGGCGGTGCATTTGACAACAGTAATCGAACGGTAGAACAAATTGTTCCCGATTTTGCAATTCGAATTGTTGATGGCGAATTAGAACTTACGTTAAACGGCAGGAATGCGCCAACTTTGCATATTTCCAAAGATTATAAGGAAATGCTGCAAACCTATAAAGTTTCTAAAGACAAATCGCATTCGCAAAAAGATGCCGTGCAGTTTATTAAGCAAAAATTGGATTCTGCCAAATGGTTTATCGATGCGATTCGCCAACGTCAGGAAACACTTTTTGTTACGATGAATGCCATTATGCATTTTCAGCAGGAATATTTCCTTGATGGTGAAGAAACCAAATTGAAACCAATGATTTTGAAAGACATTGCCGATATGGTTGGCCTTGATATTTCAACCGTTTCCCGTGTGGCCAATAGTAAATATGTCGATACGCCTTATGGCACAAAACTTATTAAAGAATATTTTTCAGAATCCATGAAAAACGATCAGGGTGAAGATGTTTCTACCTTGGAAATCAAAAATATTCTGAAAAACATTATTGAAGAAGAAGACAAAAACAAGCCTTTACCTGATGATCAACTGGCTGAAATTCTAAAAGAAAAAGGCTATCCAATTGCCCGAAGAACCATCGCTAAATACAGAGACTTGCTTGATATTCCTGTAGCGAGAATGAGGAAAAAGATATAAAAAATTCACCTTGAAAAAAATCCTTCCTTTTTTTTCGTATGCCTTTCATCCTATTTTCATTCCGCTTTTAGGAACTGTTTTTTACGTTTTGCTTGAAGAAAAATATTTCACTTTACCGCAATATTTGATTCTTTTTTTGCAAATAATCATAATAACTTTCCTTTTGCCAATTGCGTTTTTTTATCTCTTAAGGACTTTCGGTAAAATAGAAAATGTTATGCTTACGGATATATCGCAACGTAAAATTCCTTTATTATTGCAGATTATGCTGTTTGCTGTTTTGATAGAAAAAAGCATAACAATTGATCGTTTCCCAAGCTTGTATTTCTTTTTTGTTGGCGGTTTACTGAGTACTATTATTGCATTTTTGTTATTGTATGTCAAATTCAAAGCAAGTATTCACATGATTGGGATTAGTTCGCTAACCGTTTTTATTATTGGCTTGAGCATTCATAACCAAATTAACACCATCAATACGGTTACTTTTTTTGTATTGATGAATGGTATTGTTGCTTCTTCACGCTTAGTTATGAAAGCACATTCAGATAAAGAATTATTAGTTGGATTTTTGTGTGGGTTAATTCCACAAAGTCTTTTACTCTATTTTTGGCTATAGAATATAGAACATCAAACCAAAATTGGTTGTGTTCATAGAAATGGATTGATTTTCAATTTTAGCAGAAGATTTAAATATCGGATTTAATCCATAATAAACATAAAAATTCCAAGTATTCCAACCAAAAGAAAGATAAAAACCATATGCAAATTGATTCAAATCCGAATTGTTAGATAGGGTAACTGTTCCGTTTGACGAAACCGATTTGTATTGGTCATAAAAAAGATAACTCAATTTTACTCCCGAATGAACACGCCAAAAAACATGACTTTCAGGAGTTGAGTTTCGCCACCTAAATTCTATAGGCAAATCGATATAATGAAAAGACAATTTATTTTTAGTAAATGAAATGTCCGAATCCAAAACCTGATAGGTGTATGTTCCATTTGTTTCAGAAATTCCTAAATTTTGATTGTAAATTGCCAACGAATAGCCCAACCCTGCAGCTACAGAAAGAGTTCGCTTTTTATTTATTGGCATATCTCTCAAAAACCCAAATGCAATTCCAGGAGAAAGCTTGTTTTGAGCAATCCCATCTATTCGCTTTTGAAGAGCATTGTATGTGATGTTTAAATAGAATTGGTCTTCTCGATATAAAGAATCGATTGCATCAAAATCAATCTCATCCTTGACCTCTTTCTTGACCTCAATTTCTTGAGCAAAAATACTAAGCGTAGTAAAAAATGTTATTATGAGAAGACTGATTCGCATACCACTATTTTAGGGAAGTAATTTGCAGAGAGGATGGGATTCGAACCCACGATACAGTTACCCATATACAAACTTTCCAGGCTTGCTCCTTCAACCACTCGGACACCTCTCTATTTGGATGCAAATAACAATATTTTTTTTCAGTAAAAAAAGTTATAACGCATTTTGTTTACTGCATTTCTCCACGCAGCGATGTTTCAAAAATAGTTTTGAAAACTGCCGGCGCTACATTTTGCCCTAACAAATACATCAGTTTTGTAATGGCAGCTTCTGTTGTAATGTCTTTTCCTGAAATTACACCTATTTTTTTTAATTGTGAACTGGTTTCGTATTGTCCCATGTTGACACTTCCACCCGAACATTGTGTAACGTTAATGATGTGAAGCCCATTTTTAATGGCTTTTTTCAAAGCTTCTATAAACCAAACTTCTGTTGGCGCATTTCCTGATCCATACGTTTCGAGGATTATTCCTTTTAAATTTGGAATAGCAAAAATGGCTGTTAAAACCGATTCATTTATGCCGGGAAACATTTTTACAATGACCACATTTCTGTCTAACTTTTTATGAACTTCTAATTTTTTGGTGGTTTGTTTTGGCAAAGCCAAATTTGTATTTACATTTAAATGAACACCTGATTCGGCTAATTGCTGATAATTAGGCGACGCAAAAGCGTTGAAATGCTCTGCATTAATTTTTGTTGTTCTGTTACCACGGTATAATTTGTATTCAAAATACAAACAAACTTCGTGTATTACTGATTTACCTTTTTGTTGCAAAGATGCTATTTGGATTGCCGTAATCAGGTTTTCTTTGGCGTCAGTTCTCAAGTCGCCAATAGGTAATTGCGAACCTGTAAACACAACCGGTTTGCTCAAATTTTCCAACATAAAACTCAATGCAGATGCCGAATACGACATCGTATCTGAGCCATGAAGCACTACAAATCCGTCAAAGTTGGCGTAATTATTTTCTATGATTTCTGCCATTTCAATCCATTTTTCCGGATTAATATTGGACGAATCGATAGGTTTTTTAAAGGAAATTGTTTCAATATTACAATCCAAATGCTTGAGTTCCGGAATTTTTTGCAATAGCTTTTTAAAGTTGAATGCTTTTAAAACTCCCGTTTCAAAATCCTTTATCATCCCAATGGTGCCACCAGTATAAATTAAAAGTATGTTGGGTTTAGTTTGCATTCAAATATTTAGATTTATTGACTACTGGATTTGCATACATAGCGAGAAAACTTTCAACCATCAAAGGATTATTTTGGTCAATTTTCATTTCTAACCGTCTTTCAAACAAAGACTTTTCATTTTCAGTGTAGAAATGGCTATATGTAGTGGATTTGTTTAATAAATCGTACGAAATATAGTTGGTCGGCCAAAGTTTATAGCTCTGCAAAATAGAATCGTCAATTGTCTGTGCCAAAGCCTGAACTTGTTTGTTTGTATTGTCAAAATCTTTAGCGATTTTATCTAATTCTTTATCCAAAATATCGCCAACATGAATGTGAATGCGTTTCTTTTGACCAATAATTCCGCTAAGCAACGTGACGAAATCTTCGTTTTTTTCTTTAATATAAATTTCATCATTGGCTTCGGCAATTAGCTGAGGCATTTTTAGAGCATCAGTTGGATCGTATTCATACGAAATAGAGACTGGAACTATTTTTATTTTCTTGAAATAATCCATTAAATTGGATTCGTCTGAACCCATTGCAAGCATTTTTAACACCCCTGAATGTGTTGCGTCATTACCATCTTTGGTTCTCCCTTCGCGTTGCGCAATCCAAACTGACCTATTTTCACGCAATAATAATTGTCCGATGTATTCCGACATTAGTTTGGAGCTTTCTAATAATTCTCTTGGAGGTAAACCACGCTGTACTAAAAAATTTCTATTGAGTTTTGAAAGTGTTTTAAGGAATGATTTTTTTACTAAATTATCCCCAATAGCTGATGCAGTCATCACTAATCCGTGGTCAAACAATGCCACGTTTAACAATGATGTATCTAAAATAATATCTCTATGATTTGAAATAAAAAGATAAGAGGTATTAGGTTCAAGTTTTTCAAAGCCCGATGTCGTTAATCCTTCTGAACTTTTTTCCAAAACATTCTGCACTGAATTATAGATGAAATTGCATTGAAAATCCCGAATAGAATGGGTTCTTTTGAGTTGGTCTTTCCAAACTTCATCCTCTACATCAGGAAAAGTAAAACTCATCAATGCTTTCATCATTGGATGATTTACAACAGAGTGAATTGCTTCATTTACTTCGGCATCATAATAAGGTCGAATTGTATCAAATCTTTGCATCTTGGCTTACAATTTAGCAGGAACAAATGAACAAAAAAAAAGTCACTTTTTGGTAGATTTTGGGTTAAATCCCAAAAACTTGTTTAGAATTTTCGGTTGTAATTAGGGCAATTTCTTCAATTGACAATTGATATATCGAAGCTAATTTTTCGGCTACCAATTTGGTATAACTGCTTTCGTTTCGTTTGCCGCGAAACGGAACCGGCGCTAAATAAGGCGAGTCAGTTTCAAGAACAATATGTTTCAAATCGATTCCGTTTAAAAACTGATCAATTTTTCCGTTTTTGAAAGTAGCCACACCGCCAATTCCGAGTTTCATATTCAAATTGATGGCTCTTTTGGCCTGTTCAAAATCTCCGGTAAAACAATGAAAAATTCCAAATAAATCGGTTGCTTTTTCGCTTTCTAAAACCTCAAAAACTTCATCAAAAGCATCACGACAGTGAATATTTATGGCTAATTTATATTTCTTGGCTAATTGAATTTGATGTTGAAATGCATGTTGTTGTTGCTTCAAAAAAGATTTATCCCAAAACAAATCAATACCAATTTCGCCAATGGCGTAGAACTTCCTTTTAGCTAATTCGGTTTCTACATGTGCCAATTCTTCCAAATAATTTTCTTTGACATAGGTTGGATGCAAACCCATCATCAGGAAAATAGTCGAAGGAAACTGTTTCTCCAAATCATACATTTTTTGGGTATAACTGGAATCAATCGACGGCACAAAAAAACGGGAAACTCCGGCATCAATAGCTCGTTGAATCATTTCAGTTCTGTCGTTTTCAAATTCTTCAGAATAAAGATGCGTGTGTGTATCGGTTAAAATCATTTTGAGTTGCGGGTTACGAGTTTCGAGTTTAAGGTTGCAGGTTAAACTTTGCAAAATTACGATTTTAACTACTATTACACGAAGTTTCACTAAGAAAGCACAAAGTCACCCGAAGAAAACTTAGTGTATCTTTGTGCAAAACCTTTGTGATACTTTGTGCTACAACTATGAAAAATCTACATGATATTCTCAAAAAAGAGAAATACAAGAAAATAAATTTCAAAGTTTCAAAAACACAGCATTTGCTGGTTAAAGCAACTATCAATGGTATTCTAGGAAATTTTATTCTAGATACTGGCGCTTCCAATAGTTGTGTTGGTTTTGAAAGTATTGACTATTTTAATTTGACTGCCGGAAAATCAAAAACCAAAGCATCGGGTGCCGGAGCCACAGGAATGTTTACACAACTGGCAAAAAACAATGCGCTACAAATAGGTCGATGGAAAACGGATGATTTTCATTTGGTTATTTTTGATTTATCTCATGTAAATGAGGCGTTGCAACAATATAAGGCAAAACCTGTTCATGGCATTATCGGTGCCGATATTTTATTGGAAGGCAAAGCGATTATTGATTATTATAATCATTGTTTGTATTTGAAATAGCATATTTTTTCAAGGAATAAATTGCGATAATAGTGCTGAGCAACATCAAAAAACTACCTAAAATAAAAGGGGCTCCTGCAAATTGAAACGGCGCATCTTTATGGGTAAAAAAGTAAAACGTATTCGTCATCATTGGCGGTCCAATAATAGCTGAAGCACTCATCAAACTGGCTAAAGTTCCCTGAATTTCGCCTTGTTCATTAGCCGGTACTTTTGCAGAAATGGTAGCCTGCAATGCTGGGCCGGCAATTCCTCCTAAACAATACGGAATCAAAAATACAAACATCATCCAGCTTTGAGTTGCAAATGCAAAGAGCAACATTCCAACGGTATAAAGTGACAAACCAATGTAAATACTTTTTTGATTTCCCAGTCGTGGACTTGTCCAACGAATCAAACCGCCTTGCACAAGACCAACCAAAAGTCCAACTACACCAAGTGAGATTCCGACCATTTTTTCATCCCATTTGAAACGATACATGGTGAAAAAACTCCAGTTGCTATGAACAGCATGCGAACCTACATACAAAAGGAAAATGGCTAAAATCAAACCAATTAAAGACGGATATTTTTTTAATCTCAGAAAAGCGGTAATTGGATTAGCCCGTTTCCATTCGAATGCTCTTCGGTTTTCTTTGGATAACGATTCAGGTAAAATGAAATAACCATAAAGAAAGTTTAACATACACAAAATTGCAGCGGCATAAAAGGGTACTCTAGAACCAAACTGACCAAGTAAACCTCCTATAACCGGCCCAATTATAAAGCCTAATCCAAACGCTGCTCCAATCATTCCAAAATTTTTGGCTCTGTTTTCGGGTGTACTCACATCAGCAATATAGGCAGAAGCTGTTGTGATACTAGCACCTGTTAAACCTGCAATAATTCTTCCTATAAATAACCAAATGATGGTTGGTGAAAAAGCCAGTAAAAGATAATCCAACGAAAAGGCAAAAAGAGAAATCAAGATAATTGGTCGTCGTCCATACTTATCGCTCAAATTTCCAATTAATGGTGCACAAACAAACTGTGTAATCGCATACGCAAAAGTCAACCAACCACCATATTTTGCAGCTTCGCTAATATCGCCATTAATAAGTTCAGCTATCAGTTTTGGAATTACCGGAATGATAATTCCCCAACCGGTAATATCGATTAGCATCGTGATAAAAATAAATCCTATCGCAGCTTGCTTTTGGTTTTTTTTCATTTATGCTGAATTTATTTCAGTATCTCTATTAGTTTTTTAGCTTCGCTCAATTCGGCATTTGTCTCGGGTGGGCTTGTCCCTTGGGCCGTGCTTTCCGCAGTCAATGCCTGCCTGCCGACTTGCAGGGCACTTGCTTCAATCACTCACGCAGTATGCAAATAAACGAAAAATCCCGCTTCAAAAACGAAACGGGATTCAAATATATAGGCGCCTCATCCGAGGCGGAAGAAATCCTTAAAGCTCTAAAGCTTTTTTAGGATTGTTGTCCATCAATATTTCTACTGGATTTTCTAATGCTTCTTTCACAGCCACTAAGAATCCTACTGACTCGCGACCGTCAATAATTCTGTGATCATAAGAAAGTGCTACGAACATTACCGGAGCGATAACGATTTGACCATTTTTTACAATTGCTCTTTCTACCACATTGTGCATTCCAAGAATTCCTGATTGTGGTGGATTGATGATTGGCGTACTCAACATACTTCCGAAAACACCACCGTTTGAAATGGTGAAGGTTCCTCCAGTCATTTCATCAACAGTAATTTGTCCGTCACGGGCACGAATTGCTAATCGTTTGATTTCGGCTTCTACTCCTTTGAACGTTAAATTTTCAGCTGCGCGAACTACAGGCACCATCAATCCCTTTGGTCCAGAAACCGCTACTGAAATATCGCAAAAGTCATACGATATTTTTTCTTGTCCGTCTATCATGGAATTCACATCCGGATATAATTGTAAGGCGCGTGTTACGGCTTTGGTGAAGAACGACATAAAGCCCAATCCTAAACCGTGTTTAGTTTTAAATTCTTCTTTGTATTGTTCCCGCAAAGCATAAATGGCCGTCATATCAACTTCATTGAAGGTAGTCAGCATAGCGGTTTCATTTTTTGCAGACACTAATCTTTCGGCTACTTTACGACGCAACATGGATAGTTTTGTTCTTTGCGAACTTCGGCCTCCAGCAGTTGGCGTTCCCATTGAAGGGACAGCATTTATTGCGTCTTCTTTAGTTATTCTTCCGTCTCTCCCACTTCCTAAAACATCTGATGATTGAATATTTTTTTCGTCAAGTATTTTTTTGGCTGCTGGTGATGGTGTATTGGTAGCGTAAGTTGTTGTTGCAACTGGAGTTGTCTTTACTTCTGTCTTTGGAGCTTCTACTTTAACTTCAGCAGCTGGCGCTGAAGAATTACCTTCTGGTTTTGCTGCGCTGGTATCGATTAAACAAACAACGGCTCCAACCGCAACAGCATCACCTTCTTCGGCTTTTAGTGTAATAATTCCACTGGCTTCTGCAGGTAATTCCAACGTAGCTTTATCCGAATCAACCTCAGCAATAGCTTGGTCTTTTTCTACATAATCGCCATCTTTTACTAACCAAGTAGCAATTTCTACTTCTTTTATTGATTCTCCCGGAGAGGGAACCTTCATTTCTAAAATCATAAATGTATATTTTAGTTTGTGTTAATTTTAATCGATGTTTTAATTTATACCTGAAACTATAAAACCGAATGTCCACAGGACATTCTCCTCTTAATATCAAATATTTCTAAAATCATGTCCTTTTAGTTTATTGTTTATAGTTTGTTGTTTATGGTTTCCTTGTTTGTGTTTAACTATAAACTACAAACCCAAAACCACAAACTTATTTATCTAAATAAATTTTTATCAAAAACCATTCTGATGGCATCAGCGTGACGTCTTCTATCTCGAGTGTGACTTCCTGCTGCTGGCGCTGCGTAGGCTTTTAGTGATGCCAATCTCCATTTTACCAAATCGAAATTCATCAACATATAGCTGTAAGCTCCCATATTCTTAGGTTCTTCCTGTGCCCAAACAAAATCATCAGCATTTGAATACCCTTTAATTATTGCCTTCAATTGCTCTATTGGCAATGGAAATAATTGCTCGATACGAACCAAAGCTACATCATTTCTGCCTAAATTTTCTCTTTCGGCATGAATGTCGTAATAGAATTTTCCAGTGCAGAAAACTACTGTTTTTACTTTTTTCTTATCGACCGATTTGTCATCAATGGTTTCCTGAAAACTGCCTTTGTACAATTCCTCTCGAGTAGAAACGCACAGCGGATGACGCAACAAACTTTTTGGTGTAAACACCACTAGCGGTTTTCGGAATTTTGTTTTCATTTGGCGACGCAACAAATGGAAGAAATTCGCAGGTGTTGTACAATCGGCTACAAACATATTGTGGCGGGCACAAAGTTGTAAATATCTTTCCATACGTGCCGAAGAGTGTTCTGCTCCTTGCCCTTCGTAACCGTGAGGTAATAGCATTACTATTCCATTTTGGTTGTTCCATTTGTCTTCACCGCAAGAAATATATTGATCAATCATAATTTGAGCGCCATTAGAAAAATCACCAAATTGGGCTTCCCAAATCGTTAATGCATTTGGATTTGTCAAAGCGTAACCATAATCAAATCCTAAAACGCCGTATTCAGAAAGGAAGGAATTAAAAATATTAAACTTCCCTTTTTTATCTTTTATTGTATCCAACAGCACTACTTCTTCTTCACTGTCTTCTACTTTTACAACGGCGTGACGGTGTGAAAATGTTCCTCTTTCAACGTCTTGACCTGACACACGGACATCATAACCTTCGGTCAATAATGATCCGTAAGCCAAGGTTTCTGCTGTTCCCCAATCGATGACATCATTGTCATACATGGTTTTTCTATCGGTAACAATTTTAGAAATTTTGCTGATGAATTTTTTATCTGATGGCAAAGTCGAAACAGAAACGATGATTTCATCTAATTTCTTATTATCGAAAGTAGTATCAACTTTCTTAAGCATTTCATCATCTGAAACCTGAACATAGCCTTGCCATTCGTCTTGCAAAAACGGTTTGATAATGGTCAAATCTTTTTTACGAGACGCTTGCAGATTTTCATCTAGGTTGTCTTTATATTCGTTTTCTATTTTAGTTAAATAGGCAGCATCAACAATTCCGGCTGAAATCAATTTCTCTGCATAAATATCTCTTGGATTTCTATGTTTAGCAATCAGTTTATATAAAACAGGCTGGGTGAAACGAGGTTCATCACCTTCGTTGTGACCATATTTTCTGTAGCCTAACAAATCGATAAAAACATCGCGACCAAACTGCATTCTGAAATCTAATGCAAAAAGCATGGCGTGAACAACTGCTTCGGCATCGTCTGAATTCACGTGAAGTACAGGAGATAAAGTCACTTTAGCCACATCTGTACAATACGTTGAGGAACGTGCATCTAAATAATTAGTTGTAAATCCAACTTGATTGTTAATTACAATATGAATCGTTCCGCCGGTTTTATAACCCTCAAGTTGTGCCATTTGCACAATTTCGTATACAATTCCTTGTCCGGCAACTGCGGCATCACCGTGAACGGCAATTGGCAATACTTTTGAGAAATCATCCGGGAAATATTTATCTTGTTTGGCTCTGGCAATCCCTTCTATAACGGCTCCAACCGTCTCTAAATGAGAAGGATTTGGCGCTAAATTAATATTGATTTTTTTTCCTGATTTGGTTTTTCTTTCAGAGGTCAAACCCAAATGGTATTTTACGTCACCATCGAAATATTCTTTATCGTAATCTTTTCCGTCAAATTCGGAGAAAATATCTTGTGTGGCTTTTCCGAAAATATTGGCAAGGATATTTAACCTTCCTCTATGAGCCATTCCCATAACAAAATGCTCTACACCTTTATCAGCAGCAGCTTCAATAACAGCATCCAATGCTGGAATTAAACTTTCGCCACCTTCGAGTGAAAAACGTTTTTGCCCAACGTATTTGGTATGCAAGAAATTTTCAAAAGAAACAGCTTCGTTGAGCTTCTCTAAAATGTGTTTCTTTTGGTCAAGATCAAAATTTGGTAAATTGTCATTGATGTTTATTCTATCTTGAATCCACTGAATTACCTCGGGTTTTCTCATGTACATATACTCAATCCCAATATGTTGGCAATACACATTCTTTAGGTGAGTTATAATTTCTTTTAAAGATTTTGGTTGATGTCCTAATACTTTAGCGGCATCAAAAACAGTATTTAAATCGGCTTCTGAAAGTCCAAAATTTACAATATCTAAATTGGGAGTATACACTCTTCGTTCGCGAACAGGGTTGGTTTCGGTAAAAAGGTGACCACGCGTTCTATAAGCGTCAATTAATTTAAGGACATTAAACTCTTTCTGAAGCTTGTCAGAAACTTGTCCATTTACCGGAACATTAGCAGCATAATTAGCCAATTCAGTTACCGCATTTTCTTCATTAAAAGTTGTCATTCCAAAGTCGAACCCTTGAAAAAAGGCTCTCCAACTTGGTTCTACGCTATCGGGATTTTGAACATATTGTTCGTATAATTGGGCAAAAAATTCGGTGTGTGCTGCATTTAAAAAGGAAAACCTATCCATAAAAAATAATTGAATGTCCTAATTTGTTTAATAGTTTGGCAAAAGTACAATAAATGAAAGAAATTAATAATTATTTTAGATACTTTTATGCTTTTAAAACTCAAAGAAAACAAAAGATGAAATCTACTTTAGAAACCTTAATCTATAAAATTGCCATCCTAATCTTTTTATTGCTGTTTTCGTCTTCAATTTACGCACAAAAAAATGGATTGCCAACAACCAAAACCAATACTTTTTGGGAACGCGTAGACATAGGTGGTTCTCTTGGTTTAGCAATAGGAAACAATTTTACAAATATTACTGTAGCACCAAGTGCTATATATAATTTTAATAATTATTTTGCTTTAGGAAGTGGTCTACAATATAGTTACTTAAGACAAAAAAATGTTTTCACATCAAATATCATTGGCGGTAGTTTAATTGGATTATTCAATCCTGTCGAACAAGTTCAGCTTTCATTAGAACTAGAACAAGTAAATGTCAATAACAACTATCAAGAGTTAGGCAACAATCAAAAGAGGAGTTTTTGGAATACGGGTCTGTTTGTTGGCGGAGGTTATCGTCAAGATAACATTACTATTGGAGGTCGATTTAATTTACTTTATGATAGAGATCTAGACATCTATGGCAGTGCTTTTATGCCGTTTGTGAGGGTGTTTTTTTAGTAGTGGTTCCTAAACCAAACTTTCATCCATTCACGTTTTAAAATCAGGAAGGAAACTTGTTCCGAAAGTTCGACTAAATCAGAACCATCTAATTGCTTTACCGTTTCTTCGGGAACATCAATAATGTAGAGCAAGTTTAAATATTCCGCAAATTTAAATTGAATTAAACGATATATTTTTTCGTGTAACTGCACTTTGAGTTCTTGCGGAGTGGTGCTTTGTGGAAAATCAACTGCTTCATTGGCAAAGTTGAAATCCTTATTAATTTGTTCAATCAGTTTAGAATACAAGTTTTGTTTTTCGGCTTCCGAAAGTAATTCGTCTGTGGAAATTGGTGCTATAAACAAGTTCATTTAAGATTTAAGATTAACGATTTTTGATTTGAAATTATGTCGTTGGTTTTGATTTAATACCCATCTAAAATCATCATTCCCCAATCTTAAATCAACAATCTATACATTTCTACTCATTAAATTTTCGGCAAAAGCTTTCAGAATTGCTTTTTTATCATTTCCAATATTCATTTTCTCCAAAGTTTCTAATGCCTTGAAAGTAAAATTCTCAATAGCTTTTTGAGTAGCCGCAGATGCTCCAGTTTGATTAAAAATTCCCTTTACTGAATTGATTTTATCTTTATTTTCGCTTGATTGAAAAGAGAACAGATACAGTAATTGTTCCTTTTCGTTTGCTGATGCAAATTCCATTGCTTTCAAATACAAATACGTTTTTTTATTTTCGATAATATCGCCTCCTACCTGCTTGCCAAAGGTTTCAGGATTGCCAAATGCATCTAAATAATCGTCCTGTAATTGAAAGGCTAAACCTAAATTTAATCCGAAATCATAAATCAAGTTTTTGTTTTCTTCAGTAGTTTCAGCCACAATTGCTCCCATCTTCATGGCAGCAGCAACTAAAACTGCTGTTTTATATTCAATCATTTTTAAATATTCGGGGATAGTAACATCATCTCGCGTTTCAAAATCAACGTCATACTGTTGCCCTTCGCAAACTTCTAAAGCTGTTTTACTGAAAAGCTTGGCTAATTCTTGAAATATTTTTGGTTCGTAGGCTTCAAAATATTGATACGCTAATATAAGCATAGCATCTCCAGATAAAATTCCGGTATTGATATTCCATTTTTCATGAACGGTTTCATTTCCTCTTCGCAAAGGAGCGTCGTCCATAATATCATCATGAATCAATGAGAAGTTATGAAATACCTCTACTGCTGTTGCTGCTGCCAATGCTTTTTGACAATCTACATCAAAAACTTCTGTAGCCATTAAGGTCAAAACTGGACGCAATCTTTTTCCACCAAGAGAGAGAATATATCGAATAGGTTCGTATAAATTATTGGGTTCTTTTTGATACTTTATAGATTCGAAATGTCTCGAAATTAAATCTTGATATTCGGAAATGGTGCGCATGAAAAATATTTTTTACTTTGTACAATTCGACCTTCGGTCTCGGGTGGCTAATTTAAGTTATTATTACCGCATTACAAAAGCGCCTGTTTTTTCTCAATGTTAAATTAGTGTTAACACTATGGAAACTATTTTGGTGTTAAAAGTTTCCTGTTTACATTTGCCACGAAAAATTAAGAATCCTGATTAAAGATTCCGCCATTAGCTTGCGACTATTACAAGTAAATAAATCCCGCAAAAATGAAATATAAAATTATTGAAAAAGCGACGGAGATGTTTTTGAAACTCGGTTTCAAAAGTGTAACTATGGATGACATTGCCAATGAAATGTGTATTTCAAAAAAAACCATTTATAAATATTTTGAAAATAAAGAAATTCTAATTTCAGAAGGAACAAAAGCAGTTCACGAAAAAATTCATGACACCATAAACACAATTGTATCAAAAAATTTCAATGCCATTCATGAAAATTTTGAAATTAGAAAAATGTTCAGAGAGATGTTTAATTCTTTTGACAATTCTCCGGTTTATCAGTTAAAAAAACACTATCCCGAAATTCACAATGAATTTATTTGTAGAGAAGTAGATGAATGCAATGCTGTTTTTAGACAAAATATTGCAAAAGGCATTAAGGAAGGATTATACAGAGAAAACATTGATATTGAATCAAGCGTTCGGTTTTATTATACTTTAATATTTAACATTAATGAAACTACAAAATCTGAAAAAGAAGTTTTTGAATTAGAATACCATGCATTGGAATATCATACACGTGCTTTGGCTACACCTAAAGGAATTAAAGAATTAGAAAAACAATTAGAAATAAATAAATAATGATCAATCTATGAAAAACAAACTAATAATAACTTTATTGCTGCTTGTGAGTTTTTTACAAGCCCAAGAAAAGAAAGAAAGCTATTCATTCAGCCTACAACAAGCTATTGACCATGCTTTACAATACAATTATAGTAACATCAATGCCAATAGAGATGTTGAAGCCGCCAAAAAAAGAAAATGGGAAACCACCGCTTCGGGTTTACCCCAAATTAGTGGAAGCGTAGGATATTTAAAGAATGTCGATTTCACATTACAAGGTATTTCTGGGAATGCATTTAATCCAGCTGGCAATCCAGATGATATTAGTCTATTTGCTTTTGGCACCAAACAATCTATGAACTCTAATCTAACATTGAGTCAATTACTATTTGATGGTTCCTATATTGTAGCGCTTCAAGCATCAAAAACATATTTGAAATATTATGAAAATGCTAAGCAAAAAACCAATCTGGAAATAAGAGAAATGGTAATCAACGCTTATGGTAATGTATTACTTGCTGAAGAAAGTGTTGCTATACTTGAAAAAAACAAAGCAACATTATCTAAAACTTTGTCCGACACTCAAGAAACTTTTAAGAATGGTTTGATTGAAGAGGAAAACGTAGAACAACTTCAAATTACTCTGTCTTCCATAAACAGTAATTTAAGTAATGTGAAAAGACTATTAGATATTGCCAACAAAATGCTGAAATTTTCATTGGGAATTGAAGTTAGTTCTGAATTAAAACTAACCGATAAACTGGATGCTTTGACAGCATCTAATTTAGATTTATCATTAACTCAAAACAGTTTTGAAGTATCGCAAAACATCAATTATCAGATGGTATCAAATCTTCAAGAGCAACGTTCATTAGAATTAAAACTTCAAAAAAGCAAAGCCTTACCTTCACTTGGTGCAGCTTTTAATTTTGGTTACAATTCGTTTGCCAATGAATTTAATTTTGCAAATGGAGATCAAAAATGGAATAGATTTTCCAATCTTGGTGTAAGTTTAAATGTTCCCCTATTTAGTAGTTTAGGCAGAAGCGCTAAAACCCAACAGGCAAAAATTGCTTTAGATCAGGCCAAAACGCAGCTTACCCAAACCGAACAACAATTAAAATTAGAATATGAAAGAGCCAAGAGTGAATACGACTTTAGTATCGAAGAATATGCTACTTCAAAAAGTAATTTAAGCTTAGCGGAGCGTATCGAGAAAAAGCAAGAAATAAAGTTTCGTGAAGGTCTGTCTTCAAGCTTTGATTTTAGTGAAGCCCAAAGACAATTGTATACTTCACAACAAAATTATCTCCAATCGATGGTGAACATCATCAACAAAAAAGCAGCTTTAGAAAAAATAGTAAATAAAAATTAACCTAATATATAATGAAAAAAATAGCCATACTCACCATTTTAAGTTTTGTCCTTTTCGCCTGCGGAAATAAAGAAAATACTCAATCCATTGAAAAATTAATTGAAACCAAAAACATAAAAGCATTAAACGAAAAGAAAACTGCTCTTCAGGCCGAAATTGCTAAAATTGAAGCTAGTTTAGCAACATTGGATGTCAAAAAAGAAGAAGCACTAGTGACAGTTGCAACTATAAAAGACACCATTTTCAACCATTACTTAGACATTCAAGGTAGCGTTGATACCAAAGAAAATATATTGATTCAACCTGAATTTAGTGGTACATTGACTTCGTTAACTGTTAAAGCAGGCGACCGAGTTTCAAAAGGACAAATTCTTGGCAGAGTTGATGATGCCGGAATGAGTCAGCAATTAGCAAGTGCCGAAAATCAATATAGTTTAGCAAAAACGACGTATGAACGACAAAAAAATCTTTGGGATAAAAAAATTGGTTCAGAAATTCAGTTTCTACAAGCTCAAACGCAAATGATATCCGCTCAAAAAGCAGTTGCACAAATTAAAGCCCAACTTTCAAAAACGGTAATTCGCGCGCCATTTTCTGGAACAATTGACGAAATTTTTGCAGAGAAAGGACAAGTCGTAGCTCCTAGCCCACAAGGTTTGATGCGAATTGTAAACCTTGGAAATATGTATGTTTCAACTACGGTTCCGGAAAGCTACATTGGCAAACTAAAAGTGGGCGATCAGGTAGACGTGTACTTAACTTCATTAAATAAAACATATAAAGGTAAAGTGCGTCAGGTTGGAAACTTTATCAATCCAAACAACCGAAGTTTTGGTATTGAAGTAAGTCTTCCAAATCCGGATAATTTATTGCGTCCAAATCAGGTGGCCAAACTCAAAATTACAGATTACACCAATAAAAATGCAATCGTAGTTCCGACTGGAGTAATTCAAAAAGATGGTACTGGCTCCAACTATGTTTATGTGGTTCAAGAAAGCAATGGCAAAACCGGAACTGCCAAGAAAGTTATTGTCGAAATCGGAAAATCTTCCGAGAATGTTACCGAAATAGTAAGTGGTTTATCTGCCAATGATATTATTGTTGTCGAAGGTGTAAACTCTATTTCAAACGGAATGAAATTGAATTTCTAAAAAGTTTATGGTTTGTAGTTTATGGTTTATAGTATAACCATAACAACAAACTACAAAAACTAAACAATAAACAAATTACTATGTCACATCAAAATAAAGAATTCGAAATATCCAGTTGGGCAATCGAAAATCGTGTAACAGTATATATATTTACTTTGCTAGTTACCATCACAGGACTTATCGCTTATGTAACAATGCCTCGTGAAGATTTTCCAGAAATTATAGAAAACAAAGTGTACATTTCCTCTGTTTTTCCAGGAAACTCTGCGGAAGATGTAGAAAAATTAATCATCAAACCACTTGAAAAAGAATTAAAAAATATCAGTGGTGTCGAAAAAGTAACCGCTAATTCATTCCAAGATTACGGAATGATCATAGCCGAATTTTCAGATAAAGTTAGTATAGAAGAAGCCAAACTAAAAGTCAAAGACAAGGTTGATATCGTAAAAGCAGATACTGATTGGCCTAATTTGGATAACGGAAGTAAAGTGGAACCAAGCGTATTTGAATTGAACATTTCGGAAGAAGTGCCCATTTTAAATATCCATTTAAAAGGAAATTACACAACGCAACAACTAAAAAAATACGGTGAAAGACTTCAAGATGATATCGAAGAAATCCCAGAAGTTAAAAAAGTTGAAATACTTGGCGTGGACGATAAGGAAGTGGAAATTGCAGTTGATATCTTCAAAATGACTGCCGCTCAAGTATCATTTGATGATATTCAAAATTCGGTAAAGTATGAAAACATGACGCTTTCGGGTGGTAATTTGATTTCACAAGGTTCCCGAAATAACATCCGAATTGTAGGTGAAATAAAAGACCCGAAAGAACTTGAGAATATTATTGTTAAACACAACGGCGGAACTGTTTATCTTAAAGATATCGCTACCGTTTCTTTTAAAGAAAAAGAAAAAACTACTTATGCCCGTGAAAGAGGAAAAGAAGTAGTGATGCTTGATGTAAAAAAACGATCAGGACAAAACATGATTTCGGCTATTGAGCAAGTCAAAGAAAAACTAGAGTTAGCTCATGAAAATTATTTGCCAAAAGACTTAGCCGTTGAACTAACCAACGACCAATCGGAACGAGTTGAACACCAAGTAGATGAATTATCTAATCATATCATTTTCGGAATTGTATTGGTAATGATTGTATTGATGTTTACCATGGGTTTACGAAACTCTTTATTTGTTGGAGCTGCCATTCCACTTTCGATGATGATAGCGTTTACCATTTTATCGATGTTTGGATTAACCCTAAACACGATGGTACTTTTTGGATTGGTAATGGGATTAGGATTATTGGTCGACGACGGAATTGTGGTAGTGGATAACGTCTTTGCCAATATGAAAAAAGGAATGCCTCGGGTTCAAGCTTCTAAAATAGGTATCGGAGAAATTGCTTGGCCTGTAATTTCCTCAACGGCAACCACTTTAATGGCATTTTTACCTTTTGCTCTTTGGCCCGGAACTATGGGTAAATTTATGATCTATTTCCCGATAACGTTAACCGTAACTTTAACCGCTTCTCTTTTTGTTGCAATGGTGGTGAATGCCGCAATGACTGGTGGTTCTATGGATACAGAAGATAAAAATGTAACCTTAAAATCTGCGAAAAATTATACTATTCTATTGGGTATAATTGGGATTGTTTTTGTATTAATCGGAAATTTAATAGACTTGAAATTCGCACGTGGAATTGGGCATTTAGCTTTGATTTCATTAGGCTTGATGTGGCTCTACAAATGGAAATTATATCAATGGACACAAGATTTTCAGCACAGTTTTTTTCCTAGATTGGAAGAAAAATACAAACTTTTTTTACGTAAAATTTTAGATGGTAGAAATGCTTGGCTAGCTCTGGCTGGAATTATTGGCATGTTGTTTCTATCGGTTGGCTTGTTGAACGTTTTCCCTAGGAAAGTGTTGTTTTTCCCAGATAATATCCCAAGACAAGTAATTACTTATATTGAATATCCACAAGGAACGGATATCGAAAAAACAAATAAAGCCACGTTATTCGTAGAGAAACAAGTGATTGATATTATGAAGAAATATATCGATCCAAAAACCAATAAAAACTTTTTGGCTGAAAGTATCGTTTCTCAAGTAGGAGTTGGTGCCGGAAATCCAAATGTTGATGCTGGTTCGGCAAATGAAACGCCTTTTAAAGGTAAGGTAACGGTGAATTTTTCTGAATTCAAATTCAGAAATGGTGTAAATACTTCCGATGTCTTAGACGAAATTAGAGCACGTGTAAAAGGAATTCCGGGCGCGACCGTAACAGTCGAAAAAGATGCTAATGGTCCACCTGCGGGTTATCCTATTAGTATTCAATTGACAGGTTCAGATTATGATGAAATGCTTAGAGAAGCAGATAAGATGATTGCATTTATTGAAGCAAAAAAAATACCTGGTATTGAGCGATTAAATGTTGATGTAAACAAACAAAGTCCAGAGCTCGAAGTAAAAGTAGATCGTGTTAACGCAGGTAGTTTGGGCGTTTCTACAGGTCAATTAGGATTCAATCTACGCCGTTCTGTTTATGGTCAGGAAATATCTACTTTCAAAGAAGGTGACGATGACTATAATATTATAGTACGTATGCAAGAAGATCAACGTAAAAACGAAAATATCTTGTTCAATCAATCCTTGACTTTCAGAAATCAAGCCAATGGTCAAATGATGCAAGTGCCGATTTCGGCAGTTTCTGAAACCGAAAAAACTACTACCTACAATCAAATAAAAAGAAAGAATTACAAGCGTGTAATGACCGTTTATTCGAATGTATTAACTGGTTATAATGGAGACGAAATTACCAAACAAATTGGTAGTGAATTAACGAATTATAAATTGCCAAAAGGTGTTACCTATTCCTTCTCTGGAGTACAAGAAGAGCAGGGGAAAAACCAAAGCTTCTTGATGTATGCTTTATTTCTAGCCATGGCTGGAATTACTCTCATCATTGTGCTTCAGTTTAATTCGGTGTCCAAAACTATCGTAATTTTATTCACCGTGCTATTAAGTTTTAGCGGTGTATTCTATGGTTATGTAATTGCCAATATGGATTTCGTTATCTTAATGACGATGATGGGAATTATTTCCTTGGCGGGAATTGTGGTGAAAAACGGCATCGTATTAATGGACTTCTTCGTCTTGCTTTTGGATAAAAAAGTAGCTGATGATGGACTTGAAAGTCACAACGATTTGTCTTTAGCTCAAATAGAAGAAATCATTATTGAAAGTGGGAAAAACCGTTTGCGACCTGTTTTATTAACGGCACTAACCGCAATTTTAGGTTTAATTCCACTAGCAATAGGTTTAAACTTTGACTTTTTTGGTTTAGTAACCGATTTAAACCCGCATATTTATATGGGTGGAGATAATGTTATTTTCTGGTCGCCATTGGCTTGGACAATCATCTTCGGATTGACTTATGCTACAGTATTAACTTTAATTATGGTACCGGTAATGTTCTTCTTGGTAAAACGAACTAAGTATTGGCTTCGTGATAGAAAAAAACAAGCACAAGCATAAAGCAAAAAGGGGAACTAAAAATGAGTTCCCCTTATTTTATCTAATAATTAACTTTTAATTTTTAGCTAGCGCATCTTGTTTCCATGATTTAACATTGGCAACTCTGCTATTTGAATAATCAACTTCACTTAGCGATTTGTCATTCCAAAAAAACCATTTCCCGGTTTTTTCTCCATTAGTATAATCCCCAATTGATTTTTTATTTCCATTCACATCATAAGCAACCCAACTTCCTTCTAATTTGCCATCTTTAAAATGACCTTGTTGTTGGATTTGTCCATTATCATAGTAGTAAGTTGCTTTTACTAAGTTACCGTCTTGTTCTAAAACTGGTTTTTTTGCTTGAGCAAAAGTCAATGCTGAGATTGCTAAAGCTCCTAAAATCATTATCTTTTTCATAGTTGCAGGTTTTAATTATTCATAATTACATAACAAATGTATACATTATTTTACATTTTACAAACTTTTTCTTAACAATTTGGTAACATTGGGTAAAAATTTAACATTGTTCAATATTTAACAAAAAAAAACCACGCAAAAGCATGGTTTAATTTGTGTTTTGAGATTAGTTTATTTAAGTAATCCGTCCAGTTGTTCTATTAATTTTGGATTTGAAGGGCGTTTTGCATCGGCATCAACTACAACACCATTGGGATCAATTAAAATAAATCTTGGGATGGAATTAATTCCAAAAGCTTTTATAAAATCAGAGTTCCAATTTTTATCTGCAAATAACTGAATACCTCCTAAAGACTTTTCGGTCACAAAAGTTTTCCATTTTTCATGGTCTTTGTCTGTGTCTACTGATATGCTAACGAATTCAATATTTTTGCCATGGTATTTCTCTTCCGCTTTTTTCAAATATGGAATTTCGGCTCTGCATGGTCCGCACCAGGTTGCCCAAACATCAATATACACATATTTTCCCTTCATACTCTCTAGTGAAGTTTTTCCATCTTTGTGATTTTCAAAGTCAAAATTTGGTGCATTAGTATTATTTAATTTTCTATTGCCTGCAATTTTAGTGTAATATTCCTGCAATCCCACAAGTCCCATTTCTATTCCTTTTTTATAAGCATCAACAAAAAAAGGATTAAGACTTGCTTTTTCTAGTCTTTCAAAATCAGCTTTCTTTTTATCATCAATTTGTTTTTTAAAACTTTCTTCATCCGAAGCTAATAAATCTTCATAACCATACTTTTGATCCAACAATGTTTCTTGCGCCAAAAAATTATTTTCTTTTTCTCCTTTACCTTTAAACTTTATACTTTCATCAAAATTTGAGGCATCGAGTGTCATTTTTAAATCAAATCCATTTTTTAAGTACAATTGAGCATATTCAACACCATCAAACAATTGATAAATACCTTCTTTCAACGAAAAGGTAGCTTTGAAAATGCCTTTGGAATCTCCTTTAATTTCTTGTATTGTTTTTTGATTGTCTTTAATATAAATGATATCTCCATTTTTATTAGTGATTTCTGCTTGAAAAGTTATAGTTTCTTGAGCCATTGCAAAAGCAGAAACGAATGCGATTAAAATAATACTAACTATTTTCTTCATAAGTTGGTGTGTTAAATTTTAAGAAATCAAATATACTTGTTTTGCCGATTCAAAAATTAAAGATTGACTTAAATTTGATTTGTCACTTCGACCATTTAATTGGTTTAAGTTTTTTACTTTTGCACCCGAGACCGAAGGTCAAACTGTTATTCATAAAAAAACTATTCTATGTACAGAAGTCATAATAATGGCGAATTAAACGCTACTCATATTAATAAAAAAGTAACGCTTGCGGGTTGGGTTCAAAAATCGCGTGACAAAGGGTTTATGATTTGGGTTGATTTGCGTGACCGTTACGGAATTACTCAGTTAATTTTTGACGAACAACGTACAGATAAATCCGTTTTTGAAAAAGCAAAATCACTTGGAAGAGAATTTGTAATTCAAGTAAAAGGAACTGTTATAGAGCGTGAATCCAAAAATGCCAACATGACTACTGGCGATGTTGAAATTCTGGTTTCTGAATTAAATATTCTAAATACTGCATTAACTCCTCCTTTCACCATTGAAGACGAAACCGACGGTGGCGAAGACATCCGAATGAAATATCGTTACCTGGATATTCGTAGAAATCCAGTTAAAAATTCGTTGCTTTTCCGTCACAAAGTGGCAATGGAAGTTCGTAAATATTTATCCGATTTAGATTTTTGTGAAGTGGAAACTCCGTATTTAATTAAATCTACGCCGGAAGGTGCTCGTGATTTTGTAGTGCCAAGTCGAATGAATCAAGGTCAATTTTATGCGTTACCACAATCACCTCAAACCTTTAAACAATTGTTGATGGTTGGTGGAATGGACAAATATTTTCAAATCGTAAAATGTTTCCGTGACGAAGATTTACGTGCCGACAGACAACCGGAATTTACACAAATCGATTGCGAAATGGCATTCGTAGAACAAGAAGATATTCTAAATGTTTTCGAAGGATTGACTCGTCATTTACTAAAAGAACTTAAAGGAATTGATGTTGCTGAATTTCCAAGAATGACCTATGATTATGCCATGAAAACGTATGGAAATGACAAACCGGATATTCGTTTTGAAATGAAGTTTGGCGAATTGAATTCGGTTGCCCAACATAAAGAGTTTGGCGTTTTCAACTCGGCTGAATTAGTAGTTGGAATTGCTGCGCCAGGTTGTGCTTCGTATACCAGAAAAGAAATCGATGCTTTAATTGACTGGGTAAAACGCCCACAAATTGGTGCCTCCGGAATGGTTTATGTGAAATGTGAAGAAGACGGAACCTACAAATCTTCAGTAGATAAATTCTACGACCAAGACGATTTAAAAAAATGGGCTGAAGCTACTAATGCCAAAGCTGGCGATATGATTTTTGTGCTTTCCGGTCCGGCGGATAAAACCCGTTCGCAACTTTCTGCACTTCGAATGGAAATAGCAACCCGTTTGGGTTTAAGAAATCCGGAAGTATTTGCTCCGCTATGGGTTGTAGACTTTCCATTATTAGAATGGGATGAAGAAAGCGGTCGTTATCACGCGATGCATCATCCGTTTACGTCTCCTAAACCGGAAGACATGAAATTAATTGAAACCGACCCTGGAAAAGTCCGGGCCAATGCCTATGATATGGTGTTAAACGGAAATGAAATTGGTGGCGGATCCATCAGAATTCATGATAAAGACTTGCAAAGCAGAATGTTTTCGCTTTTAGGATTTTCTCCTGAACAAGCGGAAGACCAATTTGGGTTCCTGATGAATGCCTTCCAATTTGGTGCGCCACCACACGGAGGATTAGCATTTGGATTAGACAGATTAGTAGCAATTTTAGGCGGACAGGAAACCATCAGAGATTTTATTGCTTTCCCAAAAAACAATTCTGGAAGAGACGTTATGATTGATGCTCCATCGGTGATTGATGAGTCTCAATTGAACGAATTACATATTAAATTAAATTTAGAATAAATGAAAAAAATTACCCACAACTATTTGTTTTTCATTCTACTATTTTCACCAAGTGTACTATTTTCTCAAGTTGTTGAATGGTCGAGCGTAATGGGAGGTCAAAGAGAGGAAGTGGGAAATTCTATTTGTTTAGACCCAAATGGAAATGTAATTACAACAGGTAGTTTTCAGGATATTTGTTATGGTAGTAATTTTGCGCTATTTAGCCAAGGCTCAAATGATATTTATGTACAAAAATTATCTTCCACTGGCGCTATTCTGTGGACAAAACAATACGGCAGTATAAATTCAGATAACGGTCACTCGGTTATCACAGATAGTTTAGGCAACATTTATGTCGCTGGAACGTTTGTGGGAACAGTTTTATTTGAACAAGGCTCGTTAAGCTCTGGTGTTACTACCGGAAATTATTTTGTTTTAAAACTAGACCCAAACGGAACTATCATGTGGAGAAAAACAGTTCCTGCCTCCAACTCGCAACGACCAAAACTAGCTATTGACAGCGCTGATAATTTATTTCTTACCGGTGCTTTTACTGAAACAAGAACATTTGGCAGTGTAAGTCTAAGTGCTGCTAATGGCAGAGGTTTTGTAACAAAAATTAATATAACTGATGGAAACATAGTTTGGACAACCCAATTTGGATCTGGCACGTCTTTAAATGGAACGCCTGTAACCGTAAATGTGACAACATCGAACATTATAACTGATACGCTTGGCAACACCTATTTAACTGGATGTTTCGCAGGTCATGGCCGTTTTGGAAGCCAAAACGTCCTAATTCCAAATTCTGATAATAATTCATATATCATGAAGTTAAACAGTTCAGGCGTCATTTTATGGACTAAATTTTATACAGGAAGAACGCAGGGAACGTCAATTGTTGCAGATACAAGCAACAACATTTATGTAGCAGGGAATTATTTTGGATCTGCTGTAATAAATGGTGCTACCTACGTCGCGCCACCAAATTTATACTCCATTTTTTTTCAAAAAATGGATAGCGACGGCAATATACTTTGGTTTAAAAACTACGACATTCGTGAACCAAATCAACATGAAGCACTACCACAGCTAGCAATTGACAACCTCGCTAATTTGTTTTTTAGTTGCAGATTTGGAACCTTTAGCACTACTGATACGATAACTTTTGAGAACCAAGTGTTTCGCGATTTAGTCAGTACTCAACCAAATATTTTAAAACCTCAATTGTTGGCGAGCTTCGACAGCAACGGAAACAATTTATGGGTAAACCAATATGAAGCACTCGCAGATAACTTTCTTTTTAGCGTTTATCCAGATAAATCTACAAATATTGCAGTAAGTCAAAATTGCTTATATTTTACAAGCGGTAGTTCTACTTTTAACAACGTTCAATATTCAGGTCAAAGTGGAACCAATATTTTTACCGCAAAATTAACATTGCCCAACACCTTGAATACGCCATTGTTTGAAAATAATGACTCAACAGTTAATTTATTTCCAAATCCTACAATGGGAACAATCAATCTTAAATTCGACACGACCTATACCTTAGTTCAAGTTGCTGTTTATAATACTCTTGGTCAATTAATTCATAACATTAAATTTAGTAACACAGACTATGTTTCGTTGGATTTACCCGCAGTAGCAGGGACTTTTTTCATTGAAATAGAAGTTGATGGCAAAAAATCAGTAAAAAAAGTAGTTAAACTTTAAAGTTTACTTTTTTATGGATAAAAATTTGCTTCATCACTTTTAATTTTGTTCACTAAAACTGTAAAAGCAAAAACCTATATTTATACAAATTAGGACTATTTTCAAGATATTATTTAAATCATAGGAAGTAATTCTTAATCACTATTTTAACTTTAAAATAAAAAATGATTTTTTTTAATAAAATGCTTGTTTTGTCACAATTAAAATTATCTTTGACCATTATTAATTTTTTTTACAATACAAAATGCGCACAGGAACAGTAAAATTTTTCAACGAGTCTAAAGGTTATGGTTTTATCACAGATGATGAAACTGGAAAAGACATTTTCGTACATGCTACTGGAGTTAAATCTGAAAATTTAGCAGAAGGAGACAAAGTATCTTACGAAGAAGAAGAAGGTAGAAAAGGTAAAGTAGCAGCTCAAGTAGTAGCTATCGAAGACTAATATATATTATTTTTTGATTACCTAGTTTAAATGACGTCCCGAATAATCGGGACGTTTTTTTATGATTTAAACCTGTTATTTAAAATCAATTTAAATAGTCTTTTTTAAGAAGCAAATAACAAACGTTTATCCTTTGATTTTTGCGAATTAAATAATGCGATGTATATTTGTGCCTGATAATTTACTTCTAATCATACCCATTATGCAATCTAATCAATTAGATTATTTACCGATACTTATGCAAGCAGGTTTAGCTATCGGGTTTGTTGTGTTAATGATAATTGGATCCAGTTTTTTGGGCCCAAAAAGACACTCCAAAAATAAAGACAAAAATTTTGAATGCGGAATAGAATCTGTTGGTAATGCAAGGATTCCTTTCTCTGTAAAATACTTTCTTGTGGCGATTTTATTTGTTTTGTTTGATGTCGAAGTGATTTTCTTATATCCTTGGGCAATCAATTTTAAAGCATTGGGAGTTGAAGGAATGATTAAAATGGTGATTTTCATGATGCTACTTTTAGTTGGTTTCTTCTATATCATCAAAAAGAAAGCCCTGGAATGGGAATAATATTAATTTAGGATTTTGAAAATCAGGATTAAGGATTTTCAAAATTTAAGGATAGATTTTGGTTTTAAGGTAAATCCTAAATCCCAAATCCAACCCGAGGCGCAGCCGAACTGTATGGAGCGTAGCGGAGTAAAATCTAAAAATTACACATGAGTACAAGAACAAAATTGGTTGCTCCGCCAGAAGGAGTTGTAGGCGAAGGCTTTTTCGCTACAAAATTGAACGATGTTGTTGGAATGGCTCGCGCCAATTCGCTTTGGCCATTGCCTTTCGCTACTTCTTGTTGCGGAATCGAATTTATGGCAACAATGGCTTCGCACTATGACTTAGCACGTTTTGGTTCTGAAAGAGTTAGTTTTTCTCCCCGTCAAGCGGATATGCTAATGGTGATGGGGACGATTTCTAAAAAAATGGCGCCAATTTTACGTCAGGTTTACGAACAAATGTCAGAACCTCGTTGGGTTATTGCCGTTGGTGCTTGTGCTAGTTCAGGCGGTGTGTTCGATACTTACTCTGTTTTACAGGGAATTGATAAAGTAATTCCGGTAGACGTTTACGTTCCGGGTTGCCCACCAAGACCGGAACAAATTGTGGATGGTGTAATGCAATTACAGGAATTGGTGAGAAATGAATCGGTTCGCAGAAGAAATTCACCCGAATACAAAGAATTATTAGCTTCTTATAACCTATAATATGGCTTTAGAAACTGCAAACATACAAGAAAATCTATCAAAAAAATTTGGCAATAATGTGCTGAATTTTGAAATGAAAAGGGATATTTTTTCCTTCGAAGCTACTCCAGATAATATCCATGAAGTAATTCAAACATTGAAAGAAGACGAAAGCTTAAACTTCCATTTTCTTACCGATTTGACCGGAATTCATTTTCCCGACAATGATGAAAATCATCAGTTTGCCGTGGTATATCAATTACACAATTGGATTGAAAATGTTAGAATTCGAGTAAAAACATTTTTGCCCGACCCTGCAGAAGTACAAACGGTAACCGATTTATTTCTATGCGCCAATTGGATGGAGAGAGAAGCCTGGGATTTCTTCGGAATCAATTTCAAAGGACATCCGCAACTGAAACGAATCTTAAACATGGATGAGATGGTTTCACATCCAATGCGTAAAGAATTTCCAATGGAAGACAGCGGAAGAACAGATAAAGACGACCGTTTCTTCGGAAGAACACCAGTAAAAAGTCAAATGGATAATTCAACATTATAAATGTCAGATTTACTATTACCACCAGAGCATCGCTATGCTAAAATCATAGAGCAAAGCCGAAATGAAGACGGAAGTGAATTTTCTATCTTAAATTTAGGACCAACTCACCCGGCTACACACGGAATTTTCCAAAATATTTTATTAATGGATGGCGAGCGAATATTAGATGCTGAACCAACCGTTGGTTATATTCACAGAGCTTTCGAAAAAATAGCCGAAAACCGTCCGTTTTACCAAATCAATGTATTGACTGACCGTATGAACTATTGTTCCTCACCTATCAATAATATGGCTTGGTGGATGACCGTAGAAAAACTGTTAAATATTGAAATCCCGAAAAGAGCCCAATATTTGAGAGTTATTGTGATGGAATTAGCCAGAATTACCGATCACTTGATTTGCAATTCAATCCTTGGGGTTGATACTGGAGCTTATACTGGTTTCCTTTATGTTTTTCAATTCAGAGAAAAAGTTTATGAAATCTATGAAGAAATTTGTGGCGCTCGTTTAACAACAAATATGGGTAGAATTGGCGGTTTCGAAAGAGAATGGTCGCCAAAAGCATTTGAATTGCTTAACACTTTCCTTGAAGAATTTCCGGTTGCATGGAAAGAATTCGAAAATCTTTTTGAAAGAAACAGAATCTTTATTGACAGAACGGTTAATGTTGGACCAATTACTGCCGAAAGCGCAATGCAATACGGATTAACAGGCCCAAATTTACGTGCCGCTGGAATCGATTACGATGTACGTAAAGCTGCTCCTTATTCATCTTATGAAGATTTTGAATTTGACATCCCTGTTGGAAAATCAGGTGATACATATGATCGTTTTTGTGTACGTAATGCCGAAGTTTGGGAAAGCTTAAGCATCATCAAACAAGCTTTAGCTAAATTACCGGAAGGCCCAATTCACGCTGATGTTCCTGATTATTATTTACCTCCAAAAGAAGATGTTTACACCAATATGGAAAGCTTAATCTATCACTTTAAAATTGTGATGGGAGAAGTTCCAGTTCCTGTTGATGAAATTTATCATGCTGTGGAAGGCGGAAACGGAGAATTAGGATTTTATCTAATTACTGACGGTAGCCGAACACCTTACCGATTGAAATTCAGAAGACCTTGTTATATTTATTATCAAGCGTATACTGAAATGATTAAAGGCGGAATGTTATCCGATGCTATCGTAATATTATCAAGTTTAAATGTAATTGCCGGCGAATTAGACGCTTAAAAAGAAATAAGATTGCAGAATACAGATTTTAGAAGGCAGATTGAAAAATCCTAAATCCTAAATCCTAAATCTCAAATTAAAAAATGGAAAGATCACACATCAAACAAGAAATAAATATAACCGATGCTTTGATGACTCGCATCAATGAGCTAATCAGTCATTATCCTGCAGACAAAAGAAAATCGGCGCTATTGCCTGTTTTACATGAAGTTCAGGATGCTCATGATAATTGGTTAAGCATTGATTTACAAAACAAGGTAGCCGAAATTTTAGAAATACAGCCGATTGAAGTCTATGAAGTAGTGACATTTTATACCATGTACAATCAAAGACCTATAGGGAAATACATGTTCGAATTCTGCCAAACTTCTGCCTGTTGTTTAAATGGCATAGAAAATTTGATGGATTATACGTGTAACAAATTAGGCGTAAAAGTTGGCGAACCAACCGCTGACGGACTTTTCGAAGTTCGTGGCGTTGAATGTCTTGGAGCTTGTGGTTATGCGCCAATGATGCAGTTGGGTGATTTCTACCAGGAACATTTGACAGAAGCAAAAATCGATCAGTTGATTGCTGATTGCAAAGACGGAAAAATCACTTTACACGATAAGTAATATCATGGGAAGAAAAATATTATTAGACAAAATAAACGTTCCGGGAATTAGAACCTATGAAGTATACCGCAAAGAAGGCGGTTATGCTTCTGTAGAGAAAGCCTTGAAAAAAATGACTCCGGACGAAGTAGTCGAAGAAGTAAAAACTTCAGGACTTCGTGGTCGTGGTGGTGCCGGATTTCCTGCAGGAATGAAATGGAGTTTTATCGACAAGAAATCAGGTAAACCAAGACATTTGGTTTGCAATGCTGACGAATCAGAACCGGGAACTTTCAAAGACCGTTTCTTGATGGAATACATTCCACATCTTTTGATTGAAGGAATGATAACCTCTAGTTATGCCTTAGGCGCCAACCTATCTTACATCTACATTCGTGGAGAATATATGTGGGTTTACAAAATTTTAGAAAGAGCCATCGCCGAAGCAAAAGCTGCCGGTTGGTTGGGTAAAAATATATTAGGTTCAGGTTACGATTTAGAATTATACGTTCAAATTGGAGCTGGAGCCTACATCTGTGGAGAAGAAACTGCTTTGATTGAAAGCTTGGAAGGAAAACGTGGAAATCCTAGAATTAAACCACCATTCCCAGCGGTTTCAGGACTTTGGGCTAATCCAACTGTGGTAAACAATGTTGAAACAATTGCAGCTGTGCCATGGATTGTAAACAATTCAGGTGCTGATTATGCTGCAATCGGAATTGGTCGTTCAACAGGAACCAAATTAATTTCGGCTTCTGGAAATATCAAAAATCAAGGCGTTTTCGAAATTGATTTAGGATTATCCGTATATGAATTCATGAATTCTGATGAATATTGTGGTGGAATGCAAACTGACAGACCATTAAAAGCATTGGTTCCTGGTGGAAGTTCAGTTCCGGTTTTACCAGCTCATTTAATATACAAAACGGCCGCAGGTGAAGACCGTTTGATGACATACGAAAGTCTTTCAGATGGAGGTTTTGCTACAGGTTCGATGTTAGGTTCAGGTGGATTTATCGTTTATGATGACCGAGCTTGTATCGTTCGTAATACATGGAATTTCTCTCGTTTCTATCATCACGAATCTTGCGGTCAATGTACGCCATGCCGTGAAGGAACAGGTTGGTTAGAAAAAGTATTGCATAGAATTGAAAACGGTCACGGTCGTGAAGAAGATATCGAATTGTTATGGAGCATTCAGGCAAAAATTGAAGGAAATACGATTTGTCCTTTAGGTGACGCGGCTTCATGGCCAGTTGCTGCTGCAATTCGTCACTTCAGAGACGAGTTTGAATACCATATTCGTTTCCCTGAAAAAGTAAAAAATAGAGATCACTTTGTAGCTGAACCTTTTTCACAAGTCTTAATGTCAAAAGTCTAAAAGTCATAAAGTAAAATGGGGAAATTTAATTCTTTTGAGGAAATTAATTCTTGGCAGAAAGCCAGACAGTTTAATAAAAGGGTTTATGAAATAACAGATAATCAAAACTTTAAAAGAGATTTTGATTTGGTCAGACAAATAAGAAGAGCCTCTATTTCAATTTCTTCAAATATTGCAGAAGGTTTTGAAAGGAATACAGATAAAGAATTTATACATTTTTTGTATATAGCTAAAGCATCCGCCGGAGAAGTTCGATCGCAATTGTATTTAGCATCAGATTTGAATTATATTGAAAAAGTGGAATTTGAAGAATTATTTAAAAATGTTTCTGATATTTCAAAATTAATAAGTGGATTTATAAAATATTTAAATGACAGTCAAAAGTCATAAAGTCTTAAAGCTGAGCGATTCGACATTAAGACATTAAGACATTAAGACGTTAAGACTTAATATAAATGAAAGTAACCATAGACGGTCAGGAAATTGAAGTAGCTCCAGGAACAACCATCCTGCAGGCGGCTCGTATGATTGGTGGAGAATCTGTTCCGCCAGCCATGTGCTATTATTCTAAACTAAAAGGAACCGGCGGAAAATGCCGTTGTTGTTTAGTAGACGTTACCAAAGGAAGCGAAGCCGACCCAAGACCAATGCCAAAATTAATGGCATCCTGCGTAACCGGTTGTCAGGACGGAATGGAAGTAGCCAGTAAATCTTCAGAAAGAGTTCGTGATGCGAGAAATGCTGTAACCGAATTTCTTCTGATAAATCACCCTTTAGATTGCCCGGTTTGTGACCAGGCAGGCGAATGTGATTTGCAGAATTTAAGCTTCGAACACGGAAAATTACAACACCGTTTCATAGAAGAAAAAAGAACGTTTGAACCCGAAGATATTGGTGATAAAATTCAACTGCACATGAACCGTTGTATCGTTTGCCAACGTTGTGTTGAAGTTGCTGACCAATTGACTGACGGAAGAGTTCACGGGGTTTTGAATCGTGGCGATCATTCGCAGATTTCGACTTGTGTTTCGGCAGCCATTGATAATGAATTCTCCGGAAATATGATTGATGTATGTCCGGTTGGAGCGTTAACTGATAAGACTTTCCGCTTTAAATCGAGAGTATGGTTTAACAAACCATTCAATGCACACAGAGACTGTGACAAATGTTGCGGAAAAACTACATTATGGATGTTCGGAAACGAAATTCAAAGAGTAACAGCACGTAAAGATGAATTCCATGAAGTGGAAGAATTTATTTGTAATACCTGTCGTTTCGACAAAAAAGACGTTGCTGACTGGGTAATTGAAGGACCAAGAAAATTCGAAAAAGATTCAGTTATAAACCAAAATAAACACTTTGGTAAATTAGATTCAGTTGTTATAGATACCGAAAAAGGAATTTTGCAAGGAAGAGATATCGACCGTAAAAAAATCAGTATGGCCGAGATTGATTACAACGAAAAAATAGACGGTAACCCAGTAAATTCAAAGAAAAATGGATAGTGCCTTTATTATTGAAAAAAGTATTCTAATTGTAGTAGTTTTTGCTATTACAATGGTTATGGCTATGTATTCTACTTGGGCAGAACGTAAAGTAGCGGCATTTTTGCAAGACCGTGTTGGACCAAATCGCGCCGGTTGGGGCGGATTATTACAACCACTTGCCGATGGAATGAAATTGTTTGCCAAAGAAGAATTCGAACCTGATACTAAAAATAGATTCTTATTTTTTGTTGGACCAGCAATTGCCATGAGTACGGCTTTGATGACAAGCGCCGTAATTCCGTGGGGTGATAAATTGCACATTTTTGGACGCGATGTTATTTTACAGGCGACCGATATTGATGGTTCGTTATTATACATTTTTGCCATTGTTTCAATTGGCGTTTACGGAATTATGATTGGTGGTTGGGCATCTAACAATAAATTTTCCTTAATGGGTGCTGTTCGTGCTGCCTCACAAATGGTTTCTTATGAAATTGCTATGGGTTTATCGGTTATTGCTTTAATCATGATGACAGGAACTTTGAGCTTAAAAGAAATTTCTGTGCAACAATCCGGAATGAACTGGAATGTTTTCTACCAGCCGGTTGGATTTTTAATATTCTTGATTTGCGCTTTCGCTGAAACCAATAGAACGCCTTTCGACTTAGCAGAATGTGAATCGGAATTAATTGGAGGTTACCACACCGAATACTCATCCATGAAAATGGGATTCTACTTGTTTGCTGAATACGCTAATATGTTTATCTCATCAACCATTTTAGCAGTACTTTATTTTGGAGGTTACAACTATCCGGGAATGCAATGGATGGTTGATAATGTAGGCGTAAACACTGCAAATATTTTAGGAATCGGAGTTTTATTTATTAAAATATGCTGCTTCATTTTCTTCTATATGTGGATTCGTTGGACGATACCACGTTTCAGATATGATCAATTGATGAATTTAGGCTGGAAGATATTAATCCCGCTTTCGATAATAAATATAGTAATAACAGGAATTTGCATTCTAGCTTTTAAATAAGATACAGCAATTATGTCAACATCAATACAAAGCATATCGCTTTCCGGAACAAAAAAACAAGTTTCCAATAAGGAAATGACTTTTTGGGAGAGATTATATCTAATAGCCATCATCAAAGGATTGCTTATTACCATCAAACACTTTTTTAGAAAAAAAGCAACCATTCAATATCCTGAACAAGTAAGAGAATTTAGCCCGGTTTATCGCGGACAGCATATGTTGAAACGAGACGAACTTGGTAGAGAAAACTGTACTGCTTGTGGATTGTGTGCTTTATCTTGCCCAGCAGAAGCGATCACTATGAAAGCGGAAGAACGCAAACCTGGCGAAGAACATTTGTATCGTGAAGAAAAATACGCTTCGATATATGAAATCAACATGTTGCGTTGTATTTTCTGTGGTTTATGTGAAGAAGCTTGTCCAAAAGATGCTATTTATTTGACGATTTCAAAAGAGTTAGTTCCTGCCAGTTATGACAGAGAAGATTTCATTTTTGGAAAAGATAAATTGGTAATGCCTTTAGAAATGGCAATGAAAAATAACAACCTCCTTGCAGAAGGCAAGCTTAAAAACGCTAACTAATGTCGTCTATATTAATAACATTCTACTTTTTATCAGCCATTACCTTGGCTTCGGCGTTTTTAACGATTTACAGTAAAAACCCAATTCATAGTGCCATTTATCTAGTGATTTGCTTTTTCACGATTGCGGGTCATTATTTATTGTTTAATTCTCAATTCTTAGCGATAGTTCATATTATCGTTTACTCCGGAGCCATTATGGTTCTCTTCTTATTTACTATCATGTTGATGAATTTGAATAAAGAAGATGAAGTACACAAACCACGAATTACAAGACTTGGTGCGGTTACTGTTTGTATTTTAATTAGTGTAGTTTTAGTAACGATTTTCATCAATTCAAACCCAATTGTGGGAGATGAATTGCCAACAACCGAAGATTATCAATCTATAAAAAAATTAGGGACTTTGTTACTAAACGAATATATGGTGCCATTTGAATTTGCTTCTATCCTATTGTTAGTAGCCATGATTGGTGTGGTTTTATTGTCTAAAAAAGAAAAAACAGAAAAGTAAGATGAATAATGTTATAAATCAAATAGGTATCGAAAACTACATTTTCCTAGCGTCATTGCTATTTTGTATTGGCGTTTTTGGAGTGTTGTACAGAAGAAATGCTATTATCGTATTCATGTCGATCGAAATAATGTTGAATGCCGTAAACTTACTGTTTGTTGCTTTTTCAACTTTTCGTCAGGATGCCGAAGGACAAGTTTTTGTATTCTTCTCGATGGCTGTTGCCGCTGCCGAAGTTGCTGTTGGTTTGGCGATTTTAGTTTCTGTATATAGAAATATTGGATCAATTGATATCGCTAATTTAAAGAACTTAAAAGGATAATCTAAATGGACAAAACTTTAGCTTTACTATTACTCTTATCTCCATTTGCTGGATTTCTTTTCAATGTTTTCCTTGGAAAAAAAGTAAGCAAAGTAATTTCGGGTGCCATCGGAACGATTACGGTTTTGGTTTCTTTCCTTATGAGCATTTGCTTTTTCGCGCAATTAAATCAAAATGGAAAACCTGTTGAAATCTCTTTATTTGAATGGATTTCGGTTCATAATTTTAAATTAGATTTCGGATTGTTGTTAGACCAATTGTCTTTGCTTTGGTTGTTATTCGTTACCGGAATTGGTTCATTGATTCACTTGTATTCTATCAGCTATATGCACGATGACGAGAATATGCATAAGTTTTTTGCATATTTGAATCTATTCGTTTTCTTCATGATAACATTGGTAATCGGAAACAACTTGTTGGTAATGTTTATCGGTTGGGAAGGTGTTGGATTATGTTCTTATTTATTGATCGGATTTTGGTATAAAAATCAATCCTATAATGATGCCGCAAAGAAAGCATTCATAATGAACCGAATTGGTGATCTAGGCTTTTTGATTGGGATTTTTATAATTGGTCAGTTATTTTCAAGTTTAAATTACATGGAAATAAAGCATGCGATAATTACTGGAAATCATAGTTCCGCAATGCTTGGAATAGCTACTTTATGCCTTTTTATTGGAGCTTGTGGAAAATCAGCGCAATTACCTTTATACACTTGGTTACCGGATGCGATGGCTGGTCCAACTCCTGTTTCTGCATTGATTCACGCTGCTACGATGGTAACGGCTGGTATCTTTATGGTAACGCGAATGAATTTCTTATTTGATTTAACTCCAGATGTTCAAAACATCATCGCCATTGTAGGTGCTGCAACAGCTTTAATTGCTGCTTCTATTGGTTTACTACAAAACGATATCAAAAAAGTATTGGCCTACTCTACCGTTTCTCAATTGGGATTAATGTTTTTAGCATTAGGAATGGGAGCTTATAATGTTGCTGTATTCCACGTAATCACACATGCTTTCTTCAAAGCGTGTTTATTCTTGGGTTCAGGTTCGGTAATTCATGGATTGCACGGTGAACAAGACATGCGAAAAATGGGTGGTTTGCGCAAAGAGATGCCAATCACTTTCTGGACCATGATGATTTCTACATTAGCCATTGCCGGAATATTTCCTTTTGCAGGTTTTTGGTCAAAAGACGAAATCTTACTAGTCGCTTTCGAACACAACAAAGTATTATGGGTTGTGGCTTCTATCGCTTCTGTCATGACGGCTTTCTATATGTTTAGATTAATGTATTTAACTTTCTTCAAAGACTTCAGAGGCACCGAAGAACAAAAACATCATTTACATGAAAGTCCAAGTCTGATTACAATTCCGTTAGTGATATTAGCCATTTTAGCTTTCATTGGTGGAGCAATTAACTTACCTGGAAGCACTTGGTTAAACCATTTCTTGGAACCAATTTTAGCCACAAAACACGAAGAACACACTTTAGGTTCACACGAATATATGTTGATGGGAATTGCTATGGCTGGAGCAGTTTTAGGAATCCTTTGGGCGTATTCAAAATACATAAAACAAGCTTTTGTTCCTAAAGAAGATGCAGAAATTGTTGGATTCAGCAAAGTAATCTATAACAAATATTATATTGACGAATTCTATACTTTTCTAATAGTAAGACCTTTGAACAGTTTGTCTAATTTCTTTAGAACAACTTTAGAACCGGCTTTAGGAAAAGTGGTTTTCAGTTTTGGTACAGTTACCAATGGCATCGGAATACAAGGTAAAAAATTACAAACCGGTAGTATCGGATTGTATTTATTCGCTTTCGTGATTGGTATTTTCGCCATCATAACTTATTTATTTATAGCAAAATAATTTTTACATAATGGATGTAACTACTATATTATTATTACTGTTGGCTGGTGCTTTAATCACCTATTTTTCCGGAGATAAATTAGCCCCAAAAGTGGCGTTGGTTTTTAGTTTAGGAACACTGGCTGTTACTTTGAATTTACTGGCGGTATTCACTCAAGGCGGCAACGTGAGTTTTATGAGCAATTGGATAGATGTGCCTAAAGTAGCTTTAGCTTTCAAAGCCGATGGACTTTCTTTGGCGATGGTCTTATTGACAACAGCTTTAACTCCATTGATTATCTTTTCATCTTTTGGAAACAAATTCAACAACAGTAAAAACTTCTATGCCTTAGTACTATTCATGGCATTTGCTATGACCGGAACGTTCCTGGCAGCTGATGGTTTGTTATACTATATTTTCTGGGAATTAGCATTGATTCCTATTTACTTCATTGCTTTAATTTGGGGTAATGGCGATGCTGAAGAGCGTAAAAAAGCGGTAGTGAAATTCTTTATCTACACTTTAGCAGGATCCCTTTTCATGTTGATTGGTTTTGCTTATTTGTATACAAAAGCAAATAGTTTCCTTTTAGAAGATTTATACAAATTAGAGTTATCAGCTACGGAACAGTTTTATATTTTCTTTGCTTTCTTCCTAGCTTATGCTATTAAAATTCCGATTATTCCTTTTCATACTTGGCAGGCAAAAGTATACCAAAAAGCTCCTACAGTTGGGACTATGCTTTTATCAGGAATCATGTTAAAGATGGGATTGTACAGTATCATTCGTTGGCAATTACCAATTGCGCCACAAGCAGCTAAAACCTATATGCCGGTGCTTATCGGATTGAGTATTGCCGGAGTAATTTATGGTTCAATTGTTGCATTGCGTCAAAAAGATTTGAAAAAATTATTGGCTTATTCGTCATTGTCACACGTTGGTTTAATCGCCGCTGGTTGTTATACGTTAACCCTTGATGGATTAAGTGGAGCTGTTTTACAAATGATTGCCCACGGTTTTGTTATTGTTGGTTTGTTCTTTGCTGCCGAAATTATCTACAGAAGATACGAAACCAGAACTATCTCTGAAATGGGCGGAATCAGAGCACAAACACCAAGATTCACTTCGATGTTTATGATTTTGGTTTTAGCATCAGTTGCTTTGCCGGGAACATTCAACTTTGTTGGAGAGTTTACCGTTTTATATAGCTTAGCTCAAATCAATATTTGGTTTGTTATTTTGGGTGGAACGACCATTATTTTGGGTGGTTATTATATGCTGAAGATGTTCCAAAATACAATGTTGGGTGAAACCAATACCAAAGTTTTTGCAGACGTTACCACCAATGAAGCAATAACATTAATCGTTATAATCGGCTTTTTATTATTCTTCGGATTGTACCCAAAACCGATAGTAGAATTGGTTACGCCGAGTTTAAATGAAATTTTATCAAACATTAATAGATAGTCCAAAAATGAATACATTAATTGCCATATCAGGTTTAGGTGTTTTTTGCCTTATCGCTGAAATCTTTAATTTAAGAAAGCTATTAGTTCCGGTAGCAATTCTTGGACTGTTAGCCATTCTTGGACTTACCATGGCTGAGTTTAATACGCCTGAACTTTACAACAATCCTATGTACAACAACATGATTGTAGTTAGCAAATTTTCGGTGGCCTTCTCCAGTCTGTTTATTGTACTCACTATATTCTTAGTCGCTTTGAGTGGCAATTTTTATAAAGAGCATCCAACCAAGATTTCTGACTATATTGCTATCAAAATTTTTCTTTTGGCAGGCGCTGTTGCGATGGTTTCTTTTGGAAACTTAGCCATGTTCTTCCTTGGCATTGAAGTGCTGTCTATCTCATTATATGTTTTGGCGGCAAGCAAAAGACTGGATGTAAAAAGTAACGAAGCCGGAATGAAATATTTCCTTTTGGGTTCCTTTGCCTCCGGAATTATCTTGTTTGGAATTTGCTTGATATATGGAGCCATGACTAGTTTTGATGTAGAGTATATCAAAAATTTGTCGCGTTCTGCGGAATTGCCAATCTGGTACACTATCGGAATTATATTATTACTTATTGGTATGCTTTTCAAGATTGCTGCTGCACCATTTCATTTTTGGGCACCCGATGTATATGAAGGATCGCCATCTATGACAACAGCGACTATGAGTACGTTGGCTAAAGTTGTTGCGATGGCTACCTTATTCAAATTATTGGATGTTCTAAACGCAGATATCGATTATAAATTTCAAATCGTTGTAGTAGTGATTTCCATACTTTCTATGACGGTCGGAAACATCATGGCATTGCGTCAAAAAAATGTAAAACGGATGTTGGCCTTTTCGGGTGTTTCGCATGCCGGATTTATGTTGATGGCGCTACTTAGTATGACTACCGCAGCTTCTACATTATTGTATTATACTGCAGCTTATGCTTTGGCCGGTATCGCTTCGTTTGCCGTAATTATTTATGTGACAAAAGACAAAGACAACGAGGATATTATCAACTTTAATGGCTTAGGAAAAACAAATCCATTGTTGGCTGCTGTTTTAACGGCATCGCTTTTGTCTATGGCTGGAATTCCTATTTTCTCTGGGTTCTTTGCTAAATTTATATTATTCACCCAAACCATAAAAACAGGTTATATAGTTGTCGTGATTGCGGCAGTAATCAACTCTATCATAAGTGTGGGCTATTACTTCAAACTTATTTTGGCGATGTATACCAAAGAAGCTTCCGAAGACAGAAAAGCAGTTCCTTTTGTATATTATGCTGTAGCAGTTATTGCTATTTTACTAAATATTGCCATGGGTATTTATCCTTCATTTGTGACTAATTTGCTAAACTAAAAACTGCATTTTTAAAAAATACTAAAATCCATCAAGAGTCATTTTGATGGATTTTTTCATTCCTCTACTTTGGAGGTTACCCGAAGGGCTAGGTGGCTATAAAACCATATCGCATCCTGTCTTTTTAGTTATCAACAGCCACAAAAATTAGCTGGCTATTGCTTAAATTTACATCATGTATGCTTTAGTTGATTGCAATAATTTTTACGCTTCCTGCGAACGTGTTTTCCAGCCTCAATTGGTTGGTAAACCGATTGTTATTTTATCCAATAACGATGGCTGTATTATTTCACGCAGCGATGAAGCCAAAGCACTTGGCATTTCTATGGGTGCCCCCGAATTTAAAGTGCGACAAGAACTTAAAGAAAAAAATATACAGGTCTTTTCTTCCAATTATCCTTTGTACGGCGATATGAGTCAGCGGGTGATGAAAATCTTAGAAGGCTTTACGCCTCACACTGAACCCTACAGCATAGACGAAGCATTTATGAATTTTGATGGAATGCGAATCCCTGATTTTCATGAGTATGGACTACAGATGAAAATCCGCATAATGAAATGGCTCAGCATTCCGGTTTCTGTTGGTTTTGCCGAAACCAAAGCGTTATCTAAAGTAGCCAATAAAGTTGCTCGTAAGTTTCCCGAAAGAACCAAAGGTGTTTATGTTATTGATACCGAAGAAAAACGAATTAAAGCTTTGAAATGGACTAAAATTGAAGATGTTTGGGGTATTGGTTTTCGGCTGACAAAGAAAATGAAAGCTCGAAACATTAATACCGCGTATGACTTAACGTTACCACATAACGAAGCCTTCATCAAAAAGGAAATGGGCGTAGTAGGATTGCGCTTAAAATATGAATTGGAAGGTAAATCGGTTTTGGAATTGGAAGAACCTAAAGATAAAAAAACCATTGCGATCACCCGCAGTTTTGCCGGAAATATTACTACGCTCGACGAAATGAAAGAACGTGTTTCTACCTTTGCGACGGTTTGTTCCGAGAAACTTCGCAAGCAAAAATCCTGTTGTCATACCGTGATACTTTATCTGCGAAAAGACAAGTACAAAACCGAAAGACAGCGTTACAATTTTTATAAAATAGAAACCTTGCCTTTTGCCAGTAATTCCTCGATTACTATCAGCAATCTGGCAGTTAAAATGCTTAAAACTATTTTTGAAGAAGGCGAAATATATAAAAAAGCAGGCGTTATTGTAACCGAAATCATTCCCGAAAACCAAAAGCAATTCCATTTATTTGAGGAAGAAAATCCAAAGCATCTGAAACTAATGAAAGTGATTGACGATCATTATAAAAAAACAGGCGAACGCAAAATACGATTGGGAAGTCAAGATTTACAACGCACTTGGAAAATGAAGCAAGAGCATTTGTCTAGAAGATACACCACCAATTTTAAAGAAATTTTAGAGATACCATGCCGATAAAAACCAACCTTACTTTTTTTATCCCCGATTTTGAAAACACCTTGGAGTTTCCGTTTATTTCAGGTGGCATTAAGGCAGGTTTCCCATCACCGGCAGCTGATTTTGACGAGAGTAAAATCAGTTTGGACAATGTATTGGTAAAAAACCGGGAAGCTACTTTTTATGCCAAAGCATCAGGAAATTCTATGATTGGTGCCGGTATTGATGATGGTGATATTATGGTTATCGACCGAAGTTTGGAACCAACAAACAATAAAATTGCTGTGTGTTGTATTGATGGGGAATTTACCGTAAAACGCATTAAAACCGACAAAAACTGCGTGTATCTTATGCCCGAGAACTCAGCTTTTGAACCCATAAAAGTTACCGAAAACAATGAGTTAATTATTTGGGGCATTGTGACGTATGTAATAAAAAGTGTGTGAAATAAAAAAATAGTAAAATAGGCAAATTTAGTGCTTATTATTGTTAATTTATAACAGCTACCAACACCAAAAAAAAGACCCTCGATTTCTCGAAGGTCTTTTGCTTTATTAATTGATTACTTATCGTTTAATCACACGAACAGTTTTCACTTCTTCTCCTTGGGTTACAACAACGTTGTAAACACCACTTGGATAACGATCTCCGATTTGTTGTTCCATCATATCTGATGGTCTAACATCTCTTCTCTCGATTAGTCTGCCTGTCATGTCATAAACCACTACACTTACTTTATCCTCACTTGAAGTTGATAAACTTAAGTTGAATGTTTCTGTATATGGGTTTG
>CANGTQ010000001.1 GCA_947456955.1 Flavobacteriaceae bacterium | reverse complement strand
GTTATTATCTAACGGCAGCAGGCGCTAATCCATTAACTAACGCAGGAGAGACACCGCTTCCAAACAGTTATACCAATGTAACATCACCAAACGCACAGACTATTTACATCAGAGTAGTTAACAATACTACGGGTTGTGTTAACACAGGTGTATTACCGCTAGCAGTAGAGCCGTATGCCACAGCTACTGGATCACAAACGTTTAATCAATGTGATAGTTATGCTGATCCGTATGATGGGGTTGAACTTATCGATTTAACCACTTACGCACCGGCAATATTAAACGGACAGGACCCAACCATATTCTTAGTGAGTTACTATACCAGCTTAGCCGATGCGCAGGCAGGAACCAATGCGTTAACATTGGCAGAAGCTCAAGCATACCAAACCGATGCGGACACGGATACGATTTGGGTAAAGGTAGAGAACAGCAGTAATTTGATTACTCCTTTTTGTAATGCCATTACCACGATAAACATCACCGTAGAGCGTAAACCGAACCCTATTATTAACACAGCAAACAATGTAACGACAATCTGTGTTGACTTTATAACGGATCAAGTGGAAAGACCACTGACATTAAATAGCGGTGTAACGAATCCGAGCAACTATAATTTCCAGTGGTTTGAAGGAGCATCCACCACACCAATACCTGGAGCGACGGGACCAAGCTATACTGTTGACACACCGTCACCGACGGGAGCTACTAGAGACTATACGGTAACGGTAACAAGCAACAGTCCGTTGGCATGTCAGACTACATCGCTACCTTTCTCGGTTGTACAATCTGGACAAGCTGTTATTCCGGTAGGAACAGATGGATATACAGTAACTAGCGCCTTTAGTTCTTTGCAAACTATTACGGTAACTATTGAAGGATATGGAGCACCGGATTACCAATACAGTCTAGATGACGGGCCACGACAAACGAGTAATGTATTTGAGAATGTTAGTTTTGGCACCCACGTAATCCATGTTTGGGATGGCAAAGGCGATATTGCCTACAGTTGTGAGGAATTGATTATAGAAAATGTTCAAATCATCGACTATCCCTATTACTTCACTCCAAATGGAGACGGTATTCACGACACTTGGAACATTGTTGGACTAGTAGGACAACCGGGAGCTAAAATCTTCATCTTTGATCGTTATGGCAAACTATTGAAACAAATCAGTTCAACAGGAGCAGGTTGGGACGGAACGTATAACGGCTATCTTATGCCATCAGACGACTATTGGTTTACGGTTGATTATGCAGATGAAAACGGCGTAATGAAACAATTTAAGGCGCACTTTGCGATGAAGCGATAGTGATTTGAGTTATGAGTTATAAATGAAAGCCCTGATGATAAGTTTGAGCTTTTTTATGTGATATAAATGGATTTGTGATTATAGCCCCGATTACTTCACGGAGTGTTTATTTTTTAAATGCTTTGCATTTGGAGCGATATGTCCTGCCTGCTGGCAGGCTTGTAGCGCGGATAGAGGAGAAGAGGTGAAAACTTGTCTGCCGGCAGGCGGATGTACAAAGATTCTGCTTCTAAAAAACTTTTACCACTCCAAAAAAAAATTCCAATTCCACAAATCACTATAATTGCAGCGCTAATTGTTTCAAGGTATTTTTCTTGATTTTTAAACTCAAATAATTGAGCGCTAAAATAGCCTAATACTACTATTATAAACATGATAAGTCTAGTCGAGAAAGTATAAATTGCAATTAGAATCCCAACTTCATTCAAAGAATAATGGATAGATGGAAAGATAATAAGCTGAATCATGGATTCACAAGACCCTGAAGCAAATATAAATAACAGCACCCATGTTATTTGCATTTATTTGTACTGCCATATATTTGACAAGTGGATTTTAATAAATTATTTTTGAATAGTGATCAGTTATATTGATATTAATTACTTTTTTAAAATTTGGATTTAGTAACTAATCTAAAAATAAATAATATGAAAAAGAACTCTTTTTTATTTTACTATTTCTAGACTTAGCTATAAATGCTAAGGAATTTAAGAAGGAAAAGTTTACTGAATCATTAGATTTAATACAAATCACTTCTCTAAAACAAAGAGTTTTAGGTATGAAAAATGTCCAGGTTTTTACTACCACAAGAGATACTATAATATCTAAATATGCTGCAAAAAGAGTTTGTGATGAATCGCTTTATTATGAATATTATAATGATAAATATTGGTCAGAAGGAAGTTATATTAAATTTTATGTTTTTGATTTCCAATCTTACGGAAATTTAGACACCAGTTTTAATTTATAAAATGTTATTTATAGTTTTGATTTTTATTCAAATGGAAAAATTATAAAATCTTTTTTAGGATCAATAAAAGATGCTACAATAGTTAATAGAATAGATACGATAAGCAATTTGACTATCATTTTAATTACTCTGAAAATTAATGTTATGGATACATCAAAAGAAACAAAAGCAATCCGAGAACAATTCAAAAACCACACTGACGAAGAATTATTGATTTCTATTAGAGTTTCAAAATTTCTAAGTTTCTTATTTTCAAGAAACTTTTTTAGAGGTTTTCTGTTCATTTTCATGATGCTAGTTAATATATATTATTTTAGCAAGACAGAAAATGAAGTCCGGTTACTATTAAACACGTTCATTAGTATCTTTTTAGCTTTTTTTATTACTGAATTTCTAAATACAGATGAAAATGCAGCAATCGAAAAATGTACCGTTAATACCTTAAGAATAATGAGAGAAGAATTAAAAGTAAAATAACAAATATGAGTAAATTAATTATTGATTACAATCAAAGAAAACAACCTGATTTCATAGGTGATATTCACGGCCATTATGATGCTTTGGTGCAATTGTTTAATAAAATGGGTTATACTAATAACGATGGAATCTATACTCATCCAGAACGATATCCTGTATTTATAGGTGACTATATAGACCGCGGACCTAAAATATTTGATACGGTTGACTTAGTCAAAAAAATGCAAGAAACAGGCAATGCGATTGCTTTAATGGGAAACCATGAGTTAAACTTTTTAGAATTAAATTATAAAGATAAAGAAGCAAACACTTTTAGAAGTCAAGCTAAAAGGAATCAAGTAAAAGAGACAGATGCTGCCTTTTTAGGAAAGGATTTAGACAGTTATTTAGATTGGATGGCTCAATTACCAATAGCACTCGAGTCCGAAAATTTTAGAGCAGTTCACGCACAATGGGAAGAAAATGCTATCGAGGTTTTAAAGAACGCATCTTTAGAGAAATTAGATGAAACTGGTCTAAGAGCTGCTCATGCAGATTCCAACTTATATAAGTCTATTGAAATCTTACTGAAAGGAAAAGAACTTCAATTACCTGAAGCTTTACACTATGTAGATCATGGATCAGAACCAAGAACAGAAGCTCGGATTAAATGGTGGCAAGCTAGAAAGCGAACATTCTTCGGCGTTGATTTTGCTTCGCTGCCTGAGCACATGGTTGATAAAGATATTTCTGATTTTAATCACGATTATGATTTTTACTACGAAAATCAACATATTCCTGTTTTCTTTGGTCATTATTGGATGGATGCGACTAAAGTGAAATTAATGAGTTCCAATAGTTGTTGTGTAGATTATAGTATTGCTAAAGATGGTATTTTAGTAGCTTATAGGCATACTCAAAGTGAAAAATTGTCTGATGATTATTTTGTTACTCACCAATAATTTAAAAAAATGAAAAACCCTAGAAATGATGCATGGCAAATAGTTAATGAGAATCTAAAAGTGTATTATCCTAGTTGGTCCTCCAATGCAGTTCAAATAGTAACGAATAATCTTTTTAGAAGGTTTAAAGATCTTATAAATCAGGATACATTTGCAGTAGCAGATATTGTTTCTGAAGGGGTTTTAATATTAAACAAAAGACATTCAAGTGGAATAATTTTATCTACTTATTGGCTTAATCCTGGATTTCATTTGGAATTGGCTAAAGCTTACAATAAACAAAAAGGAGGGATGTATTCTGTTGAAGATGGATATTTTAATCAAATACTCCAGGAAGAGAATATAAATCCAAATGAAAATTACAAAAACATTTCGCTATACGCAGATGCAATAATAAAAGGAGGGACATTAACAGTAAAGGAAAGTGAACTATTTTTGTTAATGATAGAAATTTCATTGGCTGAATTAGAAGGTGAATTCTATAAGAACTTAAACAAAGTGGCTGTTGAAATAGGTCTCACTGAAAAAGACAGCACATTTAGGAAAACATTTCAACGCCTAAGAGAGAAATTGTTGGATTTGAATAATAAAGCTTCTTTAGACTTAATTTTATTTGCAAATCAACAAAGTACTAAAATAACAACCACTATTACTGATTTTATAAACTATATAGAAACTCAATTAATTATAAAAAATCACTTAAAAGCATATCGATTTTCAGAACAAGAAATGAACAAGATGATTAAACTTAAAAAGATTTTTGAGGACATTGGTTTTAAGATTAATCGATTTCCTGAAGTATATATTGATGAAGAATATTGTTTAGATGAATTGGATAATTTTTATGAAAATCCCGACCGGTTTGGTTGTTATAAATATATAGTAAATGATGATAAAACAACACAAGAAGGTATTATAATTATTTATTCTAAAGCAATAAAAGATTATTGTTCAAACTTTAAATTAAATAAAAATCATTTTGCACTTATCGTTTTGATGCACGAATTAGGACATTGGCTATCTCATTGGCCAAAATGGAATAATAAAAATTGGAGAATAGGATATTCAGCAGATGATAAAAAAACACATGAATCCTTTGCTCAATTAATTGCCTATTGGGCTATTCAGGAAAATGAGAAATTAAAAAAAATATTATTAAGTGAACATCTAACTCCTATTTTAGATGAAAATCCATATGCTTTATATAAGAAATTATTAGATACTAATAAGACATTAATTTTAAATAAATTAATAGAAATTAGAGAGCATTATTTTTTAAGTAATGATTTAATAACTAATTCAGAAGTAAGGTATGGTGATGGTTTTTATTTTGATTTCTTAATGGCTAATGAAATTAGCTTATTTAATTTTTTTATAATTAAATTTAATACTGAAAAAAAAATACTAATTAATTCTCCTATAAATAATGATAGTCTTAATTCATCATATATTTTAGATAACGCTCAAGTAAAATTTTATTCAGAGTTGATTGTGAAAATTTTACCGACCGACGAAACCACCGTATCCACCAGAAACTATCCAATAATAATTGCTGATAAATTATATAAATTGGGAGTTTTTAATAATGATTTAAAAATTGGAGAAATCCTTGCCAACCATCATGGTCATATTACAGGCGGAAAGTTTGGCTTATAAAAAACTTTTTAAAAATTGTCACAAAACCACAAATAATTTTCTTTACATATAAAAGAAGTTTTTAATAACAACGTAAAATGTAAAAATTTTAATAATTATGGAAAGTAAAAAGATTATTTGTGGGTTTGGTATGGCAGCAGGTTCTCTGCTTAGCGCAGGTATGTTATGTGTAGTTAATCATTGGACTCATAGTGGTCAGTTTTTAACAGCTGGGTTTTCTTGCTTGTTTGTATTTGTAAATTATTTAGGGTTGTACCTTTATTACAATAATAAATCGTGACTATCACAACTTTAGGTTTATGGATTATGGTAATTTGTTATATGTATTTTATCAGCTTAACTTTTTTAAAATGAATGAACGCTAGTGTTGAGTTTAAAGAGGCATATTCTGCTTTTGCATTGAAATTAGCGAAAATTCAGCCGTGTGCATATTTAGTTGCTTTGTTTTTAATCTTATTTGGACTTGTATTGCAATTAATCGAATTTCTTCTCAAAAAATAAAAGTCATAATTAAAAAGAAAAATAAACATTCATTATATATAATTCATATTAAAATTATTATGTCAGAAAAAGCAAATTATATAGAAAAATTAAAAGAGAACCCCGAATTATTAAAAACACTCCCAAAAGAATATTTAGCGGATAAAGATATAATTACGGCAGCATTAGTTAGAAAGTGGTACGATTACGATACTAATTTTGAAGTTTTAGAATTGTTTAAATTGGCAGATGCTACTTTACGATATAACAAAGATTTTGTCAAGGAAATAATAGCATCTTGTAGCGGATATTTATTTGAGTATTTGCCATTAGCGCTAAGAGAAGACGAGAAAATTTTATTATTTTCACTTAAACATTCGGGATATGAGTACATCTATGATAAAATGCTAGAAGATGCTATGCCTGATGGAGAAGATTATGATAGAGACCATGTTGAGGATATAAGATATGATTTGTTTCTGCATATACACCAACGAATGAGTGTAATGCGGTATGCAGGAGAAACTATTTTGAATAATAAAGAAGTAGTTTTAAAAACCATAGCATTAGAAGAACAAGGTTTTTATTATTTCAGCGATGCTTTAAAGGATGATAAAGAAGTCGCTCTTGAGGCCGTTTCAACAGATGGCGCTAATTTTAAATATGTTAGTAATAGACTTAGAGATGATGAGGAAATTGCTTTAGATGCTGCATATTTATACGGAGAATACTGGTCTGAATTTGACGCTTATGGACGTTGGCTTAATGTAGGTTTCGACTTTTTTGATGCATTAAGTGATAGATTGAAAAGCGACAAATCATTCTTAATTAATCTTATTAATTGTCATGGTGGTGAATTTGCACTATACCACTTTTCGAAAGAATTTAAAGATGATAAAGATTTGGTTTTATTAGCTGTAAGTAAAAATTATAAACTGATAGAATATGCCAGCGAAAGGCTTAAAAATGATCCAGATATATTGGCGTTAAAAGTAAAATAATTGGTAGAACTCCGTACGCTCAAGACTTTTCATTATATTTTATGCAATATGTCAGAAAAAACAAAATATATAGAAGCAATCAAGCAAGATTTTAATGCTTTAGTAACAGTACCTAAAAAATATCTGGCAGATAAAGCTCTTGCAACGGCTGCTTTTGATAGACCTTGGTATGAATATATTGAATTTTTTAATGGATATCCGAACATTTTTATAGGTTTAAAGTATTTCGATTTGGTTGATGCCACTTTACGCTTTAATAAAGATTTTGTAAAAGAGCTGATACCACTTTGTAGTGGCTATTTATTTTCTCAATTACCTAAAGCACTAAGAGAAGATAAAGATCTTTTTTTATTTGCATTATCCCATACTGGTGCTGACTATGTTTTTTCAAAACTAAAAAGTAGTTGTCAAGAAGAGGGAGAACGATGGGATGAAATGGGCATCATTGATATAGAATATAATTTAAGATGTGAAATTGAAAAGAAAAGTATTACGGAAAATGCGGGAGAAAACCTTTTGAAAGACAAAGAAGTAGTTTATAAAATTCTTGAAATTGAGCCTAATTCGTTTTGTTACTTAGACGATATGTTTTATGGCGATAAAGATATTGCATTGATGGCTGTGACAAAAGGATGCTATAACTATTCTCATTTAAATGATGAATTAAAGCAGGATAAGGAAATTATTAAAGTAGCTCTAGAAGCCAATGGTATAGAACCATTATTTGATGATGCAGCTCATTGGAGAAATATTGAATATTATGTAATAAGATATATTCCTAGTTTGATAATGAATGATAAATCGTTCTGTTTAGAAATCATAAATGATACTGAAAAACGGTTTAGAGCACCTGAACGATTTCTTCATTTTGCTACAGATAGCATAAAAGATGATAAAGATTTTATTTTAGAATTAGTAAGAAAGAAACCTTCTGTTCTAAATTATATCAGCTAAAGATTACGAAATACCCCTGATGTCTTTGCAATAATATATTAAAAGCTTTTTTGTCACAAAACATCAAATACTTCTCTTTATAACAAAGAGTGTAGGATTTTTAATAAAGTTTTTTAATCTTAATAAATAAAGAGAAGTATGCAAAATGTTAATTTCAACCACCAAACCTATTCTAAAAAAGGTTCCTGCTGGTTTCAAAAAGTAGATACAGAGTGGGGTGGATTGTCCAATATGAAAGGAAAAGATTATCCATTATTGGTAAATAAAAGAAGAATTTTAACTTCTGAAGCTTTATATCAAGCTTGTCGTTTTCCTGATAATCCAGAAATTCAACAAGAAATTATCAAGCAAACGAGTCCAATGGCTGCAAAAATGAAGTCAAAGCCGCATAGACTAAAATGTACAAGAGCCGATTTTGAAGACGAAAAAGTGGCGATTATGTATTGGTGTTTGAGAGTAAAACTAGCTTGTAATCCTAACGGTTTCGGTGATTTATTAAAGAAAACGGGAAATAGACCTATCGTTGAAGTTAGCCATAAAGATTTTTTTTGGGGCACAAAAGAAGATAAGAGTAATCCCAATAACCTAATTGGAGCTAATGTTTTAGGTCAATTATTAATGAAATTAAGAAATTTTTATTTAGAGAATCAAGTATCAAAAGCCTATTTGACTGTCGAACCTTTACGTATTCAAAATTTTAAATTATTTGACAAACCTATTGAAGCAGTTGTTCATCCAAGTTTGTTAACTTAATAAATTCATTTTTAACTATCAAAGACATTAAGGACTATTAAATATAACTATCTCTGAAATTATATTATAATTTGATAAAGTTATGGTTTATGATTGTGAGGTTAATTTTGTTTTGCCCTTTTGGTTCAAATTCACAACAAACAAATATTGTTTTGGCAGCATAACTTCATACAAAAATTGGTATCGCTCCATTATAAGATGGTGGCATAGGATTAAGAGTCGTTGAAAATAAAGATGAAGGAGATGGAATCCAAGTAATCGCTAAATCATTGCCTAATGAAATTATAAGAGTAGTTAATTGCAATTGTAGAAAATTAGTTAGATTTACTAAAAAAGATTTTCACGCTACAAATATACATAATGATGATGAAGATAGGAGTGCTGGTTACACGTTGTCAGATGGAAAATATAAGATAGAGTTTCTTAAACAAGAAACTGAACAAACCTTATAGACCATGGTTGTTGTATTAGACAAAGGAAAATTAATTATTAAAAAGGAATTTAAATCTTTTATTAATAATAGTGATACCCATATCAAAATTTAAAAAAGAACTCCTAAATATATATAAATTTCAATGATTAAAAAAACAGATTTTAAAAAAGTTTGCTATCTTTTAAATAGCACCTGTAATTAAAAAATAACAATAAATAATATGAAAAAAATCTTAATAATTTTACCAATACTCATCATACAAATGACAGTAAAAGCCCAAAGTATTAAACAGAAAGACAAGTATGGTAAGCCAATTGTCTATATTGATGGTTTAACATTGAGGTCTAAAGATAAATACGGAACACCTCTTTTTTACAATGATGGTCAAACTATTTAAATAAAAGATAAATATGGTCAATCAATCTACTTTCTAGATGGAAATACTCTACGTGTTAAGGATAAATATGGAGCTGCTTTATATTATTTTGATGGTCAAACCATAAGACAAAAAGACAAATATGGACAGGTACTCTATTTTGTTGATGGACAATATATGAGAATAAAAGATAAATATGGAGCATCTATTTACTACTTTGATGGAATCCCAGAGAAATGGGCAATCGTTTGTATAATAAGATAATATTACTTTTGAATTCCATTTAAAAATGATAATTATTAAAACTAATTTCACAGTACAAAAGTGAAGTTAATATTCAAAATTTAAAATGCATTAAATTAAAAATAGAAATATGAGATATAAAAAATTTGACTATACTAAATTAACGCCTCCATGCTTAGCTTTGGTTAAGAATTTAAAGTTTGAAGATGATGAAAATGGTATAGGTAGAATTGAATTTGGAGATATTATTAAAGTTTCTAAATTAAGAAGTGAACTGAGTGACTTAACACCTGACCCAAAGCCAATAAAAACAAAAAAACAACTTAAAAGATTGGTTTTTAGACAAGGGCTAATCGATATGTTATTTGATTATGAAACACTCGAGGAGGTAGATAAATGCCAGTTATGGGAGCATTTTTGGGATGTTGATTTTACTCAATCTATTGAAAAAATTATTCCGGAATTATTTAAAAAAAATCCTATTTTTTTTAATACCTCTTTCAACCAGTTTTTTGAACAATTCAAAATTAAAGATCGTGATATTTTCAATGAATCTTATGTAGTTGGTTTTTTTGCGGCAACAAAATATGAGGATAATTTAAATTATTTGAAATCAGTAGCACATTCTCTCTTAGTGCAGGGTCATACAACTTCCAAAGCAATGAATTATATTCACTATTATTATTTAGAAGAAATGTTAGAGGGTGAATGGAATGATGAAATCGATGTACAAGAAATGTTCGCACAGCTACATGAGGATTTGCCTAAAATAATTAATGAAATTGAAAAGTTACCCGATGACTACGACTATTTGTGGGATAAATAGCGATGTAAAAAAAAATGTGGTAAAAAAATCTTAATTTAAAATTTTTACTTTAGTATACAAATTTTAAGGTAATACCAATTATTTTTATAAAGATAGAAAAACAGAAAATTTATAAATGGGAATCTCCAAATATAAAATCACATAATTTCTTTCCAAAAAATTCACCTATGCACTCACATCTTCAAAAACTCAAAATCAACCTTTTTGGAGAGTTATGGAATTTAAAGAAAGTGCTTTTAAACCCTATTGAACAAGAATATTTTGAAAATATTGCTTCAAGATTGAAACTTCCTTTGCATCAAGCCTTATTAGATCCATTTTTTTATCATCATTTACGATTAAACTCAATCCCAAGTATAGATAAACTAGCGTCTATAGAGATTGGTGGTTTAATGCATAACTCCCGTCATCAAATTGAATTTTGGCTCAACGGAAAAAAAACAGAAAAAATCTATATTCAAGACTTAGAACCTAGTCAGTACTTATTTCCGTTATATCAGGTCAAAAAAGCAATCATAAATGATATAAATGCTCCGGGTATTTATATCGAACAAAAAGAATTGGGCTATATTGGTTCTTATGAAATATTTGTTGATAACTTCTCAATGGATGATTTAAATTTTTCAATGCTTGAGATGAATAATAATTTGCTTCTCTACAATATTTCCCATCAAAATACCAAAATGTTATTCAAAAAAAGAGAAACCTTGATTACTTATCAAAATAGTTATGAAATAAAAGTATAGAGACAAAATAAACCAACTAAACCTTTCAACCAATTTTAATATTTGAAACATTAAATATAAGATAAGACCATTTATTTTAAATATGATGTTTTTTATTTTATTTTTTTTTAAGGGAGGGAGTTAGGGAAGCAATGTTCAGTTACACTTTTCCAAACCTGCAAATGCATTTGCCTATTTTGGTGAGACAGGCGACTATAAAAAAAAATGCATTCATGATCTGAATGTAGAATTAGGTTTCTATAGTTTGGTATTTTCTTAAAAGCTATATTTAGCATCATTACAACTTGATTAAACACAGGTCGTTCTGAAATCAATAATCGGCGATAAATACAATTTTTGGCCAAACACATTAAACTCGGTTTTATAGGTTGCCCACTTTTGATTTGGTGCGGTTGCCTTAAATTTTTTGGCTAGAATTTTTGTTGCAATTTTACCCTGTTCTCCTTTGTAGTTTAAACGCATAATCATATTTGACTTTTCTTTCCATAAAAATACCCCCAAATAGTGTCTAACTTTTTGGGGCAGTCTAAATTATCCGGTTTTTTTATTCTTATTTCTTTCCAAACATCTTTACTATTACTAATACATGTGGAAAAGTAATTGAAGCAAGAAAAGAAAAGAATAATGCATTAAATATTTTTTGATCTTTAAATATAAAGTAAAGTATAGCGATACCTAATAATGATACTATCCAATAAGCAAATGCGGAACGGAAATATAATTTAAAATTATTGAAGTTAACGTTGCCAAAAAGAAAGTTAATCTGATCCATCATTGAAGGAATACTGTGCCAAAATATAAAGTATAATGCAAAACCCCAAATAAGAGTGGATACTTTAAAAATAATTGAAAACACAAATAGATAAAACAGTTCTTTAAAGAAGTAATTTTTGAATCTTTCAATTTTGAAATAGAAAAAGATACTCAATAGAGTAAAAATACTCAAAAGGATTTTTAGAATAAGTAAAAAAGCAAAATTTGGAACCTCTATACCAGTGATAGCAAGAATTATTTTTTGAACTTCTGTAGCATGAAATGTAAAAATTAAAAAGAGAATTATGAGTCCATATACTATCTCATATGCAAACTTTATCCATTTCGCTTTTGTTTTTAGTTGTTCATTCCACTGTTGCTCACCAAAATGATAGCCACTAATGATAATAAATAAAGTCAAAGCTAACCAAGGAATAATATAAAAAAGAGTGGCGCCTGTAATAACTATTATGACATAATATAATAAGATTTTATAGAAATTTTGGACTTTATTGTTAGGATTTACATTCTTTATTAGAGCTAAATCGTTTGCGCCATGTAATATTCCGAATGAAAGTATTAGTATAAATCCTACAATTAATTGAAACTCATTTGAAAAAAAAGAATTTATCCATAATCCTAAAAAGCTTGCTAATATTGCGAAGTTTGAATATTTTTGCATATAATTTTAAATTTTATTTAAAAATAAGTAAAAAAAATTAAACAATTTATTTTTTATTTTGTTTAGTATTTATTAGCTTTGATTAAACAATTACTAATTTAAACTTTAATTTATGACAAATTTATTATTTTCTACATCGCTTACTGCGAAAATGTTGCCAACTGATTATGTTGGATTTACTTTTTTTGTTGGCTGTATGGCCATGATGGCTGCTTCAGCCTTTTTCTTTTTATCATTAAGTCAATTTGATAAAAAGTGGAGAACTTCTGTATTGGTTTCAGGTATTATAACCTTTATTGCAGCAGTTCATTATTATTACATGAGAGATTATTGGGCTAGTTTTGGAGAATCTCCAACCTTTTTCCGATATGTAGATTGGATTTTAACAGTGCCATTAATGTGTCTTGAGTTTTATTTAATACTTAAAATTGCCGGTGCAAAGAAGAGCTTATTATCAAAAATGATTTTCTACTCCGTAATTATGTTAGTAACGGGTTACTTTGGAGAAGCTGTTTATCCGGAAAGTGCTCAAATTTGGGGATTAATCTCAGGTATCGCTTACTTCGCAATTGTTTATGAAATTTGGTTAGGTGAAGCATCTAAATTAGCTAAAGCAGCTGGTGGTAATGTTCTGGAAGCTCACAAAATTTTATGTTGGTTTGTATTGGTAGGATGGGCTATTTATCCGTTAGGTTACATGTTAGGTACTGAAGGATGGTACACAAGTATGTTGGGTAAAGGTAATGTAGATGTTGCCTATAACATAGCAGATGCAATTAATAAAATTGGTTTTGGTTTAGTTATATACTCTTTAGCAGTAAAATCTCAAAACGACTAATTTTTTATATTTTAAAATTCCAAACCGTCAAGTTTAACCACTTGACGGTTTTTTTATTTAACATTTACCGAATAAATTATTTTGTACATTGGCTTACTGTTTAACCTAGTTTATTTAGTTATGAAAAATATATTTTTATTCTTGTGTGTTGGTTTGCTAACTCTTAATGGTTTTAGCCAAAAAAAGATAAGTAGTTCCAAAGCACCATCTTCAGCCTCAGCCTTACCTAAAGTAGACAACCTGCAAGTTGAAATTAAAAATGGAAAATTTCAGGTTACCATTAGTGAAAAAGGAAAAACCAATGATTTCTTAATTATAAAAGATGTTGATGCTGCTTTTACACCTAAAGATTGCAAATTGAGTTCATTTTCAGCAAGTGGTGTTAAATTGTATTTACTTACATGGACAGAACTCAGCACTGCTAAATCGACAAATAAGACAGAAGAAAAGACCACAATCTATTCTGTTATTTATGAAGTCACTACAAAAAAACAAGTATACTCAAACTACCAATTGACAAATCATATTACCGAGAAAGTGTCTTTGGGCGGAACAGGCGCTACCGAAACCCAAGAAAAAATAAGAAAAGAAGGTTTTGAATTCACTTTAAATTCGGATGGTTCGGTAACTCAGAAGAATAAAACCCAGCAAACGACTTTCGTTTACGACAAAGTTAAGATTGAGTTCAGAAAGAGATAAAAAAAATCCCGTCTCATTTTTTGTAAAGAGACGGGATTTTTTGTTTCAAATAGTTTAAATGGATTATTCGTTAACCTTTATCTCAAACATTTTGTTCCAGTTTTTTCCAGTAACAAATATGGTATTTGTTTTTTTATTGTAAGCAATTCCATTTAATACTTCGGCTTCTTTGTTGGTAACTTTTGCACGTAATGCTGATAAATCAAGCACTTGCTCAACGGCTCCTGTCTTTGGATTGATTACTGCTATAGCATCTTTTTGCCAAATATTACCATAGATTTTTCCGTTAATCCATTCCAGTTCGTTAACGCTTTTAATTTTACTATCGTTAGTGTAAACATTAATAAAATCGGTTAGCTTTTGCGTTTCCGGATCCATTGTCCAAATTTTTTCTGTTCCGTCTGAGTGGTAAATAGTTGCTCCGTCATTGGTCATTCCCCAACCTTCCACTTTTTTGTCATATTGGAAAGTTTTTATTTTCTTCAACGTATTGGCATCAAAAATAAATCCTTCACCGTTTTGCCAAGTCAATTGGAAAATCTTATTATTGATAACCGTAATTCCTTCGCCAAAATATTGTTGGTCAATGTCAACTTTTTTATAAGTTTTTCCAGTTTTATAATCAATTTTAGCAAAATACGATTTGCCATTTTGTCCCGTGCTTTCAATCAATGTGTCTCTGTAGAATTCAAAGCCTTCTGTAAAAGCGTCCACATCGTGATTGTAAGTATTCACAATGGTATATTTCAATAATTTAGGAACAATTCCGGAAGCCACTTCAACTCTGGTTTTGGTAGAAATCGTATCGCCTTCAAAATAAACCAGTGCTTTTATATTTTGGTACCCTAATTTTTTTCCAATCAAATCCAAAACGAATTTGCCATTACCTTTTACAGATGAAATTCTTTTCTCATTAACAAAATAAACAACGCTGTCAATGCTTTTATTTTTAGTATTAAACAAGGTTAAATCAACTTTATCGGTTGACTGGTATATCGGTTTCAAGTTCTTTTCATCAAAGCTAAAATAGTTTTCTTTATCTTTTTGACTATCGCCACAACCAGCAATATTTATAGCTAATAAAATGGTAATTAATGGGTTATAAAGTTTCATTTTGTATAATTAATTATTCACTCACAAATATATTTATAAAGCTTTTAAATCCTTGCAAAAAAATAAAAAGATTGTATATTTGCAGCGGCAAGTCCTACACGACCAGCTCCTGCAAAATCCTCCAGGATGGGAACATAGCAAAGGTATGTGGTTGAGCGGTGCGATGTAGGTCGCTTGCCATTTTTTCTAAAATGCATCCCGAAAGTTATCGGGATTTTTTATTTTTACACTATATGGTTTTATCATGGCAAATAGTACGATTTCAACTTAAGGAAACCTTCGCCATTGCTTATGGAAATTATACATACAGAGAAGCTTTAATCATAACATTGCAAAAGAATGAAAGTAAAGGTTATGGCGAATGTACTTCCATTGATTATTATCACATTAGTCTTGTTGATTTCGAGGTTATTTTATCCAAAATAAAGTCGCAAATTGAAAAGCAAAGTATAATTCATCCAACCGAATTTTACGCTTTCCTTTTACAATTAGACTTGCCAAGTTTTCTTCGTTCGGCATTAGATTGTGCTTATTGGGATTTGTTTGGCAAGCTCGAAAAGAAACCTTTTTTGGAATTGAATAAAATAGATTTTACTAATCTTCCAGATTCTTCAATAACAATTAGTGTAGATACCATTGAGAACCAAATCAAGAAAATTGAAAAATCGGCTTGGACAAAATTTAAAGTAAAGTGCAATCATTTTGATGAAAAGGATATTACTAAATTATTACAATTAGATAAATCGCTGGCGCTTGATTCAAACGGAAGTTTTACCAAAGAAAATTGTTATTGGTTGGAGAATAATGAAGTTGTTTCCAAGTTCGCTTATTTGGAACAACCTATGAAACCGGGCTCAGATAATTATAAAGTTTTGCATACCAATAAATTTGCCAACTGGATGGCTGATGAAGATTGTCAAAGTGTTTCTGTTTTAAAGGAATTGCAACCACATTACAGAAGCATCAATATCAAACTGGTAAAATGTGGAGGACTAACACCGGCTATGGAAATGATAGCTGTTGCTAAAGAATTAAATTATAAAATCATGATGGGTTGCATGACTGAATCAACTATCGGTATTTCAGCCGGAGCTGTATTAGCCCCATTTTGCGACTATGCCGATTTGGATGGTGCGAATTTAATTGCAAATGATATCGCCTGTGGAAGTGAAATTGTAAATGGTAAAATTAATTTAAGCGAAAATCATGGTTTGGGTATTAGAATAAACTAATTATATTTAGACGAAAATTAGACAGATAGATAATAGATATTCTCGTTTATAATTATTGTCTCTCATCTATCGGTTTCTCATCTCTTATCTTAAAAAAAAAATGAGTAAAGTAGTTTTAATCACAGGCGGTTCCTCAGGAATTGGGAAAGCCATAGGCGAGTTTTTATTTCATAAAGGATTTACGGTTTACGGTACGAGTCGTAATCCGGAGAAAGTTATTAATTCCATATTTCCCTTGATTGCGTTGGATGTTAGAAGTGTAGAAAGTATAAAGCATGCAGTGGAGAAAGTAATTTCTATTTCCAAACGAATAGATGTAGTTATTAACAATGCCGGAGTTGGAATTACGGGACCAATTGAAGAAACGCCAACCGATGAAATGCGGAATAATTTTGAAACCAATTTCTTCGGACCAATAGAAGTTATTAAGGCGGTTTTGCCACAAATGCGCGAACAAAAATCGGGTATGATTATCAATATTACTTCGATTGCTGGTTATATGGGTTTACCTTACCGAGGCATTTACTCGGCTTCAAAAGGAGCACTCGAATTGGTTTCGGAAGCAGTAAGCATTGAAGTAAAACCTTTCGGAATCAACATAGTTAATATTGCTCCAGGAGAATTTGCAACTGATATTGCAGCGCATCGTTATCATGCGCCAATACTTGAAAATTCGGCATACAAACCGGCTTATGAGAATACGTTAGGCATGATGAATTCGCATATGCATAGTGGTGAAGATCCAAATCATTTCGCCAAAGAAGTATACAATATTATACAGGATAAAAATCCAAACCTGCATTATAAAATTGGCGCTTTTATGCAAAAGTTCTCCATCGTTTTAAAACGAATTTTACCTGACCGAATTTATGAAAGTATGTTGATGAATCATTATAAGCTTTGAGAGACTTAGTAGCTTAGAGGCTAAGTAAGCTCAGTGAAAAAAAACTCAGAAACTTAGGTGCTCAGTAACTCAGCAACATAAAAAAAACGTAATTTTGCGCAACAAAAAACACAACTTTTTATATTTAAACATTACACTATGAAATTTTTTATTGACACAGCCAATTTAAAGGACATCAGAGAAGCACAAGCACTCGGTGTACTTGATGGAGTTACAACAAACCCTTCATTGATGGCAAAAGAAGGAATTACCGGTAAAAACAATATTTTGAAACACTATGTTGACATTTGCAATATTGTTGATGGCGATGTAAGTGCCGAAGTTATTGCGGTTGACTATGAAGGTATGATTAAAGAAGGCGAAGAGTTGGCTGATTTACACGAGCAAATTGTGGTAAAACTGCCAATGACCAAAGAAGGAGTGAAAGCGTGTAAATATTTTTCAGACAAAGGAATTAAGACCAATGTAACGTTAGTTTTCTCTGCTGGTCAAGCTTTGTTAGCGGCTAAAGCGGGGGCAACTTATGTTTCTCCGTTTCTAGGAAGATTAGACGATTGTTCTACTGATGGTTTGGCTTTGATTCAGGAAATTCGTGATATCTATGATAATTATGCTTTTGAAACTCAAATTTTAGCAGCTTCTATTCGTCACACAATGCATGTTGTGAATTGTGCCAAGATTGGTGCTGATGTAATGACTGGACCATTATCATCAATTTTAGGATTGTTAAAACATCCTTTAACTGATATTGGTTTAGCGCAGTTCTTGGCTGATTATGCTAAAGGAAATCAGTAATAAAACAATTCTATAATAAAAAAGGGCTTTCAAAACGAAAGCCCTTTTTTATTTCTAATAATCTAATAATTTATTTCAAATTCTCCTCAAACTGAGAATCAAATATATCAGCAAATGCATTTTTGATTACACCTTTGTTATCAAGGATTATAGTACGATGAATTTTGTTGATTGCCCATTTGTTTTTTATCATTTCAAAATTGGAACAATGCACTTCTGTAATGCCTTTGAATTTATAGTTGTCCAAAGTTACTTTCCAGTCTTCTTCGCTGTCATTAACATTTACAGCCACAAAATTATATTGTGGAAACTTGGATTTTAGTGTCATTATTTTTAAGTGTACTGCTTCTAAATGAGACTTTGCGTTTTTTGTCCAAAAGAAAAACACTGTATTTGGTTTTGTCAGAGTTGACAAAGAAACAGGATTACCATTTGTATTTATTAAAGGTACTTCGGGTAAAGTACCACCAACTTTCAGCATCTGAATCGCGTTGCATAGTGTTATTATTTCATTCTTTTTGCTCTTATCAGTAGAAAGTTTTTTATAGGAAGTCAAAAAAGTATTGTTATTGCTCATATTCTGATCTTCGAGTAAATAGGTAAAAGCAATATTGTTTAGAATGTTGTTTTTCACCTTTTGATTTTTGATCAAAGTATCAGCAATAGTCATTTTATTGATATTGGTTTTTAATGCCAAATCCTTTTCGCTAAAATGATTATGATAATTTATTGTACCCATGTTGTTAAGCATGTGTGACAAATACATAACATAAGGAGCATAATTTGAAAGTCCGACGTTGTTAAAATCTATAGTCTTTCTGTAGTCATAATAATTAGCCGGCAATTTATCAATCAAATCTTCACCTGTTCTGATTTTGTGAACTAAGGGATATAATTCTTTTTTGGAATAATAATTAAAATCTAAAGCAGCTTTGGCAAAAACATCAAAATCATCATTCCATTTAATCTCTTGCTTTTTTGTGTTGTAAAAAGTAGTTTCATTGGCAAAAGTTGAATCTATTTCTTTGGAAAAGTTATCAAAATTATCATCGAAATAGTCAAACATTTTATATTTGTCTTTTTCATTTTTTAAATAAATTTCCATTAAGAAATTATTTTTTTCTTCACCACGACCACAAAAAATAATTGACTCATCAAAGTCTCTTGAATTCACTCGAACCATGATACTGTCGTTTTTATCAAAATATACATATTGATATTCGGGTTCGTGTTTAAAAGTATATAATCCGGGTGCTAGTGAATCGAATTGCGTGAAGAAGCGGTTGTTCTCGTCGAGTTTTAATGTATCAATAACTTCATTGTCTTTGCAAAAAAGCACATAAGGATTATTCGGATTCACCACTTCACCACCAAAATAAGCGACATATTCACAACCTTTAAACTCGCTTCTGCACGAACTTAAAACGGTAATAAATGGGAGAAAGAAAATGAAAAACTTTATACTTCTTATACTGTGCATAAATTCGAAAATAGTTAACAAAAATATTTCTATATAATGGATTTTATTGTTAAGCATTAGTTAAATAAAGTAACATAAAAAACTAAAACTATGTAATGAACACTGAACACTTTTGACTACTTTTGCAAAAAAATTATAAAATACAATTCATGTTAACTGTAAATAATTTATCAGTCCAATTTGGTAAAAGAATATTGTTTGACGAAGTAAACACGACCTTCACACAAGGCAATTGCTATGGAGTGATTGGTGCTAATGGTGCTGGAAAATCAACTTTCCTTAAAATTCTTGCCGGCGATATCGACCCAACTTCGGGAAGAGTTTTTCTTGAACCAGGAAAACGTATGTCGGTGTTGAACCAAAATCACAATATGTTCGATGAGCATACCGTTTTGGAAACCGTCATGATGGGGAACAAGGTTTTGTTTAAAGTAAAATCAGAAATGGATGCTTTGTATGCAGATTATGATGATGCCAATGCAGACAGAATAGGCGAGTTGCAGGTGCAATTTGAAGAAATGAATGGTTGGAATGCCGAGTCCGATGCCGGTGCGATGCTATCTAATCTTGGGATTTCATCCGATATGCATTATACTTTGATGAGTGAAATGGAAGGGAAACTCAAAGTTCGTGTGCTTTTGGCGCAGGCGCTGTTTGGAAATCCAGACGTATTGGTAATGGATGAACCTACGAATGACCTGGATTTTGAAACGATTTCGTGGTTAGAGAATTTCCTTGCGAATTATGAAAATACTGTGATTGTAGTTTCTCACGACCGTCACTTTTTGGATGCGGTTTGTACCCATATTTCCGATATTGACTTTTCAAAAATTAATCACTACTCAGGGAACTATTCGTTTTGGTACGAGTCAAGTCAGTTAGCGGCGCGTCAAAAAGCACAACAAAACAAAAAGGCTGAAGAAAAGAAAGCCGAGTTGGAAGAATTCATCCGTCGTTTTAGTGCCAACGTAGCCAAATCGAAGCAAGCTACTTCGCGTAAAAAGATGATTGAGAAACTGAACTTAGATGAAATCAGACCATCAAGCCGTCGTTATCCTGCCATTATTTTTGATGTTGAAAGAGAAGCCGGAGATCAAATTTTACACGTGCAAGGCTTAGCTGCCTCTGCAGATGGTGAAGTATTGTTTAAGAATGTCGATTTGAATATGGCCAAAGGCGATAAGGTGGTTATTTTCTCAAAAGACTCACGTGCTACAACAGCTTTTTACGAAATTCTAAATGGAAACTTAAAAGCGGATGCCGGAACATTTGATTGGGGAATTACAACGACACAATCGTATTTGCCAAATGATAATAGCGCCTTTTTTACGGACGGAAGTCTAAATTTAGTAGATTGGTTACGTCAGTTTGTGAAAACTGAAGAAGAACGCGATGAGGTTTATGTTCGCGGTTTCTTAGGAAAAATGATTTTCTCCGGAGAAGAAGCATTGAAAAAATGCACGGTATTATCTGGAGGAGAAAAAGTACGTTGTATGTTATCGAGAATGATGATGATACGTGCCAACGTTTTGATGTTGGATGAACCAACCAATCACTTGGATTTGGAATCGATTACGGCTTTTAACAATTCACTTAAAAACTTTAAAGGTTCGGTGTTGTTTACGACGCATGACCACGAGTTTGCGCAAACGGTTGCAAACAGAGTTTTGGAAATTACGCCAAACGGTGTTATAGACAGGTACATGACATTTGATGAATATCTTGATGATGAGAAGATTCAGGAAATGAGAAAGAAGATGTATACTGACTAGTCCTAAATAATCTGTATAGATTATTAAGGACTAGTCACTTTTATTTTGTAAACGGACTTTCGTAATTAAGTACCGTTTTGAAATGGTTAACCACAAAATCATGTTCCTTGGGTGGAGTCATTTTTTCGGCAGACATGGTTTCTATTTTCAGATGGTCGTATTTGTGTTCTTCGCGGATGAGGTTAAATAACTCATTTTTCGCGGTGGTTGGACCAAAGAGAAGAATTTCGTCATAGTTTTCTACAATGGCTATAATGGCTTTGTAAAAGGCTTTTAGTTTTTGGTTTTCTTTGTTGTGTAACAAATTCTCACTGTGTTGCAAACCATCTTGGTTGTCTAATCCTTGTAGGTCTGATTTAATTGTGGTTGCTTTGAGTTCCTCAATATTGTATTCTATTACACGTGCTGTGGTATGGTCTAACCAGATACCGACTTTTCTTGTTGATTTCATATTGTTTGATTTTAAAGATTATTAAATTAGTCTTCGGAGCAAACAGATGGCCAATTTGTCAACTAAAGTTACGATTTATTTATGGGAATATGAGAATTATGGGTTTTATTTTGAGAGGTATTGTAAAAAAAAACACCCTTTGTAAAGTGAGTGTTTGTTGTTGTAAAATAGGAAATGATTAATCCCGTTAGGGATTCAATATAGGTAGTACAGCGTAAGTGATAGAAGAAATCCCTTTAGGGATGATATAATCTATATGGCTTATAAAATAGTATGATTGTATATTTAATAAAATATCATCCCTATTGGATTTCTATACCTGACAGGTCTAGCTAAAATAGGAATGAATTTTAAAAGGGTGTTACACTTTTTGTGTACTTATTTCATCTGATTGGTTTAGTCTTCTAACAAAACCTCCAAAATGCAAATAGCGGCATCGCTTATTTTGGTACCCGGTCCAAATACTGCCACGGCTCCAGCATCAAATAAGAATTGGTAATCCTGTGATGGTATTACACCGCCAACGATGACCATAATATCTTCACGACCGTATTTTTTAAGCTCTTCGATCACTTGAGGAACCAAGGTTTTGTGTCCGGCTGCCAGAGAGGAAACTCCGAGTATGTGAACGTCGTTTTCTACTGCTTGCTTAGCGGCTTCCTGTGGGGTTTGGAATAGGGGTCCAATATCGACATCAAAACCTACATCGGCATAGCCGGTAGCGACAACCTTGACACCACGGTCGTGACCGTCCTGACCCATTTTGGCAATCATAATACGCGGACGACGACCTTCTTTCTTAGCGAAAGCGTTGGCTAGTTGTTTGGCTTTTTCAAAGCTTTTGTCGTTTTTTATTTCTTTGCTGTACACGCCACTAAATGATCTGATTTGTGCTTTATATCTGCCGAAAACCACTTCTAGTGCATCACTGATTTCACCCAGTGTGGCTCTGTTTCGGGCTGCTTCTACGGCTAAAGATAATAAATTATCATTTGCGTTCTTAGCACAGTCGGTTAATTTTTCCAGACAAGCTTTAACCTTATTGTTATCACGGGTAGCTTTTATTTGTTGTAATTGCTCGATTTGTTGCTTGCGCACCATTTGGTTATCGACATCCAAAATATGCAATGGGTCTTCTTTTTCAAGACGGTATTTATTTACGCCCACAATAATATCCTGTGAACTGTCAATACGTGCTTGTTTTCGTGCAGCTGCTTCTTCGATACGCAGTTTTGGGATTCCGGCTTCGATGGCTTTGGTCATACCTCCTAATTCTTCTACTTCTTCAATCAATGCCCAGGCCTTTTCGGCGATTTCTGCCGTAAGACTTTCTACATAATAGCTGCCTGCCCAAGGATCGACGGTTTTGCAGATTTTGGTTTCTTCCTGTAAAAATATTTGCGTATTTCTTGCAATACGTGCCGAGAAATCCGTTGGTAAGGCAATCGCTTCGTCTAAGGCATTGGTATGTAAAGACTGCGTTCCGCCAAAGGCTGCGGCTGCCGCTTCGATGGCAGTTCGCGCCACATTATTAAATGGGTCTTGCTCTGTTAAACTCCAGCCGGATGTTTGGCAATGCGTACGCAACGCTAATGATTTTTCGTCATTCGGATTGAACTGTTTTAATAGTTTAGCCCATAACATTCTTCCTGCGCGCATTTTGGCGATTTCCATAAAATGGTTCATACCAATGGCCCAAAAGAAAGATAGGCGTGGAGCGAACTCATCTATTTTCATGCCTGTTGCTAAACCTGTTCGTATATATTCTAAACCATCTGCTAAAGTATAGGCCAATTCAATATCAGCAGTAGCTCCGGCTTCCTGCATGTGATAACCCGATATAGATATCGAGTTAAATTTCGGCATTTTTTTGCTGGTATATTCAAAAATATCAGCAATGATTTTCATTGAGGGTGTTGGTGGATAGATATAGGTATTACGTACCATGAATTCCTTCAGGATATCATTTTGAATGGTTCCCGAAAGCAATTCTGGAGTTACACCTTGTTCTTCGGCAGCAACAATATAGAAGGCCATAATGGGCAAAACAGCACCGTTCATGGTCATGGAAACCGACATTTCATCTAACGGAATCTGGTCGAATAAGACTTTCATATCTTCAACGGTGTCAATTGCAACTCCGGCTTTTCCAACATCTCCCACTACGCGTTCGTGGTCAGAATCGTAACCTCTATGTGTTGCCAAATCAAAAGCAACTGAAAGGCCTTTTTGTCCTGCTGCCAGATTCCGGCGATAGAAAGCATTACTTTCTTCGGCTGTAGAAAAACCTGCATATTGACGAATTGTCCAAGGACGTCGGACATACATCGTAGCATAAGGACCACCAAGGTTAGGGGCAAAGCCTGCTCCAAAACCAATGTGTTCGAGGTTTTCGATGTCTGCTTCTGAATAGGAAGGTTTGAGTTCGATGCCTTCGGCAGTGTGGAAGTTGTCGGTTGTCGGTTGTCGGTTGTCGGTCCTCTGTTTTCGGATGAGTTTTATATGTTGAATGTTCTTTCTCATAGTTTATTCTTCCAGAGCTAAACGTTCCTGTTCTAATTTCTCTGCCAAACGCTTTTCGATTATTGGTATGATTAGCGTTTTGCGTGGGTTTTGTTTCACAAACGGATACATTTCCAAATCGTGTTTCATCTTGTCGTTCTTATTTGGGTATTTGTTGGTTCCCAATAAGACTTCTTTTCCTGCATCAAACAATTCCTGTTCTTTGGTAGCGCTTTCGCTGATTTTCTTTTGAATGTTACCTTCGATAAGTTGGGTTATAAAACCACCTTTCTCCTCTATTTCTTTGAATAACAGTAATGCTTTTTCAGCTAGTTGCTCGGTCAGGTTTTCAATGTAATAGGCGCCATCAGCAGGATTACTAACTTTATCAAAATAGCTTTCGTGTTTTAAAATTAGTAATTGGTTGCGTGCAATACGATCTCCAAACTCGTTGTCTTTGTGATACAACGCATCATAAGGCAGATTGGAAATACTGTTGGCTCCGCCTAAAACTGCACTCATGCATTCAGTTGTAGTACGTAGCATGTTCACATTGTAATCGTATAAAGTTTTGTTGCGTTTTGTTGGTGTAACGATAATGTGGCAATCGAAAGTGTGATTGTATTCAGCTGCCAAAGTGTTGAATAATAAACGTAACGCTCTCAACTTTGCAATTTCAAAAAAGTAATTTGTGCCAACGGAAACCTCTATAGTTATAGGCTGGCTGATACTTTTTATGCGATTGAAGTATTCATTAATGTGGGATAGAGTGTAGGCGAGTTGCTGCACCATATTGGCTCCGGCATTTTGATAAATTCCCGATTGAATAGTTATAAATGGAACAGAAGTTTTGTTGCTAATTGCATTCAGTTTTTCGAAGTCTTTTTCTAGATTTCCGAACCAATTTCCGTCTTTGGTTAGTTGCCCAATTGGGTCGAGCTGGATGTAGCACTTGGCATTATTTTTAGCAGCAAATTCATTGATTTGATTTACAAAATCGATTGATAGAAACGGTAAATAAAAAAAATAAGTTGTGTTTTCTAAAGGAAGATTCTGCATTAAGTCAGCAAGGATAACGCTCTCGTTTTCAATAGTAAAACGAATGCTTTCGGCTCCTCGATTTAACGTATCTATTGCTCTTTTGTTGGAAAGAGCTACATCGTGAACATAGATATTTTGAAGTATGGAAAAAGGAGTGTTGTTTCCCTTCAGCGTATACTTTATTTCCGATTCATCGTTATGATAAAATGGTCTTACCTTTATTCCTTCAAGGCTTTCCCATACTAAGTTTTCGTTATAATCGGCACCTTTAAGTTCGTATTGAATTTGTTGTTTCCATTGTTTGGAAGAAACGGGTTCGAAAGCATCAAATAAATTATCAGCCATGATTATAAAGATTTAGATTTTGTCTGTTCATCTTTAATAGTATCGTCTTCAAATTCGATGATATAAATGTCTTCGCTATCACGTTTCATATAGTATTTTTCACGGGCGTATTTTTCTATCTGATCAGGGTTTTTAAGTAGTTTGATATTTTCATCATCTCTACGAATTTCATCCTGATAGTATTTTTTATTATCTTCCAGTTCATTGAGCTGCTTGTTCAGAATTCGATGTTCTAAATAGGACGTATTATCCAAGAAGAGCATCCAAACCGCAAAAAAAACCAATACAATAACGTATCTGTTTCCGAGAATTTTCAGAATAGGATAGGCATTTGTTAGATTTTTAAAGTTACTCATAAAAGAAAATTTATGTAATTCTTTGGTTGATAACAGCTCTTACCACATCAATAGCTACTGTATTATATTTATCATTTGGAATAATAATATCAGCAAAAGCTTTAGTTGGTTCAATAAATTGTTGGTGCATTGGTTTTAAAGTCGTCTGGTAACGGTTTAGTACTTCTTCCATATCTCGACCACGTTCGGCAATATCTCGTTTTAATCGGCGTATCAATCGTTCATCTGAATCGGCGTGGACAAATATTTTTACGTCAAACATTTCGCGAAGTTCAGCGTTGGCTAAAATCAAAATCCCTTCAACTATCATTACTTTTCTTGGATGTGTTATAATGCTATCATCAGTTCGATTGTGTGTTACGAATGAATACACAGGCTGTTCAATAGTATCTCCTTTTTTTAATGCCTTAAGATGATTTACCAATAATTCAAAGTCGATTGCTCGGGGATGATCAAAATTAATGAGTGCTCTCTCTTCAAAACTTAAGTTATGATTTTCTCTATAGTATGAGTCCTGTGAGATTACACCAACTTCGGTCTCAGGCAGTTCATTAATAATTTGTTGTACAACCGTTGTTTTTCCACTTCCGGTACCTCCAGCAATTCCAATAATTAGCATATGTAGTTGTGTAGTTTTAGTTTCAACAAAAATAGAAATTATATCGGAAGTTTTTAGAGAAAAGAAAATAGAAAATAGAGAAAAGATTCAGGAGAAAAGAAAAAGTGGGTAATTTGATGTAATGCATATACACAAAAAAATAAAAAGCTTTTATTTACTAATTAATAATTCTATATTTGCACTCGCTTTCGGGGTGTAGCGTAGCCCGGTTATCGCGCCTGCTTTGGGAGCAGGAGGTCGCAGGTTCGAATCCTGCCACCCCGACCAGTAAATCCTTTCTGCAATTGTAGAAAGGATTTTTTATTTGAAAAAATAGCCAAGCTTGCTTGCCCTATTTTTTCAAATAAAAAATACATCGCGCTGTAAGCGCGAAAGGATTTACTTGTAATAGAGCCCAAATTCAGGATCACGTAGTAATCCTGCAAAAGGTAGTGATGGATTCCCGCCTGCGCGGGAATGACAAAAGCACGTTGTTAAGAGCGCGAAAGGATTTACTAGTGATAGAGACCAAACACAGGATCACGGAGTAATCCTGATTTAATATTATGCTGATAAAAGTATGCACGTCGACAAGCTCTGTGTGACAATGCTTTTCTAATTGCTTTCCGAAAACAAAACGTTCTCTCTAGCCCCGATGGGAGCGAGCTACCATGTAGCGCGGACAGCGGGACTGAACGTTCTTTGATACGGAAATTTCGTGCTCCTAATTATAAACTTAATCGTTTTCAACAATAATCGAATCTTATTCACAAATTGCATTTAGTAATTGGTTTCCGAAGTTTATTTTGAATTGAAAAGTTTACATTTGCATCCAAATAAATTCACATCATGTCAGATACTATTGAAAAAGTAAAATGTTTAATTATAGGTTCTGGGCCTGCGGGTTATACTGCAGCGATTTATGCATCCAGAGCGAATATGAATCCGGTTTTGTATCAGGGAACACAACCAGGTGGGCAATTAACTACGACGAATGAAGTAGAGAATTGGCCTGGTAATCCTGAAGGAATAACTGGTCCAGAAATGATGATTAATATTATGGAGCAAGCGAAACGTTTTGGAACAGATGTTCGTGATGGCTGGGCTACCAAAGTTGATTTTTCGGGAAGCATTCATAAAGTTTGGATTAACGATACGAAAGAAATTCATGCTGAAACCGTAATTATTTCTACAGGTGCTTCGGCAAAATATTTAGGATTACCTTCGGAGCAGCATTATTTACAAATGGGTGGCGGAGTTTCAGCCTGTGCGGTTTGTGATGGTTTCTTTTATAGAAATCAGGAAGTAGTGATTGTTGGTGCCGGTGATTCGGCTTGTGAAGAAGCACATTACTTATCAAAGCTATGTAAAAGAGTAACGATGTTGGTTAGAAGTGAGAAATTCAGAGCTTCTAAAATCATGGAAGAGCGCGTTCGCAAAACGGAAAACATTACCATTCTTATGAATCATGATACGGTTGAAGTATTGGGTGATGGGCAAGTGGTAAATGCGGTGAAAGCAAAAAATAAAACAACTAATGAAATTTTTGATATTCCGGCAACAGGTTTCTTTGTGGCAATTGGTCACAAACCCAACACGGATATTTTTGCAGACTATTTAAATTTAGATGAAACTGGCTATATCATTAACGAACCAGGAACTTCAAAAACTAATGTTAAAGGCGTTTTTGTTGGCGGAGATGCTGCTGATCATGTCTACCGTCAAGCGGTAACTGCTGCAGGTACTGGTTGTATGGCTGCCTTAGATGCGGAGCGTTATTTGGCCTCTTTAGAATAAAATTACGAATTGCGAATTACGAATTTAGCTAATTAGTTAACTGAGAACTTATCTTTTATATTTTAAATAAAAATCCCGACTAGTTTTTTGGAACTAGACGGGATTTTTTGTTTTACTCTGATTTGATACTTTTAAGTTGTTTTAGCTTTTCTTTCCAGGTGGCTAATTCTTCTTTTTGTTTTTCAATATTTCTCATTACTTCTTTCACCATTGGATTATCTGCTTTGGCTCTTCCAAAAAACTGAATGTTATTCTCCAATTGAAAAAGACTGCTTTGTACTTCCTCAATTTTACGCATGATGAAAACTTTTTCATTATCTAATTTTCTTGAATTTTCTGCCCCCGAAAGATTATCCAATCGATTTGCATAGCGCACCATTTCATTATCTTTCTTGCTTGAACTTAACTTTTCAAATAAAGCATCTAGAATTTTATTGAATTTACCTTCTATATGTCTGCGTGCAAAAGGAACTTTACCAAAACTTTTCCAAGTTTCGATATGTGATTTGATGGCATCCAAATCTGCTTTATGCTCACCAATGAGTTCAAAAGATTTTATGGTTTCTAAATACGATTTTTTCTTTTCAAAAGCTTCAATTTCTTCAGCATTTGCTTCCGATTTTTGTTCTTTTAGCTTTTCAAAATATTCGTTACAAGCCCCTCTGAATTCTCCCCAAAGTTTATCAGAAAATTTTCTTGGAACATGACCAATCGTCTTCCATTCTTCCTGAATTTGTTTAAAAAGGGGTGTTGTTGTAGCAAAATCGGCATTGTCTTTCAATTCAATTGCTTTTGCAACTAAGGCTTGTTTTTTAGAAAGATTATCGTTTTGATCTTTCTTAATATCTTTATAGAAAGAGTTTTTCAATACGTTGAAGCTTCTAACCGCATTTTTAAATTCGGTCCAAGTTTGGTCAGTAACTTCCGATGGAACTTTTCCTGCACCAAAGAACTGGTTACGTAATGCTTCTACCTTCTCAATCTGAACTAACCAAGCTGTATGCGAGTTTACTTTCTCTTGTGCTAATACTTCTATTTGAGCAATGATTTCTTTTTTCTTTTCCAGATTAGCCGTTTCTACTTCACGAAGTTTTTCAAACAATTCTTCGCGTTTGTCATGCATTTGTTTGGTTAATTCGCTGAATCTGTTCCAAATCTCTTCACGTTTATCTCTTGAAACAGGCCCAATATCTTCTTTCCATATACGATGTAAATCCTGTAATTCTCGGAAAGCTTTATTGATGTCTTCCTCTTTAACTAATTCTTCAACACGATCAATAATTTTCAGCTTTTGAACCAAATTGTGTTTAAAATCTATATCACGGATTTCTCTGTCCAAGTGAAGCACATCATAGAAATTCTCTAAATGAAAGTGATAATTATTCCATACGTGGTTATATTTGTCTTTCGGAATTGGTCCCGCCACTTTCCATCGGTCTCTGATGTCATTAAATTTCTTTAAAGTAACCGGAATGTTATCCTGACTGTGAATTAGATTTTTCAATTGGTCTACTATAGCCAACCTATTTTCTAAATTAGCTTTTAGATTGTTTTGTAAACTTTGGAAATGATTATTTTTTTTGTCTCTGTATTGAGAATATAATTGGTCAAATTTTCCTTTTAAAGGAAAATTATAGTGAAAATCTTCTGTAGTTTCTGGATTTTCAGCATGGAATTCTTCTTTCTTTTCATCAATAAAATGATGGTATTTTGATAGGAATGATTTTTTAAGCTCTTCAACATGGTCTTTTACCGACATTAGTTTTTCTACTAAAACTAATTCGCCTAATTCATCAACCATTTGCTCCATTGATAACGTATCGTAATCAAGCATTGGAATTTCATGACGGTCTTTTAATGTCTCGTCTTCACTTTCTTCCGCGTTAACTTCTTCAATGGCATTAATTACTGATTGGCTGTCTGTTTGCTGTATCATTTCGCTATCACTAGAGTCTTCAGCAACTTCTTCAATAGTCAATTCAACAATGTTTTCTTCCACTTCATTTTTTTCTTCTTCAACTTCAGCTTCCGGTTCAGCAATTACAGAAGACTCTGTTTCTGTATCTGAAACAGAAGACTCTGTTTCTGCATCCGCAGTAACTTCAACAGTTTGTTCACCCAGTTCGTTAGTAATTGTTTCTTCAACAAGTGCCTCTGTTTCTGCAGCAACTTCAAGTTCGTCTTCAGTAAGAGATTCAGTTAAAATGGCAACTTTTGGTTCAACTTCTTCATTAGCTGTTGCTAATTCTGCGACAGTTTGCTCTTCCAATTCGCTAACGGCAGAGTCTGAAACAGCTTCTATTTTTAATTGATTTTCAGCGATGTTCACTTCTTGTGACTTATCGTTTACACTTCCATCTGCTTCGAGCAGGTTATCATTCATTTCTTCTAACATTTTTAAAATGTTTTAAGGGTTACACATTTTGAGGGCGAAAGATACTAAAGATGCAGTAAAGTTCAAAGAAAATCAGTGTTTTCTATACAATTTTGGTAATGATCCGGGTGCTCTTTCGATTAAAAACAAAAAAACGCTGTTGAATTTCGACAGCGTTTTACATTATATTGGGATTGAAATCTAGTTAATCAATACTTTTTTAGTAACAGAATTTGTATTAGATGATAATTTTAAAAAATAAAATCCTTTTGGCAAATTGCTGATAGTATAGTTGTTATTTTCAAAAGCAGGTTTTTTTATTTGTTGTACAACCTGACCGTTGATAGTAATAATATCAATTTCATCTAAAGTTATATCAGTAGAAATATTTACAATATTTGATGAAGGATTTGGGTAAATAGAAATAGCATTTCCTAAATCAAATGTTGGAGTATCCAGAAAAATAGCAGGCCATCTGTTTTGAGCAATTGGTCCTCCCCAAATTACTGTAGCTAAATACGGGTTGTCTATAAACGGATTTCGATTTCCTTGCTTGTAATTATTGCTATTAGGTGTGCCACCTAAATAATTGTTTCTGTTATCTTCGTATTGTGAAACTGGATCATCAGCATTCCATTGAAGTAAAAGGTTAACCATGTTAGCATCACTTACAGCAGTTGTTCCAGCAGTAACATAAGTAGGAAGGCACTGATCACCATAATGTAAATACATATACATTATAATTCTAGCAACATCTCCTTTCCATTCATCACCTGGATACCAGTTGAAACCAACAATACCAGAGTTTCCGGATCCTGCAGCATATAATCTATTTCCTCTATTGCTATTTCTTTGCACATCGCAAGCTCTTAGCATGTGCGCATCAGCACCTGGTCCTAACTGTCCTAAATCTGGATTTCCAAGTGATTGTGCAAAAATGTGTTCTCTATTCCAGTCGCCGTCAGTACCGCTATTAAAATCTTTATTTCTTGATCTATCATTTGTAACATCAGCATCTGTTCCATTTTCCCAACCGTATACCAAAAGAACATCAGTGTTATTTACAGGATCTAAATCAACTATTTTTAAAGCATTCCATACTCCAGGTGTGTAAGTCAATAAATTTGTATGGGTACTAATTATTTTTGTGGCCAATGCATCTTTTAAATTTGTGCCTGTGAGTGTCCAATTAAATCCGTTGTAATAGGGACTTGCTGGCGCACCTTGTTGAGCCAAACTTACCAATGTAAAACTTAATAATAATAATAATGAACTTAAGATTCTTTTCATTTTGTTTTTATATATCTTTTTTTCTTTCTAATAACGCCATATAAAATCCATCAAAACCAGTTTCTTGAGCAAGGATTTTCGTTTCTTTAACAAATGTAAATGATTTTCCTGTTTCGGTTGATAAGAATTTTTTAATTTGCTCCTGATTTTCAGAAGGTAAGATAGAGCAGGTAGCATAAACTAACTTTCCGCCGGGTTTTACTATTTTAGAATAATTTTCTAAAACTTCGGCTTGCACTTTTTTTATATTGTCAATAAATTCAGGTTGTAATTTCCACTTCGCATCAGGATTTCTTTTTAAAACTCCCAACCCGCTACAAGGCGCGTCAATTAAGACTCTATCTGCCTTTTCATGCAGTTTTTTGATCACTTTAGTCGTGTCAATTATTCGGTATTCTATATTGAAGGCGCCGTTTCTTTTGGCTCTTAATTTCAATTGTTTTAGCTTACTTTCATACAAATCCATGGCAATTAATTGCCCTTTGTTTTGCATTAATGATGCCATATGTAGCGTTTTTCCACCAGCACCGGCACAGGTATCAACAACTCTCATTCCAGGTTGAACATCTAAGAATGCAGCTACTAATTGAGAGGATGCGTCTTGTACTTCAAAAAGTCCTTCTTTGAACGCATCGGTTAAAAACACATTTGCTCTTTCTTTGAGAACTAATGCATCTGCTTGGTCTTTAAGAAATTCGGTTTCAATATTTAAATCCATCAAAAGCGAACGAAGATTTTCCTTTGTTGATTTTAAAGTATTGACACGAAGTATAACTTTTGCAGGCTGGTTTTGTGCTGCAATTTCTTTGGTCCAAAGTGCTTCACCCAATTCTTTCACACCCAATTCATCCATCCAGTCCGGAATAGATTCACGCATTTTTCTGATTTTAGAAAACTCGTCAAATCTTCCTTTAATTTTTCGTTCCGGAGTTCCTTCCAGTTGTCTCCAATCGGGAATTGGATACCCACGTAAAACCGCCCAAACGGCAAACATTCTCCATAAATCTTCTCGGTTAAAAGGTTCTCTTACTTCAGCAATTTCAGCGTATAATCTTTTCCAACGAACGACTTCATAGATAGTTTCTGCAACAAATTTACGGTCAGAACTTCCCCAACGTTTGTCTTTTTTCAAAGCACGTGCAACCACTTTATCAGCATATTCACCTTCATTGAAGATTGCGTTTAAAGAATCGATTGTGGTGTAAACTAAATTTCTATGTAATCGCATAATGTAAAAAAATAAGCGTGCAAAGATATTCCTTTTTTGTTATGCTTTCCGAATTTTTATTGGCCTTAACATATTGCCATTTTTTTATTGTATAAATGCATATATTTGATTAACAAATATTTTTAGAATGAGATTTAACAATATACATTATACTTTTTTAGGATTTTTATTTCTTTTGAACTATAGCTATGCTCAACCATTTCAAATTGGACATACTACAATTAATTTTACAGACGCATCTAGAAATAATAGGGTAATTGCAACTGAAATATACTATCCATCTGATGTTGCAGGGGACAATGTTGCTTTGACTACGGCAACAACTGATACTTTTCCAGTTTTGAGTTTTGGCCATGGTTTTGTTATGACTTGGGATGCGTATCAAAATTATTGGGAAGCACTTGTACCAAATGGTTATATTATAGCATTTCCTAAAACAGAAGGTTCTTTATCACCATCTCATCTCGATTTCGGTAAAGATTTATCATTTGTGTTGAACCAAATGGTAGCTTTAGGTAATAACTCGACTTCATTTTTCTTCAACAGAATCAGTATAATGAATGCAGTTATGGGACATAGTATGGGAGGAGGCGCTTCTTTTTTAGCGGCACAATCAAATTCAAACATAAAAACTTTAGTAAATTTTGCTCCTGCTGAAACAAATCCCTCTGCTATTACTGCTGCAGCCTCTATAACGATTCCAAGTTTAATTTTCGCGGGAGTAAATGATTGCGTAACTCCACAAAATACAAATCAAATTCCAATGTATAATGGGTTAGGTAGTTCTTGTAAAACTCTGATTAGTATAATTGGTGCTAGTCATTGTCAAATGTCTAATAGTAATAGCTTATGTAATTTTGGTGAATTAACTTGTACACCTACAGCAACAATTACTAGAAGTGTGCAACATGCTAAAATTTTTAGTTATTTAAGGCCATGGCTGGATTATCAATTGAAAGGAATTTGCACTCAAGGAAATTTATTTGACACGCAATTAATTGGTGATACTAGTGTTACCTACTTAAAAAACTGTATTCAGTGTAATTCATTAGAAAATGGTTTTTCGAATACTATAGATGAGATAGTTATTTATCCAAATCCGGTAAAGGAGACATTTGTTATAAATGGTTTAAACTTTACAAAATATCAGATTAAAATATTCGATCTAAATCTAAGACAATTAATAGATTCTAATTTTGTTGAAAATTATAGAATTGATACTTCAAAATGGACTACAGGGATATATTTTTACGAATTGATTTCTGATGGAAAAATTAAAAAGGGCAAATTTATTAAACAATAGTAATTTAAATTTTTTCTTTTTATAGATTACAAATGAGAATGATTTTCAATACGTTTCATTTCAATTTTTTCTGGCGGATGAAGGACCAATGGAAATTGTTCTATTTTCACAGAACTACTATCTAAACCAAACCCTTTTTCTTCGGATAAACTTAGCTTTTTCATAATGAAATAGGTGTTCATTACCACTTTTTCAAAGAAGGTTAAATCGCCATCATTGGATAAGAATTTTTCAGAAAGCACAAATTTAAAGTCGCCGATAATATTGTTTTTACTAAGTGATTCATAGCGACTTGTGATATCTACTTCACCGCGATCCACCATTTCTTTAATTACTTGTTTGAACATTAAATTAATTTTGGTAGGTTCTCTGAAACCGAGATTAAAATCGATTCTGTATAAATCATCTTTAATAATTTCAGTTACTTTATATTCTTTTTTATAGGGTTCACTTAATATATTAACGTGAATAAACCAATATAAATCAGCTCGTTTAGGACGTTTTTGAAGAATAGAGTACATCACCTTTTCTTCAATTTCGTCACTTCTGTTTGAGTTAGTCATGTAGACTAAATGAGTAGCATATTTTGGTATAGATAAGTCAACACTTAATTCGGCAAGCACTTTTTTATAATCATCAATTTTAACAATCTTGGTGTAGTTCTTACTAATTTGTTTGGCTAAATACCAGGTAGCCATAACCCCAATTAATCCTATTGCGATAATTAAAGTTACAAAACCACCATGTAAAAATTTTACAATATTTGCATATAAAAAACTAAACTCAATAGCTAGATATAATGTTATTAAAGGAATAATAAAATATAATTTCACTCTTTTCATTATTAAATAAAAATTGAGTAAAATAGTTGTCATAATCATACATAAGATAATTGCTAATCCATAAGCATGTTCCATGTTTGACGATTCTTCAAAATATAATACGATTCCAATACATCCTAATAGCAATAGCCAGTTGATTGATGGAATATATAATTGACCTTTGACTTCAGTAGGATATTTAATTTTTACTTTTGGCCAAAAATTCAAACGCATCGCTTCATTAATTAGAGTAAATGAACCGCTAATTAATGCCTGTGAAGCAATTACTGCAGCCATGGTTGCTATTACAATACCTATAGGTAGAAACCATTCAGCCATGATAAGATAAAATGGGTTTCCACCTTTTCCTCCAAGTTCAGATAAAGTAGATCCTTCGTGATTTATTAAATAAGCGCCTTGCCCAAAATAATTTAACAATAGCATAACTTTTACAAATATCCAACTCACTCGTATATTTTTTCTTCCACAGTGTCCCATATCTGAATATAATGCTTCAGCTCCAGTAGTACAAAGAAAAACTGCACCTAATACAAAAAAACCTTCAGGATGAATTTTTAATAACTCGTAAGCATAATAAGGGTTAATAGCATGAAAAACACTAAAGTCATTTAGGATTTGTATAGTACCTAATATGCCAAGCATGGCAAACCAAATTAGCATCATAGGGGCAAAAAACTTGCCAACAAGTTTAGAACCAAATTGTTGAATGGTAAATAGTACTATCAGAATTCCAATTACAATTGGTATTGTATTTATTTCAGGATTAAAATTTCGTAATCCTTCTACGGCAGAGGAAACAGAAATTGGAGGAGTTATTATTCCATCGGCCAGTAATGCACTTCCTCCAATAATAGCTGGAACTATTAACCATTTAATTTTGGTTCTTTTGACTAATGCAAATAAAGCAAAAATACCACCCTCACCATGATTATCAGCACTTAGTGTTATTATTACATATTTTATGGTAGTCTGAAGTGTTAAAGTCCAAAATATACATGATATCCCGCCTAAAACTACATCTCTTGAAATAGCATGTATTCCAATAATGGCTTTCATTACATAGAGTGGGGAAGTCCCAATATCTCCATATATTATTCCTAACGTTACTAATAATCCACCAATGGATAATTTACTATGAAGACTATGGTTATGCGAACTCATTATAATATGTTAAAGACTGCAAATTTATAGCTTTTTCAAATACTTGGTAAAGTAATGCTTAATTATTTTTAGAAACAGAGAAGCACTACAAACAGTAGTGCTTCTCTTAATTTTTTTTTAAGTATAAACTTTTTTTTAACTTCTTCTGTTCCCTTTAGGATTTCCTTCACCTCTTTGAGAATTTCCTCTTTGTTGTGAAAACTCTCTTGGACTTGAATTTCTTCGCGATTCTGTAATTCTTTGACTTCCATCATAACTTCTAGGGCTTGATTCGCTTCTTACATCTCTAGAGCTGTTTTGATTTCTTACACTTCTTGGAGAACCTATATCATTAGAATAATTTCTGGTTCCATTATAAGCAAATTCATTTCTATTAACTGTATTTTGGGTTCGTCTGTTGTTGTCCAATTCATATCTATTAGCATAACCGCTATTTCTATGTCCAAATGAACGGTTTGGATGTTGTCTTTCATAGCCATTTCCTCTTCTATGGTAATAGTAATTATTATAAACAATACCACATCTTCTATAGTTCACATAATTATAATGGTGATAATTATTAATACAGATATTAATGTGACTTTGATAGGTAACTATTGGGAATGGTGTCCATGCAAAATAAAAGTTAGGATAGAAACCCCAATTCCATGCAGAATAGTACGGACGGTAATTAGAAACCCAAAACGAGTTGTAGATTACTGGAGTATAAGCATAAACCGGCTCGTAAATATAATTATCTCCATACATAAATACATCACCTACAACTTGAATTTGAACTTTATTATCTCTATCTCGTTCCACTTCTACGATTGCAATGTCTTGAAAAGTATTTCGGCCAAGAACGGATTGAATAACAATTAAATGTACGTTTCCTTCAACAGTTTCAATCACTCGTAAATAATCAACTTTGTTGTCACCATTTAAATCTAAGTTAGAGATTTGAATTTTTGGGTCATTCAGACGTCTTTCAAAATCATCTAAATTTTTGGAATCACCAAAAATTGAAGCAACAGCCCGTAAATCTAAATTATCACTAATTTCAGTATTGTTTGCTGTAACCGTAGTTCTGTCTTGAGCAAAAACACTTGTGATACTCATTATAGACAGCATTGTCAGGGATAAAATTTTTGTTTTCATAATGTATATTATTTTTAGTATTGAATAGTTTTTTTTCAAATTATCCAATTACTGTGCCATAAGAATATATGAACAGATTTTAAACAAATCTTAACTTTTTGTATTTAGATTTCCCCTCTGTTTTTTAGATAAATAAAAATAATAATTGAATTGAAGGGCAATGTTAGCTACTACTTTATAGCTTAAATCTATAATTTATTCAATAAAAAGAGAGCTAAATGCTCTCTTTTTATTATTTATCCAATTTCCTGTCGCGGTATTGTTGCAATAGTTTTCGGTTGAAGTTTTCTTCCGCTTTTTTAAGTTTCAGAATTTTTATGGGTGAAATAATACCTTTCAAATTAGAAATAAATTTCTTTTTCAACTGATACAATTCATCTTCCGTACTTTCCATTTGAGCCAACATTGTTGTAGCTTCTTTTTCAGATAAGTTGTCAAAAGAACCATCATCTACTCGCTTTAAATAACCTTTAAGCTTTTGCTTTTTAATTTCTTGTTGCTTTTCTTCAAAGGTATTGAATAATGGCCAGAATTTTGTGGCTTCATCTGATGTTAATGCTAATTCATTGGTTATGAAAGCCACTTTCAGTGCTTTAATCTGTTCTTTCTTTTTGCGAATAATAGGTCCGTCTTGGGCAATAACATTCAGGGAAGTGAAAGCTATAATTAGTGGAAGTATTTTTGATATTTTCATGGTATTAGTCTATTAGGTATTGTTCTAAATTTGAGTTTGATTTTAAGGCGTCTTCGATGGCTGCGTCATCAATATTGAAATCCAGTTTCATTTTATCTAAATCATCTTGTTCCAATAAATTTACAATTTCCTCTTCAGAAATATTTGATTGGTATGCAATGTAATTCTCCAAAGTTGCCGTATCAATTTCTTCTTGTTGGGTGGAATATTTAGTAAATAATGGAATACTCAGCATTAGAATGAGAATGGCTGCCACAACAAAATACCAAACTTTTTTGGAACTGAAAATAGAAATCACTTTCGTTTCTTGTTTTGGTAATTGCGCTAAAACTTTTTCTGAGAATGTATCGAAATAGCCATCAGGTGTTGTAAATCCTGAGGTTATTTTAGGTTCATTACCTAGATTAAAATTTTTCATGTGCGTTTGACAAATGTAATGTTAAATGGTTTAATTGTTTTTCATAAAATCTTCAATTTTCTTTACTGCATGATGATACGAGGCCTTAAGTGCGCCAATAGATGTTCCGAGAATTTCCGATAGATCTTCATATTTTATTTCTTCGTAATATTTCATTTTAAAAACTAATTGTTGTTTTTCGGGCAATAGTGCAACTGCCTTTTGTAACTTAATTTGAATTTCATTGCCGTCAAAAAAAGTATCAGCTCTTAAGTTATCTACAATTCTGGTTTGCATGGATTCGCTGGTTGTACCGTTCCTCTTTGCTTTTTGTTTGATAAAGGTTATTGCTTCATTAGTTGCTATTCGATACATCCAGGAAAATAATTTGCTTTCGCCTTTGAAATCCTTTAAATACTGAAATACTTTGATAAATGTATTTTGCAAAACATCATCAGCATCATCGTGATTTAAAACAATATTCCGAATGTGATTATACAACGGTCGCTGATAATCCCGCAAGAGTTTTTGAAACGCAACATTTTGCGTCTTCGGATTTAATAATTCTTGAATAAAATCCTTTTCGTCTTGCAAAGTGAAAATTTAGCTTGTTGGAATAAAGATAGCGGAAAAGGTTTAATCTACTATATAATTAGGGTGTTTCCGATGAAGGTATAGAAATTTCCGGAGATTCCACAACTGGTTCTGGTAACGATATCGCTTTTGGGAAAACCGGAATGTAAATCTCCGTAATCCATTTAGAAGGTTGCTTGATCTCGTCAATAGTTTTTATATAAACTTCTGTATAGCTTCCTGCGAAATTTTCTTTTAAACCATTGTCAGCTATATGCTTTTTGGCTTTTATCCATGCTTCTTTACTATGAGAATAATCGCCGGTTAAAGTCGTTTTTAAACATGTAAATGCTGTGATTTCACCAAAAGACACGTCGCTTCCATAGGTGATAGAAATCTGTTGACTTAAAGGAATACAAATCGAAATGGTAGCAAAATCATTGGCTACATCATATTTATCATAGTTAACAAATGGTTTTCCAGCCATCGGAATTTTGTTCTTTTTAAAAAAATGAACCATTCGCGCCATGAGAATTTTGGTGTTCTTACCAACGCTTTTTATACGACAAGAAACCGTTTGTTTCAAACAATAACCAGATGGTCGTTGTACAATTCCATTCACTTTAATAGAATAGGTTTTCATTTCGTAATTCAAAGTTTTATCTAGATTACGCAAGCTTTTTTCATAAACATCTCCTAAAATAGAAGTTATACCTCCTTTAAAAAAGGAAGTAATTTTAGTCATAATGCCCATTTTACCCTTACTGTGAATTATAACTTTGGTTCCGCCAACAGTATCTTTGAAGGTCCAGGAAATAGTGGCTGTTGTTCCGTTGAAGTTTGCTTTTTGGGCAAGACTGTCGTTTTCTTTTACGAACACTGTTCTAATATTGCCTTCATCGGAACCGTTTTCAAAAGCACATTTTGCACCAGCTCCAATTGTTTTTGCATCATAATTGAATTTGATATCGGAGTCTTTTTGCATCCAGGAGCCAAAGGTTTCCCAATTTTTATAATCATTTACGTAATCAAAAACGGTACTTCTGGGTGTTTTTATGATATTGCTTCTAGTAACCTCAAAATCGCCTTTTTGTGTGGCTACATAAACCGTAATTCCAACTAAAGCCAATAGGATTAACAAGAAGATATATTTTAAAATTCTCATGAAACTATGTTTATTAAGTGTCACAAAGTTATGAATTTAATACTACGAATATTGATAATATTTGTTTGTATTCAAATTTAAATTGATGAAAACAAAAAGTGAACATCGCTGTATTTTATTCACTGGATCCTTTGCAAATCGCGGTAAAAGTATAAGCAATAAAAAAAGTTGAAATAGACGTATTACACAAGATTGCCGCTGAGGCAGGATTGTTTTCGGATGAAAATGTATTTACTAAGTTTCCAAACTCAGATATAGCTTCTGTAAGTGTTACCCTTTTGAAAGGAAAATAACTTAATGCTTCGTCACAATTTTAATGACAAAAAGGATAGTAATAAATAACAGAAATGCAATTAGTATTTTATAACTTCCTTTGTAGACTTTTTGGTGAAGCACTTTGTCTTTGCCATAGGCAAAATAAGCAGCGATTACAAAAGCTACAAAAAACAATGCGGCAAAAATCCATTGACCAGTTGTGAACATTTATTTCAAATTTTCAACAAATTTACTCAAATGTATCCAAAAGTAGTAATTTGCATCAACAATAAATTTATTATGTAATGCAAAAACAAATTAACGCAGTAAAAGAGTTTCATACCTCATTCGGACTTGGTGTCAGTTACGAAATGAAAGGAGATTTAGGTGAACAAAAAAATAGGCTTCGATTCAACCTGATGAAAGAGGAAAACGAAGAATACCTTGAAGCCGTTCAGAATAATGATTTGATAGAAGTAGCTGATGCACTTGGAGATATGCTTTATATATTATGCGGAACTATATTAGAACACGGTTTGCAACACAAGATTGAAGAAGTGTTTGATGAAATTCAGCGAAGTAATATGAGCAAACTCGGTGAAGATGGAAATCCTATTTATCGTGAAGATGGTAAAGTGATGAAAGGACCAAATTATTTCAAACCTAGTTTTGAAAATATATTAAAATAAAAAATCCTCCAAAATGGAGGATTTTACTTTAAACTTTTACTGTCCACTTAAAAGTGTCTTCAGCCAGTTTATACTGAATTTTAGTTAGTTTGTCTTTTAGTTGTAATGCGATAGAGTTTTCAATTTTTGGCAATTCATAATAGTCATTCTGGAATTGAAAACCCGCAATTGGACTAACTACCGCAGCTGTTCCCGCTCCAAAAATCTCTTTTAAACTACCATCTTTAGCACCAGCTATTAATTCTGAAACCAATACCGAACGCTCTTCAACTTTGATGCCGTCACGATGCGCGATATCAATTAAGCTTTTTCGGGTGACTCCATCTAAAATTCTTTCGCTAGTAGGCGCCGTGAAGATAGTGTCGTTAATTCTGAAAAACACGTTCATTGTTCCAGCTTCCTCCAATTTGGTATGTGTAGCATCGTCTGTCCAAATGATTTGTTGGAATCCTTTTTCTTGTGCTAATTTTTGAGGATAAAATTGAGCTGAATAATTTCCGGCCGCTTTGGCTGCACCAATACCGCCATTAGCTGCGCGACTATAATGTTCGGCAATAATCACTTTTACTTCCCCAGAGTAATAGGAAAGGGCAGGTGAAAGGATAATCATAAATCGGTATTGTGTTGAAGGTTGTGCAATAACACCTGAACCAATCGCAATCATAAATGGTCTTATATACAAGGTGTTTCCAACTCCTTTCTTTACCCAATTTCTTTCTAAATCTACGATGGTTTTTAAACCACCAATAAAGATTTCTTCTGGAACTTCAGGCATAGCCATTCTTACAGCCGATTTATTGAAACGATCTAAATTTTGGTCAGGTCTAAAAAGCCAGACATCATTGTTATCGTCTTTATAGGCTTTCATTCCTTCAAAAATGGCCTGACCATAATGAAACACTTTTGCTGAAGGATCTATTAAGAAAGGTTCGTAAGGTTTGATGATAGGTTTTTGCCATTTACCTTCTTTAAAATCACAAATCAACATATGGTCTGTAAAGGTATTTCCAAAGGCAAGATTTTCAAAATCGACCTCATTGATTTTAGAGTTTTTTACTCTAACTATATCGATTTCGTTAGTTGTTTTTAACATCATTTAGTAATAGATTTAATATAGAAAACAGTTCAATTACTTAAAAATTAGTATGTTACAATTTGTTTTCTAAAAATTAAAGTGGTGTTGTTATTTTTTGTAAAACTAATAAAAATATGTTTGCGTATTGCATGGTTAAAGAAAAACAGAAACTTTTTTTAAAATCGTATTTTTTTGACCATTTAAGCGTATAATTTCATAATAAAAACTCAAAATATTTACTAATTTTGTAACTGAATTTTACTAAACTGTTTATATTCGCAAAACATAAAAAAACTATTATGAAATCTAATATTACTACTCCTCTTCGCTATTTAGGCTCAGCTCAAGAATATCAAATAAACAATTATTTAAGTATGAGTATAAAAATAAATGTTATCCTAATTATACTATTACTTTGCATTGTACCGACAGCAATGGCTCAGAAAAAATCCAAAGCTTTTGACAGTAAAGATTATGCTCTATTTGGCGATAAATTTAAAGTAACCAAAATTTACACCAAAAATGAAATGTTGAAAAAGTATAAAAAACTTAAAAAAGGGGATACTATTACGGTTCAGTTTCAATCGAATATTAAACAAGTTTGCAAAAAGAAAGGCTGTTGGATGAAAATGGAATTGGCCGGTGACAATGAATCATTTGTAAAATTTAAAGATTATGGTTTCTTTGTTCCGTTAAATGCTGATAATAGTCAAGCCATTGTAAATGGTAAAGCATTTGTAGATGTTGAATCGGTTGAATCGCTTAAACATTATGCCAAAGATGGCGGAAAATCGGCAGCTGAAATTGCCAAAATCACGAAACCGGAAGTAACCTTTTCGTTTTTGGCAGATGGTGTTTATATTAAAAAGTAATTTTCTGTCGAATGAAAAAAATAATTGTGCTTGTTTTAGTTTTTGGACTGTTCTCTTGTCAAAAGAAAGAGGCAAAAGCAGAAAAAAAATGCACTTCAGTAAAAGAAAAGAAACTTGAAATGTATGAAATGTCAGAAATGGCGACATTGATGGAGCAAATGTATGTAGACAATAAAAGATTGAAAGAGCGAATTCAAAAAGGAGATACTATAGGAACATTTCCTAAACACTTTTTAAAAATCTTTACGGCTAAATTTACAGACGAAACAGAAAATGATTTGTTCTTTAAACAAAAAGCAAAGGATTATATAACCGCACAACAGTTAATTTACAGCGACCCTAAAAATGCTAAAGAACATTTTAATGTCGGTGTTGACGCCTGCATAAAATGTCATGAAATTAAATGTGGTGGACCAATTCCGAGAATCAAGAAATTGTATATAAAGTAATTTTGATACGCGAAATTATCAAAACCAATGATGGTTCAACCACAATTTATTTGCCGGAATGGAATGAAAGTTATCATTCAAAACACGGTGCTATTCAAGAGGCATATCATGTATTCATAAAAAATGGGTTGTGCTTCGCCAATTCGCAAAAGCTCGGGTCACTTTTCAAAGTAAAATCCATTGCTATTTTAGAAATTGGATTTGGTACTGGTTTGAATGCTTTTATTACTTTCGTGGAAGCCAAAAAAACAAATCAAAGTATAGATTATGTTGGAGTAGAAGCCTATCCGGTTGAAATAGATGAGACGATGCAAATGAATTACCCAAATGAAATTGATGTAAGAGAAACAACAGTTTTTAAAAAAATGCACGAATTTAATTGGGAACAAAAGAATCAACTTTCAGATAATTTCATGCTAACCAAACGCCAACAGTTTTTTCAGGATATTCAGGATGAAGCTTCTTTTGATCTGATTTATTTTGATGCCTTTGGCTTCAGGGTACAACCCGATCTTTGGACGGACAAAATATTTGTTGCCATGTTTAAGGCATTAAAACCAAATGGCATTTTGGTGACCTACGCTTGTCGAACTTCAATAAAAAACGCGATGTTATCAGCAGGTTTTTCTGTAGAAAAATTACCAGGAGCTCCGGGTAAAAGAGAGATGTTACGCGCCACTAAAGCAATTTGAAATTTTAACATTTCTGAAGCGTTAAATTTTTTGTAAATTTTAATTGTGGAAAATTATATTTTTTACATTTGGTTTTTCCTAACCCGTTCTTACCTAATTATATTAACTTAATCAAATAGTTATTTATGTCTAAATCAATGTTAGACCATACTAAAAATGTTTTGAAAAGAGTGAGTTTCGATGTCTCCCTTTTCTGCAAAGAACTTGAAAAAGCATGTAAGGTTTTATTACCTTATGAGTTAGAAGAATTAGTATTATGGCTTTCAAAATTTATTAAAGAAAAACCAGAACTGCAACATTGCATGTTGCTCATTAATGATAAATAAAAACTAAAGGAACTTAAACGGTTCCTTTTTTTATTTAGGATTTAGGGAAACTAATAACTTAATTATTTCTTATTTACTATTTATTCTAATACGATGTTATTTTGGGAAAATCTAATCAATTGGTTATTATATTATACAGCTGATAAACCTGAAATGCAATAATGGTTTTATGGGCTATTAGATAAAAATATTTTAGTAAGTTAAAACCTAAAAATAATAGTAATTAATGCATTTAAACGATAAAAATAGTTTTTTAACGATATGTTTTAGCAATTTCTTTTGTTTGAGAACTTTTTATAGTATACTTTTACTAAACGTTCTTACAATAAGATAATCCCAAATCTTAACCAATATGCCTAGAATGATTTATGATTACACTAAATCTGTACTCGAAAGAGTAAGCTTCGATCCTGTTCTTTTTACAAAAGAACTAAAAAAGGCGATTAAAAATTTATTGCCTTACGAGGTTGAACAATTAAAAAAGTGGTTGCAATTCTTTACGAGTGAGCATCCCGAATTAAAACAATGTTTGTCTGTAGTTAGTTAGCAGAGAGAAAATAAGGAGTTTGTGCAAAAGCTCCTTATTTTTTTTGAAGTGGACTAATGATTTGTACATTCTGAAAGATAATAGCGCCTTTTACTACACCGGCTATAGTACTTCTTAATGCATCTATAATATGAATTTTCAATTCGTTTTTCGGAAAAATTAGACTTACCTCTCTTGCTGGTTTTGGTTCTTTAAAATGACGTAATTTAAGCTTATCATTTTCTTTTAAATCCAGTGTGTGTAAATAAGGAAGAAGTGTTGTACCCAAACCTTCATCGGCAAGTTTTATTAAGGTTTCAAAACTTCCGCTTTCAATTTGGAAATGTGATTTTTCGTTGGCAACTGTATTCTTGCATAAATTTAAAATACCGTCTCTAAAACAATGTCCGTCTTGAAGTAATAAGATTTCATCAATATTTAAATCATCGATTTCAATTTCCTTTTTTTGAAATGTACTGTGACCTTCGGGAATGTAAGCTACAAAAGGTTCGAAATATAAAACAACTTCTTTTATTTTTTCTTCTTCTAATGGTGTTGCTGCTATAGCTGCGTCCAGATGGCCATTGTTAAGTCGTTGAATAATTTCGTCAGTATTCAACTCTTCAATAATCAATTTAACTTTTGGGTATTTTTTGATGAAATTATTTAGGAACATTGGTAATAATGTAGGCATTATTGTTGGAATGATTCCTAAACGAAATTCACCGCCAATGAATCCTTTTTGCTGGTCTACAATATCCTGAATTCTATCAGCTTCGTTAACAATATTCTTGGATTGATTGACAATTTTTTGCCCAATTTCGGTAAGCTGTATTGGTTTCTTAGTTCTGTCAAAAATCTGAATACCTAACTCTTCTTCAATTTTTTGAATTTGCATACTTAATGTTGGTTGGGTAACAAAACACTTTTCGGCTGCAAGAGTAAAGTTTTTGTGTTCAGCAACAGCTAGAACATATTTTAACTGTGTAATGGTCATAGTATAATCATATTTTATGCAAATATAAAAACTATAAGATAAATTTATGACTTCTTTTATTTAAACTAATGTTAAAGATTTTATACATTCAATTTATTTGTTTTCTTTGATGATGATCAAATACTAACTTTATTTCTAATTATTTCTATTTGTTTTTTGATAATTATGATATTTAAAAATAAATATTTATATTTTTACAAAGTTTGTTTGATTTTCCTGTTTAATTTTTTTTTACAACTCAATTATTATGACAAAAAATAGGCATCTATTTGCTACTCTTAAATCTGATTTTGCTTCTGGTTTAGTAGTTTTTTTAGTAGCATTGCCACTATGTTTGGGTATTGCTCTTGCTTCTGGAGCACCATTATTCGCAGGGATTATTTCAGGTGTTGTCGGAGGTATTGTAGTAGGTTTTTTGAGTAACTCACATTTAAGTGTATCTGGTCCAGCTGCTGGATTAACTGCCATAGTGTTGACCGCAATAACCGAATTAGGTACTTTTAATTCTTTTCTTTTGGCAGTATTTATTGCAGGAATAATACAGCTGCTATTAGGTTTTATAAAGGCAGGAAGTATTTCAAATTATTTTCCAACTAACGTTATAGAAGGAATGTTGGCAGGGATTGGAGTAATTATCTTTTTAAAACAAATTCCTCACGCTATTGGTTATGATAATGATTATGAGGGTGATGAGGCATTTTTACAGTCTGATGGACAAAACACATTTTCAGAGCTCTTTTCAATTTTTGATTATATTCAGTGGGGTTCAATTCTAATTACAATTATATCTTTATCAATTTTAATAGCTTGGACAAAAGTGGATTTTTTTAAAAAGTTAAAATTAGTTCCGGCGGCATTAATAGCAGTTGTTTTTGGAATACTTCTGAATGAATTTTTTATCCAATCTGGAAGTAGTTTAGCCATTGGAAGTGAACATTTAGTTAGTTTACCAGTTCCTCAAAGTTTTGATGAGTTTAAGACTATTTTTGTTTTTCCTGATTTTTTAGCTGTTTCGAATAGTAAAGTTTGGATTGTTGCTATCACTATTGCTGTTGTGGCTTCAATCGAAACGTTACTTTGTATTGAAGCTGCAGATAGAATGGATTCACTTAAAAGGTATACGGATACAAACATTGAACTTAAAGCCCAAGGAATAGGAAATATTTTAAGTTCTCTTTTAGGTGGTTTGCCAATGACTTCTGTTGTAGTTAGAACCTCTGCTAATAATAATGCAGGCGCAAAATCTAAAATGTCGGCAATAATACATGGTTTATTATTATTAGTTAGTGTTTTGGCAATTCCAACACTATTAAATAAAATTCCGTTAGCTACTTTAGCTTCAATCTTGTTATTAGTCGGATATAAATTAGCCAATCCAAAAATCATCAGACATTTTTGGGAAAAAGGGAAGTATCAATTTATTCCGTTTATTTCAACATTTATAGCAGTTGTTTTTACTGATTTGTTAAAAGGTGTAGCATTAGGTATAATTATAAGTGTGCTATTTGTATTAAAAGGTAATATGCAACGTGCTTATAATTTCAGAAAAGAAGAATATTCAGAAGGCGATATCATTCACATTGATTTGGCACAAGAAGTTTCTTTTTTAAATAAAGCAGCAATTAAAGCTACTTTAAATAATATTCCTTCTAATTCAAAAGTTGTAATTAATGCAACAGACACTGTCTATATTGCTCATGATGTTTTAGATTTAATTAAGGAATTTAAAAAAATAAAGTCAAAAGAATTAAATATTAGCACTAAATTGGTTGGTTTTAAAGATGCTTATGATCTTGAAAACAGTGATGGTTATAAAAACAAAGTTACTATTGAGCATCGTTACAATGTAATGAAACGAAAAATGGAAGTAATTGAGAATAAAGAAATAATTTTTAAAGAAGACAAACTATGAGTACTGAATTTTATAAAAAAATACTTGATAACAATAAAAAATGGGTTGAGAATCAACTCGCTTTAGATATTGAATATTTCAAAGATTTAGCAAAAGGCCAACAACCACCATTACTTTGGATAGGATGTTCTGATAGTCGAGTACCTGCAAATGAAATAATAGGTGCAAAGCCAGGTGAAGTTTTTGTTCACAGAAACATTGCTAATATGGTTATTCATTCTGATATGAATATGTTAAGCGTTTTGGATTATGCTGTAAATGTTTTAAAAGTAAAGCATGTAATTGTTTGCGGACATTATGGTTGTGGTGGTGTAAAAGCGGCAATGGGTAATCAATCTATAGGTCTTATAGACAATTGGATTCGTCATATAAAAGATGTGTATCGTTTACACGAAGATTACTTAAATTCATTTGAAAATGAAGAAGATCGATTTAACAAGTTTGTAGAGATTAATGTTCAAGAACAAGTCTTTGATTTAGCTAAAACATCCATTGTTCAAGGAGCATGGCGAAACGGACAAGATTTAACATTGCACGGTTGGACCTACGGTTTAAACTCGGGTTATGTAACTGATTTAGATGTAAATATGAGTTCAAATAACGAACTTGATGAGGTATATCGTTTGAAATTTTCTAACTAGCCTTTTTTTAACAGTAAAGTATAATTGAAAGATAAATTGGCATTCCGAAAGTAATATTAAACGGAAAAGTGATAGCCAATGCCATGGGTAAAAATAAACCCGGGTTTGCTTTTGGTGCTACAATTTTCATTGCTGCCGGTACAGCTATATAGGATGCACTTGCAGCAAGTATAGCAAATATGAATCTATTTCCAATTTCATTTGAAACTAACTGACTAAGTAGTGCAACTAAACTGCCATTTATTAACGGAATTATAATTGCGAAAACCACAGGAAACCATCCACTTTTAATAAAAACATTCAGTTTTTTGCCACTCAAAATACCCATGTCAAGTAAGAAAATGGCAAGAAATCCTTTAAAAATGTCCGTTGTAAAAGGTTTTATTCCCATAGCTTGTTGATCACTTGCTAAATAACCAATCAATAAACTACCCAGAATAAGCAGCACACTTCCATTGGTTAATGAATGCTTTATGACAGACTTCATTTTGGTTTTTATGACCTCATTTTTATTAAAAATTTTCATTAGAATTACTCCAATTATAATTGCAGGTGCTTCCATTAATGCCATGATTGCAACCATATGTCCGCTGAATGCATATTTTTGAATTTCTAAAAAAGAAATAGCAGTAACAAAAGTAACGGCACTCACAGAGCCATATGCAGCAGCAATAGCACCAGAATTTTCAATACTAAATTTTCTTTTTAAAATAAAAAAACAATAAACAGGAATGATAATCGCTATAAAAACTCCAAAAATTGCAGAGTAAATTATCTCTAGGTCAAAATGACTGTGAGCCAATTCCTGACCACCTTTAAATCCAATAGAGAATAAAAGATATAACGAAATAAATTTTGAAGAATTTGGCGGAATTTCCAAATCGCTTTTAAGTCGAGTGGCAATTATTCCTAACAAAAAGAAAAGTAATGCCGGATTGGTTAAATTATCTAAAAGTAAATTAAAATTCATAGGCTAATTTTTAGTTGCACGCTCCAAGCGATCATTAATAGATTTTCCTAAATCAATTTCAGGAAATCGTTCGGCAACAATTAAGTCTAATCCAAGTTTGTCCAATCGATGCATGGCGGAATAAAGATTTACGGCTGCTTGTTTAAAGTTTCCGTTTTCAGACAAAATTTGTTGGTGAATAAATTCATTATTCTCTATTCTTTGATTAAAGAGTAGTATACCAATTTTTTTATTTGGATGTTTTTTTAAAAATGCATTTATATCTGTTTCTAAAAATGTTTTGGTTTTTGGTGCGTAATGTTTGGAAAGCATTCCAGGTGCATCAGGAGCTACTTCTTTTTTATTTTTTATAGTAATTTTGCCTACTATTTTTTCTATTTCCTCCACTGTAATTGAACCCAAACGATAGAGTACAGGTTCATCAAACTCAAACCCAATAATAGTAGATTCTATTCCGTTTTGACAAATTCCACCATCCAAAACCATTGGAATTTTTTCTTTAAAATAATCGGTTACGTGTTTTGCTTCTGTTGGACTTATGGTTCCAAAAGGATTTGCACTTGGCGCTGCCAGAGGAAAATCTAATGCGTTTAAAAGCGCTAATGTTACTGGATGATTTGGAACGCGAACTGCTACAGTATTTTTTCCTGCTGTAATAATATTGGGAACTATCTCCTTTTTTGGTAGAATTAAAGTTAATGAACCAGGCCAAAAATGGCGCGCCAATTGCAACGCTTTGGGTGGAATGTTGTAAACTAACTGTTCTAAAAAGGCTAAAGATTTTATATGAATAATAAGTGGATTGAATAATGGTCTGCCTTTGATTTCAAATATTTTTCGGACAGCATCTTCATTAAAAGCATTGGCTGCTAATCCGTATACAGTTTCCGTTGGAATAGCAACTACATTTCCTTCTTTTAATAAGCTAGCTGCTTTTTGAATTTCTACTTTCATTTCTTATGGATTACAATAATCACAAAACATTGGATCCTCTGTTTTCTTGTTATTTGGAAACATATTTTCCTGTTCAAAATTACATTTCTGACATTTAAAAATATGTGATTTTGTTGAATTTGTTGGTGAACCACACCATTCACAAGGCAATCCCGATTTGATGTTTACTACACCAAAACCAGGTACGTGACATTCAGGACAAAGAGATTTTATTTTTTCAATTAGTTTATGAGCAGCTTTTTCAATAACCTTCATACGAGTTGGATTATACATCGCTCGCATATCGGTTTCTGCAACAACTTGGGAATTAATAGCGGAGAGCGTATTAAAACTCTCTTCCAATAATTCCCAGGTTTGAATTCCTTTTACAACGGTAGGAACTTCTTCCGAGGTGATTTTTAAAATCACACCATGTTCAGGAAACCCAACTGTTTTTACTAAATCAACCAAATTTTGAAAACAATTTACAGTTGTTGCATTAAAGTTAGTGTCGAGACTTAACTCTCGAACAATTATTTCTAAATTATTTTTTTTATCAATAAAAATTAAAAATTCATCATCAGCATGTGCCATGAAAATTGATGGATGTGGACCAAAAGACCCTTCGCTTGCTATCCCTAAATCGCATTGGTATTCTTCCATTGCCAGCAGACATTTTTGTCTAACTGTGGTTAAAGCATCATTTTTTCTCTCAATTTCTCCGGTAAAAGTTCCCAACTTATCGGTCTCAAAATCAGTTGGAACAAAACATTGAACTCCTAGATGTTCCTCTAATAGAGGCGCTATGACACTTTCTTTTTTATGTTTTGTGGCAATGATTAACCTTCTTCCTTCGAAAATTTCCAAATCCTTTAGCTTAAATAAACTCTACAGTAATGTCTCCATTAATCTTCAACTTCATTCCTTTTTTTTCACTTTCCTCTATTAGTTTTAGGATATCTTCACTTGCTTTTGATAATGCTGAAATTCTTTGTTTTGATGTTTCACAATCTTCATTGTTTTTAACAAATTCACTAAAGGCATTGAGATTATGAAAATTAACTTTACTATTGATAACTGACATTAAAACGGTCTTGGCATCCTGTGATGAAAAATCACCTTCTATTAACTTAAACTGATATTTATCCATAATTTTATAATATAATTTGACTACTTAGTGAAATGTATTCTGTTTTAGTAGTAATCAATTGCCTTGCATGGGCTAATTCATTTTGTAAGAACTTAATTTTACGTTCTCGCATTTTTACATCTTCCTCATTTTGGGAGGTCTTGATTTTATCTTCGTGAAACTTAATTTTTACTTGGAATAATTGATTTAAAATCTCAATTGATTCTTTTGAAGAAAAGGCGCCATTTAATAATTGTAGTTCCATAATTGTCTTTTATTATTGTCCTTGTCCTAGTGAAAATGCCATTTTACCATCAAATTGATATAAATTTTCAGTTTTGATAGTATCAATATCATTTTGAATGCATTGTTGAAGAAGAACTATTATTTCCTCTTTAGATATGGTTTTACCTTCTTCAGTTTTAAATCGGCATCTCCAATGATCGGTACAAAATGTTTGAGAAAATCCTTCTGGCCAAACTTTAATTCCACGATTGGTAATCATGTTTAATTTCAGATTAGATGTTCCAATTTGGCTCAATTTTAGAGCTAATTCGTTAGGGTCTGTTCCGTTCCAGTGAACAAAAACATCATGACCAATAAGTTCTTTCTTAGCTTGTGGTCTCTTTTTATATTTTGGTAGATTTAGGGCTTGACCATTTTCGTAATTTACTGCTGCCAATGTTTTAGGTTTTTGACCCAAATTAGCAATAACAGCTTGAGCAAATTCTTTGGTTCCTACTTTTTGAGTGCTAACACCTTCTTTAAAAATATCATAGGTATGAATGCCATCTTCTAGAGTTTTTAACCAAGCATTATGTACTTTGGTAGCAACAACATTTTGACCTAAATGATTCAACATCATCACAGCACCTTGTAATAATCCTGATGGATTTGCCATGTTTTGACCAGCTCTTCTTGGTGCTGAACCATGAATGGCTTCAAACATCGAACATTCTTCACCAATATTTGCCGAGCCTGCTAATCCAACTGAACCTGCAATTTGTGCAGCAATATCAGAAAGAACATCACCATATAAATTTAAAGTTACAATAACATCAAATGCTTCCGGTGTGTCACTCATTTTGGCTGCACCAATATCAATAATCCAATGTTCATTTTCAATTTCTGGATATTCTGTTGCAATTTCATCAAACACTTGGTGGAATAAGCCATCCGTTTGCTTCATGATATTGTCTTTGGTAAAGCAAGTCACTTTCTTTCTGCCATATTGTTTGGCAAATTCAAAAGCATAACGAACAATTTTTTCACAACCAGGTCGGCTGATTATTTTTAGGCATTGAATAACTTCATCAGTTTGTTGATGTTCAATTCCAGCATATAAATCTTCTTCATTTTCTCTTATGATAACGATATCCATTTTTGGATGTTTTGTTTCGACAAATGGATGCAAACTCATACATGGTCTAACATTCGAATACAATCCAAGGAATTTTCTTGTGGTAACATTTAAACTTTTATAACCACCACCTTGAGGAGTTGTAATTGGCGCTTTTAAAAACACTTTGTTTTTTATAATGGTATCCCAGCTTTCTTTTGCAATTCCTGAAGTATTTCCAGAAAGGTATACTTTCTCACCAACCTGAATTTCATCATACTCTAGTTGAGCACCTGCAGCTTTGATAATTTCTAATGTAGCGTCCATTATCTCTGGACCTATTCCGTCACCTTTTGCGATAGTTATTCTTTGCATAATTTTATTTGGTTATTTTTTTGCAAATCTATTGCGTTGTGAGTATATATTTTTATTTATATTTGTTATGAAACGCATAAAATATATTAATGCATTATACATTACATCAATTACAGATATTCTTAAAAATTGTTCAAACAAAGAGTATTACCAAAGCTGCTGAAGAATTAAATTTAACGCAACCTGCGGTATCTATTCAATTAAAAAAACTGCAAGATCAATTTGATATTCCGTTGACAGAAGTAATAGGAAGGCAATTGTATATTACTCATTTTGGAAAAGAGATTGCAATTACAGCCCAAAAAGTTTTAGATGAAGTGGAAACAATAACCTATAAATCAAAAACTTTCAAAGGTATTTTGTCAGGAAAATTAATGGTATCTGTAGTTTCAACAGGGAAATATGTAATGCCTTATTTTTTGTGTGATTTTTTAAATCAGAATAAAGGCATTGACCTTATTATGGATGTAACTAACAAATCAAAAGTTGTTAAGAGTTTGGAAAATAATGAAGTTGATTTTGCATTAGTTTCTATTTTACCTGATGGTATTCAGTTGCAATACGAGATTTTACTCGAAAATAAATTGTATTTAATTGGAAATCAATATGCTGTTTCGCAAATTCAAAATAATTATTCAAATTTATTTGATGAATTTCCGTTAATATATAGAGAAGAAGGTTCAGCTACTCGATTAGTAATGGAGAACTACCTTCAGCGTAATGGAATTCAGTCTGCCAAAAAAATGCAATTAACTTCTAATGAAGCAGTAAAGCAAGCTATAATAGCAGGCATAGGTTATTCTATAATGCCAATTATTGGGTTAAAAAACGAACTTGAAAGTGGAGATTTAAAAATTATTTCTATGAAAGGATTTCCAATAAAGTCGAACTGGTACTTGGTATGGTTAAAAAACAAATCATTAAGTCCAGTCGCTGAAGCTTACATAAATTATATTCGAGATGAAAAAAGCAAATTGAAAACTAATTACTTTTCATGGATTGATAATTATTAATATTTTACATTATTTAATTAATAATTTTCATTCAACTTTTGGTCAATCTATACTTATTAAGGGTTTTATTCTCTTTCTTCATTTTCGTTAAATGACGAAGGTAATAATTGTGGAATGAATTTTATCAATATTGGCAAAAGTAAACTTCCGCCAGGCAATAAGAAAATGGTCAAGGATGGTACTGTTTTACAAATATCAAGTAATTGAGTTTTAATTTTTCTCTTCTCTTCTTTGTCTAATTCTTTGTGAGTTGATTTGGCTATAAGTTGCATCAACTCTTTGCTTTGAGAAACTTCTTTTACCAAACGTTTTTTATTTCTGTTTAATAACACTACTACACTTTCTGTTGTATGGTCATAGAAATTTTTTACTGGATTAGAATTATTGAAATACGGAATTTCGGTTTTGTATTTTATGATAAAATCGTTTACAAAATCAATGCTTTCTATAATGAAATTTTGAGCTATGTTTAGTTTTTCTCCCAACTTAAACAAGAAATAGCGTTCTTCATTTTCTACTTTTTCATCACTCCATAAACTTATTCCAGCCAAATCGATTACGTAAAATTTTTCTAAATTATTTTCAAGGTTACTTAAATCAATATCTTCAATAGATTTAATATGCTTGTCTGAAAACTTAGTATACCGAACAGAAGATTCAAAAAGTTTTTGTAACAAATCATCATGAACCGAAATTCCGGTTTTAGATTTTAAAGAAAGCGAAATAACACTTATAACACTATCTTCAATTCGGTTAAAATATTTTTCGGGTAATGAGCCTTTTTCTAAGTATTTTTTGAAAGCTAAAACATCAATAAAGAGCAGAGCATTGGTAATTACATGCGAAAAGCTTTTACTAAATAAATCTTCATTCGTTTGTACTCTGTCGTGAATTATTTTTTCAAGTTTACTTGAATCAGAACTGCTAGGAAGCATTTTCTGTAATGGATTAAATCCTTTTGGAGTCATCAAATTGTAAAAGGAAACAGCTTCACTTATGAATTTATCTTTATCTGTATCTTGTTTGACCAAGCAATACATTTTATATAAAGTATTGAGCATTCCAATTTTTGAAATCTCTTCCGCAAGTCTTTCTTTTAATGGTATTGATTTAAGAGTATCAAAACTTATAATATGACCAAAAATAAAACCTGTGGCTCTGGTTTGAAGATAAAACTCTTCTTCTGAAACCATAAAAATTTGTTCACTAGTTTTCTGTTCAATAAAAAACTTATCTATCCAGCCAAATGCTGATGGGTTTATCATACGATAAGTCTATTTAATTATAGCAGAACAAGCCACTCTTGCGCCAGCATTTCCTGTTGGTTGCGTAGTGTAGTCATCGGCTTTTTCATGAACAATTACTGCTTTACCAATGATGTTTTTGGTTTCATCTCCACAGTCTATGCACCATTCGTTGGTTTTAAATAATACGGTAGCGTTTCCATCAGCATTGGCATAAAAATTATCCATATCGCCTTTGTGGTGCTCAGCATCTGTCCAACGGCCGTGTTTTTTAAATGTGGGGTTCCAATGTCCACCTGTAGAAGTAGCATCTACAGCAGAACAATCTGCTTTTTCATGAATATGTATTGCATGTTCACCAGGTTTTAAACCTGTGAAATTGGCGGTTAAAGTAACTGATCCCTTTTTTTCTGAGAAAGTAGCAGTGCCATTAACTTTGCTGCCACTTTTAGATTCAAAAGTGATATTTATTGTTTTACTCTTTTCATTTGAACTTGAGCTTTTACAACTTAGTATCAAAATCCCAATAATGCTAAAAACGATTATTATTTTTTTCATGATTTCTTCTTTTTTGAACTATAAAAGTACTCAAATTATTACCTTCGATAACACTACAATTGTTAAAGTTTATTTTGTTTTTTCACCCACGAAATGATCATTCTGTGATTTAAAGAGAATATTAAAAGTAGTTAAACTACCATAAATACGGGTAATGTATTGTTGTAATTCAACTTTTTCTATTTCTTCTAAATTGCTGGCATTTATTTTCTGTTCCATCACACGCAAGCGGTCGCGAAGCATTACAATTTTATGAAAGAACACATCTATCGGCACGTCTTTATGCGCCAATCCGGCTTGTCCCGGAACTAATTTCATGTTGCCACCTTTCCATTTGTCGCCAATAGCTACAGGTTCTCCAAGTCCGTTCCATTTTTTTAGGATGGAAAGTAAACTTTGTTCTACATCATATAAACTAATCGTGTCAACTTCATTTTCAGCGGCTTCTATTACTTCAAATTCACTGTCAATTGCAATAGTTTCTAGTCCTCCATCAATAAAAGTTACCCAATATTCTTTAGAAGATACATTCGTTACAACACCTTTGCCATATTCGGCGTGATTTATTCTTGAACCAATTCCTAGTAGTTTCATAAGTTTATGTATTAAGCCACTAAAATAGGAATTTGTACGAAATAAAAAAATAGTTAGCTATCTAAACAAAATAGATAACTATATCTTTTATTTAAATTTAGATCACTTATTATTTTCTTGCATATTGTTTTCAATATTGAATTTGTATTTTTGGAATCCAAATACACATCAAATGAAAATCGTTATATCTCCAGCCAAATCGTTGAATTTCGAAAAACAGTTGCCAACTTTAAATTATACAGAACCACAGTTCTTAAAACAAGCAACTACTATACAAAATACCTTAAAAAAGAAAAAGCCAAACCAACTTTCAGAGTTAATGGATATTTCTGAAAAGCTAGCTGAGCTCAATTGGCAACGCAATCAAGAATGGAAGCTACCTTTTACATTGGAAAATGCAAGACAAGCTATTTATGCTTTTGATGGTGATGTCTATACCGGTTTGGATGTTTATGGATTGGCTAACGATAAATTAGCTGCTTTACAGAACAAACTCCGGATTCTTTCAGGTTTGTATGGTTTACTTAGACCATTAGATTTAATGCAGGCTTATCGATTGGAAATGGGTACTTCATTACCAATTGGGGAAAACAAAAATCTATATGAATTTTGGAAAAAAACCATTACCAAATCACTAAACGACGAATTGGAAAAGGGCGAATTGTTTATCAACTTGGCAAGCAATGAATATTTTAGTGCGGTTGATGTAAAAACATTGAAAGTTCCGGTAATTACTCCCGAATTTAAAGACTACAAAGACGGAAAATTAAAGATGATTAGTTTCTTTGCCAAAAAGGCGAGAGGCATGATGGTTCGTTTTATCATTGATACCAATGCAGAAACTATTGACGACTTAAAGGGGTTTAATTATGAAGGATATGCTTTTGATGCAAACTTGAGTAAAGGAAATTCGCTTGTATTTACTAGATAATTTAGAGGTAAAGATATTCTTGATATTCTCTTAAAGTTTCATTTGTTGCCTTTTTTTGATTTCTCGATAATTCTCTCATCGCTTCGACCCCTTTTTTGGCACAACGTTTTACTTTATATAATCGGGAAGAAAAGGAGTGAAGTTTTTCTATATCTTGAGGAGAAAGTTTTGTTTCTAATTCACTAACAAAATCATTGAACTCTTTTATGACTATTTTATTTTCTTCATAATCAGTTTTTAAATCATCAAGATGTTCTTTAATTTCTTTACTGATGTCATTACATACAGCTTCGCTTTTCTTGCGAAGTTCGGTGATTACTTTTTTCTCGTGAGTATTGAAAATCCCCATAAATTATTGATTTAATAAATACTATTTTGACAGTGTTAAATCAAATTTAATAAATTGTTTTCAAAAAATATGTAAATTGTTAATAACTTGTAAATTAGTTAATTAGTATATTGCTTTGTTGATAATCAGTATCATAGATAAATTCTATATTAAATATTTATTACATTAAATATCAATACTATAAACTAAATCTATTAAAGTAAATTTTGGATAAAAGCAGCAATGCTCGAAATTGGATTGCTAGCAATAAATTGAATAAAACTACTTCCAATGATAGTTCCTTTTTGGTATTTTGTAGTTTGCTGAAAAGTCGTTTTGCAGTTTAAAATTGTTTTCATTTTTACTGAATGCTACAACTGAAAATTGAACACTAATCATTAACCCAGTTCTCTATAATTTTTTTACCAAAAGGTGTCAAAACACTTTCAGGATGGAATTGCACACCTTTTACATCAAGTGTTCTGTGTCGTAATGACATAATTTGTCCGTTGTCGTCTTTAGAAGTGATTTCTAAAACGGGAGGAAAATTAGCATTAGCAACAACCCAGGAATGATAACGTCCGACTTCAAATTCATTTGGCAAACCATTAAACAGTGTTTCATCTTTTACACATTGAGTGACTTTAGTTGCCACACCATGATATACTTTATCCAAATTTATTAGACTTCCACCAAAGACTTCACCAATTGCTTGCTGACCTAGGCAAACGCCAAGGATACTTTTGCTTTCGGCATATTTCGAAATCACAGCTTTAAGTAAACCTGCTTCGTCCGGAATTCCGGGGCCAGGCGAAAGTAGAATTTTGTCAAAAGCTTGTAATTCTTCCAATTCAAATTCATCGTTTCTTAATACGGTTACCATGTTATCTAAATCTTCTAAATAGTGAACTAAGTTGTATGTGAAACTATCATAATTGTCTATTACTGCTATCTTTTTCATTATCTATTACTTATCTCAATTGGTTTCTGCTAATTTATACTATTTAAGTATTAAATATTTTACTTTAAACTTATCACAGATTAACCTAAATTCTTAAATGTATTGTGTTTTCGCTAGTATTTCTTTTACACAACCGATTATTGTCTGAGGAATTATTCATTTTAAATTTTGGATAAAACAAATATAGGATTGTGTTTTTAATTTCCAATAAAAATAAAAAACCTCGAAAATTTCTTTTCGAGGTTTTAATAGCAGTTGTTCCCAATTTAGAACTGTAGGTTTACAGTTAGGTCAAAATCATCATTGATAGCTTTGTCTCCAATACTTTCAAAGAAGCTTTTTGAGCCATATTTGATATCATATTTAGTTCGGTCTATTTTTACAACCGTTGAAGCTGTATTTCCTTTTACTGCCAAATCAAAAGTTACTGGATTCGTAATTCCTTTTATGGTTAAATCACCAGTTATTGTGTAAACACCTTTTGCTTTTGCAGCAATTTTTTTGAATACTAAAGTGGCATTTGGGTTTTTTTCAGTTCCAAAAAAATCATCAGCTTTTAAATGACCATCTAATTTTGTTTTCCAATCACCAGACAAATCAGTAGTAGATATAGTCGTCATATCTACAGTGAAATTTCCACCAGCAACTTTACCATCTTTGAAAATTAAATTTCCTTCTTTTAAATTTACTGTGCCACTATGTTCGCCAGTTACTTTTTTACCTAACCAGTTAATAGTACTTTTTTCAGCGTTAATTTTTTTTGTTTGTGCTGTAACTAATGTTGTACCAAAAGCTACTAACAAACCCATTGCGATTGTTTTTAAATTTTTCATTGTTTTAATATTTAGTTATTGATTATAAATTTATAAATAATTCTTCATTTGATTTACGCACTTTTGCATAATGTTGAGTAGCGTCTTCTTCGTGACGGTATCCAATAGTTGCTAGTAAAGTTGCGTTAAGTCCAAGTTTTCCTAAACCTAGAATTTCATTAACTTGAGCAGGTTCAAAACCTTCCATTGGAGTAACGTCAATTTTTAATTCGGATGCAGCGTTCATTAAATTTCCGAGGGCTAAATACGTTTGTTTTGATGCCCAAGTATTTCTAACATCTTCTGGTAGTGCAACTATTTTAGATTTCATAAAGTCGCCATAACCTTTTAATGCATCGGCAGGCAATCCTCTTGTTTTAGTTGTATTGGCTATACTTACATCAATTTCAGTTTCCCCAAAATTGGTTATGTTAGCAAAGACAATCAATTGTGAAGCATCAACTATTTGTGATTGTCCCCATGCTGCAGGTTGTAATTTTGCTCTTAATTCTGGATTTTCAATAATTAAAACTCTATATGGTTGTAAGCCGAAAGAAGAAGCAGATAATCGAATGGCTTCTTTTAAAGTTTCTAAATCTTCTTTGGATACTTTTTTTGTAGTATCAAATTTTTTGGTGGCATAACGCCAATTAGCGTTTTTTATAAAATTGCTCATAGTTATTTATTAATTGTTCGGTATTTTTCTAATAAATTATTCAATTGTTTTAATTCTTGTTTAGTCAAATTGTTGGCAAAAAACTGCTCGTGTTCCATTACAATAGGATCAAGTTTATATAGTATGTCTAACCCTTTTTGAGTAATCAACACCTCAATTTTTCTTCGATTATTAGGGCAAACTTCACGAGTTACATATTCTTTTAGCAATAATTTGTCAATGAGTCGGGTAGTGTTACTGTTTTTGGATAACATTCGTTCTTGAATGATACACATATTTGCAGGATTACCTTTTTGACCACGTAAAATCCGCAATACATTATACTGTTCTCTTGATATATCGTAAGGTTTTAAAATTTCATTAAACTTATCTCCAATTACATTTTGAGTATAGGTAAAGTTCAAGAAAACCTTTTTTGCATCATCAAACGGAATTGTCGATTTTATTATATGTTCAATTTTCATAATTGTTAATACAATATTTGTAGGTACAAATGTATAATAATTTTTAGTCGTTAATATAAATGTTTATGTTGTTTTTTTGTTAATTTTTATTAGTAAGGAAGTTTGTCTCTTTATCATTGGCAAATAAAATAACAAAGGACTATATTTGTTATTCAAAATAATAAAAGATGGATTTATCACGACAAGACTGGAAAACAAAATTAGAAAACGATCCTAATGCAGTTATTCTTGATGTTAGAACAGAAGATGAATGGAATGAAGGGATTATTCCTAATGCTATTTTAAACGATATTTACAAAGGACAAGGATTCCTTTATAAATTAGATGAATTAGACAAATCCAAAAACTATTATGTCTATTGCAAAGCTGGAGGTAGAAGTGCTCAAGCTTGTGCTATTATGAACCAAATGGGTTTTGAAACCACCTTTAATCTGGAAGGAGGATTTTCTCAATGGAAAGGCGATGTTGCCTTTCGAGACGAAAATTAAATTAGAAAATGAACATTCCAACTTCAAAATATCCTCGTATTGTAATTATTGGTGGTGGTTTTGCTGGAATTGCATTATCAAAAAAACTTCGAAACAAGAATGTTCAGGTGGTACTTATTGACAAACACAATTACCACACATTTCAACCTTTATTATATCAAGTTGCTACAGGCGGATTGGAAGCCGGTTCGATTGCTTATCCGATTCGGAAGGTTATTCAGAAATATAAAGACTTTTATTTCCGCTTGACTTCGGTTAAGGAAATTGACACCAAGCATCAAAAGATAATCACCGAAATAGGTGATCTGCATTATGATTATCTGGTCATTGCTTCAGGTTCTAAAACCAATTATTTTGGCAACAAAGAAATTGAACGGAATTCGATGTCAATGAAAACGATTCCGCAATCGTTGAATATTCGCAGTTTAATTTTGGAAAATTTTGAACAGGCGGTTTTGACCAAAAATCAAGCGGATAGAAATACGTTAATCAATTTTGTATTAGTTGGTGCCGGACCAACAGGTGTGGAACTAGCCGGTGCTTTGGCCGAAATGAAAAAAGCGATTCTTCAAAAAGATTATCCCGATCTGGACATTGATAAAATGCAAATTAATCTTATTCAAAGTGGTGACCGAATTTTGAATACGATGAGTGAAAAGTCGTCTGCAGCTGCCGAAAAATTTCTTTTGGATTTAGGTGTGAAAATCTGGAAAAATGTTCGTGTAACCAATTACGATGGAAGAACTATTACTACCAATACCGATTTAACTTTTGATTCTGCTACCGTGATTTGGACTGCAGGAGTTCAAGGTGTCAAAATAGTCGGGTTAGATTCCAAATCGTTGGTAGAAAAAGTGGATAGAGTTCGTGTAAACCAATACAATCAAGTGGTTGGTTATGATAACATATTTGCCATTGGTGATATTTGTTCAATGGAAACCGAGAAATATCCGCAAGGACATCCTATGATGGCACAACCGGCAATGCAGCAAGGAAAATTATTAGGAGAAAATTTGATTAAATTAATCCAGAAAAAAACTATGACTCCATTTGAATATAAAGACAAAGGTTCAATGGCAACTATTGGAAGGAACTTAGCTGTAGTTGATTTGCCACATTATCATTTCAGCGGCATTTTTGCATGGTTTGTATGGATGTTTGTACATTTATTTTCATTAATTGGTTTCAAAAATAAGGCGGTTGTTTTTCTGAATTGGGTTTATAATTATATTAAATTTGACCGAGAAGGACGATTAATCATCAGACCATTTAAAAAGAAAAGTTTTACTACGTTTACGAGTGATGAGATTTAAAATTATGAAAAAGAGAATCCTTGTATTCGTTATAGCGCTATCGTATTGTTTCGCCAGTTTGCTGATGCTTGTGTCATGCAAATCAACCTATCTTAATTCTAAAAAATCACCGATTCTTCTTGATATTTCGAAGGAAGCAGATAGTAATGCTTTTGTTAACCTCAGAAACTACAGCAACGATTTTGTATTCGACATGAAATACGCCACAGCCGATAATTTCCTGAAAGAAAAAGTATATCCTTGTGATGAATGTTTTCTCAGAGTAAAAACTGTGAAAGCGCTATTAGAAGCTAACAAATCGTTTTTAAAAAAAGGTTACAAAATAAAACTCTACGATTGTTATCGGCCTAAAGCCATTCAAAAAAAAATGTTCCAACTAGTTCCTGATCCTAATTTTGTTGCCAATCCAAAGAAAGGTTCTATTCATAATCGGGGTGGTGCAGTCGATATTTCTTTAGTAGACTCGTTAGGTGTGGAAGTCAATATGGGAACGAAGTTTGATTTTTTTGGTGAAGAAGCTAGTCATAATTACCAAAATTTATCTGATGAAATTTTGGCCAATAGAAAGTTTTTAAAAGATATAATGTTACAAAATAACTTTAGAATATTTGAATCTGAATGGTGGCATTATAATTTAAATGGCAGCAATAAAGACGCAGTTTCTAATAAAAAATGGCGCTGCGAAAATTAATTCTCAACACACTTTAGATAATTGATAAAGTAATTTTCGGGTTGATAGGTTTTTTTATCTAATTCAGAAATTAACTCTGTTTTAAAAGGATAATCTATTATTTCACTAGAATATTTTATTCTCATGAATGTTACGGGTGAGGTTTTTAATTCTTCAAAATTTTCTTTAGAAAAGACAAAAGAACCAATTAAAATCCGGGTGTTTTCATTTTTATCATTACGAACTAACGTACCACAAGTTTCTACTCCTGCAAATAATAAAGTAACAATTTTTCCATTGTTTAGTTGCAAAAAGATTTTTGAATTGCTATCAAGACAATTGGCTTTAATAAAGTCGGCACTGCTTTGTAGTTGTTGAGTTTCAAGTCCTAAAACACCATTGTTATTAAATAATGCAAAAAATATAGTAGTTGAGTTTCCTGCAAAACTTCTTTCAAAAATTATAGCTTGTTTGGTCAATTTATAAGTTCCTAAACTATCGGTAACATTAGTTTCAATTTCGCATGGCTTTTGAGAAAAGGCAATCAAGTTGGTAAAAAGAAATAAGGCTAAAACTATTTTCTTATTCATGTCTATTTTAATTTGTCGCAAAGTAAAACTATTTTGTTATTATTTATATCAGTTGTAAAAAAACAGTACACAATTCCACCTTCTTTTATTTTCCACTTTTTGCGAATGTTTTCTACCGTTTCTGGAAAATTTCGAGTAGTAATATTGGCTTTTTTGTTTTCCAAAAACGATTTCATATTTGGTTTGTTGTATTCAAAACTGTTTTCAATTTCAAAAACTCTCCCCGGAAAATTAATCAAAATATCAGATGTATAGAGATGCGAATGTTTGTTTAATTTTTCAATCTCATATTGTGAGGTCACTTCATCAAATCCGCCTGATTTCATAATGGCTGCGTTAGGCTCATACAGATATTTTTTTGGCAAACTGTAATTTGAAACCGGAGTATTATCGAGTTCAAAAGTAAACTCTTGTGTGGAGTCTTTTGTCAAGTTGCATGTAACAATTTGAATGATATTAGTATAATTTTTTTCTAAAATCCAGAGCAGTTCTTTGACTTCGTTTTCTAAAGCAACGATGTGAATTGTTTTTACGTTTCTCAACTCTGATAATCCCGCCGAAATGTCAAGAATCGGAGCTGTTTTTAACATGATGTTATCGGAAAACTCAAAATAAAAATCAAGTAATCCAGGAACATTTGGCAAACAATCTTGAAGCATATATACTTTGCCTTTAACATCATTTCGCCTCGAAGGATCAACATAAATCCAATTAAATTTTTGATTTAAAGTTACAAGAATTCCAGAACTGTCACCTGTATGACATTCAACGTTTGATACTCCAAGTTGTTCAAAATTATGTTTTACAATCTCGGATAGTTCATGATTGATTTCGCAATGAGTAACCTGATCTACTTTTTTGGAAAAGTAAAAATCATCCACGCCAAAACCTCCAGTTAAATCAATAAGGCTTTTGCCAGAAACTAATTGTGACTTATACACTGCAGTTTTTTCAGAGGAAGTCTGTTCAATAGATATTTTACTTGGATAATAAATATTATGAGTGTAAAACCAGGTTGGAAGTTTGGTTTTGGCTTTCTGTTTGGCAGTAATTTGACCTAGTATTGTTGTCCAATCAGTTATAGCAAATTTGTTTTTTTGTAGCGCTAATTTGGATACGTCAGCATTTATATTTGAAGTAATATACTCTTGAATTTCGGCAGACAATAGCTTCTTATCCATGCCAAGTATATTTAATTATTGAAAATATAGTTCAAAATATTAGCACCCATTTTTAATGCTTTTTCACGCACTTCTTTTGGGTCATTATGAACTTCCGGATCTTCCCATCCATCACCCAAATCACACTCAAAAGTGTAAAGCAAAACTAATCGGTTGTCAATAATAATCCCAAAAGCTTGTGGGCGTTTGCCATCGTGTTCATGTATTTTTGGTAATCCATTGGCAAAAAGATTTGGTTTTTGAAAAATAGGATGATTAGCTGGAACTTCAACTAAATCGTTGTTAGGGAAAATACGTTTTATTTCTCTGCGAATGTATTGGTCCAATCCATAATTATCATCGGCATGAAGAAATCCACCGGAAAGCATGTAGTTTCTCAAATTGATTATTTCAGCCTCACTAAACACCACATTACCATGTCCGGTCATGTGCACAAAAGGGTAGGAGAAAATTTCTGAGCTTCCGGGTTCAACCCTTGCTGGTTTTGATTTTATATTGGTATTTATCGTTTGATTCGCATATTTTATCAAATTGGGTAACGAAGTTGGATTTGCATACCAATCGCCACCACCATTGTATTTTAGCAAGGCAATTTCCTGGGAAAACCCAAGAGAAGTAATCAATAAGCAAAGCAATATTATTTTCTTCATAAATTTGAAATCAAAAAATGTTGTTGATTAATCTTCATTCCTAAAAACCACACTATGACAAGCTACAACTGCCGCAGTTTCTGTTCGTAATCGTGTCGCTCCCAAAGATACAGGAATAAAATTAGCCGCAATAGCTTGTTGGATTTCTTTAACGGAAAAATCGCCTTCAGGTCCAATTAAAATCGTGATATCTTCATTAGTTACTAGTTCGTTTTTCAACGATTTTTTATCCGTTTCTTCGCAATGCGCAACAAACTTTTGACCGCGATGTTCTTTTTTTAGAAAATCTTTAAAAGTGATTGGTTCGTTAAATTTTGGTAAATAATAATGTAACGATTGCTTCATTGCTGATTCTAAAATTTTCTGAAATCTATCGGTTTTGATTACCTTTCTTTCCGAATGCTCACAAATAATTGGTGTGATTTCTTGTACGCCGATTTCGGTTGCTTTTTCGAGAAACCATTCGTAGCGTTCATTCATTTTGGTTGGTGCAACAGCTAAATGCAAATGGAATTTTGGAGCGTCTTGTTTTTTAAATGAAACAATTTTCACAGTGCATTTATTGTCTGAAGCGATTGTAATTTCGGTTGTAAATAAATAACCTAAACCATTTGTAACATGCAATATATCACCTTCTTTTTTACGCAATACTTTAATTATATGTTTGCTTTCTTCTTTGTCAAAAACAAAGGAATTTGTGGTTTCGGTAATGGATGGATTGTAGAATAGTTGCATTTTATTTGTATTCTTTTTTTAGAATATGATTAAGCTCTTTTTTATTGAATTTTATAGGTTCATAGGGTTCCATATTTCTAATAACTCTTGGAAAACCACAATGAGGATAGATGAAAAAACTGTCTTTCTCTATTTCAAAATTATATTCATAATCTGAAAAGCAATATTCAAGTTGTGGGTTATTTGTTTCTTCATATTTTGCATTTGGGTCATCTAGTTTTAAAATTTCTTCAATCTCTAATTTAGATTTCTCAATATATTTTTTTTGCATTGATTTAAAAATAGTTTCAAATTCATTTTGTTTAGTAATTATTTCTTTAATACTAATTCTCTCTCCTGTTTTAGCATTAAAAACAAATTGTTCGCCCCAACTATCATATCCGTTACTGTGTGCAATTTCGTAATGAAGATTGATAGAGATAGTATTTTTTGAAAGTGATAATTTGTGCGTCAAATAGAAACTTGCTTCTTTATCAGATTTAAACCTATTTATTATTTCCTTTCTGTTTTTTGCAGGAATAATATCTTCAAAGAAAAAATGATTATTTATACTGTCAATTAAGCATTTGTAAATTTTATCTTCAACTTTTTTGTTTTTTAAATTCAATAAAGGAAAATTAATTTCATCTGAAAAAGTGTTGAGAGTATTGTGATTTTTTGTAAAAGAACTAGTTAATACAATGGTGAAAAATAGAAATAATATATATAAACTTATTGATTTCATAATTTAAAACTCAATTCGTGCTTTTGAAATCGTTGATTGGTCAACAAATTTATCGTGTAAATATTTTTGATAACCCACAATTCCAATCATCGCAGCATTATCTGTAGTGTATTCAAATTTGGGAACATAAGTTTTCCATCCGTATTTTTTTTCAGCCTCTCTCAGAGTCTGGCGTATGCCGGAATTTGCAGAAACGCCTCCGCCAATGGCAATCTGATTAATTCCCGTTTCTGCAACAGCCAATTTCAATTTATCCATCAGAATTTCAATAATGGTCTGCTGCACAGAAGCACATATATCAGCTTTATTCTCTTCGATGAAATTTGGATTTTCCAATACATTTTTCTGAACAAAATACAAAATTTGAGTTTTCAATCCTGAAAAACTAAAATCTAAATTGGGAACTTTTGGTTTAGTAAACGGATATTTTTTCGGATTACCTTCTTTAGCAAATTGATCTATTAATGGACCGCCAGGATAAGGGAATCCTAATATTTTTGCAGTTTTGTCAAAGGCCTCACCAACCGCATCATCTGTAGTTTCACCAATGATTTTCATATTAAAAAAGTCATTGACTTTCACAATTTGTGTATGACCACCGGAAATGGTTAAGGCCAAAAAAGGAAATGTTGGTTTTTCAAATCCTTCTTCGTCAATAAAATGGGCCAGAATATGCGCATGCATATGATTCACTGCAATTAATGGAATATCCAAAGCCAACGCCAAAGATTTTGCAAAAGAAGCACCTACTAAAAGCGAACCCATCAGTCCCGGACCTTGAGTAAAAGCAATGGCTGACAACTGATTTAATTTGACATTAGCTTTCTTTAACGCTATATCAATCACAGGAACAATATTTTGTTGGTGTGCTCTGGAAGCTAACTCCGGAACAACTCCACCATATTCTTCATGAATGCTTTGTCTGGCAACAACATTTGAAAGTACAGCATTGTTTTTCAAAACTGCAGCTGCAGTATCGTCGCATGAACTTTCAATTGCCAGTATAAAAACTTCTTCGAGATGCATAAAAGGCGCAATTTTTGATTTATATTTGACACTCGATCTGATAAAATCAAATGTAAAGATTTTTGCAAAGGTAATTTTCTTTCCCAAGTCAAAATAATAATTGGAAAAAATTAAAACAAATACTGATTTTAAAAAATTTCGAAAAATAGTTTTACGCAGTATTATAGCGTTGATTTTACTATTGTTGCTAGTCAGTATCGCGCTTTCTTTACCTTTTGTACAAACCAAAATTGCACATTACGCAACAGACAAACTCAACAAAGATTATGGTACAAACATCAATATTGATGAAGTTGCTATAACTTTTTTCGGTGGTGTCAAACTAAAAAAAGTTTTGATTCTTGATCACCATGATGACACCCTTATTTATTCTCAACGTATTAAGACCAGTATTTTAGATTTTAATAAACTCCTCGACGGGAAGTTGCTTTTCGGCGATTTGCGATTAGATCAATTTTATTTGCAAATCAAGAATTATAAAGGAGAGAAAGATACCAATTTGGATTTGTTTGTTGAGGCTTTTGATGATGGTAAACCAGGAAGTGGTAAGTTTTTGATGAAGTCAAAGAATGTCTATTTAAAGAATAGTCGATTTGTTATGCTTGACTATAATCGCGCAGTTCCAAAAGATGTTGATTTCACTAAAATCGATGCCCACTTAAAAGATTTTCAAATCAAAGGACCAAATGTCACAACCAATATAAATGCTATGAGTCTCAATGATCATCGTGGTGTTCAAGTCGACAATTTAGCTGCAGATTTCACTTATACTAAAAAAAATATAATCCTAAACAAGTTAGAAATAACTACCAAAGAATCATTTTTGAAAGGTGATGTTGTTTTAAAATACAGTAAAGAAAATAAAGATTTCAGTGATTTTAACAACCGAGTAAAATTTGATGTAACTCTAGACAGCGCAACATTAGCAACCAATGATATTCGTCATTTTTATGCTGATTTAGGTAAAAATCAAAAGTTCTTTCTGAAGTCCAAAATAACAGGAACGCTGAATGATTTGTATGCAACTAATCTCTACCTAAATGATTGTAAGTTTTCTACCATTAAGGGTGATATTAATTTTAAAAACCTATTTCCCAAAAGTCCCGGTAAGTTTTACATGAAAGGAAATCTTAAAAGGATTTCCTCCAATTATGCTGATTTGACTAAGCTTTTACCAAATATTCTCGGTAAAAAATTACCAACGTCTTTACAAAAAATAGGTCAATTTGATTTTGTTGGTAAAGTTGAAGTTACACAAAAATACATCAACGCCGATTTTGTAATGAATACAGCATTGGGAATAATTGAATCCGATTTGCACATGTCGGATATAGATAACATAGACAACGCTAAATACAATGGAAACATTATTTTAGACCACTTTGATGTGGGAGCCATGTTGAATGACAAGACTATTGGGAAAGTGACTATGAATCTCGATGTTGAAGGTAAAGGATTTACAAAAAAATATGTAAATACCTCTTTTGCCGGTGATGTTTTTCAATTAAAATATAACGGTTATAATTATACCAAAATCATAGTTGACGGCAGCTTTAAACAGCCTATATTTAAAGGAAAATTCTATATAAATGATCCAAATTTATTTATGGATTTTAGCGGAATATTAGATTTATCTAAAAAGGAAAATATCTATGATTTTCATTCCAAAATTGATTATGCTAATTTAGTAAAACTGAATTTTATAAAAGACTCAATTTCTGTTTTTAGAGGAGATATTGTGGTAAAAGCAACTGGAAATTCCTTTGATAATCTTAAAGGAAATTTGTTGCTTACTAATGCCTCTTATCAAAATAAAAAAGATATGTATTTTGTGGATTATCTGAATGTTAATTCGAGTTTTGATTCTAGTGGAGAAAGAGCGATTACGATTGATTCGCATGACGCCATTGAAGGTTCAGTAGTTGGAAAATATAAATTCAACCAATTACAGAAAATGGCGGAAAATTCTTTGGGAAGTTTTTATTCCAATTACAAACCCAATAAAGTGTTGCCCAATCAATACCTGAAATTTGATTTAGACTTAAATAGTAAAATAATAGAAATATTCAATCCAGAAATATCCCTTGCCAAAAACACTAAATTAAAAGGAAACATAAGTTCAGATAGTAAGAATTTTAAATTAGATTTTACTTCTCCAAAAGTAGTGGCTTATGACAACACGTTTGATAATATTTTGGTTCAGGTAGACAACAGAAACCCTTTGTACAATGCCTATGTTCAATTAGATTCAATAAAGACAAAGCATTATAAAATCAGGGATTTTAGTATGATTAATACATTTTCAAATGATACGTTAAATTTTAGAACCGAGTTTAAAGGCGGTAAGCTAGGTAATGATTTTTACAATCTGAATTTTTACCATACGATAAATAATGAGAATAATAATGTAGTTGGGTTTAATAAATCAGAACTTCAATTCAAGGATTATTTATGGTTTTTAAATGAAAATGAGAACCCCGATAAGAGTAAGATTGTCTTTGATAAAAATCTTAGCAATTTCTCGTTTAATAATTTAATACTTTCACACGGAAACGAAAACATCAATTTTATTGGTGTACTGAATGGAAAGCAAAATAAGGATTTACAGCTCACATTTGACAATGTCAATCTGAATAAAGTAACTCCCGATATCGATAAATTTAATTTTGAAGGGAACTTAAACGGGAAGATTAACTTCAAACAAAACAATACCATTTTTCAACCTACATCGACGTTAAGAATAGATAGTTTAAAAGTCAATGGTATTGCACTTGGTAAAATGAATTTGGATATTAAGGGAGATGAAACATTGCGTAAATTTAATTTAAATTCCAATTTAGAGAATCAAAATGTGGAGGCTTTTAGTGCCGATGGTAACATTCAGATTGTAAACGACAAAACCTTATTGGACATAGATTTAAATTTTGATAAATTCAACCTCGGAGTTTTAGGTAATATTGGAGGTGATGTTATTACTAATATTAGGGGATTTGCTACGGGAAATGCCAGAATTGATGGCGATTTCAACAATTTAGATTATAACGGAAGACTATTTATTAATGAGGCAGGATTAACAATTCCCTATCTGAATACCAATTATGTATTTGATAAGAATTCCGTTGTTGATGTTACCGAAAACAAATTTATAATTAGGGAAACGAATATTACCGATACTAAATTTAATACCAAAGGAAGCATTAACGGATTCATTAAACACAAGCAATTTGGCGATTGGCAATTGGATTTGTCTATTTATGCTAAAAGACTTTTAGCTCTTAATACTGTTGACTATGAAGATGCAGCTTACTATGGAAATGCTTTTATGAATGGTTCTGCCAGTATAAAAGGACCGGCGGGCAATTTGATAATAAAAGTGGATGCTGAATCCGCTAAAGGAACCGACATTAAAATCCCTATAAACGATGCGGAGGCAGTTGAGGAAAGCAACTACATACGTTTTAAAACTCCTGAAGAAAAGAAAGGAAAAGCAAATACAAATGGTGCACAGGCTACAAATTACAATGGTCTTGAGTTAGAATTTGATTTTGCAATAACAGAAATTGCTAATATTGAAGTAATTCTAAACAGAGAAAGCGGACACGGAATGAAAGGGATGGGTAACGGAACGATTCTCTTTAGAATTAACACCTTAGGAAAATTTCAAATGTTTGGAGATTTCTCGGTAGTTTCAGGTTCCTATAGTTTTAAATATGGGGGATTAATTGGTAAAAAATTCGATGTAAAAAAAGGAGGTTCTATCATTTGGACAGGTAATCCGTTAGCGGCTCAACTTAATTTAGAAGCAGTTTATAAAACCACTGCAAATCCTGCCGTTTTGATTGATAATCCATCTTTTAATAGAAAAGTTGATGTAGAAGTGATTATTGGTGTCAGAGGAAATCTTACTAATCCTGAACCCGATTTTAATATCAATTTTCCAAATGTGGGAAGCTCTTTGAAATCTGAAATACAATACAAACTTGATGATAAAGACGCCAGACAAACCCAAGCATTATACTTACTTTCAACAGGCAGTTTTTTAAGTCAGGAAGGGGTTAACCAAAATCAATTATCAAATAATTTATTTGAAAAAGCGAGTAGTCTCTTTAGTGATATATTTTCGGGCGATAACGATAAGATTTCTATTGCTCCAGAATATATTGTAGCCGATAGAACTCCGGGACAACAAACGGACGGACGATTTGGCGTTACGGTTTCTTCAAAAATAAATGATAGAATTACAGTTAACGGAAAAGTGGGTGTTCCGGTAGGAGGGATTTCAGAAACAGCCATTATTGGAGACCTTGAAGTACAATATCGTGTGAATAGGGATGGCACACTAAACTTGAGGGTATTTAATAAAGAAAATGACATTACTTATATTGGTCAGGGAATTGGTTATACTCAAGGGCTTGGAATGTCATATGAGGTTGACTTTGATACTTTTAAAGAATTGGTAAACAAGATTTTTAAAAATGCAAAACTAGAAAAAGTTAGTACCAATCTCAACCAAATACAAGACTCTAATTTATATCCTGATGATATCCAAATCAAAGATAAAAAAAACAAGAAGCAACCCAATATAAAACCAAATCAGGAAGCAATTCCAACCGATGATTAGTATAAAATTCTTCACATAATATTTATTAACCCAAAAACTTATCAACGAAAACGATTGAATTTACTCCGTTTTGTTAATATACCAATTATAGGGGCAAAACAATGGTTCTTGTTTGCTAATTTTACATTTTAATACATTAAAAATGTCTAAAGTCATAAAAAAAATAGGTGTATTAACTTCGGGAGGCGATTCTCCCGGAATGAATGCAGCCATCCGCTCTGTAGTAAGAACTTGTGCTTATCATAATATTGAATGTATAGGCATTTACAGAGGCTATCAGGGAATGATTGAAGGCGATTTTAAAGAAATGGGGCCTCGAAGCGTGAACAATATTGTGAATAAAGGAGGCACTATCTTAAAATCGGCACGTTCTAAAGAATTCATGACTTTTGAAGGCAGGCAAAGAGCACATCAAAATTTAGTTAATGCTAATATTGATGCTCTAGTGGTCATTGGTGGAGATGGAAGTTTTACCGGTGCAGAAGTCTTTAATAAAGAATTTGGCTATCCTGTGATGGGAATTCCCGGTACGATTGATAACGATATTTTTGGTACCAGCCATACTCTAGGATTTGACACCGCATTAAACACAGTCGTAGAATGTATTGACAAAATTCGTGATACAGCAAGTTCACACAATCGTCTTTTTCTAGTTGAAGTTATGGGAAGAGATGCTGGTCACATTGCTTTAAATGCCGGAATAGGAGCAGGAGCAGAGGAAATCCTTATCCCAGAACAAGATTTAGGGTTAGAACGTCTTTTAGAATCTTTACGTAAAAGTAAAGCATCCGGTAAATCATCAAGTATTGTGGTTATAGCCGAGGGCGATAAAATTGGGAAAAGCGTATTTGAACTTAAAGATTATATCGAAGAAAATATGCCCGAATATGATATTCGTGTTTCCGTTTTAGGTCACATGCAACGTGGCGGTGCTCCATCCTGCTTTGATAGGGTTTTAGCATCACGACTTGGAGTAAAAGCCGTAGAATCAATTTTAGAAGGAAAGTCTAATTATATGGTAGGAATCTTAAATGATAAAGTAGCCTTAACTCCTATAGAAAATGCCATTAAAGGACACTCTGAAATTGATCAAGAATTATTAAGAGTTTCAGATATCATGTCAACATAAAAGAAAAAGGATTAGGTTATTTGATTATTCGTTCATTCGATACCAAAAAAAGTAACCACATAACCGCATAAATAAATTAACAATAAAAAAAATGTCAAAAGTAAAATTAGGAATTAACGGTTTCGGAAGAATTGGAAGAATTGTATTCAGAGAAACCTATAATAGAGACAATGTAGAAGTAGTAGCTATTAACGACTTATTAGATGTAGATCATTTGGCTTACTTATTAAAATACGATTCAGTTCACGGGCGTTTTAACGGAAAAGTAGAAGTAAGAGATGGAAAACTTTATGTAAATGATAAATACATCAGAGTAACGGCAGAGAGAGATCCAAAATTAGTTAAATGGGACGATGCAGCTGTCGACGTTGATGTTGTAGCCGAATGCACCGGTTTCTTTACAACAATTGATACTGCCAAAGCGCACATTGATGGTGGTGCTAAAAAAGTGGTTATTTCTGCACCATCTGCAGATGCTCCAATGTTTGTTATGGGAGTAAATCACCTAGAAGCTAAAGCAACAGATACTGTAGTTTCCAACGCTTCTTGTACGACCAACTGTTTAGCCCCATTAGCCAAAGTAATCAATGATAACTTCGGAATTGTGGAAGGTTTGATGACCACCGTTCATGCTACAACGTCAACTCAAATGACAGCTGACGGACCGTCTAGAAAAGACTGGAGAGGCGGACGTGCTGCTAGCGTAAACATCATTCCATCATCAACAGGTGCTGCTAAAGCAGTTGGAAAGGTTATTCCGGCATTGAACGGAAAATTGACAGGAATGTCTTTCCGTGTCCCTACAGTTGACATTTCTGTAGTTGATTTAACAGTAAAAGTGGCCAAAGAAACTTCGTATGAAGAAATCATGGCAGTATTGAAAAAAGCTTCTGAAAACGAATTAAAAGGAATACTTGGTTATACTGAAGATGATGTTGTTTCTCAAGATTTCGTTTCTGATCCAAGAACTTCTATTATAGATGCAAAAGCCGGAATTGGATTAAATTCGACCTTTTTTAAATTGGTTTCCTGGTATGATAACGAATACGGTTATTCAAGCAAATTAATTGATTTATCAGTTCACATCGCTAATTTAAAATAAATATAAGATTAGATTTGGAAGCAATTCCTAATTCCTAATTCCTAATTCCTAATTCCTAATTAATTATGAAACTATTAGTTGATAGTGGATCTACCAAAGCCGATTGGATTGCCATTGATGATAATGGAAAAGTAATTTTCACTACGCAATCACTGGGTTTAAATCCGGAAGTTTTAGAAGAAGAAGAAATCATCAATCGCCTTGACAATAAATTTGATATTTCACACAATAAAGACAAAGCAACGCATTTGTTCTTTTATGGTGCAGGTTGCGGAACCGATAGAATGAAAGATTTTTTGACTAGTGTTTTTAAAAAATATTTCACCAAAGCTATAGTTTCTGTATATGAAGATACTTATGCAGCGGCTTTCGGCACAACTCCTAAAGGTGAGCAAGCCATTGTATGTATATTGGGTACCGGTTCTAACTGCAGTTATTTTGATGGCAAAGTATTGCACCAAAAAGTACAATCATTGGGTTATATTGCCATGGATGATGGTTCTGGAAATCGTTTTGGAAGACATTTGTTAAGAGGCTATTATTTTAACAAAATGCCAAATGATTTAGCCAAAGAATTTGAAGAAGAATACAATCTTGAACCGGATTATATCAAACATAATTTATACAAAGAACCTAATCCAAATGCTTATTTGGCAACTTTTGCCAAGTTTTTAATTAAGCATAAAGATAATGATTATTGTAAAAAAATAATTCAGGATGAAATGAAGGATTTTGTAGAAAATTATATACTTCAATTCGAAAATTGTCATGATGTATTGGTGCATTTTGTAGGCTCTATTGCGTTTTATTTAAAAGACGAACTGGAAGTTGCATTAGAAAAATATGATATAAAAGTTGGGAACGTACTCAGACGGCCAATCGATGGTCTGATTGCTTACCACGTTTTGAATAAATAATCTTCTAAATGTCATTCCGTTAAGTTTTAATCCACATATAAAAAAAAGATCTTTTATAAATAAAGGCATTTTTTTATCTTGAGCTTTGATTTTTATTGGTATCAAAAAAAGTTAAAACTATGTACTTTAATGCATTTTCCTTTCAGCTTCTAAAAATGTTATATTTGTTTAATTGATTTTAAAAGAACAAATGGTCATTCGGTAACTCGTCTTACGGCTCATATAGTTTGGGTTATGAAGTATCGTTATGAAGTTTTAAAAGGCAATATAAGAGTTAGATGTAGAACAATATTAATACAGATTTGCGTGGCAGAAGATATCCAAATTTTGTAAGGAGTAGTTACAAAAGAACATTTTTACATGCATATCGAGTATCGCCCATATCAAGATATTAGTTCAATAGTAAAGTTTATATGCAGACGTTAGTCAAGGAAACTTCATATGGAATTTACTGAATTGAAAAAAAGATTTTTGATTCTTCATTTTTGGGATATTGGTTTTGGATGTAGGAGTACAGGAAATATTACAGATGAAATGGTATATGAATATATGGAACATCGCAGAAATCCGTATATTAATAATGGAAATTTCATCATCGTAATACAGCCGTGCAGACTTTTAGTCTGTCAACCAAACCTATGGGCTTTAAAGTCCATAGAGGTTTAGTTGGGATTTGGGTTTTTACATTTGGAACATCTCACTTTTGTTAATTTTATTCTAATTCTCAGACCAAACTTTATTATATGATAAAAGAGTTTCATACTTTTAAACCATCAAAAAGTCCTATGAGATATTTTACAGTTTTACTTTTATTTTTATTTTCCCTTAGTGCAAACTCGCAAGTTAATTCGGTGTCGCAAAAAGTAACTGGAACAATTTTCAATGACAATACTTTGAAACCTATTTCTAATGTAAATGTTATTAATGTAAATAAAGTAAAAGGGGTCACAACCGATGTAAAAGGATACTTTGAATTAGAAGTAAGTGTAAACGACACGCTGCATATTGCCTCATTAGGTTATCAATCCTTGCGCGTAAGAGTAACCAATGACTGGTTAAAAAATGGTACAGCTAAATTATTACTAACAGAAAAAGCCATCGCTTTAGAGGAAGTTATTGTTAGAAAATATGATTTAACAGGTTATCTTGAAGTAGATTCAAAGCTTATTCCTGATAAAGAAAACTATCGCTACAGTATTTCCGGTTTGCCACAAGGTTATGAAACGGGAGATACCTCTCCTGGCGCTTTTACCAGAGTCTTAGGTTCTATTTTTAATCCGGCTGATATGTTGTATAATTTCTTTGGGAAGAAGACCAACGAGCTCAAAAAACTCAAACAGATGAAAAAAGATGACACCGTTAGGAATCTGTTAGAATCCAAATTTGACAGAGAAACCCTTGGTGTGCTTCTTGGCATTGATAAAAAAGAAATTGCCGAAATCTTAATGCGTTGCAGCTATTCCGAAGAATTTATCAAAACCGCTAACGATTTGCAAATTATGGATGCCATTAGCGAATGCTATGAACAATATAAGGTTTTGAAGAAGAAGTAGGGTTATGTTCTCTGTTTTCAGTTCTCTGTTATCTGTTCTCTATTCTTTATGCTTACAACCGACAACCGACAACTGACAACCGATAACTGATAACTGACAACCGATAACTGACAACTACTTAGAATAATACCTAGCCTCAATCCGCTTAATATCTTTAATCGTATTCTTCGCCCAAAGCAATCTCTTTTCCAGTAGCTCTTCTTCGGTAAGTTGCCAATTTACATTAGATTGGCGAAGGCGAGTGGTAATGTCCTGAATAATGATTGCAGCAGAAACCGAAATATTCAGACTTTCTGTAAAACCAACCATTGGAATTTTTAAATAACCATCAGCCTGACTCATCACTTCTTCTGAAAGACCTTCTTTTTCCGTGCCAAAGAACAAGGCGCTCTTTTTGGTTACATCAAATTCATGTAGCAAACACGAATCGTTATGCGGTGTAGTTGCAATAATCTGATACCCTTTATTCTTTAGAGTTTGTATACAATTAGTGATGTTTTCAAACTTATTGATATCGACCCATTTCTGAGCTCCCATTGCTATTTCCTTATCGATGTTTTTGCCAAATCGTTGCTCAACAATATTGATTTCCTGTATACCAAAAACCTCGCAACTGCGCATCACAGCACTCGTATTATGGAATTGAAATACATCTTCTACGGCAATCGTAAAGTGATTGGTTCTATTGGCTAATACGGTTTTAAAGCGCTCTTTGCGGTTGTCGGTTAAAAATCCTTCTAAGTATTCTAGGTAATTTAAGTCAATCATAGGAATGCTTTTGGCAAAAATAGTAAAAATGCGTAGCTTTAGGTCCAAATCAAAATAATGAAAAAACTTGTTGTTTTAACCGGAGCCGGAATATCTGCCGAAAGTGGTATTAAGACTTTTAGGGATGCAGATGGATTATGGGAAGGACATAATGTGATGGATGTAGCTTCGCCCGAAGGTTGGCATAGAAATAAAGAACTTGTTTTAGATTTTTATAATCAAAGACGAAAACAATTACTAGAGGTAAAACCCAATAAAGGACACTTTGGTTTAGCGGAACTTGAAAAAGATTTTGATGTTCACATTATTACTCAAAATGTTGACAATCTTCATGAACAGGCCGGAACTAAAAATGTGTTGCATCTGCATGGCGAATTGTTAAAAGTACGCAGCACAAAAAACGAAGATTATATTTTAGATTGGCAAAACGATTTAGTGATTGGCGATGTTGATGATAAAGGCCATCAATTACGGCCACATATAGTTTGGTTTGGCGAAATGGTGCCTGCGCTTGAAGAGGCAATAAGTATCACAGAGCAAGCTGATTATGTAGCTGTTATTGGCACATCACTTCAAGTATATCCTGCTGCAAGTTTGATGCATTATGCGAAACCGAATGTTCCTGTTTTTTACATCGACCCAAGACCGGCAAGTATTACTAATCTGCAAAATCCATTAGAAGTTATTGCTAAGAATGCCACAGAAGGTGTACCGATATTAAGAGAAAAGCTGTTAAGAAGATAATAGCGAATAGACAAAAAGATTAGAGAAAGTCAATCCTCTCTTCGTCTTTTATCTATCATCTATTTTCTATTCTCTTTACTCTATTTTCTAAATAGGATTACCTAAATTTGCAACTCACAATACAACAACACAACTAATGTCACTAACTCCACTAAACGCCGTTTCACCCATTGACGGGAGATACCGAAGTAAAACCAAATCGCTTTCCAATTATTTTTCGGAGGAAGCCTTAATAAAATATCGTGTTCTGGTAGAAGTTGAATATTTCATCGCTTTATGTAAAGCTGATCTGCCACAACTAAAAGGTGTAAGTCCAACCGTTTTTGACAGCTTGCGAAATCTCTATAAAAACTTTACCACTGAAGATGCGCAATGGATAAAAGAATCTGAAAAAATCACAAACCACGATGTAAAAGCGGTAGAGTATTTTATCAAAGATAAGTTTGAATCCTTAGGATTATCTAACTATAAAGAGTTTATTCATTTTGGTTTAACCTCACAAGATATCAATAATACAGCTATTCCGCTATCGACAAAAGAAGCCTTTCAAGAAGTTTATTTGAAATCATTAATCGGAATAGTAGCCAAATTAAAAGAATTGGGAATTGAGTGGAATGACGTCCCGATGTTAGCCAGAACTCATGGCCAGCCTGCTTCACCAACTCGTTTAGGAAAGGAAATTTTGGTTTTTGTTGAACGTTTGGAAGAGCAAATGCGTTTATTGTTTAACATACCGTTTGCTGCTAAATTTGGGGGTGCAACCGGAAATTTTAACGCACATCATGTAGCATATCCCGACATAGATTGGAAAAAGTTTGGGACCACTTTCGTGGAAGATACGCTTGGTTTGCAACATTCCTTTCCAACCACACAAATAGAGCATTATGATCACTTTGCTGCGTTTTTTGATGCACTGAAAAGAATAAACAATATCATCATTGATTTAGACAGAGATATCTGGACCTATGTTTCGATGGAGTATTTCAAACAAAAAATTAAAGCGGGAGAAATTGGTTCTTCGGCCATGCCACATAAAGTAAACCCGATAGATTTTGAAAACTCGGAAGGCAATTTAGGTATTGCTAATGCGATATTTGAACACTTATCGGCTAAACTTCCACTATCAAGATTACAACGCGATTTGACTGATAGTACTGTGTTAAGAAACATTGGTGTTCCAATCGGACATACTTTAATTGCTTTTGATGCCACTTTAAAAGGATTGAATAAATTGTTATTAAACGAATCAAAAATTGCTGAAGATTTAGAAAAAAATTGGGCTGTTGTTGCCGAAGCAATTCAAACCATTTTAAGAAGAGAAGGTTATCCAAATCCGTATGAAGCTTTGAAAGGATTAACCAGAACGAATTTGGTAATCAATAAAGAAGTAATTCATGATTTTATAAATACTCTAGAAGTTTCGGATACTATTAAATCAGAATTGATGAAGATTACTCCGAGTAATTATACTGGGATTTAGTTCAAAAAAATAAAAATACAGATAGAAGATATTATTATTTCTTTTTACTTTTAAATATCACTCTATAAATACTCTCCATGTTGGGTAATATCTAGCCCTAATTCTTCTTTATCCTCGCTAACTCTTAATCGAGTGATTTTGTTGGTAATGAAGAATAGCGCATAAGAAGCAGTAAATGCAAAAAAAGACACTATAATTAAAGCAGTAATTTGATTAAGAAATAGTTTTGTTTCTCCAAACAACAATCCCTGGTCAACTACAGCTGGATTGATTGCATTGGAAGCAAAGACACCTGTTAAAATCATACCTGTCATTCCGCCAACACCGTGACAAGCAAATACATCTAACGCATCATCTATTTTGCCTTTTGGAAATTTGCTTACAGCTAAATTGCTAACGATACTTGAAATGATTCCGATGGTTATGGCATGAGCAATACTAACATAACCAGCAGCAGGAGTAATAGCGACTAAACCTACTACAGCTCCAATACAAGCGCCCATAGCAGAGAGTTTATGTCCTAATATTTTATCAAAAAACACCCAAGCCATAGAGGCTGCTGCAGCAGCTACGGTTGTTGTACCTAATGCTTGAACGGCAAGTCCATTAGCACCCATTGCTGAACCAGCATTGAATCCGAACCAACCAAACCATAATAATCCAGTACCTAATAACACATAAGTAATTCGGGCGGGATTAACTTTTTGACTTTTTCTTTTTCCTAGAAACATTGCTCCTGCTAGTGCGGCCCAACCTGCGCTCATGTGAACAACCGTTCCTCCGGCAAAGTCAAGAACTCCCATTTTAAAGAAAATTCCATCCGGATGCCAAGTGCAATGAGCTAAAGGCGTGTAGACGAATAAAATAAAAAGTACCATAAATAGGAGGTAAGACCAAAATCGAATTCGCTCCGCAAAGGCACCGGTAATTAGAGCAGGCGTAATAATAGCAAACTTAACCTGAAAAAGGGCAAACAGCAGTAATGGTATTGTTGGGGCTAATGTCCAAGTAGCTTTGACACCAACGTTGTTAAAAAATAAATTCGGAATTGGATTTCCAATTAATCCACCAATAGATGGACCAAAACACAAACCATATGCAATAACTATCCATAACACACTGACAATAACCATTGCCATAAAGCTCTGAAGCATGGTACTGATGACGTTTTTCTTGCCTACCATTCCACCATAAAAGAAACCTAAACCAGGTGTCATTAGTAAAACTAATGCCGTTGCGACAATCATCCAAGCGGTATCACCAGTGTCAAATTTTATAACTTCAGTCGGAGTTTCATTATTTTTAAAAATTAGATTTGAAAAGAAAGTAAGAGTTAAATTAACGATAAGAATAATACTTAAAACAATTTTCCGAGTGGACATAATAATATTTTTTTACAAAAATATTATATTATTATAAATACCCCTAAAAAAAACATTTCAAATACAAATTATTGTCATAAAATGAATTTTAACCCTTTTTTATTTAGGGGTGTTGTGTCTAATAATGTTTTTATTGATAATTTATTAAGAATGATTGATTAGAAAAAGGTCAAGATTTAACTTATGCTCTTATTCCTTAATTTATCTCGAATAATTAGGCGCTTCTTTAGTAATGGTTACATTATGAGGATGACTCTCGCCAATGCCACTTTGTGTAATACGAACAAATCGTCCTGTTTCTTGTAGTGTTGAAATGTCTTTCGCACCGCAGTATCCCATTCCGGCACGAAGTCCACCTACGAATTGCTGCATGCTTTCGTTTAATTCCCCTTTATAGGGTACGCGGCCTACAATTCCTTCGGGAACCAACTTTTTAATATCGTCTTCCACATCTTGGAAATAGCGATCTTTTGAGCCGTCTTCCATTGCTTCTATAGAGCCCATTCCACGATAGGATTTGAATTTTCTTCCTTCGAATATTATAGTTTCTCCTGGACTTTCTTTAGTTCCTGCTAAAAGCGAACCCAACATAACACAATCTGCACCGGCAGCTATTGCTTTTGGAATATCTCCTGTATATCTTATTCCACCATCAGCTATAACAGGCACTCCCGTTCCTCTTAATGCAGCTGCCACTTCTAATACAGCTGAGAATTGAGGAAATCCAACTCCGGCAACTACTCGCGTTGTGCAAATAGAACCCGGACCAATTCCGACTTTCACCGCATCGGCTCCATTTTGAGCTAAATAGAGCGCTGCTTCCGGAGTAGCAATATTACCCACAACAACATCCAGATTAGGAAATTTAGCTTTAACTTCTTTTAATACTGAGACAACACCTTGTGTATGTCCGTGAGCAGTATCAATAATTACAGCATCAACTCCAGCATTTACTAATGCTGAGGCTCTTTCAATTACATCAGCGGTTACGCCTAAAGCAGCCGCAACTCGTAAACGACCAAACTTGTCTTTATTCGCAATTGGTTTTTGAGTTAGTTTTGTTATATCTCTAAAAGTTATTAATCCGATAAGTTTAAAATTATCATCGACTACCGGAAGTTTTTCAATTTTATTTTTCTGCAGAATTACTTCGGCTTCTTCTAGAGTTGTTCCTTCAGCAGCAGTTACCAGGTTTTCAGAAGTCATAACTTCTAATATGGAACGGGAATTTATTTTTTCGAAACGTAAATCTCTATTAGTTGCGATTCCTTTAAGAATACCATTTTCATCAACGACAGGAATGCCACCAATACCAAATTCTTTCATCGCCATTTTAGCATCTCCTACAGTTGCAGTTAAAGGTAAAGTTACCGGATCGATAATCATTCCGGCTTCAGCCCGTTTTACTTTTCTGACTTTGGCTGCCTGTTGTTCGATTGTCATGTTTTTGTGTAAGACTCCAATACCACCTTCCTGCGCCATAGCAATCGCCATAGCACTTTCTGTAACGGTATCCATCGCAGCCGAAACAATAGGAACATTCAAAGTAATATTTTTTGAAAACTTTGATTGAATACTTACTTCGCGGGGTAAAACTTCGGAATAGTTCGGGATAAGAAGTACATCATCGTAAGTAAGACCTTCTCCAACGATTTTAATTGTGTGTGCTTTCATTGCAATTTGTAGTTTATGCTGAACTAGGTTCAGAGTTGTAGTTAAATTGCATGCAAATATAATAATCTTTATGTAAATATGTCCCTTAAATTCATCTTAAATAACTAAATTAGTAGCAATAACTCAATTCATCTTAATGACAGAAAATAGTAAGCTTATTAAGGGACTTTCAAACGATGAAGTTGTTGCCTCAAGGAAGAAGTGGGGTTTCAATTCTTTAGAACATCAACAGAAAAATCATTTACTTATTTCAATAATAGAAATAGTAAAAGAGCCCATGTTTCTGCTTTTGTTTGTCGCTGCCAGTATCTATTATATTACGGGAGATTATGGTGATGGTATTTTTATGACCATAGCCATATTGTTGGTTGCCACAATTTCATTATTTCAGGAGGCCAGGAGCAGAAATGCCATAGATGCTTTAAAAAAATTATCGAAACCCAAAAGTAAAGTCATTAGAAACGGCGAAATTATTGAAATTCCGAGTGAAGAAATTGTAGTAGGTGATTGTATTCAAGTGCAAGAAGGTACCTTTATTCCTGCGGATGCCGTCATAATTCAATCCAACGATTTTTCAGTCAATGAAGCTATTTTGACCGGTGAATCGCTTTCTGTTTTTAAAAACGAATTGTCTGAAATTAATAAAGTGTTTCAGGGAACTATTGTTGCTACAGGTCTTGCAATTTGTGAAGTTACTGCTATTGGCAATCAAACTAGTTTAGGTAAAATTGGAAAAAGTTTGGAATCCATAGAAGAAGAAAAAACGCCGTTACAGCTTCAGATTACCAATTTTGTAAAGAAAATGTCAATCATTGGTTTGGTTATTTTTGGAATTGTTTGGGCACTAAATTATTATCATTCGAAAGTAGTTTTTGATAGTTTACTAAAGGCTCTTACTATTGCAATGAGTGTAATTCCAGAAGAGATTCCGGTTGCTTTCACCACATTCATGGCATTAGGAGCTTGGCGTTTGATGAAGATAGGCATAATCACTAAGCAAACCAAAACGGTCGAAACATTAGGCAGTGCAACTGTTATTTGTACTGATAAAACGGGAACGATTACAGAAAATAAAATGAGTTTGTCACAACTCTATGTTTTTGATTCCAATACTGTAATTGACTCTGATAAAAAACTAAATTCAGAAGCGGAAGAAATTTTAAGTTTTGCCATGTGGTCAAGTGAACCCATTCCGTTTGATGCTATGGAAATTGCAATTCATGAAGCGTACGCCAAATTGGAATCGGTTGATGAGAGGCCTAATTATAAATTGATACACGAATATCCATTAGGTGGAAAACCACCAATGATGACACATGTTTTTGAAGACAGCAAAGGAAAAAGAATTATCGCTGCTAAAGGGGCTCCCGAAGCATTAATTGAAGTCAGCTCCTTATCGAATAAAGAAAAAAATCGGGCATTAATTGCTATGGAAGCTATGGCAAAAAAGGGATATAGGGTTTTAGGGATTGGTATAGCTGTTTTTCCGGGAACTGATTTTCCAAAAACGCAACAGGAATTAAAATTCAGCTTTAAAGGTCTAGTAGCTTTTTATGATCCTCCAAAAGCGAATATTCAGGAAGTTTTTGAAACCTTTTATAAAGCAGGTATTCAAATTAAAATTGTTACAGGGGATAATGCTGCTACAACTTCTACGATTGCACGTCAAATAGGCTTTAAAGATGCCGACAAAGTGCTTAATGGAGATGAACTGATGGAAATGAATTCGGAAACTTTAAAAGTAAAAGTTATGGAAACAACCCTATTTACCAGAATGTTTCCCGAAGCCAAACTAAAAATAATTCAGGCATTAAAAGCGAACAATCAAATTGTAGCTATGACCGGAGATGGAGTAAATGACGGCCCTGCTTTAAAATCGGCGCACATCGGAATTGCTATGGGTAAAAAAGGAACCGAAATTGCTAAACAAGCGGCTAACCTTATTTTAATTGATGATGATTTCAGTAAAATGACAGATGCGATTGCTATGGGTAGAAGGATTTATGTCAATCTTAAAAAAGCTATTCAGTATATCATTTCTATTCATATTCCAATAATACTTATAGTGTTTATTCCTTTAGCATTAGGATGGCTATATCCCAACATATTTACACCAGTTCACATTATCTTTTTAGAAATAATTATGGGGCCGACTTGCTCCGTTATTTATGAAAATGAACCGATGGAAGGTAATTTAATGCTCCAAAAACCGAGACCATTAACAACTACTTTTTTTAATTTGAAAGAGATAACCATCAGTATTATTCAGGGATTGGTTATTACTTTGGGGTTGCTGTTTGTATATAACTATTGTGTTGATGAAGGTTTTACTGAAAAATATACTAGAACTACAGTTTTTTTAACATTAATAATGTCAAATATCTTTTTGACCCTAGAAAACCGCTCCTTCTATTATTCTGTTTTCACTACTATTCGTTATAAAAATAATTTGGTTTTAATGATTATCGGAATCACAATCGCAATTACATCAATCTTATTGTTTGTTCCGGTTTTTTCAAACTTCTTCTTGTTTGAAAAAGTAGATAAAGCTCAAATAGGCTTAAGTGTTTTAGTTGGATTTGTATCCGTAATGTGGATTGAAATTTATAAGCTGTTTAAGAGGAAGATGTAGTATTCAGTCTCATGTCTCAATCTTAATCTCAGTATCAGTCTCAACCTCGATCTCAGCCTCAACCTCAATCTCAACCTCAACCTCAGATCTCAACCTTTTAATGAAATACCGTAAAAATCTTTTTGGCTTCGTTATAAGCACTTTCAAAACTCATCGGACTTGTATTGGTATTCGCTTTTTGCACAGTGAAATAGGATAGTAGCTTCTCTGTCGGCATATTACCGGTTAAATCATCTTTAGCCATTGGGCAACCTCCAAAACCCTGAATGGCCCCATCAAAACGAACGCAGCCAGCTTTATAAGCAGCATCTACTTTTTCATGCCATTTGTCTGGAGTAGTATGCAAATGAGCACCAAATTCGATATTTGGGTATTTTGGAATCAAATTCGAAAATAAATAAGAAATCACATCGGGAGTAGAACTTCCTACAGTATCCGAAAGCGAAAGGATTTTAACACCCATATTTGCGAGTCTTTCTGTCCATTCGCCTACAATTTCAACATTCCAGGGATCGCCATACGGATTACCGAAACCCATAGAAAGATAAGCAACCACTTCTTTATTCGAGGCACAGGCGATGTCCAAAATCTCCTGAAGCGTTAGCAAACTTTCCGCAATAGTTTTGTGTGTGTTTCGCATTTGAAAGTTTTCGGAAATAGAAAACGGAAAACCTAAGTATTGTATTTCTTTATGCGTTGAAGCAATTTTTGCCCCTTGTGTATTGGCAATAATGGCTAGCAGTTTACTTTGCGTTTCCGATAAATCCAATTGAGCTAAAACTTCGGCTGTGTCCTGCATTTGTGGAATCGCTTTTGGCGAAACAAAACTTCCAAAATCAATTGTGTCAAACCCAACACGTAGCAGCGACTGAATATAATCAACCTTATTTTGTGTTGGAATAAAGTCTTTGATACCTTGCATGGCATCGCGAGGACATTCTATGATTTTGATTTCTTTCAAAGCTTCAGAGTTGCAAAGTGGCTAAGTTACAAAGTTTTTTCAAGGATTTTTTTATTGATTTCGGTTACTAATTTTGGACCTTCATAAATAAATCCAGTGTAAAGCTGAACTAAACTCGCTCCGGCTTCCAGTTTTTCTAATGCATCTTCATCCGAATGAATTCCGCCCACACCAATGATTGGAAAGGCTTTGTTGCTTTTCTCCGAAAGGAAGCGAATCACTTCAGTTGCCCTTTTGGTCAAAGGTTTACCCGACAAACCACCGGTTTCTCCCAAAACTTCGGGACTATTTTCAGTTTGTAATCCTTCTCTTGAAATGGTTGTGTTTGTTGCAATTACGCCAGCAATTTTTGTTTCATTTACTATATCAATGATATCTAATAATTGTTCATTTGTCAAATCAGGAGCAATTTTTAAAAGTATTGGTTTCTTAGTTGTGTGTTCCGAGTTTCGGGATTCGAGTTTGGTTAAGAGTTCTGTTAATGGTTTTTTTTCTTGAAGTTCACGTAGATTAGGAGTATTTGGCGAACTCACATTAACTACAAAATAATCAACATAATCAAATAAGGCATCAAAGCAAATAAGATAATCAGAAATAGCATCTTCATTTGGCGTAAGCTTATTTTTACCAATGTTTCCACCTATCAAAACGCCTTTGTTTTTTTTCAATCTCAAAACTGCTGCATCAACACCACCATTATTAAATCCCATTCTATTTATTATGGCGTTATTTTTTTTTAATCGAAACAAGCGTTTTTTAGGATTTCCGTCTTGAGGCATTGGAGTCAAAGTTCCAATTTCGATAAAACCAAAACCAAAATTTGATAATTCTTTATAGCATTTAGCATCTTTATCAAATCCGGCAGCCAATCCAACTGGGTTTTTGAATTTTAACCCAAAAACTTCACGTTCCAAACGGCTGTCTTTTACTTCGTATATCGATTTTATAATATTGGGAACAAAAGGAATTTTACAAATAAATTTGATAAAACTAAAAGAGAAATAATGAACTTCTTCTGGGTTAAACCAAAATAAAATGGGACGAATGATTAGTTTGTACATGAGTAGTGATGTTGTACTGCAAAGGTAGAATTTAATTTGAAAATTTAAAGACGTACCAATTTGAAAATTAATTATCAATCTTCAAATCATCAAATTTTCAAATCTTCAAATTATATGCTACTTTAGCCAAACAAAAGTTTCAAAATGATTTCAGAAGAACTGTTTCAAAAAGAACTCAATTTAATCATACAAAACGGCATCCGAGAGGATATTGGTCCTGGTGATTATAGTTCGTTGGCTTCTATTCCTGAATCTGCAATAGGTAGAGCTAAGCTTTTAGTTAAAGACAGTGGAATAATTGCAGGAGTAGCATTTGCCAAAATGATTTTTGAGAATGTGGATCCAACTCTAGTGATTGAGACATTTATTCAGGATGGAACAAGAGTAAAACACGGTGATATTGTTTTTCATGTTTCTGGAAGTTCACAATCAATTTTAAAAGCAGAACGATTGGTGCTGAATTCGATGCAGCGAATGTCTGCCATTGCAACCAAGACTAATCAATACGTAAAACTTTTAGAAGGAACAAAAACCAAAATTCTCGATACCCGAAAGACTACACCAGGATTTCGCGCCTGCGAAAAATGGGCAGTTAAAATTGGTGGCGGTGAAAATCATCGTTTTGCATTGTATGATATGGTTATGCTGAAAGACAATCACAATGATTTTGCCGGAGGAATTACCAATGCTATTAACAAAACAAAGGCGTTTTTAAAATTAAATAATCTTGATTTAAAGATTATCGTGGAAGCAAGAAACCTTGACGAAATAAAAGAAATTCTGGAAAGCACAGGTGTCTACCGAATTCTGATTGATAATTTCAATTTTGATGATACTCGAAAAGCAGTTGAATTAATTGGAGACAAATGCCTTACAGAATCATCTGGAAATATCAATGAAAAAACTATTCATCAATACGCAGAATGTGGTGTTGATTATATTTCTTCAGGAGCGTTGACCCATTCGGTTTACAATATGGATTTAAGTTTAAAAGCCTTTTAATGTCGACAACAACAGAAAATAAATTCATAAAACTTCCAATAATTAAACAGATCGTTTACTTATTGCAAAAGATAAAATTGCCTTGGCTTCATGGTTTGTCTTTATTTGACTTGTTAGACCTTTATTTTGTTGGAATTTTTGAAGGCGCAATTTCATATCGTGCAGCCGCAATTGCGTGGAGCTTCTTTATGGCTTTGTTCCCATTTATGCTTTTTATACTAAACCTTATTCCTTACATTCCTATTGAAGGATTTCAAGAGGACTTTTTAGGATTCGTAAAACAAAGTGTTCCGCCAACAACATATGATGCTATTTTTAAGATCATAAACGATATTTTGCATAACAGTCATAGCGGATTACTTTCAACAGGATTTTTAATAGCTATATTTTTAATGGCAAATGGTATAACTGCTATTCTTGGTGGTTTTGAGACTTCGCATCATATGCATGTTACATTAAAACGAAAATTTTTCAGGCAATATTTTGTTGCGTTGGCTTTGTCGATGATTTTATCATTTCTATTGATAGTAACTGTTGCTGCTATTATAATCTTTGAGGTTTTTATTCAGAAAACAAAAATTCAAGATGTACTTTCAGATAGTATTCCGTTGATTGAAATGGGAAGATATGTTTTTGTCATTCTGATGATATTATTTTCAACTTCATTATTATTTAAATTTGGAATCAAACACGACAAGAATAGACCATTTATATCAATAGGTTCAGTTTTTACGACTATTTTAATTATCATTTCTTCTTATTTCTTCGGAATTTGGGTTGTGAAATTTTCTAAATACAATGAACTTTATGGTTCAATAGGCACATTGTTAGTAGTAATGTTTTATATTTGGATTAATTGCATGATTCTCATATTAGGCTTTGATTTAAATACTTCGATACAACATATCAGACGTGAAAAGCAAAAAGAATTAGATAATAAAATACCATGAAACTAATTTTATCCATTGTTGTTTTCTTTATTTTTCAAGTTAGTTTTTCGCAAACTATTTTTGGAAAATGGAAAACTGTTGATGACGAAACTGGTATGGAGAATGGTATTGTTGAGATTTATGAAAAAGCCGGAAAAGTTTATGGTCGAATAATTGAAATTCTTGAGAAAGAAAAAAAACATTTCAAATGCGAAATGTGCGAAGGAGAAGATAAAAACAAACCTATTTTAGGATTAGTTATTATCAAAGGTTTAAAAAAGAAAGGTGATTTTTATGAAGGTGGCAAGGTAACCGATCCTAAGAATGGTAAATCATATCATTGTAAAATGACCTTAGAAGGAAAGGATAAATTAATCGTTCGGGGATATATTGGAATTTCGCTTTTTGGAAGATCGCAAACTTGGTTTAGAATATAACAGCTACATAAATCATGAATTTTTTTATTGAAGTTATTCTTCCGCTTTCTTTACCTAAAACATTTACTTACAGAGTTTCAGAAAATGAATTTGCATTTATTAAAAAGGGAATGCGGGTTGCGGTTCCGTTTGGTAAAAGCAAAATCTATACAGCATTGGTTATCGATTTGCATCGGGAAGAACCAACACTATATGAAGCCAAAGAAATCGATCAAATTCTTGACGAAAGACCTATTGTAAACGATTTACAAATCAACCATTGGTTTTGGATTTCGTCTTATTATATGTGTAACATTGGAGATGTTTATCGAGGTGCTTTGCCATCGGCATTATTGTTAGAAAGCGAAACAATAATTTCACAAAACAATGAAACCTTTGTAAATGAATCTTCTTTATCCGATGATGAATTTCTTATTTATGAAGCCCTTCAGTCTCAAAGTTCATTGAAGATTCAAAACATAATTGATATAGTAAATAAGAAAACGGTTTTGCCTGTCATTCAAAAACTGATTAACAAAAATATTATATCGCTTCAGGAAGAAATTCAGGAGGAATACAAGCCTAAACTTGTTAAATATATTCGTTTGCACGAGCAATATCAAAAGGAAGAAAATCTCATTGCCTTACTAGACAGTATAAAATCGGAAAAGCGAAAGAACCTTTTGCTGCAGTATTTTCAATTACAAGCACAGGAACGACAGCCAATTTCCGTAAAGCAATTAACAGAAACCGCTCAAACTTCGGCAGCCATAGTTAAGGCATTGATTGACAAACAAATATTTGAAGAATATTTTATTCAGGAAGACCGCGTAAATTTTGAGAAGAATAAAGTTAATAACGAATTCTCATTAAGTGTTGCTCAACAAACAGCATTCGATGAAATTGTGAAATCTTTTGGAGAAAAAGACGTTACACTTTTACACGGAGTAACCTCAAGCGGGAAAACGGAAATATATACCAAACTCATTGAAAATTATATTGCACTGGGAAAGCAAGTCTTGTATTTGTTGCCGGAAATAGCTTTAACTACTCAATTAGTTTCTCGTTTAACAAAACATTTCGGCAATAAAGTGGCTGTTTTTCATTCTAAATATAGTAACAACGAAAGAGTAGAAGTTTGGCACCAAGTTTTAAATTCGTCTGATAAAGCACAAGTGGTAATAGGAGCAAGGTCGTCTTTATTTTTACCGTTTAATAATTTAGGATTAATCATAGTTGATGAAGAGCACGAACAAACGTTTAAACAGCAAGATCCGGCACCAAGATATCACGCCCGTGATGCTGCGATTGTTTTGGCCAATTTTCATAACGCAACCCGAGCCAATCCCGAAGCTTCGGGAGAACTGGACGGAGCCAAAGTTTTGTTAGGTTCGGCAACACCAAGTATTGAAACCTATTACAATGCAAATTCTGAAAAGTTTGGATTGGTAATTTTAAAAGAACGCTTTGGAAAAGTGCCAATGCCTGAAATTGAATTGGTTGATTTAAAGGACAGTTATTTTAGAAAAAAAATGAAAGGACATTTCAGTTCGACTTTAATAGATGAAATCACGGAAGCTTTTGCTAATAATGAACAAGTGATTTTGTTTCAAAACCGTCGTGGTTTTTCTCCTGTATTAGAATGCATGACTTGTGGTCATGTGCCGCAATGTCCGCAATGCGATGTAAGTTTAACGTATCATAAATATAAAAACCAATTGCGTTGTCACTATTGTGGTTATACGATGGCTAAGCCAACAAATTGTCATGTTTGTTCGAGTGTTGATTTGGAAACCAAAGGTTTTGGAACAGAACAAATAGAATTGGAATTAGCCGAATTATTTCCTCAGAAAAACATCAAACGTATGGACCAAGATACCACTCGCGGTAAATACAGCTTTGAAAAAATTATTGATAGTTTTAAGAATAGAGAAATAGATGTTTTAGTAGGCACTCAAATGCTTGCCAAAGGATTAGATTTTGACAACGTTTCGTTAGTTGGAATTATGAATGCAGATAACATGCTCTATCATCCTGATTTTAGAGCTTTTGAAAGAAGTTTCCAAATGATGACTCAAGTCGCTGGTCGATCGGGCAGAGAAGAAAAACGCGGAAAAGTGATTATCCAAACCTATAATCCGTTGCATAACATTATTCAGCAAGTTACCAATAATGATTATGAAGGAATGTACAAGGAACAACTCTACGAAAGAAAGATTTATTATTATCCGCCATTTTACCGTTTGATCAAATTGACATTAAAGCACCGTGACTTTGAAAAACTAAAAGAAGGCTCGTTCTGGTTGTACCAGGTTTTACAGCAAAACTTAACCATTCCTGTTCTTGGTCCTGAAGAACCTGCAATCGGAAGAATTCGAAACGAATATATACGAACGATACTTATTAAAATTCCTGGAGAAACATCATTACAAGGCACAAAAAAAACTATCCAGAAAATACTGAATAGTTTTGATTTAGTGTCACAATACAGAACTATTAAAGTTACTGTAAATGTAGATTTTTATTAAGCAATAGCTAAAGCTTTAATTAAATCTTCTTTTTTATTACGACTCAACGGAATTTTAGTAACTCCAATTTCAGCGAACTTACTATTGAAACGTTCCACTTTATCAATATTTATAATATAAGATTTGTGAACTCGAATAAATTTGTCTTTTGATAAATCGTTTTCAAAAGACTTCATAGTAGAAAGAACAAGATTACTATCTTCTTCGGTAACTACTTTTACATAATCTCCATAAGCCTCTATCCACTTAATTTTATTCGTATAAATTTTAAGTTTTTTAAGGTTGCTCTTAATAAAGATATGTTCTCCTTCTTCATCTTGATTTTCTTTTTTAAGCATATGGATATCCATAGCTCTTCTAACAGAAGCATTAAAACGATCAAGAGCTATCGGTTTTTGTAGGTAATCCGTAGCGTCATAATCGAATGCCTTCATAGCATACTCTGCTTTTGACGTGATAAAAATAATTTGAGGCTTTACTTTTAATCCGTCAAGGAAATCAAAACCATTGATGATTGGCATCTCGATATCGAGAAAAATCAAGTCAACAGTGTGGACCGACATGCAATTTTTTGCTTCAATTGCATTAGAAAAATCACCAACTAAGTGTAGATTTGGGTGATTATTTACTAACTTCGCGATGATCATTCTCTGAATGGAACTGTCATCGACAACAACACAATTTAGTTTCATAATATTATTAATTATAGATTTGGTTTTGTAAAAGTATATAGTTTTTTTTGAACAACCTAACGTTTTGTCGATTTTTTTTGCTTTTAAACGATATTTTTTACTTTTTGACGATTTAATAGGTATTACCATTGCATATTAAAAATCAAATTGTAACTTCGCGCCCAATTTAAAATTTAATCATATATTATTATGAATCATTACGAAACTGTTTTCATCTTAAATCCCGTTTTATCTGAAGTTCAGGTAAAGGAAACAGTAAGCAAATTTGAAGATTTTCTTACTGCTAAAGGAGCAAAGATGGTGTCGAAAGAGGATTGGGGCTTAAAAAAACTAGCTTACGAAATCCAAAACAAGAAAAGTGGTTTTTACCATTTGTTCGAATTCCAAGTATCAGGAGAAGCTCTTATTGCTTTTGAAACTGAGTTTAGACGTGACGAGAGAGTTATGCGTTTCCTAACCGTAAGTATGGACAAACACGCAATTTCTTGGGCAGAAAGAAGAAGAACTAAATTAAAAGAAGCAAAAGCAAACTAATCATGGCAAATTTACAACAATCAGCTTCAGGAAAAAAAGACGGAGATATCAGATATCTTACTCCTTTAAACATCGAAACTAACAAAACTAAAAAGTATTGTCGTTTCAAAAAATCTGGAATCAAATACATTGATTATAAAGATGCAGACTTTTTATTGAAATTCGTAAACGAGCAAGGTAAAATTTTACCACGTCGTTTGACAGGAACTTCTTTAAAATACCAAAGAAAAGTGTCAGTAGCTGTAAAAAGAGCGCGTCACTTAGCTTTAATGCCATACGTGGCCGATTTATTAAAATAATATAAACTCAGTTGTTGGTTTCCCAAGCAGTGGAACCTAACTTCTATAACAAGGACAACAACATGGAATTGATCTTAAAACAAGACGTTCAAAATTTAGGCTTTAAAGACGATGTAGTAAACGTAAAAAACGGATACGGTCGTAACTTCTTAATTCCACAAGGATTTGCTTCTTTAGCAACTCCATCTGCGAAAAAAGTGTTAGCTGAAAATTTAAAGCAAAGAGCACACAAAGAAGCCAAAATTGTAAACGATGCAAAGGCATTAGGTGAAGCTTTGAAAGCTATCGAAATAAAAATAACTGCAAAAGCTGGTGGTGAAAAATTATTTGGTTCTATTTCTAATATTGATATCGCTGCTGCTTTAGAAGCTGCCGGTCAAACTGTAGATAGAAAATTCATCACAAGTGGAGTTGTAAAACGTACAGGTAAATATACTGCAACTGTGAGACTTCACAGAGATGTTATAGTTGAATTACCATATGAAATTGTAGCTGAAGTATAATACTTCTCTATATAGTATAAAAGTCCCGATGTAAGTCGGGATTTTTTTTTAATCTGAACTTGTTTCAGATTCTTTTATTTAAATTAAAGAGCATCTTATTAAATAGAGATGCTGAAACGAGTTCAGCATAAATGAAATACAAAAGATTAACCAAAGAACAATTTGAGGCATTACACAAAGAATTTTCAAATTTCCTTGCAACCCAATCTATTGATAAAGCTGAATGGGATAAAATAAAAAACGAAAAGCCTGAAGTAGCTGAACAAGAACTAGATGTTTTCTCCGATTTAATTTGGGAAGGCGTTTTATCTAATGCTAAATACCTGGAACATTTTTCTAAAAATCATATTTTCCTTTTTCATTGTCAGGAAAAATTAATTCAATCCATTGTTTTAAAAGCATTAGAACCACAAGTTAACTTTATGGGAAAAGAAGGTTTACAATGGTTGAGTGATAATATATTTACGGATACTGTTGAAATCCACTTGGGTAAAAAAGAATATCAGGAAGAACGAAATGCCTCCATTTTTAATTTGATAAAAGAAGGTGCCATTTTAAGCGACGGACAATTATATCTTCAAATAAACGGGATTATTCAATCATAGTTTTTCGCTTTTTTCAAAATATTTTGGCTATTTTAGTGCGCATAATTTGCAACTAAAATAGCCAATTACTTTTTATGGATATTCAGAATACAATTCAAGATTTACGAGATGAACTCAATCAGCACAATCATAATTATTATGTTTTAGATACCCCAACTATTTCTGATTTTGAATTTGACCAAAAACTAAAACAACTTCAGGATTTAGAAAACCAGCATCCTGAATTCAATGATGATAATTCTCCAACACAACGAGTTGGTGGAACAATTACCAAAAATTTTAATACAGTTGTTCATGATTACCGAATGTATTCTTTGGAAAATTCCTATTCTAAAGAAGATTTAATCGATTGGGAAAACCGAATTCAAAAAGTTCTTGGCAATGTCTCGTTACAATATACTTGCGAATTGAAATATGACGGTGCCTCAATTTCTATAACCTATGAAAATGGAAAATTAAATCGTGCTGTTACTCGTGGTGATGGCTTTCAAGGTGATGACGTGACCAATAATATCAAAACCATAAAATCCATTCCCTTAAAATTAAAAGGAAAATATCCGGAGCGATTTGATATTCGTGGTGAAATCATTTTGCCTTTTGAAGGTTTTGAAAAAATGAACCAGGAATTAATTGAAATTGGAGAAACGCCTTATTCCAACCCAAGAAATACCGCTTCTGGAAGTTTGAAATTACAGGATAGTAGTGAAGTTGCCAAACGTCCTTTGGAATGTTTGCTCTATTTTATAGTTGGTAATAATTTAACTATTGAATCACAATATGAAGGTTTAGAAACAGCTCGCAATTGGGGATTCAAAGTTCCAAAAGAAGCCAAATTGGCAAATAACCTTGAAGAAGTTTTTGATTATATCAATTATTGGGACACACATAGACACCATTTGCCCTATGAGACAGATGGTGTGGTTATTAAAGTAAATGACTTTCACCAACAAGATGAATTAGGATATACTGCCAAATCACCTCGTTGGGCTATGGCATATAAATTTAAAGCCGAACAAGTTTCTACAGTATTAAATTCGATTTCATATCAAGTTGGGCGTACAGGGTCTATAACTCCGGTCGCTAATTTGCAACCTGTTCAATTAGCAGGAACAATTGTGAAACGTGCTTCGTTACACAATGCAGATCAAATTGAAAAATTAGATATTCGTATCGGCGATACTGTTTTTGTTGAAAAAGGAGGCGAAATTATTCCGAAAATAATTGGAGTTGATTTAACTAAACGTCCAACTAATTCTGAAAAAACTATATATATTACTCATTGTCCTGAATGTAATTCGAAATTAATAAGAACCGAAGGTGAAGCCAATCATTATTGTCAAAATTTCTACGGTTGTCCACCACAAATTATAGGCAGAATTCAACATTACATTTCGCGCAAAGCAATGGATATTGAAGGTCTTGGCGGAGAAACAGTAGCTCTGCTTTTCAATAATGGTTTGGTCAATGATTACGCTGATTTATATGAGTTAACCGTTGAACAAATTCTCCCATTGGAACGAATGGCTCAAAAATCGGCTGAGAATTTAGTTAATGGCGTTCATAAATCTAAAGAGATTCCGTTTGAAAGAGTTTTGTATGCGATTGGAATTCGCTATGTTGGTGAAACTGTAGCAAAAAAGTTAGCAAAACACTATAAATCTATTGTTGCATTGCAAAAGGCGCCTTTAATGGATTTAATTTTGGTAGATGAAATAGGAGAGAAGATAGCCCAAAGTGTAATCGAATTTTTTGAAAATCAGGAAAATGTTAAAATTATCGAACGATTAAAACAATTTGGTGTTCAAATGGAATTGGTCGAAAAATTCAATCCAAATGCTACACAAAAATTAGCAGGCAAAACCTTTGTCGTTTCGGGTGTTTTTGAGAAATTCTCCCGTGATGATTTGAAAAAAGCAATTGAAGATAATGGTGGAAAGGTCGGAAGTTCTATTTCTGCCAAAACTGACTTTGTAATTGCCGGAGATAATATGGGCCCAGCTAAACTTGAGAAGGCCAATCAATTAAAAATTGCGATAATTTCAGAAAATGATTTTTTAGAAATGATAACAAATTAGTATTGATTCTCTATTTCTTTTTTTATTTGAATGTAATTATTCCCTAGAAATTAAACAATAATGGACTTTCCTGAAGCTATTTTTGAAACATCACTATCAAAATAAAAATCAATTCTACCAAGATTTACGCCATAACAACCGACTTGGTTTACCAAAACATCTTTTCCATCAGCATTTTTTATAATAGTCGGTTTGTCTAAGAAGGTATGAGTATGCCCACCAATAATCAAATCGATATCTTTTGTCAATGTGGCTAATCTAACATCGCTAATTTTATCCGGTTCATTTTTGTATTGATAACCAATATGTGAAAGACAAATTACCAAATCACATTTTTCGTCCTGCTTTAAAATCCGTGCCATATCTTGAGAAACACTAACCGGATCGTTATAGACAGTTTCTTTATAGTTTTTTTTATCAACTAAACCTTCAAGTTCAATACCAATTCCAAAAACACCAACTTTAATTCCATCTTTGTAAACTATTTTATATGGTTTCACATGGCCATCCATTATGGTATTTTTGAAATCATAATTAGCATTTACAAATTCAAAACTTGCATTGGGTAACTGATTGTACAAACCTTCGATACTGTTGTCGAAATCGTGATTTCCAATGGTAGCTAAATCATATTTCATCATGCTCATCAACTTGAATTCTAATTCGCCTCCATAATAATTGAAGTAAGGCGTTCCCTGAAAAATATCACCTGCATCAAGTAGTAAAACATTTTGATTTTCCTTTCGGATAGCTTCAATCAGAGCAGCTCTTCTGGCTACGCCACCCATATTAGGATTTTTTGGATGTGTTGGTGGAAAAGGGTCAATATAGCTATGGACATCGTTCGTGTGAAGTATTGTCAATTTTTTGGTTTTAGAATCGACCGTATTAAAACTACTCAATGAAACTCGAGGCGCAGCCGAACAAAGCGGAGCTAAACCTCCAAGTCCAAGGAATGCTGAACTTAAAGCCGTATTCTGTATAAAATCTCTTCTTTTCATAATACTATTCTTTGGTAATTCTAATGTCTTTATTGGCAACAATCATTTTGTTTTCCCTAAAATAATCTATAATAATATTTCGAAGCTTATAATCTAAATTATATTTTTCAATACCTTTTTTAAAAAAAATCATATTGTCACCTCCATTTGATAAATAGTCAGAAGTGACAACATAATATACTTTACTATCATCTAATGTTTTTCCATTAATCATAATGCTTTTAGGCTGATTGTTTTTGTCGATTGTAAAAGTTAATCCTTTTAAAGGATGCGGTTTTTTCTCTGAAATAATATAATTAACAATCTCTAAAATTTGTTCGCCTTTCAATCCAATTACAATGGCACTATTTTCAAAAGGCATAATTTCATAAGCAGTTCGTGCAGTTACATTTCCTTTCGGAATAATGCTTCTAATACCACCATGATTGAGTAAACAAATATCAATAGCTTTTTTTCCACGCATTTGAAATACTTTATCGGATTTTTCAAAAGTAATATCGGCTAAAAAGTTTCCTATTGGTGTTTGCCATTCGCCAGATTTATCGATACTTTCCGATGCGTTTCCCAAAACTGCACTCAAATCAGCATCTATTTTGTCTCGGTAGGGCTTAACAAAGTTTTCAATTTGTTGTACCTGTTCACTTGCACTTGAGCCAACAACTTCAGAATTGGCAACTGTAATTCCAATTTCTTTGCCTTCAATTTTGGTGATAACGTATTTCTTTTCGGCACAAGAGATAACAGCAGTAAATGTTAATAATAAAACAAAATGTTTTACTACGCCGTTATAGTTTTTTAGTTTTACCATAGCTTCTGGAACTAATTTTAGTAAATTTGTAATTCAAGTAAAAGTAGTATGTTTTTAAATTATTTAAAGGATTTTTCAACAAAAAAAATAGTTAAAAATAACTTGTCAAATGTCAAGCATTTGGCTTCCGATAAGGTAATCAAAACCGTGGGGATTATTTTTGATGAAACTTATTTTTATGAAAGAGAAGATCTTGTCAAAGAGTTAATTCAAAATGGTATTGAAGAAAAAGACATTAAAGTTTTAGTCTATAAAGACAAAATAAAGAAGAATGAGGTTTTTGATTATCCGATTTTTAGTCACAAAGATTTAAGTTGGCACGGAACAGTAGATAAAAAAGAGGTTAAAAATTTCATAGCTGAACCTTTTGATTTGTTGATTAATTATTATGATACCGAAAAAGTTGCATTACTTTTGGTTTCTAATTTATCTAAAGCGAGTTTTAAGGTTGGTTTTGCCTCAATAGACAAGCGATTGAATCATTTTATGATTGATACCAATGCCGAAAACTATATAGTTTTTATGTCCGAATTATTCAAATATTTAAAAATTCTAAACAAAATATAACATGCAATCATTAATCGGAACCGGAGTTGCACTAGTTACCCCTTTTAAAAAAGACTTTTCAGTTGACATTGACGCTCTAAAAGCAATCGTAAATTTCCAAATTGATAATGGAATTGATTATTTAGTAGTTCTTGGTACTACTGCCGAAAACGCTACTTTATCAAAAGCTGAAAAAGAATTGGTTATAAAGACTATTGTTGATGCCAATAAAGGAAGATTGCCATTGGTTTTAGGGGTTGGAAGTAACAATACAGCAGAAGTTATTGAAGAATTGAAATCAGGAAATTTTTCAGATTTTATAGCTATCTTATCGGTATCTCCCTATTATAACAAACCAACACAAGAGGGAATTTACCAACATTTCAAAGCGATTGCAGAAGCATCTCCAATACCGGTGATTTTATATAATGTTCCTGGTAGAACTTCCAGTAATATGTTGCCTGAAACGATCATAAGATTAGCAAACGATTTTAAAAATATTATTGCTGTTAAAGAAGCTTCCGGAGATATTGTACAGGCTATGAAATTGATACAAGATAAACCGAAAGACTTTTTAGTAATTTCGGGTGATGACATGATTACGTTGCCAATGATTTTAGCAGGTGGTGCAGGTGTTATTTCTGTAATAGCAGAAGGTTTTCCTAAACAGTTTACTGAAATGGTGCGTCTTGGTTTAAACAAAAAAGTAGATGAAGCTTATAAAATCCATTATCTTTTAGCTGATTCAATTGATATGATTTTTGAACAAGGAAATCCGGCTGGCATCAAGGAAGTATTTAAATCATTGGGCTTGTCAGAAAATACAGTTCGTTTGCCATTAGTAAATGTCAATGAAGATTTAGCAAATCGTTTGGATCATTTCACCAATAAAATTTCAAAAATGTAGCTTTTTTATAGTCGAAAAAAATATTTTGTAGTCTACAATTAATAACTAAATTTGCAGTTGATTTTTATAATACAAAAAGTGTTTAAAATCAGCTGAATTAAATAAAATAATGAAGAAATTTTTAGCCTTATTTACTGTAATTGTATTTTTTTCGTCTTGTAGCGAATACCAAAAAGCATTAAAATCGGAAGATGTCGCTGTTAAATTTGTTTCAGCTACAAAAATGTACGAAGCCAAAAAATACAGTAAAGCGATCCGTCTTTTTGAACAAATTGCTCCAGCTTATAAAGGAAAACCTTCAGCAGAAAAAATGTTTTATATGTATTCACAATCTTTATATAAAACAGAACAATATTATTTAGCGGGTTATCAATTTGAGAGTTTTGTAGCCAGTTATCCAAAAAGTGAAAAGATTGAAGAAGCTTCTTTTTTAGGAGCAAAATCATTCACCTTTTTGTCGCCGGTTTATAGTTTAGATCAAACCGATACCTATAAAGCAGTTGATAAGCTCCAAAATTATATTGACACTTATCCGGAAAGTAAAAATATGGTTGAAGCAAATTTATTGACAAAAAAATTAAGGGAAAAATTAGAGAAGAAAGCATACGAAAATGCCGTAATTTATAATACCATTTCAAATTATAAAGCAGCTATGGTAGCATTAGATAATTTTATTATTAATTTTCCGGGAACACCTTATAAAGAGAAAGCATTATTTTACAAATTAGATTCTGCTTATTCATTAGCTATTAATAGTGTTCCTTCAAAAATGGAAGAAAGACTTGAAAACGCAAAAGTAGCTTACTCAAGTTTGATTAAATTTAAAGCAGATACAGAATACAAATCAAAAGCTGACGAAATGTTGGCTCGAATTGAAAACGATTTAAAACAATTTTCTAAATAAAAAAGTCATGGATTTAAAGAAGACGAATGCACCGGTAAACACAGTTACTTACAACAAGACTGCAATTGAAGAGCGTACCGGCAATGTTTACGAGGCAATTACAATAATGGCTAAAAGAGCAAACCAAATCAATTCTGAAATTAAAAAAGAATTAACTGAAAAGTTAGAAGAGTTTGCTACTTACAACGATAGTCTTGAGGAAATCTTTGAAAATAAAGAACAAATAGAAGTTTCTAAATACTACGAGAAATTACCAAAACCTCATGCATTAGCTGTTCAAGAATGGCTTGATGACAAAATTTACTACAGAGACACTACAAAAGACTAATAAAAGATGTCTGTTTTAAGCGGTAAAAAAATAGTACTAGGAGTATCTGGTGGAATTGCCGCATACAAAACAGCAACATTAGTTAGGTTATTTATTAAAGCAGGTGCACATATCCAAGTGATAATGACACCTGCTTCTAAGGATTTTGTAACACCGTTAACTTTATCTACACTTTCAAAAAATCCTGTTCATTCAACATTCTACAACGAAGAAGATGACAATGCTCAATGGAACAATCACGTTGAACTAGGGCTTTGGGCCGATTTAATGCTTATTGCACCGGCAACTGCCAATACGTTATCTAAAATGGTAAATGGCAATTGCGATAATCTTTTAATTGCAACTTATCTTTCGGCTAAATGTCCGGTTTATTTCGCTCCGGCAATGGATTTAGATATGTACAAGCATCCTTCAACTGCTGCTAGCTTTCATACATTAAAACAATTTGGCGATATTATTATTCCAGCAGAAACGGGTCAATTAGCTAGTGGATTATCTGGTGAAGGAAGAATGGCTGAGCCAGAAAATATTATAGCCTTTTTAGAAAATGATTTAGAAAGCAAATTGCCTTTAAGAGGAAAAAAAATACTTGTTACCGCAGGCCCAACCTATGAAGCGATTGATCCGGTTCGATTTATTGGCAACCATTCCTCAGGCAAAATGGGATTTGATATTGCTGAAAGTGCTGCAAATTATGGAGCAGAAGTGATTTTAATTTCAGGTCCAACACACTTAAACACAATAAATCCCGTTATTAATTTAATTCGAGTGACTTCAGCGAAAGAAATGTATGATGCTTGTCATGAATATTTTAATTCAGTTGATGTTGCTATTTGTGCTGCGGCAGTTGCTGATTACAAACCAAAATTTATTGCTGAACAAAAGATAAAAAAAACAGAAGCTTCTTTAACAATTGAACTCGAAAAAACGGAGGATATATTGGCTTCTTTGGGAAAAATTAAACAAAATCAATTTCTAATTGGCTTTGCTTTAGAGACTGAAAATGAAATTGAAAATGCAAAGTTGAAAATTCAGAAAAAAAACTTAGATTTGATTGTTTTAAATTCGCTTCAGGATGAAGGTGCTGGTTTTGGAAAAGCTACCAACAAAATTACCTTTATAGATAAAGATTTTATTGTAGAACCAATGGATTTAAAAACAAAAGAATTGGTTGCAAACGATATTATGAATAAAGTAATTTCTTTTAATGAAATGAGCACAAAGAGTAAGTAGTATTTACTATTTTCTTCAAATGCGAATTCCATGTGACAAATTAAAAAACAATTTATACTTACACATGAAAAATAGAATCAGTTTTCTTTTTTTGCTTTTTGTTGGATTAGCGCAAGCACAACAATTAAATTGTTCGATTCAGATAAATTCTGATAAAATTGCAACGACAAATAACCAAATATTTAAAAATTTAAAAACTTCAATAAGTGATTTTGTAAATAAAACGGATTGGACAGGAGAGGAGTACAAGCAAAATGAGAAAATTGAGTGTTCCATGGTTATTATTGTTAATAGCTATGAATCAAATCAGTTTTCTGCAACAATTCAGGTTCAGTCAACAAGACCGGTTTTTAATTCAACATATGAATCACCTGTTTTCAACTATAACGATAAAGATTTTAATTTTCGTTATGTTGAGTTTGAAATTTTGCAATTTAATCCCTCTAATTTTGATTCCAATTTAGTTTCAGTTTTGGCTTATTACTGTTATATGATTATTGGTTTTGATGCAGATACTTTTGATTTAATGTCTGGAAATAAGCATTATGAAACAGCGCAGCAAATACTAACAGTTGCACAACAGAGCGGCTTAAAAGGATGGAGTCAATCAGATGGAAATCAAAACAGGTATTTTTTAGTAACAGATATTCTTTCTGGTACATTTGATGATTATAGAGTAACTATGTATAAATACCACAAAGAAGGGTTAGATACTATGGCTAATGATGTAAAAGGCTCTAAAAATAAAATTATTGAAGCCATCGGCACTTTATCAAAACTGTATCAAGTTCGTTCAAATGCATTTTTAACCCGTGTGTTTTTTGATGCTAAAGCGGATGAATTGGTTTCTATATTATCTGGTGGTCCAAAAGTTTCTTTAAATGCGACCATCGATAACTTAAATAAGTTGTCACCACTCAATACAAGTAAATGGTCAGCAATTAAGTTATAATAAGTACATTTACTATTTAAACTTTTCTTCATTTTCTGAACATGATTACATCATTATCCATTGAGAATTTTGCCCTTATAGAAAAATTAGATATTGATTTTTCAAATGGGTTTTCAATTATAACTGGTGAAACCGGAGCAGGTAAATCAATACTTCTTGGCGCGCTAGGTTTGGTTTTAGGAAAACGTGCCGATTTGACTTCACTCAAAAATAAAGACGAAAAGTGTATTGTTGAAGCCAATTTTTCTATTGGTAAATACGATTTGGAATTTTTCTTTGAATCCAATGATTTAGATTATGAGCAGGAAACGATAATTCGTAGAGAAATTCTGCCTTCCGGAAAATCGCGTGCTTTTGTAAACGATAGTCCGGTTAATCTTCAACAGTTACAGGATTTAAGTTTTTACCTGATAGATGTACATTCTCAGCACCAAACCTTAGAATTATCTGAAGAAGAATATCAGTTTAAAATCATAGATGCTATTGCTAATAATCAAGCATTAGGTATTGAATTTCAATCCTTTTTAAAAAAATACCGTGTTGCAAAATCTACTTTAGAATCTAAAAAAAATGTGTTTTCATCTGTTTTAAAAGAGAAAGACTATAACGAATTTTTGTATCAGGAATTGGAAACAGCCAATTTAAAAGAAGGCGAATTAGAAGAATTAGAGCAGCAATATCAAACATTAAGTAATGTTGAATTCATAAAAGAAAATTTGGATAAACTATTATCTATTTCTAATGAAGAAGAATTTGGAGTTTTAAAAAATCTAAAAGAATTCAAAGCAATCCTTCAAAAAAATGTTGGTTTTTCGACTGAATACCAATCGCTTTTTGAACGAACTAACAGTCTCTTAATTGAATTTGATGATATAGTAAAAGAAATAAATCGTGAATCAGATTTGGTCTTTAATGATCCTGAAAAATTGGAAACCGTTAATCAAAAATTGCAACTTATTTATAGTCTTCAAAAAAAGCATAATGTTTTAACTGTTAAAGAATTAATTCAGATTCAAATTGATTTAGAAGGCAAAGTTGTTTCTGTTGCTACTTTAGAAGAGGAAATTGTAAATCTTGAAAAAAGCATTAAAGAGTTAGAATTACAGTTAGATGAAGTTGCAAATAAAATAAGTAAAAGTAGGAGGGAAGCGATTCCCAATTTATCAGAACAACTCATAGCCATTTTGAATCTTTTGGGCATGCCGAATGTTCGGTTTAAAATTGACATCATAGCTTCAGAAACTTATCACAATAATGGAAAAGACTCGTTACAGTTTTTATTTTCTGCCAATAAAGGAACCGATTTTGGTTTGCTTAAGAAAGTAGCTTCCGGTGGTGAAATGTCTAGGATTATGCTTTCAGTTAAATCTATATTATCACAATATTCAAAACTACCAACAATCATTTTTGACGAAATAGACACCGGTGTTTCGGGCGAAATTGCTAATAAGATGGGAGAAATCATGAGAGATATGAGCAAGACGATACAGGTTTTTGCCATTACACATCTTCCTCAAATTGCAGCGAAAGGAGCCAATCATTATAAAGTTTTCAAAACGGTTTTGGGAGAAAATACCGTTTCGGAATTGAAATTATTAAACAACGATGAAAGAATAATCGAAATTGCCGAGATGCTTTCCGGAAAAGACATTTCTGATTCAGCTGTAAATCATGCTAAAGCATTGTTGAATTGAAATCCGAATTTATTACTTTTGCAACATCTAACTGTCGCCTTACAGGCATAAAAACTAACATAAAATACATATCATATGATTATTGAACCAAGAATGCGAGGATTTATTTGTTTGACAGCTCATCCCGATGGATGCGCTCAAAATATTAAAAATCAAATTGAATATGTAAAGTCAAAAGGACATATTCATGGCGCTAAAATAGTATTAGTAATTGGATCTTCAACGGGTTTCGGTTTGGCATCAAGAATAACAAGTGCTTTTGGTTCAGGCGCCGGAACAATAGGAGTATTCTTCGAAAAACCGCCATCAGAAGGAAAAACCGCAACACCAGGTTGGTATAATTCTGCTGCTTTTGAAACAGAAGCTCAAAAAGCAGGTTTATATGCTAAAAGTATTAACGGCGATGCATTTTCTAATGAAGTGAAACAACAAACAATTGATTTAATCAAAGCTGATTTAGGGCAAGTTGATATGGTGATTTATAGTTTGGCTTCGCCGGTTCGTATGCATCCTGTCACTGGAGTTTTACATCGTTCTGTACTTAAACCTATCGGGCAAACATTTTCAAATAAAACGGTTGATTTTCATACCGGTTTAGTTTCTCAAGTCACTATCGAACCTGCGAATCAAGATGATATTGACAACACTGTTGTTGTTATGGGAGGAGAAGATTGGAAAATGTGGATTGATGCTTTAAAAAATGCTGGTACCTTGGCTAATGGTGCAACAACTATTGCTTATTCTTATATTGGACCAGAGGTTACAGAGGCGGTTTATAGAAAAGGAACAATTGGTAGAGCTAAAGATGATTTGGAAGCAACTGCTTTTAAAATTACGGATGATTTGAAGTCTTTAAATGGAAAAGCCTACGTGTCAGTAAATAAAGCTTTGGTGACACAAGCAAGTTCGGCCATTCCGGTAATTCCACTTTATATATCTTTATTATATAAAATTATGAAAGCGGAGGGCGTTCATGAAGGTTGTATAGAACAAATTCAAAGATTGTTTGAACAACGACTTTATACAGGAAAAGAAGTGCCAACTGACGACAAAGGAAGAATCAGAATTGACGATTGGGAAATGCGAGACGATATTCAAGATAGAATAAAAACTTTGTGGGAAAAAGCAACTACTGAAAACCTTTCAGAAATTGGTGATTTAGCTGGTTATAAGCAAGATTTTTTAAATCTTTTCGGATTTGGTTTTGAAGGAGTTGATTATAATGTAGATACTAATGAATTTGTGAAAATACATAGTATTTAATCAATTGTTTATATATAAATTAAAAACTCATAAATATTAATTGTGAGTTTTTTTATTTATTAGTACTTTTATGCAATCTAAATTTTTTTAAACATTTAACTTATGAAAAAAATTACTTTATTAATTCTGATGTTAGTTAGTTATTCAGTGTTTGCACAATTTCCTTTACCCTATTGCGGACCAATTGTATTTACTGCTACTACAGATCCAGTTGAACCAATTACACTTGTAAATTTTGCGGGTATAAACAATTCAACTTCTGCACTTCCTGGCACTAATAATGGGACAACAATAATTGCACACGAAGATTATACCTCAATATCAGGAAATGTTACTGCAGGAAGCTCTTACACTATTACAATAAAAGGTAATACTGCCGGTCCTTATACAAACCGTTTTATGGTTTTTGCTGATTGGAATCAAGATGGAGATTTTGACGATGCAAGCGAAGCATATACCATTACTCAGACTATTAATACTTCAACTGGAGTCGATGCAATTCAAGCTACACAATCGCTTTTAGTCCCACCAACTGCATTAGCTGGTACTACTCGTATGCGTGTAAAAAAAATATTTGGAACGACAGCTTATGTTGATCCTTGTTTAGGTACTCTCTATGGTCAAGTAGAAGATTATTCTCTTACAGTAGCTCCACTACCTGCGGATTTACCTGATTATGCCAATTTACAATTTCCTTACACTGCAACAATTAATCAAGGTGGAAGTGTAACCGTTTATGGTCAAATATACGAAGCTGGATTAACAGATTCAACTTCTGGACAAGCTCCTGGAATCTTGGCCTGGGTTGGTTACAGTTCAACTGATGGCAATCCAAATACTTTTACAAATTGGATTCCAGCTACATTTAACGTTGAAGTAGGAAATAACGATGAATACCAAGCAAATCTTGGGGCTGGTTTACTTCCGGGTACCTATTATTATGCTACAAGATATCAGTTAAATGGAGGTGCTTTTGTTTATGGAGCCACTAATTTTGGTTTTTGGAACGGAACGGATAAAATTAATGGTGTTTTAACTGTTAATCCTCCTCTACCTCCTGTAAATGATAATTGTTCAGGTGCTACATCTTTGACTGTTAATTCAGATTTTGCATGTGGTGCAGTATCTGCTGGTACTGTAGTTGGAGCAACTGCTTCTTCACAAGACGCTACAGCCTGTGGTGGAACCGAAGATGATGATGTTTGGTTTTCTTTTGTAGCTACTTCAACAACACATAGAATTAGTATCTTAAATGCAGCTGGTTCAACAACTGATATGTACCATTCTTTATGGACAGGTTTAGATTGCAATAGTTTAAGTTTAGTTGCTGGTTCTTGTTCTGATGCTGATGTTAGTAATCCAACAGGATTAATTTCAGGTCAAACTTATTACGTTAGAGTATATACTTGGACAGCAACAGCTAGTCAAACATCAACTTTTAATGTTTGCATAGGAACACCACCACCACCACCAACAAATGATAATTTTGCAACACCTATTGCAGTTAGTTGTGGTAATACTTATACTGGTGATACATCGTTACCTGTTACTTTGGATGAGGACAATGCTCCTGATGGTTTTGGTGCAGATATGGATGCTCCAAATCTTTGGTATTCATTTACCGGTAGTGGATCAGCTCAGACAATAACATTAAGTTTATGTAATTCATCTTATGACACATCAGTTTTAGTATATACTGGAACATCTGGAAATTTAACATTAGTAGCTGGAAATGATGATTTTGCTTCTTGTAATGTTACTAATGATTCTGTGCAATCTAAAGTTATTTTTACTTCAGATGGAACTACAACTTATTATATTGCTGTTGAAGGATGGAATGCAGGAAGTGTTGGGGCTTTTGTTATGGATGTAACTTGTGCTACAGTTACACCACCGGCTGTTGAAAATCAAGATTGTGGAACAGCATTAAATGTTCAAGTTGATGGATTAGACAACAATTCAGATAACTCTTTTGGAACTGTATCTTCAACACAACCGAGTTGTGATCCTTTTGGTTCAATTCAAGATGTTTGGTTCTCGTTTTTAGCTCCTACTTCTGGTCTAGTAACAGCGTTACTAACACCAACTACAATGACTTCTTTAAATTTTAATATTTATTCTGGAGCTTGTGGTGCATTAACTCCAGTTGCTAATACATGTAATTCAAATTTAACTGCTGCAACCTCAGAAGTTTTAACTGGTTTGACACCTGGTGATACCTATTATATCCAAGTATGGAGTAATAGTTCGGAGCAAGGAACATTTACATTAAGACTTTCTGATAATGGTTTAGAAAACAATTCATTTGACAATGCTAATTTTTCTTACTATCCAAATCCAGTAAAAAACACATTGAATTTATCCTATAACCAAGAGATTTCAAATGTTGAAGTTTTCAATTTATTAGGACAAAAAGTTAGTTCAAATGTTATTAATGCTAATGCTGCTCAAATTGATATGTCAAACCTTTCAAAAGGAGCATATATGGTTAAAGTAACATCTAACAATCAACTAAAAACTATTAAGGTTATCAAAGAATAAACTGATTTATTTTTATAATTAAAACCACCTAAGTTTAGGTGGTTTTTCTTTTGTATATAACTTATATTTGTTAAAAAAATTAGCAATGTTTTTTTCTGTAATTATTCCAGTTTATAATAGACCTGACGAGATAAAAGAATTGTTAGAAAGTCTTTTAGTTTCTAATTATGACAAAGAATATGAAATTGTAATTGTTGAAGACGGATCAACAGTAACATGTAGTAATGAAATTGAAAATTATAAAGGCAAATTAAATATTTCTTATTATTTTAAAGACAATAGCGGTCCGGGCGACTCAAGAAACTTTGGAATGAAAAAATCTAAAGGAGATTATTTCATCATATTTGATTCCGATTGTATTATTCCAAAAGAGTACCTTACTGAAGTTGAAAATGAATTAACAGCTAATTATGTTGATTGCTTTGGAGGTTCCGATGCTGCTTTAGATTCTTTTTCAGCTATTCAGAAAGCAATAAATTTCGCGATGACATCTTTTCTAACAACAGGAGGAATTCGTGGTGGTTCGGAGAAGTTAACCAAATTTCAACCTCGAAGTTTTAATATGGGAATTTCAAAAAAAGCATTTGATGATTCTAACGGTTTTGGAAATATTCATCCTGGAGAAGACCCAGATTTATCAATTAGATTATGGAAATTAGGATATGAAACTAGACTTTTTCCAAAAGCAATTGTTTATCATAAACGAAGAATTGATTGGGATAAATTTTCTGTTCAAGTGACTAAATTTGGTAAAGCCAGACCAATACTAAATAGTTGGTATCCTGAATATAGTAAGCTAACTTTTTTCTTTCCAACGATTTTTGTAATTGGAGTATACTTTTCTATTGTTTTTCTAGCTTTTGGATTTATTTTCCCAATAGTATGCTATATATTCTATTTCCTTTTAATTCTAGTTACAGCAACAGTTCAAAATAAAAGTTTTAAAATTGGTTTCCTTTCTCTGATAGCTGTTTTTAAACAATTTTTCGGATATGGAAATGGTTTTTTAGAATCGTATATAAAAGTAATCCTTTTAAAACAAAAACCCGAAATAGCATTTCCTGAATTATTTTTTAAAGTAAAATCATGACTAAAATAATTGGTTTAACAGGAGGAATTGGCACCGGAAAAACAATGGTTGCCGAATATTTTAAATCATTGGGGATTCCGGTATATATTGCTGATAAAGAAGCTAGACAATTGATGACTTCTGATAATATTATTAATGCATTAAGTAATGAATTTGGAAAAGAAATTTTAGAAAACGGAATTCTTAATCGTGAAAAGTTAGCACAACTTGTTTTTAACGATTCAAAAAAACTCCAAAAGCTTAATAGCATTGTTCATCCTGAAGTTAAAAAACACTTTGACAATTGGGTTGAAAAGCATAAAAATTCTCCTTTTGTTGTTAAAGAAGCTGCTATTTTATTCGAATCCGGAAGCTATAAATATTGCGATACTATAATCACAGTAACTGCTCCTTTAGAAACTAGACTTCAACGAGTAATGAAACGTGATAAAACGGATAGAGAATCTGTTTTAAAAAGAATTGAAAATCAATGGACTGACGAACAAAGAATTGCAAAAAGTAATTATGTTATTCATAATTTGTCTGTTGAATCTACTAAAAAACAAGTTGATGAAATTCTTAAAAAATTGAAAAATCAATAATTTATCGATAAGATGTTAATGTTTGGTTAATGTATTTATAGTATAAATGTTAAAAAGTTAAATTTGTGTAATGAATAAATTGTTTTTCCGTTTACTGATTGTCTTAATGAGTTTATCCTTAATAGGTATAATTCTGGTTCAAGTATATTGGTTTGATAAGTCGTTTGAAAACAACGAAGAACAATTTAAGTATCATGTAAAACAAGTTCTTGGGAATGTTGCTAATAAATTACAAAAAAATGAGCAGTATTCATATTATGAAATGTATAATCGTCTGAAAGATAGTATAGGTAAAATTCCACAAAAAAGTGATTTTTTAGAGTTTGGTTACTATCAGCGAGATTCAAGAACTAATGAAACAATAATATATTCAAACAGCATAAATTCTGAAGACTACGGAATTTCGGCTTCGTTCTTTGACAAAAAAATAGATAGCCTAAAACTCAAAAATTACACAGCAAAAAGAAAAACTGAGATTTACAACGATGATATTGATAAATCAAGTTTAAAACAAAAAATTACTCCGGATATAAAAATTGAGAAATCCGGACGTTTAGATTTATTGGACAACGCGCAATATGAAATTGTATATAAAGACATTGCAGCGGTAAAGCCAATTCAAGAAAGAGTTACAAATGAGATGATGCAAAAGTTATTATTTGAAGAACTCAATGAATATGGCGTTAAAACTCCGTTTGAATTTAATGTTTACAGTAACGGTTTAGCAACAAAAATAAAATCGGAACATTTTAGGTATGAAAAAAAGTCAACTTATTCCATTCCAATTTTTATTGATAATGATGGAAATAATAAATACCAATTGTTATTGACTTTTCCTCAAAAGAAAAAGTTCTTGTTTTCGGAATTAATTGGAATATGTATTTTATCAATTATTTTTACGCTTATAATTATTATCGCCTATGCAAGTGCTCTAAATCAATTAATAAAACAGCGACAGATTTCTCTGATCAAAACTGATTTCATTAATAATATGACACACGAATTCAAAACGCCAATTGCAACGATAAATTTAGCTTTAGACGCTATCAAAAACCCAAAAATAATTGATGATAAAGAAAAGGTGCTTCGCTACTTGCAAATGATAAAAGACGAAAACAAGCGGATGCATGCACAAGTTGAAAATGTATTACGAATTTCAAAACTCGAGAAAAAAGAATTAGATATCAATAAAGAATCTGCCAACATTCACGATATAATTGAAGATGCTATCGAACATGTGAATTTAATTGTAGATGATAGAAACGGAACTATAACAACACATTTTGATGCTAACAGAACTTCGGTTTTATTAAATGATGTTCATTTTACCAATGTAATTGTTAATATTTTGGATAACGCTATAAAGTATTCGCCTGAAGAACCAGTTATAGATATTTATACAGAAAATGTGAAGGATTTTGTCATTGTCAAAATAAAAGATCAGGGTTCAGGTATGTCGAAAGTAGCACAAAAAAGAATATTTGAAAAATTCTATCGTGAACACACAGGAGATTTGCATAATGTTAAAGGTCATGGTTTAGGTTTAGCTTATGTTAAAAGAATTATTGAAGACCACAACAGTCAAATTTTTGTAGAAAGCGAAAAAGGAAAAGGAAGCACGTTTATAATTAAAGTCCCACTCATAAATTAAAATAAAATACTATTATGGAAAACAATAAAAAAATACTTCTAGTTGAAGATGATCAAAACTTCGGAATAGTTTTGAGGGAATTCTTGACATTAAATGATTTTGATGTAACACTCGCCAAAAATGGCATGGAAGGTTTCGAAAAATTCAAAAAAGACAATTTCGATTTGTGTATTTTGGATGTGATGATGCCTTACAAAGATGGTTATACTTTAGCAAAAGAAATCAGAGAAAAAAATAAAGATGTGCCATTGATTTTCTTGACTGCTAAGTCAATGAAGGAAGATGTGTTAAAAGGATATAAAGTTGGCGCTGATGACTATCTTAATAAACCTTTTGATTCTGATGTTTTGCTGATGAAAGTAAAAGCAATAATTCAGAGAAAAGCAGCTGAGAATAAAAATGAACCTCCAAAATTTGAGTTTCAAATAGGAAGATTCCTTTTAAATTCAAAACTTCGGTTCTTAAAATTTGAAGATCAGGAACCAATTAAATTATCGCCTAAAGAGTCTGAATTACTTAAAATGATGGCTATTTATGAAAATGATTTAATGCCTAGAGAATTGGCTTTAACAAAAATTTGGAGAGAAGATAACTATTTCACTTCAAGAAGTATGGATGTGTACATTGCTAAACTTAGAAAGTATCTCAAAGACGAACCAAATGTTGAAATTCTCAACATACACGGCGAAGGTTTTAGATTAGTCGTAAAAAAATAAGTAAAGTGGCTTCAAGTAATTGGAGCCATTTGTATTTAAAATTTATTTCAAAAGCTAATCCGGCTGTCCGCTATATCTTTTGTTTTGTACTTCGTCAAGCTCAGTATTACAAAACAAAAGGATGCCGCTGCCATCCGGGCTAAGGCAGTAGCTGTTATTTGAAATTCAGTTGTAAAGCAAAACAAGTCTTATTGTTGGTATTAACAGTAAAAACCATTGGCTTTTCTAAATGGCTTTTCTCAATAGTAATTGTATCTTCCAATGAAACTTCTTTTAGATAATTCATTTCAAAACTTTCTATCTTTTGATTTAGCAACAATTTTGGTTCAACATAATCCAAACACCATTCTAAATATTTCACACTGTTAGCATGATTTACAATGTCTAAATCAGAGAGAAGTATCGTTTTTTCTGTTACAAATGTTTTATCTATAGAAGTATCTATTTTAGAAAATTGAATTTCGGTTGCTTTATCATTTGGGTATTTCTCAAAATGCTCGTGTGGCAAAGACAAGTTTTCTGGTCGACGCGTTTGCGTATTAAAAACAGCCCAAAAGGTTTCACAACCAACAATTTTTTCATCACCATCATACAATTCCAAGCAACGAATTGATCGCGAATTTTCTAGTGAATTAATCCACGTTTTAACGGTTATAACATCTCTCCATTTTGGCAATCGTTTTATCTCAACACGCACTCTGCTCAAAACCCAAGCCTGATGATGCTCTTGCATATCGCTGAAACTAATGCCTCCCAATTCCGCATGTACACCAGCAGTTAACTGCAAAAGATTACACAAATCGGTATATTTCAAATAACCGTTAGGATAAGATTGCAGAAAATTAACTTCCCAGACTTTGGTTAGTATAGAAGTAAATTCTTTTGATATTGGCATGTTGATGTAGGATTACGGAATTGGGATTTGGGATTTAATATGATCGATAATTGATTCTTTTTTACTTTTGAAATCAAACCAAGCAACATTCTCAGTTCGCTTAAACCAAGTTAATTGGCGTTTTGAAAACCGACGCGTATTTTTCTTAATTTCTTCAATTGCAAATTCTAATGAAATCTTTCCCTCAAAATAATCAAACAATTCACGGTATCCAACAGTTTGCAATGCATTCAATTCCTTATTTGTAAACAAACTTTCAGCTTCTTTTACCAAACCTTTCTTAATCATACTATCCACACGCTGATTAATCCGGTCGTACATGATTGCCCTGTCAGCTTCCAAACCAATGATAATAGGAGTGAAGCTACGTTGGTTTTTCTTTTGGTTTAAAAAAGATGAATAGGGTTTTCCGGTGCCAAGACAAACTTCTACAAAGCGTTTCATTCGCTGTGGATTTTGCAAAGTTTGTGGATTTTCAAGCTTTAGTTGTTGATAATAGTCGGCATCTAATTCTTTCAACTTATTTTTCAGGTAATTAATTCCAAATTCTTTATAATCAGCGTTTATAACTTCTCTAATTGAATTATTAACATCTGGAAAATCATCAAACCCTTTTAAAATAGCATCCACATACAAACCCGAACCGCCGACCATGATTTGGATATTATTTTTTAAGAATAATTCATCCAACTTGGCAATGGCTTCTTTTTCAAAATCGCCAACAGTAAATTTCTCAAAAATCGATTTGTTTTGGATAAAATGATTGGGAGCCAAAGTTAATTCTTCTTCACTTGGCACGGCAGTGCCAATACGCATTTCCTTAAAAAACTGCCTACTGTCACACGAAACAATTTCACAGTCAAAATGTTGAGCCAAAGCAATGCTCAAGGATGTTTTTCCTATAGCCGTTGGTCCAATGATGGTTATTAAATAGTTCATTAGAATTTGACAATCTTTATGACTTTATTCCGTTTTAAATAACCTTGTATTATCGTTCTGGTATCGCGGTTATTCTGCATCGGTATAATAATATTTTTTAGGATTTCGATATTGTTAATCTGATAATTCAAATCATAAAAACAATAGCCTTTGTAAATTCCGTTTTCAATTAGTACTGCACAACGTTCATCAACAGTTCTTCCTCTGTCAACTATAACCATATTGTCATTTTCGAACTTCATTTCCTTGATAAAATCTTCAACACGTTCATTGTATAATTCTGGAGTTTCTTTGCCCAAACATGCACCATTGCATTCTTTTATTTTATACTGAAAGCAACCATTTTTGGTTTCGTATAATCCATTTATTTTTTGACATAAATTATACTTTTCGGTAATTTTTAAAAGAGAATTCTTTCCTTCCTGCACAGAAGTAAAAGAGGTAATTTCTTTTTTCCTACCGTCAGCTTTTTGAAGTTGTAACTTCAAATAACCCTTTTCATCTTTTTCAGCATATAATGCCCATTGAAAAATGGTCTTCCGCTGCGAACGATTATATATCGGTTTATTGATTTTTATCTCTTCACTTTCTTTCAAAAGTGCAATCAATTCACTTCCGGTTACTTCACAAGTCACAGCAAAAACTTCACGCTGAATCTTTTTGCTTTTACCCAATGTTCCTGTGAAATGCTGGTTGATACGTTTCTTAATATTTCGGCTTTTACCAATGTATATAATATCGCCTTTCTCATTATGAATATAGTATATCCCAGTTTTTGTTGGTAAGCTCTCTACAATATCTAATAATTTTGGAGTCAAACCCGATTTGATTTCGGCCTTAATCAAACTGATTAAAATTTCTTTTTCAGTATCTTTTGCCAAAATCATTTTAAATAATTTTACGGTTGCTATAGCGTCACCACTAGCTCGATGTCTATCGGTTACTGGAATTCCAAGTGCTCGAACCAATTTCCCTAAACTATAAGAAAGTTGCCCAGGAATTAATTTTTGTGCCAATTCAACAGTGCAAAGCGTTGGTTTTATATAATCATAACCCAAACGCTTGAATTCTGTTTTCAATATTCTGTAGTCAAATGATGCGTTATGAGCTACGACAATGCAGTCTTCAGTAATTTCGATTATACGTTTAGCTACTTCATAAAACTTTGGCGCCGAACGAAGCATAGCGTTATTAATACCAGTCAGTTTCACCACAAATGGCTGAATTGGTTTTTCCGGATTTATCAAGCTGATGAATTGATCTACAATTTCGTGACCATCAAATTTATAGATGGCAATTTCAGTAATGCCTTCTTCGTTAAATTGGCCACCAGTGGTTTCTATGTCGAGTATTGCGTACATTTCTAAATTGCAAAAATCAAATTCAAAAGTCAAAAATCAATTGTAAGAAGATGAAAATTATTTATAAAAATTATTTTTTGTTAATAATCATTTTAGAAGAAATAGCTATTAATTCTTCAACTTCAGTTAAAAGCAAAATTCTGAATTCCTCGTTTCCTTCATTGATGTAATTTAATATTTTAAGCGAATTTCTAGATTCTTTTAATTCTTTAACTACTAATCCTAGTTTAAAAATTACATCTTTATCTGTTATTGCTCCTTGTGATTCTCCAAAATTTAAAGACGAACTCCCTGATGAACGAATTAATTGATTTTTTATAATATTCATTTTCAAAAGATTTATTCAAATTTCTTGTAAAAAAAATACATTCTCCAGCAAAACGAACCAGCCTATCTTCAAAGTTGAAGATTTTGTCACTAAAAACATTTTTTTTGCTCATCATTAATTTGACTTTTGAAATTGACTTTTGAATTTGACTTTTGAAATTGACTTTTGAAATTGACTTTTGAATTTGACTTTTGAATTTGATTCTATCTTCTTCCAAATATACTACTTCCAATTCGAACCATTGTGCTGCCACATTCGATTGCGAGATTGTAATCGCCGGACATACCCATTGAGATAATTGATAATTGATAATTGACAATTGATAATGAATTTATTTTATCAAAAGTAGATTTCAAATTAAGGAATTCCTTTTTGATTTGTGTTTGATTGTCAGTGAATGTTGCCATTCCCATTAAACCAACAACTTTTATGTTTTGCAATTTGTCATTCTGAACGAAATGGAGAATATCCTCCAATTCTTTTTCATCCAAACCAAATTTTGTTTCTTCTTCAGCAATATACATTTGTAGCAAACAATCAATTATTCGATTATGTTTTGCTGCTTGTTTGTTGATTTCCTGCAATAACTTTAAACTATCTACACCATGAATCAAATTAACATATTCTGCCATGTATTTGACCTTATTGGTTTGCACATGTCCAATCATATGCCATTGAATATCTTTAGGCATTTGTTCCCATTTTTCGGTCATTTCCTGGATTTTGTTTTCACCAAAAACACGTTGCCCGGCATTATAAGCCTCCATCAAATCGGAAACAGGTTTGGTTTTGGAGACAGCTACAAGAGTTACGTTTTCCGGAAGTTGCGATTTTATTTGGAGTAAATTGTCTTTAATTGACATTTTCGTTTTCTAATTATAATTCATAAATCATCAATCCACTTCTGAATTTAGGTTCGATATACGTACTTTTTGGAGGCATAATCAAATTGTTATCTGCTAAAGATTTTATTTCTGAAATATCAGAAGGAAATAACATAAAACCAACTTCAAATTCACCTTCGTCAACCAATTCTTTTATGGTTGAAACAGATTGCTTTCCGGGAATGTATTCAATGCGCTCGTCGTTACGCAAGTCTTCTATTCCCAATAATGGAAGTAAAACTTTATCATATAAAATCTGTGCGTCAAGATTCTCTAAAATGGAAGGTTGCTTGTTATCTTGCTTATAAAACAAAGCATAAAAATGTCCGTCAAGGTACATTCCGAATTCAAACTTACTTTGAGGTTTCCATAGTTCTTGTTCTTTGTCTTTGATGATAAAATTTTCAGCTAATTTTTCGAGAAAATCGTCTTTAGTAAAACCATTTAAATCTCTAATAATTCGATTGTATTCATAGATTTTGACATTACTCTCAGCAATTAAGAAACTCATGAAATAGTTTAGGTTATCATTGCCTAAATGTTTGTCTTCATCATATAATAATTCTGCTGAAGCCAATCGGTGATGGCCATCAGCTATATAAAGTTCAGGTATTTGCTCAAACTGATTTTGCAACCATTCAATTTCTGCTGCGGTTTCAATTTTCCAAACCTGATGTTTTTCCTTGTTGGTTGTGGAGTAATCATAAATAGGTTGGCTTCTTTTCTTTTCTATAATCCAGGAATTTAACGTTTCATTATCTGGATAAGTTATCAAAACAGGCTCGGTATTAAAACCGGTTTGATGCAAATAATCCTTGAAATATTCCACACGATATTGCAAGGTATCTTCGTGTTTTTTTATGACATTATTTTTATAATCTTCAATCGAAGTTCCAGCTACAAAACCAGTGAAAGAGTGCATTTTATTCTGAATTTCATACAGAAAGAAAACTGCTTTTTCTTCTTCCATAAAAATTCCTTCATCTTTAAAATCCTGATATTTATGCGCTACACCTTTAAAACGTTTGTCCAATGTAATCTTTTGCGAATGCATATAGGCAGGATTGATGACATGTAAAAACGAATAGGGATTAAAACTCAACCAAGCGGCAAGTTCAGCCGAACTATAGTCGTCATAATTTCTACAAGTCACTAGTGCTACTTGGTCTGGTGTAGGGCGAACCGCTTTGAAAGGGATTATTTTGCTCATTTATTCAATTGATAATTGACAATTAACAATTGATAATTATTATTTTTAAAATTATCAATTATCCATTATCCATTGTTAATTATGAAAATTGCTTCGAAACTTTCTCTGCCTTTTTTGATTCTGAATAATCATAAAAACCTTCACCCGATTTTACTCCGAGTTTTCCTGCCATAACCATATTTACTAGGAGTGGACAAGGGGCATATTTTGGATTTTTAAATCCGTCATACATTACGTTTAAAATTGAAAGACAAACGTCCAATCCAATGAAATCTGCCAATTGCAATGGCCCCATTGGATGCGCCATTCCTAACTTCATTACCGTATCAATTTCATATACTCCTGCAACGCCATTGTATAATGTTTCGATAGCTTCGTTTATCATTGGCATCAAAATACGGTTGGCTACAAAACCAGGATAATCGTTTACTTCTGTTGGGGTTTTTCCTAATTTCACAGATAAATCCATAATAATTTTGGTCACTTCATCTGAAGTAGAATAGCCACGAATAATTTCCACCAATTTCATAATCGGCACCGGATTCATAAAATGCATTCCGATTACACGTTCAGGATGTACTACTTGTGCTGCAATTTGTGTAATAGAAATGGAAGAAGTATTGGTTGCCAAAATCACATTATGATCGCAAACATCGCTTAATTGCTTGAAGATTTGAAGTTTTAGTCCAACATTTTCAGTTGCAGCTTCTACTACCAAATCTGTTCCGACAACGCCGTCTTTGATTTCAGTATAGGTGATTATATTTGCAATGGTTTTGTGTTTGTCTGCTTCTGAGATGGTTCCTTTGGTAACCATACGGTCAAGGTTTGCAGCAATTGTTGCCATTCCTTTTTCCAATGATTTCTCTGAAACATCAATTAATTTTACGGTAAAACCGCTTTGTGCAAAAGTGTGAGCAATTCCGTTGCCCATTGTTCCTGCGCCTATTACAGCAATTGTTTTCATATTAAAATTTAAGTTTTAAACCATTAAGAAATTAAGAGAAATTAAGACTTAATAAAACTTAATATCTTTTTTAATTATCAGTACCCTTTTATTAGGTTTATTTTTCATTCATACTATCAATAATCATATATGCTACTCTCAATGCTTCAGTTCCGTCTTCAAGAGTCACAATTGGAGTTGTGTTATTATTAATTGCGTCAGCAAAAGTTTCTAATTCATCTAAAATAGCATTATTATGGCTTACTTCAGGATTGTTAAAATATATTTGTTTGCGATCACCTTCGGCATTTTGCAATATCATATCAAAATCTCCAGGAATTTCAGGAGCTTCTTTCATTTTAACAACTTCACAGGTTTTGTCTAAGTAATCAACAGAAATATAAGCATCTTTTTGAAAGAAGCGAGACTTGCGCATATTCTTCATCGAAATTCGGCTAGAAGTAATATTTGCAACACAACCATTTTCAAATTCGATGCGAGCATTGGCAATATCCGGAGATTGACTCAAAACGGAAACGCCGCTGGCATGAACCAATTTCACTTTAGATTTTACAACGCTTAAAATCGCATCGATATCGTGTATCATTAAATCTAAAACTACCGGAACATCGGTACCACGCGGATTGAATTCGGCCAAACGGTGTGTTTCTATAAACATTGGATTCTCAATCATATCTTTTACAGCAGTAAACGCCGGATTGAATCGTTCTACATGGCCAACTTGCCCTTTAACATTGTTTTCTTTTGCTAAAGCGATAATTTCTTTGGCCTCTTCAACCGTTGTAGAAATTGGTTTTTCTATAAATACGTGTTTTCCTGATTTGATTGAAACCTTGGCACATTTGTAATGCGAAAGAGTAGGCGTTACAATATCTATAACATCGACAGCATGAATTAATTTGGCAATAGTATCAAATTGTTTGTATCCAAATTCAGCTTCGATTTTAGCTCCATTCTCATGGTTTTCGTCATAGAAGCCAACGAGTTCATATTTATCAGATTGTTGTAATAAACGTAAGTGTATTTTTCCGAGGTGGCCAGCACCTAAAACGCCAACTTTAAGCATAAATGTAAATTTTATCAAAAATAGAAATTAATTAATAATTGGTAATTGATAATTGATAATTTGTTTTCTATTTTTACAAAATAAATTACAGCCCAAATTGAAAAATACTAGTAAACATGAAGGACTTCGTAATCAGCTTGCGAAACTGCTAGAAGATAAAGGAATTACAGATAAAAAAGTTTTGGAAGCAATTAAAATAATTCCAAGACATTTATTTTTAGATTCCAGTTTTGAAGATTTTGCTTATCAGGACAAAGCCTTTCCAATTGCTGCCGGACAAACTATTTCACAACCTTATACTGTAGCTTATCAAACACAATTATTGCAAGTTAAAAAAGATGATAAAATTCTTGAAATAGGAACGGGTTCGGGTTATCAAACTGCAGTACTTTGTTTGCTTGGTGCCAAAGTATTTTCAGTAGAAAGACAAAATGAGTTATTTAAAATTACATCGGCTTTATTGCCAAAATTAGGTATTCGTCCAAAACATTTGTCATTTGGTGATGGCTATAAAGGATTACCCAATCATGCGCCTTTTGACAGTATTATTGTTACTGCTGGAGCGCCTATAATTCCAAAACCATTGATGGCTCAGTTAAAAATAGGGGGAAAGCTTCTTATTCCTCTCGGTGAAAATGAGCAAATAATGACGATGCTTATCCGAAAAAATGAAACGCAATTTGAGAAGCACGAATTTGGTGATTTTAAATTTGTACCGTTGTTAGAGAATAAGAACTAAAATGATTTTTTTATTCGATCTAAATCACGTTTAGTGTCTTGCTCTTTAAGCGACTCACGCTTATCATAGGTTTTCTTTCCGCGACATAATCCAATATCTAATTTCGCTATTCCTTTTTCATTAGTAAAAAGTTTTAAAGGAATAATAGTTAATCCTTTTGTATCGATTGCTTTTTCAAGTTTTTTAAGTTCTCTTTTATTGAGCAAAAGTTTACGCTCACTTTTAGCTTTGTGGTTGAATTGATTCCCATAAAGATATTCATCAATTTGTGTGTTAATGGCAAACAATTCGCCGTTGTGAAATTCACAAAAACCTTCAGTTATATTAGCTTTTCCTAAACGAATCGATTTGATTTCCGTTCCGGTTAAAACGATTCCAGCAGTATAAACTTCGATTATTTCATAATCAAATTTGGCGCGTTTATTTAGGATGTTTATTGTTTTTAACATAGGATGGCAAATATAATACAAATTGAAGTTTATTGAAAATGATATAGTTAATAAAAAAATTATTAAATTGCCATTGTCAAACCAACAAAACCAAATTATGATAAAAAAAATACTGAGATTTTTCCTCCTGTTATTACTGATTCTTTCTTCTTGTTCAAGAGATGAAAATCAATCTGAGAACTCCATTATAATTGAAGCTTCTCAAAAAACACCATTAACACCAACTCAAATTAATGCTAAGATTGATGAAAGTCTTAACACGAAAGGCACATTCAATTGGAGTGAAGCGTCATCTCATTTACTTTGGAGCGCTGTTGTAAACGGTAATAATATAGTTACCATTGGCTTTGGAAATTCGAAGACCAATTTTGAACGTGCAAAAACAGCTAATAATGCTAAAATTCAAAACAATTTATTGGCGATTATTATGAAGTATGAAGGTACTACTTTAGACAAAATACTAATTACTGCCGATATTGATTTGAATTTGATGGACGTCATTATTGAAAAGCAAGAAACTATAATTGCACTAAGACAATCTAAATACATTCGCTATGTAGAGCCAGCTGATTATAGTTATTTGAATGTTCGTAATGCTGAAAGTCGCTCTGGTTCACCTTCAAATTCAACCAATTCATCTTCAAGTTCAGGTTGTGGCTATGAGTCACAAACATTAGCTGCTGCTGATTTTACTACTACAACACCAAATGCAAAAGTGCCATGGACGTTTACTCAACATAAAATTCCAAATGCCTGGAATGTAAGTACAGGAAGAGGAATAACTATAGGTATAATTGACACTGGAGTTTCGCCAAACCAATCGTTATTAGGAGCTAATTTTAATAACGGACTTTCTACAGGAAGAACGATACAAAAAAATGGAGTTTATATAAATTCTATTTGGCCTTGGACTACTACCACTGATGGTGTAAATGATTTATGTGGACACGGGACGAGTATGGCTTCTGTTGCTTCGGCTCCTAGAAATGATAGAGGTTTGCCTGTTGGAGTTGCCTATAATTCAAACTTAGTTACCTATCGTGCAGCAGAAAATGTTGTAATAGATGGTTTTCAAGAGCAAGAAGCTGTCAAGAAAGCTTTTACAGCTTTAGGTAATAATGCCAAAGTCAAAATAATTTCGATGTCTATGGGTCACATTTTCTCTGTTGGTAAAATAGAAGATGCCATTAAATTTGCTTATGGCAAAGGAAAACTAATTTTTTGTGCTGCAGGCACTTCAACCAGTTTTACTACTTTTGTTGGTGTCATTTTCCCAGCCTGGATGCCGGAAACAATTGCCGTAACCGGAGTTAAAGAAGGTGCAACATTACAAGCATGTAGCGATTGTCATACGGGTGGGAAAGTTGAATTTACGGTGGCAATGCAAAGAGCTACTTCTGGAAATACGGTTCCAATCAGTAGTTATTATGAAAACCAAACGGATTATGTTGGTGGTTCTTCGGTAGCTACAGCAACAACAGCTGGTATCGCGGCTTTAGTTTGGGCTAAAAACCCAACATGGACAAGAGATCAGGTATTGACAAAAATGAGACAATCGGCCAATTTATTTCCAAATAGAAGTTCAGAATATGGTTTCGGTAATGTGAATGCTTTTTTAGCTGTTCAATAGTTGTTCAAATACATATTTAAAAACCATCTCAATAATTACTGAGATGGTTTTTTTATGACTTATATTTCTCTAATTTTACAACATGCAAAACAATATATCAAAAGATCCGCTTCACGGGATTACACTACAAAGAATACTCGAAATTCTTGTAGGTTTTTATGGATTTGATACATTAGGAGAATTAATAAAAATCAAATGTTTTACTGATAATCCAAGTATTAAATCTAGCTTGACTTTTCTGAGAAAGACCGATTGGGCCAGAAAAAAAGTAGAAGAATTGTACATTAGAACTTTGCCTAAACTCAGCAACTAACTATTTTTAAAATTTCTTTTCAATAAAGAATAAATAACAGTGTGCCATAATTCATTTTCAATAAAATAAAGCTTCATTTAAAAAGCCTTATTTTTTATGTAATTATAGAATTTCAATGTTGTATTTAAATTCTTTTGAAGAATTACTTTCAAGCAATTGAATTCCTTCTTTCTCTAAAATATTTCCGTTAGTATTCAAAACATCGGAATAGCCAACCCAAGGCTCTAAGCATATAAATGGTGCATTGATTTTTGTCCAAATTCCAAAATTCGGAAAATCTTTAAAGGTAAAATTCAATATTGGAAGCCCAGTTTCGAGAATTTGGATTTGTTTTGACTTTAATTTTTTAAAAATCAAAGCATCATTTTCAAAAAGAGAATAGGTTAGGGGTAGTCTGTTTTTTACTAATTCTATTTGTTTTGTCTTTTCTGAAAGCAAATCATTATCCAATTGATAGCAAGTTAAATTTTCATCTGTTTCAAATTGCAAAATATAATCTTCAAATTTTTTGGGTAAAGCAAATGCAGGATGGCCACCAATTGAGAAAGGCATTATATCAAAACCTTTATTAATGACCTGATAATTTACGTATAATATTGAAAAGTGTAAAGTGTAAATTATCCGCAATTCAAATTCAAATGGAAATCTTTCTTTGGTTACTGCAATAGATGATACTGATAGAATTATTTTGTTTTCATTAGAGTCAATCAAATTAAAATCCATATCCCTAGCAAATCCATGACGAGATAATGTATAAGGATTATTTTTATAAGTATAAGAATCATTTTTTAAGGTACCAACTATTGGAAATAGAATAGGAGACTGCTTTCCCCAAAAAATTGGGTTTCCTTCCCAAATGTATTCTTTACTTGAATTATTTTTTTTTAAAGAAACCAACTCAGCTCCTTTATGATTAATTGTTACAGAAAGTTCTGAATTGAAAATAGTTGTTGTCAAATTAATTGTTTATTATAACACAAATATATTTTATTATCCTATATATTAAATTATAAGTTTTTTTGTTTTTTAAAAAGTTAATGATAATATAGATATGTCTTAAAAGTAAGATTATTACATTAATAATTTATAAATATATGCATTTCGTCGATTTTATTTGTTATTTAATCGATAAAAAATGTAATATTGCTTAACAAAATAAAACAATACGTTCTTTCAAAATAAAAAATATAAAGTGTTTGCCCCACATCTACTTTATTAAAAAACTTAACCTACTATTTATGAAAGCAAAAATGTTTAGAGCATTGTTGCCGATTGCAATTGTGTTCACAATGATATCTTGTTCTTCTGATTCTTCAGAAGGATCATCGACTGAAAACAAACTTGTAACTACTTATAATTACAATGAATCTGAGTTAAAAGTTATTACACTTGTTAATAATTATCGTCAAAGCATTGGATTAAATACCCTTGAAGTAATTAACCATATCTCTTATAAATCACAAGAACACAATATTTATATGATTGATAATAATTTGATAAGCCATGATTATTTTCAACAAAGAGCTAATAATTTGGTTGATGTATTAGGTGCAAAAAGAGTATCTGAAAATATTGCTTACAATTACCAAACTCCTGAAAGTGCTATGAGTGCCTGGCTAAATAGTCCTGGACACAAAGACAACATAGAAGGAGATTTTACTCATCTCGGAATATCAATTACTGTTGATGAAACAACCGGGAAAAAATATTACACCAATATGTTTATAAAAAAATAATTTGTTTTGTTTAAATTTGATATGCTTTAAGGAACCCATTCACTAGAGTGGGTTTTTTATTTAAAACCTAATCTGGATTTTAATTTCAGGAACAATAATGCGATTGAATAGGCATCATCTGATGCTGAATTTTTTTCATTTAAAGGAAGTTTATAATGCTTTATTAAATCTTCTAATAAAAATGATTTGTTTGTGATGTCCATTAATTTTTGATGCATTATTTCTATATCCAATGCTTCATTTTTTAATTTTCCGCATTCCATTTTTTCTAGTACATCATTTATCATTTCGATGTCAAAATGAATTCGATGTCCTACTAATACTGCATTCCCTATATATTCTACTAATGCTTGCATAGCTTGGGGTTCAGCAAGCTTAGATAATTTACTATCAATCAGAAATTCATTTGACAATCCGTTTTCGTGAAGGTATTTATATTGCAGAATTACCACTTCGAAATTATCCCCAATTCGTATAATATCATTCACAACTGCCACGGCACCAAAGGATAAGATGACATCTTTTTTCGGATTCAAACCAGTAGTTTCTGTGCTTAAAACTACATATCTGTTGGATTTACCTTCAAACTTTGCTATATATGATTTCCAAAAAACAGGATATTCTTTATTGATATTTTTTATCCAATCTATCATATTATGAAAATTGCGTTAGTTGAAATTTATCTTTTATTAATTCTTCCAATTCTTTCATTGGAATTAAAGCGTTTTTCAATTTTTCTTTATCAACTTTTGAAAGCTCATCAATAGAAATGTAATCTCCAGTGCTATCATTTTTTAGGCCTTCAAGTGTTCTGAATTTCGTTAAAATTAAAAAAGCATCAGCACAATTTAAATAAATTTCAGAAAATTTTGGGTCAGCAATAGCTAACTGTTTAAATCGTACATATGTATTGTTTATTCCTTTGAGATTCAAACTTATTGCAAAAAGTCTGGCTCCATCAACTAAAGGCATGATTGCTCTGTTTTTAATGTCGAATTTTCCTTTGTGCTCACCTTCTTCTTCCAAATTAAATTTCTTAAAAAAGTTGATTGGCGGATTTTTTCTTAGGGTATCATTTCCTAGGTAATCAAAGAATAAAGCATTGTTTTTAGTGTTCTTTAAAATTAAATCATCAAGCGTATCTTCAATCTTACCTTCACCAAAAACAAGTTCATAATCAAAAAATATACTGCTGATATCATTTGACTTTTCGCCTGGTGTTTTCATCCAATTGTTATATTGTTTTATCCAATCTGACATTGATTTGCACCAAAGCATGTTGCTCGCCATATGACCATTTGGACAAAAATTATAACCAACTTTTTCTAAAATGGAATTAGCTCTTTTAGCTAATTTTAAAAAGTAATCTTTGACATCTTTATATTTTTCTGTCGCGACATCTTCAAAGATTAAAATACTGTCCTGATCAGTCAATAAAAATTGCTCTTTTCTTCCTTGACTTCCAATGCTGAACCATGCAAATCGGGCTGGAGGAGAGCCTAAATCAAGAATGGCTAATTCGATTGATCGTTTTATAATGGCTGTAATAATTTCACCCGAAATATTGTAAATATGAGGTAAAGGAATATTTTTGGCAATAGAAGATTGAATTAAATCGGTTAATTTCTCTCTTACTAGTTTAAGTTCTTTTGGTGAAAGAGAACGTTTTATTTCCTTTATTAAAACACCAGGATTGTTAGCCTGTGCTACAATTAAATCGTGCTCAGATATTACACCTTTAACATCTGATTTGTCTGAACCATCTATTGTTACACAAAGGTGACTTACATTATGTTTTAACATTAAAAGTTGGGCTTCGGCTACAGAAACATTTTCAGGAACAGTGATAACCGGAGAAGACATTATCTTATCGATTGTTGAAATAAGTGGAAACCTACCATTGGCAATTTTAGATCTGAAATCACTATCAGTAACAATTCCGATAGGATGGCTTTGCTCGGTAATCACAACATTATCGGTGAGGTTTTCGGTCATTAATTGCGCCGTATCCTTAACTATGGCTGTAATACTTACTTTTAAAGGTGTTTTGTTGTAAGCTAAAGATTGAAAATATTGTATTTCATTTTGTTGTCCATCGGAATAAACATTATCCGTAATTAGTTTTCCTCGATTTTCTTTGTCAAAAGGGTTTCTGGTATTTGTTGCAAAACTTTCCAATAAGAAATCCAAAACCTGAGGATTTTGAGCTACAAAAGGTTTAAAAACAGCTATCGGAATGGCATAGACTATACAATCTTCACGAGCTTTAGCTGTCATCATGTAATTATTTTTGGCAAAAAACGGACGTAAACCAAAAACATCTCCAGGATAACATTTGTTCAAAAGTGTTTCTTCGGCATCAGCAATAACAGAAAGATTAATTACGCCAGTGGCAACGACATAAAAACTGTCATGGAGTTTATCGTTGATTTGAAACAGTATTTTGTGTTTATCCAAATTTATAACACCAATACTTGTAGTAACCTGAATTAGTTCTTCATGACTCAGGTAACTAAAAGGCGAAAATTCTTTTAAAAAGTTGGCAATATTCTCGGCAACAGAATTACTCATGGGTATGTTTTATTGAATAAATTGTAAATTATATTTTAAACAAAAATAGTAAAGCTTTGGGTAAGAAGAAGTCCATTGTTAAAAACATTTGAAAAATAATTGCTATTAGAAAACGTTATCAAAAAGAAATATTCTATTTTACATAATATAAATTATAGTTCAAATAGAATAGGTGTTTATAATTTAATATATAACAATGTAACATATTGTATTTAAACACTATAAACTACCTTTTATTAAGTTATAATTTAAAAATTAAGCTCTCTAAACTTTTTCCCAATAGCGAGACTTAATTTTGTTTTATAATCTTCAATTAGCCATTCACGATAATTTTTACTTGTTTTACCTAAACAATTTACAAATCGTCTAACGCGACTTTCAATATCATCAGTCAGTAATTTTGAGAGCATTCTTGCCTGAACCAATTCAGATGTATTTTCGACACACATTAAAGCATGTTGTTGAATAGATTTTTCAAGCACTTCTTTAGAGCGCAAATTTTCAGAAACCCCTTTTTTAAACTCTTCTTCGATATTAATAGTTATATCAGATGTTTTGGAGAACATTTTTCTAATGCTTTCAGGCATACTATATTTGAAGTTATTTTCAATTTCGGCATCATCTCTTAGATTTTCTAGATAATATTCAGGAGATCTAAAAATATGTTGCCAATCAACAGGGTCATTCCATAAACCAAATCGCAAGGCATTATTTCCTAAATCGATAACCGTAAAACTATCTTTATTTGGTAATTTTCTGGAACCTCGACCAATCATTTGAAAATATAATGTCAATGATTTTGTTGCACGATTCAAAATAATGCTTTCAACTGTTGGCTCATCAAAACCTGTTGTCAAAATTCCAACAGAAGTTAAAATTGCATCAGGTGTTTTTTTAAACCACTGTAAAATATCTTTTCTGTCTTCAACAGATGTAGTATTGTCTAAATGTTTTATTGGATATCCGGCTTCTCTAAAGGTTTCATAAACATATAAAGAAGTGTTGATTCCGTTATTGAATATTAAAGTTTTCTTTCCTAATGATTTTTCAGTATATGAATGCAATAATTTCTCCTGCATTACCATATTCATATATAAATCATCAGACGATTTGACAGTGTAATCTCCATTAATTCCAACTTTCAAAGAGGTTAACCCAACATCATAACTATAAGTAGTTGCTTTAGCCAAAAATCCTTTATCTATTAATGTTTGAATCGTATCACCAACAATGAGTTCATTATAATTATGGTGCATCGGTAACTTAATATTCGAACTTAAAGGAGTTGCAGTTACCCCAAGTATGAAGGATTTTTTAAAAGAACTCAACAATTTTCGAAACGAATTGTAATGCGCTTCATCAATAATAACCAATCCTACATTGTCAATTAAAAGTTTTTCATCATTCAAACGATTTTTAAGCGTTTCTACCATTGCGACAAAACAAGAATATTCATCCTGATCAGGCAATTCTTTTATATTACTGTTAATGATTTTGTTTTTCACATCAAATCCTTTGAGCATTTTTGAAGTTTGCTTACAAAGCTCAATTCGATGTGTTAGTACCACCACTTTTTTGTCGTATTGCGATAAATATCGTCTGACAATTTCTGAAAAAATTACCGTTTTTCCACCTCCAGTTGGCAATTGGTATAACAGATGATGATCACTCGGTGCATTATCTAATCGGTCAAAAATTTTGTCAATATCGCCCTTTTGGTAACCGTAAAGCTCCTTTTTTTCTTCAATTTCAGAAATAAAATTCTTTTTAGACATGGCGATTTGTACAATTTTGCAAAAGTACATCTAAAAAAGAGTTAACACCAAAATAAAAATAGTTATTTACAAAAAAAATACTATTCAAAGCGTTCCACTATAGCATTGAATTCATGTTGATTAGACCAATTTTGATGATTAGTTTCATCGTTTATGGCCACTACCCTACTTTGAAATTCATTAAAAATACCATGTTCTATTAAAAAACTAACGGCTTGTTGGAAAGAAGTCAGCATACTTTTAAAAAACAATTCTTGCTTTATAGTTTTTTCAGCAGAAAATGTTTGAGCAATCTCAATATTGTAAAGCATTAAATCAGCTATGATAAACACATCAACGCCAATAGATATAAAGTGTTTAATGAATTTTTGGGCTACAGAACGCCGCATTTTGGACTTTTTTCCTTTGACTGGAAAATATTCGTTAGCTATTTTAATCTTGGCTTCTCTAACTAATTTTTCCTCATTGGGATTGAACACAAAATCATAATAGACTTTTACAGTACTAAATTTATCATACAATTCAATAATTTGTCCTTCCAATTGCTCTTTATTGAGTTCGTTTAAGTATTTTTTTAAATCGCGTTTACTCATCATATAATTATTATCATTACAAAAGTAAATTACTTTATGATTCTTGGCTTCTATAATCGATGATAATCGTTATTTTTGTAGCAATAAATTAAATAAAAATGACCAAACTTTTCAAATTCATTGCCATTGCTGAAGGCATTTCATATTTAGTGCTTTTTTTTAACATGTTAGTTGTTAAACGTTTGAACCTCGAATTGTATAAATTGTTACTTTATCCGATAGGTATGGCTCATGGACTACTATTTATGTCTTATGTTGCAATAGCATTCATAATATGGAAAAATCAGAAGTGGACAATTAAAGAGTTTTTAATTGTAGAGTTGGGATCACTTATTCCTTTTGGAACTTTTTATGTTGAGAAAAAATACTTGAGAAATGCATAAACTCGTTGAGAAACTATTTAGTTGGTCTTATCAGCTTTTAAAAAAAATGGATTTGGGCGAAACCATTTCTTCTTATTTAAGTTTAGCGATTAATATTTTTATTCTTTCTGTTTTAGCCTATGTAATCTATTTGATTTTTAGTTATATATTGGTACGAACCATAATAATTTTGGCTCGAAAAACAAAAACAAAATTTGACGATTTATTAGTTTCCAATAACACAGCTAAATACATTGCTCATTTAATTCCGTTATTATTTATATATAAAAGTGTTCCAATAATCCTAGAGAATTTTGTTTATTGGGAATCAATTTTCGGAAAACTGGTTGAAATCTACATTGTACTTTTAAGTTTATGGATTATTAAAACCATTTTTAATGCACTACGAGATCATTTAAAACAAAACCCAAGATATAGCGATAAACCAATTGATAGTTACATTCAGGTAATTATGATAGTGTTATGGATTTTTGCTTTTATTTTTGTTGTTTCCAAAATTTTTGACGTTAAAACAGGGACAATGCTAGGCACCTTTGGAGCTGTTTCTGCTATAATAATTTTGATATTTAGAGATACTATCCTTGGATTTGTAGCAAGCGTTCAAGTCTCATTGAATGATATGGTTCGCATTGGCGATTGGATAACATTTGACAAATTTGGTGCTGATGGAGATGTAATTGAAATTAATTTGGCAACCGTAAAAGTTCGTAATTTTGATAATACAACTACCACTATCCCAACTTACAGTATGATTTCAGATTCTTTTAGAAACTGGCGTGGTATGTTAAATTCAGATGGACGCCGAATAAAAAGACATATATTAATTAAAGCAAGCAGTATTCGATTTTTAGATGTAAATGAACTACAAGATTTAAAGAAAATTCAGCTTATTAGCAATTACATAAATCTTCGCCAAACTGAAATTGATAAGTTTAACAAAACACATCAAGTTGATAAATCGGTTTTAATCAACGGAAGAAATATGACAAATTTTGGGGTATTTCGAAAATATATAACACAATATTTAAGTCAATATCCGGGTTTAAACAAAGACATGATTTTGCTATGTCGCCAGTTACAACCTACCCCGCAGGGCGTTCCATTAGAAATTTATACTTTTTCAAATGATAAGCGTTTCGAAAATTACGAATACATTATGGCTGATATTTTTGATCATGTTTTTGCATCAATACGTTATTTTGATTTAGAAATCTATGAAATGCCTTCGGGAAAAAACGATTTCGTTGAATAATTTCTACCTTAACTATTTAATAAAGTATATAAAAATTGATTTTTAAATGGAAACAATTATATTTGTAAACGATTTAACATCTTATTAATAATCGAAAACTAAACTTTATGAAGAATTACCTACTTTTAGTTACAGCCTTTTTTTGTATTTCTTTGTCGACTTACGCTCAAAAAGACAAAAAAGATAATGATAAAGATATAGAGCTTATTTCAGTAGAAACTAGCAATGAAATTGATGGTGACACATACAACCAATGGTCTCTAGAGTTTGACTTAGGACAAAGTAGAGGTGGAAGACCATATTCTGAAGGTTATTTTGGTAGTGATCCAAGTAAATTTTTAGGAGGTTTTCAATTAAATCACTTTGGTTTAGGTGTTAGATATATGTTGAGCCCTAAGTTTGGTTTGAAATCTCACTTTTCTTATGATGATATTAAAAAACTTCCAGGTTCTGAAAGTAAAGACTTCAAATTACAGCACTTACAATTTACATTTGAAGGAGTTGTAAATGCTATGAGACTTTTTGATTTACAAAATGAATTTAGACGTTTTGGATTATTATTTCACTTTGGTATTCAAGCATCTCAAATGTCTCCACAAATGAATCAAAATAAAGGAAAAAAAGAGTTGAACGGTGGATTGATAGTTGGTGTTACTCCTTCTATTAGGGTTTTAAATAATTTAAGTGTTTTTTTAGACGTATCTTTAAATTCAAATATCCGTCAACATTTTAATTGGGATGGAGCTTATTCAGAATCTAATAATAACTTAATAGGTAGTTTGTTTACTACATCTCTTGGTATTTCTTATTCATTTGGTAAAGATAAAATACATGGTGATTGGGCTATTATTAAGGAAATAAATGATAAACGTATAGATTCTCTTAATAATAGAATTGGAGAAATTGAAACTTTAATGAATGATAGTGATAAAGATGGTGTTCCTGATTATCTTGATGCTGAACAAAATTCAATTGCTGGTGTTGCTGTTGATACCAAAGGAAGAATGGTTGATAAAAACAATAACGGCGTACCTGATGAGTTAGAGAAATATGTTAATAATTCTATTAGTAGTAATAACAATGCTACAGCTAGTATTGCAACAGAAAATGCAGTACTGCAACTTATTAATGATGGTTATATTGCAGCTTACTTTGAAACTACCAAAGTAACACCAAATAATGCGTCAGCTAGTAATATTGGTTTTATTCTTAATTACTTAAAAAACAATCCAGGTAAAAATGTTGAGATTGCTGGTTATGCTGACGAAACTGGAAAAACAGAAACTAACAATAAGTTAGCTAACGATAGAGCACAAAATGTTAAGGCGATATTGGTTAAAGCAGGTATTAGCGAATCAAGAATAACTATTATGTCAAGAGGTGAAGATGATTCTGTAGATAATAAATCTGATTGGGCAAAACGATTAGTGCGTAAAACAGTATTCAAAATCAAACAATAATTAACAATTAATTATTAATAACTATAATTTACCTCTGTTGAAAAACAGAGGTTTTTTTTTAACTTTAAAAGAAAAATAATGGAAGCTAGAGATACTCACTTGCTTGAACTTAGAGGTCAAACCTATGGGATAATAAATAATCAATCCTCATTAGAAGAAGTATTTCAAAATAGAACCCTTCGGCCAATTCTTAAAATGCAAAATGATTTATTCATTCAAGTATTTATTAATTATGCTGTAAAACAAAAGAATGTATTTTTTAGTCTGACTCCCGAAAAAAAAATGGTTTATATAGAAAACGTTATTCAACGAGATGTAAAGTTCAGAAACTCACTAAAAGGCATGATAATAGGGCTTTTTATGTTAGATGAATATGCTGAATACATTCGAATATCTTCCAATTTAAATAAAAGAATGATGAATATGCTTGTTGAAAGATTAAAAAGTCAATTACAAGTTATTGAACAATAAATTACAAATTGTCAATTTTTAAAATCTACTATTTTTAATTTATCATTTGATTTCTCTCTTCATTTCATTACGTTCGAAATGACAAATAAATTTACAAGTACTTCTTCTTAATATCCAAAAAGCTATTTGCAGAATTCACCAATTCATTTAAGATTTTCTTTCTCAAAATATCTAAATCATCGTATTTTAAATACTTTGCCCAATTATCTTCTGTTAAAACTTGTTTAATGGTTTGTATTGTTTTGGCAGTTTCTTTAGCATTTCGCAATACAACCTTTTCTTGATTTTCCAAGCTGAGTTTGTGATAAAAATTGACTTCGTTGGTTTCAAAATCTACTTTGATAAAAAATAGTTTTGAATTATCATTATTGGAATAAAAATCGGTCCAATTGGCAAAACCTACAATAGTTTTTTGGCTTTTAAACTTATCTAATGGGATTAGTCGCCAATGGCAATTAGCAACTCTCCCCCAATGATTAGAAATCCGATACAATCCATCACTTGAAAAAATATACTGACTTCCTGATTTACTCTTATAACTAATTATTACGTTGTTAATTTCATTAAAAAGCACTTCTTTCCAAATACAGAAAGTATGCGAATGAAAGTTCAGTTTATTATAGATTTTATTTTCCAAAAATAGTAATGTACTTTTTTTCTTTACTTGTCAACTTTATTAAGTTTACTCATTATCTTCGACTTCAGAACTCTGAGTTTTTTGAATATTGGCTCTAATTTCTGTATGACGAATTTCTCCTCCTGAAGTTCCGACACTTTTGGCTAAAACTACACCAACAATAGCTATTACTAATGCTAGATACGATGTTAATTTAGCTTTGCTGTGGTTTTTGAGATTAGCGTAAAGGCCAAATAACGATACCGCTCCTAATACATATAAAACAACAGCCAATTTTTCTGCAATTTCTTCATGTTCGTGAATAATTTGCTTGCCTATGTTATGCATATCTTCGACTATTTCTTCTGCGCCTTCTCCAGTTGACATGCCTATGAAAGCAAATATCGCAGTAACAATAAAAATAACATAGGATACATTTTTAACTGACTTGTTTATAAAAATTATTCCTGCAATCAAAATTCCCAATCCAAAAATTGTCCCGATAATTGGAAAATGGTTTACCAGTAAATGTAAGTGTGCGTCGTTCATGTTTTTTGTTTTTGATTTATAGTGAATTCGAAGTTATAACTTTTAAATACTCTTATTGATGACAAATATCACATTTACCTTATTTAGAATCAATATAGTAATTTCCTTATTTGGCAAAACTTAAAATCACTTTGGTACCAACATTTTCTTTGCTTTTAATTTCTAAATCTATTTGTAGTAATAAGCATAATCTTTTAACAATGGATAATCCAAGTCCTGTACCTTTAATTTGAGGATGTTGATTGGATTTTGAACGATAAAATTGGTCAAATATTTTCTCTAAATCTTCTGATGCAATTCCAATTCCGTTATCAGAAATAGTGAAAATTATTGCTGTTTTAGTTTCTTTGATGTCAAAGTTTATAATACCACCTATTTTTGAATATTTTATGGCATTGGTCAAAACATTATTTACAATAAGCGAAAACAAATAGGAATCGGTTTCAATATAACAATCCTTTGTAAATAAAGGTACGCAGCTTAGTTTCTTTTCACTTATTATTGTAGAATTTCTTGATAATATATCTAAAAATACAGCATTTAGAGAAACCCTTTCTGTTTTTAATGATTGTTTTTGATTTTCGAATCGTGCCAATAAAAGTAACTCGTCAACCAAATGGTTTAATCTATTAACTTCATTAATACAGAAATCTATTTTCTCCCTATATTCTTCCTGATTACGAGGCTTTCTAACCAATACTTCCAATGTTCCTTTGATAACTGCTAAAGGCGTTCGGAGTTCGTGCGAAGCATCTGAAGTAAATTGTTTTTCACGTTCAATGGCATTTTCTACTCTATCTAATAGATTATTAATCGTATCGGCAAGTAAATGCAATTCATCTTTGTTTATTGGTAAAGGAATCCTGGATTTCAAATTATCTTTAGTGATAATATTTGACGTTTCAATAATAGCACTAATAGGTTTAATGCTTCTTCCTGCAATAAATCTGGCAATGAGAAACAATACTAAAAGAATTAATGGATAAGCAACTAGCAATATAATAAAGAGGTTATTTAATACCATTACTGAATCTTCCAGGGACATGGCAATAATCATAAACCCAATAATCTTAGTGTTTTGATATAAAGGAACTTGTATTTGTCTAACTGAAGTATTTTCTAACTTACCATCGAATAAAACATTATTAATAGCTTCCGGATAATAGTTTAATTTTTTCTGTTTTAGATTAGGAGATTTATCAACAAGTGCACCCAATTCATCCACAAACTGAATGAATGCCGGGCTGATGTCAACTTTGTTGAATTGTATCTTCTTCCAATGCTTTTCTCTAATAAGAAGTACACAATTTTCTTTGACTTCAATTTCTTTTAAGTGCTTTGTAACTTCGGTTTTTATATCATTGTTAACTTTAATATATACGCTAAATCTGACTATGTAATAAATAACAAAGAACACCACAAAAATTAATAATGCGGTAGTAATAATATAATTGGAAGCTATTCTATTTTTAAAAGAAAGTTGTTGCATTTTTGTTAATCGTTAGCGATGTAGCCCACACCGCGAATGGTTTTAATATAATCTTCGTCAACTTTGAGGTTTAATTTTTTTCGGATGGCATTCATAAAAACATCAATTACTCCGGTGTCATAATCAAAATGAATGTCCCATACATCCTGAATAATTTGGGTTCTAGAACAAACATTACCTTTGTTTTTTACTAAATATGTCAACAAATCAAACTCTTTTTGGGTTAGAGAAACGTCACATTTGTTGACCGTTACAGCATGTTTTTGGAGGTTAATTTCTATTGGTCCTAGCGTGAGTATTTCCTGCTGTGTTTTGTCACGCAATTGTACTTTGATTCGTTCTACTAATTCGTCAAAACTGAATGGCTTTTTCATATAATCATTTGCGCCGGTTTTCAAACCCTCAACAGTTTCTTGAACTGTATCTTTCGCTGTTAAAAAAATAATTGGGGTTTTTGAATTCGTTTCTCTGATTTTTTTGCAAACCTCTAATCCTGTCATTTCAGGAAGCATCCAGTCTAATAGTACTAAATCAAATTTTTCGTTCTGGAAAAGTGTCAAACCATCCAAACCATTAGTTGCAGAAGAAATTTGATAGTTTTCTTCTTCCAATCCCTGTTTAAGAAATTGAAGAATTCCTTCTTCGTCTTCTATGATAAGTAGGTGTTTCATTGGATTTTTGTAGATTTTTGCTAAAGGTAAATTTAATTTAAAATTTACAACTAATGCGATTTTATTTTAATCAAATTTTAATTATCGCTTAAAATAAATTAAGCGAAAGCTAAGAGTAATGAAGCTTAAATTTAGTTAATTTGTGTAAAATAAAACTTTATGGACTATTTTAAAAAGTATTCACCTTTTGTTAACTTACTATTACTTTTTATCATTGTTAATGTTGTACTTCGAATTGTATTGCTTTTTCATCCTATTACGCAATCGAGTTTTGGGATTCTTGAAATAGTTAAAATATTTGGCTTTGGCTTTCTTTCAGACGTTTTTGTATTCGTTGTTGCCAGTGCTTTTTTATGGTTGTATTTATTGTTTTTGTCCAATTCAAAATATGAAAAACCTTGGGGCTATGTCATTTTTGGCAGCTTACTTTCGCTGCTAATTTACGTTTCCTTTTTTAATACGATTCTTAATGAATACGGTGGTTCATTGCCTGAAGTTGGGATTAGTTTTATTGCACTAAAAACATTTTTATTCGGTTTATTATTATTTCTCCCTAACTATCGCAAGCAAATTCGATTGGTTTTATATTGCATTGCTATTTTCATTTTTGTATTGGTAATTGTTCAAAATGCCATTAGTGAATTCTTCTTCTGGAATGAGTTTGGCGTACGTTATAATTTTATTGCGGTTGATTATTTGATATATACCAATACGGTTATTGGCAACATTATGGAATCCTATCCGGTTGTTCCTTTGTTTACTGGAATCGGATTACTGACCGCTTTGTTTACTTATTTTATTGTAATACACACAAAACCTTTTCTTTACAATCTTCCTTCTTTTTCAGATAAAATTAAAGGATTGATTACTTATGTTATTTTGTTTATTATTTCTCTGCTGGTGATTCCGTTTTTGGCAGAGCAGGAAAAATCATCTAATGTTTTTACAAATGAATTACAAGCCGATGGTTTATATAAATTTTATGTGGCGTTTATGACTAATGAACTCGATTATCATAAATTTTATGAAACACTGCCCGATGCTGAAGCTTTCGCCATACTCAAAAATCAATTACCAGGCATTTCAAATCAGACTACCTTAAGAACTATAAAAAGTGATTCTGCAGCGATTCGAAAAAATGTGGTTTTAATTACAATTGAAAGTTATAGCGCAGAATATTTAAAAGAATTTGCTAACGAAAAAAAACTAACACCATTTCTTGATTCTATTGCTAAAGAAAGTTTACAGTTTACCAATCTCTATGCTGTTGGTAACAGAACTGTAAGAGGATTGGAAGCGGTAACGCTGTGTTTGCCACCGAGTGCTGCCGAAAGTGTAGTGAAACGAACAGATAATAAAGAAAAATTTTCAACTGGGAGTATTTTTAAACAAAAAGGATATACTTTAAAATACATGTATGGTGGTGATGCCTATTTTGATAATATGGGCGACTTTTTTGGCGGAAATGGCTATGATATTATAGACAAAAAATCATTTGCTCCCGAAGAAATTTCGTTTTCAAATATATGGGGTGTATGCGATGAAGACATGTATACAAAAGCGATTAAAGTTATGAATTCCGAAGCCAAGAAAAAAAAGCCTTTCTTCAATCATATCATGACTGTTAGTAATCACAGACCATTTACGTATCCTGAAGGAAAAATTGATATTTCACCAAAAATTAAATCAAGAGATGGCGGTGTAAAATATACAGACTATGCTTTAAAGCAATTTTTTGCTATGGCTTCTAAACAATCCTGGTTTAAGAATACCGTATTTGTAATTCTGGCCGATCATTGTGCTTCCAGTTCCGGAAAGACTGAATTGCCAATGGATAAATACCATATACCTGCAATGATTTATGCGCCAGGTTTTATTACCGCCAAAGAAGATACTATTTTAATGTCACAAATTGATATTATGCCTACGTTGTTTGGATTATTAAACTTTAGTTATCAAAGTAAATTTTATGGTCAAGATGTATTCTCGCCTGAGTATAAGCCTAGAGCTTTTATAGCTACTTATCAAGATTTAGGATTGATTAAAGATGATGTGTTGACGATTATTTCACCGGTAAAAAAAGTAAAACAGTTTCAATTGATTTCTCTACCCAATCCAAAACTAAAACGAGGTTTCAATTTATTCTACGAAGAAAAACCGATGACAAAAATGAGAGAGGATTTGGTAAATGAAACCATATCGTACTATCAGACTTCGGCGTATTTATTGAAAAATAAAAAGTATCAGAAATAAATCTATTTAATTTAAATGATTTTGCTAAAACTGAAAATAACTAAACGAACTTCCATTTTCTTTAGAGTAAATAAGTAATAAAAACATTGCTGACCAAACAATACGTAACCAAATCCAAGAAATGAACTATTTCTTATTAATAGGAGCTGAATGGTTAATCCTGCCTTTTTTAATTTACTCAAAAAACATAACTTTATTTGCTATATTTGAATTCCTTCTATAGTAATTCAGACTCATTTGAAATATCCATGATACAAAATAATAAACTCCAAAAACAGTTAGAACTAACAAACGAACAAACTTCTCCGCTTTTCCGAATAATGTCAATTCAGAATAAAGATGAACCACACAGAAGGCATTTTGAAAACAATATTTGTGCATTTCATATTGGCAATGGTTTTATTCTTTCGGTAGCTCATAATCTGAAAGCAGAAGCCAAACTTTTCAAATCAATTGATAATGGTATTTTTTTAACGGATATATTCCCTTATCTGAATCCTGAGCAAGCCAAACTATTTGAAGCTTGTTATCCATTAGACATTTCAACCGGAAAAAGATATTGGAATAATACTAATGCAAATGATTTTCAGTTAGTAATCGACACCCTAAAGCAAATCAATTTTGATACACGCTGGAAAACGATGATGGAACGTTCTATTTGTAAGCCTTGTTTGGTGATACAATTCAAGAACAATCTGTTTTATAATAATGCGGAATTGAACGTTCATTTTAATGCCACTACTTGTTTTGCTGAACCTAGTATTAATCGGCACACATTTTTAATAGAAGTTGAATTGGTAGAAGCTTTTTATAATGAAGATATTGCTTTGTATAAAATGGTAAATACACCACAGGCTATCATTGATGTTATGCCAAGTTTGGAAATAGATTACACTATTTTAGAAGATAATCAGGAAAACTATTATTGTCTACAAAGTTCCCCTACCAGTGAAATCGGAAAACTGTTGAACAAAGCCCAAATTGAAGGTTTTACAGAACATTTTGCTATTTTTCAAGAAAGTATTGGCGGAAACTATACTCTCGAAGGATTACGTTATTTAATTAAAGGTTACTTTAGATTTGGTTCTTCGGGCGCGCCTTATGTAGTGTATGACTCCAAAACAAATACTTTTAAAGTAAATGCTATTCAAAGTGAAGCTTGCCCAATACAGCTGTCTATAAATAACCAGCGTGAAGGAAATTTTCAGTATGTTAATGCTATTTCTTCTCCGTTGCAAGTAATACAGGAAAGACTGGAAAAGCATTTAAATTAAAAAATAAAAAAACGCCAAAAAGTAGCACTTTATTTATCTAATAAGCCAATAGCTCAATCAACTCTTTCTCAAATCGTTCCTTTGGCAAATATTGATCTTCTAACGCTTTTACAAATGGAATAGCACTTTCCAAACTTCCTACTCTTCTTACCGGCGCATCCAAATGCTCAAAGCACTGCTCCATTATCATAGCCGAAATATCACTGGCTACGCCTCCAAAAAGGGTATCTTCCTGAAGAATTATTACTTTGTTGGTTTTCTTTACCGAGGTAAAAATAGCTTCGGTGTCTAATGGTTGTAAGGTTCGTAGATCCAACAAATCAGCGCTAATTTCAGGATGTTTTTCTAAGGTTTCTAATGCCCAATGAACTCCAGCCCCAAACGAAATAATGGTTACTTGTGTTCCTTCTTTTAACAAAGCTGCTTTTCCAAACGGAATAGTATAATAATCTGTTGGAACATCTTGGTAAACCGAACGGTATAATTGTTTGTGCTCAAAGAACATCACCGGATTAGGGTCATTAATCGCTGAATTCAACAAACCTTTTACATCATAAGGAAAGGCAGGATAAACTACTTTAAGTCCCGGTGTTTTTGTAAACCAAGCTTCATTGGTTTGCGAGTGAAATGGTCCGGCTTGTGTTCCTCCGCCGCAAGGCATACGCACTACCACATCGGCTTTTTCGTTCCAACGGTAATGTTGTTTGGCCAATAAATTCACAATCGGATTAAATCCTGTGGAAACAAAATCAGCAAACTGCATTTCAACAACCGCTTTATGTCCATTAATTGATAATCCCATTCCGGCTGAAACAACCGCACTTTCACAAATTGGTGTATTGCGAACCCGTTCTTTCCCATACTGGGCTACAAAACCATCGGTAATTTTAAAAGCGCCACCATATTCCGCAATATCTTGTCCCATGATAACCAAATTGTCATGACGCTCCATGGATTGGCGTAAGGCATTTGAAATAGCATCAACCACACGAATATTTTCAACTTTGTCAGAATGTGTAAATTCTTCAAAATCATACTGTTTATAAACGTCACCTAATTCTTCTTCTAGGTTTGCAGTTACTTCCGGTTCTGATTGTGTAATGGCCCAATGCTCATCAATTTCATTCTTAATGGCTTTGGTTATTTGGGCATCATCTTCATCCGAAAGTACACTGATACGTTTTAAATAATCTTTGTAGTTAGCAATCGGATCTTTAACAGCCCACATATCCATTAACTCCTGAGGAACATATTTGGTTCCACTCGCCTCTTCGTGTCCACGCATTCTAAAGGTTTTAAACTCCAACAATATAGGTCTAGGATTTTCAGCCAAAGAGGCTTTCAGCTCCGCTATTTTAGTATAAACTTCTAATATATTATTTCCGTCGATGATATCACTTTGCATGCCATATCCTATACCTTTATCAGCAAGGTTCCCACAGCGGTATTGCTCATTAGTTGGCGTCGACAGCCCGTAACCATTATTTTCAATCACAAATAAAACCGGTAAATCCCAAACAGCCGCAATATTTAGTGCTTCATGAAAATCACCTTCAGAAGTTGCGCCTTCTCCCGTGAAAACTGCTGTTATTTTCCCGTTTTTCTTTAATTTATTGGCTAATGCAATGCCGTCAGCAACACCTAATTGTGGACCCAAATGCGATATCATTCCAATGATATTAAACTCTTGGGTACCAAAGTGAAAACTACGGTCCCTGCCTTTTGTAAAACCTGTCTTTTTTCCCTGCCATTGTGAAAACAAACGGTGTAACGGAATATCTCTTCCAGTAAAAACACCTAAATTTCGATGCATTGGTAAAATGTATTCGTCTTTATCCAAAGCAGCTGTTATACCAACAGAGATTGCTTCCTGCCCAATTCCCGAAAACCATTTGGATACTTTACCTTGACGCAAAAGTATAAGCATTTTTTCTTCTATAAGTCTTGGTTTTAGTAACCTTTTATATAATTCAAGTAATTGAATATTGGATAATTCTTTTCTATCAAAGTTCATTTGTTTGTTCTAGTTTTAAAGTTTTCAAAAGTAAACATTTTACCCAAATTATATCAGTCAAAATATCGAATAAAAGCTAAATATTGTTGCGGTCGTTACTATTATAAATTCAAAATATGTTTACATTTGTAATTGCATTTTGAAGAAAATAGATTAGAATGCTCCTTTTTTTAAATAGAAAACAATAAAGTACGGATTGTTTAGTTCGTACTTCATTTTTTTAGAATTAATACAAATGGATTTACAAGACCAATTAAAAAAACTATTTCCAGAGCATCAACTTTCTAACGAACCTGAGGAAGTTGAGCATAAAGAGCATACTCTTTTCATCCAGACAGAACCAATTATTTGCAAGTATGAAAAGCGAAAAGGGAAAGCCACCACTATTATTGAAGGTTATGAAGGTAGTGATGAGGATTTTAAACTATTAGCCAAAGAACTAAAAACCAAACTGAGTGTTGGTGGTACTTTTAAAGATAGCGCTATTATCATTCAGGGAGATTACCGAGATAAAATAATGAACCTTTTAAAAGATAAAGGCTTTAAAGTAAAGCGTGTTGGAGGTTGAAGCCAGTGTTCAGTTAACATAAACAAATTTAAAAACATAATTAATAATAAAACTTAGCGAACCCTGCCTGCCGGCAGGCAGGGTTGCGGTTAATCAAAACATAATGATAAAATCCTCAGAATTAATACTTAACCCAGACGGTAGTGTCTATCACTTAAACCTGAAACCTGAACATATAGCTCATGATATCATCTTCGTTGGTGATCAAAATAGGGTTGAAAAAATAACCCAGTTTTTTGACAGCATCGAATTTTCTACTCAAAAGCGGGAGTTCAAAACTCAAACAGGCTATTACAAAGGCAAAAAAATGACCGTAATGTCTACCGGAATTGGTCCTGATAATATTGATATAACCATAAATGAGTTGGACGCTTTGGTGAATATCGATTTGAAAACACGTATGCCAAAAGAGAATTTAACTTCCTTAAACATAGTTCGTATCGGAACTTCAGGTTCTTTGCAGGAAGATATTCCTGTAGATAGTTTTGTAATGGGTGAATACGGACTTGGATTGGACAACATGCTTCGGTCCTATGTGATTGATGACATCTGTGAGAATGATATGGAAGATGCGTTCATCAAACATACCAATTGGGATATGAGAAAAGGAAAACCGTATATAATTAGCTGTTCAGAAACCCTAAAAAACAAATTTGACAGTAACCAAATACACAAAGGAATTACCGGAACTGCTGGTGGCTTTTATGGTCCACAGGGAAGAGTTTTGCGCTTGGCAATTCAGGATTCAGAGTTAAATAGTAAAATGGATAACTTCAAATTTGGCGATATGCGAATGGCAAATCTTGAAATGGAAACTTCGGCTATCTATGGTTTAGGCAAACTTTTGGGTCATAACTGCTTGTCATTAAACGCTATTATTGCCAATCGTGCCAATGGGACTTTTAGTGACGATCCTTATAAAGCGGTGGATGCTTTGATTCAGTATGCTTTGGGGAAATTAGCAGAATAGAGAAATGAGAAAACCTGCCTGCCGGTAGGGAGAATAGAACATAGAATATAGAGATTTACGTAAAAAAGTCTATTCTCTATATTCTATTTTCTTAAAATGATAAATATGAAACCCATAAAAATAGTTGGCGTTCCTGAACATTTCAACCTTCCATGGCAATTATGTATTGAAAATGGTGAGTTTGAGGAAATAGGAATTGATTTGCAGTGGACAGACATACCGGAAGGTACTGGAAAAATGTGCCAAATGCTTCGTAATGGCGAGACAGATATTGCTGTTATTTTAACAGAAGGAATTGTAAAAGATATCGTAGGCGGAAACGATTGTTCAATTGTACAAGTTTATGTAGAAAGTCCATTGATTTGGGGAATTCACGTAGCAGCCAATTCAAATTACAATGCATTAGCTGATTTAGAAAACACCAAAGTAGCTATTTCTCATTATGGTTCAGGTTCACATTTGATGGCGTATGTTAATGCTCAAAATCAAAATTGGAATACGGAAACACTTCAATTTGAAATTGTAAACACTATTGATGGCGCTGTTGAAGCTTTAACTAAAGGTACAGCCGATTACTTTATGTGGGAACGTTTTATGACAAAACCTCTTGTGGATAAAGGAATTTTTCGTTGCGTTGCCGACTGCCCAACGCCTTGGTCCTGCTTTGTAATTGCTGTAAGAAATGAATTTTTGGAAGCTAACAAACAAACAATAGCGCTACTATTGGAAACGATAAACAATACCACCATCGAATTCAGAGATATTCCTAGTATCGACAGGACTTTGGCTTCAAAATACCATCAAAAATTAGAAGATATACAGGAATGGTTATCACTAACCAAATGGTCACAAAAACCGTTAGAAGAAAAAGTGTTAAACAAAATTCAAAATCAATTGTTTGACCTAAAAATTATCGATAAAAAAGGTACTTTTGCTGAAATAGTGAAAGCTATATAGCTTTTTCCATTGGCAATATGATAAAACTAAGAAATCTTACTTATCAAAAACTGAAAGAAAAATTCAGAATAAAAAGTCCTTGGGATTTGATTATCATTTTTGTTCTTAATATCCTGATTACCATTCCCGTTTTTATTATAGCCCATCAGAATTTTATAACTTTAGACTGGGCACACCATATTGATAGAATCTTATTGTTTCTTATAATACTGACTGTATTTCAATTACTGTTAAGAGCATTGCGAAGAGTAACTCTGATTTCTGTAATTTTATATGTAATCATGCTGATCTATGGAACGTTATCGGGCAAATATGGTTTCCAAAGTATTTTTGAAGATTACCGCTCTATGATATACACCATGAATGATAATCCCTATCCGCAGGACATTATTATCACAAAACTTTTACCATTTCCCAACAAATCTAAAATTATAGATGCCGTTGAATATCAAAACCCTAAAATTAGAAACTTTGCCATCATAGCCATCAATAAAAACTTTATGGATATAAAAGGCTATCACGATTATTCAACTATCGTTCAGGCATTTGCTGTTTTCAAAGAAATAAACAGTCGCTGGAATTATGTAAGTGATCCTAAAGGCCATGATTATATAGCCAAAGCAACAGAATCTGTTCAATATCTTTCGGGCGATTGTGATGATCATTCCATATTTATGGCTGCTTGCATCAAATCTATTGGTGGAACAATGCGACTAATTCATACCAAAGGGCATATTTATCCGGAACTGTTAATTGGTTCTAAAATAGATCTGGAACGCATCAATTATGCTATCAAAAAGGATCTTTTCCCAACAGAAAGTAGGCACAAACCTATCAATTACCACATTGATGAAAGAGGAAAAATTTGGCTTAATCTTGATTATACCGCAAAATATCCCGGAGGTCCGTTTATGAATGAAGAAATTTTGGGCGCATTGACTTTAGATTAATTCCTAAATCCCACCCGAGCGATAGCGAACTGACTAAGAAAATCCTAATTCCTAAATTTATTTTACTATCTTCGTTTCTAAATAAAAAGACTTGTAATGAAAAAATTGTTTTCTTTATTTCTCCTTATATCGTTGGCGTCACAAGCACAAGAAAATACGGTGCTTTCCAGCAAAAAAAATGAATTTCGTGTAGATTTATTGTCAGCGGTTGTTTATACAAAAGCCAGCATTAGTTACGAGCGTTTTTTTGGTAAGGATTTCTCAACAGGTATTAATGCAAACTTTTCAAATAGTAATAAGCTTAATGAAGATTTTGATAATGGCTACCGAAACAATGTTCCTAAGTTTGAATTCAACCCTTACATAAGATATGCTCTTTCCAAAAGCAAATCAAGATATTATTTTGCTGAAATTTTTGGATCTTATAATGGAGGCGATTATAAAGAAATTATTCGTATAGGAGACATGGCCATGCCCGATTATTACACAACCAAAAAGTCAAAATATACCGATTTTGGTTTAGGCGGAAGTTTGGGTTACAAAATGTATTTCCATGAAAGTATTGCTTTAGAATTTATTGTTGGTTTTGGTTCAAATCTTACCAATCGCGAAAAAAGTCCCGATGTTATTTCGAGAGTTGGTTTAAATTTAGGATATCGATTTTAATAAAAATGAAGATGAAAAAAATACACTATATACTACTAATTGCTGTTGCATTCCTAGTTTCAAATTGTGATACCAACGACGATGGTTTTTACAATAATGTTTTTGTTGATATTCCAAACTTAGTTTCCATTGAGGCGCATTCCTCAACGTACACTGTTGGTGAAAAATTATATATCGAGGCAGATGATTTCAAAAGGTATTTAAGTGACGGTGCGCCCTTAGATATATATAAAACCACAGGAGCAACACAGTTTGCTTTTTCCTATGTAATCGAAAAACAAATCAGTACAACAGAATGGGAAGTCGTTACGGTGAATGACAGTCAATTAGTCATTGAGCAAGGCGATGCTCAAAACGGTTCTTATGTTTACGGAATTTGTGAATACAATGCTACAGACGAAAGTTATGAATACCGAGTTGGATTTCCATTATTGACTGCCGGAACCTATCGTATGAGTTTTGGCTATAATAGTGATTCTCCGGATACAGTTGAGTTGCGTTCTTTAAGTCCGGCTACTCGCTTAATTTTGAACATCAATTCTTTAATTACCGGACTTGATGCAAATGGTTATTATAACTTTACTGTAATTTAATTTTACCATTTTATAGTTTCTTTTCCTAAACTCTGCAGGTAAGTATTGGTTTTGCTGAAATGCTTATTTCCAAACCATAAATCTCGATTTGCACTTAATGGTGAAGGATGGCCAGTTTCTAAAACATGATGTTTAGTTCTGTTTATTTTGGATCCTTTCTTTTTGGCAAATCCACCCCAAAGTAAAAAAACGATGTTTTCTTTTTCATCTGATATTTTCTGAATAACGGCATCGGTAAATGTTTCCCAACCTTTTTTTTGATGGCTTCCTGCTTCACTTTCTCTAACTGTCAAAGTTGCATTAAGTAACAAAACACCATGTTCTGCCCAACGTTCTAGGTTTCCCGAAATAGGAATAGGCAATCCTAAATCTGATTGGATTTCTTTAAGAATATTAATTAGAGACGGAGGAAAATTTATACCGTCATTCACTGAAAAGCACAACCCATTGGCTTGCCCAAATCCGTGATACGGGTCTTGACCAATAATAACAACATTTACTTTATCAAACGGACAATGGTTAAAAGCAGCAAAGATTTCACTTTCTAATGGAAAGCATCTTTTAGTAGCGTATTCGTTTTTAACAAAAGAAATTAACTTTTGAAAATAGGGTTTTCCATACTCGCTTTCAAGCACCTGTTGCCAGGAAGAATGTATCTTAACGTCCATTTAGTAAATTTTTATCAAAAATAACACATTCTGTTGCAATATGGATTGCATACTTTGTAACTTTGACACGAGCCATTTTTATGGCAAACTGATGAATTACACTTTGCCACTTTTATGATATCCATCACCGATAAAACATTACAAGATTTAGAATTTAATACGGTTTTGCAAACCATTTCAGAGCGATGTAATACTGAAATCGGAAAACAAAAAGCATTAGAAATAATTCCTTTCAAGGATAAGGAAGTCTTGATGAATGCGTTGTTACAAACCTCTGAATACTTGTCTTCTTTTTCCAATAACAATTCAATTCCTAATCACGGTTTTGAAAATCTGACGAACGATTTAAAATTTCTTTCCATTGAAGACAGCTTTTTGGAAGTGAGCAGTTTCAGAAAAATTGCAACGCTTTCCGAAACAGTAAATGTATTGTTGTTATTCTTTAAGAAATTCCATGATTATTATCCAAAGCTTAACGAGAAAGCAGCTCAGGTGGAATATACTAAATTCATCATTCAAAAAATTGATGAAGTTGTTGATAAATATGGTGAAATTAAAGACAATGCCTCTCCCGATTTAATAAACATTCGCAGAGATATGAATTTGGTTCGCGGCAAAGTGAACCAGAGTTTTGGACAGGCGATGACACAATATAATTCGCTTGGTTATTTAGACGAAATCAAAGAAAGCTTTGTAGATAACCGTAGAGTTTTAGCGGTTTTAGCCATGTATCGCCGAAAAGTAAAAGGTGCTATTTTGGGAAGTTCTAAAACGGGAAGTATTGCTTATATTGAGCCTGAAGCAACATTTCGTTATTCAAGAGAATTGAGTAATTTAGAATATGAAGAACGCGAAGAAATTACCAGAATTCTAAAGAAACTGTCTAACGATATTCGTCCGTTTTTAGTTCTCTTAAAACAATATCAGGAGTTTCTGAGTGATATTGATGTCATTGCAGCGAAAGCCAAATATGCCAACAAAATCAATGCTGTTCTGCCAACAATTACAACTGAAAAGGTATTGTATTTTAGGGATGCCTTCCACCCTATTTTGTTTTTAAACAACTTAGAAAAGAAGGAAAAGACATTTCCACAAACTATTGAATTAAATCCTGAAAGTAGAATTATTGTTATTTCAGGTCCAAATGCCGGAGGAAAAACTATTTCACTGAAAACCGTTGGATTATTACAACTGATGCTACAAAGCGGAATTTTAATTCCGGTACACGAGCGGAGCAAAACATTCTTATTCGATAGAATCCTGACAGATATTGGCGACAATCAATCGATAGAAAATCATTTGAGCACGTATAGTTATCGTTTAAAAAACATGAATTATTTTCTGAAGAAATGCAACGCTAAAACATTGTTCTTAATTGATGAATTCGGAACAGGTTCAGACCCTGAATTAGGTGGTGCTTTGGCAGAAATATTCTTAGAAGAATTTTACCATCGGGAAGCTTTTGGTATAATAACGACACATTATTCAAACTTGAAAATACTGGCCAACGAATTACCTTTTGCATCTAATGCTAATATGCTTTTTGATGAGAAATCATTGGAGCCCATGTATAAGTTGATTTTAGGTCAAGCCGGAAGTTCTTTCACTTTTGAAGTAGCTCAGAAAAACGGAATTCCATATGGATTAATCAATCGTGCCAAAAAGAAAATAGAAGGCGGAAAAGTACGGTTTGATAAAACAATTGCAACGTTGCAGAAAGAACGTTCTAAATTAGAGAAAACGTCTCTTAATCTGAAAGAGGAAGAATCTAAAGCAAGGGAAGAAAGCAAGAAAATGCAAACAATAAATTCTAAAATTCAAGAGAAATTAGAACGTTACCAAGAATTGTATGATGCTAATCAGCGCTTGATTTACATGGGTCAAAAAGTAGATGACATTTCAATGAAATACTTTAATAATAAAGACAAGAAAGTATTAATAGGTGAATTCTTGAAAATAGTAGAAATCGAAAACTCCAAACGGAAAAAAGCTACTGTAAAAGAGAAAGCAGCAAAAGAAATTATTCAAAAAATAGTTATCGAAGAAGTAAAAGTAAAAGTAGAAGAAATTAGGGCTGAGAAGAAAGAAAAGAAATTAAAAGCTACTACTGAAGAAAGACCTAATGTTACTCTTAAAGTTGGCGACAGGGTTCGTATGTTTGATGGTAAAGCCATTGGCACTATTGACAAGATTGAAAAAAATAAAGCTGTTGTAAATTATGGAGTGTTTACTTCAAAAGTAAATTTGGAACAACTTGAATTCGTTCAGGCAAAATAAAGAATCATGGAAATTTCATCTTTACCAAATGATAAAAAAATAATACTATTTGATGGCATATGTAATCTTTGCAATACATCAGTTCAATTTATTATAAGGCACGATAAAAAAGATGTTTTCCGATTTGTTTCTCTTCAAACAACATTTGGTAATGAAATTTTAAATCATATTGGAGTAGACATCATAAAGATTGACAGCATTGTTTTATATGAACCAGGAATCGCCTATTACCTCAAATCGGAAGCGGCTTTTAAAATTGCCTATGAATTAAATGGTTTGTACAAATTTTTAGGTTTCTTTTCGGTGTTACCTAAATCCATAACAAACTTATTTTATGATTACATTGCCAAAAACAGATACAAATGGTTTGGCAAAAAAGAGAGTTGTATGATACCCACACCCGATTTGGCTAACAAGTTTCTAGCATGATAAATGTCATACCAAATGTATTAATATTAAAGTTGATTATTTAAATACACAAAAAATCAATATTATAAACAAAAAAAACTGTCCGAAAATTGATTTTCGAACATCCTCTTGCTATTCACTAATTTCTCCTCTCCGGAATATTCGCCAATATCTCCAAGAAAAACTTCCAAAACTTCTGAGACGATTTAATCGATGCTCTTTCATCTGGACTATGTGCTCCGTGAATAGTTGGTCCAAACGAAATCATGTCCATTCCCGGATAGTTTGTTCCTAAAATGCCACACTCTAATCCTGCATGACAAGCTACTACATTAGGTTTTGTACCATTTTGTTTTTCATAAATATGAACTAAAACGTCTAATATTTCAGACTTTACATTCGGTGTCCAACCTGGATAACTTCCGCCAAATTCTACTTCACAACCAAACAATTCATAAGCCGAACGCAAGGCATTCGCCAAATCCATTTTAGAACTTTCTACCGAAGAGCGCGTTAAGTTTTGAATAGAAATTTCACCATCCTTTACAATTATTCGAGCAATATTGTTAGAAGTTTCTACTAAATCTTCCATATCAGCAGACATTCGGTACACACCGTTGTGCGCAGTATAGATTGCGCGAAGTAACCCTTCCTGAACGCCTAAATCCATTACACTTTTTGGCAAATCGCTTTTTACAATTTCAATGGTAAGATTAGGTTCCGTAGTTTTGAATTCGAATTTTATATCGTTGATGATTTCTTGCATATCAAATACAAAGGCTTCATCATACATTCCGGCCACAATTACTTTCGCAAAACTTTCACGGGGAATAGCATTGCGCAAACTTCCTCCGCTGATTTCAGCGATTTGCAATCCAAAATTTTCAAATCCGTCAAACAATAAACGATTCATAATCTTGTTGGCATTACCCAAACCTTTGTGGATATCCATACCCGAATGCCCGCCGTTTAAGCCTTTCACGGTAACAGTATAACCAACAGATCCTTCGGAAACTTCTTCTGTACTATAACTTCTGGTTGCCGTTACGTCTACTCCACCTGCACAACCAATATCAATTTCATCATCTTCTTCGGTGTCTAAATTCAACAAAATTTCTCCTTTTAAAATTCCACCTTTCAAGTTCAAAGCACCAGTCATTCCCGTTTCTTCATCAATAGTAAATAAGGCATCTATAGCCGGATGAGGAATATTTGTACTTTCTAATATTGCCATAATTGCCGCAACTCCTAATCCGTTATCAGCACCAAGTGTTGTTCCGCGAGCACGAACCCAGTCTCCATCAACATACATATCAATTCCTTGCGTAAGAAAATCAAAATCAGTATCATTATTTTTTTGGTGGACCATATCCAAATGTCCTTGAAGAACAACTGTTTTGCGGTTTTCCATTCCTGGAGTTGCGGGTTTTCGGATGATTACGTTTCGGATTTCATCCTCAAAAGTTTCCAGTCCTAAACTATTTCCAAAGTCTTTCATAAACTGAATCACTCGTTCCTCTTTTTTTGACGGACGAGGCACCGCATTTAAATCGGCGAATTTATTCCAAAGTACTTTTGGTTCAAGGTTTCTAATTTCTTGGCTCATTATGTAGTTATTTTTTAATGTAGAGGCACAAAGTTACAAAGTTTAGTTTCTTTGCAAATTGATATTATGATATATTTACAATTAAAATTACCATCGTGAGACGCAAATACATACTTCCTATTTTTCTACTAATCCAAATCATTTTTTTGAAGGTTTTGGCTTTCTTTCCCGAAGTGGTTGAACAGTATTATAGTAATGGATTATATGTCTTCACATCACGATTTGAACGCACGGTTCTGGGCAAAATTCCATTCTCTTTTGGAGATATTATGTATGGAATTCTGATTGCTTATTTGTTGATTTCAATATGGAAATTAAGAAGAACTTGGCGTAAACTATGGAAAGATAATGTACTGAAGTTACTTAGTGGTTTTTCTGTTTTCTATTTCTTTTTTCATGTTTTATGGGCTACAAATTATTATCGTGTACCGCTTTTTGAAAAGATGCAAATCCAAAAAGAATACACAAATGAAGATTTATATGCGTTTACCGAAAAACTAATTGCCAAAACCAACGAAGTGCAATTTGCTATTACACACAATAAAAACCAAAAAGTAAGAAACCCGTATTCTCAGGACAGCATTTTCAAAATGACACAAAACGGTTATGATATTTTAGCCAAACAATATCCTTTTTTTAAGTATGAGATTCCGAGTAGAAAAAAATCACTGTTCAGTCTGCCCTTGACCTATATGGGTTTTGGTGGTTATTTGAATCCGTTTACCAATGAATCGCAAGTGAATTATAAGTTGCCAATGTATAGTTTTCCGAACGTAATTTGTCATGAAATGGCGCATCAAATTGGGTATGCCAGTGAAAGTGAATGCAACTTTATTGGCTTTATGGCTTGCATTAAGAATGATGATTTGTATTTTCAGTATGCCGCTTATACAGTAGCGCTGCGCTATTGTTTTGAGAACGTGATGATGAAAAATGAAGTAAGATTTAAAGCTTTAAAAGCAACAATTAATCCCGGAATTATTGAAAACTATAAAGAATCTGAGCTTTTTTGGGAACAATATGACACCTTTATTGACAAAGGGTTTCATGCTTTTTATAATCAGTTTTTAAAAATGAACCAGCAAAAAGACGGCTTGGAAAGTTATAGCAAGTTTGTAGATTTATTGATAAATTATTACAAAGGGAAAGAGTTGCGATGATAGACGAAGAGATGATAGATGATAGACTTTGTCTGTTCTCTATTCGTCCATTATCAATTATCTTATTTTACATTCTGCTTAAAGTAAACTTCTGTTGCGCCTTGTCCATACTTTTGATAATTAGCATCTTGGAAAACAATATTATCATAGCGTCCTAATAAGAAATCGAGATCAGATTTCAATATACCTTCTCCAACACCATGTATAAAAACAATTTTCGGAATGCGATTTCGAATGGCGAATTCAATATGATATTTTGCAGTATCCAGTTGTTTTGTTAAAATATCATAGTTATTCATTGCTTTATAATTCTTAACTAATTTTTCGATATGCAAATCAAACTCGGGTACCGGAAGCTCTTTTTTATTCTTCTTTTCTTTGTTGATGTAGTTTGGTTTGGCTACTTCCTTTTCGCTAATCACCTGACTTTTGTTAAAACTAAAATTCATAGTATTACCGCTTCCAATCTTAATTAACTCGTTACTTTTGAACGTTAGGTTAAAACCATCAGTAGTTTCTATAGTAACTTCAGCACCTTTAACTTCAATAACAATACCATCAATGGCATCATCTAAAACCGAAACTTTATCGCCTTTAATCAGCATCTTCTTCCTCCTTTTCTTCTTGATTTTTACTAGGTATTTTAGCGCTTAATTTCATAATACCAAACATAAATATCACAATCGCAATACATAAGATATAAATATTGGGTTTGGATTTTGATTGCTCAAACAAACCTACAATTATCGCTACAAGCGTAAAAGGTATTACTAGTTTTTTCATAGTCCGTATTTACTTTCCAAAAGTAAAAAAACCAGCCGAACTAGCTGGTTTTAAATAGATTTATTTTAAGATAATTACATTCCTCCACTTCTTATTTTAGCTCCGAAAATAACTACTCCAATAAGAATTATTATATATAATGGAAAAATAACTATAATTTAGATTCCTAAAATTTAAGTTAACTATAGCATCCGAAAGTAAATCGCTATTGCTTGATTCTAAAGCATAATGTGTTCAAGTTGAGCATTTGTATTAAGTAATAAAGTCGTACTTAATTATAAAAAAATTAGGTATACTACTTTTCAAATTGTTTCAACGTCTTAATAATTATCGAAACACAATCTAATAACTGTTCCTCATTAATTACTAATGGCGGCGCAAATCGGATGATATTACCATGAGTTGGTTTAGCTAATAATCCGTTGTCACGTAAAGCCATGCAGATATTCCACGCCGTATCGCTTTCTTCTGTATCATTGATGACAATTGCGTTTAACAAACCTTTTCCACGGACTAAGGTTGCAATATTTGATGTTTTAACATACTCTCCTATTTTCGCTCTGAATATTTTCCCTAAACGTCGTGCATTTTGAATCAAATTTTCATCATTAACAACATCTAAAGCTGCTATAGCTACGGCTGCTGCAACTGGATTTCCTCCAAAAGTAGATCCGTGTTGTCCTGGTTTTATAACATTCATAACAACATCGTTTGCTAAGACTGCCGAAACAGGATAAGCGCCACCTGAAATAGCTTTACCTAAAATTAATATATCTGGCGCAACATAAGTTGCTTGTTTTTCACAACTGTTTTCACAAGTACAATTGCCACAAACGGCTAGTATAGAACCCGTTCTTGCAATTCCGGTTTGCACTTCATCCGCAATAAACAATACGTTATTTGCTTCACATAAGGCTTTTGCTTTTGTTAAATAATCATCAGCAGGAACGTAAACACCAGCTTCGCCTTGAATAGGTTCAACTAAGAATCCTGCAATATTTTTAGACGAGGTAATGGCTTTTTCTAAGGCGTCAATATTATCGTAAGGAATTTTGATAAATCCTGCTGTATAAGGTCCAAAGTTCTTACGTGCATTCTCATCATTAGAAAACGAAATAATGGTGGTAGTTCTTCCGTGGAAGTTACCGTCACAAACAATAATTTGCGCTTCATTTTCATTAATACCTTTCTTTTCATATGCCCATTTTCTACACAATTTTAAAGCAGTTTCAACAGCTTCGGCACCAGTATTCATTGGTAATACTTTATCAAAACCGAAATACTTAGTAATGTATTCTTCGTAAACGCCCAGTTTATCATTGTAAAAGGCCCTTGAAGTTAGTGTCAAAGTTTGTGCTTGTTCTATCATCGCTCCCACTATTTTTGGATGACAATGACCTTGGTTTACAGCTGAATAAGCCGAAAGAAAATCATAATATTTTTTGCCTTCAACATCCCAAACATATACTCCTTCTCCTTTATTTAATACTACTGGTAACGGGTGGTAATTGTGTGCTCCATACTTGTTTTCTAAAGCAATGGCTTCAGCTGAACTTATTTTTTTTATAACTGACATAATCTTTCTAATTGTTTTTTAAAATCGCAACCTGTCTGCAGACAGGCAGGTTCCTTCTTTATTTGGAGAGAAATCATCCATAGGTTGAACAAAAGTATAATTTAATTACGAATTACAGGTCTGACTATTCATTTAAAATTGTAAATACAATAAAGCTAAAGCCGCTACAGTCATTAAAATTAAAGCACTGAATCCTAAAAAATTAGAAAACCTGCTGTTTGTAAAATTTCCCATTACTTTTTTATTATTTGAAATATGTAGAATTATTGCAATCAAAACTGGAGCTGTTAATCCATAAAGTATAGCCGTATATATCAATGCTTTTATTGGTGAAATACCAATATAATTAAGAGATAAACCAAGAATCAAAGAAATAACCATAACCAAATAGAAAGCTTTGGCTTCGTGAAATTTTTTATCCAAACCTTTTTCCCAACCAAAGGTTTCGGAAATAATATAGGACAACGATCCGCACAAAACCGGAATAGCTAAAAGTCCTGTACCAATTACACCTATTGCAAAAAGCAAATACGCAAAATTTCCTGCCAAAGGTTTCAACGCTGCTGCGGCTTGTTCTACCGTATCAATTTGGTGAATACCACCTTTATACAAAACTGTTCCTGTGGTTAGTATAATAAAAAACATTACCACTCCTGAAAACGACATCCCAAAATCAACATCTTGTTTCATATCTGTAATAATTCTTTTATTCACTATCAAATGGCGTTTCTTGTGTGCCATTTCTTCAACTTCCATCGAGGCTTGCCAAAAGAACAAATAAGGTGAAATAGTAGTACCTAAAATTCCGACTAAAACAGCAACAAATTCTTTATTAAATTGAATATTTGGTATAAAGGTATTTTTAGCAATATCCAACCAATCTTGCTTATATAAAAAAGGAACGATTAGATAAACTAATAGTACAACGCAAAGAAATTTCAGTGTGGCAGCAATTTTATGATAGGGCAAATAAATGATTAATCCCAAAAGCAGAATGGTAAAAAAAACACTAAAATACATGGCGTCAATCTTAGGAAAAAGCAGGTTTCCAACTGCTCCCATTCCGGCTATGTCTGCTCCAATATTCATTACGATAGCTGGAAAGCTAAACAATAGCATTAAATACAAAACAGGTTTTGGATAATTGGTTTTTAAAGCGCCTGTTAAACCCTGAGAAGTGACTAAACCAATTTTAGCACACATTTGCTGAATAGCTGCCATAAGTGGAAATGCTATTATTGCTGTCCATAAGGTAGACAAACCATAAGCAGCTCCGGCTTGAGAATAAGTAGCAATCCCAGATGGATCATCATCACTTGCGCCTGTTATTAATCCAGGACCTAAGACTTTCCAAAATCGCTTTATTTTATTCATCTAATTATATTGATAATCAAATACTAATCTACAACTAAAATTAGCAAATCTTAGTTCCTTTCATCAAACATTTTAAGTAAAGTATTCACAGTATTCCAATTGCGAGTCGTTGAAACCACATTCATACTTTTCTCAATCCATTTGTTATCAAGTTTGGTTTTGGCTGGAGAAATGTCGTACTTTAAATAAATTCGTTTGCCATCCAATTGAATTTCATCGGGTTTGATAAAATTTAAGTTTAGTTGGGTTATCATATTATCGGGCAACTCAGAAGAGATAAACGAAACATATAATTTCTTTAAATCGATTTCAGCTTCATTTAAAAATAAGTTTCGGTCTAAACACGCTTGCAAATCTTCTTTTCCTATAACAATTACAGGAACATCGTGCCCAAATTCTTTAAAGATTTCCTGTTTAATAATAAAACCAACTTTTCCTGGACTTTCTTCTTCTGTATCCACAAACACATTACCAGATTGAATATAAGTCACCACATTTTGAAAACCAACAGCTTCTAATGCTTTTTTAAAAGCTACCATATTTATCATTTTGTGTCCCGAAACGTTGATACCTCTTAATAATGCCAGATGTGTATACACTTTTAAATTTTTCCTCTAATTTATATTTTTTTCTTAAATCATTACCAAGTTTTAACCAATAGTTTATTTTTGCGCCATGGGAAGAAAACAAACCAACAAAGTCATCTTTGAAAACATAACTGTTTTGGATGCCGGTGCCAAAGGCGTATCGGTAGCTAAAGCTCCGGAAGGTCAAGTAATTTTTATTCCAAACGTTGTTCCGGGTGATGTTGTAGACGTACAAACTTTTAAAAAGAGAAAATCCTATTTTGAAGGCAAAGCCATCAGGTTTCACTCCTATTCTCAAAATAGAATTGAGCCTCTTTGCCAACATTTTGGTGCTTGTGGCGGTTGCAAATGGCAGAATATGAAGTATGAGCAACAATTATTTTACAAAAATCAGGAAGTCTATAATAACCTGAAACGCATTGGAAAGATTGAATTGCCCGATTTTGAACCTATCCTAGGTTCTGAAAAGCAATTCTTTTACCGAAACAAAATGGAGTTTGGGTTTTCGGATACACGTTGGTTAAACGAAACCGAAATAAAATCAGAAGACCAGTCGTTAAGTAAAAAACCTGCGCTTGGTTTCCATATTCCAAGAATGTGGGATAAGATTTTAGATATCGAAAAATGCCACCTTCAGGAAGATCCATCAAATGCAATTAGAAACGAAATCAAACGTTTTGCGACTGAAAATAATATGATGTTCTTCAATGCCCGAAATCATGAAGGATTATTACGAACGCTAATGATTAGAACAGCATCAACTGGAGAAATCATGGTACTTATTCAGTTTTTTCAGGAAGATATAAAACAGCGTGAATTGTTAATGAATCATATTGCAGAGCAATTTCCAGAGATTACTTCACTACAATACGTAATCAATAGCAAAGCCAACGATACGTTATACGATCAAGATATCAAACTCTACAAAGGGAGAGATTATATACTGGAAGAAATGGAAGGTTTACAGTTTAGCATTAACGCCAAGTCGTTTTACCAAACCAACTCGGACCAAGCATACGAATTGTATAAAATCACGCGCGAATTTGCCGGATTAAACGGAAGTGAAGTCGTTTACGATTTATATACCGGAACCGGAACTATAGCACAATTTGTTTCCAAAAAGGCCAAAAAAGTTATTGGTGTCGAAGCGGTTCCTGAAGCCATTGCTGATGCCAAAGAAAATGCAAAACGTAACAGTATTACCAATTGTGAATTTTATGTTGGTGATATGAAAAACGTATTTAACGATGATTTCATTTCACTGCACGGTCAACCCGATGTTATCATTACCGATCCGCCGCGAGACGGAATGCACAAAGATGTAGTAGAACAATTGATTAAAATTGGTGCCGATAAGATTGTATATGTTAGTTGCAACTCGGCAACACAGGCTAGAGATTTAGCTTTAATGGATGAATATTATAAAGTTACACGTGTGCGTCCGGTAGATATGTTTCCGCAAACGCATCATGTAGAAAATGTTGTACTTTTGGAGCGAAGATAGTATACAGTCGCAGTTGCAATTATAAAATGAGACTGAAAACTGAGACTGAAGACTTAACTCAATATAAACATGAAAAAAATAGTATTGCTGCTTTTACTGACAATTACTTTCTCCAGTTGCGAGAAGGACGATATCTGTGCTGAAGAAACTACACCTCATTTAATACTAGAATTTTATGATATTTCTAATCCTTCGAGTTTGAAAAACGTTGTAAACTTAAAAGTCAAAGCCATTGGTGCAGAAGATTTTATAGTTTTTAATAGTTCGCTTCTAGAGACAGATTCTAACCGCTATCTGTTCAATGGAAACAAACTCGAATTACCACTTGACATTACACAAGACATAACCAATTATAGCCTAACATTAAATAGCAACAATTTGACTTTTATTAATCAAGATTTGCTTCAATTTAATTATACCCGCCAAAACGTTTTTGTTTCCAGAGCTTGTGGTTATAAGACCATTTTCGAATTGAATGCTACTCCAAATGGCGTTATCAAAACAGATTCCACAACACCAGATGGTTTTTGGATACAAGACATCAACATAGTAACTACAAACATTGAAACCGAAAATGAAACACATATCAAAATTTACTTTTAGTATTGCTTTGGTATTGCTTTCATTTTTAGGCAATGCACAAGACACAAGCGTAAGCGAAAAAACGAACCAAAAAGCAACGATAAAAAAAGACAGCATTCCGGTAAAGAAAGAGCGCTATGGTTTGCGTTTAGGAGTTGACTTATTCAAGCTAACGCGTTCGTTTTATGAAACCGATTATCGTGGATTAGAACTTGTTGGTGATTATCGTTTAACACGTAGACATTATTTAGCTGCAGAAATTGGTAACGAAAACAAAACGGTTGATGACGATCAAGTCAACTTTACTACCAAAGGAACATATCTAAAAGCTGGATTTGACTACAATTCTTTTCAGAATTGGGGAAATATGGAAAATATTATTTCTGTTGGATTGCGATATGGTGTAAGTAGTTTTAGCCAAACATTAAACAGTTATCAAATCTACAATCCAAACCCATATTTTGGAGAATCACCGGTAATAATTCCTACTGAGAATAATCAATTTGATGGCTTATCAGCACAATGGATAGAAGTAGTTGCCGGTATGAAAGCGGAAGTATTTAACAATGTCTTCGTAGGTTTCAGTTTTAGACTTAACCGAATGATATCTCAAAAAATTCCTAATAACTTTGACAACCTCTATATTCCTGGCTTCAATAGAACCTATGATGGAGCCTTTGGAGTAGGATTTAATTATACTGTTTCTTACTTCATTCCTTTGTATAAATCGACGGTTAAGGCAAATGATAAAAAGAACGATAAAAAAAGAAAATAGAATATAGAATATAGAAAAATCCTAATTCCTAATTTATTCCGCTTCGCTCCATAAAGTCGCGCTTTGCGCTCGTGTCCTAAATCCTAATTCCTAATTTAAAAATCATGTCAAAAAAAGTAAAATCTTTCCTTTACAACCTAATATGCTTTGCAATAGTATTCATTTTATTTCGGTTCCTTATAGAGATATATACCGACCTAACAGGTTTATTTATTCCAATAACGGCTTTTGTGGTTGGTACACTTACGGCGCCTAAATTTCAGGCTGTGCAAACTCCCGATGGTGAAAAAATATTCATGCGCTGGCTGCTATTAAAAGGCATTCGAGAAGTGAGATAACCAAAGATTCTCATAGTATCCTTAAAATTGCTATATTTAATTCTGAAAAAAAACAATAATGGAAAATACAAGATTCAACATAGATGAAGCCTGTATAGCAAACATTGGTACCAACCTGCGTAAATATCCCCAAGTTTTGATTCCAGAACTTATGGTTTCAGAAACCTGACCAAACTTTTTGAAAGCATTGATAATATCAAGTTGTAAAAAATATTGTCAACGGATTGAATCATCCTCTAGTCAGATTGAAATAAGTATTTAATTTTAAGAAAATTTTAAAAATTCAATGTTTTATTTCTTTAGTAAATGCCTTATTTTTGAAGCTCTAAAATCTTTTAAAGAAAATATCGTTTGTTTATGAAGAAATTACTAGTAGCCTCAATCTTTTGTTTCTCTTCATTATTTGCCGTTGCACAATCGGGTTATGAGATTACAATCAATCTAAAGAATGCTCCTGATACGTTAGCGTATCTTACCTTTTACCAATTTGACAAAACGTTAATCAAAGATACCTGTACCAATATCAAAAACGGGAAAATAGTTTTTAAAGGAAAAGGAAAACTCGATAAAGGAATTTACTCTTTAGTAAGCCAAGCCAAAGGCATCTACTTTGATTTCTTCATAGATGAATACACCCAAAAACTAGAACTCAAAACGGAAGCGAGTCCAAATATTGGAAAAGAATTAACAGCACTTAATTCGCCATTGGAAAATGATTTCTTTAGCTATGTGCAATATATCAACCAACAAAATAAAGACTTTCAGGCCTACAAACAAACTTTAAAATTAGAGACCAAAAAAGATACACTGGCACTAAACAATAAACAAAAAGACATCGAAAAAAGCATTAACGATTTTGAAGAAAAATTCATAGCCGATCACAAAGGAACTTACATTGCTGGTGTGATGAATTTGAAATCAGAAAAACTACTCAAAGACATACCGAAAGCTTCTAACGGAAGACCTGATAGTATTCAGGTGTACAACTATTACAAAAAACACTATTGGGACAATGTTGATTTCAAAGATGACGGTATTATTAGAAATCCATTTTTTAATACTAAAATAAAAAGATATTTCGAATCGGTTGTCGTCATGCATCCCGACTCAGTTAGTGTTGAAATTGACAGAATCATGGACAAAACCAAATCTGGAAGTCTGGCCTACAAACTTCTATTGGCGCATTTTACGTACACCTATGAAACCACGAAAATAATGGGATTTGACAAAGTTTTTGTGCACATGTCTGACAAGTATTTTAAAACCGGAAAAGCGAATGGTATTTACGACGATGAAGATGTGGTACAAAAAATCATTAAACGTGCTGATAAATTGAAACCCTTATTAATTGGAGCTAATGCCCAGGATTTATACATGATTAGAGCTGAAGATTTCCCGAAGATGAAAGCCATGGGATTTGAAGATGCTAAAAACAGTCAAGAAATGACCAATGTTTACTATAAAAATGTTGATCAAGTTTCTAAAATGTACGTCAAGTTAAGCGATGTCAAAGCCGATTATACAGTGCTTGTTTTTTGGGATGTTGATTGTGGTCATTGCCAAAAAGAAATTCCGGTATTGTTGGAACAGTATAATGACTTATTAAAAGAAAATAAAGATATAAAAGTATTTAGCGTTTATATGCAACACGAAGGCGACAAGTATTTGAAATATATTGATGAACACAAATTATCTTGGATAAACGTTTATGATGGTGCACACTACAACAACGCAGTTGAGAAATATGATGTTTACTCTACACCGGTAACTTATATACTAGATAAAAATAAAGTTATTAAAGCCAAACGAATTGATGCCAGTCAATTAAAAACAATGATTAAGGCCATAGAGAACGAATCAAAAAAAGGAAAATAAGCTATTCTTCTGAGTTTCTATACTTGCCTTTCTTACTGCCTTCATACATTTCGTATTTCACCAAACGTGCTTCTAAACTTCCGTTGAAAAGTTTTATTTTACGTGATGGTCGAAGTCCGACAAACTTCAAAGCTTCCAAATTTGCTGTGATAAACCAAGCATTGGTATTCGGATAATTATTTTTCAACGTATCTCCAATTTCTCTGTAAAAACGTTCCAACTCAATATTTAAACGTTCTCCATAAGGCGGATTGAAAACCATGTGCAATGGCCCGGTGTTTTCCTTTTTACTTTCAAAAAAATCACACTGAATGATACTTATATAGTCATCTAAATTGGCATTTCGAATATTTTCTTTCGCTTTCTGAACAGCGCTTGGTGCCTTGTCGTAACCAATTATTGTATAATGAAACTCTTTGGTACGTTTCATTAATGCATCAATAATTTGGTCAAATAAATCGTTGTCCCAATCGTTCCATTTTTCAAAAGCAAATTCTTTCCTGTTGATATTCGCCGGAATATTACAGGCAATCATTGCAGCTTCAGCCAATAATGTTCCCGAACCACACATAGGGTCCAAAAAATCAGAGCTTCCATCCCAGCCAGAAAGTAAGAGCATTCCAGCTGCTAAAACTTCATTAATCGGAGCAATATTAGTAGCAGTTCTGTAACCACGATGGTGCAATGAAGCTCCCGATGTGTCAAGCGCCACCGAAACCTGGTCTCTGTCAATGTGGATATTAATTCTTAAATCGGGAAAATCTTTATCAATGCTAGGGCGTTGTCCGGTTTTTTCTCGAAATTGATCAACAATAGCATCTTTCGCTTTCTGGGAAACAAACTGTGAATGCTTGAAATTATCAGAATGAATTGTCGTGTCAATTACAAAAGTTTGGTTTTCACCAATATATTTCGACCAATCAATACCCTGGATGCCTTTGTATAAATTTTGGTCATTTGTGGCTTTAAAATAATAGATAGGCTTTAAGATCTTCAAGGCGGTACGCAAAGACAAATTGGCTTTGTACATAAAGCCTTTATCTCCTTTGAAACTCACTGCGCGCGTTCCAATTTCAACCTCTTGTGCTCCTAATTGTTGTAATTCTTTGGATAGTATTTCTTCAAAACCAAAAAAGGTTTTGGCAATCATTTTAAAATTCTCCATGATCATTTTTAATTCAAACTTTAAATTTGAAATTCATCGGCAAAAATACATTAAATTTGCACGTTCAGAATTCATTTGAAAAGAATAAATGTCAGAAGCGATAAAACCACAAACTACAAACGCCAAACCACAAACAAATACTTGGTATTCCTCCTGGTTTGACACGCCTTACTATCACATACTATATAAAGACAGAAATTACCGTGAAGCCCAGCTTTTCATGGATAATCTCACGCATTATTTAAACTTACCCGAAAAAGCAAAAGTTTTGGATTTAGCTTGTGGCAAAGGAAGACATGCTATTTATTTAAACCAATTAGGTTTTGATGTTGTTGGTGCTGATTTATCTGAAAACAGTATTGCAGAAGCCAGCAAAAACAGCAATGACACATTGCATTTCGTGGTGCACGACAAACGAGAACCTTATGATGAAAAGTTTGATGCTATCTTTAATTTGTTTACCAGTTTTGGCTATTTTGAAAACAGAGAAGATGACATAAAAACCTTAGTCGCTATCAAAGAAAGCCTCTCAGAATATGGTTTTGCAGTTATTGATTTTATGAATTCACAAGTGGTAATTGACAATTTAATTCCAGAAGAAACGAAAGAAGTAGATGGTATCACTTTTCATATCAAGCGCTTTGTAAAAGATAGTTTTATCATTAAAGAAATTGATTTCGAGGATAAGGGAGAAAAGTTTCACTTCACCGAAAAAGTAAGAGCTTACACACTGGAAGATTTCCAAACTATGATGAACGAAACCGGGATTTATTTGTTGGATACTTTTGGTGATTATAAACTAAAGAAGTTCCACAAGAATACAAGTGAACGATTGATTATGATATTCAAGTAGGTACGAATTACGAAGTACGAAGTAAAATTTTCTAAATAAAAACATGAATTATATTCTTCCTTTATTATCAGTACTTATTGGTTATTTAATTGCCATATTACTTAAACCAAAAGCAAAGCAAAATCTAAAACTGTTATTGGCATTTAGCGGTTCTTTTTTACTATCGTTAACCGTAATACATTTGCTGCCAGATGTGTATGAAAGTGACAACAAAAGCATTGGGATTTTTATCATGTGTGGAATATTATTCCAAATTATTTTGGAGTTCTTTTCCAAAGGTGCCGAACACGGTCACGTTCACGGACATGACAAACTCAAACAAATGCCTTGGTTATTATTTATCAGTTTGTGTATTCACGCTTTATTAGAAGGTTTTCCGGTGGGGCGACATCATGATTTGGCTTACGGAATTGCCATTCACCACTTACCTATTGCCATTATATTAACTACATTTTTTCTGAATGCACAGTTGAATAAAGTAGCGCTTTTCATCTTCATGGTGACGTTTGCGATAATGACGCCATTAGGCACATTGGTTTCCGATAGTTTCCCGATACTTAACGAATACTACACTCAAATAACCGCTGTTGTCATTGGTATATTATTTCATATTTCATCTACCATTATCTTTGAAAGCAGCGAAGGACATAAGTTCAATATCGCTAAAGTCTCGATGATTATTTTGGGAATTGTATTAGCTAGTTTTTTGTAAAACTCAGTATCTTAGCAACTCAGAACCTTAGCAACTCAAAAATGTCCTTCACCAAAACCACCGAACAATCATCGCATTACGAACATTTAGAAAAAATGTCGGTAGCCGATTTGTTATATAATATCAATAAAGAAGATAAAACGGTTCCGCATGCTGTGGAAAAAGCATTGCCACAAATTGAAGCTTTAGTTACTAAAATCGTGGAGAAAATGAAACTCGGTGGACGACTTTTCTACATTGGCGCCGGAACTTCAGGAAGATTAGGAATTGTAGATGCTTCTGAATGTCCACCAACGTTTGGTGTGCCGTTTGATTTGGTGAACGGACTAATAGCTGGTGGAGACAAAGCCATTCGACGTGCGGTAGAAAATGCCGAAGACGACAAACTTCAAGCCTGGATTGATTTACAAGAACATGGTGTGACAACTGATGATGTCGTTATTGGCATAGCTGCATCGGGTACAACTCCCTATGTGATTGGTGGATTGGAAAAATGCAATTCAAAAAATATTATTACGGGTTGCATCACCTGTAACGAAGGAAGTCCGATAGCCTTGACCGCTAAGTTTCCTATAGTAGCTGTCGTTGGTCCTGAATTCGTAACTGGAAGTTCCCGAATGAAAGCAGGTACCGCACAGAAATTAGTTTTAAACATGATTTCTACCGCAACAATGATCCAGCTTGGAAAAGTCAAAGGCAACAAAATGGTGGATATGCAATTGAGTAACGACAAACTTGTAGATCGCGGCGTGAAAATGATTATGAGTGAAATTCCGGTTAGCTATGAAAAAGCGGCTGAATTACTAAAAGAATTTGGCAGTGTTAGAAAAGCAGTTGATTATTACAATAAATAAACACAATGAAAAAATTACTTCTAGCATTTACATTATTTATGGGATTTACAGCATTTTCGCAAGGGCTTACTTTGGGAAAAGAGCCCTCTAAAGAAATTAAATTAGAAAAAGGAAGATTTTATATTGATGGAACTCAAATTCCAAGCTATCAGATGAAAAAGGTATTTGCTTCTAATATTCATTCTCTAAATCTCTATAAAAAAGCAAAAACAAAAGAAACTCTTGGCGGAACACTTCTCGTTTTAGGTGCAACTGTTTGTGTTATTGATTTAGCTGTTGGCTTGTTCTCAGATGTAAAATATCCAACAGCCTTAACCTACGCAGGTATAGGTGCTGTAGCTATATCTATTCCAATACTTTCAGGAAGAGCAAAAAAAATGGAAGAAGCAGTCAAAACCTATAACGATGGAATCAAAGATTCGGGTTCGACTGATTTTGACTTAAACGCTTTGGCAAATCAAAACGGAATCGGAATTCAAATAAAATTTTAAAATGCCCATCAATAAAAAACTTTTAGACAAAGCCATCAAATATTTGCTTTACGCCTTGCCGCTAATGTTTATTGGTCCAAGCGTGATTTATAACGCGTTTATCAATAAGCAAAATGTGTGGCATTATTTGGTTTTGGCTTTTGGAATTGCCTTCTGTTTTTTGGCAGTCTACTTTATGTTTAAAGGCATAAAAATGTTAACGGATTCACTTTTTAATCATGATAAATAATACCTACATAGAAAGCATGAAAAAATCATCAATGCTCTTACTTATAATTTTACTAGTTTCCTGCAACAACCACGAACGCAACTGCAAAGATTTCAGAACCGGAAAGTTTGAATTCAAGCAAGATATTGATGGTAAAACAAATACGTCTACTTTTATCCGAACTGAAAAACTACAAATCGAGACTTATAATGGAAAAACCGATACGGCTTCAGTGCGTTGGGTAAATGATTGCGAATTTATTCTGCAAAAACTACATCCTAAAAACATGAAAGAACAAAAGGCTATCAGTATGAAAATCTTGTTTACTGAAAAGAATAGCTATACTTTTGAATATGCCTTTGTAGGAAGTAACAATAAACAACGTGGCATAGTAACAAAACTCGAATAACAACTTTTAACCTAAATCCGAAGCGCAGACTACGCGAAGCTTTAGCAAATTGGCGAAGCAATTGTATGGAGCGCAGCGACTAGAGCGAATGCGACAGCCGAAGAAAAAAAAACTCAAATTATAAAATGGAAATCTTATTTACATCAAATGCATTACTTGCGCTATTAACATTAACCTTTTTGGAAATCATTCTTGGAATTGACAACATTGTCTTTCTTTCTATAGTTTCCGGAAAATTAAATGCGAAAGACCAACCCAAAGCGAGAAGAATTGGATTGTTGTTGGCAATGTTGTTCAGAATAATTTTATTGTTCGGAATCACTTGGGTTTTAAGCTTACAAGACACGCTATTTTCAATTGATTTAGGTGCTGTTTTTCAAGCTCATGTCACAGGGCAAAGCTTAATTATTTTTGGTGGTGGATTATTCTTATTATACAAATCAGTTTCTGAAATTCACCACAAACTTGAAGGAGAAGAAGAAGGAACAACCGGAAAAGCAAGCAATAGTTTGTCGAAAGCCATCGTCCAAATTGCATTGTTAAACATAGTTTTTTCGTTTGACAGTATATTAACAGCCGTTGGAATGGTCAGCATGAAAGAACCCATCGAAGGTGGTTTTGGTTATGATGGTGCCTTGATTATTATGATTTTATCGGTGGTTATTTCTATAATTATCATGATGGTTTTTGCCGGTCCAGTTTCCAAATTTGTAAACGAGCATCCAACCATACAAATCCTTGGTTTGTCTTTCTTAATACTTATTGGAGTGATGCTTTTAGCCGAAGGTTCACATTTAGCACATTTCCGATTTGGCAATGATGTCGAAGTGACTAGTATTCCGAAAGGCTATTTGTACTTCTCTATTTTCTTCTCATTGTTCGTTGAATTCCTGAATCTGAGAATGAAGAAAACCAAAAAACCTGTCAAGCTTCATAACAATAAAATTATTGATAAGGATTTTACAAATACTGATGTTACGGATTAAAAACTAAAAACTCCTCTCAATTACGAGAGGAGTTTTTTTTTGCTTTTGTCTTTCCCGCGCAGACGGAAAACTATTTTATAGTTGTACATTTCCGCCTTCGCGGAAATGACAAGAATGTTATTCTAAAGACAACGTTATCTGCCCATCATCATCAGTTTCTGTTTGAATATCATCTGACATATCAGTTTCTTCTGTTCCTTCTATTTCTTCAGACTGCTCCGGTTCCGGTTCTTCGTATGGTAATGGTTCTAACAAATTCACCTGTTTCAGTTTATCTGTTGTTAGTTGATTACCTAACGCTTTGATTCCTTTTACCGTAATGAATTCTTCGAGATTTATTGTCTGGTTGTCTTTCTGTACACCTTTTACTTTGGCATAAATAATTTCAGCCATTGGTCGCCAATCAGTAGAAACAATTTCTAATTGGGATTTTTCGTGTTCGGTGATAAATATTTCTTCCTTGTTTTCATTTTCGACTAAGAAACGCTTAATAAAATAACGCTCTTTTTCTCCGTCGTAATAAATCGCAGAAATTGGTTTGTTTGGATTCCATTTTTCCATCACCACGATATCTTCATCAAAATGCGTGGTAAGTTCCGGAATAATAGTTTTTAGTTTTCCTGATTGATTGATAAGTAACAATCGGTCGTTTGGTCTGAATTCACCTAGTAACTCACCTCTTCCATCTACATTCAAACGTTGCACCGTATCATCAAACCATACTTTTCTCGGACGCAAAGTTGAAATTCCTTTTTCCTTTAATTCGATTTTCTTAATTGGATATTTGGTTACAGTATTGCCACGCGAAGCTCTTCCTTTGATAGCAATATCAGCAAAATCTAAATCCCATTTTAGTTTCTTAATGCTTCCAACCTGACGCAATAAAACCGTAATAACTTCGGCTTCACCGTTTGGATTATGTGAAAAATACAACACTTGTGAACCTGCCTTAACCTGAGTTAAATCATAAAATTTATCACGGGTAACTCCAGAAACATTAAAACGTTTTATGAATGTCGAACCGTTCTTTCCGTCACGATAAATCATGTTGTAAATAGTACGTTTATCATTCTTATCAAAAACAGCAATATGAATAATGTCTTTACCCACAAACTTCTTATCATCTACTTTAGAAATCATCATTTTTCCATCGCGCAAGAAGACAATCACATCATCAATATCGGAACAATCGGCAACGTATTCGTCTTTCTTTAAACCAGTTCCGAAGAAACCTTCTTCTTTGTTAACATAGAGTTTAGTGTTTCTCAAAACAACTTTAGTAGCTTCGATATTGTCAAAACTTCTCAATTCCGTTTGACGCTCACGGCCTTTTCCATATTTGTCTTTTAATTTTTGGAAAAAGTCGATAGTAAATTCGATGATATTATCCAAATGATGCTTCACTTCTTCCATTTCAGCTTCCAACTTAGCAATCGAATCATCTGCCTTATCCGAATCGAAACGCGTAATACGAATCATCGGAATCTGAGTCAGTTTTTGTAAATCGTCATCGTTAATTTCACGAACGAATGATTTTAAGAATGGCTTGAAACGGTCATATATATAAACGTAAAGCGTTTCTCTATCGGAATACAATTTGAAATCGATATACATTTCTTCTCGAATAAAAATCTTTTCAAGTGTAGCAAAATGCCATTTATTTTCAAGTTCGTCTAACTGAATTTCGAGTTCTCGTTTGAGCAATTCAACCGTTCGTTTCGTTGATATTTTCAACATATCTGAAACGCCAATAAACAAGGGTTTGTGATTTTCAATCACGCAACCTAAAGGCGCTACAGAAGTTTCGCAAGCCGTAAATGCATAAAGCGCATCAATAGTTTTATCAGGAGAAACACCAGGTGGAAGATGAATTAATATCTCTACATCGGCAGCCGTATTGTCTTCTATTTTTTTAACTTTTATTTTTCCTTTATCATTGGCTTTCAATATACTATCAATTAGTGTTGAAGTATTGGTTGAAAAAGGAATTTGTGTAATTACCAACGTTTGTTTGTCTAGTTGACCTATTTTAGCACGAACACGAACTCGTCCACCACGAAGTCCATCGTTGTATGCAGAAACATCGGCAATTCCGGCTGTTGGAAAATCAGGAAAAAGTGTAAATGGTTTGTTTTTTAAAACCTTTATAGAGCAATCAATCAACTCGATAAAATTGTGTGGCAACACTCTCGTAGATAAACCAACGGCAATTCCCTCGGCACCTTGTGCTAAGAGCAACGGAAACTTAACCGGAAGATTAATTGGTTCAGCACGTCGACCGTCATATGACATTCCCCATTGGGTAATTTTTGGAGAATATAAAATATCGTGGCCTAGCTTAGAAATTCGTGCTTCAATGTAACGAGAAGCCGCTGCACTGTCACCGGTGAGAATGTTCCCCCAGTTTCCTTGCATATCGATGATTAAATCTTTCTGCCCTATTTGCACCATCGCATCTCCAATACTTGCATCACCATGAGGATGATATTGCATAGTGTGCCCAACAATGTTCGCCACTTTGTTATAACGACCATCATCCAATTCTTTCATCGAGTGCATAATACGACGCTGCACCGGTTTGAAACCATCTTCAATAGCTGGAACTGCTCTCTCGAGAATTACATAGGAAGCATAATCCAGAAACCAATCCTTGTACATTCCAGTAACTTTGGTAATGGTATCTTCGGGATTTTCGTCGTTTTCATAGAAATGATTTCCCGATGATTTAATATCTTCAAAACCTTCTTCTAGGGAGTCATCATTTATGGAGTCGTTCAACTCGTCGTTAGTTTCGTCTTCGTTGATGTTATCGTCTTCTTCGTTATTCATTTATGATTTTAATTTGTAGCACAATGTTTCTCAAAGTTATACACAAAGTGACTCAATGTTTTTTTTGTGATAGTTTGTGACTAACATCGTGAGACTTTGTGAAAACAATATGGTTATAATATTAAACGTTTGATTCCGTCTTTTAATGATTTTTTATAAAAATTCAACAATAGCCCTAATTTACAATCGGAAAGTCTCATGTATGTTAAGCATTGAGCTGTATGTTCTATTGTAAATTCTTCAACTACTTTTAATTCAATTATTACTTTATTATTCACTATTATATCTACCCGGTAACCACAATCCATTTTTATATCTTCATAAATTACCGGAAATGGTTTTTCTTGTTCAACAGCTAACCCACAATTTTTCAATTCATAAGCTAAGCATTCTCTATAAACTTTTTCCAACAATCCAGAACCTAATTTTGTATGAACTTTATAAGCACAATCCAATATAATTCGGCTAATTTCGTTTTCTTCGTTCATAATGCAATTTTTGTTACACAATGTCACTCAAAGTGTTTCACAAAGTCTCACAATGTTTTTCTTATTTCTTTGTGAAACTTTGTGCTTAACATCGTGTTACTTTGTGCTACAATCACTTCTCCACTACATCCAATTCCACTTTCAAATTATTAATAATGAAAACCTGCCTGTCTGGTGTATTTTTACCCATATAGAATTCTAATAAGGTTTCTATTGATGTGGCTTTGTCTAACATTACAGGGTCAAGTCTTATGCTTTCACCAATAAAATGTTTGAACTCATCCGGTGATATTTCTCCCAATCCTTTGAATCGCGTAATTTCCGGTTTTGGTTTTAGTTTTTCAATGGCATCAACACGTTCCTGATCGGAATAGCAATAGATAGTTTCCTTCTTATTTCGCACACGGAACAATGGCGTTTGTAAAATATATAAATGTCCGTCCTTAATCAACTCAGGGAAAAACTGCAAGAAGAATGTAATCAAAAGCAATCGAATGTGCATTCCATCGACATCAGCATCTGTAGCGATTACAATGTTATTATAACGCAAATCGCCCATATCTTCTTCAATATCTAAAGCAGCTTGAAGCAAATTGAATTCTTCGTTTTCATATACAATTTTCTTTGACATCCCGTAAGAGTTCAATGGCTTTCCACGCAAACTAAAAACAGCTTGTGTATTTACATCACGACTTTTGGTAATGGAACCCGAAGCCGAATCTCCCTCAGTGATAAAAAGCGTACTTTCTAAACTTCGCGGGTTTTTGGCATCGGTTAAATGCACTCGGCAATCACGTAGTTTTTTATTATGTAAGCTTGATTTCTTGGCTCTGTCTTTTGCCAGTTTACGAATTCCAGAAAGTTCTTTACGTTCGCGTTCGGCTTGCAAAATTTTTCGTAATAACAAATCGGCAACTTCCGGGTTTTTATGCAAATAGTTATCGAGTTTGGTTTTGATAAAATCATTAACAAACGTACGTACCGATGGCCCTTTCGGACCAATATCTGTAGAGCCTAATTTGGTTTTCGTTTGACTTTCAAATACAGGTTCTTCCACTTTTACTGCAACAGCAGAAACAATAGATTTACGAATATCAGAAGCTTCAAAAGGTTTGTTATAAAACTCTTTTATGGTTTTTACAATCGCTTCACGAAAAGCTCCTAAGTGCGTTCCTCCTTGTGTAGTGTTTTGACCGTTGACAAACGAATGGTATTCTTCAGAGTATTGCGATTTACTGTGTGTTAAAGCAATTTCGATATCATCACCTTCAAGATGAATTACAGGATATTGCATGTCCTCTTCAGTAATCGTTTCTTCGAGTAAATCTTTTAATCCAAATTCGGAGAGGTATTTTTCACCGTTATAATAAATCGTTAAACCACGATTTAAGTAGCAGTAGTTTTTGAGCATCTTGATAATATACTCATTACGGTATTTGTAGTTCTTGAAAATGGTTTCATCGGCAACGAAAGAAACTTTGGTTCCTCTTCGTTTAGTGGATTCGATTACCTCTTCCTCAATGGTTAGATTTCCGGCAGAAAACTCAGCCGCTTTTTGTTGGTTGTCTCGAACTGATTCTACACGGAAATAATTCGACAATGCATTAACGGCTTTGGTACCTACTCCATTCAAACCAACCGATTTCTTAAAAGCTTTCGAGTCGTATTTTCCACCAGTATTCATTTTTGAAACCACATCAACTACTTTGCCTAAGGGAATCCCGCGACCGTAATCGCGAACTGTAACCATTTTATCTTTAATGGTGACTTCGATTACTTTTCCGGCACCCATTACAAACTCATCGATACAGTTATCGATTGTTTCCTTAAGAAGAATGTAGATTCCATCATCGGGAGAAGATCCATCACCGAGTTTTCCGATGTACATTCCAGGACGCATTCGGATGTGTTCTTTCCAGTCTAGGGAACGAATATTGTCTTCGGTATATTGATTTGGCTCTTGCATTTTGATTTATCGAATTAACGTCATTCCATTCGGCCTATGTTTTTGCATAGGTCTCGAGTGGTGCTAATATATGCAAATCATAGTATTTTTAAAATGATTATTGCCAAAGTTATTAAGAATGATATTAACGATAGATTTAAGCAAATAAACCAACTAAATAAAGAAAACTTCAGTCATTAATTTAATCTAAAATGTTCTTAAAATGTTTTCTTAATTTAAGATTTAATTCTTTTGGATTAAAAGGTTTTAGAATGTACTCATTAATGCCTAGAAGTGCGGCTTTCTCTAAATATCCATAAGATGCAGATGCCGTTAATGCAATAATTGGCACAGAAACATCTTTTAATCTGATGTTAATAGTTGCTTCATAACCATCCATTACGGGCATGGCCAAATCCATTAAAATTATATCGTATTTTCCCGATTCATATTTTTCTGTAGCTATTAAACCATTTAAAGCTATATCAACTTTAACATTCCATTGAGTGAGAATCTTTTCGGCCACTTTTACATTTATCAAATTATCTTCAACCAAAAGCACTCTTAACCCTTCTAGATTTTCTTCTATGTAGTCGAGGTATAAAACATCATTTTTTAAATCCTCACTATTTGTATAATATGGCACATCTAAAACGAAACTAAAATTAGAACCTTTGCCAATTTCACTTTGTAATTCTATATCGGAATCTAATAATTGTAATAGTTTTTTTGAAATTACCAAACCTAAACCTGTCCCACCAAAATTCCTAGTAGTTGTTTTTTCAGCTTGTTCAAATTTTTGAAAAATTTGATTGAATTTATCTAATTCAATACCAATTCCGTTATCAATAACTTGAAGTCTAAATTTAGTATTGTTTTTACCTATTTCTAAATGGTCTACTTTAATTTTAACAACGCCATCTTTAGTAAACTTAATCGCATTTGAAACCAGATTAGTTATAATTTGCCCTAATCGTAAAGGGTCGCAGATAATATTTTTATTAAAATTTTTATCAAATTCTAATTCAATTTTGTTAGAATTCTCTTCTGCATTAACTTGTAATGATTTAACAATTTGAGTGATTAATTCTTTTAAGTCAAAAGGAATATTTTCTAACTCAATTTTACCAGCTTCTATTTTATTAAAATCTAAAATGTCGTTAATAAGCAGATATAAATTATGAGATGAATGCTTTAAAACTTGAATGTTTTCTTGAAAACTTGGTAATAAATTTTCTTTTTCCATAATGTAAATCATTCCGATTATTGCATTTAATGGAGTTCGAATTTCATGGCTCATAATGGAAAGAAAATCGGATTTGGCTTCGTTTGCTTTTTCTGCATGTGATTTAGCATCAAATAATTGACTCTCAAATTCTTTTTTCAAGTCAATTTCGTTATGCAGTATTTGCAGCAATTCATTCAGATTATCATCCCCTAACCCTATGTCACTGTCATTATTACTCAATAATTTGATAGCTTGAATTAATTCAGACTGTACCTTCTTATTTTTCTCTAATTGATCTTTAATTTCGGTATTAATTTTATAAAACTCTAAGTCATTTAATCGAATGGATTGCTCAAACAATTCAGCATCCTTTTCGTAATTTTCATAGGATTGATTTACAGCCTCAATGAATTTTTGAATCGATGGATTATCTTTAATAATATCATCTGATAAAAATTTATTGATTTGTCTATTTAAATTTCTATTAAAATTATTGTTAGTCATAAACAGAAATAGATTTAACCTTCGCTAATAGTCAAAATGGCTATCGTTTGATTATGCAATTCACAAAATTCATGATTTTTAATGGGTGAAATTTCACCATATGAATAAAATCCACAAAGAAGCGTGTTTCCAGATACTTCCTTAACGGCTTCAAATTCTTCTTCAACTCGATTTCCCAAAACAATCTTTCTACCAACACAACTTACAATAAGGGCTAGTTCCGGATCCTTAGTATGGCTCGAAAAAGCCTCGGAAGCCGCACTATATGAAGCATCGATAAGTTTATCGAAATTGCCTTTCATTAATCTCACAAAAGAACCTTGAGGAATATTTCCAGCGAAGGTCATTGATTTAGTTTTTTCGTCTATTGACAAAATTGTCCTTACAACTGAAGAAGAATCTTTGTTTTCTTTCATCGAAAGAGGGAAATACAAAGCAGAACTCGGCAAATCATCTGCATATTTTCCCAAGTATTCTTTATAAATATCTAAGGCATAACGATCTCCTATTTTAAATAACACATTCTTTTCTGAAAGTGTCACTTCTCTTTCGGGACCATAATCACTCCAACCACCTTCACAACCCGAACTAAAATTTATTTCATCCCCGTAAAAACCAATAACTACAACTTTTCCTTCTTCAGCCTCCTTATTTAGACCTACAATAGTTTTTAGAAATGCAACCTTATCGCCAGCAAGACCTCCAAAAATAGGAAGTGAATTATTTGTTTGCTTTCCTAACTCGTTTACTAATTCAGTTCCGTTAACGTAACTACCTTCAGATATGACAACTAATGATTTTAAGTTTTTATTGAAAAGTTCGTTTTTTACAACAAGACCCAATTCTTCAATATTTTTATTTTTTAAAAGGTCTATTTCTACAATTTTTATTGTTGATTTTTCAAATTCTATTGCAGTCGAAACAATCTTATTTTCAACTAAGTTAAAATTAGAGATCTGTCCTGAAGTAGAACAAATAACGATTTGTGCTTCAGAATATAATTCTCTTAATTTTTTGTAAGGCAGGGAACATTCCAGTAACTCTCTCTCTCCAAAAGCTAAAACTAGATTTGCTTTTGCTGCAGAAAAATCAGGTGATGAAGAAATAATTTGATTTTCACTTTGATCATCAATCAAAATTTGTTGTAGTTTCATATTAGTAGGTATTCATTAAAGTTTATAAATTAACTAAAATAAATTAACAAAAAAACAAAAAATACTCAAATTATTTATAGATTTTAGATGTATAATTTTTAAAAAAAATATTCCTATCTTAATATTAGTTTAGACGTTAAATCTAAAATGCATGACATCACCATCTTTTACTATATATTCTTTACCTTCTACCCTTAGTTTTCCTGCTTCTTTCACTTTGGCTTCAGAACCAAAATTGGAGAAATCTTCGTAAGAAATAACTTCAGCACGGATAAATCCTTTTTCAAAATCGGTGTGAATTACTCCGGCGGCTTTTGGTGCAGTATCGCCAATATTAATTGTCCAAGCCCGAACTTCTTTAACTCCTGCTGTAAAATAGGTTTGCTGCTTCAACAATTTATAAGCCGCGCGAATTAAAACTGCCGAACCTGGTTCTTTTAAACTTAAATCTTCTAAAAACATTTGACGTTCTTCATAGGTTTCTAATTCCGTTATATCCGCTTCTGTACCTACAGCCAAAACAATAACTTCTGCGTTTTCGTCTTTTACTAATTCACGAACCTGATCTACGTATTTATTTCCTGTCGCTGCTGAATCTTCATCAACATTACAAACGTATAAAACAGGTTTATTGGTGATTAATTGAAAATCTTCAAGCAATGCTTCTTCATCTGCATTTTTTGGTTCAACTGTCCTGGCTGATTTTGCTTGCAATAAATTTTCTCGGATTCTGTCTAACAATACTTTTTCCGTTTGTGCTTCTTTGTTACCGGTTTTAGCAGCACGATTAACTTTTTCCAAACGTTTTTCGACAGTTTCTAAGTCTTTTAATTGTAACTCTATATCAATAGTTTCTTTATCACGGATTGGATTTACATTACCATCAACGTGAATGATATTATCGTTATCAAAACAACGCAAAACATGGATAATAGCATTACATTCTCTAATGTTTGCTAGGAATTGATTTCCTAGACCTTCTCCTTTACTTGCTCCTTTTACCAAACCGGCAATATCAACAATATCCACAGTTGCCATTTGCACCCGTTCTGGTTTTACCAATTCTTCCAAACGGTTTATTCTTGGATCAGGAACATTTACCACACCAATGTTTGGTTCAATAGTACAAAATGGGAAGTTAGCACTTTGCGCTTTGGCATTCGACAAACAATTAAATAAAGTTGATTTTCCAACATTTGGTAATCCTACAATTCCTGCTTTCATATTTCTTGAATATTTGCTTCTTATCGGTAATATGTAATGCTAAAGCATTTCATTGTGATAGAAAGATATTTTGTTAATAGTTATTCTTAAAAAGTGCGCAAATATAAGGTTTATATTGTTTTTAAATTCGTTAATGGAATTATTTATACTACACTCAAATCAATTTAAAATATTACACTTTAAGTGAAATTAAATTATTTGTTTTCTTCTAGAATCCAGAAATGCATTTATAGTTAACCCGTTGGGCATAATTAACCAAAAGTAATTAATAATATCTTTTTTGATTTAAATTTAAGTTCAATTAGAACACAAATGTCAGTCTGAGCTTGTCGAAGACATTTAAAAAGATACATTTCGACAGGCTCAATGTGACAATAGATATAATATTAGCCATAAAAAATAATTACACCCAACGGGTTACATTTAGTCATTGGAGTGCTGTTTAGATTGGCTTAAATAAAGACTTAATTTCAAGTTCTAATTAAGTTACAATTTAACTGCAAATAAAAAAACCTGAGATTGTGCTCAGGTTTTTTGTTTATTCATTATGTAGGAATGCCTGCCTATTGAGAAGTGTTTCTTCTGTTTCTACGTGATTAACATCCGGTATACAACAATCAACTGGGCAAACAGCCGCACATTGAGGCTCTTCATGAAAACCTTTACACTCGGTACATTTTCCTGGAACGATATAATAAATGTCATCCGAAATTGGAGTTTGAGCCTCATCTGAGTCTGCTTCAGTTCCATCAGGTAAAATTACTTTCCCTCTAAGTTTGGTCCCGTCTTTATATCTCCAATCGTCAGCTCCTTCATAAATGGCAGTGTTTGGACATTCAGGTTCACAAGCACCACAGTTTATACATTCGTCAGTTATTATGATTGCCATATCTTTAGTCTTAAAGTTTGAAAGCCTAAAGTCTTAAAGTCCAAAAGAACATAAAAGTAAAACGATTTGCATCTTTTGACTTCCGACTTTTGACTTTCGACTAAATTAGCCTTATTTTTGCGCAAAATTACAATCTAAACCCTTTATAAACAAATCTAAATGAATTCTATTAACACAAAATTGTCTTTTGTTGAATTAGGAAAGTTTTTAAGCCAATTTACTTTGAACGAACAGGTTCATCGTACTGATGTGCTTCATAATGATTTGTATTTTGAAAAATTCAAAGACTTGCTATCACTTTCTCAATCACATAATGGTTGGTTCACGCCGGAGCAAGTTTACTTTGCTGTTGAGTCTTGGGCTAAAGCTTTAAGAGAAGACAATTTAAATAAATGGTTATCAGCTTACGACTTATCAGAAGTAAAACCAAGAACAGTTGGTTTAATACTGGCCGGAAACATTCCTTTGGTTGGATTTCACGATTTTCTTTCGGTATTAATTACCGGACATAAAGTATTGGTTAAAGCATCTTCAAATGACCAGCATCTTATAGCATTTATAGCAGATTATTTAATTAGTATTGAACCAAAATTATCTTATTATATTTCATTCACCGATGGGAAACTAGAAAATTTTGATGCTATCATCGCAACTGGAAGCAACAATACCGCTCGTTATTTTGAATTTTATTTTAAAGATAAGCTTAGTATCATTAGAAAAAACAGAAACTCTGTAGCGGTTTTAAATGGAAATGAATCGTACGAAGATTTAGTGAATTTGGGTGAAGATATCTTTAGATATTTTGGATTGGGATGTCGCAATGTTTCCAAATTATTTGTGCCAAAAGATTATAATTTCGATGCTTTCTTTAAAGCAATCTATGCATACAAAGACGTTATTTTTTATGAAAAATATTCTAACAACTACGATTATAACAAAGCGGTTTTCTTGATGAGTAATTTTAAATTATTGGATAATGAATTCCTTACTTTAAAAGAAGATACGAGTTATGCCTCGCCTATTTCTTCTGTGTTTTATGAATATTATGAAGACATTGCTGATTTACAAAAACGGTTTGAAAGTGAATCCGACCAAATTCAGTGTGTTGTTTCAAATAATTTGATTCCAAATTCAATCTCTTTTGGTCAAACCCAACAGCCAAAACTTTGGGATTATGCTGATAATGTGGATACCCTGCGGTTTTTAATTTCTTTGTAAAAAACTAATTATTGTTTGAACTAAAGTTCAAATACCTGCAGCCCGATGGGCTTTTTTCCGCTTTTCTAAATACAGTTCTACCTGAGATCTCGATTGTTATAAACTATATCGTTTTCGTTGATAACATCGTTATAATATGACCTATTTCTAAATGTTTTTTAAAAAGGCGTTTACGAAATTTGCAACTCAATTTATTAGAAAACTTTCACCATGAAAAAACACAATTACAGTGCTGGTCCATGCATTTTGCCTCTAGAAGTATTTGAAAAATCAGCGCAAGCCGTTTTAAATTTTAATAATTCAGGTTTGTCTATTCTTGAAATTTCGCATAGAAGTAAAGACTTTGTTGCCGTAATGGATGAAGCAAGAGCATTGGCTTTAGAGCTTTTAGGATTGGAAGGAAAAGGATATCAGGCATTGTTTTTACAGGGTGGTGCAAGTTTAGAGTTCTTGATGGTTCCTTATAACCTTATGAAGGTTGAAGGAAAATCAGCCTATTTAGATACCGGAACTTGGGCCAATAACGCTATCAAAGAGGCGAAACCATTTGGTGAAACTATTGTTGTTGCTTCGTCAAAAGAACAAAACTACAATCATATTCCTACTGATTATTCAATTCCGGTTGATGCGAGCTATTTTCACTGTACCAGCAACAATACTATTTTTGGAACCCAAATGAAATCGTTTCCAAAAACAGCTATTCCTGTAGTTTGTGATATGAGTTCTGATATCTTCTCCAGAAGTTTAGATTTTACTCAATTTGATTTGATTTATGCCGGTGCTCAAAAAAATATGGGTGCTGCCGGAACAACTTTAGTTATTGTAAAAGAAGAAATCTTAGGTAAATCAGGTAGAACAATTCCAAGTATTTTGGATTATGAGAAACATATCAAAGCAGAAAGTATGTACAATACGCCTGCTGTGTTTTCGGTATATACTTGTCTTCTGACTTTACAATGGTTAAAAAAAATGGGGGGAATTGCAGCAATTGAAAAAGTAAACGAAGCAAAAGCCAACTTACTTTACAATGAAATTGATAGAAATCCTTTGTTTATTGGAACAGCTGATAAAAAAGATAGAAGTAATATGAATGCTACATTTTTATTGGTTGATGAAAAAAATCAGGAGACTTTTGACAAAATGTGGAAGGAAGCCGGAATTTCAGGTATACCAGGACATCGTTCAGTTGGTGGTTACCGTGCTTCTATGTATAATGCGTTGCCGTTAGAAAGCGTTCAGGTTTTGGTTGATGTGATGAAACAACTTGAGGAAGTAGTCAGTGTTAAGTCGCAGTTAGCAGAATAATTAGCCCCGATAGTAGTGGAAATCCTTTTTTTGATATTCCTCCTTCGTAGGAATGACATAAGTAATAAACAAAAAAAGATTGAAACGGATAGCGGGATGAGCTCCTAAAAATAATTTAATAATAATGAGCATCGAAAGATGCTGAAATAAATTCAGCATAAAAAATGAAAGTATTAGCCAATGACGGAATTTCTAAAAGCGGAATTATAGCATTAGAAAAAGGTGGGTTTGAAGTGATAACAACCAAGGTTGCACAAGAACAAGTTGCCAATTATATCAATGAACATAAAGTTTCAGTAATCATCGTTAGAAGTGCAACCAAAGTGCGAAAAGATATTATTGATAATTGTCCAAGTCTGAAAGTCATCGGTCGCGGTGGTGTTGGAATGGACAATATAGATGTTGATTATGCACGTGCAAAAGGAATTCATGTTATCAATACTCCGGCTTCCTCTTCTGAAAGTGTGGCCGAATTGGTATTTGCACATTTGTTTACAGGTGTTCGTTTCTTGCAGGATTCAAACAGAAATATGCCTTTGGAAGGCGATACCAACTTTGATGGTTTGAAAAAAGCCTACGCTAACGGAATTGAATTACGTGGCAAAACGTTGGGAATTATTGGTTTTGGACGTATTGGTCAGGCTGTAGCCAAAATGGCACTAGGTCTTGGAATGAAAGTAATTGCGGCCGACAAATTTGTGGACAATGCAGAAGTAAGAGTAGATTTCTACAACGGGCAATTCATCAACGTTGAGTTTGAAACAGAACCAATGGAAGACGTTTTCAAACACTCTGATTTTATTACACTTCACGTTCCTGCGCAAGACGGTTATGTGATTGGTGCAGCAGAATTTTTACAGATGAAAGATGGTGTTGGTATTGTGAATTGTGCTCGTGGTGGTGTAATTGACGAAGTGGCGTTAATTGAAGCTTTAGATTCAGAAAAAGTATTATTTGCCGGATTAGATGTTTTTGAAAATGAACCAAATCCAGAAATCCAAATATTAATGCATCCGAAAATCTCTTTAACTCCTCATATTGGTGCGGCTACTTTGGAAGCACAAGACCGAATCGGAACTGAATTAGCGGAACAAGTAATCAGTTTGTTGAAATCTGAGAAAGTATAATTTTTACTTACTATTTATATTTACCACGATTTTAGCGTGGTTTTTTATTTGTAAAAATTAAAGCAATCAGAATTTGATTTTAGTAATTTTATACCAAATAAACAGTTATGAAAAAGATTGTAATCTCATTACTTTTAATTATTGCATTAGCTTCTTGTCATTTTGATAAGAATATAGTACCAAAAGAGAAAAAGTCTACTGCCGAAAAAACTTCTGATACTATACGAATAGCTAATGATTCCCTAGAATATGAAGTTATTATTATTGACTCAGGGTTTAATTCCTGGCTTTACGGCAATGCCAAACCAAGAGGCTTCTATTCTGAAAGTTATTTAGAAAATCGCAATCAGATATACGTAACTGAATGGAATAATAGAGTGATGCAACCTCAACGCTACAATAACTTATATGAAATGCAAATCAATTATGATCGCAATATTCATTATGGTTATGAAGTAAACTATTTGATTTACAATTATATGATCTATTTTCAAATTACGAATAAACAACAATTGGGTGGATTTGTTCCAAGACCATAATCTATTATATTTGTAGAAATTTAGTGTATGGCAAGTTTTAAGGAGCGTTGGAATATAAAATCAAATTGGCAGTTATTTGTCATCATTTTGGTATTTGCAATTACTGGTTCCAGTGCTGCATATCTTTCAAAACCGATACTTTTAGCTATTGGCATCAGTAAAGATACCGTTTCAGCTTGGAAATATTATCCATTATATATCTTACTAATTTTTCCAGTTTATCAAGTATTGTTAGTTGCTTATGGATTTATATTTGGTCAATTTACATTTTTTTGGGCTTTCGAAAAGAAAATGCTTAAAAGTTGTGGTTTGGGTTTTTTATTACCTAAAAAAGAAAATCCCAAATAAATTTGGGATTTTCAGATATAAAAATTCTCTAACCAATAAAAAACTTTTATTTTTCTTGTTGAATTAAATTAAAGAAATCATTTCTATTTTCTTTTTCGTTTAAGATTCCTCCATATTGTATAGTTGAAGTAAAACTACTTTCATCTTTTATTCCTCTGCTTGAAACACATAAGTGTTTAGCTTCCATAACTACTATAACATCCTCAGTATCTAATACCGACTTTAATTCGTTGAAAATTTGCATAATCAAACGTTCTTGAACTTGTGGTCTTCTGGAATAGTAATCTACAATTCGGTTTAATTTAGATAAACCTATTACTTTTCCGCTCGAAACATAACCTATATGGGCTTTACCAATAATTGGTAAAAAATGATGTTCACAAGTTGAATTGAAACTAATATTAGCTTCGACCAACATTTTGTCATAATGATATGAGTTTTCGAAAACAGAGATTTTAGGTTTGTTTGCTGGATTTAATCCGGAGAATATTTCCTGAATAAACATTTTGGCTACCCGATGCGGCGTGCCTTTTAAGCTATCATCTGTCATGTCTAAACCCATTTCCTCCATAATAATATGAAAATGTTTCTCGATGGTAGACATCTTTTGCTGATCTGTTTTGATGAATGCGTCTGGTCGCATTGGTGTTTCTGCAGAAGTCATTTGATGATTGTCGCCTATCAATTCAAATAATTCTTTTTCAATGGTTTTGTTCATAAGAAATATTTTTTGTTTAACAAATGTACAAATTAATTAAACAAAACAATTAAATTAATAGAACTTTATATAATATTCATGGATAAATAAAAACTATACGCTCTAATAAATAAAAAATACTTTGTTACTTTGTGAAAAATTTATTCCATGATTACTGCCAAGAACATCCACAAATACTACGATAATTTACATGTTTTAAAAGGCGTTGATTTGCATATAAAACAAGGTGAAATAGTTTCTATTGTTGGAGCATCAGGAGCTGGGAAAACAACCTTGTTGCAAATATTAGGCACTTTGGATATTCCTGAAAAAAAAGAGAATACATCTCTTGAATTAAACAATCAGAATGTATTGTTGATGAAAGACAAGGCGTTATCAAAATTTAGAAATAAACATTTGGGTTTTATCTTCCAATTTCATCAATTGTTACCCGAATTTACTGCGTTAGAAAACGTTTGTATTCCAGCCTTTATTGCCGGAAATGACAAAACTATAACAGAAAAGGAAGCCATGAAGTTATTAGATTATTTAGGTTTATCAGACAGAATACATCACAAACCCAATGAACTTTCTGGTGGCGAACAACAACGTGTATCGGTTGCAAGAGCTTTGATAAACAAACCTAATGTTATTTTTGCCGATGAACCTTCTGGAAATTTAGACACCGCTTCGGCAGAAAACCTGCATCAATTGTTTTTTAAACTGAGAGATGAATTTGGACAAACATTTGTCATTGTTACTCATAACGAAGTTTTTGCCAATATGGCTGACCGAAAATTAGTAATGGTCGACGGATTGATTTCAAACAAATAAATCATGTTACTGATTCTAATTTCTTGGTGCTATATTTTATTTACAACTCTAACATTAGGAGTTGCTTTTGATAAAATAACCAAATTAAAATCTACCAATTTTGTTGTTCTTATTTTCTTAGGATTATTTACAACTACCCTATTAGCTAGCTTTTGGGCTTTTTTCGGTAGAATAAATATAGAATTCCATCTTTTTTTACTTGCCATAAATGCTGTAATCTGCTTTAAATACAAATCGGAACTTCTTAGTTTATGCCAAACTTTTTTTACAGAAATTGCTGCTTTATCAAAAGCATTGAAACTTTTTCTTTTTCTTCTTGCAATCCTTATCCTTGCAAAATCGGCTGCCGCACCCTATTTTATTGATAATGAAACCTATTATATTCAAACTATAAAATGGCTGAATGAATACGGTTTTGTAAAAGGGCTTGCAAATCTTCATATTTTCTTGGCTCAAACCAGCGGTTGGCACATCGCACAAAGCGCTTTTAGTTTCTCGTTTCTATATCCTAATTTTAATGACCTTAATGGATTTAGTGTTTTGTTAATTAACCTTTTTGCCGTTTTAAAACTAAACGCTTTTAATAGCACCAAAAACCGCGAAGCCTTATTAATTGGGATTTTACCCATAGCGAATCTCTTCTTTTTTCAATTTATAAGTTCTCCTTCGCCTGATTTGGCGGTTTATGTAATTTCTTGTTTGCTTTTTTATTATTTCCTAAAACATTTTTACAGCATAACTTCCGAAGTTTTAAATTTGATTATAATTCTGGCTTTATTTATTATTTACATTAAAATAACGGCCTTGCCAATAATCCTTTTGCCAATTGCTTTAATACTTCTTAATTTTAAAAAATTAATTCTAAAAATCGACCAAATTGCAATTGTATCCCTACTTGTTTTGGGCCTTTTTATTGCAAAAAATGTAATTATTTCGGGATATCCATTATTTCCAAGTACTTATTTTAAAGACACTATCGCGCAAAGTTATGCATTGCCTATAGAAATCAATCAGTTTTGGTTTAATACTGCTAAAATGTATGATATTGTAGTAAATCGTTCTGAATTTCATTATTTAAGTTCCTTCGATATTTTTATAAAATGGCTTTTTTTTTCTAAAATAGATAGTGTTTTTAATTGTACTATACTGTTGCTTGTTCTAATTATTCCTGTGTTTTTGTATCGTTTTCTAAACACGAAAGCCTACTGGGTTTTATACCTTACCATGCTGTTACAATTGGTATTTTTATTCTTGAGTTCACCCCAATACCGATTCATCTTGCAATTTGTTTTAATTTTCGGATTCTTGCTTATCGCACATTTCATCAAGAAAGTAAAACCCTTGGTATTTCTATTTTATGTGAGTTTAATTCCAATAGTCATAACCCTAATTTTGCCAATTCAAACGAGTACATTACTTCATTACGCTGACAAATCATTTAATCTTGAAAATGTTATTTTTCCTAGCAAAAATTCAAATGTAAAAACAACCTATTATAAGGCAAAAATTGATAACCTCTCCTATTTTTCTCCCGATTCTAAAACCTATATTTGGGTAACAGGCAACGGAAATTTACCTTGTGTTAATGAAGTTCAACTTAAGTATTTTGAACAAGGATTTTTCTATATACCTCAACAGCGGAGTACTGATTTGAAAGACGGGTTTTATGCTCAAAAAATCAGTGTACATGAATAATGCCGAACTCAAAGAATTTCTTGACTTAAAAGTAATTCAATACAATACTTTAGAATTTATAGATAGCGACCCCATACAGATTCCGCATCTTTTCACATTAAAAGAAGATATTGAAATTGCAGGGTTTTTAACAGCAACCATTGCTTGGGGTAACCGAAAAATGATTATCAACAATAGTAAGCGAATGATGGATATGTTAGGAAATTCGCCTTACGACTTCATTATGGGGCACAATAATTCCCAATTGCATAAACTCGATAATTTTGTTCATCGTACATTTAACAGTGAGGATTTTAAAACGTTTATCAAAGCATTGCAACATATTTACATTAATCATAATGGTTTAGAAATGGCTTTCGCCAAAAACCAGACACCATTATCAATGCAACAAAGCATAGCCGAATTCAAGAAGCTGTTTTTTGAAGTGGCTCATGAACCTCGAACGATGAAACACGTATCCGATCCAATGCAAGGTTCGGCAGCCAAACGCATCAACATGTTCCTTCGATGGATGGTCAGACAAGACCAAAAAGGAGTTGATTTTGGCATATGGAAAAGCATTTCGCCTGCTTCGCTTTCGTGCCCACTTGATGTTCATTCCGGAAATGTGGCGCGCAAATTAGGTTTACTAACGCGAAAGCAAAATGATGGTAAAGCCTTAGCTGAATTAGATTCTGCCTTACGTAAACTAGATGCTAACGACCCAGTGAAATATGACTTTGCGTTATTTGGATTGGGCGTTTTTGAAGGATTTTAATAATAACATATTTTTGGTAAAATGTTAATCTCAAAAGAAAAGTTATTACCGAGTGAAAAATTTTATAGTGATTCATAAGAATTAATTTATATTTTTGAAAATAATAAAGCGAAACAAACCTTCGTGTATACAACCCATTTTGGGTAGATTTGCGAAAGTTTGTTTCGGGTATATACAAGTTGTGTGCAACCCTAAAAGACGACACGACCGACAGAAATCGAACAGAAAAATGAATGGACAAGCCATCGCTTCGGCAAAATCAAAAGAGCTGCAACCCAACACACAAAGCCAACACTTTGCAGCACATTTGCTTTTGCCCCAACCGCACAATGACAATCTCAAAAGCCATATAGACTAATAATGAATGTAAACGGAATTGAGTTCTTTGATGATTTAATTGAAATCCACAATGAACAGAATAGCACAGCAGACAAATATCCTAAACTTCGTTCTTTACTTGAACGAGCTTGCAAGGACTTGACAGCGAACGAAAGCATACAGTTTTCTAATCTGTTTTCACGACTTAACTACGTTTGTGAAAAAACAAACCTTGACAGACGAAAAACATTTCAAATAAACACATTGCGTATTAACGCTAATAACGTTTTACACGCTGATTTTAAGCCGACACAAGAAGACTATTTGCAAAACTTAAAAGCGTTGTGCAACGCTTTAAGTCATTTCTACGGCATAGACATTCCAAAATCATTATCGGACATATTGCCTAAAACAGAATTTTACAAACCCAAACAAAGACAAGGCAAAAAATACGACCGAATAAGAATAGAAGTTTCATCAACAGACGAACAATATATTTACGCTTTTGACGAAGAAAATCCGACAGAAGAACCAATAAAAATAAAACATCACATCTCGGGTATCAACGAAGAATTTAATTCTACGATAGCGAAACTTTGGAAAGGTTGCCAACTCAATCTGATTGACGTAACCGTTGACGAACAAGGAATTTATTTACCCGACTTAATCATTCTTGAACCTGATTATCTTTTAGACATAAGTTCTTTGGCAGAATGTATGAAAGAATACGGAAAGCACCCTTTGAACTATATTCAAAGTAAGTTTGAACCAATAAAAAATACCAAACACATTTTATTGGGAAATATCGCCAACTTGTTTCTTGATGAATTTGTAAATGAAAAACCGACATCACCTGTCGTATATAATGATTCAATCAAAAAGGCTTTTAAATCAGCACCGTTTGAGTTTTCAACCTGCGAAGAAATAGACACGAACTTTTTTCAAGAAACACAAATTCAATTTCAAAACATAAAAAACGTTGTAAACAACATTTTTCCAGAAAAAAATATTGACCGAGAAAACGCACTTTTAGAACCAAATTTCATTTGTGAGCATTTAGGCGTTCAGGGACGACTTGATTTTCTTCAACTCCAATCAAAAGAAGGAAAAAAGTTTGTGATAGAGTTGAAATCGGGAAAAGCACCATTTCCTGAAAACAACTTTGAACTTATCGGACTAAACCACAGAAGCCAAGCATTCATTTATCAAATCATTATTCAGAAAATCTTGGGCGTTCAATTCAGAGATTTGAACACATTCATTTTATACTCAAAATATGCAGACCCAAATGCAAATCTTCGTTTGTCTGCTCCATTTATGGCAGCGATAAAGGAAATAATGAACATTCGTAATTTGATTGTTGCTAATGAAAGATGTATTGCATGCGATAACACCGAAACGCAAACAAGAAATATTGTCAATAGCATTTCGCCAACAACGCTGATAACAAATAATAATATCAGACAAAATTTCCTTGACAATTATATTATTCCACAGATAAATCATTTCAAATCGTTTTTCCAAAATGCAAGTGAACTCGAAACAGTATACTTTCATAGCTTCTACTCGTTTGTAACAAAAGAGCATTACATTTCAAAAGCAGGCGATACTGAATACAACAGCACAAAAGGCATTTCTTCACTTTGGCTTTCATCGGTTGAAGAAAAATTTGAATCAGGCGAAATACTTACGGATTTATCCATTGCTGAAAATCTAACCGAAACGGATTTACCGACTATTAAACTAAAAATTCCGTCTTACGACCACGATTTTCTACCAAATTTCAGACAAGGCGACATTGTAATTCTGTATGAAAGAAACAATCCGAAAGACAATGTAACGAACAAACAAATTTTTAAGGGTTCAATACAAGAACTAACACCAACAGAAATTACAATTCGCATTCGCTACAAACAACGTAATCAATCTGTATTGCCACAAAACAGCAAATATGCTGTTGAACACGACTTTTTAGATTCATCTTACAATTCAATGTATCGTGGTCTGTATGCGTTTTTACAAGCAAACCAAGATAGAAAAGACTTGTTGTTAAACCAAAGACAACCAATTTATGACGAAACCAACTATATGGAAAACGTCTATGAAACAAAGGAAATCCAACAGATTGTTTACAAAGCCAAAATTGCCAAGGATTATTTCTTGTTGATTGGGCCGCCCGGAACGGGCAAAACTTCACTTGCCTTAAAATCAATGGTTGAAGAGTTTTACTGCGAACCTACCAACAACATTCTATTGCTTTCTTATACCAATCGTGCCGTTGATGAAATTTGTGACGCATTGAATAATGTAAAGGACAATCCACCATATATCAGAATTGGTTCTGAATTATCTTGCGAACCACGACACAGGAAAAGATTACTTGAAAAAGTTATTGAAAATTGTGAAAAAAGAGATGAAGTAAAAGCGGAAATTCAAAAACACAGAATTTTTGTCGGAACCGTTGCTTCGCTTTCAAATAAAACAGAACTTTTCAAGTTAAAGCATTTTCAAGTTGCCATAATTGACGAAGCATCCCAAATTTTAGAACCAAGTCTTATTGGAATTTTGTCAGCAAAAAATGAAAATGGCGGAAACGCTATTGACAAATTTGTTTTGATTGGCGACCATAAACAATTACCTGCGGTTGTTTTGCAAAGTGAAGAAACATCAAAAGTTACAAGCCAATCATTAAATCAAATTGGTTTGACTGATAGAAAAAATTCGCTTTTTGAACGTCTTTACAATTTGCACAAAGCCGACAAAAAATCTTTGGTTTGGGGAATGTTGCACAAGCAAGGAAGAATGCATCCTGACATTGCTTTGTTTCCAAATTATTCTTTCTACAACAGCCAATTAGAAGCTGTTCCGACTATTCACCAAAATTCAAATTTGGAATACACAAGTGTTGAAAACGGAAATCCATTTCAAAAACTAATTGCTACAAAACGTATTGCATTTATTCCTTCGGAAAAACATAAAGCGGACAAAACCAATAAAACAAACACCTACGAAGCGAAAATTATCAAAGAGCTTGTAAAACAGATTTTTGATTTATATCAATCCAATAATCTCAATTTTTCACCAGTAGAAACGGTTGGAATTATTACTCCCTATAGAAGCCAAATTGCATTGATAAAAAGGGAAATTCACGCTTTAAACATTCCAGAACTTAACAGCATTACAGTTGATACTGTTGAACGTTTTCAAGGTTCGCAACGAGATATAATTATCTATTCATTTAGCATTAACCAATTCTATCAGTTGGATTTTTTAGCCAACAACATTGAAGATGACGGACAAATCATAGACAGAAAATTGAACGTTGCAATTACAAGAGCCAAAAAACAACTATTTGTAACCGGTAATCCGTCAATACTTTCAAACAATCTTACTTATTATCGTTTCATAGAATTTATTCGTTCAAAGTCGGGCTACATCAAAGAACGACCAGAAGAATTTTTGAAAGGTAATTTCAAAATTGAAGAACCCGACACAGACATTGAGATAGGCGGTAATGTTTACGAACCTGAACAAAATTTTGCCTCTGTATTTGACAAAGTTGTAATACAACAAATAAAAGCGGACAGTAGAACACAATATCCGCAAATTTTGTATGGATACACGAACGATTACATACGAAACAATGTAATTGAATATGGCAGAACTAACTTTGACCAAGCAACATTAGAGCATAGTTCGGCAGACAAAGTAAATTTGTATTGCTATTACAATATGCGAAAGCATTATTTTAGTTCGTTGGCAATTTACAAGAGCTTTCAAGATTTTTTCAAAACTACTTTCACAAACAGCAACAACCGAATTGCTTTTATAGATTTTGGATGTGGACCATTGACATCAGGTTTAGCTTTCCAACAAAGTTTTGTTTCAATTTTAAACTTTCATTTTGATTATGTTGGTATTGACATTTCAACGGCAATGTTGAACAAAGCAAAAGAATTTTCAGTATCAGGATTATTCAGCCGAGATACAAAATTTCAGTTTGTAAAATCGCTAAACGATATTTCAGAAAATTATTGGGAAAGTGTATTTACACTTTCAAACACAGTTATTCTTAACTTCTCATACTTGTTTGGTAACCTTTCCAAAGACGATACAGAAAAACTTGCAATAAAGATTAACGCATTACTTGACAAATATCCATTGAACAAATTTGTTTTGGCTTTTCAAAATTCAGCGATGGAAAAACGAAACAGAAGTTACGTTATCTTTAAAAAGTTAGTTCCACGTTTACAAAGTATTACAGAATACGCAAAAACAGAAAGAGTGGTTTATCGAAATGCCGTTATGAGTAACTTTGACAAATCAGAAGATGTTTACTATGAACTATTGAGCAACTAAACAATGACAAAGGATTTATTTGGATATAACAAATCGGACAAAGAAGTTACTTTGGAAAACGCCCAACAAATTAAAGGGCTAAAATTTTTATTTAACTTTATCAGCAAAGACGAAGAAAAAGAGTTACTCAAAAATATTGACAAATCAACTTGGCTTACTGACTTAAAAAGACGAGTTCAACATTACGGTTACAAATATGACTACAAAGCAAGACGAATAGACCAATCTTTTTTTATTGGCGAAATCCCAACGTGGATGAAATTTTTATCCGACCGTTTACAACAACAGAAAATAATTGACTTTGTTCCTGACCAGGCAATAATAAACGAATACATAGACGACCAAGGAATTGCAGCACACGTTGACTGCGAACCTTGTTTTGGCGACACAATAATTTCAATTTCGTTGGGCGGACAATGCGTAATGAATTTTCAAAAAGAACAAACAAGCACAGAGCAAGACAAAATTCCGTTACTAATTACACCACATACACTAATCGTAATGACAGGCGAATCAAGGTTTAATTGGTATCACGGAATTGTGGGAAGAAAATCAGACAAGTTTAACGGACAGACATATAAACGACAAAGACGAGTTTCAATAACATTTAGAAAAGTAATCATTGACGACAAATAACCAACGCTTTTGGCGGCACATTTGCATTTTTGCAGACACACAAGCCAAACAAAAAAATGCAAAAGAGCCACCAAGCCAAGGCATGACAAAAACTAACAATATATGACTGACAAACAGACGACAAAAACAGAAGGGCAGCACACAACAGCGGTTTGGCGTAATGGCGGGTGCAGTGCTTCGTATGACAGTTTTGTGGTATATTCAAGTGCTGTTCTTCGATTGAACTTTTGTGCTAAAAATCCACCACTACGCCAAGCCGCAAACCGTTAGCAACTATTATGAAAAACCTAATCTACATAATAACCATACTTTTAATTATTAGTTGTTCTAAAAAAGAAGAACCGAAAACTGTTACCGAAAATAAAACTGAAGAATTAATAGTTGTTGACACACTTGAGTTTTTCTCTGATTCAATAAGTTTTGGTCAAATACACAATAACAAAGTAGAAGTTTATAAAATTGGCACGCAAGAAAATACTATTGCTAAAGTTTATCTTTATGAAAAAGACCAATTACATTGGAAATTAAAAGATAGCTTAATTTTAGAAGCTGAGAGAATTAATGATTTAGATACTGAAATCAAAGATTTTAACAATGATGGTTTCAAAGATATAATCTTTACAACTGGAATGGCAGCAAGAGGCGGAAACGTTGTCCAAACTCTAATTTTATATTCTCCTAAAAACAAATCATTAAATTGGATAAGAAATTCAGAACGTTTCCCAAACTTAATGTTTAATGAAAAACTAAATTGTATTGACGCTTGTGTACTAACTGGAGGACAAACAACATACTTTTTAAAAATTGAAAATGATAGTCTAAAAGAATTTGCTAGTGTGGAACAAAGGGATGGTAAAATTATTGCGGAAGTTCTTGACGTGAATGGAAAATGGAAAGAAATTGAAAATATTAAAGATTCTCCAGATGCTTTTGATAGATTTATTAATTTCAGTCCTATAGAAAAAAGAAAATAACAGTTGCTAACAGGCGTTTGGCAAGATTGCGAATTTTGTAGTAAATTCACGTTTACATTTCGCAAGAAATTTTATCTTTAACGGAAAATATAAAGTTCCGAAGTTCGCAACTGCGTGAAGCGCCGGAACGTTGGTGCTATTTTTTGAAGCGCGATTTTCGAACAACAAACTTTTGTATATTTGAAAAAAGTTTTAAATGACAACAAAAGATAACATATTAAAAACACTGAAATCTAATAAGCTCAAGCTTTCAAAATTTGGTATTCGAAATGTTTGTTTGGTTCGTACATACGTAATGAGCAATCAAGTGATAGTGATATTGATCTGTTGATTGATTTTGAGCCGGAAAAAGAGAACTTCGATAATTTTATGGCAGTTTACGATTTGTTTGAAAAAATATTTAAGAATGAAAGAATCGAAGTTGTCACTAAGAATGGATTAAGCCCATATATTGGTCCAAAAATTTTAAAAGAAGTTCAATATGTCTAAAGAAACGAAAGAATATCTAAGACATATTCAAGATGAATGTTCATACATAATTTCAGTAACTTAGAATTTATTGTATGAAGATTTCATGGATGACGAAACTCTTAAACGTGCGGTTGTAAGAAGTTTAGAAATTGTTGGAGAAGCAACAAAGAAAATTCCTGCTGACTTCAAAGTAAGATGGAATACAATTCAATGGAAAAATATGGCTGGAATGCGTGACCGATTAATTCATGATTATATTGGGGTAAATTATTCAATTGTTTGGGATGTAATGAAAAATAAGATCCCAGATATGCATAAAAAGATTTCTGATTTTTTGGATAACGATTAAAACTAGAATTAACTCTTGCTAAAACTGATGGCTAATTTTCGGTAAATTCTTCGTCTACTTTTCATAACTTTACTTGACCGGTTATGAAAAAAAGATTTCCACAAGCTGCCACGAGCTCTAGCATCGACCGTTATAGGCTATAATATGAATATTGAAGAGAAATACGATTTTATAATTTCAGTAATTAGACACATCAATAAAGATATCAATGAAGAGGCTTTAGATTTTTTTGTAAAAGGACTAACTGAAAAGAATCTGGACAAAAATAAAGTCTTTATTGATAATCAAAAAACGCATAATGAAATTGGGTTTATTGTTAATGGCCTTATCAGAGGCTACTATATCGATAAGAAAGGAAATGAAATAAATACTAGGTTTCTTAAAGAAGGTGGTTTTGCTACACACTACAAAGCTTTTATTCAACAAGAGCCAAGTAAATATTATTTTAAAACTGTAGAACCAACTCAATTACTTTGCTTCAATTACACACACATCCAAAACTGTTATCGTAACTTTTCACATTTCGAAAAATTTGGTCGACTGATGGCTGAAGCAATTATTATAAAAATGGATGAACGTTTAGAATCTCTACATTTTGACAATGCAGAAAAAAGATATTATGACTTTATGAATGAATACCCTGATTTACATAATCGTTTATCTTTAGAACAAATTTCCAGCTACATCAGAATTACAAGACCAGCATTGAGTCGATTAAGAAATAAAAAACTGTAACATAGGTTACAAATTTTTAATACACGACTCGTCTAAATTTGCATCATTAATAAAATATAATAATGATGAAAAATATAAAAATTAATGTGATTCTTTTGGTTTTTTTACTATCAGTTTTTAAGGTAGTGTCTCAAGAAACTAAAAGCAATAAGGATTATAAAAAATTCTATTTAAAACCTTATGCAGGTTTTATAGGTATTGAAGATATGTCCTTACAATTAGTTAAAAATAATCAAACTACTAATATTGAAGTAGATAACGGATTTGGTTTTACTACAGGAATTTCATTAGGGTATAATTTTACCGAAAATATTACAGCCGAAGTTGGATGGGAATATAAGAGAAATGATATCACAATAGAAAATAATTCTGTAAAAAGTTCAGGTGATTACGCTTCTAATTTTATTTACATCAATGGAATATATAATGTTTCTACAAACAGCAGATTTAAGCCATATTTGGGCTTAGGTTTATCTTTAATTCAAGAAATAGACATAGACTTTGGTGATGATAACAACACATCATATTCTGAATCAGGGAATTTTGGATTTCAAGGAATTTTTGGGCTTGATTATAACTTTTCTCAAAAATGGGCTTTAAACTGGGAAGCAAAATATGTAGCTTTTAGTGAATTTGATATGGAAAATCAAGCTAATGATGAACAATTAAATAACCTAAAATACAATCCATTTATTTTTAATGTTGGGATTAAATATAGATTTTAGCTTCACACAAAACTGTAAATGAATAAAGGCGGTTTGAGTTCATACCCAAACTGCTATTGCATTTAATTTGGAACCTTGCTACCCGAAAAAAAGCATTTTATTTGATATAGATTTTTTACCTAATTGTCATGGGGTACAATCTTAATAATACAATCGGAATTTAAACAGATTATTATGAAACGAATTATTTTATTTATTCTAAGTTTACTTGTATATACAAAACAAGTCGACTTAAATATTCAACATCAACACAATATAAATTTAAATTCTTAAAAATCAACACATGAAAAAATTAATTTTATTAGTATTGGGCATTTCGGCACTAAAATCATTCAGTCAATCATCAATTATTGATTTTGGCAATTCGGCCGAAAAAAATCAAGAGTGGATGTTACTTTCGGATAATATAATGGGCGGTATTACTAAATCTAAAATTGAATACACCAATAATTCTGTTTTGCTAACAGGAAATATTTCTTTAGCTAATTATGGAGGATTTTCATCCATAAAAACCAAATATAAAAGTGTTGACTTATCTAAATATAATGGTATTAAAATAAAGTTTAAATCAACCAATCAAAAGTTTGCTTTTACTTTAGAAGATAACCAAAACTGGACACAGCCAAATTATAAACGTGAATTTTCTCCAAAGAAAGATGACACTTGGGAGGAGGTGGTTATTTATTTTAAAGATTTTCAAGAAACTGTTATTGGCGAACCTACAGGAAATATGATGAAGTCTAAAAGTTTAAAAAATATAGTTAGAATGGGAATAATGACTTATGAAAAAAAGGAAGGCACATTTTCTCTTGAAGTGGATTATATAGAGTTCATTAAATGATAACTTTTTTTAATGTAAAAGCTATAAATATCAATAGTAACAATCTGACAAGAACACCTACAAGAAAACGTTTTTAAAATTACTACAACATAATAATATAGATTTAGTTAGTTCAAGAAGCGTTATTCATTTTTGGGAAAAGCATCATATAATAAGGTTTATATTAAGAGTTTGGGGCTTTAGTCATACAAACTCTCAGCTAATCCCTTTTCTATTTAAAGTCTAAATTAGAAAGCTTACCTTTGTCATCACCCGAGACCAAAAATTGGTCGAACGGACGAAGTAAATTACAATTCTAATGAGCACTTTCGAGCAATTCAATCTTCCTAAATCATTACAAAAAGCCATAGACGAATTGGGGTTAACCACTCCTACACCAATACAAGAAAAATCTTTTTCGGTAATTATGTCGGGCCGCGATGTAATGGGAATAGCACAAACCGGAACTGGTAAAACTTTTGCTTATTTACTACCAATATTAAAACAATGGAAGTTTATAGCCACCGATACACCCAGAATTGTAATCTTAGTGCCAACACGTGAATTGGTAGTTCAAATCACTGCGGAAGTAGAAAAACTGACACAATATATGTCGGTTAGAACTTTAGGCGTTTACGGTGGTGTGAATATCAACACGCAAAAGAAATCCGTTTATCAGGGAATTGATGTTTTGGTAGGAACTCCGGGTCGTGTAATGGATTTAGCCCTAGACAATGTTATTCGTTTTGACAGCCTTCAAAAACTGGTGATAGATGAGTTTGATGAAATGCTAAACTTAGGTTTTAGAACTCAGGTAACTTCCATCCTGTCGATGTTAAAGAATAAACGTCAGAACATCTTGTTCTCGGCTACTATGACAGATGAAGTAGATGATATGCTTGAGGATTATTTTGATTTTCCTGAAGAAGTTACTTTAGAAAAATCGGGAACACCTCTAGAAAAAATAGAACAGCTAGGCTACTTTGTGCCTAACTTTTTGACAAAGATAAACCTGATTGTAGAGTTACTAAAAGACGATACTTTAGAAAGAGTATTACTTTTTGTAAACAATAAAAAAACAGCTGATTTACTGGCTGTACAATTGGAAGAGCATTATCCTGAACAATTTGGAATCATCCATTCAAACAAATCACAGAATTACCGTCTGCAAACAATGGCATCCTTTCAAGCTGGCGAAATCAGAGGAATTGTAACTACTGATGTAATGGCAAGAGGTTTGGATATTTCGGATGTGACACATGTTATTAATGTAGAATTTTCGGAAGTGCCTGAACAATACATTCACCGCATTGGGCGAACCGGTCGTGCCGATAAATCGGGTATTGCGATTAGTTTGATTGGTCCTAATGAGCAGGAAATCCAGATTGAAGCAGAAATGTTGATGGATAAAGAAATCAAGATTTTAGCCCTACCAACAACCGTTGAAGTAGCTACTCGCCTATTGGAATTTGAAAAAGACAAAAAGAAAATGAAGGTTATTTTGAAAACCAACAAGCTGGAAGGTGGCGCATCCTTTCACGAAAAGGCAAAGAAAAATACAAAAGTAAACCTTGGTGGACCATCAAAAACTAAGAAAAAAACCGGGACGTCAGTTAATAGAAATATATTGAAGACTAGAGCGGCGAAGAGGAAGAAGAAATAGTCGCAGTAGGCAGTCTCAGTTATCAGTTTAAATATATTTTTTTTGAAAACTGTGACTGAAAACTGAAAACTATAATTATCTTTGACACATCGCAGATGCACCGAATACAGATAAAAAATACCTTATGAGGTAAATCAAAATTAGAAATGAATTTCAAACACCCAGAAGTCCTTTACTTTCTTTTCTTATTGGTCATCCCAATTCTGGTTCATTTATTTCAACTGCGTCGTTTCAAGAAAGAATATTTTACCAACGTTCAATTCCTTAAAGAACTTTCGATACAAACCCGTAAAAGTTCCACCATAAAAAAATGGCTTTTACTTCTATCACGTTTATTACTACTTACCTTTTTTATTTTGGCTTTCGCACAACCTTTCTTTGTTGCTAAAGAAAGTAAAAAGAACACAAACGAAATGTATATTATTCTGGACAATTCCTATAGTATGCAGGCAAAAGGCAAAAAAGGAGAATTGTTAAAGCGTGCCATTCAGGATTTACTCGAGCATACACCTGAAGCGCAGAACTTTTCCCTAATTACCAATTCTAATAGCTATTGGAATACCGACATCAAAGCCATCCAAAAAGATTTACAGGACTTGAAATACAGTGCGTCGCCATTTCGTTTGGATAATTTGATTGCTAAAGTCAATGCACGAAAATCAGCTTTCAACAAAGACATCATCGTGATTACTGATGCGGTTGGTTTAGAAACCAATCAGACTAAAAGTTTCAAAAAAGAAGATAACGTTTACTTCATCATTCCCGAAGCGGAACAGAAGAACAACATTGCCATTGATAGTGTTTATATTCAACAAACATTAGACAGCTTTTATGAAATTGGTATAAAACTATCTGCAAATGGAGACGATTTCAATGACATTCCAATTGCGTTATACAATAAAAATAAGTTAGTTGCCAAAACGCTTATTAAATTTGAAACAAATACCAAAACCATCAACTTTACCATTCCAAAGGAAGATTTTCATGGTTATGTAAGTGTTTCAGATAAAGGTTTGGCTTATGACAACACCTATTATTTCAGTATATCTAAACCAAGCTTGACCAATATTTTCAGCATTGGCGATGCTGAGAAGAGTAAATATTTGGCGCGAATTTACACCAATGATGAATTCAATTACAATAATTTTCCAATTGCCAATTTAGATTATAACTTATTGGAAAAACAGGATGCGATTGTGCTGAATGAATTAAAAGATATACCTCAGGCATTACAGACTACATTAAAATCGTTTGTAACCAAAGGCGGAAACTTAATTATTATTCCCGCACAGGAAAGCAATGCGTCGAGTTTAAATACGTTTATGTCCAACTTCGGTACACAAGCTTCGGTACAATTCAAAACCGCAATACAAGGTGAAAAAAAAGTTACCAAAATTAATTTCAATCACCCGCTATTCAGTTCTGTATTTGAAAAGAAGATTGATAATTTTCAATACCCATCAACTAAAACATCATTTGGTTTGAGTAGTGCCACACCATCTATATTGATTTATGATGACCAGAGTCCGTTTCTGACTTCGTTACCTAATGACTTATCTTCGGTATACGTATTTGCGGCACCAATAAACAAAACCAATAGCAATTTCCAAAACTCGCCTCTAATTGTTCCAACGTTCTACAACATGGCGCAAAGCAGTCGAAAAACAGGCGTAAATGCTCTTATCATTGGTGAAGGCCAACCTTTTGTAGTCGATGCTTTGTTGTCAAAAGATGAAATTCTAACAGTAAAAAACAACGCTGAAAGTTTTATTCCGGTACAACAATTACTGAATACCAAAGTCAAAATGACTTTTAATGAAAGCCCGTCAGAAGCTGGAAATTTTAGTATCTTTAACGGAGCGAATCTGGTTCAAAATATTAGCTTTAATTATAATCGTACCGAAAGTAATCTGGCATTGGCAAATCCTGATGCTGCAAATAAATTTAAAGAAATTGATGATATTGAAACTGTTTTCAATACCATTCAGACCGATAGAACTGACACACAAATCTGGAAATGGTTTGTGATTTTAGCCTTACTCTTTTTAGCATTAGAAGTACTCATTCAAAAATTTGTAAAATGAACCTAATCCTCCGAAAAGCTACTATTATTGACCCAGAAAGTCCGTTTCATAATCAGACTGTCGATATAAAAATTACTAATGGGATATTCGAAAAAATTGGAGTTTCACTACCAAAATCAGCATCACATCAGGAGTTGGAACAAGAAGGACTAAATGTTTCACAAGGTTGGTTTGACACCAGTGTTTCCCTTGGTGAACCGGGTTTTGAAGACAGAGAAACCATTGCGAATGGATTAGAAGTAGCTGCCAAAAGTGGATTTACCGGCATAGCTTTACAACCTAACTCCTATCCTATTATTGACAATCAATCACAAGTACATTTTGTTAAGCAGAAATCTAATGGGTTTGCTACTGACTTATTTCCGATTGGTGCTTTGACCAAAGCCAGTGAAGGAAAAGATTTAGCCGAACTCTTTGATATGAAAAACGCTGGAGCTATCGCTTTTGGAGATTATAATAAGAGTTTGTCGAATGCGAATCTGATGAAAATTGGGTTGCAATATGTACAGGATTTTGACGGATTAGTAATAGCTTATTCACAAGATGAAAATATCAAAGGAAATTGTGTTGCCAATGAAGGCATTATTTCGACACGATTAGGATTAAAAGGAATTCCCAACCTGGCTGAAGAACTAATTGTTGCCCGAAACCTTTTCTTACTGGAATATACAGGTGGAAAATTACACATACCGACTATATCGACAGCCAAATCGGTTGCGCTGATAAAAGAGGCTAAAAAGAAAGGTTTAAATATAACATGCAGTGTTGCGGTGCATCATTTGATTTTAACAGACGAAAAACTAGAAGGTTTTGATTCGAGATATAAAGTATCGCCACCATTGCGAAACGAAGAAGATAGAAAAGCATTACTTAAAGGTGTTTTAGACAACACGATTGACTGCATCACCAGCGACCATAATCCGATTGATATTGAAAACAAAAAGATGGAATTTGATTTGGCTAAAAATGGAACTATCGGTTTGGAAAGTGCGTTTAGCGCATTGTTAACCGTGTTGCCTTTAGAAAAAATAATAGAAAAATTGACTTCCGGTAAAGCTATTTTAAATATTGAAAGTCAAGAAATTGCAGAAAATAATAAAGCTTCCATTTCATTATTTACCACTGAAGACAATTGGACATTTGACGCAGCCCATATTTTATCTAAATCAAAAAATTCCGCTTTCATTGGACAGCAAATGAAAGGAAAAGTAATTGGAATATACAATCAAGGGAAATTAGTATTAGCATAAAAAAACATGGAAAATTCAAGCAATTTAAAGAATACTGCAATTATAGCATACTTAACCATAATTGGAAGTGTAATTGCCATTTTTATGAACCAAGAGGAAAACAAAAGCGAGTTTGCTTCGTTTCATATAAGACAGGCTTTAGGATTGTTTATTTCGTTTTTTTTGCTAGGCTATTTTGTAGGTTACGCCGACAGTTGGACTGCAACTTCAGCATTTTACATATTTTATTTTATTCTTTGGATTTATGGATTTTCAAGTGCTTTGCAAGGTCAGAAAAGATTGTTGCCATTAGTTGGGACCTTTTTTCAAAATTTGTTTAAAAACTTGTAACAATAAACAAAGATTGCTACAAATGGTGCAAACCAATTTCAGATGAAATATTATTACTTCTTTTTTTTACTAGCCTCAAGTTTCCTAAACGCCCAATCGTATTCAATCAACGGTAAAATCGCACTCGAAAGTAACGAAAAAGTTGCCGTTACTTCCATCCTACTTTATCCAGAAAACAGTCAAACACTTGTAAAAGCAGTGGTTACTGATAGTAATGGAAATTTTATATTTTCTAATATCAAAACTGGAAATTACTTTATCAAAATCAACTATATAGGTTTTCAAAACTATAATTCTAATGTCTTCTCAATTACTGACAAAAACATTGAATTGCCTCTTATAGCATTGCAAAAATCGACTGAAGCTTTAGAAGAAGTCGTTATCAAAAAGCAAAAACCCATGGTTCAAGTGCTTGCTGACAAAACTGTTTTTAATGTTGAAAATACAATTAATGCAACCGGAACTTCGGGATTTGAATTATTGCGTAAAGCCCCAGGCGTTGTAATTGATAACAATGACAACTTAATTGTCGAAGGTAAATCGGGTGTGTTAATTTATATCGATGGAAAGCAATCGTTTCTATCTGGTTCTGATTTAAGTAATTATTTAAAAACAATTCAAGCTACTGATATTGAGGCAATAGAAATCATTACACAGCCTTCTTCAAAATATGATGCGGCTGGAAATGCAGGTATTATAAATATAAAGCTTAAAAAAAACAAAAACTTTGGTACTAATGGTAGTATAAGTTCTGGTTATAATATTGGTAGATTTGGTACATCTCTAAATTCGTTATCTTTTAATAACAGAAATAAAAAAAATAACTTTTATGGTAATTATAGTAACCGATTTGGGAAAAATTATAATTTCATAAATCTAAATCGACTTCAAAGCAATACCCTTTTTGACTCAAGATCTTCGAGTGTAAACGAAACAAATGCTAACAATATAAAATTAGGTTATGATTATTATGCCAATTCAAGAAACACTTTTGGCATAGTGGTAAGCGGTAATTTTAATAATGGTATTAATAACGGAAAAACAAGAACTCCAATTAGATCTTTTACAGCTTCAACAATCGATAGCATTTTGGTTGCCAAAAGTGACAGTTATAATAAAAATTACAATTTGTATTCCAATATAAATTATAGATTTCAAGATACTACTGGAACCACTTTTAATGCTGATTTTGATTATGGAAAATACAATAGTGACAGAACAAATTATCAACCCAATTTTTATTATGACACTAGCGAAAGTACGATATTGAGTCAATCTATCAATTCGCAAAACACGCCTGTTATTATTGATATATTTTCATTAAAAAGTGATTACGAACAAAGATTATTTAAAGGAAAGTTTGGAACTGGATTTAAAACCTCTATTGTTAAAACCGATAATACCTTTGAAGTATTTAACTATACTAATGGTTTGCCAATTTTTAATTCACTGTTAAGTAATCGATTTGAGTATAATGAAAACATCAATGCTGTTTATGTTAATTATAATCGACTGTATAAGAAGTTTAATTTTCAATTTGGGTTGAGAGTAGAAAACACAATTTCAGAGGGAAATTTAATTAGCACACAACAAACATCAAATCAAACAGTAAAAAGAAGCTATACTGACTTTTTCCCAAGCGGTGGTATTACCTATCAAGTTAATGATAATAATAGCCTTGCTTTACTTTATAGTAACAGGATTGAAAGACCAAGTTATCAATCGCTTAATCCGTTTGAGTTTCAAATTGACGAATTGTCTTTTCAGAAAGGAAATCCATTTTTAAGACCACAATACACTACAAACATAAAAATAAACCATAACTATAAATATACTTTGAATACCTCATTAAGTTATAGTTATATCAGTGATTTCTTTGCTCAAGTAACCGAGGCTGAAGGCGACACTAGAAACTTTTTAATTACAAGAAATGTTGCCAATCAGCAAATTATTAATCTTGGAATCTCTTACCCTTTTAAAGTCAAGGAATGGTGGAGTGTTTATATGTCTGTCAACGCATATCAAAGCAAATACATGGCAACTAATGATACCTTTACTGGAATTACTCAAGAAACCTTAAGTTTGTATGGTCAAAACAATTTTTCATTACCCAAAGACTTTAACTTAGAAATTTCTGGTTGGTTTAGTTCTCCATCTGTTTGGGGTGGAACCTATAGAACTAGAAGTTTAGGTTCATTAGACATCGCTATTCAAAAACAATTTTTAAGTAAAAAGTTGACCGCTAGATTAGCATTTTCTGATGTTTTGTTTACTTCACCGTGGAGAGCAAATGCAACATTTCCTAATTTAGTTATTACAGGCGATGGTGGAAATGATAGCAGACAAGTTCGATTTAATTTGAGTTATAATTTTGGAAGTGAGCAAATTAAAAAATCTAGAAATAGAAACTCTGGATTAGAAGATGAAAAAAATAGAATTGGAAGTTAATATTATGAATTTATCCTTACATTACTTAGTTAAAGAACCAAAAATTAAAAAAGACAAAAATCCTTTACTTCTATTGCTTCACGGTTATGGTAGTAATGAAGAAGACCTGTTTTCATTTGCAAATGAACTTCCTGAAGAATATTATGTGATTTCTGCACGTGCGCCTTATGACTTGATGTATGGAAGTTATGCTTGGTATGCCATTAATTTTGATGCGGATGAAAATAAGTTTTCGGATATCGGACATGCAAGAGCATCAAGAGATATTATAGCTAATTTTATCGATGAATTGGTCGCTAATTATCCTATAGATTCTCAAGATGTTGCATTGATTGGTTTTAGTCAGGGTGCTATTTTGGGTTATGCCATCGCGTTATCTTATCCTGAAAAAGTAAAGCGTTTAGTTGCCATGAGTGGATATTTAAATATAGAAATTGCTGTTGATGACTTCAAGAACAATGATTTTAGTACTCTAAAAATATTTGCTTCTCATGGAACAGTCGATCAAGTGATACCGGTAGAATGGGCACGAAAATCGATACCTCTCATAGAAAATTTGGGAATTTCTATAGTGTATAAAGAATATCCTGTGGGACATGGAGTAGCGCCACAAAACTTCTTCGATTTAAAAAAATGGTTACTATCATAAAATAAAAAAAAGGTCTTTAAAGACCTTTTTTGTTATTGTTCAGTATCGGTTTCAATTTCTTTTTTTCCTATTTCACCATCGCCCGAAAACATAGTTACCGCTCCTTTTTTAAGCACATAACCTTTCCATGGCACGAGCTGCCAATCTTTTAAAAACCAGGGTTTTCCTTCTGCAACTCTTGTTAAAATTATAGATGCAGTATCATTTGGAAGGAAAACTTCAGCCGAACTGGCATCTTCATTAAACAATACATAAGCGCTTAAAGTTTCGTCCTGATTATTTGGTTTGTCAACTGGATTTAGCTGAATGCCTGAAAAACCTTTAACACATTCTTTATTCACTTTTGACCAAACATAACCGGCAGAAGCCAAACAACCGTTTTCATCTTTATCATTAACTATAATAGAGTCTTTTGCTGTTCTAGCAGCATTCGTCTTCGCATCTGCATCGTCATTTTGATCGATTAGTTTGCATGAACTTACGATTAATACTATAATTAAAAACGTAATTATTTTTTTCATATTTGGTTGAGTTAACGACTAATTTAAATTGGCCGGGTATAAATAAGAATTCATAATCTCAAATGAAATACTGCCATTGTCATCAACAAAATATTTCAACATCACTTCTCCCCATAGTTCTCCATTGCTATAATTAGCAATGATCCATCGGTGGTTTAAAAGTTTTACACTACTAATAATAAACTTTTGACTACCCATTTTGACCTGGTCTGTATATTTATTTCCTTCCGGACTATCATTATAACTCAACAGCGCTTGTTTTACTTTTTCAGCAAATACAGGAACATCATTTATTTTGTTGCTTTCATATAAATAATTTTGTGCTCTGTCATTATTTTCTAGTGAGAACGTATTAGCATCATTTAGTTTATCATACAAACGAGTAATACTATCAGACATGACTTTGGATGTTACAGGTGAACTATCGTTAGTTTCTGTGGCAGATTTTTGTCCACTACTTTCTTTTGAAGTAAAGTACTTATAGGTAAAAATATTCATCAGCACAGCGATAATAAAAAGATATAAAAACAGTGATTTTTTCATAAAACTAAAGTGTAATTTTTAAATTGTCATAAGCCAAAAATACATTTTTCGGCAATCGTTGTTGAACTTCTTCGTGAAATCCCATAAGATGACTGATATGTGTCAAATAAGCTCTTTCAGGCTGAACCAAATGTATAAAATCTAATGCATCCTGCAAACTAAAATGTGTTTGATGAGGTTCTTCTCTTAATGCATTAACAACCAATACTTTTGCTCCTTTTAACTTTCTAATTTCAGTGTCATCTATAGTTTTTACATCTGTTAAATAAACAAAATCCTGAATTCGATAGCCAAAAACCTGTAGGTTACCATGATTAACTTCTATAGGTATAATATTAGTTTGCCCGATTTTAAAATCTTCATTATTATTTACAGTAAAAGTCTGAACTCCAGGCGCACCAGGATATTTATTTTCGGTTTTAAAAATATAATCAAATCTCTTATTTAAGTTTTCTAAAACCCGAGAATGACCATAAATTGGAATATCTCTTTTTTGTTTAAAGAAAAAAGGCCGGATATCATCCAATCCCGCTGTGTGATCGGCATGCTCATGCGTGAAAAGTATTGCGTCAAGGGTTGAGCAATCTGAAATTAGCATTTGCTGTCTGAAATCGGGGCCGCAATCAATGACTATTGAATTATCTTCCCAAGTAACCCAAACGGAAACGCGTAACCTTTTATCTTTTGGATCTGAACTTTTACAAACAGAGTGATTACTCCCTATGACGGGAATGCCTTGTGAAGTACCAGTACCAAGAAAATAAACTTCCATTATTGCACGGTTTTTTATGTTATTATGAACTACTAATAAAAGTATTTTTTTTAATGTAAATAATTACAAAAATAGCAGTTAATTCTCTTTAATAAAAATAGGTATTTTAGTAACTTTGCAAACTATTAAAAATCTCATGGAAAAATCATCATCATTTATAAAATTAAAAGGCGATAAAGTTATCGAGCAAGTTCCTTCGTTAAAGGATAAAGCGATGAGAATTAACTTTAACGAAAACATCTATGGAACTTTTGCAGAAATTGGCGCAGGCCAAGAAACAGTTAGACATTTTTTTAGAGCTGGCGGTTCGTCCGGAACCATAGCAAAAGCAATGTCTGCTTACGATAAAGATTTCAGTGATGCTATTTATGGTATTGAAGACGATGGTAGATATGTGACTGAAAGTCGTTTAAAAAACATGTTAAGTCACGAAGTGGAATTGATTGAAAAAAGATTAAGCAGAGACAAACATCCAAATAAAATGTTTTTCAGTTATGCTAATACGGTTTCTACTATCGATTTTGCAAAACAATTTAAAGGCCATGGTTGGGTTGGAATAAAATACCAAGTTGAAGCTGAAGAAGATTATAACGAAATCATATTACACATTCGTTTCAAAGAAAATGATGCCAGATTACAACAGGAAACTCTTGGAGTACTAGGTGTTAATTTAATTTTTGGTGCTTTTTATAAGTATAACGATCCAAAAAAATTATTGCGTTATCTCTACGATCATTTAGATAAAGACCAACTTGAGATTGATACCATTAACTTTTCAGGCCCGCGTTTCGCGAATGTTGATAATAGATTGATGAGTTTACAATTAGTGAAAAATGGAATGACTGATGCGGTGATGTTTGGTCCGGATGGAAAAAATATTCTTCCTGCAGCCATTTTATACAAGAAGAATATCTTGGCATTACGGGGTAGCTTCAGGCCTGTTACAAAGGTAAATATGGACATGTACGAGAGATCATTAAAAATGTTCTTGGATGAAAACAAAGTCGAAAAAGATAACGCCTTAGTGATTTTTGAAATTACGTTATCAAATCTGCGTTCTGAAGGCGAAATTGATGAAAGAGATTTTATGGATAGAGCTGAATTGTTATGTGCGCTAGGTCAAACCGTAATGATTTCTAATTTCCAGGAATATTATAAAGTAGTCGAATATTTTGCTAGTTATACCAAAGCCAGAATGGGATTGGCGATGGGAGTGAATAATTTGATTGACATTTTTGACGAAAAGTACTATCGCCATTTAAGTGGTGGAATTCTGGAAGCTTTTGGGAAATTATTTTACCGTGATTTAAAAGTTTTCTTGTATCCAATGGAAGATGAAAACGGAGAAATTATTACTTCTCAAAATCTAAAAGTACACCCGAGAATGAAAGAATTATATAAATTCTTTGCTTATAACGGAAAAGTAGTTGACATCACAGATTTTGATAAAAGTCACCTTAAAATTTTCTCGCGTGAAGTGCTCAAAATGATTAACACCGGAGTTTTAGGTTGGGAAGAACTACTCCCGGAAGGAATTGCAGAAATTATTAAGAAACACCAACTTTTTGGATATGACCCAAATAGGGTATTGCAAAAAGCGTAATAAAAAGAGCCAAGAAAATAAATTCTTGGCTCTTTTCATTTACTTGTAAAGTTTGCTTACGCTTGGGTAAATATCTGCGATGCGTGAACTTTTGTCTTTACATCGGTAATAACTTCATCTATAATTCCTTCTTCATTGATAATAAAAGTGGTTCTGTTTATACCTTCATACTCTCTTCCCATGAATTTTTTCAATCCCCAAACGCCAAACATTTGAATAACTGATTTATCTTCATCAGCTAATAAAGGAAATGGAAATTTGAATTTATCTTTAAATTTGGCTTGTGCTTTGGCACTATCAGCACTAACACCAAGTAACTCATAATTGTTAGCTTTAAAACGTTCAAAATTATCTCTCAAGTCACAAGCTTCAGCTGTACAACCTGGTGTATCAGCCTTTGGGTAAAAGAAAACTACCAACTTTTTACCAGCATAATCTTCTAATTGATGAAATTTATTATCTTGGTCAAATCCTGAAAAATTGGGAGCTTTATCACCTTTTTTTAACGAAGTCATAATTTTAAGTTTAGAAAGTGTTTGAATTTAGAACTTTATCTATTTTTACAATTCAAATTTAAACAAAATGACCAAACAAGAACGTGCAACAGTTGTTATAAATACGTTAAAAGAACTTTACCCCGAAATACCAATTCCACTCGACCATAAAGATGCTTATACTTTGTTGATTGCCGTTTTGCTTTCTGCTCAGTGTACTGATGTGCGTGTTAATCAAATTACTCCTATCCTTTTTAAAAAAGCGGATAATCCCTATGATATGGTAAAACTATCAGTAGAAGAAATAAAAGATATAATTCGCCCATGTGGACTTTCACCAATGAAATCAAAAGGCATTTATGGATTATCGAAAATTTTGATAGAAAAGCATAACGGACTTGTTCCGCAATCATTTGAAGCATTAGAAGAATTACCAGCAGTTGGACACAAAACCGCTAGTGTTGTTATGGCACAAGCATTTGGAGTTCCCGCTTTCCCTGTTGACACTCACATTCATCGGTTGATGTATCGTTGGAATTTAACCAATGGAAAAAATGTTCAGCAAACTGAGAAAGATGCAAAAGCAATTTTTCCAAAAGAACTTTGGAATGAATTACATCTTCAAATTATTTGGTATGGAAGGGAATATTCTCCTGCTAGAAGTTGGGATATAGAAAAAGATATAATTACCAAAACAATTGGAAGAAAATCAGTATTGGATGAATATTATAAAAAAATCCCGCCTCGTTTTAAACGAGATGGGAAGTCTTAATTAGCGATGAAATCGAAGTTAATATTACCCATCTTTACAATATTTAATGCACATGAATACTGAAGGATTAAACGAATTGTTTCTTTTTTAGGTAACATTTTTTTTTGCGCTAATTTTCTTTTAGAGTAGAGTTTTGCCATAGATAAACTAATTAAATTTTAGAGGTTTATACTATAACGTAAAAAAAAAAAAATTATTGTTTAGGAAGGTAAATAAATTTTATTTTTTTCTATGACCTTTCTTAAATTAGTGATAGCGTAACGCATTCTCCCTAGGGTAGTATTGACACTAACTCCAGTAAAATCAGCAATTTCTTTAAAACTCATGTCTGAATAATAGCGCATCATAATTACATCTTTTTGATCATGAGGCAGCTTTTCAATTATCTTTTTTAAATCAATATCTACCTGACTTTTGATAAGTGTCTTTTCAATATCAAGAGAGGTATCTTTTATATTCGAAAAAATAGAAAATTCTTCTGTGTCTCTTTTTAGAGGCATTTTTTTATCATTACGGAATTTATCTATAATTAGATTACTAGCTATACGCAATACCCATGATAGAAATTTACCTTCCTCACTGTAGAATTTTTTCAATTTTAGTGTGTGAATAACTTTAAAGAAAGTTTCCTGAAAAATATCTTCAGTAACATCTCTATCTGAAACTTTGGAATAGATATATCCGTAAATTTTTGATTGATGTCTATCGATTAAGATTGCTAAAGCGTTTTCATCGCCAGCAATATACTTATCAACTAATTGAGCATCCGAAAGTTGTGATTTAGCCATAACAATATCTTTTAGTGTAGGTTTAAAAAAGAGTTTTTTATCTAAAAGTAATTGTCTTGTATAGGCAAATCAGTATTAAGAGTTAATTATAATTCAAATTTAACATAAAATTTATTTAAAAAACAAATTAAATTTAAAAAAAAGTTAAAAAGGATAAATTTAATATTGATTTACTCTCCTATTTTATAAATAAAAATCAATTAATTCTTTAGTTCTGTTATTGGTAATTATTTGTAAAATATTTTTTAAAAAGTTGATCTATTAAATTATTTCACAAGAATTGATTCTAATTCTTCTAAAGATTTTCCTTTAGTTTCAGGTAATAATTTCATGATAAATACCAAGCCAATCAGCGCAAAAATACCATATAAGAGAAAAGTCAATGTGCTTCCAAATTTTTCTAATTCCCATGGAAAAACTAATTGAACCACAAAACTAACAGCAGAATTTATAAAACCCACGAATGAAATAGCAATTCCTCGAATTTTATTTGGAAAAAGTTCTGAAAACAACACCCACATTACTGGTCCAAGTGATATTGCAAACGAAGCTACAAATCCTAATATACCAAACAAAATTAACATAGCATTCATAGTTATAGAAGCAGAAATTAATTCGGACTCATATTTCTTCTGAGCAGCTACTCCAATAACTTCTGTAATTGCCTGTTTAAATTCGGTATCCGATTGAAAAGTTTTATCTTGTAAAACACTTATTTGTTCAACATTAATTTCTTTAGGTAGTTTTGAAATTGAATCATTAGTTAATGTATAAGTTGCTGCATTAAAACTATATGACAGTAAAAACATACTTAATGCAACACCAGTGACACCAATGGCTAGTAATGGTTTTCTTCCCAGTTTGTCAATCAATGCCATAGCAACAATGGTAAAAACAACATTTATTAAACCTACTAAAATGGCTTGAATAAATGCTGCATCAGTTCCTATTCCTGATTGTTCAAAAATCATTGGAGCATAAAAAAATACGGAGTTTATACCTGTTATTTGTTGTAATACTGCTATAACAATTCCAATAGATAATACTAATTTCATTGAGGGTAAAAACAAGTCTTTGATTGAACTTTTTTCTTTTGGTTTAGCATCTAACAAAATGCTTTCTTTAAATTCTGCAATCATTTTTTCGGCAGTTTCATCATCACCCAATTTTTTCATGATAATTAGAGCTTCATCATATCTTCCTTTCATTAATAACCATCTTGGGCTTTGTGGTACAAAAAATAAAAAAATATAATATAACAAGGCAGGAAATGCTTCAATACCTAACATCCATCTCCAATTGTATTCTTTAATTTTTAATAGTTGAACCCATTCAGTATTTGAACTTGCTAAATGAACTATTAAATAATTAGTAAAAAAAGCAACAGATATACCTATAACTATATTTAATTGATTGAAAGAAACCATTTTCCCTCGCTTTTCAGAAGGAGATATTTCAGCAATATACATGGGAGCTAAAATTAAAGATAAACCCACACCTATTCCGGCAATTAATCTTGCTATAACTAAAATTAAAAAGGAAGGAGCAACTGCAGATAAAATAGCTGAAAAGAAATAGAGCAAAGCAGAATATTTTAAAACTGCATTTCTTCCCAACTTATCACTTATTGGTCCAGCAAACATCATTGCTATTGTAGCTGTTAATGATAAGGAAGCCACTGCCCAACCTAATTCAATTTTTGAAAGATTAAATTCAGGTTCAATGAATTTTACAACTCCTGAAATTACGGAAGCATCAAAACCCATTAATAATCCGCCCATGGCAATTATAAGTGCATAAAGTAGTATAGATTTGTTTTTTGTTTTCATAACATGTAATTGTTTATTACAAATTCAGATTAAAATACCTTTAGATATTTATTTTTTAAATGAAAATAGTTTTTAAAATCAAAAAAAGGAGGATAAAATTATTCAACCTCCTTCTAACTTTTCATCCAATAATAATAAAATTTAATTCAATAATTATTAAAAAAAGATTTTACTATTGAAAGCGATTATTTTTTAACAATCTTAATGTTCTTAATTCCATAGGCGTTTTCAACCCTTAAAAAGTATATTCCTGGTTTTAAACTACTCATGTCTATTGTATGATTAGAATTAACCATTTCTTTACTATGTGTTTTTCCAAGCACATCTGTTAAAGTAATATAATTTTGTGCGTCAGATAATTGTAAATGCAATAAATTTTCAACCGGATTTGGATATACCTGTTGTTCTAATTGAGTTGTACCTTCAATTCCTAAAGAACAGTTGTTACCAACAACGTATGAAATAAATTTGGTAACCGACAAACCGCCAGCAAAAGCAAATTTAACAGCATAAGTAATAGTAGTACCTATTGTTTGCCCAGTTATAGTTTGAGTAAAAGTTTGCCCAGAAACATTAGTCATCTGAGTTTCATTAAAAGGTGATTGACGTCTTAAAAATGCGACCAAACCAACTTTACTATCCAACAATTCAAAAGTTATTTTAACATCATTTCCAATTGTTTGAAACGAATAATTATATCCTAATGTAAAAGAACCTTCTAAAGCTTGTGTGTCAAATCCATTACAAACGGGATTGCTTGTTGTGGTAGCGTTCAAAACAATAGGATTATTAGCAACTGGATTTCCTGCCATATCAGCAGCAGTGATTGTAAAAGAATAATTTGTATTAGAAGCTAAATTATCAATAACTACCGATTTTTGACTACCTGATGGGTTATAAATAGTAAATGTTCCTCCACTATAAGAAATAGTATAGGCTATTGTTCCAGAATTATCATTTGCATTCATCAATAACTCTACTGAAGAACCAGTTACAGCTCCTACTGAAGCTACAAAATTTGATGGTGATTGGGTATCAACAGCAGTATTTTGATATACTCTCACATAATCAATGATCATTGAACTTTGAACAAAACTAGTTGGAATTGTTCCAGCAAAACCACCCATAGCTATATTTAACAATAAATATTGATCAGCATTGAAAGGCCATGTACTTGCATTTTTTACTGCTGGATTATAGGTATAAAATACAACTCCATCCAGTAAAAAAGTTATTTGATTAGGAGACCAATTCATAGAATAGATATGATAATTCTGTGAAATGTCTGAGGCTTGAATGCCACCTTTATTTGATGTGTTTCCAAAAGAGGAAGGAGTATGTATAGCGGCACCAATATAATTAATTGGTTGACCAGGAAAAATTCCATGTTCCATAATGTCAATTTCACCACAAGCTGGCCAACTGGTAGTTCCGAAATTAGAGTCGAAAAAACCACCATCTTCATTTACATTTTTGCCTAATAGCCATAATGCTGGCCATGTACCTGAAGCATTTGGTGCTTTTGCTCTGATATCAACTCGTCCATAGGTAAAAGCAAATTTTGAATTTAACCTAGCAGAAGTATATTGTTTTGTTACTCCTTGATCAGTAAAGGGTTCTTTCTTTGCGACGATATTTAGATTTCCATTATCTACAAATGAATTAGATAAAAGATCCGTATAATGTTGAACTTCATTATTAAACCAGCTTCCACCACTTGGCAATTGTGTTTGATGAAACCATTTATTTGAGTCAATCGCTCCGTCTGTATTAAACTCGTCAGACCAAACTAAATTATTGTATACAACATCCACTTGAGAATAAGCGTAATGAGTTAAAAGAAGAAAAGCAAAAGTAATCTTTACTATTATATTTTTTTTCATGATATTTTTTTTTGTAATGAATCAACTAATATATCAGTTAACTATTTTCACATTTATTAATTTTTTAAAATTTCAAATTTTCATTTTTATCCCAAATTCCCCAATAAGCTCCAACTTCTCCTTCAGCTCCAACTTTCCATGACTCATCAAATGATGAAAAATAGAAAATAGGAATACCTTCTTGTTGCGACCAAGATTGAGTATTTAAAAAATATTTTAGAGCATTTTCCTTTGATGGATGCGAGTCTTTAAAACTTTCTCCTTGACTTGGCCAACCTGTTTCAGTAATAATTACTTTTTTACCATTTGCAGCATGAATGGCTTGGTGGTACATTTGTTTCATATGACCTAAAGAATATTCAAGGCTACAACCTTCCCAAAAAGGATAACAATTTGATAGAATTACATCACATGCTTCTGTTATCCTTGGTTTTATTGTAAATTCATAATAGGCATCAACATAACTAACAGGAATTGCTGTTGGGATAGACTCTCTAACTCTCTTAATATATTCTAGAAGTTCATCCTCTGACAAATCTTTTCTATACATAACTTCATTTCCAACTGCGGCTATGTCTACATAACCTTCATTAGAAAGTTTAATTAATCCTTCAATTTCTCTTTCATTCACTTCATTATCATCACCTAACCATGCTCCAACTAATGTTTTAATTCCGTATTCTTTTGCGATAATTGGAATAAATTCATTGCCTTCAGTACAAGAAAAAGATCTTACCCATTTAGTGTAAGGTGCAATAATTTTCATTCTTCTTCGAACTTGCTCTTCAGTAATAATATCTCCGGGCTTTTGACCATCTTCATAAAGACTAAAACAAAGGCCGTGCATTCTTGTTTTTAAGACATCGTCAAAAAGTGTATGTAATTCTACTTGTGTTTTATCAGTATAATCTAATCCATTATAATTAGCTCCTCCATTAAGCACTTCATTAGTAGGATCATAACTGATATGATATTCGAAATCTTCTTTTCTTCTAAACGACATTTGTAATTATTTTAGTCTCAAATTTTAAATTTTCATTTTTATTCCAAATTTCCAATGGAAACAGCCTCAACTTCTGGTTTTAGTGATCAATTTCGGTTTGACTTTTTGAATTTAAATTAATACCAGAAACAGTGTTCAATTGAAACTCATCATCATCGATTGAAGATAATTTTTCTGGAAGATTAGAAGATGATTGTTTTTTATCAGAGTTTCTTCTAATATCTAATTCTTTTTTAATTTCTCTTGCTTTTACTTCTGACAAATCATAATTTCTCATAACCCACATAGCAATTAAAGTACCCAAAATTGGAATTCCAGAGAAAAATAGTCTTAAACCAGTTACTGCTCCTTCTGTTTGAGTTGCTGCGCCAGGATGAAAATCAACAAAAGACATGATAGCACCAGTTAACAAGCCAGCTATTGCAAAACCAAATTTTACCATCCACCAATATATAGCTCCAAATATTGCTTCTCTACGTTTACCTGAAATCAATTCATCCATATCACATACATCGGCAGTCATTGACATCATCAAAGTGAAGAGACTTCCTATTCCAAAAGAAAAGAAAGGCAAAGCGATTATGAACATATAAGGTTTTCCAGGAATAAAGAGAAACCAAAGTAAGATATATCCAAAAACAGAAATACCTTGGCATAACAAAAATGCTTTTTTCTTCTCCATTTTTTTTGACATCCAAGAGACAAGAGGAATTACAATAAAAGTGGTAGATAGAGCTCCTAAACATCCAAAAAGTGTAGGCCAAATTCCCGAATCTGAAGAATTACCATTAAATAAGTAATAAACAACAATAAAAAAAGTAAAACCTGCAACCGTATTAAAGGCATTAAAAATAAAGAAGGTAGCAATACATAATTTTCTAAAAGGACTGTTTTTGAAAGCTTCAACAAAACTCAAAAATATTTCTTTTAAACTTCCTCCCATTGTTTTAAATGTTAAAGGAGAAAAACTATCTTCGTTTAGTGTAGATTTACTTTTAATAAAAATAGCAGGCACCATTGCCAATATCATGCAAGAAATTCCGACCCAAACGGCTAAAGTTCTTGTAGCTGTATCTGCATTTGGAAACCAACTAGGATCATACATAACAACCCAAAACCAAGGAGCTATTACCCAAGCCCATTGTCCAATCCATTGTGAAATGGCCATTATATTGGTTCTTTCATGAAAATCATCACTCATTTCATAACCCATTGCCACGTAAGGAACGCTAAAAATAGATAGACCAAAATAAAATACAATAGACCAAATAAGAAAATAATAAAAGTTATAATCTATACTGTTTTCTCTGTACAATTGCCACATAACTACAAAAGAAATCCCCATTATTATGGCTCCTATAAATACATATTGTCTTCTTCTTCCCCATTTAGAACGAGTATTGTCAGATATAAAACCCATAATTGGATCTATAAATGCATCTAGAATTCTAGGTAAGAAAAAGGTAATACCCCACATCCATGGTGGCATACCCAAATTTTCAACCAACACAACCATGAAAATACCCAAGGCAGCAGGAAACATTTGGTTAGCTAACATTCCTAATCCAAAAGCTATTTTTTGACTCATTGGTACAATTCCTGTTGGGCGTGAATTATTATTTGACATAGTTAAAAATTATTTAATTAAAAGGATTTTAAAACCACTGTTTGCAACGCTTTTGCACTAATGGAAATATTTTTTTTATCGTTATTAGTATTTATTTCAATGGATTGTTCTATTTCAGTTGGATTAAAAATAACTACAGCAATGGAACCGTCTGGATTTTGAACCGCAGTAGCTAGTAGATCTTTATTGTTGATGTTACACCCAATTTTTAAAGCTCCAGGTCGCATGAATTTACTAAAATGTGACATCACATAATACAATGGTGTAAAATAAACCTCGTCTTTTATAGGATCAACTATTACCGGAGCTACACACCAGTTTTTAAACCAATTTGGACCACCTTGTGTGTCTAAAACCATATTCCAATCAACCCAACCATCAACCCAATTATTCAAACAACCTATAATGTCGTTTGCATAACGATTAACCGGTGCGTATTTAGGATGTAAATATTTGTCTTTTTCGCTTGCCCAATCCCAACCCCAATCAGTTGCTTCCTTTTTCCAATACCATTCATCATCATTCCAGTGTGGAATTTCAGAGTCAACGCAAGCTTCCGTTTGAATTAAATAGTTATTAGGTGATTTTTGGTGAGCATATTGCAAGTCTTCGGGAAATACCTCATAAGTGCTTTCATACCAGTGAATAGCCAGCCCATCGAAGTATTTTGATGAATTTTTATCTTTGTACATCACGTCAACCCATTCTTTTATTCCCGCTCTATTTTGGTCATAGCCTAATATTTTTATATCTGACCAACCGTCTTTTTCTAATTTTGGTCCTAAATGGTTTTGAACAAAATCAGTCATTTCTTTTGGTGAAAATAATGTACTTTCCCAATTATTTCCATTTCCGTGTGGTTCGTTTATTACAGTTATTCCCCAAATATTTATACCTTCTTTTTTATATGCTTCCAGATACTTTGAAAAATATAAAGCGAAAGTATCGCTGAATTGTGGTAATAATTTGCCCCCAATATACTTTTGATTGTCTTTCATCCATGGTGGTGCAGTCCATGGAGAAGCAATGATATTAAAACCATCTTTTGAAATGGCTTTGGCTTCTAATATCATCGGAATGATATCGTCTTTATCATCTTCTATGGTAAAATGCTTTAGTTCTAAGTCATTTTCAACTTTAGCATAGGTATAATTACTTAAGGAGAAATCACAAGATGCTATATGAGTTCTAGTTAGTGAATATTTAGCACCATCTTCACTAAAATAAGCATCTAATATTTTTTTACGATTTGCTTTACTCAATCGATTTAGTAAAGAGGCCGAAGCTTCTGTAAATGATCCCCCAAAACCAGTAATGGTTTGAAATTTTTCTTCTGGATTGAGTGTTATAATAACAGGGTTATTGCTTTCAGAAAATTGAGTGATTTTTTTTAACGAATTTCCTTGTGCTGAAGTTTCATAAACTTCAACATTAAAATTTTTCGTTACCTTACAACTTTGCAATGAAAATGCCATTATAAAAGGGATTATCAAAAATTTTAAACGGGTTATTAAACACTTATAATTTTCCATTATTACTAATTCATTAAAACTCTTGTCGGAGTTTTTACATCCATCCATAATGACTTTTCATTTCCATTATAGGTTTTTGTGATTGGTTTACCATTTCGAGTTAAGCCTTTAAATGTAGCTTTATCTACTAAATCCCAAAGCGCGTATTTAGCTTCTGATTGTAAATTAATTAACCCAAAATGATTTTCTGAACCAGCAGGGTTTGCACTATCTTTCCAATTTTCATCAAATGCTTCAAAATAGAAACAAGAAATTCCTGAACTGTTAGTCCATTCTCTCATAAGATTATAAAATTGAGCCGATTTATATTCATCTGTTGCTTTTGAACCTTTATCGCCATAGAGACCATTATCAATTGTAGCCCAACCTGTTTCACCTATATGTACTGGTTTTTCAACACCAATTGACTTCATATATTTAACTACACTATTATATTGATTTATTGAATAATCCCTTGCTCTTTTGAGAGATGCATCTATTCGTTCTTTTTCTGTCAATTGTTGTTCTCCTTCTTTTATTCCCCAAAAAACTGGGTTATAATGTGTATCGTGCATTGGATAGGTATGCATTGAAATATAATCAACCGATTTAATCAATTGATTTAAATCTTCTACATGATATTCTGCATCACCTCCACCCCAAGAAGCAAAATTATCAGAGCTAGTTATCCAAACATTTTTCGGTAATTTATTTTCCCTTTTTAAACTTTGCAAATGATTTACCCATTTTAAAATGATGTTGGGTGTTACATAATAACTTGTCGCCCATTTAACCATGGCTTCATTTCCAACAGCAATAATTTTTACTATATCTGGATATTCATTTGTTAATCTAATTGCTTCTTCTATTTCAATAGCGTTACGAGAACTCTCTTCATTATGAATTGGTGGTAAAGCTGTCCATGCATTTTTGCAATCAATCCATGCACCTAACATTACATACATTTCAAAATTTGGAAACTCATTTTTTAATTCACTTATAGCTTTTAATAAATTAGCAGCTTCTGAATAATGAACATTATAAGTTCTTATAATTCTAATATTCATAGCAGAAAGTATTTTCATATCTTCTTTTAATTCTGCTATAGAAGGTTCATTATCTCTAGTTTTTGACCTGTAACCACCATAACATATGGCTTGATAATTTATATTCCCTAATAATTTTTCTGCGGTCATTTCCTTTGAAACTAAATTTCTAGTGTTCTTTTGATTACATGATATAAACAATAATAGTAGTATGATGTAAACGCCTTTGTTCATTATCTCAATTCATTCTCTTTCAAAAAAACCATAACTTGTTCTATAGCGCCAGTTCTATGGAATATTTTATTACTTTGTTCATTATTTAATTCTAGAGTTTCAAGTGTTTCTTTAGTTCCGTTTTTATAAGACAATTCAATTTTATTTGTTGCATCAATTTTATAAATCACTGGAACTTGACAAACGGTAAATGCTAAACTACCATTATCCAAAGTAACTTTCTTTTCATTTCCATCAAACAAAATAAAAGTAGCTACAGTATCTTGAGTTAAAAATTCAGTTTTGTGAAGTAAAGAAGGTTTGAAATGTAATTTTCCATCTTTCATATTAACTCCTAATTCTCCAATTCTAGTAAGAATGTCTTCTTTAACTTGACCAGTCATTCCAGGCTGTTGAGCACCTCTACTGAATGGAGTATGCGAATAAGGATCAGTAGGGAAAGCACCGTATACTTCAGGTGATTTATGAACGCCAATTCCTTGTCCTATTGCTTGAAAATGAGTAATTAAAGAATCAATTACACTTTGATTTTCGTTAGCATTAATTGCTTCATTTGTAACTTCTAATACAGAAACATGTAATTTAGAAACCATGTGCCAATAAATTGAACCTAATCCTTCATATCCATAGAATGTACCAGAACGACCAGTAAAAGCTTTATGATTAAACACATCTTCAAAGATTTGTAAAATAATGGATGTTTCATTATTTACTAATTCTGCATATTCTTGATAATTGGCTAACTGAACTAGAGCTTCTTTTAAATCATTTGCATTATGAAAGTTACCGTTAAAATGATAACCACCATTTATATCTTGATTAATTAAAAGTGAATTATTTCTTTCAAGAAGTGTTTTCAGTAAAACTGATTTTTCTACTTTATCTTTTTGAATAGTATTTTTTTCTAAAAACTTTGGAAGTTTTTTATTTGGATATAAAATATAACTGTTTTGATCTGGTCTGTATAACTCACTATTTTTTAAAGCATCTAATATTTGTAGTGATTCTTTTCCATCGACAAACCCAGAACTCAGAACAGCCACTTGACCTTCTAACATTTCTGGCAAATACGAAATTGTTACACCATTATTTTCAATAGACATTAAATTATAGGCATGATATAGATTATCTTGCCTTTTATTTACTTTGATTGAATGTTCGATAAATACTAGACTTACATCAACAAATTTCTTTAAACCTGACATTGAATGGGTTCTTTTCTTGCCCCAAAAACCACTATTGTAAATTTGATAACGATAATCAGAGGCTGCTTGACCTAAAGAATCTAGTATTTTTTTTCTATCTTGATTTGTAATTGGTTCATCGAGTAAGGGTTGAAAAGCAATAAGACTTTCTCTAATAGCATGATAAAACTCAACCATTTCATTTGAAATCTTAATGGTTTCTTGATTTGAATTTTCTAGTAATTGTTGGAAAAACTTCAAAAATCTTCTCAAATAATATAAAGTAACCATAGAAACACCATTTCCAACAAGAGCATTATTGGCATCGTTCCATTCTGGTCTTTGCGTATTCATCCAAATACCAGCTTCTGGTATGAAGTTCGACATTTTGGCCAACACAGTGGCTAAGATTTTTTCGATGAAGTTCACATGATAGATTTCATCTTTATTATCTCGTAACAAAGTACCATCAGCACCAATAGCATTTCTACGCATATTTATTAAAGCATCCCATTCATGGTTAAATAAAATGGTATCTTTTGGATTTTCAACTATCTCTTGATAAGACTTGATAGTGTATGGAACGGCCGCATATACAAAACAATCCTTATCAAAATATGAATCTAATTTACCTGGTTGGTATTTTTCTATAAACTCTAAAAATTTCAACAAATAAATAATTTGATGATCGCCCCAATAGCCAATGTATGACCATGGATTATCAGGCTCTATAGTTTCCCAATCAAATCCGTCTTTTGTTACTCTGTAAGGATTATAACCATCAAAAGTAGAGGCATTCAAAAATTTGTGAATCATTCCATCAATAAAATCAGGATAGGCATAAGCTAAAGCTTCCCAATTCTGAAAAATGTCGCGCCAATTTCCTTGATAATCTAATATTTTTGATCCATCAATTTCGCTTCTTGTATTGATAGAAAACTTATTCCACGGACGACTTGGATCACCATGTCTTCTACTGAATTTTAGCGGCAAATATTCGGTACAAAGTCTGAATAAATCTGCATCGTCAATTTTAGATACTAATTGTTCTAAAAGAGCATATTCAAAAACCTCAGGTAGATTTGTTAAAAAGGAAGATTGCTTTTCAAAAACTGTATTATTTGCTTTTGAAATATAGTTCACAAAATCAATTTTCTCAATTTGATAATTATTATCAAAAATTCCACCTCGCATAATGTTAAACAAAACATTAGCGAAATGCCTAGTATCTTTTCGTTTATCAGCAGTAAACTGCAAACCATCAGCAGTAGCGTTAAGAGCAATAAGATTTTGCTTTCCTAATTCGATATCAGCTAATAATTTATCTTCTAATGCTTTATCATTACAAATAGCATCAGCTAATTCAATAATTTGAGATTGGGTTTGATTTACGTTGGCAATTATTTTCCAAGACTCAGAAGAATTCTTTACTAAAAACAAATCAGTTGAAACAAAATAAGCCCCTTTTTCACCCTTAATATCAGTCTCAAGACTTACTTTTTGCGCTTTACGGAAATTTGATACTTGTAATGATGAAAGTAAGTAAGACGGTTTGTCTAATCCTAATGACCAAGCAATATTAGCTTTTAAAGCCTCGCTTGGCTCAGCTTTATCAACGATAATAGCACTAAGAGCAAAAATACCTAAACCACTTTGTGTATGAAGTTCATTTCTTTTGTAGGCATCAACTAAATTACTAGTGCTATTTTGCAAATCACTACTCACACCATGAGGCATAATATTTTGAATACCATCTAAAAGTGTAATGGAATAATCGTTATCTGAATCATTTATGATTTCAGATGTTTTTACGAAACCGTATAAATTGCTGGTACTCCATTGATATCTAAAAGTCAACTCAAAATCATGGTGAACTTCTTCAAATATTATTTTATTACCGTATAGGTTTTTGTATAAATTTCTGCTTAAATTATAGTTTTCGTTAAATCGCTCCGAAAAGGGTTCCCAAATATGAGTTTGATTATCTGCATTAATTTGAAAGATCGATTTACTTCCTGTTATATCAGCAAACTCGCTAATTTTGTCATCTGTATAGTAGGGAAACAAAGCAAACTCAGCATTCTTCCTTCCGGCAGTTAATCCTCCGTTACTTGAAATAAACAACCAATGATTTGAATCACTTACGACACTCATAAAGAATGGCCGCATTGCATCGTTATTAGCTATTTTATAAAATTTTTCTCCATCTAACAAAACGATATCCATAGACACCTTTTTATCTTCAATCGCATTATCAACTAGTGTATTTTGTTTGTCAATCATAATAATTATAAGAGTTCTTTTTTTCTGTCAAATCCAATTAATAAAAAACAACTAGACTATTATTCAATTAGTCTAGTTGTCTTTATTATATTTATTCATATACTCTTATGTAATCAACTAACATTTCTTGTGGAAAAGGCGTTTCTCCATTTGGAGCTCCTGGTAAATTTCCTCCAACTGCTATATTCAATATCATATAAAATGATTGATTAAAAACCCATTCTCCTGGAACATCTTCAGGTGTAACGGAATGATATAACATATCATCAACGTAAAAATTTACTCTATTTTCATCCCATTCTATACCAAAAATATGAAAGTCAGTATCAAATCTGCTGTTGGAAAGGAAAAAGTTTTTCGAAATTGATTCACCAGCAGAATAACCTGGTCCGTGAACAGTTCCGAATATTTTTGTTGGACTATTTCCAAGGTACTCCATAATATCAATTTCTCCACATTGTGGCCAAATTACAGTATCTGAATTAGCTCCTAACATCCAAAATGCAGGCCATAAACCTTTACCTCTTGGCAATTTAATTCGAGCTTCTATTCTCCCATATTTTTTTTCATATTTTCCTTTAGAAATAATTCTAGCAGAAGTATAAGAGGAACCCATATATTGTTCTCTTCGAGCTGTTATTTTTAAAACTCCATTTTCAACTTTAATATTTTGTGGTCTATCAGTATAATATTGCAATTCATTATTGCCCCAACCATTACTTCCTGTTCCTATATTGTATGACCATAAATTTGAATCTGGCGCTCCATCTACATTAAATTCTTCACTCATTACCAATTGTGTTTTAGTAATAACTGTTTGCTTTTCATCGGTCTCACAACCTATAACTAAAGAGCCAAAACCTATTAAAAGTAAATTATATATTTTTATTTTTTTCATTATTATTTATTTGAAATGTTAAATAGTATTTTTATTAGTTGAAGAAATAGATATTATCCATATAAAAATTTGATAATGATGAACCATTAATATTCTCCATTATTATTAAACCAATATTATTCCTGTTCACTAAAGTCAAAGGAGCTTCAATGGTAACCCAACTATTTGCTTGAACTTGTGAAGCTGTAACAAAAATTTGTTGTCTTGTATCATCACCACCATTATCAATCTGATTTGGTCCCCAATCTTCAATTGAAATCAAAAAACTAAAATTTGGAGGAACATTGTTAGGGATGTACATGTTAAAATGTATTTTAGTCATAGCTGTAGCATTTAAAGTTGGATTAGCAAATGCAATTCCGACATAATTAAAAGTAGTGTAGTTTAAAACATTATTTCCGTTTACAGAAAAATCTGCCGAACCAGTTGTTGAACCTGGAGTCCAAAAACCATTATAATAGGAAACTGGGACATTTGTATAAGTATCACTGAATACTGAAAGGACATTGGCGGGATTTCTTGTTGGTATTGGAGCACTTGTAAAGGTCCCCGTACAATTAATTGTTAAACTTCCTGTAGTTGGTTGACCTCCAAAAGTAGCTGTTATCACAGCAGTTCCTACACTTAAAGGAGTCACAACCCCAGTATCACTTACTGATGCTACAGCAGGGTTTGAAGAAACGAAATTCAAAAAGGCTGGAGCAATAGTAACCGATTGATTACTACCATTTGGCATATTAAAGCTACTAATTATACCAGTGACTGAAGTAGTAACGCCTACAAACGTTGATCTTACCACATTGTTACCATTCATAATTGAAGCTTGTAATGGCAATATAGTTCCCAACTTTTCAAACTTTAATTCATCAATCCAAAAAGTATAACCTGCGCCATTTGTTCCTTGAGTACCTGCGGCATACCTGAACATTCCCTTTTCATTTAATAGTTTTGAAGCATCTGGAATTGGAATAATGTATTTTGCCCAATTTGTTCCGAGTGATACATTTCGCATAGTAGTAATATATTTATTTGGATAGAAATCCTCTCCAAAACCTATTTCTCCTACAGTTACTCCTTGAGAAGCTTTAGCCCAAAAAGTTAGTGCATCATAACCCGTTAAATCACGACCAGCTCCATCAATTCTTAAAATACCACCGGCATAATTTCCTTCAGGATCATTTGCATTAGGTACATCAAAACGCATAGAAGCATTACCTTTATAGCTTACTTCACTATCTACCGACCAAGCTGAGAATTTTGATCCTATCGGATTATTTGCATCAGGCCCATATGGAAAGTAAAAATTACTACCCATTCCAACTGGAGCATCTGTAAATATTTCCGCAGTTTTTGGATATGTCGCTAATGTATTTTCATTAGGCATATCTAATTCACAATTTAAACTGGTTATCAAAACCAATATTAACAAAATTGAGTTTCTTAAATAATTAAATTTTCTACTTTTCATTTTTTTTATTTTTTAAATTATTTTCCAATATTAATATGAACATAGGTTCTTATTTCCCATTCTGAACCATTAGGGAATCCTACAGGACTAAGTACTGGCACAGGTGGATAAGTATTTTCAGGAACAAAAGTCGGGGAATATCTTGGTGAATATTGGTCTAAAGAACGCCAAATACCCATTATTCCAATTCGAGTATCAGGTAAAATAAACCAGCTTGGTTTTCCAACAGATGTAGATATATCTAACGAACCTTGGAAAGGGAAGGTTAAGTTAAAATCTTTATGGTAATCAAAAGGTCCCCAATCGTTAAATTTAACAGAGGAAACAACTTTTACTTTTTTATAAATCATTCGTATATCTCCACCAGCTCTATTAATGGTTCTTTCAGAATCACCATTTGCTTGCCCATTTCCAAAATATATGTTTGCAATCATCCCTAAATCTGGTGTTAATTTAGATACAATTCTAGTATTAGATTCCCATAAATCTTGAGCTGGAGCTGATCTATCGAATGCAAAAGGCGTTCTATTGGCTAAAAATCCAATTGCAGCATCCATAGTTGTTGGCAAATGACGGAAAACAAAACCAGTACTAAATGCAAATTTTGCATCTTCTACCATGTCGTTATTCCACTCATACATCCAAGTAGCTGGTGTTGGGTCATACGTTAACAAAAATTCTCCACCTACTGTTTCACGATTAACTCTAACAATAAATGGGTCTTCTAAAATATTTCTTAATCTTCCTGGTGCATCAACTCCATTTGGCATAGCTTCAACTAATGGCTTTTGCCATAAAAAATTTGGAGCTAGTTGTAATTTTGAATTTACATTATAAGTAAAACCAGTTAGGAAGTTCACTTGATTTCCACTTCCACTATCCTTTAATCTCCAACCAGTAAATGTTTGTGTATTATCGGCTCCACCATTTGCAACTAACCCCATAACAGCAGCTTGGGTGTAAAAATTGAACCTACCTTGAGAAAATGTTACCTTTGTCTTAGCTCCCCAATTATCGGATGGTTGAATTGTACGGTTATATGTGGTATAATTATTTGGTGTGATTTCTTTTGCAATCTGATATTCTCTTCCATTTAACGGTTGTCCTCCCCAAATATAGCCAAAATCAATTCCGAAGAATTGGTTTTTATAATTAAGGTGAAATGTAGCACGCTGAGTCTTTGGTTGTGGAATAAAGATAGAGGTTACAGCTGGTGATGCTGCTGAAACGTCTTCATGATAAACCACTGTTGCAGTTGCATTTCCGAAATTTTTAGAATACTTCAATAAATAAGCAGGGTTTGCTCCCCACCAAAGTTGAGGACCAAAAGCAGCTTTAAAACCATTTAAACTTCCTCTTCCATCAACTTCAAATCCTAAAGTTTCTCCATTATAGATATCTAAGTTTGGACCGTAATTTGCTTCAGAATATAGCGCAAAAAAATCGCCTTCATAACCCCAATGATAATGACCTGTTCTGTAAAAACCTCTAACTTCAAAATCTTTTGCCGTCCATTTGTAAGATGCATTGTAAACTTGAACTCTATTGAGCCCACTAGAAACTAGAGAACCATCTTGAGTTAATATCGTTTCTTCTCTACCTCTGCTTTCATAGAAAATTTCATTTATAGGATTTACTGCTACACGACCTAAAATGTTAACATTCACATTTGCAGTCATGTTAGCAGAAGGTTTTCCTTCAACTCCAAGATAGTAAGATTGCATATGATCAAAACCTGTTCGGCTAGGATAGTTACTTGTAGTTGGATCATCTACTTCTGGTGTAGTTAATAGACTTCCACCTGTTGTGAATGTAGTGAATTCAGCTCTTAGGTTACTTACTTTTAATATATCGGTATCATTTGTTCCAAGAGCAGCTTTATCTCCTCTAGCTCTTAAAGAAGCATCCATTAAATTGGTTTCGTCGAAAGTAGCATTTAATGAATTTTTGTTTGCTCCTGCTGCATAAGGATTGAATTTATGAATATCTTTTAAAACATAATAAGCAGCACGAGGATACAGTTGATACAATCCTTTTTCATTTGATGGTCCTTTGGCACAAATTCCAAACCATTCTTCATTCATATTGTTTTCTCCTTCAGTAAAATCTTTTTGATAACCACCGTTTGACCATGAGGCATTACTATCGTGAGAGTCTAAATTTTTAGTTTGTCCAAATTTCCACCATCCATCACTAAACTGAAAAGTAAAACCTCCTAAAGAATTTCCAGCTTTACCCATACCGGCAGCATTTTCATAAATTTCTTTCCAGTTTCCTTTTAAATAAAAAGCTTGCGACTTTTGATCTTCTTGATTGGTTAAAACATTAAATGCATCTGATCCAAATTCTGAAAAGAAAAGTGGTTTACCATATTCCTTTTTAACTCTTTCAAATAAATCACCAAATGAAACACCACGATAAACATTGGTACCCAAAATATCAACATCTTTACACTCTTTTGCAATGATATCTAGAAAAAGTAAATCACCATTACAAATTGCAATTGGATGAGCCCTATCAACAGATTTCATAGAAACCACGGCTTCATTAAATAATTTATACATTGATACAGCGCGTGCTGTAGATTTTCTATCTTTTACTGGAATATCTTCTGTTTCAGCACCATCCCAAAATAAACCGTAGTTATTCTCATTACCAAGCATAAACAATAGTAATCCTTTGGTATCTTTATACTCGGTTATCATTTCTTGTGTTTCTTTCAACAAAAGGGCTCTGGTTTTAGGGTTTGAGTAATCGGTATTTGGAGTCCATACACCATCTAAAGTTAAACCATAACGACCAAAGGAATGGTTTAACATGGTGTAAATCCCATAATTAGTGTAGACATACTCTATCCACTTTTTTGGCATCCCTGAATATACTCTAATAGTATTTACCCCCATATTTTTTAACAAGCCCATTTCTTCATCCAAAGCTTCTTGTATCAAATTGTCCGACTGATTCCAGAGACTGTAGGAATAATTTGTTCCTATTGGAAAATAGTCCCAATTCATTCCGTTAATCATAAAATCTTTTCCATTTACAACTAGTCTCATTCCATCGTTATTATTCGAAATAATAACTTTATTGTCCTGGGAATAAGACGAGAATGAGAGAATAATGGTTAGTAATAAAATAATTTTTTTCATTTTTTGTTTCAATAATTAAGTTAATTTTTTTGTGTTAATTGATTTGTTTTTTTGGATGATTTTTTAACTAATATGAATTTATTTGTTGTTTTAATTCGATATATCTAAATGTTTATTAAAAAATCTCATTTAGTAAATTTACATTATTTAAAATTATAGAATAAAATAAATGATTATAGAAACTATACAAGTTGAATTTATTTTTAAACAAGAGGATAAACTAGATATATTGAGTTAATTAGAGTTTTTATAGCAATTTAGATATCTAAAAAAACATTAAAATGTTTAGTTAATGTATAGTTAAATTACAGAATATACAAATGCCTATATTGACAAGATATAGTCAACAAGCCTAGCTTCATGTGGTAAATCCATTTTTTTTCGCAAACGATATCGTTTTATCTCTACACTTCGAACAGAAATATTTAAAAGTGGTGCTATTTCTTTAGAGGACAAATTCAATCTAAGATAGGCACATATTCTTAAATCATTTGGTGTTAATGAGGGATGTTCTTGCTTTACTTTCTTTAAAAAATCCTTATCGGCAGTATCAAAAGCTTCTTTAAAAGTATCCCAGGCATTATCTACAGATATATTTTTATTTATGGTAGTTGTAATAATTGATTTGATACTTCTCGAACTTGCTTCGTCAGAGGATTTTTTTAAATCTTCTTTTATTAAGGATAATAATTCATCTTTTTTAATTAAACTCATAGTTGAAATTGCCAGCTCTCTACTTTTTTCATTAACATCCATTGACAATTGCTCATTTCTTATTTTCATTAATTGCTGTTCGTTTTCTAACTCTTTTATTTCAAGTAAAAGATTATTTTCATCTATCAATTTTTGTTTCTGTTGTGAATAATAATTCACATAAGCTTTATTAATATAATAGGCCAACAAACAAATTAAAAGAAAATAAATAATGAATGCAAAGTTTGTACTGTACCATGGTTTTGCAATTGTAAAGGAATAAACAGTGACATTTTCTGTTTGTGAATTAACTAACTTAGATCTTACTTTAAATTTATAATCACCTGGAGATAAATTTTTGAAATTAATAGTTGGTTTAGAACTCCAATCACTCCACTTGTCTTGAAAGCCTTCTAGTAAATATTGATACTCTGCAATAACATATTTGTTGTAGATTGGAACTGTATAGCTAAAAGTAATGTTGTTTTCATCGTGTGAAAATGAACCAGACTCAGTTATTGATGAACTTATTAAATGTCCATTTAACTCATTAATACTAATGTTTGAAATAGCTACATGGATATTTTTAAAGTTTAATTCATCAATATTAAAAGTATAATAGCCATCTGTTGTTCCAATAATATAAACTGAATTAGACAATTGTGTAATATTCTCATAACCTAGCATCGTATTGGTAATAGATGATGGTATTGAAATTACATTTTTCTTTAATTTAGAATTTAACTTATTAACTGTAAAATAGTTGATATAATTTTTTGAAAAAAGCCATAATTTATTGGAATTATCAATAATTAATTTCCCTGAAGAGTATTCATTATTATCAAAAACCTGACTTAGTGTATTGTCTTTTTTAAATTGTTTGGTCTTTTCATTCAACTTAAAAATCCCATCTTTATAGGCATAGTAAATAGAATTGTTAAACTTAGAAAGTCCGGCATTTTTCCCTTTATAAGGATACTTGTATGTGTTTAAACCAAATCCTTTACGGAATTGAGAATCCAATTGAAAACGAAATATTCCTTTATATTCATGACTTACATAAACTTCATTTGATTTAGTAGTTACAAAATATTTAGAGGAATAATTAAAACCTGAAATTTTGTTTCTGAAAACCCATTGATTATTGACTTTTTCTAACACTGACATACCATAATAATTCCCCTGAAGTAATAAATTGTTTTTATTGGGGATTAATTCAAATTTCCATGTTCCGGATTGAGAAAAAATTAGTTTTGAGTTATCATTTTCAATTATATAAGTTCCTGAATCATGTCCGCAAAACAATACACCATCATGAACAAATAGTGACCAAACTTGCCCTTTTGTACCTTTAACAAAATTGAAATTGCTATCGTTTAAATTATTTTTATAAAATAACCCTTGATTAGTTCCCAAATACAAAAAACCTTTATAAATAATTGAAGAATAAACGGTCCCTAAATTTCCGGAATCATCCGAAAAACTTTTAATTGGAGACTTTAAATTGATGCAATTGATGCCATTATCTAATCCAAGCCATAAATTATTATCAATGTCTTCATATATTGACAAAACTGTATTATTACTTAATCCTTTTCTTTGTGTAATATGGTACTTTACTTTGCCTTCTTTTGTTAAAATAAAAACACCATCGGATATGGTTCCAACAGCAAAACTTCCATTTGAAGTCATTTGACTACTATAAACACTACTTGCAGCAATTTGTGAATCAGCTTCGGTATTAAATTTTACCAAATTTCCATTAGTTAATTTATAAAACCCATTAAATTGAGTGTGAATCAACAAACCTTCGTCAATTGAAAATACATTTACAATTTTATTGTTTTTTAAAATAGAATTATTGGTTACCAACTTACTTGTTCCATTTTCGATTTCAAACAAATCAAAATTAACAGTTTGGTAGTAAATAGAGCTTTCGGTTTTAAACGATTTTAAAATGGGACTGTCTGGATTTACAATTTTAAAAGAACTCGTTACAGTATCATAAATATAAATTCTATCTAAGGACTGAAAGATAACCCATTGGTCATAATTTAAAATATTCCAAAACTGTTCGTCTACATTAATTTTAGATTTTATTTTATGGCTTAGAGAAGTATACTTAAGTCTTCCATTTTTTTCTCTGATCCAATATCCAAATTCCATGTAGCAACCTGTATATATTTTATCTCCAATAACTTTTACTGAACGAATTATGGTTTCGTTAGGTGATTGATAAAGAACCCAATTAGATCCATTAAACTCAAGTAACCCTTCGTTATTTGCAAAATAGACAAAGTGATTTTTGTCTTGTGAAATCATCCAATTCTGATTACCAGCACTATAAGTTGTAGAGTTATATTTTACTATAGGCGGCAAGTCTTGAGCAAATGTAATATTGGTAAACAATATTAGTATTGCTAAGCTATAAAATCTATTATTGAATAATTTTTTGAAAATCATATTTACACAATATTACGAATTCTGTTTATAGAATTACATTTTTTTATTAATATAATCGATAGATTACTATAAATAGAAAAGCACGAAATAAATCCCGTGCTTTCAAAACTAAATAAATTAAAATTATTCTTTAATGAATCTTGTTGAAGAAATATTCCCATCTATAGAAGTTTTTACAACATAAACCCCTACTTGAAGACTAGCTACATCTAAAGTAACTAACTCTGTATTTGGAGTTTGAGAAATCACTTCCTGACCTAAAAGATTATATACTGAAACTTTTTCAATCGTAGAAGTTGATTCTATGTTCAAAACATTAGTAGCTGGATTTGGATATAATGCTAAATTTGAAACTTCAAAATCTTCAGTTCCTAATGTAGTATTTTTGTGTAAGTAAATGTTATCATAATATACAGTTCCTAAATCGGAAGTAATAACGAATTGTGCAAAATCAGACACACTTGGACAAGCATTGCCTGGAGGTGTATTAATACAATTGAAAGCAGTAAGAGGCAAATCTATAGAAATCCAAGTTCCCTCTGAACCACTTGTCAAAATGTTTGAATTATTTGCAGAATATTCATAGGCATTAGCCTCTCCTGTGGTACCATTCCAGTTTGAAAATTTAAAATTAAAACTTTTATCTTGAGTTGGAGTGGCTGTCCAAATATCCATATGGAAACGAGTGAAACCAGATGCGTTAAATCTTCCTGCTAAAAAGGCTATCCCTTCACATCCTAAACCAGTAATTCTATTTGTGTTATTTCCATCAATTTGCACTAAAGTTGTAGAAGCACCACACCATGAAGTATTATAAGTGTTATCATCACCACCTGAATAACCAATTACAGAAATTGGTGTGTAGTGATCACTAAATATTGATTTTACATCAGCAACTGGTCTGTTTGGTTGGACTGGAGCACCAGTAGTTGGAGCTGGAATTACAGGTGGAGTTCCAAGTGGTCCTTTGATATTATCTACATAAAAAGTTCTTGCTGGTGTAGGAACAGTTGGATTAAAAAATGTTACTGCACCAGGAGCCCAATATGCATGTATAACAAAACCACTGTAAGTACCATTTGCTGGGGTTGGTTGGCCATCTAATGAAGATGTAAATGTAAATGAAATTGTTTGCCATGTGCTACCACCGGTATGTGATGCTGAAGCTGCTGATATAGCTGGACCACCAGTTCCACCTGTAACTTTTACTAAGAAAGTAATAGGAGTATCAGAAAAAACATCCATTGTCATAGTTTTGGTAGTTGTCAAATTAACTAGAGATGTTAAAGTTAAATTAACACCTTGCCAAGGTTGACCAGCAGGGTTTCCAACTAATTTAAGTACTTGTGTGGTGTTAGTGCCAGCACCTGTTTCAACCACAGGAGCAGGAAAATCACCAAAAGCAGCACCTACGCTGCCAGTTTCTCCTGGCTCAAAACCTAACAATTGGTTTTGTGAGTATCCGAATGAAAAAGTGAAAAGGAATAATAAAAGTGTAATTTTTTTCATGATTATTTTTTGTGTTTATGTATTAAAGTTGTTTTTATTTATTATTTATTTTAAAAAAAAAGGAAAATTCATTTGATATGAAAATTCCTTTTCCATAACTTAATTAACTTAAAATTATTCTTTTATGAATCTTGTTGAAGAAACGTTTCCATTGATAGAAGTTTTTACAATGTAAACTCCTACTTGTAAGCTAGAAACATCAAGAGTAACTAATTCAGCATTTGGAGATTTTGAGATTACTTCTAGACCCAAAATGTTGTATACTGAAACTTTTTCAATTGAAATTTCCGACTCAATATTTAATAGATTCGTAGCAGGATTAGGATATATTCTTGCATTTAAAGTTTCCAAATCATTAGTCGACAATACCGTATTTTTGTGTAAATATAGGTTGTCATAATAAACAGTTCCTAAATTAGATGTAATTACGAACTGAGTAAAATCGCTTACACTTGGACAGGCATTACCTGGTGGTGTATTTATACAATTAAAAGTTGGTGTAGAAAATGGTATGTCTATCGTAATCCATGTTCCCTGTGCTCCACTTGGCAATGTGTTAGCATTGGTTGCAGTGTATTCATAAGCATTTGTTTCTCCTGTTGTATTATTCCAGTTTGAAAATTTAAAACTAAATACTTTATCTTGAGTTGAAATAGGTGTCCAAATATCAATGTGAAAACGTGTAAAACCAGTAGCATTGAATCTTCCAGCAAAAAAAGCTACTCCTTCACATCCTAAACCAGTAACCTTATTTGTATTATTTCCTTGAACTTGAACTAAAGTAGTTGCACCCGGACACCAAGAAGTATTAAAAGTATTATCATTAGATGGTTGACCATCTTCACCAGAATAGTTTAAAGTGGCGATTGGTGCATAAGAATCACTGAAAATTGATATTACATCAGCAGCAGGTCTGTTAGGTTGAGCTGGTGCCGCTACAGTTGGAGATGGAAGACATGGTGGACAAGATCCTCCACAATCAACTCCGGTTTCGTTACCATCTTGAACACCATTATTACAAGTACTTACAACTTGAACTACGGATACATCATCAATAAATACAAAACCTAATGCAGCGCCCATGTCAAATATAACTCTATCATTAACAGCATCACCGTAATTAATCGTAAATTGATACGTAAATGTTTGGGGATCAGGGGTTAGAATTGATGTTGTTGTCAAAGCAGTCCAAGGTGCACCTGCTTGACCAAGACCAACTATTAAAGATCTAGAGTTAGTAACACTGTCTGTAAAAGCAACAAAACTTAATTCATATGTGTTACCACTAGTTAAGTTAACAACTTGACTAAGATTAACATTGAATGCGTTACCAACAGCAGTAACATTGGCTTGATTTGCAAAAGCACCTCCGCCAAGGTCCACAACATTTGCAGCGTTTCCATACCAAGGGGCAGCTGTACCAGTTTGAAAATCACCATTAGTCACTAACTGACCATATGCCATGGTAGATAAAATTAATGATAATAAGAAAGTAATTTTTTTCATATTTAATTTGTTTTTATTTTAATGTAAAGTTAATTTTTTGTTTAAAGTTTAAAGATTAGTTTTACTATATAAAAACTATACAGCCTAAAACCTTTCTTAATCAACTCAAATTCAACAACTCAAAGTTAATAACAGTAATTCAAGTAATCATCTAAACAAATGTTAAAAGAATAAAATGTTATGTTAATGTTGTGTTTTTTAGCTTAAAATTTTATTTCAACCAAACGAAAAATGTTGATTTTAAAAAAAATCAACTCAAAAAAAGCTTTACCATAAAAATAAAAGCCTTTTTTTATGATATTGATAAAGGAAATTAAGCACAAATACTATCATTTCCTAATTAACTTTGTTACAAATTCCTGTCAGAATTGATTAACTTTGCAAACATTCCTTTATTTGCTATGAAGAGTACTGATATTGCTACACTACAACCTAAAAAAAACATCTTAATCAAAGGCGCACAAATTCACAATCTAAAAAATTTAGATGTGGTTATTCCGCGTAATGAAATGGTAGTGATTACCGGCTTATCTGGTTCCGGCAAATCAAGCTTAGCATTTGACACACTTTATGCCGAAGGACAAAGACGTTATGTGGAAAGTTTATCATCTTACGCCCGACAATTTCTAGGTCGATTAGATAAACCCAAAGTGGAATATATAAAAGGAATAGCGCCAGCAATTGCTATAGAACAAAAAGTAAATACGACCAATGCCCGATCTACGGTTGGAACTTCTACCGAAATTTTTGATTATCTAAAACTACTATTTGCTCGAATTGGCAAAACCTTTTCACCAGTTTCAGGAAATGAAGTAAAAAAAGACACCGTTACCGATGTCATTACCAAAGTTAAATCATTTCCTTTATATAGCAAATGGTTACTCCTATCTCCAATTCACTTAGAGCAAGGGCGACAATTGGAAGATAAACTGAAAGTATTATTACAACAAGGTTTTGCTCGTATTTTGGTTAATAACGAAATGGTTCGTTTGGACGACATCTCTCCCGAAGTTTCGGGATCGGTCGATGTGAAAAAAATGCACGAAATAGATAATAAAGACATTCTTTTAATTATAGACCGAATCGTAGTTAAAGAGGAAGAAGAATTCTTTAACCGTTTAGCTGATGCCATACAAACAGCTTTTTTTGAGGGTAAAGGTGTTTGCTATCTTCAAGATTTGGATACGAATAGCCGTTTAACTTTTAGTTCAAATTTTGAGTTGGATGGTATTAACTTTTTAGAACCAAATATCCATCTGTTTAGTTTCAATAATCCTTACGGAGCTTGCCCAACTTGTGAAGGTTACGGCAATATTATAGGTATTGATAATGAATTGGTTATCCCTAACACTGCGCTTTCTGTTTATGAAAATGCGATTTTTCCATGGAGAGGTGAAAGCATGGGTTGGTATCGTGATCAATTGGTAAATAATGCGTATAAATTTGATTTTCCAATTCACAAACCGTATTTTGAGTTAACTGAGGAGCAAAAAGAATTGATTTGGAAGGGCAACAGCTATTTCACAGGGCTTGATGATTTCTTTAAGGAGTTGGAAGAGAAAAATTATAAAATACAAAACCGTGTAATGCTATCACGTTATCGCGGTAAAACTAAATGTACTTCTTGTAAAGGGAAACGTTTGCGAAAAGAAGCTAATTATATCACTATTGGAGGTAAAACAATTTCAGAATTAGTGGATATGTCTATTAAACGATTAATTCCATTTTTTAATGAATTAGTTCTTTCAGATTATGATGCTAAAGTGGCCAAACGGCTTTTGATAGAAATCAACAATAGATTAGCATTTTTAAGTGATGTCGGTCTGGATTATCTGACTTTGAACAGAAACTCAGCAACTCTTTCCGGTGGTGAATCACAACGCATTAATTTAGCCACTTCACTCGGAAGCAGTTTAGTGGGTTCGATGTATATTCTTGATGAGCCAAGTATTGGACTTCACCCAAAAGATACCGAACGCTTAATCAAAGTGCTGAAAAATCTTCGTGATTTAGGTAATACGGTTATTGTAGTTGAACATGATGAAGATATTATGAAAGCTGCTGACAGAATTATTGATATTGGTCCGGAGGCAGGAACGTTTGGTGGCGAATTGGTAGCTGAAGGCACATTCACTGAAATACTAAAAGCTGATTCTTTAACGGCTAAATACCTTAATGGTGAATTAGAAATTTCAGTTCCAAAAAAGCGAAGAAAATCTAATAATTTCATTGAAATAAAAGGAGCACGAGAAAACAATCTTCAAAATGTGGATGTAGCTTTTCCTCTAGAGAGTCTAACCGTAATTACCGGAGTTTCCGGAAGCGGAAAAAGCACATTAGTAAAGAAAATTCTTTTCCCGGCCATGCAAAAAAAGTTGGAAGGCATTGGAGATAAAGCAGGTCAATTCACAGAAATATCCGGAAGTTTTTCACATATAAAACACATTGAATATGTAGACCAAAACCCAATCGGAAGAAGTTCGCGTTCGAATCCGGTGACTTATATCAAAGCCTATGATGATATTCGAGATTTATATGCCAAAGAAAAACTATCCAAAGTTCGTGGTTATCAGGCCAAACATTTTTCGTTTAATGTTGATGGCGGCCGATGTGAAACCTGCAAAGGCGAAGGTTCAATAAACATAGAAATGGTTTTTATGGCAGATGTTTCTTTGCCATGCGAAACTTGTGGTGGAAAGCGTTTCAAAAAAGAAGTTTTGGAAGTCGCTTTTGAAGGCAAAAACATTGACAACATTTTAACAATGACAATAGATGATGCCATTGCTTTTTTTGCAGAAAACAAACAGACAAAAATTATTCAAAAACTGCAACCTTTACAAGATGTAGGTTTGGGTTATGTGCAACTGGGACAATCGTCTTCTACCCTTTCTGGCGGTGAAGCACAACGTATCAAATTGGCTTCCTTTTTAGTAAAAGGCGTTACCAAAGAAAAAGCATTGTTCGTATTTGACGAACCAACTACTGGACTACATTTTCATGATATCAAAAAACTATTAGCTTCATTTGACGCATTAATCGAAAAAGGTCATTCTATTATCGTGATAGAACATAATTTGGATTTGATAAAATGCGCAGATTGGATAATTGATTTAGGTCCGGAAGGCGGTGAAAATGGCGGACAATTACTCGCAATAGGAACTCCGGAAGATATTGCAAAAAACAAAAAATCTGTTACTGGTAGTTACTTAAAAGAGAAATTATAGCAAATAAAAAATTATTCTACAATAATCTTTTTTGAGATTCGTTTAGTAGAAGTTTGCATAACTGCCAAATACATTCCTTTTGATAAACCATCCAAAGATACTGACTCTACTAAATGGGCATTTTCTAATTGCTTTTTGAAAACTATTTTTCCTTGTAAATCAATTAGATAAAAAGAAAATTGTGTATCAGTTAAGTTTCCTAAATTAATATTCAAAACATCTTTTGCCGGACTCGGAAAAAAACTAACTTGATGAGTATCATTTAAATCATTCAAATCTAGAGCAGTTGTTGAAGCTTTTGCGAAATGAAGCATTGCTCCTGTTGCTGCTTTAGCTATATTATATACATAAACAGGATCCATATTAATTAGTAAATCTGTAGCTGTATGTCTGTGTGGTGTCTGATTCTTTTCGAAAAAACCCGTAATTATTTCATTATTATCTTCAAATGGCATATAGTCTGATGCATAGGCGTAGCTAAGGAAAGTATTCAAAGGCGAATATAATTGAACACAGTTTATCAATTCGTTAGTTACTGTGTTCGATGCTTCATTATTAGATGTTGGACTTCCGGTATCTCTTTCACATGTAATCGTATCATTTATCATATCTGCTCTTCCTCCTACTTCATCAATATTAAAAACCAATTTAATATCCATTTTAGGGTTAGTACCGTTCACTACAGTTGAAACAAAATTTTGACTCCCAATTAATCCATCTTCTTCACCACTGAAATTAATAAACTTAATTGAATACTCTGTGGGAATATCTTTTAATAACCTAGCTACTTCAAAAATTGTAACAATACCACTTCCATTATCATTAGTTCCTTTACCTGTTATCGTATCATAATGTCCACATAAAATAATAAATGAATTAGGATAAAGCGTTCCAACTTTTGTTACAACCAAATTATTACAAGTAGCAGAACCGTTTGTAAAACTATATTCTTGCATTTGATTAGTTGTATAACCATAGCTTAGATATTCTGCTTTTAACCAATTAAGGGTATTTTGTAAAGGTGAAGTTCCTCTTCTTTTTACACCTAAGTTTTCAAATTCAGTTAGGTTATTCAGAACGTTAGATTCAGAAACTTGACTAACAATTGTTCCATAATAAGGAATGAAAGTTTGGCTATAACCTTGAAAATATAGTAATAAGATAAAAGAAAATAACAACTTTTTCATTGAAAACTATTTGATTAATTTCATCATGATGTAATTAAGAATGTGTAAATATATTGAAAATAATTAATGACTAACTTCTGTTTCTATATCATCAACATCTATGTTTTGTTTCTTCAAGATACCTTTTACTAAAAAAGCAAATAAAGTTAGATAAGCAAAACAAACTACCGCTACAAAATAGGATTGGTGAATTCCAATAATATCGGATAGTTTTCCTTGTATAGGAGGAATAATTCCGCCTCCTAAAATCATCATAATTAAAAATGCAGAACCTTGAGATGTGTATTTACCTAGGCCAAGAACTGACAATGTAAAAATAGCAGGCCACATAATACTGCAAGCTAAACCACCTGCTAAAAAAGCATAGATCGCAATAGTTCCAGAAGTAAATAATCCAATTAGCATTGCTATAATTCCAAAACTTCCAAATATCATAAGTGTACGAGCAGGCTTATCTTTACTTAAAAAGAAAGCTCCAATTTGAACCATTACACAAACAATATAATAATATAATGGCTTCATGTCTTTTCCTGAAAGTATATTAACACCTAAAATAATTCCAAATGCAATCAATGGAATAATGACTAAAGCTATCGTTTTATTAGTTCCTTTCAAATTAAATACACTAATTGCTCCAGCCCAACGACCAATCATTAAACTTCCCCAATACATTGAAATATAAGGACCAATATCTGATGATTGGAGGCTTCCAAATTCAGGCAACTTTAATAATTCTCCTAAATTACTTCCGATAGCGACTTCAACACCTACATAAGTAAAAATAGCCAACATCCCTAAAACCAATTGAGGGTATTGCATTGCACCCCAACCTTCGGCTTTTTTTTGTGCCGAAAAATATGAAAATAATATTCCTCCAACAACAACAACCAAGGCTCCAAGCAGCCAGTTCATTCTATATTGTTCTAATTTTTCTAATTGTATCGTATCAAAAGTTGTTGTGTCAATTTGATATGTTTTGAATATTGGAACAAAACAAGCAGCTAATAAAACAGTCATTATAACTAATGTCCACAAGGCTTTATTAGCTTTTTCAATGATTTCGTCTGAAGTACCACTAGGTACCTTTTTAGAAAAATAAAATAATGCAGCCGCTGCAATAAAAAGCAATCCCACTCCAGAATAGAGTAAAACTACTTTATTCAATTCTAACAATTTAATCTGCTCGTCTGACACTGATTTAGCGGTTCCAAATAATGCTAATGCAACAACAATGGGTCCAATTGTTGTTCCAAAAGAGTTAATTCCACCTCCCAAATTTACTCTACTTGCACCTGTTTTAGGATCACCTAGTAAAATAGCAAAAGGCTGAGCAGCTGTTTGTTGCAATGAAAATCCGAGTGCAACAATAAATAAACCTAACAACATTCCGGCATATAAATTAGCTTCTACGGCAATAATCATTGCTCCTGCTCCTAGCGCAGAAAACAACAAACCATAAACAATACTTTTTTTATAACCCCATTTACCAACCACATCTTTTCCGTTTAAATTTCCAAATGCAAAAAGTAATAAAGCTCCAATATAATAAGCTGTATAAAATGCAAAGTCAACCAACTGCGATTGAAATTGATCTAATGAAAAATAGCTTTTACAAAATGGAATAAAAATACTGTTCCCTGCTGCTATAAAACCCCAAAAGAAAAAGACAGTAATTAAAGTATAAAGAGCAGAATAATTAGTTTTTGTTGTATTCATAATAATGAAATTGGTTTAATTGATTGGTTTAAAAGAAATAGCTGTTCCGCCACCTTTAGCCAAATGTAATTTAATTTTTGACTTCGAAGTGACTCGCATCGTTTTTATAGTATATGATTTTGGATTATTTTGCCAATCGGCATCAGTACCATCTTGATAAATAATAGCTTGGTATTCTTTTTTAGGTGTAAGAAAATCCAATAATATTTCTGTTTTTCTTGTATTCTCATCTGTGATGGATCCTAAAAACCAGTTTTCAGAGTGTTTGTCTTTGCGAACTACAGTTAAATAATCTCCGGGTTCAGCTTCAAGATACTTGCTTTCTTGCCAATCCACAGGAACGTCTTTTATAAACTGAAAAGCATCTAAATGTTGCTCATAATTTTCAGGTAAATCAGCTGCCATTTGCAAAGGAGAATACATCGTTACATATAAAGCTAATTGCTTAGCTAAAGTAGAATGAAGCTGCTCCTTTTTTGATTTATCATAAGCGCTCATCTTAATTTCAAAAATACCTGGAGTATAATCCATTGGTCCTCCAAGTAAACGAGTAAAAGGTAAAATGGTTTCATGATTTACTGTATTTCCAATACTCCATGCATTAAACTCAGTTCCTCGAGCCGCTTCGGCACAAATATAATTGGGATAGGTTCTACTGTAACCTGTTGGTCGTGAACTCTCATGAGAGTTCACCATCATTTTATAATCAGCAAATCGTTTTGCAACAAAATTGTAATGATTCACCATAGTTTGTCCGTCATGGAATTCACCACGAGGAATAATTTTACCAACATAACCTGTCTTAGCAGCGGTATAGCCATACTCTTTCATCAAGTTCAAAGCCCTGTCCAAATGTCTTTCATAATTTGCCACAGAACCAGAAGTTTCATGATGCATAATCATTTTTATACCTTTTGATTTGGCATAATCATTTACTTCCTTCAAATTAAAATCGGGATAAGGTGTGGTGAAATCAAAAACATTTTCTTTCCAATTGCCGAACCAGTCTTCCCATCCTACATTCCAACCTTCAACCAAAACACCATCAAAACCATGCTTTGCAGCAAAATCAATATAACGTTTGGTATTGGCTGTTGTTGCACCATGTTTTCCTGTTGGTTTTAATTCACCGTTGTTTTGAGCATTTTGCGATCCTGCATAATCCCAAGTAGACTTCCCAATGTGCATTTCCCACCAAATACCGACATATTTCATTGGTTTTATCCAAGAAGTATCTTCAATTTTTGAAGGTTCATTCAGGTTTAAAATCATTTTTGAACTTACAATATCGCGAGCATCATCACTTATCATAATAGTTCGCCAAGGCGAAACACATGGTGTTAGCAAATAGGCTTTATCTCCCAGTGCATTTGGCGCCAAACTTGATTTTAATTTATAATTCTGAACATCAACATCGAGTTGCATTATTGGATAATTTACCACCGCTGCTTCAAAAATATTAAGATAAACGCCATCGATAGCTTTCATCATCAATGGGGTTTGAACTGCATGTTTTTTAGTAATGGCTTTGAAACCGATTCCGTTATTCAGGTCAACTTTATCGGTATTAATATCTGAAAATAAGGTTTCTTCATAATTATATTCGTTCGTGTCAAAATCGCCCGGAAGCCAAAAAACTTTATGGTTACCCGTTAAGTTAAATTCTGACAGTTCATCCGAAATGATAAAGTAGTTTAGCTTGTCTTGTTTAGGAAACTCATAACGAAAAGAAATTCCTTCGTTAAACACTCTGAAAATGATATTTATCTTTTTATTTGAAGACGACTGTGATAAAGCAACAATCATTTCATTGTAATTATTTTTGATGTTGGACTGTTCACCCAAAACTGGCTGCCAGGTTTCGTTTACTTTCTTATGACCTATGCTGTCTATGCGAAAATTAGAAGTTAAATCGCCATCAGCTTTTAGTTTAATACCCAAGTTACTTTGCAATACTACCGGCTTATTTTTATAGAAAACATTATAAATTGGTTTTCCATTTTCAGATAAAGAGAAGTTGAGTGTAATTTCTTTGGAAGGTGATTGTTCAATTTGAGATCGAACCTCAATTCCTAAAAAGAGCAAACCAATACAGATGAATCTTTTCATTGAAAATAATTTTGTCTAAATATAATAACTTTTTAAAAATATAAAATCTCAAAAAAAATGAGATTTTATATAGTTATTAACTTTAAAAAGGCAATTAATTTTGACCCGTATCACCATCAACATAATCCTGAAGATAGGCAAATCGTTCTGTTAATTTCCCGTTTTCGGTGATTTTGGCTCTTGCTAGAATTCCGTCTTTATCTCCATTAAAAAAAGCAGGAATGACATGTTTCATAAACATTTCTCCAAAACCTTCACTAGCGTCTTTTGGCAATTCACAAGGCAAATTATCAACCGACATAACCATTATTGAGCCCGGATGTGTATAGGGAACTTCTTTGTTTTCACTTGGCAAATAACCAAAAAATGGCTCTGCAATAGTTGAAGCTTTTAAGGTACAAGCGATAGGACCATCAACATCACACGAAATGTCGGCTACTACTTTTATTTTACAATCAGGTGCTTTAAGCATATCACGTGTCAGGATATCCGGCGATTCGTTGCCATGAAAATGCCCAGCTATGAAAATGTCTGCTACTTTAGTAAAACGTTCAAAATTGGAAGTATAATCTTTTGGTTTTTTGTAGAAATCATGATTATTTTCAGCCTTAGTTCCGTCTATTCTTTTGTTATAATCCAAAACATCAATTTGAGTGTAGACAGGCTGGGTATATATTTTATTTAAGAAATCGTCAGTTGAAACTTGTTTTACTTTCATCCCATCCAAGATTTCTTTGGCACCCATTCCCACTTTACCGTGACCCGTTAAAACGATTTTTATATTTGGCAATGTTTGTCTTTTTAATCGAGTAATCAAATCTTCTTTACTTTGTAAAGTTTCTGCTTTTGGAATAGTAAATAAATCATATTTAATTCCAAAAGCTCTAAAACCATTATACGCACCCACAATTCCTGCATAGCGACCAAAACCAATCAAACGTCTGTTATTTGCATCAACGATAGTTTCATGATCATATAATTCGATGTTCTTTTCTAAAACAGCTTGCAACAATTTTCTGTTATGTACTTGTTTTTTTATCGTATGTGAAAAGAAAAAATACTTTTTATTTGGTATTAAATAATCAACCGGTATTTCTTTTACACCAAAGAAAACGTCGCAATCCGAAATATCATCAGCTACTTCAATACCTAAACTTTTATAAGCTTCATCATTAAAAACTCTGATGTCTGAACTTTCAACTTTTATTGTGGCTTCAGGATATTCTTTTTGTAATCGAACCAACTCTTCAGGTGAAAAAACTACTCTTCTATCGGGTGGATTTTTTCTTTCTTTTATAATTCCAAATTGCATAAGGCAAATTTATTTTGGTGCCAAAAGTAGTAGTAACGAAATCGATTTCAAAGCTTTTTAATAAAATACTTTTGATTAGTTCTTAGTTGAATAATTTTGATTGTGGAAAACCTGTTGATAGCTTTCTAAAAAAGAAATTTTATAACTTTAATGAATATTTATATTTGCTTTTCAATACTATAATAATGGCATCCAAAATTTCTCTACATACTATTCAATTATTAATTGTTTTTTTACTATCAGTTTCTTGTTCAAAACAAGAAAAGACTGAAGATGGTGTAGTCAAGGTCAATAAAAATGGTATACCGGTGATGATGCCTTTGCAAGAAGAACTTCCAAAACTATCTACAGCATTTATCAATGATAAAAAATATGGCGTAAGTCGTTTTTTTGAAAAAACATGGTCAGAAAAAAATGATAATGTGGCTTTTTTAGTAGCTAAAAATGGGCAAATCATTTATGAAAACTATATGGGTTTTGCTAATAAAAGAACGGGAGAAATGATTACTAAGGAAATGCCTCTTCATATCGCATCGGTAAGTAAAGTGTTGACTTCTACAGCAGTATTGATGCTTGTTGATACCAAAAAGATTTCTCTAAACCAAAAGGTAAATACCATTATCGAGAATTTCCCTTATCCTGATGTGACCATTCAAACGCTGCTTAATCATCGAAGCGGAATGAGAAATTACGCCTATTTCACTTTTGAAAATGGCAATTGGGATAAAAAAGAAACCCTTACCAATGAAGACATCGTAAAGGTTATGGTGGAAAAAGAAATTACGTTAGAAAGACCAACCGATACCGGATTTGGTTATTGCAATACCAATTATGCAATACTTGCTTTAATTATTGAAAAGGTTACCGGATTGAAATATCCTGAAGCGATGAAAGAAATGATTTTTGCACCACTTGGTATGACTGATACTTTTGTTTTTGATATTGCGAAAGACCGTGACATTATTGCACCATCATATAAAGGAAATAATGTAGAAATTGGTATTGATTATCTGGATGGAATTTACGGAGATAAAAACATCTATTCAACTCCGAGAGATTTATTGAAATTTGACAAAGCACGCTATGCTCCTTTTTTCCTTAATTCTGAATTAATTAAAAAAATGTATCAAGGCTATAGTTATGAAAGCAAAGGAATTCGTAATTATGGTTTAGGCATCAGAATGACTGAGTTTGAAAAAGGCGAACCTTTTTATTACCACAATGGTTGGTGGCATGGAAACACTTCCTGTTTTATTAATTTAAGAAAAGAGAAAGTTACCATCATAGTGTTGTCGAATAAGTTTACTAAAAAAACCTATCAAGCTAAAAAACTAGCTGCGCTTTTTGGCGATTATCCATTTAAGTTGGATGATGGTGAAGAGTGAATTTGATTGAATAAATTAATCAAAATAACCTATGAAAAAAGTAATCCTTTTTATCTTATTTACGCTGAACAGTATTGCTCAAGTAAAAAATGAAGAAATTAAAATTCAAATTGTAAAGTCGAAGTTGGTCGATAATGTTAGTGTATTTGGAATAAGACAATTAAAGATTACAAATGATGAGTTAAAGAAAGTTATGATCAAAACTAAAATTTCATCAACTCCGAATAATAAAGCTAAATTAAGTGGTTTTTCTCTTGTTGACAATGTCAATAAAATTCGATACCGTTTGGCGGATTATAAAGGATACGAAGCTTTTATCGGAGAACCTGAATTAATTCCATATACAAAAACCGAATTGTTTAATGAGAAAGGAAAAAAAATGGATTGGTATGGTTTGCCTTCATTTGATAAGGCTGTCATTGACTACTTTGACTTGTTCGATAAAGAAGGTTATACTAATCTTGAAATTCCTATAAATTTTGGAACTACTGAAAAACCAATTCTGAGTGTTATCTATTTTGGCGAAACAGAATACGAAGACTTTACCGCCGAATTATATTTTGCAATTTTCGAAAAATATAAAGAGCTAGATTATGAACTATATTATATGGACAAAAAAATTAGTGATATAAAGTTCAACAATCAAAAAGAAAAATCTGCCAAAACCAAAAAACAATCATCCAATACTGATTATAAAGACGATTAATTTACTTCTCTATAATCGCATCCTGAATCGCATCCTGAATCACTTTCTGAATGTCTTCTCGGATGTTTTCCTTTGAAAGTTTATTTGGCAAATTAGAATCTGGATACGTTCTGTTGGATAAGAAAACATAAACAATATCTGTTTCCGGGTCAGCCCAAGCTATAGTTCCCGTAAAACCAGTATGACCAAAACTTGACATCGAAACACAACCACAAGTTGGTCCACCTCCACTTATTTGTGGCTTGTCAAATCCTAGTCCGCGACGATTTCCTTCAGCACAAAACCAACACGTATTAAAATCGTTAAACGTAGCTTGTGAAAAATATTGCTGTCCGCCATAGTTGCCTTTTTGCAAATACAGTTGCATTATCTTGGCAATATCCATAGCATTGGAAAAAATACCTGCATGCCCACCTACTCCAGCTTCCATAGCTGCTTCCATATCGTGTACATATCCCTGAATGGTATCATGGCGGAAATAAGTATCTATTTCGGTCGGAGCAATCATACTTTTATCAAACTTTTTTAAAGGATTATAAAGTGTATTATTCATTCCAAGTGTTTTGTAGAAATTATTGGTTACCAATTCATCCAAATGCCTACCCATAACTTTCTCCAAATATTGTTTCAAAATAATAAAGGTAAAATCGCTGTAGCGGTATTCTTTTTTATCGATAAGTGGACTTTCGATTATTCGTTTCATTATTGTGTCATGATAATCATCTCTCAAATACAAACTATCAGAAACGCGTTTGGTAAATCCTTCGCTATATATTTTACGATAGTATTTCTCCATAGGCATTTTTGCCGAATCTAAAGTAGCTTTGTAAAATGGTATCCATGCTTGCATTCTACCATAGTGCGACAACAATTCTTTAAATGTAATTTTCTGCTTGTTAGAGCCTTTAAATATTGGCAACATATCTTCTAAAGTAGTTTCAAATGTCACTTTCTTTTGGTCATATACCTTCATTATACTTGGCAAAGTCGCTACTATTTTAGTTAATGAAGCTACATCATATAAATCGCTATTCTTAACTTTAACATCGCCATCATACGTTTGTTTTCCAAATGATTTTTGATAGATAACTTTTCCTTTTCTAGCTACCAAAATCTGCATACCTGGAGCCATTTTACCGTCAATAGCTTTTTGGGCATACGAATCAATCTGCTTGAGTTTCTCTGAACTCATACCTACAATTTCCGGCGTGGCAAAACCCAATCGGTTGAGTTTTTGAGTGGTGATTCCGTCACCTGCTTTTAAGGTGCTGTTGATAGAAACCGGAAGTAATCCTTTCGCGCCAATGGCACCAAAAATTATCTCAGCCGAAACTTCCTGTACAATGTTTCCATTTTGATAGGATACAATTACGCCCGGTATTTCATTAAAATTCACAATTCTTGATAATGAATACGGTTTGGCAAAACAATCAATAATTACTTTCTTTTTAGAGGCAATAGAATCAATTACTTGTAACTCTAGCGTAGTTAACTCGGGAGATTTCCACCAGGATTTATCCGATTTGTGATATCCAATAATTACCGTTTCATAATCGGTCAATTTAGACATTAAGGTATCTATATTAGTCTCTGAAACTTCAGTAACATCAGTATATTTCTTTAAAGTAGTAACAAAAGTACTGTTGGTATCATCACCTAATTTTACATAGGCAATTTTCTGATTCAGATTTTTAATCGGAAGAATATTTCCATCATTTTTTACAACAGTAACGGCGTTTTCATACAATTCATATTGTAACGTTTCATTCGATTTCGGATTCAAATCATTATACAAATTGATGCCTTCGGTAGGTTTGTAGTTGTTCAATCCTGCTTTGAACTTATAGCGCAAAATCTTCTTTACCGATTCTGCTAATCTTGCATCTGAAATAAGGCCGTCTTGATAAGCAACACATATTTTTTCTACAGCAAGCGGTACATTTTCTGCAAAAAGGAGAATGTCATTACCCGCCATAAAAGCTTCCAAATCGATATCTCCTGGAGCTCTGAAATTACTTGCCCCTTTCATGTTCAATGCATCCGTAAAAATCAATCCATCAAATCCTAACTCACTTTTGAGCAAATTTGTTACAACATTATAAGATACAGAAGTTGGGTAACCTTCACGTGGTTCCAAACTTGGCACATTCAAATGAGCTACCATTACCGAAACCAAACCTTCGTCAAACATACGTTTGTAGGGATACAACTCTATCTTTTCAATATGTTCCAAAGAAGCATTTACTACCGGCAATGTGCTATGCGAATCGGTTGCAGTATCACCATGTCCGGGAAAATGTTTTCCCGTAGAGAAAATGCCCTGAGCTTGTGCACCATTCATTAAGGCAATAGCGTGTTCTGTAACACTAACTTTATTTTCACCAAAAGAACGATAACCTATAATTGGATTTTTCGGATTGGTATTGATATCTAAAACAGGAGCGAAATTAAAATGAACTCCCATTCTTTTACTTTCTTTTGCCATGCTGGTCCCAACTTTTTCGACCAATTTTAAATCTTTAATGGCTCCCAAAGTCATGTTAAAAGGATAACGAAAAGTAGAATCGATTCGCATATTCAATCCCCATTCGGCATCAATTCCAATAAATAATGGCACTTTTGATAAAGCTTGATAATTATTAGTCAAACGAGCTTGACGCATTGGTCCACCTTGAAAAAAGATTAGACCTCCAATATTATAATCACAAACTAGTTTTTCAATAGCTTTTGTATGAATAGTATCTTTGTTAGAATAAGCCGCAACCATAAATAATTGCCCCACTTTTTCATTAAAGGTCATTTGATTATAAAGACTATCTACCCAACGTGTTTCGGCTAAAGTTTCTGGAAAAAAGTTTTTACGGTCGGATTTTAAATGTGGAATGTAAACTTCTTCGTCTAAATCTAAATCAGTTTTTGGAAAGGCCACATTCGTTGGCTTATTTTTGGTTGACGAACAATTAGTAACCAAAAATAGCAATGCCGTGAATAATCCTATTCTGAATAAAAGCCTTTTCATGTAATATGGATTAAAAGAAACGACTATGCCAACTTTCACCAGCAGGAACTTCCCAGTTTTCGTTGAATTCTTCGATGCTATTCACCAAATTATTAAAAACAATAGTATTGGCAGTTACTGCTTTTTCTTTAGCCATTCGTTTAAAATCGATTAATGATTTATGAGCAATGTGTTCACCGTTTTTAAAGGTCACATTCATTTTGTCTAACAAATCAACCTGATATTTTTGTTCCAACTTTTGAATAAAAGCCACCGATGAATCTATAGAACAGCCCGTTGCCTGTTGTACTTCTTGATTGACAGCAAGAATGATAAAACGATTGTATTTTAATAGATAAGAAGCTTCCAAACCAGTTCCGTGTGCTGACCAATTTTCGATAAATGATTTTAAATCATTTTCTATTTCAGTCATTTCATCATCTGAAAATTTGCGATTGGATTGGTAAATCCAAATTTTGGAATCTTCTGGTAAATTTTCAAAAGGAACGTACATTTTTATTTAGGATTTGGGATTAAGGATTTATAAATCCTGTGCATTGGCAATTAATTCAGCTATGTCCATTACTTTAACATTGGCTTCCTTTTCTTTGGCTTTTACACCATCGGTCATCATAGTGTTACAAAACGGACAGCCTGCTGCAATAATCTCCGGTTTTGTTTCCAAAGCATCTTCGGTTCTTTCGACATTAATGTCTTTATTACCAGGTTCAGGTTCCTTAAACATTTGGGCACCACCGGCACCACAGCATAAACCGTTAGCTTTTGAGCGTTTCATTTCTACTAACTCAGCATCCAGTTTTTGAATTAATTCTCTTGGAGCTTCATACACATTGTTTGCTCTTCCAAGGTAACATGGGTCGTGAAATGTAATTCTTTTGCCTTTGAATTGGCCGCCTTCAATAGTTAATCTTCCTGAATCTAAGAGTTGTTTTAGGAATTCAGTATGATGAACTACTTCATAAGTTCCGCCCAATTCCGGGTATTCGTTTTTTAGTGTATTAAAACAATGCGGACAAGCCGTTACAATTTTTTTAGCTTCATAGGCATTTAAAACCTCGATATTCATCATGGCTTGCATTTGAAACAAAAACTCATTACCGGCTCGTTTTGCTGGATCTCCGGTACAACTTTCTTCTGTACCCAAAACCGCAAACTCCACTTTGGCACGATTTAAAATACGTACAAATGCCTTGGTTATTTTCTTTGCTCTGTCATCAAAACTACCGGCACAACCAACCCAAAACAATACTTCGGGTTGCTTGCCTTTAGCCATCATTTCTGCCATGGTTGGCACATTTACTACTTCTGACATTTCTTAATGTTTATTTGGTTATGCGGTTATACGATTATGCGTTATTTATATTTCAAATAACCAAATAACCGAATTACCGAATATTATTCATGATGTTCATCATCGAACACCTGAATGGTTACTTCTTTATCTACTAAATCAGTAAATTTTCCTCTGTAACGTGTCGCTTTTACCAAGTGATTGTCAATCCAATGGTAATTTCCTCCACGTGGTTTTCCAAATAGAATACCGTGGTATTTGAAACCGTGTTTTTTTAACCAAATCTCAGTATATTCTCTATGTGCTTCAGTTCTTGAAGTGAAGAAAAAAATAACGTGACCTTCGTCATACCATTTGTTTAAAGTTATCAACGCATCAGGATAAACCTCTGCTGTCAACATTCTTTCCGGTTCTTCGTTTGGAATATCGTCACAAACTGTTCCGTCAATGTCGATTAGATAATTTTTAATTCCATCCGGTAAAATCGGACTTAAATGTTGACCGTTTTGGGTAATACTTTGCAAGTTTTTGTCAATGTCTTCCGCTTTCATTTTTTTTACTTTTTATTATTTCACATTCATTTGACAAATTCCCAAGCCTCACATTTATGGTAATTTGTTTTTATTTTTATATGCGATAAATCGCATTGTAATTCCTATTTGATAAAATCAAATACTATTCATTTTTCCAGTTTAATCTATCTTGTTGGTTGTATTGCCATGGCGCTCCATTGTTCTCAATGTTAGTCATCATAGCATTCAAAGATTGTGGTGCAGCGCTTTGCTCCATTACTAAATACCTTCTCATATCCATGATAATAGACAACGGGCTAATATTTACCGGACATTCTTCTACGCAAGCGTTACAACTTGTACATGCCCAAAGCTCTTCTGCTGTAATGTAATCATTCAATAATGATTTATTATCAGGTACAAAAACTCCTTTATTTGCATCTATGTTTCTTCCTACTTCTTCCAATCGGTCACGTGTATCCATCATGATTTTACGTGGCGATAATTTTTTACCAGTTTGATTTGCCGGACAAGAAGAAGTACATCTACCACATTCGGTACAAGTGTAAGCATTTAGTAATTGAACCCAATTCAAATCCTGTACGTCTGAAGCACCAAATTTAGACGGAACTGCATTTTCATCTGCTGGTTGAACCGCATACGGATCAGCATTAGGATCCATCATTAGTTTTACTTCTTTGGTAACACTTTCCAGATTGTCAAATTGCCCTTTAGCATTCAAATCAGCAAAATAGGTGTTTGGAAAAGCCAAAAGTATGTGTAAATGTTTTGAATAGTATAGATAGTTCAGGAATACTAAAATTCCAATAATGTGAAACCACCAGGCCATCATTTCAATGGCTTCAACGTGATGAATATCTAAAGAAGTAAACCAAGGATTTATATATTGTGAAATTACGTTTCCTGAATTCATAGCCTGAAAATGCAAATCGGTAGCATTCATTATTAGAAACAATGACATCAATACTATTTCAAAATACAAAATTATATCAGCATCTCTTTTTGGTGCTCCTTTCAAATCGGAACTTGCAAAACGCTTTAATTGGATAATATTTCTTCTAATCCAAAAAACAATTACGGCTACTAAAACTAAAACAGCCAGAATTTCAAACGAACCGATTAGAAAACCATAAAATCCACCTAAAAAAGAGAATACCCTATGGGTTCCGAAAAGTCCGTCAATAATGATTTCTAAAACCTCTATGTTGATGATTATAAAACCTGCATAAACAATAATGTGAAGTAATCCGGCAACAGGTCTTTTCACCATTTTAGATTGTCCTAAAGCAATCATTGCCATGTTTTTCCAACGCGCTGATGAATTATCTTTGCGATTAACGTCATGACCTAAATTGATATTACGCTTTAGCTTTTTTACATTTTTAGCAAAAAAACCAATTCCAATAACAAGAATGATAGCAAAAAGTATGTTGTCGATATACATCATGGCTTTGGGTTACTTTTTAATAGTATCGTTTACAGGTGCTTTATAAGGTTTATTTTTCTTTCCAAAAAGTGATACGTTTACATAACGTGTTGGATTTAATCGTAAATCCTGAAGTAACAATTCTAATTCTTTAGATGTTTTTGCAAAGTTATTGTACATCGTTTCATCTTTTGCTAATTTGCCTAAAGTACCTTTTCCAGATTGCACATCAGCCATAATTTTGTCAACACTTGCTAATGTTCTTTCTAAGCTTTTAACCGTTTTACCAATGTTTGCTTTAGAAATCGAATCCGATATTTTTGCAAAATTAGCGGAAGCTTTATCAACATTAGTCAATGCTGAGTTGATTTTTACTTTATTTTCTGCTAACAATTCGTTTACTGATTTAGAAACCACTTTAAATTCGGCTAAAGTTTCATCTAGATTAGCAATACTACTTTTTAGATTCGCTTTAGTTTTGGAATCTAATATTGAATTAACATTTTTCAAAAGTACATCGGCAGAAACCACCATCTTTTCGACTTTTTCTTGAAGTGGTGTCAATCGTTCCGCAACTAAAGAAGTTAAACCTGGTTTTATATCTCCTTTTAGAGTGATTCCTGATTCTGCAACCGATTTATCTTCAAAATTAGGTGTAATCATAATTTGTTTACCTCCAATTAAACCCGGTTCGTAAATGGAAGCTATACTTGATTTTGAAAAAGGAAAATCCGATTTTATTTGAAGTTCTACTTGTATCTTTCCAGAGTTATCATTGAGAAATTCTACCTTGCTAACCTTTCCTACATTAAGTCCATTAATAGTAATTGGTGCCGAATTAACCAAACCTTCAACATTATCATATTGAACATAGAATGTTTTATAGTCATTAAATAAATCTTTTCCTTTTAAAAAGCTATAACCCCAAATAAATAATAAAATTGACGCAATTACTAAAATTGCAGTCTTAATTTCTCTAGTGATTTTCAATGTAAATCTTTTTTATATAATACTGTTCTGACGCGTAGGCAGATCGAATAGCAAAGTTAAAATAAATAATTAAAACTCCTTATTATTATTGCTTTAATGCATCTTGCACTGATACTTTCTTTCCATTTTTAAAAGCAATTAAAAAGGCAGATGAATATCCTTTGGATTTGGCTTCTGATAATAATCGCTTAGCTTCATTATAATTAGTAGTTTCTCCATAAATGTATTTGTATAAATTTCCTTCTGAAGAAACTGAAATATTACTCAAACCATTAAAATTACTAGGAACAAGCTCCAATTTTTTCCCGCTAGCTAAAAGCTGTACTTTGAATGAAGGCACCACTGAACTTGTCAATTCCGGTTTAAGCTCCGGTTTAACCTCAGGCTTTGGTTCTGGTTTTTTTACTTCAGGAGTTTTTACCGTTACTTTCTTCGGAACGGAATCAACGATATTTACAGGCTCAATTTGTTGAGATGGCTTAATGGTATTTTCATTATCGCTAGCACCAAAATATTCTTTCTTATAACTGATAATGGCATTGGCAATAGATTCCGCAATTTCTTGCTGTCCTTCTTCTGAATCTAATTTTGCCCCTTCAGCCTGATTAGAAATAAAACCCATTTCTATCAAAACTCTTGGCATATAAGCTTTGTGTAAAACCATATAAGGTGCTTGCTTAACGCCTCTGCTCTTTTTTCCGATTTCTATAAATTTCCCCTGCACTTTTCCAGCCAAAGCAATACTTTGATCTAAATATAACTCTTGAGCCATAATCATTCCTGCAAAAGATTCAGGAGATTTTGGGTCAAATCCTTCATATTTTTGTTTATAATCTTTTTCTAAAGTCACAACCGAGTTCTCTCGTTTCGCAGCTTCTAGATTTGAAGCATTTTTGGACATACCCATTACGTATGTCTCACAACCATCGGCAGCGTTGTTTGCATTAGCATTACAATGTATCGAAACAAAAATATCAGCATCAGCTCTATTTGCTATGTTGGCACGCTCAACTAAATCAATGAACTGGTCTCCTTTACGAGTGTAGATTACATCAATACTTGAATTTTTCTCTAATAACTTACCTACTTTCAGCACAACTGCCAAAGCTATGTTTTTTTCGATATGCCCATGATACACCGCACCATAATCATGATCCCCATGACCAGCATCGAGTGTTACTTTAAATTTTGATTGACCAAATGATTGTGTAATAAAGAAGAAGAACGATAATATCAGTAGAACTTTGCTGTATTTATGAGTATTCATATGAATGTAAAAGTTAATTTTAATTAAAACCGAAAGGTTATAAAACTTATATTTCCTTATTTTTGACCGAAAATATTGTTTAAGTTTGCGTCGTCAAAAATCAAGCCATATTTCTACAAAAATAGCACTAAACCTTTGCAAAGAAAGTTATTTTATATCGTTTTTTTAACAATTTTCCTAACATTGGGAAACGCGAAAATATATTCACAAGAACTGCCACAGAAAACAAATCCCTTTCCTTCTAAAAATCAGGATACTAAGACTGAAAAGACTACAAATCCTGAATTGGAAGTTACCGAAGTCAAAGTACCTGACAGCATCAAGAAAAAGCCTTTATTGGAAGATAAAATAAAACGAAAAGCAGTCGACTACGAAAAATTTGATCAAAAGAAAAAACTAATTACACTTTATAATAAAGCCGAAGTGTATTATCAGGATATTGAACTCAAATCGGGTATTATTGTCATTGATTATAATAAAAGTGAAGTGTATGCCGGAAGAATAAAAGATTCTACCGGAGTTTATACACAAAGACCTGTTTTTAAGCAAGGTAGTAATGTTGTGGAACCCGATTCTATACGTTTTAATTTTAAAACAAAAAAAGCATTGGTTTGGAATTCAAGAACAGACCAGGGTGAGTTTAAGGTAAAAGCCGAAATTACCAAAAAAGAAAACGATTCGGTTTACTTCATGAAAAGTGCCCGATTCACTACTTCAAAAGACATTGATAATCCGGAATATTATTTTCAGACCAATAAAGTAAAACTAGTTCCCGGGAAAAAAGTGGTAGTTGGTTTTACCAATATGGTTATTGCCGATGTTCCAACACCAATAGCAATGCCGTTTGCCTTCTTTCCAATGTCTGAAAAAAGTCGTTCTGGAATAATTGTTCCTAGTTATAATGATAGTAATACCAGAGGTTTTTCTTTGCAAAATGGAGGTTATTATTTTGCGTTAAGTGACAGCTACGACTTGGCCGTTTTGGGCGATTATTTTACCAACGGAAGTTATGCCATGCGATTTGAATCATCGTATGCTAAAAAATATAAGTTCTCCGGAAATGTAAATGTTCGTTTTGAAAACTTAATCAGTAGCGAGAGAGGTTATCCTGATTATTCGAGAACTAATATTTATAATATTCAATGGTCACATTCTAAAGATGGTAAGTCGAATCCGAACTCTCGTTTTTCGGCTTCGGTAAATCTTGGAAGCAGTAGCTATTTTGTCAATTCTATTAATCAGGTCAATGTTGGCTCTAGATTGAACAACACTTTGAGCTCTTCGATTTCATATTCAAAAACCTTTAATTCTGTCCCAGAAGTAAACTTATCTTTAACTGCAACACATTCCCAAAATACCCAGACGGAAGAGATTAATATGACCTTGCCAACACTTCAATTTAGTGTGGACAGAGTGTTTCCTTTTTCTTCAAAAGATGGAACAAAAAAAGGATTTTTTAAGAATATCAATTTTCAATATAATTTAAGAGGCGAAAACAGAATTCAAACCACCGATTCCCTTTTCTTTAAACCACAAATGTTCAAGGACGCCAAAATGGGTTTCCAACATAGTATTCCGTTGAGTACAAATTTTAAAGTTTTTAAATATTTTAGTGCAACAACTTCAATGAATTATAATGAAGTATGGTATTTAAAAACAATCCGTCGTAACTATGACCCAACACAAAATGCAGTTATTGATACCGAAGTGCAAGGATTTGATGCCTTTAGAACCTATTCGTTTACAGCAGGATTAGGAACAACCGTTTATGGGACGTTTAATTTTGGTGAAACCAAAAAAATTAAAGCCATCCGCCATGTAATGCGTCCGAATATTTCCTATAGCTACACACCAAGTTTTTCCAAATATTATGACACCTACGATTCTGACGGCAGCGGAACTATGATTAAAGAATATACACGTTTTGACAATGGAATTTTTGGAGCACCCGGAAAAAATATGTCCAATATCCTAGGTTTTAATCTTGTAAATACTTTTGAAGCCAAAGTAACCGACAAAGATAGCACCAAAACGGAGCCTAAAAAAATCATTTTACTTAACAATCTGACCTTTGCAAGCTTCTATGATGTTTCAGCAGATTCATTACGATGGTCACCAATGCGTGTAAGCGGTGGAACACTTTTATTAAAGCAAAAGATGAATGTTAATTTTGCTATGACACTAGATCCTTATGCGATAAACAATGCAGGAAGTAGAATCAATACATGGAACATTGACAATGGCGGAAGTTTGTTCAGAATGACAAGTGCTAATATAACATTAAACTATGCTTTCTCCAGTAAAGATGTTGATAATCCGGATAAGAAAAATAGGCAAGGTGAAAGAAATGGAGGTCGAGAAGATGATTTGTTTGGAAGCAATACTGATTTAGGCGATAGGCGACAGAGTCAGTTTAATGATGATGGTGACCAAACTGAAGTTCCCACTGAGTTCTTTAAATATAAATTACCCTGGGACATGACTCTTGCGTATTCATTGACTTATTCTAATAACAATCGTGAGAAAAAAATAACCGGAAACTCGTTAATGGTTTCTATGAATACCGATTTGACTCCCAAATGGAAAATTGGAGCTTCGACAGGTTATGATTTTGTTCAAGATGGTGTTACTTTTACTCAGCTACGATTTGAAAGAGATTTGCTAAGTTGGCGAATGGATTTCAATTGGGTGCCTTTTGGAGACAATCCGTATTGGGGATTTTTCATCGGTATAAAAGCAGGTGTCCTGAGTGATATCAAATGGGATAAACGAAATCAGGCGGATAGAGTTTTAAGATAGATAACGGTTTTCTGTTATCGGTTATGATTTATAACTAAAAAAAATAACAGACAACAGAAAACAGACAACAGAAAACAGACAACAGATAACTGACAACGATGAAAAAGATAATCTTTACAGACAAAGCTCCGGCCCCAATTGGACCCTATAACCAAGCGGTTTTGTTTGGCAACATGCTTTATACTTCGGGACAAATAGCACTTCATCCTTTAACTATGAAATTGGTGCTTGACGACATAGAAACCGAAACCAAACAAGTTATGGAAAATATGAAAGCAGTTCTAGAAGCTGCCGACATGACTTTTGACAACGTAGTAAAAACTACCATTTTCATCATGGACATGGGAGACTTTGTACGAATCAATGCTGTTTACGGAAGTTACTTTGACGAGAATACCGCTCCGGCACGTGAAACTGTTCAGGTTGCAGGTTTGCCAAAAGGCGTTAATGTAGAGATTTCGATGGTGGCAGTTAAATAATGTTCAATCAACTGCTAGAGCATTCAATAATAACTGCGCCGTGGCTTAATTGGTAGCCAAAGGCACATTATGTAAGTCACAGATTCTAATCAGCATTTTGAAGAATGGCTTTATTTTTAAAAATGAACTGAACAATGTGGGCTTTTTTTCCGTAGTGAGCAGTTATAGCTATTTCAATATGTCATAAAATTAAAAACCTGATAGTTTTTAAAAATCAGTCAGTAATAAAAATAATACTATATCTTTTAAAATCTCAAAAAAAACTCCGTCATTACATTAGTAAAAAACGGAGTTATGATAGTTTCATTTTCAGGGAAACTGCCTACTGCTTCCTCGGCCTTCTGCTTTTAGCAGCCTCAAATGAACGACCTGCTGGTCTTTCGGAATTACCTTCAGAACGCCTTGGAGCACGTTCTTCTCTTTGAAAAGAACCTGGTGCTTTTTTTGGAGCACTGTCGCGATTAAATCCGCCTTCTCTTCTTGGTCTGTCTGAACGTTCCGTTCTTGGAGCTGTATTTCTATCGCTTCTGAATCCACCTTCTTTTCTTGGTCCGAAGCTTCCTCCGGCAGAACTTCTTCCTCCAAATCCTCCTGAGCTTCTGCGTTCACCGCCACTACTTCTTCCGTTATGGTCGCGTCTTTCTCTGCTTCCACCGTCGTTCTTAGAGATTTCTACATTAATACGTCTTCCGTTAAGGTCAAATCCATTAAGGACAGACATCACTTTATCCGTATGTTCACCGTCTGTGTTAAAGAAAGAGAAACCTTCTTTCACATCAACTTTAAACACATCATCACGACCTAAATCCAATGTTTCTTTAAGGAAATCTTTCAATTGCATCCAATCAAAATCGTCTCTTGAACCAATATTTACAAAATAACGAACTGGATCACCAGCTCTTATTTCTCTAGGCTCTGAACTGCGTTCGTTTCTTTCTCCTTTTTCACCCGATAAATCGCGTTTCTTTTTATAGTAAGCAATGAATCTGTTGAATTCAACCGATACCATTTTTTTAATCAATTCTTCTTTAGACAAACCATCGAGTACTTCGTTAATTGCTGGAAGATAGTTGTCTATTTCATGGTCAACTTCGGTATCCTTGATTTTATTGGCTAAGTGTAATAATTGGATTTCGCAGATTTCAATTCCACTTGGAATGGTTTTCTCAACAAATTTCTGTTGAATGATTCTTTCGATTGACGAAATTTTACGCAATTCACTTTTTGTGATGATTACGATAGAAGTACCTAATTTTCCTGCACGACCGGTTCGGCCAGAACGGTGATTGTAGGTTTCAATTTCGTCAGGTAATTGATAATTCACTACATGCGTAATATTATCAACGTCAATTCCACGTGCAGCAACATCTGTTGCAACAAGCATTTGGATTTGACGCCCACGGAACGATTTCATTACACCATCACGTTGTGCTTGAGACAAATCTCCGTGCAATGCCGCTGCGCTGTAACCATCTTCAATTAACTTCTCGGCAACCGCTTGTGTATCACGTTTTGTTCTACAAAAAACTACAGAGAAGATATCAGGATTAGCATCAGCCAATCTTTTCAACGCTTCGTAACGGTCACGGGCATTCACGCAAAAAAATTCGTGTGATACTGTAGCCGAACCTGAATTTTTGTGTCCAACCGTAATTTCTACTGGTTCAGACATGAATTTCTTAGCAATACGCGCTACTTCTGCAGGCATAGTTGCTGAAAATAACCATGTTTTTTTCTCATCAGGAGTATCAGATAAAATCGAAACGATATCATCATAAAATCCCATGTTTAACATCTCATCTGCTTCATCAAGAATACAGAAACTGATATTTTTAATGTTAACCAAGCCACGGTTAATCATGTCCTGCATTCTACCTGGAGTTGCTACAATTACTTGTGCTCCTCGTTTAATCTCTCTTGCTTGTTCTGTAATGCTAGCTCCACCATAAACTGCCACTGTATGTATACCTTTTACATATTTTGAGTATTGTTTAATCTCGTTGGTGATTTGTAAGCAAAGTTCACGCGTTGGGGATAAAATTAACGCTTGAGTACTTCTGTCTTCAGCATCAATTTTTTGTATTAGCGGAAAACCAAATGCTGCCGTTTTCCCTGTACCTGTTTGTGCTAAAGCGACTATGTCTGTGTTTTGTTCCAATAAGACTGGAATGGCTTTTTCTTGCACTTCTGACGGATTCTCAAATCCTAGATCTTTGATCGCCAGCAGTAACGACTCATTCAGACCTAATTGTTCAAATTTATTCATATAAAGTTTTAAAATTTTGTGCAAAGGTAGTCTTTAAATACTATATACGCTAATTTGTTATTTATTGATATTTAATACGTTAGCTTTAGCTAGCGAAGTGACTGAGTAGCTGAGTGGTTAAGTAACTGAGTTTTTTTAATACTATTAGGAGCGGAACTATTTCTTTTTTCTCACTTATCCTTCCGCTATCAGCACTACACGTTAGTTGCTCCTACCTCCTATCGGCTGGCAGTTAGGAGCTAATCAGAACGATAATATATTTCTCAGCACTCAATTACTAAGAAACTCAGTTACTAAGAAAATCAACCAATTGTTTCACCGCCAATCCACGATGACTAATAGTCGACTTCTCCTCAATTGTCAATTCGGCAAAGGTTTTAGAGTAACCCTCAGCAATAAAAATAGGATCGTAACCAAAACCGTTGGTTCCCATTTTTTCATCGATGATTTTACCTTTTATGATTCCGGTAAATAGAGTTTGATTTCCATCAAGATTTAAAGCTATAACTGTTTTGAATTGCGCCGAGCGATTTGTCTTATCTTTTAAATTCAATACTAATTTATCCATATTATCATTGGCATCTTTTTGCTCGCCTGCATATCTTGCTGAATAAACGCCAGGTTCACCGTTTAAAGCTTCAACTTCTAAACCAGTGTCATCGGCAAAACAGTTGTAGCCAAATTTTTCTGTTACATAATTAGCTTTGAGAATAGCATTTCCTTCAATAGTATCTGCGGTTTCGGGAATTTCCTCAAAGCATCCAATATCTTGCAAACTTAAAATCTGAATAGTACTTGGCAGTAAAATTTGAATTTCCTTAATTTTGTTTAGGTTATTAGAAGCGAATACGAGTTGCATTATTGATATTTTTAATTTACAAATATAATCTATCAAAAGCTCATAAAACATGATTCCTTAAGCATAAATTTTAATAATTAATTATTACTTTTGCACCGATTAAACACAAAGTGATTATGGTAAAAGATTTATTCGAAAGAATACAAAATAATAAAGGTCCATTAGGAAAATGGGCTTCTCAAGCAGAAGGATATTACGTGTTTCCAAAATTAGAAGGGGAACTTGGTCCAAGAATGACTTTTCACGGGAAAAATATTTTAAACTGGAGTTTGAATGACTATTTAGGTCTTGCTAATCATCCGGAAGTTCGTCAGGCAGACACAGATGCTGCCATAAAATATGGTGCTGCATATCCTATGGGAGCAAGAATGATGTCAGGTCATACCGATGTTCATGAACAATTAGAAAACGAATTAGCGGCGTTTGTTCACAAAGAAGCTGCCTACTTATTGAACTTTGGTTACCAAGGAATAATGTCGTGTATTGACGCTTTAGTAACTAAAAATGATATTATTGTGTATGATGTAGATGCTCACGCTTGTATTATTGATGGCGTGCGTTTGCACATGGGAAAACGTTTTACCTATCGTCATAATGATATTGAAAGCATGGAGAAAAACCTGCAACGTGCTACAAAAATGGCTACTGAAACTGGCGGTGGAATTCTATTTATTACCGAAGGTGTTTTCGGAATGCGCGGTCAACAAGGCAAGTTGAAAGAGATTGTGGAAATGAAAAAGAAATACAATTTCCGTCTTTTAGTTGATGATGCTCACGGTTTTGGAACATTAGGAAAAACTGGTGCCGGAGCAGGTGAAGAACAAGGTTGCCAAGACGGAATTGACGTCTACTTTTCTACGTTTGCTAAATCTATGGCGAGCATTGGAGCGTTCCTTGCAGCTGATAAAGCTATTATCGATTATTTAAAATACAATTTGCGATCGCAAATGTTTGCCAAAGCATTACCAATGATTCAAACTGTTGGTGCTTTGAAAAGATTACAGTTGTTAAGAGGCAACCCAGTTTTGAAAGACAAACTTTGGGAAAATGTAAACGCTTTGCAGAACGGATTAAAAGAAAACGGATTCAATATTGGAGATACTAATACGTGCGTTACACCAGTTTATCTGGAAGGCTCTATTCCGGAAGCCATGGTAATGGTTAACGATTTACGCGAAAACTATGGCATCTTCTTGTCGATTGTGGTATATCCGGTTATTCCTAAAGGAATTATCTTATTGAGAATGATTCCAACAGCTTCTCATACTATATCAGATATCGAAGAAACACTTACTGCATTTAAGGCAATAAGAGAAAAGCTGGTTAATGGTACTTATAAAAGGATAGCTGAAGCCACAACGGTTGATGTGTCTTAATTAGACATTTGTTCATAAAAAAACATCCCAATAAATCGGGATGTTTTTTTTATATAATTTTGTTGAAATCTATTGTTGTACTTTGATTATTTTGCTTTCATCAATATTGAAAGCTTTTACAACAGCTTTATAATCTTTGAAATCTATTTTGTTGTTTTTACCAAAAAAACCCGGTACAATTACTACTCTGAAAATTTGATTTAATTTATAATTGTTGGTTACACCGGCTAAATCAAAACCCTCAAGATGTAATTCTGCATCAAATCGTGTGAAATCAAAATCATACCGTAAATCTAAAGTGCCATCATCAAAATAATAAGTTTCCGGCAAGGGTTTCCATATATCTTCTCCTTGAAAAGAACCTGACAATCGATAGACTAAAACCATATCCGAACTAAAAATTGAATGGGGGTAAGTCAACACGACACTATAATCGTTTGGGAAGAAGTTGACATTAGTATATTCAAACACCTCACTAATGGTATCGTTGTCAATGTTATTGGTGTTGTCTTCGTTCACGGTACATCCTTGTAGCATTATCATCCCGATAAAAGCTAAAACTATTGTAATTTTTTTCATTTAAAAAGTATTAAGACCTGTCTTCAGACAGGCAGGTTAATAATATTTCGCTTTAACCAATTTTAATGCCAAACTTTATTTAAAACAAAAATTTGTATTTTTAACGAATGGGAAGAAACAATCCGAAAAATATCAAAGCTCATAACGACAAACTTCACAAAGAACAAGATAAAGAGAAAGCAAAAAAAGCTGCTCGTGAAGAAAAGTTAAAAGCAATTTTGAAAAAGTTTAATGAGGTTAAATCAAGTAGATAAAAACCTCACATCACTATGAGATTTACTATAATAAATGTAATAATTTACATATTGCGTCTATATTGCCCACCAACCTCAAACAAGCCGGCAGTAATCTGACCTAAAGAACAATACTTGGTGGCATCCATTAAGACTTCGAAAATATTTTCATTATTAATGGCAGCATTTTGTAAAGCCTGAATTTGTTCGGATTCTTTATCGTGATAGGTTTTATGTAAATTATCTAGGGTTTTGATTTGTTCATTTTTTTCTTCTTCAGTGGCTCGTATTACTTCAGCTGGCAATACGGTTGGTGATCCTTTGGAACTTAAGAAGGTGTTAACACCAATAATTGGAAATTCGCCCGTATGTTTTAATGTTTCATAATACAAGCTTTCCTCCTGAATTTTACTTCTTTGGTACATCGTTTCCATAGCTCCCAAAACACCACCACGTTCCGTGATTCGGTCGAATTCTAGTAAAACCGCGTCTTCAACTAAATCGGTTAACTCTTCGATAATAAAGGAACCTTGAATAGGGTTTTCGTTTTTAGCCAATCCTAATTCTTTATTGATAATTAATTGAATTGCCATGGCTCGACGCACACTTTCTTCGGTTGGCGTTGTAATAGCTTCATCATAAGCATTAGTATGAAGGGAATTACAATTGTCGTAAATAGCATATAATGCCTGCAATGTAGTACGAATATCGTTGAAGTCAATTTCCTGAGCATGCAAAGAACGTCCGGATGTTTGAATATGGTATTTCAACATTTGTGCTCTTTCGTTAGCACCGTATTTATTTTTCATTGCTTTCGCCCAAATCTTACGTGCTACTCTTCCAATCACGGCGTATTCCGGGTCGATTCCGTTTGAAAAAAAGAAGGATAAATTAGGTCCAAATTCGTTGATATCCATGCCACGACTTAAATAATATTCTACATAAGTAAAACCATTAGATAACGTAAATGCTAATTGCGTGATTGGATTTGCACCAGCTTCAGCTATATGATACCCTGAAATAGATACTGAATAGAAGTTACGCACACTTTTTTGAATAAAATATTCCTGCACATCTCCCATTAATCTCAAGGCAAATTCAGTTGAGAAAATACAAGTGTTTTGAGCTTGGTCTTCTTTTAAAATATCGGCTTGCACTGTCCCACGAACTTGAGACAAAGTTTTTACTTTTATATCTTCGTATACATCTAGTGGCAATACTTGATCACCCGTAACTCCTAAAAGCATTAATCCTAAACCATTATTTCCATCAGGTAACTGTCCGTTGTATTTTGGACGGGTTAATCCTTTTTTCTTATAGATTTCGTTAATTCGTTCGGCTACTTCAACTTGAAGATTATTATCTATTATGTATTTTTCGCAATTTTGATCGATAGCAGCATTCATAAAAAATCCCAATAACATGGGCGCTGGTCCATTAATCGTCATACTTACCGATGTTAATGGATGGCTTAAATCGAAACCGGAATACAATTTCTTAGCATCGTCCAAACAACAGATAGAAACGCCGGCATTTCCAATTTTACCATAGATATCAGGACGCAAATCAGGGTCATTTCCATATAAAGTCACACTATCAAAAGCAGTTGACAAACGCTTTGCAGGTAAACCCGCACTCACATAGTGAAAACGTTTATTGGTTCGCTCAGGTCCGCCTTCGCCAGCAAACATTCTGGAAGGATCTTCACCTTCACGCTTGAATGGATACAATCCCGATGTAAAAGGAAATTCGCCGGGTACATTTTCCTGCAGGTTCCATTTTAAAATATCGCCCCAAGCCTGGTATTTTGGTAGTGCTACTTTTGGAATCTGTGTATGTGATAAACTTTCTGTATGCGTTTGAATTTTGATTTCTTTGTCTCGTACTTTAAAGCTATAAACCGGATTTTTATATTTGTTAACCTTGTCATTCCAAGTGAGAATTATTTCCCAATTGAACGGGTCGAGTTTCATTTTTACACGATCAAATTCTTTAACTAATAGGTTTAGAAAATCCTTATTATCATCATTACTAATCAATGAGTTAATATCAATACCTGCTTTATCAATTTGAGCTGTTTTTTCGGCAACACTTTCGATTGTTTTATAGATTCCATATAGCTTTTGGGCTACTTCAACCTGAGTCAAAACTGTCTCGTCATACTTGCGATTGTTTTCTGCAATTTCAGATAAATATCTAGTTCTGTGTGGCGGAATGACAAAAATCTTTTCACTCATTTCACGAGTAATTTGAAAAGTCGATTTTAAATCAGCTCCGGTTTTTTCAACTATGCAATCCATAATTTTTTTATAGAGCGTATTCATTCCGGGATCATTGAACTGAGAAGCAATAGTCCCGAAAACAGGCATTTCATCTGGATTTACATCCCAAAGGTTATGATTGCGTTGGTATTGTTTTTTGACATCACGTAAAGCATCTAAAGCACCACGTTTGTCGAATTTATTTAGCGCTACCATGTCGGCAAAGTCCAACATATCAATTTTTTCTAATTGAGTGGCTGCACCGAATTCAGGAGTCATAACATATAACGAAACGTCGGAATGATCCATGATTTCGGTATCCGATTGACCGATTCCTGAGGTTTCTAGAATGATGATGTCATATTTAGCAGCTTTCAAAACCTGAATCGCTTCGGCAACATATTTTGACAATGCCAAATTGGATTGACGTGTCGCCAACGAACGCATATAAACTCTAGGATTATTGATGGCATTCATCCGAATTCTATCGCCTAATAATGCACCACCCGTTTTACGTTTTGATGGATCTACCGAAATTAATCCGATAGTTTTTTCTGGAAAATCAATAAGAAATCGTCTAACTAATTCATCTACTAAAGATGATTTTCCGGCACCACCAGTTCCAGTAATTCCAAGTACCGGAATCTTTGAAGTTTCATTCATTGAGTGAATACTATCAAAAACGGGCTTAGCGATTTCAGGAAAATTTTCGGCTGCAGAAATCAAACGCGCAATAGCTGTTGGATTTTTATTTTCAATATTTTTTAATTCACCATTAAGTTTGTCTCCAATAGGATAATCGGATTGTTGAACCAAATCATTTATCATTCCTTGTAAACCCATGGCACGACCATCATCTGGAGAATATATTCTGGTAATTCCGTATGCTTGCAGTTCGGCTATTTCGCTTGGCAAAATCACTCCGCCTCCACCGCCAAAAATCTTTATGTGTCCTGCGCCTTTCTCTTTCAATAAATCATACATATACTTGAAATACTCATTATGCCCCCCTTGATAGGAAGTCATCGCAATGGCATTAGCATCTTCTTGAATGGCTGTATTTACTACTTCTTCTACACTTCTATCGTGACCTAGGTGAATTACTTCTACACCAGTTGATTGAATTATTCTTCTCATGATGTTGATAGCCGCATCGTGACCATCAAAAAGTGAAGCAGCGGTAACTATTCTAACTTTATTTTTAGGGATATAAGGTATTTCTGGTTCCATTTTGAGGATATGATAATTTAAGTGACGCAATTTACACAATAAATAAAAATGTCACAACGATTTCATAGAAAACATAAAAATAATACATACCATAATAATAGAATTGTAATTTTTGCTTAATTATTTTTTGGCTTTGTTTTTGATAAAAAGCATGAAAAAAATATAAATTTTATGAAAAATAAATTAGCCCTACTCTTATTACTTCCAATTTTCAGTTTCGCACAAGGCGGTCTTTTAGATCAAATTAAAAAAGATGTCCAAAAAGAAGTTCAAAAAGTAGTTCCTGTAGATTTTAATACTTTAAATGGTGCCACAGTAAATGTTGATATAGCTGCTGGCTTGAAAGAAGCTTTAAATAAAGGAATTGAAAAACAAGTAACAAAATTGACGGCAACTGATGGTTTCTACAAAAACGAAATGGTAAAAATTCTTTTGCCCGAAGAACTTCAAAAAGTAGATGATGCGCTAAGAAAAGCCGGTTTGAGTTCTTTAGCCAATAAAGGATTAGTAATGCTAAACCGCGCTGCCGAAGATGCTACCAAAGAAGCTACTCCTATTTTTGTAGATGCTGTTAAAAATATGAGTTTTACCGATGCTAAATGTATACTGATGGGAAATGAAAGTGCAGCTACTTCTTATTTACAGACAAATACTACTTCACCATTGTATGCCAAATTTAATCCAGTGATCAAAAATTCTTTTACTAAAGTTGGTGCTGATAAAGTTTGGGCGACCATCATAAAAAAATACAATAGCTTACCTATGGTAAAAAAAGTAAATCCTGACTTGACAGATTATACAACAAACAAAGCATTAGAAGGTGTTTTTAAAATGATAGGCGTAGAAGAAAAAAACATCCGTGCCGATATCAAAGCGAGAACGACTCCTTTGCTACAACAAGTGTTTGCAATGCAGGACAAAAAATAAATCTAAATTTTTAGAAATCAATAACATAAGTATAACATAACCTTAACACAACATGCTAAAAAGAAAACCTATATTTGTGGTGTAATAAATTTGGTTATTTATTATATTTTGGTTTAGGTTAGTTATCTAAAGAGCTGTCAAGTCTGGGAAGATTTGACAGTTTTTTTATTTTTGAAGAAAAATAAAAGATAGAACTTCTTCGTTAAAAGAAAAAGGTTGTTCTACATTTACCACATGACCACAATTTTCTATCACAACTAATTTGGAAGATTTATAATGACTTTTCACTACTTCCCTAACAGAGGGTAAAAACATATAATCTTCTTCTCCCATAATATATAAAGTTGGAATATTCATTTCTACCTGTCTAAACAATTTTAAAACGGGATTGATTTCGGCCGTAAGTTTAAACCAACGAATAAATTCTTTTTGATATAATTTTTTGGCTTCGTTTATAAATAAAAGTCTAGACTGCTTATGATTTTTATTGGGCATTATTACAAACGCAAAAAACTTATACAAAACCAAATAAGGTAGAACGTATTTAAAAATATTACCAAGTCTCATTAAAATTTGAGAGCGAAAATTCATTTTTAAAATGGCACCACCAAGTATCATACTTTGCACTCGTTCAGTATGCATCTCTGCCAATTGACGAATAAGAATAGTACCTAAAGAAATCCCAACAAAATGGGATTTTTCGATCTTTAAATAATCTAATACTTCAATAATATCTTGTGCTAGAGCCGAAAAAGTATATTTTTGTTTGAAAGCATTTTTTATTTGTTGGTTCGGATTTCCATGACCACGTAAATCCAATAATAACACATTATATTCTTTTTGAAATTCTCTGATTTGCTTGAACCAAATAGCAGAACTTCCACCGGCACCATGAACAAAAGTTACCCATTGTGTGTTTTTAGCGTTTGAATATATGGTGTAATTTATCACTAGTAAATCAATTAAATAGGTGTAAATATAGTATTTACCAGTAAAGAATAATTAAAAATAGAATTTAGTGTAGCAATTTAAAATATTGAAACGCTTTTACCAAACGACTTCCATACCATGAGAACATTTCACCATCTACAAATACGGTCTTCGCATGATGTGTAAATCTTCCTAATTCAAAAGCATGTTCATCGGTGAACGGAAATGGTTCGGAAGAAAGCAAAACCAAATCGGGATCGCCTTGAATTCTCATTTTCTGTATAATAACTTCTGGATAGCGTTCTTCTCTATTTTCGTAAATATTATGAAAATTATTGAGTTTCAACATTTCATTGATGAACGTATTATTTCCTGATACCATATAAGGATTAGCCCAAATAAAGTAGGCTACTTTCTGTGAAGATTTATTACTTATAAACTGCTTAAAATCAGAAAGTGCAAAATTGATTTTATCGATCCATTTCTGGGCTTCGATTCTTTTATTAAAAAGTTGCCCAAAATCTTCTATCATTTTCAAATTATCATTTATAGTAATAATATCAGTTACCCAAACCGGACAAATTTTAGAAAGTTCTTCAACAATTTCTTTGGTATTTTCTTCTTTGTTGGCAATGATAATATCGGGTTGCAATAAACGAATTTTTTCGAAATGTACTTTTTTAGTACCTCCAATTATCTTTTTTGTGGATTTAAAATGAAAAGGATGCACACAAAACTTAGTAATCCCTACAATACTTTCTTCTAAGCCTAAATCATACAATAACTCGGTTTGAGATGGCACAAGAGAAACGATACGTTTGGGTACTTTTTCAAAAGTATGTATTGTTCCTATTTGATCAGTATAGATTTTATCCACAAAAATTAAAATTAAAGAGTAAAAATATTGATTTTTATAGTATTTTTTTATTTTAGTATAGTTTAATTATAGGTATGTTTTATTTCTAAGAAATCTTTTCACCTTAAGTTTACAGATAATTAAAAAAAAACCAATACATGCGTAATAATACATATACATTTTTATATTTATTTTTCATTTTAAATATTACTCAAGCACAAACTATTTCTGATAATTTTCAAGGAACCGGCACTATTACTTCGTGGGTTGGTGATGATTGTGGTATGGATTCAAACTTTAATAATCCATTCCAATCAGGTATTAACACTTCTACAAAAGTTTTAAAATATGCAGATACAGGAGGACAATATGCCAATGTTCGATTTGATACAGCATCCAATTTTAATTTAACATCAAATAGTATATTCTCTCTAAAAATATATGTTCCTTCATCGGGAATAACCGGAAATCAAACAAATCGAATCTCTTTAAAACTTCAAAATGGTTTATTGCCTCAACCATGGTCAACACAATGTGAAATTATAAAACCAATTCTATTAAATCAATGGCAAGTAATCACTTTTAATTTCGCAACCGACTCATATATTAACTTAAATGGTGGTTCGCCAAACCCACTTTACAGATCGGATTTTAACAGAGTAGTAATTCAAATAAATGGAGAAAATAATACAAATCAAGTAGTGGCCTATTTAGATGATTTTCTTTATGCTTTTTCAAATCCACCTGTTTTTAATAATTTAGTTTGGTCTGATGAATTTAATGGAAGCGGTGCAGTTAACTCAACTAATTGGTTTCATCAAACACAATTGCCTGCCGGAGGAAGTTGGTATAATAATGAAGTGCAACATTATACAAATCGACAAATAAATTCTTTTGTAAATAATGGATTCTTAAATATTGTTGCTAAAAGAGAGACTTTTACAAATCAAGGACAAACAAAACAGTTTACCTCTGCAAGGTTAAATTCTAAATTTGCATTTAAATATGGACGTGTTGAAGTGCGAGCAAAAATGCCGACAGGTATAGGAACTTGGCCTGCCATTTGGATGTTAGGAAAAAATATAATTGAACCTGGAGCATTTTGGACAAGTACTCATGGTACAACTTCTTGGCCTGCTTGTGGAGAAATTGATATTATGGAACATTGGGGAAATAATCAAAATTTTGTACAAAGTGCTATGCATACTCCTTCAAGTTTTGGAAATACTATTAACAAAGGTGGACAAACAATTAGTACAGTTTCAAGTCAATTTCATATCTATACTCTAGAATGGACAACTGAAAGAATGATATTTAGTGTAGATAATGTGGTACATTATATATATAACCCAACTGTAAAAAATGCATCTACATGGCCTTTTGATGCGGAACAATATTTTTTATTAAATATAGCTATAGAACCAACTATAAGTGCAAGTTTTTCACAAAGTTCAATGGAAGTGGATTATGTTAGAGTATATCAAGAATCAGCATTGTCAAATTCTGAGGAAGTAAAATTAAACGATATCAAAGTATATCCAAATCCAGTTACTGATAATTTAATTATTGAAACAAACAATAATCTTTTAGGAATTAACGTAAAAATATATTCTATTTTAGGTCAAGAAATTAATTCCGTTTTTTTAAATGAGCAACAAAATAGTATAGATGTTTCTCATTTTCAGAACGGTATTTACATAGTAAAAATAGAAACCGTGGATGGAATTAAAACATTTAAAATTATCAAGAATTAAAAATTCTTAAAATCATTTCCATTTCCTGTTGCATTTTTAAAGCTTCTTCCCTAGCCTTTTGAGCAAAATCTTCTCCAGAAGAAGCATAAATGATAGCACGAGAAGAATTGATTAGCAATCCTATAGTATCATTCATTCCGTATTTACAAACTTCTTGCAAACTTCCGCCTTGCGCACCAACACCGGGAACTAAAAGAAAACTATCCGGAACTAAATTTCGAATTTCAGCAAAATAGTCCGCTTTAGTTGCGCCTATAACGTACATCAAGTTTTGACTGTTTTTCCACCTTTTGGATGTTTCTATTACGACTTTATAGAGTTCTTCACCATCTACATTTTTAGTTTGAAAATCAAAAGCACCTTCATTGGAAGTTAAGGCTAAAAGTATGGTGTGTTTGTTTTCAAAAGCAAGAAAAGGTTCTACGCTATCTTTCCCCATATAAGGAGCAACTGTAACTGAATCAAAATCTAAATCTTCTAAAAAAGCTTTCGCATACATGGTGGATGTATTTCCAATATCGCCGCGTTTTGCATCGGCAATAGTAAATATTTCAGGATATTTTTCATTGATATAGGTAATTGTTTTTTCTAATGATTGCCAACCTTTTAAGCCATAAGCTTCATAGAAAGCCATATTAGGTTTATAAGAAACACATAAATCGTGAGTAGCATCAATTATGGCTTTATTGAATTCGAAAATAGAATCTTCGAGTTCGAGTAAATGATGTGGGATTTTGGTCAAGTCGACATCAAGACCAATACAAAGAAATGATTTCTTGTGTTGGATTTGTTGAACTAATTGTTGTGTTGTCATAGTAGTTGTTTAAACGCAAAGTTCGCAAAGTTTTTCGCAAAGTTCGCTAAGTGATACAAAAAATGCCAAACTTAATTTAGAATGGCATCTTTTCTCTTTTTTCTATTCTCTATTTTCTATTAGAAAACTTCACTTTCTTTTAATTTTTCCATATTATTGACCAACTGCAATTCGTCAACAAATTTTTGAATTTTTCCATTCATCACACCATCCATATCAAAAACGTCTAAACCAATGCGGTGATCGGTTACACGACCTTGAGCATAGTTGTAGGTTCGGATTTTTGCAGAACGGTCTCCAGAACTTACTTGAGAAGTACGTTTGGTAGCATCTTCTGCTTGTTTTTTGGCTAATTCTTGTTCGTACAAACGAGAACGCAATACTTCTAATGCTTTATCTTTATTCTTATGTTGCGATTTTTGATCTTGACATTGCGCAACCAAACCAGTTGGAATGTGAGTTAAACGCACTGCCGATTTGGTAGTATTCACCGATTGTCCACCTGGTCCGGAAGAACAGAAAAAATCTACACGAACATCATTCATATCAATTTGCACATCAAATTCTTCCGCTTCAGGTAACACCATAACGGTTGCAGCCGAAGTATGAACTCTTCCTTGTGTTTCGGTTTGAGGAACACGTTGTACGCGGTGAACTCCAGCTTCAAACTTCAACGTACCGTATACATCTTCTCCGGTAACTTCAAAAATAACCTCTTTAAATCCGCCCGAAGTTCCTTCATTCATATCTACTACCGAAGTTCTCCAACCACGGCTTTCACAGTATTTAGTATACATTCGGAATAAATCTCCTGCAAAAATAGAGGCTTCATCACCACCCGTTCCGGCTCGGATTTCAACCATCACGTTTTTGGCATCTTCCGGATCTTTAGGTATCAACATGAATTTAATTTCTTCTTCCAATTCGGGCAAACGCTCTTTTGCTTCGTCTAATTGCATTTTTGCCATTTCCACCATTTCAGGATCTGAACCGTCCGCTAAAATTTCGTTTGCTTCTTCAATGTTTCCAGAAACGTTAATAAGCTCTTCACGCTTTTCCATTAACGCTTTAAGTCCTTTATATTCTTGATTTAATTGTACATAACGCTTTTGATCGGAAATAATATCGGGTTGAATAATTAAATCCGAGATTTCATCGAAGCGTTGTTTTACATATTGCAATCTTTCTAACATACTGTTTTTATTTTCGTGTGCAAAAATACAAAAAAAGTGTTCAGTTTACTGTGTTGAGTTGGCAGATTTTTTATAGTATTGTAGTGTTTTAAAAAAATAGAAGATGAAAAAATCTACAGGGTTTAAATTGCTGATTGTATTAATTTGCAGTGCTAGTTTATTAATGTTCATTTCATGTCAAAATAAATCAGAAAAGAAATTTGACAAACTTGAAAAAATGAATTGGCTGCTAGGCAATTGGGAAAATGAAATGCCCGAAGGAGTTTTAACCGAAACATGGACTAAAGAAAATGACAGTACTTTTTCTGGCACCACTTATTTCATAATTAACAAAGAAGATACGGTTCATTCGGAGTCTATAATCTTAAAACAACTAAATGATGAACTTATTTATAGACCAACCGTTAAAGGTCAAAATAATGATGAACCGGTTGATTTTAAATTAAGTTCCGAGAGTGAAAACTCATTTAGTTTTGAAAACCCAAAACACGATTATCCTCAAAAAATAGTGTACAAAAAAGTGAATGAAACCAACTTGGTTGCCACTATTTCTGGAATGCAACAAGGAAAACAAAGCACGGAGAGTTATCCGATGAAGAAAAAATAAAAGAGGCTGTACGAAATGGCATTCTCTTTTTATTTTTCCCATACTAATTCATTGAAATTTTATTGACTATTTAATATTCATCATCAAAAGCTGACCTGTAGCGTTTTTCAGTTCGTTTCTGAAGCCCATAATTTGTCTAAAATTTTGCAAACGTTGTTTTCTATAGATTTAGAAAAGTTATGAGCAATAGTAATTAAATCCAAATACAATATTTAGTTTGGTTAGTATATTTAATGCAAAACGTTTAAACCCTTTGTTTTGCTTAATATTTACAAAAAAAAACATATGAATGAGCTATTATTCGATATCCTAACCAATTTCGGCCAAAACAGCATCTACTTTACCTTGAAGCCTCTCTTTATTTTTTTAACTGATTTTTTTCAAACAAAAATATATTTATGGGCATTGGCCTCAATTTTTGTTCCTTCAATAAATTATTCCTAAAGACTAATATGTTCTAAATAAACCATTCAACAAGAGCGTCTATTAATCTAGCTGAATGATTTTCTGAAATTAAGGTATTTAAATTTAATAGAAAAAGTTCTTGCTGATGAACTGAATAGTACTTAAAAATGGGCTAAATTAATATTGTTTTGAGTAATTGAATATACTGAATCAATACTATAAACAAAATAAAACTGCCCGAAAATTTCTTTTCGGGCAGCCTCTTTATATCTTACAGATGCTTATAAGATTATTGCTTAACAATTTTCTTAGTAGCAACACCTTGGTCAGTAGTGATTTTCATCATGTACATTCCTGCAGCTAAATCGCTAATTGAAATCTGACCTTCAGTAGCATTAACTTTTTGTGATTTTATTACTCTACCATTTAAATCGGTCATTTCAACTAAACTAACAACAGCATTAGTATCATTAGAGAAGTTAATTACATTTTTTGCCGGATTAGGGAAAACAGAGAAATTAGATGATAAGAAATCGTTTGTTCCTAAAACAGAAGTCATATTTACAGTGTCTAATCTCAAAGAAGTTGCAGCAGCAACAATAGGAGTAGCATTATGAAATATAAAATAATATGTACCCGCTGTAGTAGCTGTAAACGTTCTCGTTTGAAGCGTGTAAGTAGCACCAGAAATAGTAATATCAGTTCCTAATTGAGTTGCACCAACAGCTGAAGGCGTTCCATTTACCCAAACTTTTAAATTTTGGTTGGTTCCTGTAGCAGCACCTAATCGTGTATAAAAAGTTAGCGTAACTTGTTCGTTAGCTTGAAGATTTAATGCTCTTGTGAATAAAAATGCATTTGTAGCAGCTGTTGTGCTTGAACCACTAAAATAATAAACTGCACCACTTTGAGCACCACCTGCAGCATTACCTAAGCCCCATGAACCAGTAAAGCCATCGGCATTTGTTTGTGGAGCAGTACCGTCAAAATTATTTGCATAAGGTAAATTAACTGCCAAAAACAAGCTAAATGGTCCTACCCAAGCACTTTGAGTACTACCACAATTTGCTCTCAGATAATAATCAGAATTAGTATTAGCAACTCCGGAAATAGGAGTTGAAGTAGTAAGTGTATTTACTGTTGTTCCAGCTCCTTGTACAAAACCAAAATCACCAAATTCAACATCATATGAAGCTGGACTGCCTATTGCAGCACCCCAAGAGATATTAGCAGAATTATTCGTAATACTTGTAGGAGCAGTAACGCTTAAATCGCCTGGTCTAATACAAGACACAGCTGAATCAAAAGTAAAGTCAAAATCAAAACCAGTAGCTAACCATCTATCATCCCATACTATATAATAAGTAGTACCTGAAGCTACAGGGAATGTGTAATTAACATTATAATTAGCATCATCAATATCATCTTGACCACCATAACAAACTAAAGCTGCACAAGTGCCTGTAGCAATTGAAACTCTTTGGTCGTTACTAAAAGTAGTACCGTCATTTTGTGGTAAATCAGCATTAATAGTAACTTCACCATTTGCTGTTGCAGTAAAAGAATACCAAATTGCATTAGGACCAGTGGCTGCGGATCCCCAGCAAAGTGCTTGATATGTTCCGGTAATATCAGGAACTGAAATTGTTCCATCCTCGGTAATAGGTGTTGCTGTTGCACAAGTTAATTGAGCAAACGAAGCAAATGACCCAAACATTAGAGTCAAAGAAAGTAATAGTTTTTTCATATTAAAGATTTATATTAAGTTATTAATGTGCAAATTTAATAAAGTAAAAACAAATAATACAATTTTTTTTATCTTTTTTCCCATTTTCCAACTACAGAAGTTGCTAAGGCATTTCCTAAAACGTTTGTAGCACTTCTAAACATATCACAAAAATGATCAATAGGAAGAATTAAAGCAATTCCTTCTATGGGTATTTTAAACATGCCGCAAGTAGCTGCAACGACAACTAAACTCGCTCTTGGCACACCTGCAATACCTTTACTGGTAAGCATTAAGACTAAAAGCATTGTCATTTGAGTTCCAAAATCGAGATGCACTCCATAGGCTTGAGCAATAAAAATACTGGCAAAAGTCATGTACATCATACTGCCATCAAGATTAAAGGAATAGCCTAATGGCAACATGAAAGAAACTATTTTATCTTTTACTCCAAATCGCTCTAATTCTTCGGTTAATTTTGGAAAGACAGCTTCAGAACTGGTTGTTCCAAAGGCAATTATCAGTGGACTTACAATATGTTTTAATAAAGTAGTCATTCTGTTTTTGAGAAAAATATAACCAATCAATAATAAAACAATCCATAGTGTTGAAATTCCGACCATAAAAGAGCCGAAATATTTGGCATATGTAAGTAACAAATCATTTAAATCTCTAATAGCAAAAACTCCCGCAATAGCACCAAAAACTCCAATCGGTGCAAACTTCATTACATAATTTACCATTTTTAAAATGATGTGTGAGGTTTTATCTAAAGCATTTACTACTGGCTTTGCATGATCACCTATTGAAGCGGCAGCCAATCCGAAGAATATAGAAAAAATTACAATTTGTAATATTTCATTTGTAGCCATAGCTTCTACTATGCTTTTCGGAATTATGTGTTCTATAAAGTTTTGAGCCGAAAAACCTTCTGTTTTTTCTACAACTTCAGAGGCGGTTGATATATCTACTTTTCCTAATTCTAATCCAACTCCGGGTTGTAGTGTATTTACCCAAAACATTCCTATCAATAAGGAAATAAACGAAGCTGTAAAAAACCAACCCAATGCCTTTCCTCCTATTCTTCCAACCGCTTTAATGTCGCCCAATTTTGCAATACCAACAACCAGCGTCGTAAAAACCAAAGGCGAAATAATCATTTGCACCAATCTAATAAAAATAGTAGCCAGTATTTTAATATAACCACTAAAATCTTTAGCAATTTCTTCAGTGTAATTATTATGCACAAAAATTCCCAGCAAAGCACCGGCAATCATAGCAATTAGAATCTGAAAAGTAAGATTAGAAAAGAAGGATGTTTTTTTGTTTTCGATTGTAGTCATTTTTTTTAGTGTTCAGTCGCAGTCGCAGTCACAGTTTTCAGGCATCGCTCTCTGCCAACTGAGACTGAATACTGAGTACTATTTCTGATACGTTTTGTTTAATAAATAAAAATCAGCCAAAACTATGGCCGCCATGGCTTCGACAATTGGTACTGCACGAGCCACGACACAAGGATCATGTCGTCCTTTGCCTTGTTGTTCAACCAAGGCGTTTTCATTTGTCAACACTTCTTGTTTTTGAATTAATGTAGCCACCGGTTTAAAAGCTACTCTGAAATAAATATCCATTCCGTTTGAAATGCCACCCTGAATACCGCCCGAAAGATTGGTTTTGGTCGTTCCATCTTCATTATATAAATCATTGTGTTCACTTCCTTTCATTCTGGCACCACAAAATCCGCTGCCAAATTCAAAACCTTTTACCGCGTTTATTGAAAGTATCGCTTTCCCTAATTCAGCATGGAGTTTATCAAAAACCGGTTCCCCTAATCCAATTGGAACGTTTTGGATCACACAGGTTATAGTACCTCCAACGGTATCGCCATCTTTCCGAATTTCTTTGATAAAGTTCTCCATTTTTTCTGCTGTTACCATATCAGGACAACGAACGTCATTGGTTTCGATTAGCGAAAAATCTAAATCTTGATAGGGTTTGTCAATAAATATTTCGCCAACAGAAGAAACAAAAGCGTTTATTTGGATATCAGATAAAACTTGTTTGGCAATTGCACCTCCTACTACCCTGCAAGCTGTTTCACGAGCCGAACTTCTGCCGCCACCTCGATAATCACGGATGCCGTATTTTTTTTCATATACATAGTCGGCATGACTTGGACGATAGCTGTCCTTGATATGTGAGTAATCATCCGACTTTTGGTTCGTATTTGGAATGATAAATCCAATAGGCATTCCAGTAGTTTTACCTTCAAATATTCCTGAAAGAAACTGCACTTCGTCTTCTTCTTTTCGCTGAGTAACTATAGAAGATTGGCCTGGTTTTCTTCGTTGCATTTCGTTTTGAATAGCGTCCAAATTGATTTCTATACCGGCAGGACAACCATCAATTATACCGCCTAAAGCTTCTCCGTGTGATTCACCAAAAGTGGTGAGTTTAAAAAGTGTTCCGTAGCTATTTCCAGCCATTTGATATTGTTTTTTTATTCTTACAGTTGGGCATATCCAAACTTGAGTTAACAAATATAGATTAAATTTAAAAGTCTAAAAGATTATTATTCAAAATTAACCTAAGCTATACTTGGAATTTGTTACAAATTTTAATCTAAAATAGATATTAAAAAAGAAATCTGTCCTTAACCAGACGGGATTTTTATTTGATAATAATTGGTTTCTTTGAGTTGATTTTTACAACAGTATAAGGATATAAAGTATCGTCATCGGTTTGAACTGCCTCAATATTCTTTTGATTGTCCATTACATATACTTCTATTTGTGTCGGAGTTTCGATGACCTTTTCAATTGAAACTTTATTATAGTTTTCAATTGTTGGCCCGGAATTAAGGATGACAAAACTACTGTTGGTAATATCATTAGAGTCTATCTTTTTACCCAATGTTTCATCTCCTAAAAGCATCTTTATTTCTTTTGGTTCTGTTAACACTTCGTAAAACTTAATGTTAGCACCACCATCGTTGTTGACTAGTAGCACTTCATACAAAGGTTTCTTCTCTATATTTTTAGTTGATGAACAAGAATATAGTAATGCAATTACTAGTATTGAAATTATTCTTTTACTCATTTGGAATTGTTGATGGCTTCGTGGTACAATGCTTCATACAATGGAAGAATGTTTTTAATATCAAATTTTTGAGCAACACTCAAGGCACTTTCTCTAAATTTAGCCAAAGTTGCATCGTCAGTAAGTATTTTTAAAGCATTCGCAGCCATGCTATCAACATCGCCAACGTTGCTAAGATATCCGGAAATTCCATCAAAGTTTACTTCTGGCAAACCACCCGAATTACTGGAGATTACAGGCACGCTCCAGGCCATTGCTTCGAGTGCAGCCAAACCAAAACTCTCGGTTTCTGAAGGCAAAAGAAACAAATCGGAATAGGAAAGAATTTGATCTATCTCGCTACTGTTTCCAAAGAAAATTACTTTTTCTTCAATACCCAATTCCTTACAAAGTTGTTCCGCTTTTACCTTTTCGGGGCCATCACCAACCATCATTAATTTAGCTGGTATTTTCTCTTGAATTTTATAAAATATTTTGATAATATCCGGGATGCGTTTTACTTTTCGGAAGTTACTGATGTGAGTTACAATGCGTTCTTCTTTTTTAGCCATTACAGAACGATGACAGGAGATTTGACTCTCGTTTCGTATTTTATCCAACTCAATAAAATTGGGAATTACATGTATTTCCTTCTTAATATTGAAAAGTTTATAGGTATCATCTTTTAAACTTTGGGAAACCGAAGTTACTATATCTGATTTATTGATACTAAAACTTACTGCTGTCTTATAGAATGGATGGTTTCCTACCAAAGTAATGTCGGTGCCGTGAAGCGTTGTTACCATTGGAATAATTATACCTTCGTCTTTCAACATTTGTTTAGCCATATAGCCGGCATAAGCATGTGGAATCGCATAATGCACGTGCAACAATTCTATTTTATAGAGTTTAACCATGTCAACCAATTTGCTCGACAATGCTAATTCATAGGGTTGATAATGAAACAAGGGATACTCCGGAACATTAACTTCATGGTAATGCACCTTTGAGTTTAAGAGTGCTAATCGCACAGGTTGACGGTATGTAATAAAATGTATTTCATGTCCGCGATGTGCAAGTTCTAATCCTAATTCTGTAGCAACTACTCCACTCCCACCAAATGTTGGATAGCATACAATGGCAATTTTCATATGTTATTTTTAGTGTTACGAATTTAAGCAAAATGGATTGTCTTTGAGTTAGTTTTTATTAAAAATGATTTTGTAACTGAATTTTGTTATTTTAGTAAAGAAAAACAAAACTCAATCTAATTGACCTAAACGAATTTAATATGACTATTTTAAAAAACATTTTAGCAGTAGTTATAAGTCTTATTATTGGAGGAATGGTAAACATTTCTATCATAATGGTCAGCGGTTCAGTTATTCCACCGCCTGCTGGTGCTAATCTAACCACTATGGAAGGTTTACAAGCCGCCATGCCATTAATGGAACCTAAACATTTTCTAATGCCTTTTCTTGCTCATGCATTCGGAACATTAGTTGGTGCAATTCTAGCTGCAAGTATGGCAGCTAATTATAAAATGAGATTTGCAATGATAATTGGCATTTGCTTTTTAGTTGGTGGCATAATGAATATTTTTATGCTTCCTTCTCCAGTTTGGTTTACCATTGTTGACTTAGGATTTGCCTACATTCCAATGGCCTATTTAGGCGGAAGAATTGTTTTGAGAAAGGCAATTAAAAAATTATAACAATCCGTTATATTTTCTAATAAACCACTCGGAAGCAAGAGAAATAGCAATCAAAACCAACAACCAAATCCAATCAATCAAAGGCGATTTTTTGACCAATGTTTTCTGAATGGCTTTATAGCTGTCGTCAGCAAGCAATTTTTTAATTAATAAATCAGTTTGATTTGGCAGAAAAGCTTTGCCTTTAGTTTGTGTAGCCAATTGGTTTAGTTTGTTCCAATCGGGATTTACGAATTTTTTTTCAATATCAAAATCCAATACTTCAAATCTGCTGCTGTAAACCGAATTTGAATTTAATTCTTTAACGGTAAAAGCATAATTTCCAGCAACTAATCCGTCTAAGTTAACCTGAAAAGCATTCGTAGTTCTAAGTAAATCATAATTTTTTACTTGTTTCGTTTTGGTATTTGTAACAGCGATTGTCAATCGTGCTTTTTCATCCAGTTCATAATTTTTATTGAAATATTGAGCCGTAATTTCGATGCCTTCACCCGAATTATAGAAGCGTTCATGAGTTACTACCAAAGATTTTCTTGCGTTGTTCGATGCTAAATACTGAATAGTTTTGTCAAGGAAGACATCAAAATCAGTAAAGCTTTTTTTATCAACATAAGTATTGGCTCTCCATTTCCAAATGTTTTCACCAAATAAGAAAGCACTTCGTTTTCCTTGATTTTCAACAAAAGTCATCAATGGCTGATTAGTTGGGATGTTGCGAATGGTAGAAGACAATAACGTATTAGTATTGCCATTGGCAGTTATCGCTCCAAAAGGATTTTCCAACGGAGGAAACTGTTCAAAACCAATATTATCCAAAGCAAATAAATTGAACTGATTGTCAAACGAAGCCAAATAATCCTCTTTACTTCCGCTCATTTTAAAACTATAACTGTTTTGATTTTGATTTAAAAAATTATAATCAGTATCGTTTCCTGTGATTGTCCAAGTATTGATTTTGGCATTTTCGTTTTGGTCATAAATAGCTTTAAACTCAGCATTAGGCTGATATAATATCAAAACATCATAATCTGTTAATGAATTGATTTTATTAGGTTTAAGTATGGTTACTTTTCTTTGTGCATTAGATTCAATACTTCGTTTAATGGCTCCTAAATCAGGATGTGAAGTTGATGAAATTAAAGCCACTTCTGTCTTTTGATCGATGACTTCTACAGCAAAATTTTTGGTGTTGTTATAGGTATTTTTTTCTTGCTCTTTTGATGATATAGTAGCTTTCAGAATCTGTAGTCCAACTTTATCAGCAGGCAATAACAAATTGAGTAGGGCTGATTTCTTAGAAGGCGAAAAGACAACGGTTTGTTCATTCAGAACACTATTACCTTGTGAGATTCTAAATGAAGCATTGATACTTTTATTTCCGGTGTAGTTCAGAAAAACTTCTACTGGAAATTTATTCTTGTGAAACGCATATTTGTTGACATTCAACTGCGAGATTCTTAAATCTAAATATGTCGCTGTATCTCCAACTACCATCGGATAAACGGTATTATCAGGATTAAATCCAAAAACATAATCTTCACCCGAAGTCTGGTTCCCATCAGAAATCAATACCGTTGGGTAGTGCTGGTTTTTGTAGATGTTCTTTAGGTTTTTGGCAACCACATCAATATTAGATTGTTTTCCTTTGAAATCAATTGTATCTGCCGGTAGAAAATCACTATCAAACTGATAGGTCTGAACGTCAAATTTATCTGCTAAGTCATTATTTTTAGATAGCTTTTTAAATACTTCCATCGCTATTTTATCAGCTTTCAGATCGGATATAGAGGCTGAATTGTCGATAACAATTGGTAACGGAGTTTTAACCGTTTCGACAGTTTTTTTGGAAATAATAGGATTTATCAATAATAGCAGTAATCCGAAGATACTGAAGAAACGCAAAAAAGCCAAAAGTAAAGTCGAATTGGACTTGCTTTTGACTTGGTAAAAATAATGGTAAAATGATAACGCAAACGCTATTCCTATAGAAAGCAATATCAATAAAACAGTGTTTGTGGTCATATATATAAAGTCAGTATTTAAAATAAGTCGCAGTTTACAGTCGCAGTTTACAGCTTAATATGCTAACTGAGACTGTAAACTGAATACTAAGTTAACATTCCTCCACAAACATTCAACACTTGTCCTGAAACATAGGCGCTCATATCAGAAGCAAAGAAAAGACAAGCATTCGCTACATCTTCAGGAGTTCCTCCACGTTTTAACGGAATAGAATCTCTCCAACCTTGAACCACATCTTCATTTAATTTTGCGGTCATTTCAGTTTCTATAAAACCTGGAGCAATAGCATTACAACGAATATTTCTTGAACCTAATTCCAAGGCAACCGATTTAGTAAATCCAATCATTCCCGCTTTAGATGCAGCATAATTTGCTTGTCCGGCATTCCCTTTCACCCCTACTACACTACTCATGTTTACGATAGAACCTTTGCGGTTTTTCAACATGATTTTCTGAACTGCTTTGGTCATATTAAATACCGATTTCAAATTGATTTCAATTACTTTATCAAAATCTTCTTCCGACATACGCATTAAAAGGTTGTCCTTTGTGATTCCAGCATTGTTAATTAATATATCTACATTTCCAAATTCAGCCATAACATCATCAACCAATTTTTGAGCTTCATTGAAATCGGCAGCATTTGATTTATATCCTTTCGTTTTGATTCCCATCTCCGACAATTCATTTTCTAAGGCTAGTGCTGATTCGGCAGATGAACTATATGTAAAAGCAACATTTGCTCCGTGTTGTGCAAATACTTTTGCAATTCCGCTTCCTATTCCTCTACTGGCTCCAGTAATGATGGCTACTTTTCCTTCTAATAATTTCATGTAATTAATTGTTTAATTTAAAATTTCAGTTTACAAATATAAAGGAATAAAAATCTATTAAAAACTTGTTGTAAAAAAACCCAAATAGTTTTTCAGTTTTGAGGTTAGTTTGTATTAAAATCAGCGATAATTAATTCTTTATAAATTTACTGTTGAAGATTCCTTTATCAGATGAAATTTTGATAAGGTAAGTGCCAATTTCCAATCCGGAAACATCAATTGACGAATCATTTGAAACGTTTTTAAGTTGTATAACAGATTGTCCAAGTAGGTTGAACACAGCAATGCTATCAATAAAAATATTTTTTTTAGTTTTAATATTTAATAAATCACGCGTTGGGTTTGGATATAAAGCGAAATAATCAGAAAAGGAAGGATTAGGAATATTCAAAAGTACAGCAGACGAGTAGATTTCGTTGAGCGTGTATGTATTGTCATTTGGCGTGTCGTCTACCGAACTCGAAGAAATATTAGCAACATAAGTAAGTAGATCGCCATTAAATAAAGTCGCTTCAAAATTCATATAAAACGCTATTTGAATTGTTCTCGTTTCAAAAGGTTTTAAATCTAAAAAATTCCAAGTCAATAAATTTGTTGCTGATAATTCAACTGCCGGAGTTGAAACCATAAAATTCTGTTGGTTGTCATCAAATGTTAAGTTGATATTGCCAGATTGTGTATTAGTTCCTTTATTTTTGTAGGTCAAAATGTAATCATATTGATAAGCATTAGACGCTTGATTTATTCTTACAAATGATATTTCCAAATCAGGATGAGAGCCATTTGGTGTTACACAAAAATTTTGAATTAATGGATTAACACTATCAGAAAGTGTTACCGTTTGCGAGCTAGGTGTTATTGTAAAATAAGCTGGATTTGCCAATTGTGGCGTAATGGTTATCGAAGTTAACTGAGAAGCTGTATTGAATTCTCCATTGCTATTGGAATAAACATTCCCTGTATTCGTTCCATCCGAAAGAACCATAATTAAATTTGGAAAACTAATATCGTCATTATCACATCCATCATTTAATTCATCATATTTAGTAATCCCTTTAACAAAATAAACAGGGTTTGCTGTATTGAATGAACAAAACGAATTAGTAAAACAATTGTTATATCCATATTGATTGATCTTGCTTTGAACACTTTGCAATTCAGAAGAATCAGCACAAACATACTGCAAATTCGGATTGTTTGAAAAATCTAAATTTACTTCAATGGAATTATTCTTCAGACTCAATTGTCTTAAATTATTCGACGAACAGTTCAGATTAACAAGCGTTCCAACATTGCTAACATCCAAGTTTGTCAGTAAATTATTTTGACAATAAAGGGTGTGAATATTGTTCGCATTACCTAGTCTCAATTCGGTTAACTGATTGTCAAAACATTGCAAAAAAGACATCATACTCATTCCTGTTACGTCTAAACTTGTTAATTGATTACCCCGGCAGGTAAACCATTGCACTTGAGAAAGACCGGTAACATTCAATGAAGTAATATTATTGTAAACCAGCGCTAAATTTGTAAGATGTGTCAATGAAGTTAAATCAACATTAGGGATATTGTTTCCGTAGATTTGGAGTTCACTTAGGTTAGTAAAATTCTCAATTCCAACAAGGCTGGTGATACTAGCATTATACAACCATAAATTCGTTATTGCCAATGCTTCTGAAACCTGAATTTCACCATCATTATTAGCATCAATTTTTACAAATGGATTACCAGGTATTCCTGCGGTGCCACTAGCAATTTGCAATCCCGGTGCAGCTGCTAATAATCGGGCTTTAAAATTTGGGTCAGGAAAATTGATTATCTGTGCGTTACACAAGCTTCCAATAATTAATACTAGTAGTGTTAGGCAGCTTTTTTTCATAACGTATAATTTTGATTACCAAACTTATGAATTATAATCGATATTAAAAAGTTAATATTTTGAACCCTATTCTCAAAAAGAAAGCTTAAAATTGCGAATGCCAAATAATCAAATTAATTTCGAAAAATTATATCACGAGTATAAAACGCTCGTGTTTAATGTGGCGCTGAATTATTTGCAAAATATTGAAGATGCAGAAGAAATCACTCAAGATGTTTTTGTTAATGTATATAATTCTCTTGAGAACTTCAATCAAAAATCATCTTATAAAACCTGGATTTATCGTATTACCATTAACCAATGTTTGGATTATATAAAGCAAAAGAATAGTCAGAAGCGCTTTTTTATTTTTGGAAAGAAAAGCCAAAATGAAGCTGAATATCTTAACATAACTACATTTGAACATCCTGGGGTTTTGATAGAAAATCAAGAAGAAGCTGCAATTCTTTTTGCAGTAATCAATACGTTAACCGAAAATCAAAAGACTGCTTTTCTCTTATCTAAACTTGACGGATTAAGCAATCCTGAGATTGCTGAGATTATGCAAGTCAGTATTTCATCCATAGAATCCTTGGTTTTCAGAGCAAAAGTGTCGCTACAAGATAAATTATCTGAAAAATTTAATCACTATCGCAAGAAAAAATAACAACATTCGTCAAAGTAAATACTGAACTTCTGAAATGAAATCAGAATAAATAAATTCAGCACAATCATGGAAAAAAATAATTGGATTACAACCATTTTGAACAGCACTAACGGAATTAAATCTGTTGAACCAAGTGATGATTTGTTTTCAAAAATTCAACAAAGAATTCAAAAAGAGAATAAAGTTTCCTCAAAAACAGTTTGGCTTGTTGCTGCATCAATTACAGTTTTATTATTATTAAATTTTTCTGCTATAGTTTCAAAAAATAAAGATAAAAACAGTTCAACTACAACCTACTTAGAAATGACTGTAAATAAAAGTAATCAGTTATATCAATAAAAATGGAAAAAACTAAACTATTAACGATTACAGTAATCGGATTATTGTTGCTCAATATAGGCACATTAGGATTTTTATTTTTTAATGGTCCAAATGAACACAGACCTCCACATGGAGGCAGACCGGAACCGAAAGCAATTATTATAGAAAAATTACATTTTGATGACAAACAGCAAAAAGAATATGCGGAATTAATCAAATGGCATCGTGGTGAAATCAAAAAACTTGATAGTAATATTCGACAAACTAAAAACGAATTGTATTCGCAATTAAACCAAACAGAAGTCAATTTAAAAACAAAAGACAGTCTGATTACTTTGTTAAATTTATATCAAAATCAAGTAGAAGAAACACATTTCAAACATTTTGAAGACATAAAAAAACTATGTCATCAAGACCAATTAGAAGACTTTAATGAGTTGACGGAAGATTTATCTAGAATATTTGCACCAAACAAACCACCAAGACCGAGACATGACTAAAAAAGGAATAGATATTGTTTTCCTTTTTTTCTTTTGCTTTCAGATTAATTCTCAAAGTAAAAGTGATTCGCTTGCCCTAAATTTTAGGTTAGAATTTAACAAAGTTCCGTTTGAAGTAAACAAAAAATATGTTTCATCAAAAAAAGACACTTTGACAGTTGAAACCTTTAGATGTTATATTTCAAACATTCAGATTCATTACGTAGACCAATCTGTCTTTACACAAAAAGATAGTTACCACCTACTCGATTCAGACAATCCCGATTCCTTTCATTTTTATCTAACCAAAAAGAATGATAAGATAATTTCCAAAGTTACTTTCAATATTGGCATAGACAGTTTAACTAATACTTCCGGAGCAATGGCTGGCGATTTAGATCCAATAAAAGGGATGTATTGGGCTTGGCAAAGTGGTTATATCAATATGAAGATAGAAGGCAAAAGTTCAAGCTGCAAGACCAGAAAAAATGAATTTCAGTTTCATATTGGTGGCTATATTTCACCCTATTATGCCATGCGAAAAGTAGCACTGACTTACGATAAGAAAGCAACACAAATAAATATTGGTATAGACTTATATAATTTTTTTGCTAACCTTAACTTAGCTAAAACCAATAGTGTCATGATACCCGGAACACTAGCTATGGAATTAGCTGATTACAGTAAATCATTATTTTATATAGAATGAGAATACATTGGAAATACTATTCAATATTAGGATTTCTTATCTTAATTTGTTTGGCATTTTCCAAGCAATTTTCCACGCCTTTATATTTAGAAGTTCCCAAGGGTTGGCCAAAACCAATTTACGATTTCACAAAAAACCCATTATCAGAAGAAGGATTTCAACTTGGACGACATTTATTCTACGATCCAATATTATCTAGAGATAACACTATTTCTTGTTCAAGTTGTCATTTGCAACAAACCGGATTTACCCATGTCGACCACGATTTGAGTCATGGCATTGAAGGTCGAATTGGGACCAGAAATTCCTTAGCCCTCATTAACTTGGCTTGGAACAAAAATTTCCATTGGGATGGAGGTGTGAATAGCCTTGAAGTACAACCTATCAATCCGATTGAAAGTCCGTTTGAGATGGATGAAAAACTCGAAAACGTAGTGGCCAAATTACAGCGAAGTGACAAATACAGAAACTTGTTTGCCAAAGCTTTTGGAGATGAAAAAATCACAAGCCAACGAATTTTGAAAGCCTTAGCGCAATTTACTGTATCCTTAAAATCGACGAATTCGAAATACGACAAAGTGATGCGAAAGGAAACCGTGTTCAGCGAACAAGAGCAAAAAGGATACGTGTTATTCAAAAACAATTGTGCTTCCTGTCATATTGAACCGCTTTTCAGCAGCGATAAGTTTGAACGAAACGGATTGGCTATTGATGAAACTTTAAATGATGAAGGTCGGATAAAAATTACCCATCGGGAGGAAGACTATTTGCGTTTTAAAGTCCCGACATTAAGAAACATCCAGTTTACTTTTCCTTATATGCATGATGGTCGATTTAAAACGTTAAGTGAAGTGATAAAGCATTACAATTCTTTAGGACATGACAAAAATTTGCCCAAAGAATTGGCCAAGCCAATGAACTTATCGGATAATGATAGAGTAGATTTGGTATTGTTTTTAAAAACCTTAACTGATAATGAATTTCTATTCGATAAACGATATAGTTTTCCAAAAGAATAAATTTTAACTAGTATGCAAGAATTAAAAACATCTATCGTCTAAATCGTTATAAACAAATTTTACATTATGCGAAAACTACTTTTATTACTATCACTTTCTGCAGTTTCTTATGCACAAACTAATCCAGCCATAAACGGATGGTTAATTAATACTACAGGAATTACTGGTCGTCATTATGTTGCAGGTAACCCTACTCCAATTGTTGATGCAGTTCAGGCTAATGTGCAATTAGTTCAGTATAATACAACCTATGCTTATGTTTCAGCAACAGGAATTCCTGCATATATAACTGGTCCTTTTCCAGGAAACCCTTCAATAGCAACAGCTCAAAATAAAATATTTAGAATTCCTTTAAATCCTGTTCAAGGCTCTGGAACTGTAGCTACCACAGGAGGAAACATCGGAGTTTTTAAAAACGGAGTTGCCTTATTTGATTACCGTGATGGTGTGGCCTGGAATAATGCAACTGGTGCGCTTTGTGGCGGACCAGGAAATCCTCCTTGCGCTGGCGGTCCTGGTGCAACACAAGAATGGAGTAGAGATGCTATCCCGGCTGAACGAGCTGGTTTTGATTGTGCCAAAGCACATCCAGCAATGGGAAATTACCATCATCACCAAAATCCAAGTGCCTTTAATTTAGATTTAAATATTCTTTCTAATGTTTGTGATGCTTATCCGTCTGATGGTTTATATGTAATTAATCCAACACAACATTCTCCATTATTAGGATTTGCCTATGATGGTTTTCCTATTTATGGTGCTTATGCCTACACCAATACTAACGGAACTGGGGCCATAACTCGAATGAAATCGAGTTACCAATTAAAATCATACCCTACTGGATTAAGAACTAATGGTCCAGCCATCAATCAAGTGGTAGGAACACAAACGTTTTTTAATGGTTATTTTAGAGAAGATTATGAATATATAGACCATACTGGAGATGCTACGTATTTAGACTCACATAATGGCCGAATTTGTAATACACCAGAATATCCAGCATCATTATATCCAAATGGAATTTATTGTTATTTTGCTACCGTTGATGCCAATCACAATTCTGCTTATCCTTATGCTGTTGGACCAACTTTTTATGGCAATATTACTGTTTCTACAGTAACTTCTGTTCCAGCAGGAACTACTACGTTGGCATCCAACACATTTGAAAATTCTGATTTTAAAGTTACTATTGCGCCAAATCCAGCATCAGAATTTATAGCTGTTCAAACTCCAATGGCACAAAATGACATGGATGTTTATTTGATAAACGAATTAGGACAAATTGTCAAAACAAGTACCATTTTGCAAGGAAGCACATTATGTGTCATTGAAACAGATACAATTTATAACGGAATTTATTTTGTAAAAGTTGCTAATGCAAATGAAAGTAAAACAATTAAAATAATCATTAAAAAATAAATCATGAAATTACGCTATTTATCATTCCTTCTTATACCAACATTCTGGTCATGCAGTAGTTCTTCCAGCAGCGATTACGCTGATCCGTATGCCAATGTAAAAGCTACATTCGGAACGAATATCGATTTAGATAATCTGGCTAATTATGCTAATCAATCGATTCCGGGATATATTACTAAAGACAATTCCGCTGGAAATTATATAACAGATAAAGGAGCTACATTAGGAAGAGTTTTGTTTTATGACAAAAATTTATCTTCCAATAATACCATTTCGTGTGCCAGTTGCCACCAACAAGTAAATGCTTTTGGCGATACCAATGTGGCGAGTAATGGTGTAAACGGAACAACAGGTAGACATTCGATGCGTTTAATCAATACCCGATTTGCTGTTGAAAATAAGTTTTTTTGGAATGAACGTGCAGCAACATTAGAGTTTCAAACAACACAGCCTATTCAAGATCATATTGAAATGGGATTCAGTGGTACAAGTGGCGATGAAGGTTTCAGTGGTTTAGTCACCAAATTAAACCAAATAGACTATTACAAAGAACTTTTTAAGTTTGTTTATGGTACAGAAGAAATTACAGAAAGTAAAGTCCAGACAGCACTAGCACAATTCATTCGCAGTATTCAATCATTCGATAGTAAATACGATACTGGAAGAGCACAAGTTGCGAATGAAGGACAACCCTTTCCAAATTTTACTCCGCAGGAAAATCAAGGAAAGAATCTATTTCTAACACCTCCAGTTTTTGATGCTACAGGTAACCGTACAGGTGGTGGTGTCGGTTGTGCCGGCTGTCATGCTGCACCTGAATTTGATATTGCTCCGAATTCAGGGAACAATGGAATCATAGGTAATTTAAATGGTACAGGAATTGACATTACGAATACTCGTGCTCCATCGCTACGCGACCTAGTTAAGCTTGATGGAGCATTAAATGGACCGATGATGCATACTGGAGTAATTACAAGTTTACAAGCAGCCATTGGTCATTACGGAACTATAAATATTGCTCCTGGCAATACGAATCTTGACCCTAAATTAAGACCCAATGGTTTTGGACAACGGTTAAATTTTAATGCACAAGAAATTAATTCTTTAATTGCCTTTTTGCGAACTCTTTCCGGTTCCAATGTCTATGTAGATACAAAATGGTCAAATCCATTTCCTAATTAAAAACAAAAACTCCCGATGCATTCGGGAGTTTTTGTTTTATATAAATAAGGATAAATTACCCCATCACTTCTTTTACTTTTTTACCAATCTCAGCAGGAGAATCTACAACGTGAATTCCACATTCTCTCATGATACGTTTTTTAGCTTCAGCTGTATCATCAGCTCCACCTACAATTGCACCAGCATGACCCATTGTTCTTCCTTTTGGAGCGGTTTCTCCGGCGATAAAACCAACAACAGGTTTGCGGTTACCATCAGCTTTTATCCATTTGGCAGCATCAGCTTCTAATTGACCACCAATTTCACCAATCATAACAATACATTTAGTTTCAGGATCGTTCATTAGTAATTCAACAGCTTCTTTTGTAGTAGTTCCGATAATTGGATCGCCACCAATTCCGATTGCTGTTGTAATTCCCATACCTTGTTTCACTACTTGATCAGCCGCTTCGTAAGTTAATGTTCCCGATTTAGAGACAATACCAACTGTTCCTTTTTTGAAAACGAAGCCAGGCATAATCCCCACTTTAGCTTCTTCCGGAGTAATAACTCCTGGACAGTTTGGCCCTATTAAACGACAGTTTTTTCCTTTGATATATTCATACGCTTTAATCATATCCGCAACAGGAATACCTTCAGTGATAGCAATAATCACTTTAATTCCGGCTTCAGCAGCTTCCATTATAGCATCGGCAGCAAAAGCAGGCGGTACGAATATGATAGAAGTATCAGCTCCAACTTTCTCAACTGCATCTTTTACAGTATTAAAAACAGGTTTGTCTAGGTGTGTAGTTCCTCCTTTTCCCGGAGTAACACCACCAACTACATTAGTGCCATATTCAATCATTTGTGTAGCGTGGAAAGTTCCTTCGCTTCCTGTAAATCCCTGAACTATTATTTTTGAATTTTTATTAACTAAAACGCTCATGTTTGTATTTGTTTATATGTGTTTATTTTTTGCTTGTCTGTCAACAGGTAGATGTTGCAAAAGTAGAAAATAGTAATTAGTAATTAGTGATATGTAATTAGTTTTTTTATTACTATAATTGACTCATCTGATAACCTCTGTAAAGCTTATTGTCTTTCAATTCCCAAATCACCATAAAGTGGGCCAACAACATTTCTTCTCTAGGATTTTCAATTGTTTTTATATAATGCGCATAACGAACAGAAACCATATTTCCTTTAACTAAAATATGACTTATTCTGGCTTTGGAGCGAATATATGCTTTGCTCAATTCTACACTTAAATCAATAATTTGATTATACTTTATTTTATGATATCCTTTACTACTATGCCATTCTAATACAACATCTGGGTGTAAAAAAGTACTAACTTTTTCTGAATCTAAAAGCACATCTGATTTATAAAAATCTTGAACGATTTTTTTAGCAGTCATGATCTATTTAATTTTATTTAAAATTTCTGGTATTTTCTTAAGATTAGCAAATTGCTTCATTTTCTCTCTTGCTTCATCAATTGGAGTTCCATAATAAGTTTTTCCGCCTTCTATCGATTTGCTCACACCTGTTTGTCCTAAAACAATAGCTTTAGAGCCAATCGTTATTCCACTGGTTGTACCAACTTGTCCCCAAAGCGTGACTTCATCTTCAATGATTACACAACCTGCAATTCCGGTTTGAGCTGCAATTAAGCATTTCTTACCAATAACGGTATCATGTCCAACATGCACTTGATTATCTAATTTACTTCCGGCGCCAATTGTTGTATCGCCGGTTACTCCTTTATCAATAGTGCACAAAGCTCCTATTCCAACATTATCTTCAATAACAACTCTTCCGCACGAAAGTAATTGATCAAAACCTTCGGGACGTTTTTTATAATAAAAAGCATCCGCTCCTAATATTGTCCCCGAATGAATTATTACATTATTGCCAATAACCGTATTATCATAAACAATTACATTGGCATGAAGCAGACAATTTTCACCTATCGTTACATTATTGCCAATAAAGCAATTGGGTTGAATTACTGATCCTTGACCGATTGTAGCTGAACTCGAAATGCTAACATTTGTCGCTACAAATGGACTAAAATGTTTGGTTAGTTTATTAAAATCTCTGAATGGATCATCAGAAATCAACAGCGCTTTTCCTTCTGGACAATCCACTTCTTTATTGATTAGAACAATAGTGGCGGCCGATTGTAATGCTTTGTCATAATATTTTGGATGGTCGACAAAAACAATATCTCCAGGTGTAACCACATGAATTTCGTTAATGCCTTCAACTGAAAAATCAGCTGCACCAACATATTGACATTCAATAATGGAAGCGATTTCTTTGAGTGTATGTATTCTTGGGAATTTCATTTTCTATGGTGTTCAGTCGCAGTCGCAGTATTCAGAGCACAACACTGTGACTGTAAACTGTGACTGTAAACTATTCCTTAACGCGTTCCATATAAGAACCAGTAGCAGTATCTATTTTAATTTTATCACCTTCATTAATGAATAAAGGAACATTAACAGAAGCACCAGTTTCTACTTTAGCAGGTTTAGTGGCATTTGTTGCCGTGTTTCCTTTTACTCCTGGCTCTGCATAAGTGACTTCTAAAACTATAGAAGCCGGCATGTCTACAGAAAGTGGTAATTCGGTTTCAGTATTAATTTGAACCATAACATTTGTTCCTTCTTTCAATAAATCTGGAGCATCTAAAATATCTTTACTTAAAGTAATTTGTTCGTAAGTTTCGGTATTCATAAAATGAAACTGATCTCCTTCAGCATATAAATACTGAAAGTTTTGAGTTTCTACTCTTACAGTATCAATTTTGTGCCCTGCTGAGAAAGTATTATCTAATACTTTTCCGTTGGTTAAACTTTTTAATTTGGTTCTAACGAAAGCAGGTCCTTTTCCTGGTTTAACGTGAAGAAATTCGATAATTTTATAAATATCGTGATTGAACTTGATGCATAATCCGTTTCTAATATCTGATGTAGATGCCATTTTGGTGTTTATTTGTTAATATGGTTGTTTGGTTATTTGAGTATATAGTTAAGCTCCAGAGTAACCTTTCATAATTCCTCTTGATGAATTTCTGATAAAATCTAAAATTTCATCACGTTCTGGTGAAGCTGACATTTCCGCTTCAATAATTCCAACCGCTTGTGATGTATTATAATTTTTTTGGTACAGAATTCTATAAATATCCTGTATTTCTCTAATCTTTTCTGCTGTAAATCCTCTTCGTCTTAATCCGACTGAATTAATTCCAACATAAGAAAGTGGTTCTTTTGCAGCTTTAGTATATGGCGGAACATCTTTACGAACTAAAGAACCTCCTGAAATCATGGCGTGATCACCAATTTGTATGAACTGATGAATAGCAGCTAATCCCCCTATGATGGCATAATTCCCAACAATTACATGTCCGGCCAAAGCCACACCATTTACGATAATAGCATTATCACCAATATGACAATCGTGTGCAATATGCGCTGTAGCCATGATAAGACAGTTATTCCCAATCTTAGTTTGGCCTGAAGCAATTGTACCACGGTTAATGGTAACGCACTCTCTAATAGTTACATTATCTCCAATTACCGCAAGTGATTCTTCTCCCCCAAATTTTAGATCTTGTGGCACTGCAGAAATTACTGCGCCTGGAAAGATGTTACAATTTTTTCCAATTCGCGCTCCTTCCATAATAGTTACATTGGAACCTATCCAAGTGCCATCGCCAATAACTACATTGTTATGAATGGTGGTAAAAGGTTCAATCACAACATTTTTTGCAATTTTTGCTCCTGGATGTACGTATGCTAACGGTTGATTCATTTGTCTTTTTTATTTTTTTTAATTAGTCAAATGTAATTCGGTTTTATAATTGATTTCAATTATAAAACGCTTATTTCATATCTTATTGTTTTTTAGCGATTTGCGCCATTAATTCTGCTTCAGCTACTAATTTTCCATTAGCATAAGCATTTGCTTGCATATGACAAATTCCTCTACGTATTGGTGAAATCAAATCACATTTAAATACCAAAGTATCCCCCGGTAATACTTTATGTTTAAACTTCACGTTGTCTATTTTCATGAAGTATGTTAAATAATTTTCAGGATCAGGGACAGAACTTAAAATCAATATTCCTCCCGTTTGTGCCATGGCTTCTACAATGATTACACCTGGCATAACCGGAGCTCCTGGAAAATGCCCTACAAAGAACGTTTCGTTCATAGTCACATTTTTCAAACCAACCACATGATTATCGGTCATTTCGATGATTCTATCGATAAATAAAAATGGTGGTCTGTGTGGAAGAATACTCATGATTTTATGAATATCCATTAAAGGTTCTAGATTTAAATTATATACCGGAACTTGATTTTTTTGTTCTATTTTAATAATCTTAGACAATTTCTTAGCAAACTGTGTGTTCAAAAAATGTCCTGGTTTATTGGCAATAACTTTTCCTTTGATTCGAGTTCCAACTAAAGCTAAATCGCCAATCACATCAAGAAGTTTGTGACGCGCTGCTTCGTTTGGATAATGTAAAGTCAGATTATCCAAAATACCATTTGGTTTAACTGAAATAGAATCCTTACCAAAAGCTACTTTAAGATTTTCAATAGTCTTTGGTGAAATCTCTTTGTCCACATAAACAATGGCATTATTCAAATCGCCACCTTTTATCAGACCATTATCTAAAAGTGTTTCTAATTCGTGAAGAAAACTAAACGTTCGGGCATCAGCTATTTCTGTTTTAAACTCAGCAATGCTTTTCATTGTGGCATTTTGAGTTCCCAAAACTTTAGTACCAAAATCAACCATTGTAGTGACTTGATATTCGTCAGATGGCATAAGAAGAATTTCACTTCCTGTTGCTTCATCCGTAAAAGAAATTACTTCTTTGACAACATAATATTTACGTTCAGCATCTTGTTCAATAACTCCTGCTTTCTCGATTGCTTCAACAAAAAACTTTGAAGAACCATCCATTATTGGCGGTTCTGATTCGTTCAGTTCTATAATTACGTTATCAACATCACAACCTACAAAAGCAGCTAAAACATGTTCTGAAGTTTGAATTTTAACACCTAATTTTTCAAGATTGGTACCTCGTTGTGTATTTACAACATAATTGGCATCTGCTTCAATAACAGGAGAACCTTCTAAGTCAACTCTGACAAAACTAAAGCCATTGTTAACTGGTGCAGGTTTGAAAGTCATTTTTACTTCCTTTCCAGTATGAAGACCTACGCCAGTAAGGGAAATTTCGTTCTGGATGGTTTTTTGTTTAACCATTATTATGCTTATTTAAATTTGGTTTTTATTATTACTTTTTAATTCTTCTAAATCTGAAACTATTTTAGGTAAATTTCTAAAATGCACATAAGATTTGCTAAAATCACTATAATTGAATGCAGGTGATCCTTGAATAATTTCTCTATCAGGTATGTTTTTTCCGATTCCCGATTGTGCCTGAACTCTAACATTATTACCAATTGTGAGATGACCGGCAATTCCAACCTGTCCACCAATTAAACAATTGCTTCCAATTTTAGTTGAACCCGCAATACCAGTTTGTGCAGCAATTACCGTATTTTCACCTATTTCAACGTTATGTGCAATCTGAATATGATTATCTAGTTTTACTCCTTTTCGGATTAAAGTTATACCTAATGTTGCTCTATCGATAGTCGTATTAGCGCCAATCTCAACATCATCTTCAATAATTACATTACCAATTTGAGGGATTTTGTTATATGTTCCCTCTTCTGTTGGTGCAAAACCAAAACCGTCTGAACCTACAACACAACCTGAATGAAAGTTACAATTGTTTCCTATTTCAGTTTCAGAATATATTTTTACACCCGCGAAAAAGATACAGTTATCACCAATAGATACATTATCACCAATAAAACAGTTAGGGTAAATTTTTACATTGTTGCCAATAGTCACATTTTTTCCAACATAACTAAAGCTGCCCAAATAAAGTTGTTCTCCATAAGTCACGTTCTCTGAAATTACTGATGGCTGTTCAATGCCTGATTTCATAAGCTTTACCTGATTGTAATATTCCAAAAGTTTTGAAAAAGACTGATAGGCATCATCCACTTTAATCAAAGTAGTAGCTAAATCATTTTCAGGAACAAAATCATTATTGACAATCGTGATTGTAGCTTGAGTAGTATAAATAAAATTAACATACTTTGGGTTGGCTAAAAATGTTAGCGATCCTTCAGTACCCTCTTCTATCTTAGCTAATTTAAAGACTACAGCATCAGGATTACCTATCACTTCGCCTTCAAGAATTCCCGCTATTTGAGCTGCTGTAAATTTCATCTTATGCTACTTAATTTATTATAGTTATAAGATGGAAATTACCAACTACTTGATTTGAAATATCAAAAATATGTGCAGTTCGATTCATAGTCACAAAAGTATAAAAAAATCAATTTTAAAGATAGTTTTCGTCAAGTAGTTTTGGAAAACATATAAAATACTTGGTTACTGGTTTTGACAACGCTTTCAAATTCAATTGATCGGAAGCTTCAACAATATCTTCAATGGTTTTGTCTTTCTTTAAAATCCTAATTGGTTCTGCGTTTTTGCTATAAGCTTGGTTTTCAATCTTACCTTTAAAGATAAAGTACTTAGCTTCCAGTTCAGTTATATTATGCTCTTTTGCAAAACGGGTGGTCATTTCCTCTAATACTTCTTTTGGAAATTTTTCGTTATTGAGTTTAATTTTTGGTAAGTCTCTATTAATAATCATTTTGCTCAAACTGCTTAAAATAAAATCATCATGGCGCTGCCAATTTTTTAAGGCGCTAATAATATCAAAATCATCTAGTTGTGTAAAGCTATCTAAATTACTATTGGAGAAATTTTCGAGTGTGACTTTGTGCTCCATAAAATGTTTTAATGGTTTGCTGCATTCTAAATCAATACCTTTATGAAGTAGTTCTTTGGCTCTTTTTAGCGCATTAGTCAAGGTCAGTTCAGCTACTAAACTTGTTTTGTGCAGATAAGCCTGCCAGTACATTAAACGTCTTGCCATAAGGAATTTTTCTATTGAATAAATCCCTTTTTCTTCCATAACCAAAACATCATCCATCACATTCAACATCTGAATTAAACGGTCAGAATTAATGTTTCCTTCGGCAACGCCTGAATAAAAACTATCGCGCTTCAAATAATCCATTCTATCCATATCTAATTGACTGGATATTAACTGCAACATGAATTTTCTATGGTATTCTCCTTTAAAAATCTGGATTGCTAAACTCAACTGACCATCAAATTCTTCGTTTAATTTCGCCATGAACAATAATGAAATATCTTCATGATGGACTTCAACAATGCTATGTTCCAACGTATGTGAAAACGGTCCATGACCAATATCATGCAGAAGTATCGCGATATATAAAGCGTTCTCTTCTTCTTTTGAAATTAAAACTTCTTTAAAACGCAACACTTCAATAGCTTTTTGCATGATGTGCATAGCACCAAGCGCATGATGAAAACGAGTATGATGCGCACCAGGATATACCAAATATGATAATCCCATTTGAGTAATACGACGCAAACGCTGAAAATAAGGATGCTGAATTAAATCATAAATCAACGTATTTGGTATGGTGATAAAACCATAAATTGGATCGTTGAATATTTTGAGTTTATTAGTGTTGCTCACAAATTTGTTGATTTTAGTAAAGATATAAATTTATACCAAAGCTTTAAAATAGTCATTCAATAGTTTATCATTCTCTCGAGTTGGAGTGAAAACTTCTAATATCATTGGTTTCTCATTTTGCTTGTAAAGTTGAGATAATCCTCTTTTCAAAGTAGCTTCATCACTGGCAGTCGTATAATCTAACTGATACATTTTGGCTAAATGTTCTGCCGTCAAACAATGAGAAGTTTCAAAAAAAGTATTGAATGTTTCCGTTTCCTGATGCCCTGGTAATATTCTAAAAATACCGCCACCGCCGTTATTTATTAAAATGATTTTAAAATTTTTTGGAATGTAATTGTTCCAAAGCGCATTGCTATCATAAAAAAAGCTAACATCACCGGTAATTAAAACCGTAGGCTTTTTGCTTCCAACTGCTGCTCCAATAGCTGTTGAAGTACTGCCATCAATACCACTAGTGCCTCTATTACAAAATACTTCAATGCTTTTTTCAATATCAAATAATTGCGCATAGCGAATGGCCGAACTATTACTAATTTGTAATTGGATATCGTTTGGCAAACTTGACAATATACTTTCAAATGCTTTTAAATCACAAAACGGAACTTGAGCAAGATACTCGCCATGTTTTATTTTTCGTTGTTTATGGATAGTTTGAAAAAATAATTTATAATCACTTTCAATATCTTTTACAAAAGGCAAAAATTGTTTAAAAAACTGATTCGGTTCAACTTGAAAATGCTTAGTAAGAATACCAAATGTGTCATAAGCACGATGCTCATCAATATGCCAATGATGACTTGGGTTGTATTTTCGGAGAAATGCTTTTACTCTTTTCGAAACAATCATACCACCAAACGTAATCAAAATTTTTGGTTGCAGTTCCAGAAATTCAGATGGAGAAAATGGGGTGATTAGTGTGTCGATAGTATTGATAAAACTTGAGTGATGTAAATTGGATGTTGTCTCTATCATTACAACAACTGAAGGAATCAATGCCAATTGGTCTAGCCATTTTTGTTCAATAGCATTTGGTGTACATTCACCTATCAAAATTAATATCTTTTGACTATTATTCCATAGTGTTGAAAAAGCAATTATATCATCTACATCTAATTGTCTATTAGGAATAACCAAATCCGTTACGGTAAAATCTACCGAAAGTTTATTAGTTGTTTCATATAAAGGTTCCTCAAACGGAACGTTGATATGTACCGGTCCTTTTCGGGCAATAGCCACATTAATGGCTTCATTAATAAACATATCATTTTCTTCGGAAGCGTCTTGAGTTAGATTAGCATTGTATAACGAATGATTTATAAAAACATTTTCCTGACGAATGGTTTGTCCATCGCCAATATCAATTTTATCAAAAGGTCTATCAGCCGAAATAACAATAAATGGTATCTGGCTGTAAAAAGCTTCGGCTAAAGCCGGATAATAATTCAGCAATGCCGAACCGGAAGTACAAACCACAGCCACCGGTTTTTTAGTTTGTTGTGCAATACCCAAAGCAAAAAAAGCGGCGCAACGTTCATCTGCAATACTATAACAAGTAAATTTCGGATTGTTAGTAAACCCTATTGTCAGCGGTGCATTTCTTGAGCCAGGGGAAATAATAATATCTTGAACTCCTTTGGCATGGCATATCTCAATAATGCTTTGTGCTAAAGGTATTTTAGGGTAAATCATTGCTGTTTTTTAATCGTAACAAAGATACAAAGTTGTGTAGCTTTTTCAATACTGTGATTTGTTTTCTTACATTTACCACTACATATTTTTGCTTATGGAAATCAAAATAAGACCTTATCGAACTCAAGATGCTGAAACTATTGTTGCCATTCTCAATTATTATATTGCCAACTCAACCGCCTTGTATGATTATGAATTGCGTACATTAGAACAACAACAAGCCATTTTTGAAGAAAAACTAACCAAAGGATTTCCGGTAATTGTTGCCACCATAGACGACCGCGTAGTTGGTTTTGGCTATTATAGTGAGTTTCGTTTTCGAGAAGCCTACAAATTTACTGTAGAACATTCGGTTTATATAATGCCAAACGAACATGGAAAAGGCGCTGGAAAAGCACTACTGAAAAATTTAATTGAGTTAGCTAAAAAGCAAAAATTGCATACTATTATTGCAGTCATTGATTATGAAAACCAAAGTAGTGTTGCTTTTCATGAACAGTTTGGTTTTACTACTGTCGGAATAATTAAAGAAAGTGGCTATAAGTTTGAGCGTTGGTTGCATAGTGTGATTATGCAACTGATATTGAAGTAAACTAAATTATGTCAATCCCGTTTTCTTCAAGTATTCCCAAAAGATAACTACTTTGTCTTGGGTTATATTTTTCAATACCACTTTGGTACCATTTCGAAATAACATCTATTTGAAATGCTGTATAATCGTTATCATTTATGCTAATACCTAGCATTCCCGCTAATAAAAAATCTTCTAAAACTTTATTGGTTACAATTAGTTTAGGTATGCCATGGATAATTTTACCATTCATTCTTTCGTAATCTAAACGTCCTTGATTGAAACCAAAAATATAGGCCTCCGTTTGGTTCTCTTCTTCTTTTAAATATGGATTTTGGCCATTAGAAAAACCTTTTAAATAATCTTGTCTGTTTATTGGGCTAAATATATTCTTCATAAGTAGAAGTATTGTAGTAATTAAATTCTATCCAAACTTATCAAGAATACTCTAGCCATTAAATAAAAATCGTTCAAAGGGTTAAAAACTCTTTAAATCACAACAGCAGTGTAGTTAATCGACAAAATTAAAGCAAAAAGCCTGATGAAATTCACCAAGCTTTTGTTGTAAAATATTTGTTATTTACTATTTTCCGTTAATCCAACCCACAATTTCCGAGTCTGTGGGTAATACTCTTGGTGATAAAACTTTTATCAATTCACCTTCCTCGTTGATTAAGTATTTTTGGAAATTCCACTCTACCTGACTGTCTTGCAAACCATTTTTATTTTTTTGAGTCAAAAATTGATAAACCTCATGAATATCGTTCCCTTTTACAGATATTTTGCTCATCATTGGGAATGTTACACCATAATTCATTTGACAAAATTTAGCAATTTGTTCATTGCTACCTGGTTCTTGTGAACCAAAATTATTAGCCGGAAAACCTATAATTACAAAGTTTTTGTCTTTGTATTTACTATAAATGGCTTCCAAATCTTTGTACTGTGGAGTTAATCCACATTCTGAAGCAGTATTAACAATTAGTAGCTTCTTTCCTTTAAGTGTGGAAAAGTCAAATTCTTTTCCATACAAATCGGTTACTTTAAATTGGTAAATGGTTTGAGTTTGAACAGGTTTTTGCGATTCCATAGCTTTAATATTGTTTTGTGCCTGATTTTGGCAACTAGATAAGATTAAGATTGCAATAAATAGTGATATCTTTTTCATAAAATATTTTTGCTAAAATTAAACATTAATTTCAGGTGTGGCTGTTATATATCTCATAAAGTCTTTTAATGTCAAAAAGACTTTCTTTTTTCTTTCCTCCCTGCCTGTAGGCAGACAGGTATTATCTTTTATAATACTTTCTATATTTCGGATAAGCCAAAGCTCCTATCAAAGTCATTCCTCCCAAAGTCATCCATATCCAACTTAGTGATTTTGCTTCGCCACTTGCATACGAATGCAACCCAACCAAATGGAAATTTACGCCATAGTACGTAAATAAAATAGAAACAAAAGCATACATCGCCATTAAGTTAAAAATCCATTTGTTTCGCATCGATGGAACAAAACGAGCATGAATAACAAAAGCATAAACCATAATACTAATCAAAGCCCAAGTCTCTTTTGGATCCCAGCCCCAATACCTGCCCCAACTTTCATTCGCCCATTGACCGCCGAGAAAGTTCCCAATGGTAAGCATTACTAATCCGACAGTCAGCGCCATTTCGTTAATAATGGTTATTTCTTTAATGTTCAATTCCATTTTCGATTTGTTTCTTTCAGTAGTAAAAAGCATCAATAACAAGGATACAAAACCTAATATCATTCCCAAGGCAAACGGTCCGTAACTCGCTACAATAACCGCTACGTGTATCATTAACCAATAGGAATTCAGAACTGGTTGCAGATTAGCAATTTCAGGATCAATCCAATTGGCATAGGCAGCTGTTAATATCATTGCTGACACAAAGGTACAAGCAGCAACAGTTAATTTAGATGTGCTCTTATAGTATATTCCAAAAATTAAAGAACCGATGAATTTAATTGAAAATGCAGGTTTAAGTTTCCATGCAAATGCTAATCCGAAGAACATGGTTGACCAAGCAACATAAACAATGGCTTCATACGCATTACTCCATGGTGCATGACCTGATATATACCAGCGAAATAGCAAAGCTATTGTATGCAAAGTAAAAAGCAAACCAATTATTATGTGCAAACCATTAACTAAAATGGTCACTCCTTTCCTTTCTTTAAAAATACCAATAATGATAAACAAAAACATCAAAGCGGCTGCTGTCAAATACCAATAAGGCAACTTTTGCAATACATCGTATTTATTATACAAAATCTCATAATCTATTTTTTTATCCGATGGACGAACAGCATTTCCAAATTTCTTTTGATACGATTCAATACCATTCAACATAGTGTTTGCCATGGTATAGTCTTTGGTTTTAGTACCTATCATTAAAGACTCTAAATAATAAGGCAACGCTGTTTTTATTGTATCTAAAGCGGTACCTGTTGGAGCACTTAACTCAAGATTTGAAAGCCATTTATTATTCTTGTCATTAGGAATAGGATAAATCTTTAATATACTACCAAACAACGCGCTGTTCATCAAATTCACTTTCTTGTCTGTTTCAACAAAATCTTTTTCAAACTGATTAGGGTTGGCTGTTTTATAGGCTGCTTCCAAGTAAGGCGCTAGTTTATAATTGCCTTTTTCATCAAAGAATTTCTTGAATGCAATTAATTTTTCATTGCTGTCTGCTCCCAAAATTTTGCGGATACTATCATTACCTCCTTTAATATAAATTAGAGGAACCTCAATCCATGCAAAAGGAAATTGCTTTATCGAAATAAAAACTTGATCCGAATTCATACCATTGAAATCGTTTTTATGACTCACTTTTCGCAATAACTCAGATGAAAAAGTATTGATGGGTTTCATTCTGCCACCTTCATCTTGAACAACCAATCGACCAAACTGTGCGGCTTGTTTTTCGGGAACTTTATAATACAAAATAGAATCAAGATAATTGAATTTACCTTCTTTGTGCGGATCTTGCTGTGCAAATCCATTAAAAGAAAATAGTAAAACAAGCAATGTCAATAGTTTTTCTTTCTTTCTTTTGACAACATCTAGTTTTCGTTTTAAATCAGAAAAACGAGTGTTTTTAGTAAATAAAATTGCCATCATACAAAAGAACAAAATGAAATATCCGATGTAGGTAATTGTTGTTCCCCAAAAATCATGATTCACAGAAAGCACTGTCCCTTTTTCATCAGGATCAAAAGAAGCCTGAAAGAAACGATATCCTTTATGATCCAAAATGTGATTCATATATATTCGGGCATCAAAATTTTTAGGAGAATCCTGAACCGTAACTTTGCTTTCAAACGAAGAGAAACTTTTCTCAGTTCCTGGATATTTCTCTGCAATAAAATCATTTAGTTTTATACTAAAAGGTAAATTATACACTTTGCTTCCGTAACTTAAAGTAAACTCCAATTTCCCAAGTTTGATAATCTTTGGCTCACCTTGTTTCCCTTTTGATCCAACTAGCGTAACTTCTTGTGATGCACCGTCAGTCTTTATAAGTAATGTAACTGCATCATCGCCATTTTTGGCTTTGAAATCACCACTTGCTTTATAGGTTTTTATCCCTTTTTTAGGCTGATCCGGAATTACAAATTGTGCGCCACCAACGTTATATAAAGAACGATACATCAAAGTCTGAACAGAATCTTTGGCAACTTTACCTTGTAACTTATCCGCCATTCTCATAAATTGTCCATCGAACGGAGAAGAAATGGTATTGGTTTGTGTATCGATATTAATTGCGCCTTTTGTTGGTTTATTAACCGCAAATAATATATTGTGAATATCCTGAATTTCTCCGGCTTTCAACATATGTTCATGACGTGTTCCTCCACTCGATTCTACTAACTTCAAATAGACATCACCGATAGCTAACTCTTTAATGGTTTCTTTGGCATCGAGTACAAAGTTTTTGTATTCGATTTCAAACGGAGTTTTGTCAAACTTGTCATCAATAGAAAAATGATTGTTGGTTACCGGAGAAAGAAGTAATGGTTTTTCAAAAACCCTTCGCATCATTTTTCCTTCGTAAATACCATCAACAAAAACCGTTAAATAATTTTTATCTGAAAAAAACTGATTAGAGGCAGCACCTTCTCGAATTGGCATCATTCCTTCGTAACTAATGTAGCGCGTAATAAATGCGCCTGAAATGATGAAAATCCATGAAAGATGTAACAACAATGTGGCCCATTTCTCTTTTTTATACAATTGGTAACGTTTTATGTTTCCAATGAAATTAATCACAAAAAACAGCATAATCCCTTCAAACCACCAAGAATTATAGACCAAAATTCTTGCTGTATCGGTGTTGTATTTACTTTCGATGAATGTTCCGACAGCCATCGCGACAGCAAAACCAAGGAACAAAATAGCCATTAAACGTGAAGAGGATAAAATAGAATATATTTTCTTTTCCATAAGTTGGAATAAATTTTAAAAAATTCCGAAATTTCGGGAGCACAAAAATAATGTAAATAAATAGATATCTACTTCATTTATTTGTGGTTTTAATTCTTTTTTATGAGTTGTTTTGGGTTTATAGTTTTTTGTTTATGGTTTGTAGTTTATAGATAATGCAGATTTGTGATAATTAACTATAACCAAGCTAAGCAGCTTTTTAAAAACCATAAACAATAAACCACAAACAATCAATATTTTTCAATAATTTAGCCACATGATTCGAGTTTCAATTATCGGTTCCGGAAATGTTGCCCAACATCTTATTGTAGCTTTCAGTAAAACTACTGATATTGAATTAGTTCAAGTATTTGCAAGAAAGGATGCCGCTGTTGCTCACTTGATAAATCCTGATAAAATATACACCAATTTTAATGATATTATAGCGGCTGATTTATTCATAATTGCCATAACTGACGATGCTATCATTGAAGTTTCTGCAGCAATTCCGTTTAGTAATGAGTTGGTGGTTCATACATCGGGAAGTGTTTCTATAGAAGCCATTGATAATAAAAATCGTCCGGGTGTATTTTATCCGTTGCAAACATTTTCCAAATCAAAGGAAGTCGATTTTAAAACCATTCCCATTTGCATCGAAACAAAAAATGAAAAAGACTTTCAAATTCTTGAAAAGGTTGCTAAATCTATTTCTAATACAGTTTATAAAATTAATTCAGAACAACGAATAGCTTTGCACATAGCAGCAGTTTTTGTGTGTAATTTTGTCAACCATTTGTATCAGATTGGCAACAATATTTGCATTGAAAACGATTTGCCATTCGATATTTTAAAACCATTAATTCAGGAAACGGCCAATAAAATTTTGACGCTTTCACCAAATCAAGCGCAAACCGGACCAGCAAAAAGAAAAGATATACAAACCATAAATGCACATCTGAATTTTTTATCAGATGATAACCAAAAAGAAATTTATAAAATGCTAACAAAATCTATTATCGATAATGGAAAAAAGTTATAAAGAATTACTAAACGACATCACTACTTTCATTTTTGATGTAGACGGCGTTTTAACGGATAGTTCGGTTCATGTTACTCCTACTGGTGAAATGTTGAGAATCATGAACATTCGTGATGGTTTTGCAATGAAAGCAGCAATCGAAAGTGGTTATGCTATTTGCATCATTTCAGGAGGAAACAATGAAGGTGTTCGCATACGATTAAAAAATTTGGGTATTACAGATATCCATTTGGCTGCACCAGATAAAGTGGCAACTTTTAAAGAATATACTCAATTGTATAACATTAATCCGGAACATGTTTTGTATATGGGCGATGATATTCCCGATTTTCACGTGATGCAGTTGGTTGGTTTACCTACTTGTCCGCAAGATGCCAGCCCGGAAATTAAGGCTATTTGCAAATATATTTCACATAAAAAGGGCGGAAAAGGCGCCGTTCGGGAAATTATAGAACAAGTTATGAAAGTTCAGGGAAAATGGCATATGTACTACAATGGAAAACATGATTAACAAATAACCGAATTACCAAATAACCAAATTAACATTAAATGAAATACCTAAAACTAATACGTTACCAAAACCTTCTGCTACTTGCTTTCATGCAGCTTCTTTTTCGTTATGGTTTTTTGAAATTCCAAAACATATTTTTATCGTTAAACGATTGGCAATATGCATTGTTGGTTTTAGCAACCGTTTTAATTGCGGCTGCTGGTTATGTTATCAATGATATTTTAGATCAGGAAACCGATTATGACAATGATAAAGGAAATGTAATTGTTGGTAAACTAATTTCTGAAAAAGTTGCTTATAATTTGTATTTTATTCTCAATATAACTGGTGTTGGTATTGGGTATTATTTGGCCAGTGTGATTCACAAACCAAGTTTTGCCGGAGCGTTTATAATCATTTCGGCTACCTTATACATGTATGCTACAAGTTTAAAACAAATGCTTTTGATAGGCAATATTGTTGTTGCATTGCTACTATCGTTTAGTGTTATTATCATTGGCCTTTTTGATTTATTACCTGCTACTTATGAAGGCAATCAAACAGAAATGGGTGTTATGTTTTCGATATTAATTGACTATGCCATTTTTGCTTTTATTATTAATTTAATTCGCGAAATAGTAAAAGACATGGAAGACATTGAAGGTGATTACAATAACGGGGTGAGCACATTACCAATTGCCATCGGACTTGGAAAAACTTCAAAAATAGTCGGAGTATTGGGAATTATAGCTACTTTAATCTTACTTTGGTATATCAATAGTAATTTGATGTCGTCTAAGCTCTATTATGCTGTTATATATGGGTTGCTTTTTGTGGTGGCGCCTATGATATTTTTTGTGGTTAAAGTTTGGAATGCTAAAACAAAAGAGGATTTTCGTTTGCTTAGTACTGTTTTGAAATGGATAATATTTTTTGGAATACTTTCCATTTTAGCTGTCAATTTAAACATAATGCAAAATGTTAAGGGATAAACTTAAAGGGTATAAAATAATCTTGGCATCGGGTTCGCCCCGAAGACAACAATTTTTCAATGATTTAGACCTTGATTTCGAAATCCGATTAAAAGACATAGAAGAAATTTATCCGGATGAGTTGCATGGTCTAGAAATTACTAACTATTTAGCCCAACTTAAATCCAATGCTTTTGAAGGAGAAATAGCTGCTAATGAGATTTTGATTACAAGTGATACTATTGTTTGGCTGAATGGCAAGGCTTTGGGAAAACCCAAAGATTATGATGATGCTTTTGCTATTTTGAAATCATTATCAAATGAAACACATGAAGTAATTACTTCGGTTTGTTTCAAAACCATTAAAAAAACAGAAACTATCTTTGATGTGACCAAAGTAACTTTTAATCAACTTTCGGACGAAGCTATTCATTATTATCTTAAGAACTATAAACCCTTTGATAAGGCAGGAGCATACGGAATTCAGGAATGGATTGGTTTAGTTGGTATTACCAAAATTGATGGGTCATACACCAATGTTGTTGGATTGCCTACAGAAAAAGTATACCATTATTTAAGTCATTTTAATGCAATGAATAAAGACTAATTAACTTTAAAACAAAATATTATGACTGAATCAGCGAAATATCCTTTTTTTATAAGACTTGCAGCCATACTTCTATGTTTGATTGGGCTATTTGTGATTTTGTACTTTGGAGAAGATATTATTTTTCCAATACTGCTTTCGTTACTGTTTGCCATTATTTTGCGTCCAATAGTTACTTTCTTAATAAAAAGGCTTCGTTTTCCATATTTTATTGCTGTAGTTTTTACTATTGTTTTTTTTGTAGTCATTTTTCTTGGAGTCTTTTATTTTATTTCGCTTCAGATTACTGATATGGTTAATGATTGGGAGAAAATTAAAAGTAATTTTTACTATCATATAGAACATTTTCAACAATTGATTAGAGATAACTTCCATTTAAGCAATATCGAACAAAAAGAAATAATTGGCAATGCTGCAAAAAATAGCCTTAAATCTAGTAATGAAATTGTTGGGATTACTATAAATTCTTTCAGTGACATTGTGTTAAATCTTATATTAATTCCGATTTACACATTTCTATTTTTGTTGTATCAAAATCATTTTATTACATTTTTTACCAAATTATACAAACCTCAAAACCATAAAAAACTGCGAGAAATTTTATTTGAAATCAAAAATGCTGTTCAAAGTTATGTGGTTGGATTAATTTTTGAAATGGTTGCCGTTTCATTTCTAACTTCAATTGGTTTATATTTAATAGGTGTTGAATATTTCATTTTATTGGGAATCATAACCGGAATTTTAAACCTGATACCTTATATAGGAATACTATTCGCTGGAGTACTTAGTATTGTTGTTTCGCTTTCTGGCTCTACAGATTTATCTATAGCTTTAGGTGTAATAGTTGTTAACCTGATTGTACAATTTATAGACAATAACATTTTAATTCCAATGTTTGTTAATTCAAAAGTTCAAATTAATGCATTTGCGTCCATCATAGGTATTATTATAGGTAACGTATTAGGAGGTATTACAGGAATGTTTCTTGCAATTCCTATCATTGCAATTATTAAAGTAATTTTCGACCGAATAGATTATCTCGAACCTTGGGGTTATTTGTTGGGTGATGATGTGCCAAAAACTTATGAATGGCACAATATCAAATTGCCACATTACAATTACCAAAACGCATCAACAACAATTGATTTCGATACTTATTTTACGCAAACTACTCAAACAGAAGATAGTTCTGAAAATGATGAAAATAGCACGAATGACACAGTTGACAAATAGTATTTCTTAAGTATTATTACATAAAAAGTCATGACATTTTTTTCTAGTTTCACCAAAGAAGTTATTGCTACAGGAGTTATTATTGCAGTTGTTTTATTCCTATAGAATAGTAATTACAAAATTTATTCGCCGTTATGCCAATTTATCCTCTATAATGGAACATAAAACTAATTTGGTAATAAAATATATTCAAGCTAATCATCATTTTAATAATAATATTTTTCTTATTATTTTGTTGTTTTTATGTATTTAATCGATTTTTTTTACCTTTTAGCTGTTTTTTATAAAATTAATTCTATAAATTTGCATTGTTAATTTTTTATGTTTTGTAAAATGATAGTATCGTTTTTGTGCCCCAAAACTTAAAAGCAAAATGTCAAAATCATGAAAATTTTTAAAAATCTAATTTCTGTATTGATGCTTTTCACTTGCTATTTGTCGAGTGCTCAGTCATCTAATGGTGATGTCTCTTCATTACCAATTGATCCTAAAACGAACTGCTATGTTCGATATTATTATTATCCTAATCTAGAAGCCTACTTTGATAACCTTGAATTAGTATATCATTACAAAGTAAACGGACAATGGGAAAAAGCCGAAAATTTACCAACCAATTATGGTGGTTATTCTTTATTCAACAAAGTTAGAGTTAACATAACTGATTTTGATGGAGAAGAACCATTTCAGCTCCTTAGTATTCACAAAAAAATGTACCCATATAATTCTAAAGGCAGATTTTCAAATCCAACTACTTCAACTAAATAAAAAAATACAATCATTTATTTTATAAAACCTCTTAATATAACTTAAGAGGTTTTTTTGTATTAATCCTTTGTGAAAAAACTATAAAACCATAAAATTATCTCTGAACATTAAACACTAAAATTAGTATATTTGAGCATTGGCAAACCATTTATAATGAAACACTATATACTATTCTTCTTCTTATTATTATTATTAAATATAAAAGGATTAGCACAACAACCTGTCAAACCAAATGCAGTAGAACTTTATAATCAAATCCAAAAACTAAACTTCCTAGGTTCTGTCTTATATATTGCTGCACATCCCGATGATGAAAACACACGCTTGATTTCCTATTTATCAAATGATGTGAAAGCACAAACTGGTTATTTATCATTAACACGTGGTGATGGTGGACAAAACCTAATAGGTCCAGAACTTCGTGATCTCCTTGGAGTAATCAGAACACAAGAACTTATTGAAGCAAGAAAAATTGATGGTGGAGAACAATTCTTTTCTCGAGCAAATGACTTTGGTTTTTCTAAAAACCCAGACGAAACATTGCAAGTTTGGGATAAAGACGAGATAGTAAGTGACGTTATATGGGTGATTCGTAAATTTCAACCCGATATTATTATCAATCGTTTTGATCATCGCTCTCCGGGTACAACTCACGGTCATCATACATCATCTGCTATGTTAAGCTATGAAGCTTTTGACAAAGTAAATGATGCAGGCATTTTTCCAAATCAGTTAAAGTATACAAACACTTGGCAACCCAAACGTTTGTTTTTTAATACATCATGGTGGTTTTATGGTAGCAAAGAAAAATTTGATGCTGCCGATAAAAGTAATTTATGCAAACTGCAAATTGGAACCTATTATCAATCATTAGGCAAATCTAATCAGGAAATTGCAGCTCTTAGTAGAAGTCGTCATCAATCACAGGGATTTGGATCTACAGGAACTCGTGGCGAGGATAATGAATATTTGGAGTTACTAAAAGGTGATACACCAAAAGACAAAACCAATATTTTTGATGGCATAGACACCACTTGGAATAGAGTAAAAGGCGGAAAAGCAATTGGCGATATACTAAAAAATGTTGAAAACAATTTTGATTTTAAAAATCCTTCTGCTTCAATTCCAGAGTTGGTTAAAGCTTACGATTTAATTCAAAATATAGAAGACAAACATTGGAAATATATCAAGTCAGATGAGATTAAAAAGATAATTAGTAGCTGTGCTGGTCTCTATTTTGAAGCGGTTTCTGATGTTCAAGAAATTACACCAAACAGCACGCTAAAGGTAAAAGTAGAAATTGTAAATAGGAGTTCAATTCAAATGAAAATAAATGGAATGGGTGCTATTCCTTTATTAGAATCAATCACTGAAGCCATTGCAGATTTAAAAGAAAACATTCCTTACACTAAAAATATTGAACTCCAAATAGCAAAGGAGGTAAATTATACTAATCCATATTGGCTAAACGAAAAAGGAACTTTAGGAATGTATGCTGTTAATAATCAAGAAAATATTGGTTTACCAGATGTTATAAGACAAATAAAAGTTGGAGTCAGGTTAAATATAAATGGTGTAGAGATTCCATTTGAAAGAAATGTAGTTTACAAATACAACGACGATGTAAAAGGAGAAGTTTATCAACCATTAGATATTGTACCGGCAGTAACCTCCTCTTTTGCTGAGAAAGTATATATTTTTAATAATGACAGAGACAAATCTGTTACCGTAAAAATAAAATCGGGCAAAGATGCCATTAACGGTACTATAAAATTAGAATTGCCTAAAAAATGGCAAGTATCACCGACAGAAATCCCTTTTGCGATTGATAAAAAAGGTCAGGAAATAGAAGCAGTTTTCAGTATTTCTCCATCAAAAGAAGTTGGTGAAATTAGTATCAAAAGTATAGTAACTATTGACGGATTGGCTTATGATTTAAATAAAATCGATATCAACTATCTGCACATTTATAAACAAATGGTGCTAAAACCTGCTGAAGCCAAAGCAATCCGTTTGGAAATTAAAACCAAAAATGAAAAGATTGCCTATATCATGGGTGCCGGAGATGAAGTTCCAAAAAGCTTAATACAAATGGGCTATGAAGTTGACATACTAAAACCGGATGAAATTACTACTGAAAAACTTGAAAACTATGATGTTGTTATGACCGGAATTCGTGCCTATAACGTAGTAAACGCATTAGCATTTAAACAAAACATATTATTTGATTTTGTTAAAAACGGCAAAACGATGATTGTGCAATACAATACCACAGACGATTTGGTTACTAAAGATATAGCCCCTTTTCCGTTAAAAATTTCGCGTGACAGGGTTACCGAAGAAAATGCTGAAGTCCGTTTTTTGAATCCGAAACATCCTGTATTGAATTATCCTAATAAAATCACTGCTGAAGATTTCAAAAATTGGAGTCAAGAGCAAGGATTATATTATCCAAACGAATGGGATGTTGCCTTCATTCCTATTCTTTCATCCAACGACAATGGAGAAAAACCAAAAAATGGAGCGTTGTTAATTGCTAAATATGGCAAAGGTAATTATATATATACAGGCTTGAGCTTCTTCAGAGAATTACCAGAAGGTGTCTCGGGCGCTTTCAGATTATTGGCAAACATTATCGCAATAGGTAAATAATATGGAAAACAAAAAAACAACGGCTTGGAAAAACAGCTACACTTGGGTTTTATTAGTTAATGCTATATATATTATTATCTTCTTTATATTAATGCAACTATTCTTTTAAGCCATGCAACAACTCGACTGGATTGTTTTATCTGTAACACTTTTATTTATTGTTTTCTATGGTGTGTATAAAACCAAAGGGAGCAAAAATGTGGAAGACTACATTTTGGGCAACAAGGAAACGCCTTGGTGGACAGTTGGTCTTTCTGTTATGGCAACGCAAGCCAGCGCGATAACCTTTCTTTCAACACCGGGTCAAGCCTATCATGACGGAATGGGATTTGTGCAATTCTATTTTGGTTTACCCATAGCAATGGTGGTCATCTCAATGACTTTTATTCCGATTTATCACAAACTAAAAGTATTTACCGCTTATGAATATCTCGAGCAACGATTTGATTTAAAAACACGTTCGTTCACTGCCATTTTATTTCTTATTCAAAGAGGTTTGGGTACCGGTTTGACTATTTATGCACCATCCATTATACTGTCTTCTATTTTGGGATGGAATTTAACCATGCTCAATATTATCATTGGAATTTTGGTTATCATTTACACTTTTGCCGGTGGAACCAAAGCCGTTAATGTTACCCAAAAACAACAGATGTTTATAATCATGTTAGGCATGTTTATTACCTTCTTCTTGATATTGCATTTGTTGCCAAATGACATGACGTTCTCCAATGCAATGCATATTGCGGGTGCTAACGACAAAATGAATATCCTGGACTTCTCTTTCGATCCTGAAAACAGATATACTTTTTGGAGCGGAATAACAGGTGGCTTTTTCCTGATGCTTTCCTATTTTGGTACCGATCAATCTCAAGTAGGACGCTATTTATCCGGAAAATCAGACAGAGAAAGTCAAATGGGGTTAATCATGAATGGCTTCCTTAAAGTGCCAATGCAATTCTTTATTTTATTGACTGGAGTAATGGTATTTGTATTTTTTCAATTCAATCCGGTGCCACTTAATTTCAATCCAGTAAATAAAATAGCTATTGAAAAATCTAAATATGCAGGCGAATATCATTCGCTTGAAAAACAATTGGCGCAATTATCAGAAGAAAAGAAAGAGTTCAACCTATTATATATCGACCATTTAAATCAGAACTACGACAATCCGATTTTGAGAAAAAAACTAATCTCACTTTCAGGAAAAGAAAAAGATTTGCATGACGAAGCCAAAGTAATCATTAGTAAAGTAGATAAGAAAGCGGAAACTAATGATAAAGATTATGTTTTTATTTATTTCATTTTACACTATTTACCTTCGGGCTTAATCGGACTTCTATTGGCAGTTATTTTTTCTGCTGCAATGTCTTCATCTGCTTCCGGGCTAACAGCACTGGCTTCCACCACTGCTATAGATATCTATAAGCGAAATATCAAAAAAGAAAAATCGGAAAAACATTTTGTGAATGCTACTAAATATTTCACGTTGCTTTGGGGAGTAATCGCTATTGCCTTTGCCTGCGTAGGCACCTTGTTTGAAAACCTAATTCAGTTGGTCAATATTGTAGGTTCCATTTTCTACGGAACTGTTTTGGGCGTATTTTTAGTGGGTTTTTATATCAAATTTGTAAAAGCAAATGCCATTTTCTATAGCGCGGTGATTAGTCAAATAACTATATTTTTCATTTACTACTATACCATACATATCTATCCTACAGGTCAGGAAAAGTTAGGCTATTTATGGTTGAATTTTATTGGTGCTTCTCTAACGGTCATTTTATCTATACTTTCTCAATTTGTCATAAAGGGAAACAAAAAGTTATTGCACAGTAATGCAGATCAATTTTAATCAAAAAAAATATCCAAATCATAAGGTGTATAATTTGGATATTCGTAATTCGTAATTTATTCCGCTGAGCTGCATACAGTCGCCTTCGGATCGTGTCGTAATTTATTTTTTACTCCATTCTTTTATACTATCGTTATTCATTTTAACATAGTCATTGTTTTTAGCTTTTTCTGCACCGGCTACAGATAATTTTGCGGTAGCAATAGCTCCGGATTTATCGCCTAGTTTGGCCTGAATAAGTGACTTTTGACGTAATTGCCAAAAAGGTACATCATCACCAGGTTTTACCATTGAAATTGCTTTGTTAACATATTCCAATGCCTTATTTAAATCTACATTAGATTGAAATAAATAAACTCCGGATGAGTAATAATCACCAGCAGTTGGACCGGCTAACGTCTTCTCAATACTTGCCATAGCAGCTTTTTTAGTTGGAACTTCAAACTTAACTGAAGCCATGGTTTTTTCCCAAGCAATATCTATAGTTGCACTATCATTAGTTAAGTTACCAATCGAAATTGTAAGCGACTCTACAGCATTATTTAAAGCAACAGGATTAACGTTAACCAAAACAGCTACTTTATTAGCGTCCCAAACATCAGGTGTTCCCCAATTATCAGTATCTGTATAAAAAACTACTTCCCACATGTCTGCTTTAGGAGTAGTAAACAAAGCGTATTTTCCTTTCTTAACAGTAGCACCATTGATGATAACATCTTCACTAAAAGAAACCGTAGAATTAGCATTAGCACCTGTTCTCCATAATTCACCAAAAGGAACTAAATCACCAAAAATAATTCTCCCTTTGGCACTTGGACGGTTATAATCTACTGTTACCTCAGTAAGACCAACAACTTGTGTTAATGAAGAATGTGGACTTGTTTGAGGAGTTTTTACTTGAGCATTAAGGACATAACTAGCAATTATAGTTGCCAAAACGAAAATAATTCTTTTCATGTGTTGATTGTTTTAGAAGTTTTCCAAATTTATAAATAGTATGAATTCACTCGTGTTAATAATAACTTAAATATAATTTGTTTAATTTTTTTTGCAAATATATAAACAAAACATAGTACTTTTACATAAAAATATAATGAAGATTTACACTTTACATACTAAACAGAATTTACCTATTAGCATAGAAACAGCATGGGAATTCCTTTCTAGTCCGAAGAACTTGAAAATCATTACTCCTGATTATATGGGTTTTAAAACCCTTTCGGGAGATGAAAAAGAGATGTTTGCCGGACAAATAATACAATACATAGTTACACCTGTTTTGGGAATTCCAATGAAATGGGTAACAGAAATAACACATGTCGTAGATAAAAAATATTTTGTTGATGAGCAGCGTTTCGGACCTTATGCACTTTGGCATCACAAACATTTTCTAAAAGAAATTCCGGGCGGTGTTGAAATGGAAGACATAGTTGATTATAAAGTACCTATGGGGATTTTGGGTCAAATGGTGCACCCCTTTTTGGTAAAACCAAAACTTAAAGAAATATTTGACTATCGCAGAGCAAAACTAATTGAACTTTTTGGAGAATTTAAAGAACAGTAAAATGAAAAATATTTTGATAATAGGCGGCTCTTATGGAATCGGACTGGAATTAGCAAAAGAATTACAAACGGAAAACAATGTTTTTATTGCTTCTCGAACAAATGAAAATTTATCCGATTTAGACATTACTCATATTCCTTTTGATGCAACTACAGATACATTAGACACTTCAATTCTACCGGCAGTTATTGATGGTTTGATATATTGTCCGGGAAGTATTAATTTACGTCCTTTTCGTGGTTTAAAACTAGAAACATTTGAAAGTGATATGCATATTAATTTCTTTTCAATGGTAAAAGTTATTCAGAACCTATTACCACAACTGACAGCTTCTGAACAAGCAAGTATTGTTTTATTTAGTTCGGTTGCTGTTAAAATGGGAATGCCGTTTCACACTAGTGTTTCTGCTTCAAAAGGAGCTATTGAAGGATTTGCCAAAGCTTTGGCTGCAGAATATGCACCAAAAATTAGAGTAAACGTAATCGCGCCATCTTTAACCGACACACCATTGGCTGAGAAATTTTTAAGTAATGACGAGAAAAGAGAAAAATCAGCGCAACGCCATCCTTTAAAAAGAGTTGGAACTACAGGAGATATAGCACAAATGGCGAGTTTTTTATTAAATGAAAAGAGCTCTTGGATTTCAGGGCAAATTTTTCATGTAGACGGTGGCATGTCAACACTTTTAGTAAATTCATAAAGGAAATGAATATATTCTGGTTTCGACGCGATTTACGTTTAGAAGATAATGTTAGTCTCTTTCACGCTTTAAATAGTGATGAAGATGTGTTGCCTATATTTATTTTCGATGAAACTATTCTTTCACAATTACCCAAAGACGATGCACGTGTTACCTTTATTTATCAACAGTTAGAAAAAATACAAACCCAACTCCAGGCTATCGGAAAATCGTTAGCAGTATTTCACGGAACTCCTTTTGAAGTCTTTACCAAACTGATTGACGAAAACAAAGTTAAAACAGTTTATACCAATCACGATTACGAACCGTATGCACGTAAACGCGATTTAGAATTAAACTTGTTTTTCAAGGAAAAGAATATCGAATTCAAAACCAGTAAAGACCAAGTTATTTTTGAAAAAAGCGACGTGGTTAAAGATGACGGAACGCCTTATGTAGTCTATACGCCTTTCTCAAACAAATGGAAAGTTAACTTTAGGAAAACCAAATTAATCCATTATAAATCAGAAGACTTACTAAATAAAATTACACTTCACTCCTATTCGTTTTTAAGTTTAAGTGATATTGGTTTTGAAAGCTCAAAAATCAAGGTTACACATTACGATATTTCTAATGCTTTAATCGACAATTACGAAGCGACTCGTAATTTTCCGGCGATAAATAAAACCTCGTATCTCGGAATTTATCTCAGATTTGGTGCTGTTTCCATTCGGAAGATGGTTGCTAAAGCAATTCAAAGTAAAAATGAGACCTTTTTAAAAGAATTGATTTGGCGTGAGTTTTTTATGCAAATCCTTTGGCATTTTCCACACACAATAAATTCAAGTTTCCGACCAAAATATGATGAAATCAAATGGGAAAACAATGAAGTATTATTCCAAAAATGGTGCGAAGGTAAAACAGGCTATCCTTTTGTAGATGCCGGGATGCGTGAACTTAATGCTACGGGACATATGCATAATCGGGTGCGAATGATAGTGGCCAGTTTTCTATGTAAGCATTTGCTTATTGACTGGCGTTGGGGAGAAACGTATTTTGCTACCAAACTTTTAGATTACGAACAATCGAGCAATGTGGGCAATTGGCAATGGGCAGCAGGAAGTGGCGTTGATGCGGCACCTTATTTTAGAATATTCAACCCAACAGAACAAATCAAGAAATTTGATAAAGACTTAGCCTACATCAAAAAATGGATACCCGAGTTGAATTCTTTGGAATATCCAAATCCAATTGTAGATCATAAAGAAGCAAGAGAAAAATGCTTGAGAGTTTACAAAGCAGCTGTGGGCTAATTTAGATTTTTTATCTTTCCATAACTTAACTCCTTAAAATCTGTTATGACAACATCTGCAAGTGAATAGTCTTGTAATTTAGAATGAAAACTGTCATAACCTATACAATATATTCCAGCGGCTTTAGCCGCCATTATTCCGTTTGTGCTGTCTTCTATCACAATACAGTTTTCAACGGGTGTATTGGCTAATTCAGCAGCTCTAAGAAAAATAGCAGGATGCGGTTTAGACTTTGGAAAATCCTCACCCGAAACTATGTGCGTAAAGTACTTATGCAATCCAAAACGATTGAAAACCCTATTAATAGTTACCGTTGCAGAAGAAGAAGCTAAGACCAACTGCATTCCGTTATCATATAAATCTTTGATTAAATCCTCCACACCATCCAACAAATACAAATCTTTTTTGCTATCAAATGCATCGTTGAACAGGTTACGTTTAGTTTCAACTAAAGCATTTACTTCTTCAGCCAAATTAAATTGAATCTTCAATCGCTCAAAAATATTCTTAGTCGAATTACCTGTAAACGAAGCATACATTTCAGCATTAACTTCGATATTGAGAAGTTTAAAATGCTGATTATAGGCATAGTTATGAACAGGTTCTGTGTCAACAATAACACCATCCATGTCGAAGATTACGGTTTTAATCATTTGGTTAAATTACGAATTAGAAATTACGAATTGTCTGAAATCTGCGACTGCAAACTATTCTCTTTCTTCAATAAATACCGAATCACCGTCTCTGCCGCATACAAACCAAAAAGACAAGGCATATAACTGTTGGTACCGTAAAAAGATCTTTTGTAATTAGTACCATCGGTCATTTTCAAACTACTGGAATCTTGTATTTCTGAAGAATACACTACTTTCAATTTGTCTATATGGATTTTTTTCAATCGCTTTCTTATGGTCTTCGCCAAATGACAATGCGCCGTATTTTTTATATTGGCAACCTTTACTTTCGAAGCATCCATCTTTCCTCCCGCTCCCATGCTCGAAATTACCTTTACTCTTTTTCTTTTGCAAGCAGCAATCAGGTTTAGTTTTGGCGTAACACTATCAATACAATCTAATACATAATCAAAATCGGGAGTAACAATTTCTAATGAGCGTTCAGGAGAAAGGAATTCTTCTACTCTTATCAAGTTTAGTTCTGGATTGATATCCATTAATCGGTCGCCAACAACATGTACTTTTGGCAAGCCAACTGTAGAATGTAACGCAGGTAATTGTCGGTTGATGTTAGTAATATCTACGACATCACCGTCAACGATTGTTAAGTTACCCACACCGGCACGAGCCAAAAACTCTGCTGCAAAGGAACCAACTCCACCGAGTCCAACAACCAATACTTTAGCATTTTTTAAATTATTTAAACCTTCAGTTTTAAATAAAAGTGCTGCTCTTTCTTGCCATTTTGCCATTTTGAAATATCGTTTAAGAAGTGGCAAAAATAAGCAAAATTAAGGAATGAATTCAATCGGTTTTTAGTCTAAAAACTTTCTCCCAATTGCTTCTTACCAAAGCTTGCATCTCTGCTAAAGTAAAACCTTTAGATAATACAGCCAAATCATAAACTTCTTCCAAAGTTTCTTCCATAGCATCGGTTTCAAGGAAGAATTTGTCGTTTGGTATCGATTGAAAGACTTCTTTTAATTCAGAGTTTCGAAGTAAGTATTTTCCAAAAGACAAATAAAACCCATTTGCAATCAATTGTTTTGCTACTTGTTTGTTTTTAGAAAACCCATGAATTATTATAGGCACCGAAATATTCAATCGGTTTTTGATTTCTATTAGTTCATCAATCGCTCCCACCAAATGTAGTATAAGTGGTTTTTGATATTTCTCCGCTAAAGCTATTTGCTTTTCAAAAACATCAATTTGGAAAGTCATTGGAACTTCAATACGTTTGTCCAATCCACATTCACCTAGTGCCAAACATTCTTCTAATTGCAACTTATCTTCTATGGTTTTTAAATCACTTTCCAATCGCTCCTTATTGATATACCAGGGATGAATACCAATAGAAAAGTTCGGAATACAAGAGTCAAATTCCCAAGGATATTGATTAACCAATTCAAAAATGGCAGGATTGTTTGTGAATTTGTGTGTATGTAAATTAAAAAACTGCATGTGTAAAAGTAGTGTAAAAGTCTTAAAACCAAAAGTCATAAGTCGATATGAACTTTGTAAATTTACAAACCTATAATTAGTTTATGCTTAAAACTGCTTTTCAACGCTACATTAATAACTTCAGAGGATTTACAAGAGAGATTTGGATACTAACCTTCATCACTTTCATCAATCGTGCTGGGACAATGGTGTTGCCTTTTTTATCAAAATATTTAAAGGAAGATTTACATTTTAGTTATAGTCAAGTGGGGTGGATTATGGTTTTTTTTGGAAGTGGTTCTATAATTGGATCATGGCTTGACGGCAAACTCTCAGATAAAATTGGTTTTTATAAAATCATGATTTTTAGTTTGTTTACAACAGGAATTTTACTTTTTTGCATTCAATTCATTACTAGTTTTGTCGGGCTTTGCATAGGTATGTTTGTACTAATGATTATTGCCGATATGTTTCGCCCGGCCATGTTTGTGTCTATTGGTGCTTATGCCAAACCCGAAAACAGAACACGTGCACTAACTTTAGTCCGACTAGCCATCAATCTTGGCTTTGCTGCTGGACCAGCTTTGGGGGGATTAATTATTATGACTATTGGCTACAATGGATTGTTTTGGATAGATGGGGGTACTTGTATTATTGCCATTTTATTTTTTTGGATTAAGGTAAAAGAAAAGAAAAAAACTGCATATCGCGATAAAACTCATCCAGGTGAAATATTGACACATTCCGTATTTAAAGACAAGCCGTTCTGGATATTTCTCTTTAGTTGTATGGTTTCGGGCGTCTTGTTTTTCCAAATATTCACCACAATTCCTTTATACCACAAAGAGCAATTTAATTTGACTGAATTTAAAACGGGCTTACTTTTAACATTGAATGGTTTAATCATTTTCTTCATGGAAATGCCGCTCGTAAGCTATGTAGAACGTAATAATATAAACAAAGTTAAAGTAGTAGCATTAGGTTGTTTCTTTATGGCTGTCAGTTTATTTCTGATGCTTATTAATACTTGGGCCGGAATATTAATCATTATGATGATGTTTATGACATTTGGTGAAATGTTTGCTTTTCCTTTTTCGAATTCGGTAGCCTTAAGTCGAGCACCAAAAGGCCACGAAGGCAGATATATGGCTATTTACACCATGAGTTTTAGCTTAGCACATATATTTAGTTCCAAAATTGGAATGGAAATTATTGACAATTTTGGCTATCAAATGAACTGGTTTGTTATGGGAACTTTGGGACTACTGGCCACTTTAGCCGGTTTTCATGTATTTCGTCTTATTGAGAGAGAACATAAAGCCTAAAGTAAATCTTCCAAGTTACTTTAATGTTACTTATCAAATTAGTTAAAGAAATTTTAAATTATTTTTACTAAAAAACATCTTTTTATATGTTTGTTTCACTTAAAAATAAAAACTTATATTCTTATGAAAACAAAATTTAACTTAGTGTTGTTAGCCTTTATTATCGCTATAGCTAATGGTTTTTCACAAGACAAAAAACCATTTATTATAAAACAAAATGATGATAAAGGCGATATCGTGATGACTTGGAACGCTAACACACCAGAGCAAGAAATGAAAGACGATATCAAAGCTTTAGGAGAATATGGCGTTACTATTGACTATGAAAATGTGAAACGAAATAGCAAAGGTCAAATAACTGCTATAAAAGTAACCTATACCGATAGAAAAGGCAACAAAGGTGCGCTTGAAATGGACAACCAAAAACCAATCAATACCATCAAATTTTTTAAACAAGGAGAAAATGTTGGATTTGGCGAACCAAAAAGCAATGACTTTTTATCGAGTGCCAATGGGTTTAGTGGTTTTTCAAACGGTCAAAATCCAATGCAATTGTTTGATTTTAGTCTAGGAAGTAATGATGAAAATTCTAAGTCCTATAGCTATAGTTTTAGCGATGATAATTCTTCAGCCAAATCAAGAATGTTTATTCAAAAAGATGGCAAAAATCCTTTAATTATTGAAGATGGTGAAGTAGTTGAAGGTGGCGATGATTATACTAAAGAAGAACTAGATGAAATTCAGAAAAACAATTCAGTAGAACCTTCTGATGGTGATGCCTTTCCTCGTTTCAATTTTAATGACCAAGGCAATCTAGCGGAGCAAATGAAAAAGATGCAAGAACAACTTAATCAATTGATGCAAAAACAACAAGGTAACAGTCAACCTGAGCAAAACGAAAAGTTGTTACAAGAATCTAAAGAAGAACTCGAGAAAGCCAAAGAAGAACTCAAAAAAGCCAAGGAAGAGTTACAAAAGACCAAATCAACTTTAAAAACTCAAAAAGTCTAATATAATCAAACCGTCACGACGGTTTTTTATATTTTTGTACCAAATAAAATGATGATGTATTTACTCTTAGCCAAAATCAACAAACTCCTGTTGCCTAGTTTTACCAAGCAACAATTAGATTTAAGTAAAGCCAAAAAATGGCAAATGACAATCATTGGTTGGCGCTATTATGTCACGACAAGAGCATTGGATGATTCAAAATAAATTTAAGTAATCATTTGTGAATTTGATTGTATTAGCTATATTTGCACCCACAAAAAAGGCCTCGTGGCGCAACTGAATAGCGCATCTGATTACGGCTCAGAAGGTTACTGGTTTGAATCCAGTCGAGGTCACGAATGAATACTAAAATAAGAAAAAAACACCAAGCTCGCTTGAGTGTTTTTTTTCGTTTTTAGTATTATCAAAGCGGAGCTTTGGTGGATGTTGCGAAGCAAAATCCAGTTTATTGTAGAGCGTAACTTTGGTGGATGCACGAAGTGAATCCAGTTTCGAAAAGCATAGCTTCGCTGGATGTTACGAAGCAAAATCCACTTAGTTTTAATAAAATAAAAAGCTCTGATTTTACTCAGAGCATTTTTGTTTACGAAGGTATTAAAAGACAATACCAACCGATTATAATTTATTAATATAACTACTATACAAATCCTTAAACTGATAACCCACTCCTACTCTATCTTTACTTAGTTTGTCGTACTCTACCAAACCCCAAAGGACAAACTCTTTTAAAAAGTACTTATCTTCGATAGGAATTTGAGGTTGGTATTTTTGTATTAAGTCTTCTAGTGGAATTACAGCATCTAATTTCTTTTTATAATCATCATCTGAGGTATCGTCTAATAATTCGAAACCGGTTTCTGTAAAAAACCATTCTAGTATCTTAGCATAAGGACTGGCATCAATATCCTTTTCTAACTTTTCAATCTTCGGAAAATAAGCCGGAAAGAATGTATGAATAGCATCTCCAATTAAATGCTGTGCAACAACTGCCGCCCCTTCTTGTTCCCCTTCATAGACCAATTCTACCTTTCCGGTAATGGCTGGAATAATACCCATAAAATCGGATAATCTTACCGAGGTTGTAACGTGTCCTGCTTTTAAAGCACGTCGTTCGGCGGTACTTAATAAATTCTCATAAGCCGTAATCGTCATTCTGGCGCTAACGCCGCTTTTGTTGTCTATATATTCGCTTTCACGTGCTTCAAAGGCAATTTGTTCTAATAAATCTTTGGCTAGTGATGGCACATAAACTGTTTCTGATTGCTGTTTATCTAATTTGGCTTCTTGATGCGTAATGGTTCTAGCCACAGCAATATTTTCCGGATAATGTGTTAAGATTTGGGAGCCAATTCTGTCTTTTAAAGGAGTTACAATACTTCCGCGATTGGTGTAATCTTCTGGATTTGCAGTAAATACAAATTGCATATCCAATGGCATTCGCAACTTAAAACCCCGAATTTGAATATCGCCTTCCTGCAAAATATTGAATAAAGCGACTTGAATTCGGGCTTGCAAATCGGGTAACTCATTAATCACAAATATGCACCGATTTGCTCTTGGTATCATTCCGAAATGAATCACTCGGTCATCGGCATAAGACAATTTTAAGTTAGCCGCTTTAATTGGGTCAACATCACCAATTAAGTCGGCAACAGTAACATCGGGAGTGGCTAGTTTTTCTGAAAAACGTTCGCTTCTATGCAACCAAGAAATTGGAGTAGCATCTCCTTTTTCTGCAATCAAATCTTTAGCAAATCGAGAAATAGGATTTAAAGGATCGTCATTAATCTCGGAACCTTCGACTACTGGAATGTATTCATCTAACAATTCGATCATCTTTCTCGCCAATCGTGTTTTAGCTTGCCCACGAAGTCCCAATAAATTAATATTATGTCTTGATAAAATAGCACGTTCTAATTCGGGCACAACCGTATTCTCAAATCCGTGAACACCTTCAAACGTTGGCAGTCCTGATTTTATTTTCGCTCTAAGATTATCTCTCAACTCGTCTTTGATACTTCTTGAAACGTATCCTGACTTTTTTAATTCTGCTAATGTTGTTATGTTTTCTATTTTCATTTTTTTTATTTAACCGCAAAGAGCGCTAAGTTTAACGCAAAGTTCGCTATGTGTTTATTTTATCTTGCTTCTTTTCTCTATTCTCTTATTTAATTTTCTTCTTTCTATTAGTCTCATAATCTTCAAAAATCATTTCGCCTAATCCTTTTAATCCAGTATAAAATGCTTTTCCTTGATTTGCTTCCGTAAAACGATTTACGAATTTTTGCAAATACGGATCATTGGCAATCATGAACGTCGTAATGGGAATATGTAATTTTCGGGCTTGAGCCGCTTGATTGTAGCATTGTTGAACTATGTATTCATCGAGACCGTTACTATTCATGTAATATTCTCCATTTTTTTCGCGAACACAACTTGGTTTCCCATCGGTAATCATGAAAATTTGTTTGTTTGTGTTTCGTTTTCGGCGCAACATGTCCATTGCCAATTGCAGTCCGGCAACGGTATTGGTATGATAAGGGCCAACTTTTAAATAAGGTAAATCTTTAATGGCAATTGGCCAAGCATCGTTTCCAAAAACCAAAATATCAATCGTATCTTTTGGATAACGGGTAGTGATTAATTCTGCTAAAGCCATAGCTACTTTTTTGGCCGGTGTAATTCTATCTTCACCATATAAAATCATGCTGTGGCTGATGTCAATCATCAAAACGGTACTCATTTGTGCTTTGAATTTCGATTCTTCCACTACCAAATCACTTTCAGTCAATCTAAATTCTTCTGAACCATTATTGATTTGAGCATTTTTAAAACTTTCAGTTAAAGAAATACTTTCCAAACTATCTCCAAAATGATATTCTCTAAAATCCCCTGTTTGCTCATCTCCACTTCCCGAGTATTTAGTTTTATGATTACCATTTCCTGAGCGTTTTAGATTGCCAAATATTTGGTCTAAAGCTTGTTGCCTAATAGCACGTTCTGTTTTTGCTGTTATTCCAGTTCCAGAAGTTCCATCTTCTTTCAATTCGTCTCGGATGTATCCTTTTTTCTTTAAATCTTCAATAAAGTCGTCAATACTATAACTAGAATCTGTGAGCTTGTATTCTACGTCTAATTGTCGCAGCCAATCAATAGCTTCCTCAAAATCACCTGAAGTATGGGTGATTAATTCTTTGAAAATTTCAAATAATTTATCAAAAGGGGATTGAAATGGAGCCTCGTATTTTTTGAATAAAAATCCTTTTTGCATGTTCTTTTCCATAATTTATAAAAATACTATATAAACTTTATAATGGGTATAGAACGACTATTAATTTTTAGTTAAAGTCTAATTTATCTATAGGTAAGTTTAATGTTTATTAAAAAATAACTTAAAGTCTTTCTATTACTAGATCGCTAACCAAATAAATTATTTAGTTTTACAAACTTTAAAAACGCTTATGTCCTCTGATTATATACTTGACGAAAAATTTGAAGACATCTTCTTCCTAGAAGCCGATATCAAATACAAAGAATACGAAAACTGCAGTTTTCACCACTGTGATTTTACCGATTGTACCTTTCAGACAGTAACTTTTATTGATTGCAATTTCTTTGATTGTAATTTTAAGGATACCAAAATAAACTATGTATCATTACGTGGAGTTCAGTTTACTAAATGTGATTTTACTGGAGTTAATTTCGCGATGACCGATCAAGTAATTTATGAGTTTAACTTCAAAGATTGCCTATTAGATTATGCCAAATTCTATGCTTTGAAATTGAAGAAAATGCAGTTTATCAATTGTAGTATGATTTCGGTAGATTTTATGGCTAGTGATTTAACCGAAGCGCTGTTTGATAATTGCAATCTAAGAAGAGCTGTTTTTATTGATACTATTGCTAATAAAACTGATTTTTACACCAGTTTTGATTATACTATCGACCCTGAAAAAAACAAGCTAAAGAAAGCCGTTTTCTCAACGGATGGATTGAAAGGACTTTTGGAAAAATATAATTTAGTTATTAAGTAATTAGTAATTTATCAACAGATTTTAACCGTGAATGGTTTCTTTATTTCCGTAATTAGCAATGACTTGCGCTTCAAAAGCGATCCATTCGCGCCAACGTTTTTCAACATCGATACCAGTTCCATATTTTCGGGCATAGGTAATAAAAGTAGTATAATGCCCGGCTTCGCTTTCCATCAACTCTCTATAGAATTTTGATAATTCTTCATCCTTAATATTTTCGGAAAGCACTTTAAAACGCTCACAACTTCTGGCTTCAATCATAGCCGAGAAAAGTAAGCGCTCAACTAATCCGGAAACGCGGCTTCCATTGTTGCTTCTTTTCATGTATTGTGCCAATTCATTTACATAATCATCTTTGCGCTCACGCCCAAGTTTTAATCCGCGTTTTTTTATGATGTCGTGCACCTGTTCAAAATGATCTAATTCTTCTTTGGCCAAAGCCAATAAATCAGTAACCAAATCTTCGTGCTCTGAATTATTGGTAATAATGGTTATCGCATTCGTAGCTGCTTTTTGTTCGCACCAAGCATGATCTGTTAGAATTTCTTCTATGTTTTTCTCAACAATATTTACCCATCTTGGGTCGGTTGGTAATTCTAATCGTAGTACTCCCATGTATTTAGTCTTAAAATTTGAAAGTCAAAAGACATAAAGCCGAAAATCCAAAGAAAAATTATTACTTCTTGAAGACTTTCGACTTTATGACATTAAAACTTTTGACTTATTATTTAGTAAACAAAAATGGCTCTTTCGCTCATCATTTCGTTTACTTCATCTGCAATTTCTTCTAACAATTCATCATTAGTAGCATTGGAAAGTACTCTGTCGATTAAATCTACAATTGTTTCCATGTCGTTTTCTACTAAGCCGCGAGTTGTAATTGCAGGAGTTCCCACACGTATTCCAGAAGTTACAAAAGGTGATTTATCATCAAATGGAACCATATTTTTATTTACAGTAATTTCGGCTTTACCTAAAGCAATTTCGGCGTCTTTACCTGAAATTCCTTTATTGCGCAAATCAATCAACATCATGTGATTGTCTGTTCCTCCTGAAATTAAATGGTAACCTCTACTAACGAATGCAGCTGCCATTGCTTTGGCATTTTTTTGTACTTGCATTTGATACGTAAAAAACTCATCCGATAATGCTTCTCCAAAAGCAACTGCTTTCGCCGCTATGATATGTTCTAACGGACCGCCTTGATTTCCGGGAAAAACAGCCATATCTAAAATATGAGACATCATCCTGATTTCGCCTTTTGGAGTAGTCAATCCCCATGGGTTTTCAAAATCTTTCCCCATCATGATAATTCCACCTCTCGGCCCACGTAAAGTTTTATGTGTTGTTGTTGTTACAATATGACAATGTGGAATAGGGTCGTTCATCAAACCTTTAGCAATCAAACCCGAAGGATGCGAAATATCTGCTAACAAAAGTGCTCCAACGCTGTCTGCAATTTCTCGGAAACGTTTAAAATCCATATCACGAGAATAAGCAGATGCACCAGCAATAATCATCTTAGGTTGCTCTTTGGTTGCAATTTCTTGGATGGTATCATAGTTCAAAACTCCGGTTTCTTTTTCGACACCATAAAATGATGGTGTATATAATTTTCCTGAAAAATTAACAGGTGAACCGTGTGTCAAGTGACCTCCATGCGACAAATCAAATCCTAATATTTTATCTCCCGGTTTTAAACAAGCGGCAAAAACTGCAGTGTTGGCTTGAGAACCGGAATGAGGTTGCACATTCACATATTCGGCACCAAAAAGTGCTGCCGCTCTATCAATGGCAATTTGCTCAATTACATCTACTACTTCACAACCTCCATAATATCTTTTTCCAGGATATCCTTCGGCGTATTTATTTGTAAGCACAGAACCCGCTGCTTCCATTACTTGGTCGCTTACAAAGTTCTCTGATGCAATTAGTTCAATTCCGTGAATTTGTCTTTCTTGTTCCTCAAGAATAAGGTCAAAAATTTGTTTGTCGCGTTGCATTTGAAATTATTTCGATTAATTGTGTTCAAAATTACAAAAATGGTTTGGTAAATTAATAGTAAATGATATATTTGATTACTCAATTTTTCAACAAATAATTCAACATGGATATGCCTCACAATACTAATAATCCTATTAGAAAATCATGGATTGAAGTTCCTAAAAACAGTGACTTCCCAATTCAAAATATTCCATTTGGTGTTTTTTTAACCAAGGAAGATGTCATTACAATCGGAACTCGAATTGGCGATTATGCTATCGATTTGGGAGCTTTGCAACAATTAAATTATTTTGAAGGAATTGATTTGACTGATGACATGTTCATGCAAGATACCTTGAACGATTTTATTTCGGATGGGAAAAAGACTTGGCGCTTAGTTCGTAACCGAATTGGAGACATTTTCGACAGTAACAATCCTAAACTAAGAGATAATCAAGAGCACAGAGATATCGTAATCTTCAAAATGGAAGATGTAGAAATGCAACTTCCGGTTTTAATTGGTGATTACACTGACTTCTATTCCAGTAAAGAACATGCTACCAACGTTGGTAAAATGTTCCGAGATCCTGAAAATGCGCTTTTACCAAACTGGCTTCACATTCCGGTTGGATATCACGGAAGAAGCTCAACTATAGTTCCGTCAGGAATTCCGGTTCATCGACCAATGGGACAAACTTTACCTAATGGAGAAAACACTCCTGTATTTGGCCCATCACGTTCCATTGATTTTGAATTAGAAACTGCATTCATTACTACAGATGCTAACATAATGGGGGAAAATATACCGATTAATGAAGCCGAAGATTATATTTTCGGAATGGTTTTATTAAATGATTGGAGTGCAAGAGATATTCAAAAATGGGAATATGTTCCACTTGGTCCTTTCTTAGCAAAAAACTTTGCTTCATCTATTTCTCCATGGATTGTGACTATGGATGCTTTAGAACCTTTCCGTTGTAGAGGACCAATACAAGAGCCAACACCTCTTCCCTATTTACAACAAAAAGGAAAAAATGCCTTTGATATTAATTTGGAAGTCTTTATCGAACCCGAAGATGTAGAACCAACATTGGTTTCAAAATCTAATTTTAAATATATGTATTGGTCGATGTCGCAACAATTGGCGCATCATACATCTAACGGTTGCCGTATAAATTCAGGAGACATGATGGGTTCCGGGACTATTTCAGGTCCAACTCCGGACAGCTATGGTTCGATGCTTGAATTAACCTGGGGAGGAAAAAACCCAATCAAAATGAAGGATGGCTCTGAACGTAAATTTATCAATGATAACGATACTGTAATTATGAAAGGCTATTGTAAAAATAGTTCTGTGCGCATTGGTTTTGGAGAAGTTTTGAGTAAATTATTACCGCCTTTCGTCAGAAAATAAATTAATACAACATAAAACTAAAATGAAAAATACAGCATTAACGCACGTACACGAAAGTTTAGGAGCTAAAATGGTTCCTTTTGCAGGTTACAATATGCCTGTACAATATGAAGGAGTGAATGTCGAACATGAAACGGTTAGAAATGGCGTTGGTGTTTTTGATGTGTCACACATGGGTGAATTTCTGCTTAGTGGCGAAAATGCTTTATCCTTAATTCAAAAAGTGACTTCTAATGATGCTTCTGTTTTGGAAATTGGACGTGCACAATATTCTTGTTTGCCAAATAACGATGGTGGAATTGTAGACGATTTAATCGTTTACCGAATGAAGGAAAATCAATATTTATTGGTTGTAAATGCTTCCAATATTGACAAAGATTGGAATTGGATATCATCACATAATGACTTAGGTGTAGATATGAAAAACATATCTGAAGACTATTCTTTGCTAGCGATTCAAGGTTCAAAAGCGGTTGAAGCAATGCAATCCTTAACTTCTATCGATTTATCAGCTATTAAATATTATCATTTTGAAGTGGCTGAATTTGCCGGAGTCCAAGATGTAATTATTTCGGCTACAGGTTATACCGGTTCGGGTGGATTTGAAATTTACTGCAAGAATCCGGATGTAGAACAAGTTTGGAATAAAGTTTTTGAAGCAGGTCAACCCTTTGGAATCAAACCTGTTGGTTTAGCAGCTCGAGATACGTTACGCTTGGAAATGGGATTCTGTTTGTATGGCAATGACATTAATGATTCGACTTCTCCAATAGAAGCTGGTTTGGGTTGGATAACTAAATTCACTAAAGACTTTACCAATTCTGAAAACCTCAAAAAGCAAAAAGAAGCTGGCGTTACTAAAAAATTGGTTGGTTTTGAATTAACTGAACGTGGTATTCCGCGTCACGATTATGAAATTGTTGATGCTGATGGTAATAACATTGGGATCGTAACTTCGGGAACAATGGCGCCAAGTTTAGGGAAAGGAATCGGAATGGGTTACGTAAAAACTGAATTTTCAGCTATTGACAGCAACATTTACATTCAAATTCGAAATAATAAAGTTGCTGCCAAAGTGGTAAAGCTACCATTTTACAAAAAGTAAACTCATTTTTTTGAAATTACTTAGGATAAGTTACTTTTGCAATCGATAAAAAAACAAACATAAAATATATTTTTTAGCAATGGGAAGAGCTTTTGAATTTAGAAAAGGACGAAAAATGAAACGTTGGTCTGCCATGGCCAAAGCGTTTACTCGTATAGGAAAAGATATTGTAATGGCGGTAAAAGAAGGCGGACCAAATCCGGAAGCCAACTCACGTTTACGTGCCGTTATTCAAAATGCAAAATCGGCTAACATGCCGAAAGAAAATGTAGAACGCGCGATTAAAAAAGCAACCGATAAAGATACCGCCAACTACAAAGAACAGCTTTTCGAAGGCTATGCACCACACGGAATTGCGCTTTTAATTGAAACCGCTACCGATAACAATAACAGAACCGTTGCAAACATTAGAAGTTATTTTAACAAATGCAATGGTACAATGGGAACACAAGGTTCGGTAGAATTTATGTTTGACCATACATGCAATTTCCGTATACCAAATAATAATGTTGATATTGAAGAATTAGAATTGGAATTCATCGATTTTGGTGCCGAAGAGATTTTTGCTGACGAAGACGGCATCTTAATATACGCACCTTTCGAAAGTTTTGGTGCTATTCAAAAAGAATTAGAAAGCCGTGGCATTGAAATCCTTTCTTCAGGATTTGAAAGAATTCCTCAAATCACCAAAAAACTAACCGAAACCGAAATGGCCGATGTTGAAAAACTAATTGAAAAAATTGAAGAAGATGATGACGTGATGAACGTTTATCATACAATGGAAGAATAGTTTTCAGTCGCAGTTTTCAGATATAAGAATATAGATAAACGTTAGGCTTTGCTTGGCGTTTTTTTGTTCCTAAGTTTTTATAAAATCAATGACAATGAAATATATAATATATGTAACGACACTTGTTTTTTTCGCTACTAAAATAACAGCTCAGGAAATAAAACTAAAAGATGCAATTGTTTATTCAGGAGACACACCGGCTTTTAGCTTTGCCAAAAAATCCATGAACAATTAATTGTATGTTTAAAAACTAAGCACTAAAGAAGAATTAGTACACCTGTAGGTAGACACTAACGGCACAGAAATCAAACAGGATGATGGTAAGAAGCTAATTTTTGTACAACAAAAAGTTAGCATCCAATCCAAAAACTTCCGCACTCGAAAATGGGATTTCCTAATAGCATTGCTTCTAGAAGAAAAAGTAATCGACCTAAAAGGCAATATCAATCTCGATAATCTAAACCGCTTTAAGGCAAAATATGATGACAATGACGTGAATAAAACCATGCGTTAAAACAAAAACCTCAGAGAATTCTCGGAGGTTTTTATTATCTAAGCAGTCTAACTTTCTATGAAGTCTAACAAATCTATTTAATAAATTCTACTTTCTGAACTTCTTCAGCATTTATGCTGTCAAAGAAACCTTGTTCGTTCATCCAGTCATCACTGAATACTTTGCTCATATAACGAGATCCGTGGTCTGGGAAAATCGCAATAACATTGCTTTCTTCTGTAAATTCTCCTTCTTCTGCGTATTGTTTGATGGCTTGCATTACAGCACCTGAAGTATAACCAACAAATAATCCTTCTCTTTTGACAATGTCTCTGGTAGTGTGTGCACTTTCTTCGTCAGTAACTTTCATGAAATGATCAATCAAATCGAAGTCAGTAGCAGTTGGAATAAGGTTTTTTCCCAATCCTTCTATTCGGTATGGATAAATTTCGGCAGCATCGAACTCTTTGGTTTCATGGTATTTTTTAAGTACTGAACCAAAAGCATCAACACCTAAAATTCTAATATTTGGATTCTTTTCTTTTAAAAATTTGGCTGCGCCTGAGATTGTTCCACCCGTTCCGCTACACGCAATTAAGTGTGTAATTTTTCCGTTTGTTTGTTCCCAAATTTCTGGACCTGTAGTTTTGTAATGAGCATCAATATTCAATTGATTGAAATATTGATTGATATAGATAGAACCTTTTGTTTCTTCGTGCAAACGCTTAGCCACATTGTAGTAAGAACGTTCATCATCAGCAGAAACGTGAGCCGGACAAACATATACTTTAGCACCTAAACTGCGCAACATGTCGATTTTATCTTTTGAAGATTTTGAACTTACTGCTAAGATACAGTTGTATCCTTTAATGATACTTACCATTGCTAAGCTAAAACCTGTATTTCCGGATGTAGTTTCAATGATAGTATCTCCCGGGGAAAGAATTCCTTGTCTTTCTGCTTCTTCTATAATATATAATGCAATTCTGTCTTTAGTGGAATGTCCAGGATTGAAAGCTTCAACCTTAGCGTAAAAATTTCCTGGTAAAGATTCAGTGATTTTGTTCAGTCTGATTAAAGGAGTATTCCCTATTAGACTTAAAACATTATCGTGTGCTTTTATATCTTGTTTCATAAATAAACTAGTCAAGGCATATTATGAAGTCAAATTTACGGACTTCTAAACTTTGCAAATTTAATAAAATATTTTAAACTATTTTTTTATTCCTTCTAAATCTAACAAAAAACTATACTCTTTGGCAATTTCTTTAATGGCTTCAAACCTTCCCGAAGCACCACCATGTCCTGCATCCATGTTGGTATCCAAATATAATTGATTATTATTTGTTTTCAAAACGCGTAATTTGGCAACCCATTTTGCTGGTTCCCAATACTGTACCTGCGAATCGTGCAAACCTGTTGAAATATATAAGTTTGGATAGTCTTGAGCTATTACATTGTCATAAGGAGAATAGGATAACATATAATCAAAATATTTTTTAACATTTGGATTTCCCCATTCGTCATATTCCCCTGTTGTTAAAGGTATCGTATCGTCTAACATCGTTGTAACAACATCCACAAACGGTACTTGAGCAACAACTCCGTTATATAATTTTGGCTCCATATTAACGATTGCACCCACCAAAAGTCCACCAGCAGAGCCACCTTCAGCATATAAATGTTGTGCAGATGTGTATTTTTCATCAATGACAAATTGGGAACAATCTATAAAATCAGTAAACGTATTTTTCTTTTTCAGCAATTTTCCGTCTTCATACCATTTACGTCCTAAGTCTTCGCCACCGCGAACGTGAGCAATTGCAAAAATAAATCCACGGTCTAAAAGCGATAATCGCACCGATGAAAAATGGCAATCCATTGTTACACCATACGAACCATAAGCATATAACAACAATGGATTCTTTCCGTTCTTTAGAATCCCTTTTCGATAAACCATCGAGATTGGCACTTTCGTTCCGTCTTTGGCCGTGGCCAAAATGCGTTCTTCTGTGTAATTATTCTTATCAAATTTTTCACCTAAAACTTCATGCTCCTTGAGTACATTTTTCTCCTTCGTTTTCATATTGAAATCAATTACAGAAGCCGGAGTTGCCAATGATTGATAACCATAACGCAGCATTTCGGTGTCAAAATCGAGGTTGGTTGTGGTATAAGCCATGTACGTTTTGCTATCAAAAGGCAGGTAATATTCCCCTTTCCCACTCCAAGGCATAATTCGAATGTGATTCAAACCGTTGAATCGTTCAGAAACAACTAAAAAATCCTTGAAAATATCAATATCTTCTAGCAAAACATCATCGCGATGCGCAATAACATCAACCCAATTCTCTTTTGACGTTGCCTGTTCAGGCGTTTTCATTAATTTGAAATTAGTCGCTTTGTCTTTATTGGTTACGATATAAAAATGGTCACCAAAATGCGACATCGAATACTCCAAACCTCGTGTTCTTTTCTGAAACACTTTAAATTTAGCATCAGGCGTAGACGACAAAACCGTTTGGTATTCGGTTGTCATTGTGCTGCTCGAATTGATAATCAAATATTTCTTCGACTTTGATTTATATACCGAAACATCGAAAGTTTCATCTTTTTCAAAGTAAACCAAACTGTCTTTGTCGGCTGGAGCACCTATTTTATGTTTGTAGATTTTATCCGCTCGGAGCGTTACTTCATCTTTTCTGGAATAAAACAAGGTTTTGTTATCGCTTGCCCAAGTAGAGCCGCCAGTAGTGTTTTCTAATTTTACCGGAAGTATTTCACCCGAAACTAAGTTTTTAATCTGAATTGTATATTGCCTTCTTGAAACGGTATCAACGCCAAAAGCACACATTGTATTGTCTTCGCTAATGCTTAACCCAGCCAAATTGAAATAGGTAAAACCTTTCGCCATTTCGTTGCAATCAAAAAGAATTTCTTCCTTAGCTTGTAAATTTCCTTTTTTGCGGGAATGAATTGGATAATCTTTCCCTTTTTCAAAACGCGTTATATAAAAATAACCATTGTAGAAATAAGGAACCGACTCGTCATCTTCCTTAATTCGGGCTTTCATTTCTTCAAAAAGATCTTTTTGAAATGCTGAAGTATGTGCAGTTGATTTTTGGTAATAGTCGTTTTCCTGATTGAGATACTCAATAACTTCCGGGTTTTCTCTTTGATTTAACCAATAATAATTATCGGTGCGAACTTGCCCGTGTTTTTCTAATGTATGAGGAATTATTTTGGCTTTGGGTATTTGAATAATTTTTTCAGGCATTTAAAGTTATATTTTATTACAAAATTAACCATTCTAATGCCTTCACTCAAAGTTGCAAGAGGAAGTTATGCACTTAGAAATTAACAAATCTTCACTACTTTTGATTTTCTTAAAAAACTAAACTACACTAATTTTTGAAACAAGTTTCTCAAAAAAAATTAACTGAAATAGTCACCAATTTATTTTACACCAAAAATGAACGTTGGTGGCTCATTGGCTTTTCGATGCTCATGGCGTGTATTTTTGGGCTCTTTATTTGCTTTTATTTGCTTAAATATCTGGTGATATTTTGTAGTATTTTTGCTAATAATTATAATTTATTATCTTATAAAAGAAATGGATATTTGTGGTTATCCTTTTCATTTGATATCAAATAGTAATTATTAAAATAAAACTTCAATACTACATTGAAGTTTTATGGTCATCAAAGAGCCCAACATCGTTAATTGTTGGGCTCTTTTCAATTGAATTCTTTTGCTAAAACATCATATATCGCAAGCATACGGTGTTTGAAGTTTAGATCGAATTGTTGCTGTTTAATTTTATTAAAAATTAACTTTGCCTCTTCTTTTTTACCAGTTTTTAATAAAGCTAAAGCATAATGCACATCCAAATGGTTTAGGTTTAAATCTCCCCAATGTCCCAGGTGTGATGTACGATGAGCACACTTTTGTTCATACAGCTCAATAATAACAACATATAATTCTAATTGAGTCAAGTAATTACAGATTATGAAAATTGCTGTTATACAATTACCGTTGTCTTTTTCATTAATATCGCTAGCAGTTAAAATACTTTTAACAATGCTTTTTTGAAGATCACCGTTATTAAAGTGGCTATCATGATACAACTGAATTCCTAACCATCGCATCTTGAGTATACTATTAAAACTAAATGTACTTACTAATAATGGAATAACTTGTTTAAAATGATCTTCAAAAGATCCCCATTCTTGCTGTTCCGCTAAATAGGTGCATTGTATTAAATGATAAAATACAGCCGCTGATTTAGTGTCTCCATTAGATTTATAATAGTTTTCTAGTAATGGAAAGTAATAGTCTTTATCAGGAACTACTAACCATTCTACAAAATAATTTTCATCAAAGGAAATGTTGTGATAATAACTAATGGCAATGGCTTTGAGCCAATCATATTTAATGCATAGTGACCCTAATATATGTATGGTATAATAAATATCATATTTGTGAAGTTCATTGTATTCAAAGATATTATGAAATTCAAATATTCTTTTAAAAAAAACTTCATCTTTTACTTGAGCTTTGTATAATAGTATTTTGTTGAAATTTTCAAATAGATCAGTTGACTTGATATTATTATTAATATGCATCAGGATGTCTTCAAAAGATTTCCTATCTTCAATAATATTTATTAAAAGTGTTTTTTTATAAAAAACACTTTGCTCTAAATAAGACTGTACAAAATCTTCCCAATCATGATAATCCAAATACTGAGCACAAACATCTAAAGTAAAACCACTAGGTAATGAAGAACTTTTTTTGAGAACTAAAAGTCTTTTTATGGTATCTATAGAAAGTAGATGTTGTGTTTTTGAATAGATATCTGCAATCAATAAATCACAACCCGAGTTTGAAGAGATCTTGCTGGGAAACTTTTTATTTATTTGATTTCTCAAATGATTTAAATATTCTTCCTTGGGTTTTTGAAGTAATCTTGCCATGTTGTAAAAATAAATGCTTTTACTATAAAATTCTTATAAAATATTAATTTGCCTTTATTTGCTTTTACTTTTTTTGAATAAAAAAAATATCAATAATAAATTAAATTGGTTTAAATATAGTAAAGTAAAATATTACAAAATAGTTCAAGTTAGTTCAAGTTATAACTTCATGCTATCATGTGTTTATAAAGAGAGTTATATTTCTTTATTAAAAGAATAAGTACTAATCAAATGTTTGTTTTTTCTATTATATAAAAAGAGTAATTTAGCTTTTACCAACAAAATGATTATGCTAATTATCATTTACAAATAATAAAATCATATAAAATGAAAATATATTTCTTTATTCTAATTTTTATACAACAAATTTCATATTGCCAATCAGTCAAACAAAACGATCGGTATGGGAAGTCTATAGTGTTTGAAGATGGCTTAATTTTAAAAACAAAAGATAAATACGGTATACCTTTATACTATATAGATGGACTAACTATAAAAAGTAAAAACCGTTATGGTGAAGCTCTGTTTTATATAGATGGAAATACAATTAGAAGTAAAGATCGCTATGGAAAAGCTTTATTTTATTTTGACGGACAAACGATTAGAAACAAAGATCGTTATGGCGAAGCATTGTATTTTGTTGATGGACAAAACTTAAAATACAAAGACCGCTATGGTAAAACAGCTTATTACTTTGAGGGAATTCCCGAAAAATGGGTTATTGTTTGTTTATTACGATAATTTAAAAGACAGCTTCTCCAATGCTTCCAAAACATATTCATGCATCACTTGTCGGTAATCAAGATGCGTAACTATTCTTAGTTTTCCTTTGGCTAACAAACTAATAGCAATTCCTTTTTGCTTTAGCATTTCTATAACTTCCTGGTCTTTAATATGTGGTTGTACTGAAAAGACAATAATGTTAGTTTCAACTGGTGCAACAACAGCAACCCAAGAGCATTGTTGTAATGCACAACCTAATTCTTTAGCTCTGCGATGGTCCTCTTCTAACCTATTTATATTGTTTTGCAAGGCATAAATTCCGGCTGCCGCCAAATAACCTGATTGACGCATATTGCCTCCAAATATCTTTCGTATACGCAATGCGCGATGTATTGTTTCGGCATCAGAGAGTAAAACGGAACCAATAGGACATCCCATACCTTTTGAAAAACAAACAGAAATAGTGTCGAAAAGTTCTCCGAATTGCTTTGGCTGTTGCCTTTTAGCAATCATCGCATTCCACAGACGAGCGCCATCTAAATGGTATTTCAAATTATGGTCGACACAAACTTGCTTTATTTTTTGGAGTTCTGAAATTTCGTAACACGCACCACCACCTTTGTTCGTAGTGTTTTCAATGCCTACCATTTTTGACATGGGTGTATGATAAAATTCAGGATCATTGATGCCTTCTTTCACTTGTTCAGCGGTTATCATTCCTCGACTTCCATCCAATAAATTGAAATTCACACCGCTATTTGACGAAGCGCCACCCGATTCATACAAATGAATATGCGACCATTTATCACAAATAATCTGATCGCCCGGATTGGTATTTAGCTTAATCGCAGTTTGGTTAGCCATCGTTCCGGTTGGAAAAAACAAGGCAGCTTCCATTCCGAATAAATCGGCTACAATGCGCTCAAATTCATTTACCGATGGGTCTTGCTTGAATACATCATCACCCACTTTGGCATTAAACATTGCCTGAAGCATTTCGGGAGTTGGCTTGGTAACGGTATCGCTAATTAAATTTATTTCCATATTCTATTTCTAAAGCTTACTTTCGCATTATATTTTATTTGAAGCTAATCCCGCTATCCGTTCCAATCTTTTTTGTTTTGTCACCCTGAGCGCAGTCGAAGGGCATTTCATAAAACAAAAAAAGGATTTCCACTACTATCGGGGCTAGGGTTCAATCGTAACACAAAACTACATTATTTATGACAAATACCGAACAAATAAAAGGTATTGTGGAGCGCCTTGGTGCGTTGAGGAGGTATCTTTGACATTGATGCCAAACTTATAGAGATTACTAACGAGGAAGAAAAGACTTTTGCGCCCAACTTTTGGAACAATCCAAAAGAGGCTGAAGCTATTGTTCAAAACTTACGCTCAAAGAAAAAATGGGTAGAAGATTTTGAAAAAGGCAATGCTATGGCTGAAGAACTTCAAATCATTTTCGAATTTTTCAAAGAGGGAGATGCTTCCGAAGAAGAATTGGATGCGCATTATGAACTTACCAATACGCATATCGAAAATCTAGAATTCCGAAACATGCTTTCTGATGAAGGCGATAAATTAAGCGCTGTTGTACAGATTACGGCAGGCGCAGGCGGTACAGAAAGTTGCGATTGGGCTTCAATGCTTATGCGGATGTATATGATGTGGGGCGAAAAAGAAGGGTATAAAATAAAAGAACTTAACTTTCAGGAAGGCGATGTAGCCGGAATAAAAACGGTGACTTTGGAGTTTGAAGGCGAATATTCCTTTGGCTATTTGAAAGGCGAAAACGGCGTACATCGACTTGTGCGTATTTCTCCTTTTGACAGTAATGCAAAACGACATACCTCTTTTGCTTCGGTTTATGTATATCCGTTGGTTGATGACAGTATACAGATTGATATTAATCCGGCTGATATTGAGATTACGACTTCGCGATCAAGTGGTGCCGGTGGACAGAATGTAAACAAAGTAGAAACAAAAGTCCAATTGGTACACAAACCAACCGGGATACAAATTCAGTGTTCGGAAACGCGTTCGCAACAAGACAATAGACAAAGAGCGATGCAAATGTTACGTTCGCAGTTGTATGAAATTGAACTCAAAAAACAGCAAGCCCAACGTGCCGATATCGAAGCTGGTAAAATGAAAATTGAATGGGGTTCGCAAATCAGAAACTATGTGATGCAACCTTATAAATTGGTTAAAGACGTGCGCACTGGTTATGAAACGAGCGATGTTGATGGTGTAATGAACGGCAATATTGATAAATTTTTGAAAGCCTATTTAATGATGATGGGACAGAAAGAGGAGTAATCAGCCTGCTGGCAGGCAAGTCGCAGTCTCAGTTAGCAGTTTTAAGTTAATATTGTTGGATATTCAAATTCATTTAACTTAATTTGAGAAATAATCAAAAGACAATCTAGATATGAGTTCCTATACTATTCAGGAAATAAACGATGTTTTACAAGGCGAAATTGTTGGTGCAACATCCTGTAAAATTACAGCTCCAGAACAACTGGAAGTAGCAACAGAAACTGAAATTTCTTTTATTGGAAGCAAAAAGTATGAAAAGTTTTGGGCAACTTCCAAAGCATGTGTTGCTGTTGTGAATCAAGATATTTCTATTGAACCTGGAGAAAACAGGGCTTTTATAAAAGTTAAAAATGCCGATTTAGCGATGTCGCAAGTCTTGGAGCTCTTTGCACCTGCTCCACCCGTTTTTGATATTGACATTCATCCAACTGCTGTAATCGATAAATCGGTAACTATTGGAAATGGAATCCGAATTGGTGCGGGTTGTTACATTGGTCCTAATGTTCAACTTGGAGAAAATGTTACTATTTATCCTAATGTCACTATTCTTGATGAATGTAGTATTGGAAAAAATACTACAATTTGGCCTGGAGCTGTAATCAGAGAACGTTGTCACATTGGTTCTTATTGCATTTTACACCCCAATTGTACCATTGGTGCTGATGGCTTTGGTTTCAGACCATGCCCTGAAAAAGGCTTGGTGAAAATTCCACAAATCGGAAACGTAACTATTGGAAACAATGTTGAAATTGGTGCTAACTCTTGCGTTGATAGAGGTAAATTCAGTTCTACTGTTCTTGGTGATGGTTGCAAGATTGATAACTTAGTACAAATTGGACATAATTCTAAATTAGGAAAATTTTGCATTATGGCAGGAAACTCAGGCTTAGCTGGTTCGGTAACATTAGGAAATGGCGTAATGATTGGCGGAAGCGCTTCAATAAAAGATCATCTTACTATCGGAGACAGAGCTATAGTTGGCGCAGGTTCTGGTGTTGCTGCCGATGTAGAAGCAGGAAAAGTAGTGCTTGGTTACCCAGCTGTTGATGCTCGTGATGCCTTGAAACAATGGGCCATTTTAAAAAGATTGGCAAAAGACTCAAAATAATTATGAATTATAAATTATGAGTTATGAATTGTATAGCTTGAAACGCAAAGTTTTTTTTTGAAAATAACTTATACCTCATAATTCAAAACTCATAATTAAAATATATATTTGCATCGAGGATTCCGAAAGGAAGTTACACCTCACCGCACTAGTCGATCGCTCCAGATCGACTTTTGTATTTTATGCGGATGCGGGATTTTATGATTCTGAAAAAACCGATAGATTATTTATCGGTTTAATTAATTCGATGTCTTTTACTGAAAAATAGTTGTTGGATTTAAAAACCAATACTTTTAAAAAAAGATTTATATTCAAATAAATACAGTTAATACATAGTATACAAATGCAGCTAAAATAGCGGAAACTGGTATAGTTAACACCCAAGCCCAAAGGAGCTTAACGGTAACTCCCCATCGAACTGCGGAAACTCTTTTGGTAACTCCTACCCCAATAATTGAACCTGTAATGGTATGAGTTGTTGATACCGGAATTTTAAAATGCTCTGTAATGAATAATGTCAGAGCTCCGGCTGATTCGGCTACAACACCTTCAAAAGCAGTAACTTTTGTAATTTTTGAACCCATGGTTTTTACAATTTTCCATCCACCACTCAAAGTTCCTAAAGCGATAACAGTATAACAAGTTAACGGAATCCATGAAGGCATTACACCTTCAATTTTTACTCCATCTTTTTCAGATGGCAACACCACGTTCAAATCTAACCAGCCAAATGACATATTTGCATTTGGATGCGTATTTAAATAAACAGCCACTGCAGCTGCTATGATTCCCATGACCTTTTGCGAATCATTTCCTCCGTGACCTAAACTAAAAGAGGCCGAAGATAATAACTGCATTTTTTTCAATACGTTTTCTGCTTTTGATGTTGGTAAACTGCTGAATATTAGATTAAATATTGCTATGCTATAAAATATTATAGCTACTAAAGTCCATTTAATATTTGAAGGTTCAAAAATTGTACTCCAAATTGGACTTTCAAATCTTGGTTTTTTAATTTCATCATAACCCACTAATACAGATGACAAAAACCACAAAACCAATAGCATTAATAAAACCGTGAATAATTTGGGGTAGATACTTTTTTTAGAAGAATACATTAACCACAAAGAAATTAAATACGAAATAATCATTCCTAATAGAGGAGCTAAAACAATAAAAGCAATAATGACAGAAACTCCCGAAGGCAATTCTCCATTTTCGCCTGGTTTATACCAATTTACAATATTATACCAATGTTTTGTTACTTGTACACCATCTTCAACCACAGAATAATCAGAAATACCGTGTTGAGAAATGGCGTGAGCAATAGCCGCTCCGGCAAATCCACCAATTAAAGTATGTGAAGAGGAAGAAGGAATTCCTTTCCACCAGGTAATTAAATTCCACACGATAGCTGCAATAACTCCAGCTAAAATAACCGTCAAATTTATACTGTCTGTTTTGGCCGTTTTAGCAACCGTATCGGCAACACCAAATCCAAAAACCCAATATGCCAGGAAGTTAAAAAATGCTGCCCAAAAAACAGCTTGAAAAGGAGTTAATACTTTTGTTGCAACAATAGTAGCAATTGAATTTGCTGCATCGTGAAAACCATTAATGTAATCAAAGATTAATGCAAGAATGATAATAACAATTAGTAATGTCATATGATTAGTGTTCAGTTTAAGAGTGTTTCACTGATATTTGTTCCATTACATTCGAAACACTTTTACACTTGTCAGATGCCATTTCCAAAGCCGAAAGCACTTCTTTGTATTTTATAACGTTTTTAGCATCTACTTCATTTTCAAAAATATCTGCAACTGCTTTATCAAAAACCGAATCAGCCTTGCTTTCTAATTTGTTAATTTTTTTACAGTTTTCCTTAATGGCTCTGTGGTTCATCACCTTCAATTCTTTAATTCCAACACCTATTAACTGACAGGCTTCCAGATTAATTTCTGTTAATTTACGGATTGATTTTGTGATTTTTTCTACTTGATACAAACGCATTCTGCTTGCAGCACCATGCATATTATCGGCAACATTATCCATAGCTTTAATTAGCGAATGAATATCTTCTCTGTCAAATGGAGTGATAAAATTTCTACTTAATTCTAAATGTGTTTTATGGGTAATCTCTTCTATTTCAGCTTCAAGTTCTTCTATTTTTCTAAAGTAATCCTCTCTCTCCGTTTTGGGAGCATTTACTGCTTCATGGAGTGTTTCTGCCAATAAAATTAAACCAGCGGCAGCTTGTTCGAACAACGGAAAGAACTTTTTATCCTTTGGAACTAAAAACTGGAAAATATTGTTAAGAGTCATTTTTTTACTATTTAATATGATGCAAATGTATTTTTCTAATGTTAAGTGAATATTAACTAATCAAAAATAGGTCTTTTTTTTATTGAATTGCAATTTCAAATCATACATATTTATCTTATTGAAAACGTTTTTGTAATTTAGCACACACTAAACGCACTACATTTGCTATAAAGAGAAGACTCGAGAACGCAATTCGAACTGTATGAAGCGATAGCAAAATAAATTCCCAGTGGACATTCGGAAATATATTTAATGCTTAATTCAGCGATATAAAAAATAAAAACAGCCATGGACATCAACTTCAATAAAAACGAAGATCACAACAAACTTTTACTCACCGATTTAAAGCAACGTTTTGCCAAAGTAAGAGTTGGCGGTGGCGAAAAGCGCATTGAAAAACTTCATGCCGAAGGCAAAATGACAGCGCGCGAACGTATCGATTATTTGCTAGATGCGAAAGCAAAAAGCATCGAGATTGGAGCTTTTGTTGGAGATGGAATGTATGCCGAACATGGTGGCTGTCCTTCTGGCGGTGTTGTCGTAAAAATGGGATATATCAAAGGAAAACAATGTATTGTTGTTGCCAATGATGCTACCGTTAAAGCAGGAGCTTGGTTTCCTATTACAGCCAAAAAGAATCTACGTGCTCAGGAAATTGCTATGGAGAATCGATTGCCAATAATTTATTTGGTTGATTCTGCCGGAGTGTATTTACCAATGCAGGATGAAATTTTTCCCGACAAAGAACATTTCGGACGCATATTCAGAAACAATGCCATCATGAGCAGCATGGGAATTACCCAAATTGCAGCTGTTATGGGAAGTTGTGTTGCCGGTGGCGCCTATCTTCCTATTATGAGTGATGAAGCCATGATTGTAGATAAAACCGGAAGTATTTTCCTTGCCGGAAGTTATTTAGTTAAAGCTGCGATTGGAGAAAACATCGATAATGAATCCCTTGGTGGTGCCACTACGCATTGCGAAATCTCAGGCGTTACCGATTATAAAGCCAAAGACGATAAAGACTCATTGGATAGAATAAAAAGTATCGTCGGAAAAATTGGTGATTATGAAAAAGCCGGTTTTAATAGAGAAACTCCAAAAAAACCAGCCTTGAAAGAAGAAGATATCTATGGAATTATTCCAAAATCAAGAAGCGACCAATATGACATGATGGAAATCATCAAGCGCTTGGTTGATAATTCTGAAATGGATATGTACAAACCCGATTACGGAAAATCCATCATCACTTGTTACGCCAGAATTGATGGTTGGGCCGTTGGAATTATAGCCAATCATCGTACGGTTTCCAAAACCAAAAAAGGAGAAATCCAGTTTGGTGGTGTAATTTATTCTGATTCTGCAGATAAAGCCACACGATTTATTGCGAATTGTAATCAAAAGAAGATACCATTAGTATTTGTGCAAGACGTTACCGGATTTATGGTTGGAAGCAAATCAGAGCATGGCGGAATAATCAAAGACGGAGCCAAAATGGTGAATGCGGTTTCCAATTCGGTTGTACCTAAATTTACTGTGATCGTCGGAAATTCCTATGGTGCTGGAAATTATGCTATGTGTGGAAAAGCCTACGATCCAAGATTAATTTTTGCCTGGCCAAGTGCTGAACTTGCCGTAATGGGCGGAACACAAGCCGCAAAAGTATTGGCGCAAATTGAAGCATCTTCCTTAAAAGCAAAAGGTGAAACTGTAGACGAAAAAGTAGAACAAGAGTTATTCGATAAAATCAAAGCGCGTTATGATGCGCAAGTTTCTCCTTATTACGCAGCTTCACGTTTATGGACAGACGCCATTATTGATCCATTAGAAACTCGCACCTGGATTTCGATGGGAATTGAAGCTGCTAATCATGCTCCGATTGAGAAGAAGTTTAATTTGGGTGTGATACAGGTATAAATTTTTATAAGTATTTCAAATGAAAAAATTATTCCTTTTACTTATAATAACCATAGGTTTTAGTCTTTCGGCTCAAACAGAAAATTATGCTGGAACTTATATTTTACATTTAGAAGGGAAAGACGCTAGCATACTTGATTATACACTTCATTTAAATACTGATAATACATTTCAATTTACCAGTTTTCAAAAGCTTTTAGACACAAGAGGAGAACATGATAAATATAATTATGGAAAAGGCACTTGGAAAGTAGAAAATAAAATTATAAAGTTCACTACCGAGAAAACGGATTTAGATGAAAAACATACATTGAATTTTTCTGGGTCAACAGCGCGTCTAATCAAAAAATCACCACGTGATACTAGTGAAAAAGTAGTGCCAACATCGCTTCAATTTTACAAATCTGAAATTTTCTGGATTGCTAATTTGAAACTTATTTTGAACGAATAATATTAAACAAATATTTCAAAATATTTTATTCGATTTCTATGAAAAAAATAATTGTAACCTTATTTATAATTTGCAGTTCTTACATTCTTTCCTCTCAAGAAACATTCACAAGAAAAGATACATTACAAGGTGGGCTTCGTCCGGAACGAACTTGCTTTAATGTGTTACATTATGATTTAAACATTAAAATAAATCCCGAAAAAAAATATATTGTTGGTTATAACGATATCACTTTCGGAATGGAAGGAAAAAGTGATGTGATCCAACTTGATTTATTTGAAAATATGGAAGTAGATTCCATTATATACGACTCTAAAAAACTTACCTATAAAAGAGAATTTAATGCCGTATTTATTGATTTCCCTGAAGCGTTGCAAAATATTGGAAATAAAGGAAAAACAATTCGTTTTTATTATTCCGGAAAACCGATAATTGCCAAAAATGCGCCTTGGGATGGTGGCTTTGTATTTACAAAAGATAGACAAGGAAAAGATTGGGTTGGAGTGGCTTGCCAAGGAACCGGAGCTAGTTTGTGGTATCCATGCAAAGATTCGCAAAGTGATGAACCCGATTTTGGTGCAACGATAAAAGTAGCCGTTCCAAATGGATTGATGAATGTATCCAACGGAAGATACATGGGTAGCGTAGATTTAAAAAATGGATATACACGATGGGATTGGGAAGTTAATTACACAATAAACACTTATTCGGTAACCGTAAACATTGGCGATTATGTTAAAATTCATGAAAAATATAAGGGACTAGATTTAGATTACTTTGTTTTACGTGAAAATGAAGCCAAAGCTCGAGTTCATTTTGAAGAAGTAAAACCTATGATGGATTGTTTTCAGAGTAAATTTGGCCCCTATCCTTTTGCGTATGACGGATACAAATTGGTTGAGACTCCTTATTTAGGTATGGAACACCAAAGTGCTGTGGCTTATGGCAATAAATATGTAAAAGGATATTTAGGAACCGATAGATCTCAAACCGGGATTGGGTTGCTTTTTGACTTCATAATCATTCACGAAAGTGGGCACGAATGGTTTGGAAATAGCATTACATCCAAAGACAGTGCTGACATGTGGATACACGAAGGATTTACTACCTATACTGAAGCTGTTTATGTTGAATGCCAATATGGTTATGAAAAAGGACAACAATATATAAACGGCTGTAAAGGAAATATTGATAATACCAGCCCGATAATTGGTCCTTATGGAGTCAATAAGCAAGGCTCAACTGATATGTACGAGAAAGGTGCTTTGATGTTGAATACATTGCGACACATTTTAGACAACGATGTTAAATGGTGGAAAATACTATTGAAATATTCCGAAACATTCCGTCATAAAATTATTGACACAAAAACTGTAGTCGACTTTTTCAATACAGAAACAGGAATGAATTTAACTACCGTTTTTAATCAATATCTCAGATATGCTAACATTCCTGAACTTGAATTGAGAAAAAGCAAAGGGAAATTAGAGTTTCGCTGGAAAGCTGATGAATCTATATTCAATATGCCGATTGATATCATAATAAAAGATAAAAAATACCGTCTTTATCCAACAAATGCCTGGAAAAAAACAAAATCTAATATTAATAAAATAGAAGATATCGAAGTATTGACCAATGATTTTTATATTAATGTTGATCTGGACAAAAAGTTATAAATACCTTCTTAGTTGCGCAATTAAAAAAGTAACTCATGCTGAATTTTAAATTACTTCTATATTATTATTTAAGACAGATTAATTTTATTTATTCAGTGTTTCTTTTCTCAGAATTTTTCCTGTAGCGGTATCTAAAAACTTAGGAATGAAAATAATTTCTTTTGGCTTTTCATATTTATCTAAAGACTCATAAATTGAATTATCTAATTCGCGTTTCTCACCTTCGATAACTAATACAACTTTTTCACCTAATTCATCATCAGGTTTAGAAGCAATAAAAAAGCGTTTACTAATTTTACCGGCCAACTTCTGCTCTATTTGCTCTGGAATTAATTTAATACCGCCACTATTAATAACGTTATCCATCCTGCCTAGAAAAATAAATTGGTTTTCATCTAGCAATTCAACAATATCATTGGTAATAATAACTCCAGGTGAAATTCTTGGTGCATGAATAACCAAACAGTTTCTATCATCGAACGAAACAGTAACGTATGGCAAAACAGTAAATGCTTTTTCTCCTAATTTTCTCGCAGCAATATGAGTTATTGTTTCAGTCATGCCATAAGTTTCATAAACTTTGGTAGGTAACTTCAACAATTGCTTCTCCAGAGTTTTATTTACGGCTGCACCTCCAATAATCAACTTTTTGACTTTCTTTAATTGAGAAATTGAATTTTGCGCCTGTAAAGGAACCATCGCAACAAAATCAAAATCAATTTCATTGTGGTCTAACGGATGAGAACTTGGAGCCACAAACTCTAAATCAAGTCCTAAAATCATTGCACGAACCAACATCATTTTACCCGCAACATATTTCACTGGCAAACATTGTAATGCTTTATTACCTGGTTGCAAATCAAAAAAATCACCCGTTGCAAGGGCTGAATCTACCATAGCTTGTTTACTAATTGATATTGTTTTAGGCGCTCCGGTTGATCCCGAAGTTTCCATTTCGATATAACTTTTATGATCAAACCAATCTAAAAGAAAATTGCCAACCGGTTTTTCAAAATCTTCTCCTTCTTTGATAAAACTATATGCCACGCGACATAAATCTTCTCTATTGAGATGAAAACCATTCAATTTAAATTGATTGTGAACATTTTCGTATGTAGGATTACTCAATACTTCCATGATTTTGATTATTTTCAATTTGTTGAGCAACTATTATTTTACCGGTAAGTTTTTCTTTCCAGTTGCTCCAATTATATTTTTTACTAAAGATAATTAATAGTAGTGGGAAAACCACAACTACCGGAATCAAAATTTCATAACTAACAGAAGGCGCTGAAACATCTTTGAAAACAGATTCTGTTTGAAGTGCCGACCATTCTGAAGTAACTAACAAAGCAGTTGCAATATTATTAGCAGCATGAAAACCCAGAGACAACTCCATTCCATCATCCATTAAGGTAATAATTCCTAGGAATAAACCTGTGCCAATATAATAAACCATAATGATTGGACCCATCTTTTCAACTTCTGGATTCATTATATGCATTAGGCCAAACAAAGCAGAAGTTACAATTAAAGGGAACCATCTATTTTTAGCCAAAAGTCCGAACCCTTGCATGAGGTAGCCTCTAAAAATAAATTCTTCGGCACTGGTTTGTATAGGCAACATTGTTATCGAAATAAGAACAAGAATTAAAAAAGGAATCGGTTTAAAATTAAGTACAAAATTTTCAGGACTTGAGTAATACACGATTAATGTTGAACACAAAGTGAATAATCCCCATAATACGAAAGCAAAAAAAATTCTTTTCCAATCTACTTTTTCTCTCGAAGTTATAATATCAATCAATCTCATTTTGTTTATATATTTTACCACAACGATTATTCCCAACATGGTAAAAACAAAAATCAACAACATTAAAAACAACGTAACATTCGGACTGAAAAATTTCATTATTCCGGCTTCTGTAATTGGTATGGCCTTTCCGGATGTAAATGATTTTACAATTAAAGCAATTGCAAAGGGAAATTGACCAATTGCATAAAATAAAGCGATAATAAAAAATCCGAGTAAATACTTAAGACCTATATTGGGCGACTTGTTTATTTTTTCTAAAAACATATTTATTTTTGTTTCGCCTAAATTAAGTTTTTTCTATTAAAATATATTACTTTGTAAAAAAAAGATGTTGCAAATACTTCACAATCCAAGATGCGGAAAATCGAGAGACTGTTTGGCTTTCATTAAAGAATCTAAATATGAATTTGAAATCATCAATTATTTAGTAAAACCATTATCAACTGACGAAATAAAAACGTTGATTAAAAAACTGAATATCAAACCTATTGAGTTAGTTCGACAAAAAGAAGCCTTTTGGATAGAACACTACAAAGGTAAATTGCTAACTGATGTTGACATCATAAAAGCAATGGCAATACATCCAATAGTAATAGAAAGGCCAATCGTCATTAAAGGAAATAAAGCAATTATTGGCAGGGAAATTAAAAAATTGAATGATTTTATTTAACATTCAGTTGGGAATCAATTATTGTGTAAACTATTTACATTTGCACCAATATACAATTATGAAAAAATTAACACCAATTATCACTTTTCTTTTAGTACTTATTTCATCCCTAAGCTATGGACAAGAAAAACCAGCGCCTTCAAAAATTATTTTAACAGGTAATATTATTGAAAGCAATAGTAAAAAACCATTGGAATATGCTACTATTACTTTAAAAAACACTTCAAATCCTAAATTGATTTTTTGGGGAATTACAGATAATAAAGGTAATTTTTCTATTGAAGGTACTGCCGGAACTTATGATGTCTTATTTGAATTCATATCATTCAAATCCTTTAAAATATCACAAAAAAAATTAACATCTAATACTGATTTTGGAAAAATAAGTCTTGAAGAAGATTTTACTCAATTGAACGAAGTAATTGTTCGTTCTGAAAAAACTACAGTTGAAATTAAGCTAGATAAAAAAGTATACAATGTTGGCAAAGATTTGATGGTAAAGGGCGGAACTGTCAGTGATGTTTTAGACAATATTCCATCGGTAACTGTTGATGTTGAAGGTAACATTGCTTTACGTGGTAATGAAAATGTAAGAGTATTGATTGAGGGCAAACCATCAAATGCTATTAATGTTTCCGAAGCTTTACGTTTAATTCCAGCTGATGCCATTGATAAAGTCGAAGTAATAACCAATCCATCCGCTCGTTATGAGGCAGAAGGTGGCGGTGGTATAATTAACATCATTCTTAAGAAAGGAAAAAATCAAGGAATCAACGGCACTTTTATAGGAAATGTTGGTGATCCAAAAAACAATAGTTTGAACGGTACATTAAACTATAAAACCAAAGAATTTAATTTGTTCACAACTCAAGGATATAGTGATAGAAATAATCCAGGAAACGCGATAGTAAATTCTAGATACTTGAACGATGATAATTCTACTAGAGATTTTATGAATGAAAATCGAACCAACGAAAGACTAAGTAAAGCCTACAATGGGAGTTTCGGAATGGATTGGTTTCTAGATAAAAGCCTTACTTGGACAAACATTGTGAATTTAAGAAGAAGTGTTGGCGATAATACGGATAATGTATTTCAGAATTATTATGACCAAGATTTTGTTTATGATTATACCAGAAACCGTATCAATAGAGAAGATAGTAAAAGTAATAATATAGAATACACGACCAATTTTACGAAAAACTTCAAAAAAGAAGGTCATAAATTAACTATTGACGGTTCCTTTTCAGCAAATATAGATAGAAATACAGCATTAATATCTGATAAAGCAACCAATACAACTGCTGAAACATTAGACGAAACAACCAACAATCAGGATCAAAGCAGAAACTTGATTCAAACGGATTATGTTTTGCCATTAGCAAAAGGAAGTCAATTTGAAGCAGGTTACAGAGGTGATTTTTTAACCATCACAACTGATTTTAGTGTAATCAATAATGGAATTACGTTTCCTGAATTTACAAATATTTTAGAATACAAAGAAAAAGTAAATGCTTTATATGTAAATTATGGATTTAAAGTAAAAAAGTTTTCGTTCTTATTTGGAACACGTTGGGAAGATTCTAACATTGAAGTCAATCAATTAGCAACTAATGATTTTAATACTAAAAGATATAATAATTTATTTCCAAGCGCCTTTTTAACTTATGAATTTAGTAATCAAACTAGTGCTTCTATAAGCTATAGTAAAAGATTACAGAGACCAAGAGGTAGACAGTTAAATCCTTTTAACAACTTGTCAAGTAACGTAAATATATTTGTAGGTAATCCAGATTTAAATCCGTCATTCACAGATGCCATAGATTTAAGCTATTTAAAAAAATGGAGTAATTTAACACTTAGCACTTCTATGTACGGAAATAGAACTACAGATGCTATACAATTTGTCAGAAGAGAAAGTGGTGATTTTCAAAATGGAGTGCCAATAATTTTGAGTTCACCTATAAATCTTGCTACAGAATACAGAGGTGGTTTTGAGTTTACCTTAAATTATTCACCATACAAATGGTGGAAGCTAAATAGTAACTTCAATTTTTTCTATGTTGAAACCGATGGCGATTTTAATTACATTGATTTTAATGGAAATCCCGTTTCTCAAAATTTTGATAATAGCGCTACTTCATGGTTTACGCGATTAACTTCAAAAATAACTTTGCCATACAAAATTGATTGGCAAACTAATGCTACTTATAATGGTTCACAAAGAAATGCACAAGGACGAAGTCTTGGAATTTTCTCTATGAATTTAGCTTTCAGCAAAGATGTTTTAAAAGACAAAGGAACTATAGCATTAAATGTTAGTGATGTCTTCAATTCTCGAAAAAGAATTATGGAAACCTATATTCCTGGTTTAGTAGAATCGTATGGAGAAATGCAATGGAGAGTAAGGCAAATAAACCTATCGTTTACCTACAGGTTTAATATTCAAAAAAACGAACGCGAAAAACCAAGAAAGTCACTACAAGAAGACGGAGGAGATTTCCCTGGATAACATAAATAAAAGAGCCCCAAATGTTGGGGCTCTTTCATAAATAAAAACTTAAAATTAAGCTTGTTCTGCGTCTCTATTTGCTTTTCTTTCTTGCAATAATTCTTTAACACCACCATATATCCAATAAGGAACAACGAAAGTTACCAAGAACATCATCAACCAAAAACCAATGGTTAAAATGGTTAAGAAAGCTAAGAAACCTAAATACTGTGAAAATTCAAACATGTTTTCCGGAATTTTTTTGAATTATAAGCAAATGTAAGCGGAATATTTAAGCTATGCAAAAACAAAATCAATTTTTATTAAATAGTTTTTATGCATAATTTTGCAGTGACTTTTTAGAAGCCCTACCTGCAGGAAGGTGATTCTTAAACAACAAACCATAAACAATAAACAACAAACAAATAACAAAATGGAATATAGAATAGAGAAAGACACCATGGGCGAAGTTAAAGTTCCTGCTGATAAATATTGGGGAGCACAAACCGAACGTTCAAGAAACAACTTCAAAATTGGTCCATCAGCATCAATGCCAAATGAAATCATAGAAGGATTTGCCTATCTCAAAAAAGCAGCTGCATTTGCCAATTGCGATTTAGGTGTTTTGTCAATAGAAAAGCGAGATGCTATTGCCACTGTTTGTGATGAAATCCTTGCCGGAAAATTAACTGATGAATTTCCATTGGTTATTTGGCAAACGGGTTCTGGAACGCAAAGTAATATGAATGTCAACGAAGTGATTGCTAATCGCGCTCAAGTTTTAGCCGGATTCAAAATTGGCGAAGGCGAACAACTGGTAAAGGCCAATGACGATGTAAACAAATCGCAATCATCTAACGATACTTTCCCAACAGGAATGCATATTGCCTGCTATAAAGCAGTTGTAGAAACTACCATTCCCGGAGTAGAAAAACTACGCGATACTTTAGATGCAAAAGCTAAAGCCTATATTAATGTGGTTAAAATTGGAAGAACGCATTTAATGGATGCCACGCCTTTGACACTAGGTCAAGAACTTTCTGGTTATGTTGCTCAATTAAATTACGGAATCAAAGCCTTAAAAAATACGCTTTCGCATTTATCAGAAATTGCCCTTGGTGGAACTGCCGTCGGAACCGGATTAAATACACCAGCGGGATATGATATAAAAGTGGCCGAATATATTGCTAAATTTACAGGTCACCCTTTTGTGACTGCACCAAATAAGTTCGAAGCTTTGGCTTCACACGATGCGATTGTTGAAGCTCATGGCGCTTTGAAACAATTAGCTGTTTCTTTAAATAAAATTGCCAATGATATCCGTATGTTGGCCTCTGGTCCACGTTCCGGAATTGGTGAAATCCTCATTCCTGAAAATGAGCCGGGTTCATCTATCATGCCTGGGAAAGTAAATCCAACGCAATGCGAAGCCTTGACAATGGTTTGCGCACAAGTTATAGGAAATGATGTTGCGATTTCTGTCGGTGGTATGCAAGGTCATTATGAATTGAATGTTTTCAAACCTGTAATGGCAGCTAACTTTTTACAATCGGCTCGTTTACTTGGTGATGCTTGTGTTTCTTTTGAAGAACATTGCGCTAGCGGAATCGAACCAAATCATAAACGAATCAAAGAATTAGTTGATAATTCATTGATGTTGGTTACTGCATTAAATACCAAAATCGGCTATTACAAATCGGCTGAAATTGCACAGACAGCGCATAAAAATGGAACAACTTTAAAGGAAGAAGCCGTTCGTTTGGGATATGTTTCAGCAGAAGATTTTGATGCATGGGTAAAACCGGAAGACATGGTTGGTAGTCTTAAATAATTTATTTTTAATATATTACAAAAAAAATCCCGATATACATCGGGATTTTTCGATCTGTCAAAATCAAACAAAACAATAATCAAACTATTTTTTCTTTATAAACATATTGGTGTAATATTTTTTTCCGGTTGTTTCATCAACTGTTACGGATATACCCAAATGAGTGTAATTGCCTTCTATATTATCTTTGTGAGCTGGGCTGTTTAACCAAGCACTCATAGCACTTTCTGCAGTTTGGTAGTTGTAAGCAATGTTCTCACCAACTCTTTCTGCACCTAAAATTTGAATCAAATTATTTGATCTTTGCTGGAAATAGTCATGACTAATTACAGCATTATCAATCATATAAAAATTGTGCTCTTGCGATTTGTAAGAGATGTGATTGATAACTTCAAGTCTATTCAATCCAATACTTGCACGATAATCATTGATAAGTGAAACAATTCTCAACTCAGTTTCATTGTAATTGTAGGTAGTTACAAGTTTGTTTTCAGTTGAAGAGCCTTCTGAAGAGTCAGAAGAACAAGATACCATAGTGAACACGATTGCTAACGGCAACAATGCTCTAAACATTTTTGCTTTCATAGTAGTAGGTTAAGTTTTTAATAAAGTAGATGTGGGGCAAACACTTTATTTCGATTAATTTTGACAGTTTTTAATAAAGTAGATGTGGGGCAAACACTTTATATATTTTAATTTATAAGAACGTATTGTTTGTTTTTGTTGAACAATTCTACAACTTTTTCCGTTTAAAGTACAAATAAAATCGATTAAATGCACTATTTTTAATATAATATAGGTATATTTCTTACTTTAACTGATTTTATCTATACTTATCCATCCGTTCATAAAACAAAAAAACCACTCTTCTGAGTGGTCGATATAATTTTAAATAGTAGAAATACAATTCATGGTGAAAGTCTATCAATCTTCCAACTCAAATTGTCTTGTATTTGGTATCTTATTCTGTCGTGCAATCGGTTTGGTCTACCTTGCCAAAACTCAACTTCTATTGGTCTGACTAGAAATCCACCCCAAAAGTCTGGACGTAGAATTTCTTTTCCTTCATAAGCTGATTCCAGTTCTCTAAGTTTATTATCTAAATAGTGTCTTGAAGGTATGACTTCGCTTTGAGGAGAAACTATAGCTCCTAGTTTGCTGCCATCTGGTCTTGAACTGAAGTAATTATCTGAAATAGTTCCCGACGTTTTCTCTGCTATTCCTTTGATAATAACTTGTCTTTCCATACTGTGCCAAAAGAAGGAGAGACAAATATTTGGATTGTTTTGAATAGCTTTCCCTTTCTCTGAATTATAATTGGTATAAAATATAAAACCTTCTTCATTGAATTTTTTTAGCAACACCACTCTCGATTTTGGGAAACCATCCAAACCAATCGTCGCAACTGTCATGGCATTGACCTCATCTACTCCACCAAACTCCTGCGTTTCATAAAACCATTTGTGAAATAAATTGATTGGATCTTCCGGAATACTATCTTCCAGAAGCTGGCTTTTTTCATAGGACTTTCTATAATTGCTTAAGTCTTCCATTTTTACTTTATTAGAGCTACAAAATTAAGATAATTACTTTTGAAACTAATTTATTAGAATTCAAATGTTTTCCCATCATCCGCAAGTAGCAAATTTGAAAATATTGTTTCTGCTTCTTGTTTGAATAAATCAATCGAATCATATCTTGTACTGTAATGGCCCAAAAGTAAATGTTTTACATTTGCCTTTATTGCAATAGTTGCTGCTTGCTTGGCTGTACTGTGCATTGTTTTCTCGGCTTTATCAGCTTCCGATTCTAAAAATGTAGTTTCGTGATACAATACATCACAATTTTCAATTATAGGAATAATTGATTCATCATACATCGTATCACTGCAAAAGGCATAACTTTTCGATTGGATTGGATCAAAGGTTAGTTCCTCATTTGAAATTACGATTCCATTATCAAGCGTTATATCTTTTCCGTTTTTAATTTTTTGATAATAACACGTATCGATTTTATATTTCTGAACAGCATCAATATTTAGTTTTCTATCTCCAATCTTTTCCTGAAACAAAAATCCATTAGTAAATATTCTGTGTTTTAACGGAATTGTTTTTACCAGTACTTTTTCATCTTCATATATAATCTCACTCTCTTTAGACGTCAATTCGTGAAAATATAAATTATATCCTGTAAACGAATTAGAATAGCGCAATTGAAGTAATATAATTTCTTTTATGCCTTTTGGCCCATACACATGCAAATCGGTTTGACGGTTTAGCAACATAAAAGTTGAAATCAAACCTACAAGTCCATAAAAGTGATCACCATGTAAATGCGAAATAAAAATATGATTGATTTTAGAAAACTTAAGTTTATTTTTTCGAAGTTGAACTTGGGTACCTTCACCACAATCAATCAAAAACATATGGTTTCGAATTTCTAAAACTTGCGAAGTTGGATTGGTTATGGTTCGTGGAGTTGCTGCATAACAGCCAAGAATGGTTAATTTCATTTATAATTGATAATGAATAATTGATAATTATTCTATTGGCTAAAATCCTAAATCGCGCTCAATTTCTTCCATTTCAATAATGTCATGAGCTTCTAAAATTGTAGGAACAAGAATAATGTTTTTTGGGACTTTATTAAAATTGACACTATTGGTTACAAATACAATCGACTTCTTTCCTTCAGTGTGCGTTTTAATCAAGTCATTAAAAAGTTTGATATCATCCATTTTCATCACTTTATCATGAGATAAATCAATTATCAAGTTTTGAGATTTAAAACTGGCATACTCATGATGTAACTTCTGATAAAACTCGGCAGTATTACCTTGCGTATTTCTAATAGTTGTGGTATGTCCTTTTTGTTCTACTTTCATTTTTAGAAGATGAATAAAATATTTAAGATGCTAATTTACTAAGATTTTGTTACTATTCATTGATTTTTTACTAGGATAATCAATTAGAAGATGTAGTTCATGGAAAATTATGGCTTTTCATCGATAAAAGACCTGTTTTTTTATCATTTCATAGACGAAATGCACAAAAAAAACGTCTAAAACCCTTGAATTCATTGATTTTGTCGATTAAACGACTTTTAAGGTTAATCATCGAAAATATTTTCAGTCAGAAATGTGTTGCCGTAGTTTTGGTGAAGAAATAACAAAGAATCCGAATTTATGACAACACCTAATAACACTTTGATCCTTGGAAATGTAACAAACTTAAAATTATTTATTTTATTCATTTTGTTACTATTATCTTCAACTGGATCATTTGCTCAAGCAAATACAAATAGTGTTGTTGTAACTACTTCAACTGAGGTATCTGCATCTAATGATGCTAAAATGGTTATCACTAATGACAGAGCTTTTGCTTCTTCTGCAATGGAATTTGCTGTTTGGTTTATGGGTTCTAAAAAAACTAGTAATACTACTCCATCAAACGGAACTTTTAGTAAAAAACAATTGATTAACTCTGGTATTATTACCAATAGTGTATTAATCAGATCGTTCTTGAAAAAAATGTCTAATCAAGAAAACGGTATTGCATAATTATTTTTTCATATATTTTGTTTAGTTTAGATAATTAAAAAGTCCCGATTTAATTCGGGACTTTTTTATGCTTTCAATTTTAATATAATCACATGTTATTGTTTAGCTTTTAATGCTTTGTATTTATCAGTCATCTCAAGTGCATTATAAACGCTCAATAAGGTTTTCTTTGCAGCATCATCTTCTGGTTTTAATTCTACAGCTTTTTCAAGATAAGGCAAGACTGATTTGAAACACTTTTCTCTTTCAGCTTTTATAACTTCATATCGCTTGTTGTCTTTTTCTGAAGTTCCTAATTTATTCATTTCAGTAACGTATTTTTCGTCTGCTCTTAATTTTAATTCCGATAGATTTAAAAGTGCATTAAAATAATTTGGATCAATTTCTAATGTTTTTTTGTAATACATTTCCGCTTCAGCAAGTTTGTTTGCACTAGTACTTATTACTCCTAAGTTATAAACTAAATCCGCGTTATTTGGGTTTTTTGCCAATGCTTCATTAATTAGTTTTGTGTAATTATCAAAATCATTAATTTTTAAATATAAATCAGCTTCCGTTAAAATCAGACCGCTATCTTCCGGATTGGCAGTTCTTGCATCAGCAATAGCAGCTTTGGCTTCTTCAATTTTTCCATCTTCAACAAGAATTAATGCAATATTTTTATATATTTCACCCACTTTAGATGGGATTTTCTCCTCCCTTGGTTTATTGTGAGAACCTGCTTTTACGGCCACATCACGTAAAGTTTTATTCCCACCGAAATTTTCTTCTGTTTTAGAAGTAGTATTATAAGCAAAATATAAGGTGCCTTCTCCAGTATATTTTAGTCTTTTTAACTCAGTATAATATTCCAATGCTTTATCAAAATCTTGAGCATTAACTGAATAACTTGCTGCATAAAATAACTTATCTTGATCTTTTTTGTCTAATTGGTATGCTCCATAAAGAACATCTGAAGCTTGCTTGTATTGCTTTGCATCTGCAAGTGCTAAGGCCATTTCTATAAACACAGGCTTAAAAGCAGTAATTGTTTCGTTAATATCATCTGTATAAACTTTTTTACCTGACTTTTTCTCATAATCTAGAGTAGCATTTAGACCCGTTACCAAATCAGAAATTGCTTTTGGGTTTACTAATTTTGCATAAGCCATCTGGATTTGCTGTTGAGACATTGTTTGATCAATAGCATTTGATTCTAAAACAGGTGTCATTGCTTTGTAAAAAGCAGCATAAATTTTATCACTTTCTTCAGTTGCGAGTGGCTCAACTTTATTTACTAAAGCTTTATATTCAGCTAAATCATTTCCTCTGATTTCATCTTTTTCATAAATCTTTTTCAATTTTTTTAACTCATCTTTTTGTGCAAAAGACGAAACAGAAACTAATACTGCAGAAGCAAGTATAATGTGTTTAATTCTCATTTTATTTATTTTTAATTTATAATTAAAATCACCAATTAAAAAATTCTAATTGGTGATTTTTTTGTTTTTTATTCATCGTCTTCAGTATCATCTTCAGTATCAGCATCATCATCTTCAATTACTTCGTCATCATCATCATCGTCATCATCGTCTGAACCATCATCTTCAAGAACTTCTAAAACTGGTTTTACTCTTTCGATAGTTTCAACTTCAATAATATTTCCATCTTCGTCAATTTCAGGTTCTGAGACATCATCTTTCATCACTTTGGTAACTGCAGCAATGGAGTCGTTTCCTTTAATATTAATAAGTTTCACACCTTGCGTTGCTCTTCCCATTACTCTCAAATCTTCAACCGCCATTCTAATTGTTAATCCAGATTTATTGATAATCATCAAATCATCAGCATCTGTAACCGAATTAATTGAAATCAGTTTACCTGTTTTCTCCGTAATGTTAAGTGTTTTAACTCCTTTTCCACCACGGTTTGTAATTCTGTATTCATCAAGTGAAGAACGTTTTCCGTAACCGTTTTCAGCAACTACCAGAATTTCACTTTCCATGTCGTTTACAGTTACCATCCCAATTACTTCATCGGTTTCATCCTTTAAGGTAATTCCACGCACACCGGAAGCTGTTCTTCCCATCGGACGTGTTTTAGTCTCTTCGAAACGAACTAATTTTCCGGACTTAACAGCCAATATAATTTGGCTTTGACCATTTGTTAATTGTGCGCCCAACAATTCGTCATCTTCTCTGATAGTAATTGCCGCAACTCCGTTAACTCTTGGTTTAGAATATTTGTCTAAAGAAGTTTTCTTAACCTGCCCTTTTTTGGTAACCATAATAAGGTTGTGGCTATTGGTATATTCTTTATCTTTTAAATCTTGGGTGCAGATAAATGCTTTTACCTTATCATCAGATTCTATATTGATAAGGTTTTGCAATGCTCTTCCTTTTGCGGTTTTACTACCTTCCGGAATTTCATATACACGCATCCAGAAACATTTTCCTTTTTGCGTAAAGAACATCATGTATTGATGGTTTGTGGCCACATACATATGCTCTAAGAAATCCTGATCTCTTGTTCCGGCACTTTTTTGTCCAACTCCTCCTCTATTCTGTGTTTTGTATTCGGTAAGGTTTGTACGCTTGATATATCCTGCGTGAGAGATTGTGATAACTACATTCTCATCAGCAATTAAATCTTCAATACTTACATCGCCACCAGAATATTCAATAAGCGAACGACGAGCATCTCCATATTTATCTCTGATTTCGATTAGTTCTTCTTTAATCAATTCCATTCTCAATTCTTTGTTTGCTAACAAATCTCTCAAACGTTGAATTAATTTCATGATTTCTTCATACTCTGCTCTTAACTTGTCTTGCTCTAAACCTGTTAACTGACGTAGACGCATTTCTACTATCGCTCTAGCTTGAATGTCTGATAAACCAAATCTTTCAATCAATTTACCTCTAGCTTCATCACCATCTTTAGAAGAACGGATCAAAGCAATTACTTCATCTATATTATCTGAAGCAATAATTAAACCTTCTAAAATATGAGCTCTTTCTTCTGCTTTGCGCAATTCGAATTGTGTTCTTCTAATTACAACTTCATGGCGATGCTCTATGAAATAGTGAATTAAATCTTTTACATTCAACATTTGTGGCCTTCCTTTTACCAGCGCTATATTATTAACACTGAAGGAAGATTGCAATTGCGTGAACTTATATAGCGTATTCAAAACTACATTAGGAACAGCATCACGCTTTAATTCATAAACGATACGCATACCGTTTCTATCCGATTCGTCACGGATGTTTGAAATACCTTCAATCTTTTTATCGTTAATCAAATCGGCAGTTTTCTTAATCATTTCTGCCTTGTTCACCTGATATGGAATTTCAGAAACTATGATAGCCTCTCTTCCGTTTGATTCCTCAAAACTTATTTTTGCTCGAATAACAATTCTTCCTCTTCCTGTTTTGAATGCTTCACGAACTCCTTCCATACCATAGATCGTTCCTCCAGTTGGAAAATCCGGTGCTTTGATATGTGTGATTAATTCGTCAATCTCTATATCATTATTATCAATGTAAGCTAAAGTTCCGTCGATAACTTCAGTTAAATTATGTGGCGCCATGTTAGTAGCCATACCAACTGCAATTCCGGATGCTCCGTTTATTAATAAATTTGGAACACGAGTTGGCATTACTGTGGGCTCTTGCAATGTATCGTCAAAATTCAATTGAAAGTCAACTGTCTCTTTGTCGATATCTGCCATAATGTCTTCTGACATTTTTTTCATTCTAGCCTCCGTATAACGCATAGCGGCTGGACTATCTCCATCAATAGAACCAAAGTTACCTTGACCGTCAACCAATAAGTAACGTAAACTCCATTCCTGAGCCATACGAACCATAGCATCATAAACCGAAGTATCTCCATGTGGGTGATACTTTCCTAAAACCTCTCCAACAATTCTTGCGGATTTTTTGTGAGCTCTATTTGAAAAAACTCCTAAATCATACATTCCGTATAACACTCTTCGGTGCACTGGTTTTAAACCATCACGCACGTCTGGCAATGCTCTTGAGACAATAACCGACATCGAATAATCGATGTAAGCTGATTTCATTTCATCTTCGATGTTAATCGGAATTAACCTTTCTCCGTCAGACATATATTATAAATTATTTAATAAAAATTAGTTCAATTTCAAAACGTGCTAATATAGAATATTTAAAAATTTTAATATCTTTTTTTGCTCATAAATTTCAATGATTTATTAACAAAATAGGGGTTGTTTTTGGTTAATAAATTACTTGTATAACCGCTTTCATTATTGGCATTTTTTTTGTCTATTAGCTGACAGTACATTTAGAGGGAATGATTTTTGTTAGAATTGTCCTTAACAACTAAATTTACATCACCAATTCTATATTTATGGATGATAATTTTTCACCAAGAGTTAAAGATGTGATAACCTACAGCAAAGAAGAGGCTTTGCGTTTAGGTCATGACTTCATTGGAACTGAGCATTTAATGCTTGGTATTTTAAGAGACGGAAATGGTAAAGCAATTACTATTCTCAATAATCTTTCTATTGATTTAGAACATTTACGAAAAAAGGTTGAAGTGCTCAGCCCGGCAAATCCAAATGTGGAAATCAGTAACGAAAAGAAGAATCTACACTTGACTCGTCAAGCGGAACGCGCATTGAAAACTACTTTTCTTGAAGCTAAAGTATTTCAAAGTTCGTCTATCAGTACGGCACATCTATTATTGTGTATTTTAAGAAATGAGAATGACCCAACAACCAAACTACTGCATCGTCTTAAAATAGACTATAATGTAGTTAAAGAACAATATTTAAACATGACACCAAGCGAAGAAGATTTTAATGATAATTTGCCAACAAACGAATCATATAATGACGACTCAGGTCAAGATGACAGTTTGAAAGAAGGCAGTTTTAATAATCCGGCAAATAAGACCAATAAAAAATCTAAAACGCCTGTTTTGGATAATTTTGGGCGTGATTTAACCGAGATGGCAGAAGAAGGAAAACTCGACCCAGTGGTTGGTCGTGAAAAAGAGATTGAAAGAGTTTCTCAAATCCTTAGCAGAAGAAAGAAAAACAATCCACTATTAATCGGTGAACCTGGTGTTGGTAAATCTGCCATAGCCGAAGGTTTAGCGTTACGAATTATTCAAAAGAAAGTATCCCGAATTTTATTCAACAAAAGAGTGGTGACTTTAGATTTAGCGTCTTTAGTTGCCGGAACAAAATACCGTGGACAATTTGAAGAAAGAATGAAAGCCGTGATGAACGAATTAGAAAAGAATGACGATATTATTCTTTTCATTGACGAAATTCACACTATCGTAGGTGCTGGTGGCGCAACAGGTTCACTTGATGCTTCCAATATGTTCAAACCTGCTTTAGCAAGAGGCGAAATCCAATGTATTGGTGCTACTACACTTGATGAATACAGACAGTATATTGAAAAAGACGGTGCGTTAGAAAGACGTTTCCAAAAAGTAATTGTTGAACCAACTTCGGTTGAAGAAACTATTACGATTCTAAATAACATCAAAAACAAATACGAAGATCACCATAGCGTAACATACACTGACGAAGCAATTGAAGCCTGTGTTAAATTGACCAACAGGTACATGTCAGAGCGTTTTCTTCCGGACAAAGCTATTGACGCTTTGGATGAAGCTGGTTCAAGAGTTCACATTACCAATATTGATGTTCCGAAACAAATTTTGGATTTAGAACGTCAGTTGGAAGAAGTGCGCGATTTAAAAAATTCAGTAGTTAAGAAACAGAAATATGAAGAAGCTGCAAAACTTCGTGACGATGAAAAGCGTTTAGAAAAAGACTTAGCCATTGCGCAAGAACAATGGGAAGAAGATTCTAAAAGCAATCGTATTCAGGTAACTGAAGATAATGTTGCCGATGTTGTATCAATGATGACAGGAATTCCTGTGAATCGTATTGCACAAACAGAAAGTAACAAATTGGCTCACTTACCTGATTTAATCAAAGGAAAAGTAATTGGTCAAGACGAAGCTGTATTAAAAATCTCTCGTTCGATTCAAAGAAATCGTGCCGGTTTGAAAGACCCAAATCGCCCAATTGGTTCGTTTATTTTCTTAGGACAAACCGGTGTTGGAAAAACACAGTTAGCTAAAGTTTTAGCCAAAGAATTATTCGACTCTGAAGATGCTTTGATTAGAATTGACATGAGCGAATACATGGAGAAATTCGCAATTTCCAGATTAATCGGTGCTCCTCCGGGATATGTAGGTTATGAAGAGGGTGGGCAATTAACAGAAAAAGTCAGAAGAAAACCATACTGTGTAGTCCTTTTAGATGAAATTGAAAAAGCACATCCCGATGTTTTTAACATGATGTTGCAAGTTTTAGATGATGGTTATCTTACTGATAGTTTAGGTCGAAAAATCGATTTCAAAAACACGATAATCATTATGACTTCTAATGTTGGTGCACGTCAATTGAAAGATTTTGGACAAGGTGTTGGATTCGGAACTGCGGCAAAAATTGCGCAAGCTGATGATAATTCAAAGAGCATTATCGAAAATGCTTTGAAGAAAACCTTTGCTCCTGAATTCTTAAACCGAATAGACGACGTAATTGTCTTTAATCCGTTAGAAAAACACGATATCGATTTGATTATCGAAATCGAATTAAAGAAACTATTTGGTAGAGTTTCAGAATTAGGATACACATTAAATCTTTCAGATAAAGCTAAAGCATTCATAGCTGAAAAAGGTTTTGACAAACAATTTGGAGCGCGTCCACTCAAAAGAGCTATTCAAAAATATGTTGAAGATGCATTAGCAGAGGAAATAATCACTTCCAAAATTGCATCGGGAGATATTATCTTTATGGATTTAGACGAAACTGCACAAGAGCTAACTGTTGCCATACAAAAAGCTAAAAAATCTGCGAGTTAAAAAATAATAAAGTAACTTTAAGCCACGGATTTATTCGTGGCTTTTTAATTTCAAATACAATGATAAAAAACAAGCATCTTTTAATTCTATTTTTTTTAGCGATGATACTGGTTGTCATTGGAGCTTTATTCAAAATTATGCATTGGACATATGCAGGAATAACCGAAAACACTTTGCTTTCTATTGGATTAGTATCTGAAGCCATTGTTATTGTGCTATTAATACTTAAAATAACAAAAGATAACAAGTCTGATTTTCTAAATAAATAATGAATGCTAATTAGATTATGAATAAGAACAGACTCGAAACATTTAGAGACTGCATTGTGTAACATCTTAAAAGAATAATTATGAACATTTTATCTCAACTCATCGTCGGATTTATTGCGCTATTACACCTTTACATCCTTTGGTTCGAAATGTTTGCCTGGACAACCCGGGGCAGAAATGTGTTTAAAAACATTCCCGAAGATCAATTTGAAAAAACCAAAGTCATGGCCGCAAACCAAGGCTTATATAACGGCTTTCTCGCTGCGGGATTGATTTGGTCACTTTGTATCACAGATCTTGATTGGAGCAAAAACACCGCCGTTTTTTTTCTGTCCTGTGTTTTGATAGCTGGAGTTTATGGCGCTATGACTGCTTCTAAAAGAATTTTCTTTGTACAAGCTGTTCCTGCTGTATTGGGCTTGTTGAGTTTTATGCTGCAGATTTAATCTTCCAATTCAACTATAAAACTATTTAAAAAGGCAACCGAGTTTTCAATGTCGTAATGTAGAATTCTGTCTTCTTTAACCAATGGCACATCAGCTCTGTAAGACTTCAAGAACATTTCAATAAAGGCACTTGATTGCAATGGTTCTCTGAAATGAATGGCTTGAGAAGCATTCATTAATTCTATCGCCAGAATTCTTTCAAGGTTTTCCATAACCTTTAAGCACTTAGTAGCCGAGTTGGCTCCCATACTTACATGATCTTCTTGCCCGTTACTTGAAACAATACTATCTATACATGCCGGAGTAGCTAATTGTTTGTTTTGACTGGCAATACTGGCCGCCGTATATTGCGGAATCATAAAGCCTGAGTTTAGTCCCGGATTGTCAATCAAAAATGCTGGCAAACCTCGCAAACCTGAAATGAGTTGGTAGGTTCTTCTTTCGGAAATACTTCCTAATTCGGCTAAAGCTATGGCAAGAAAATCCAAAGCTAAAGCCAAAGGCTGCCCATGGAAATTTCCTCCAGAAATAATGACATCTTCGCCAACAAATATGTTTGGATTATCTGTAACCGAATTGATTTCGGTTTTGAAAACTTTTTTAACATAATCAATTGTATCCTTTGAAGCGCCATGTACTTGTGGTATACAACGGAAAGAATAAGGGTCTTGAACGTGTGCTTTTTGTTGCAAAATAATTTGGCTGCCTTCCAGAATCTCTTTAATCCTTCTTGCCGTTACTATTTGTCCTTTATGAGGACGAACCATATGAATTAGTTCATGAAAGGGTTCAATTCTTCCGTCAAATCCTTCTAAAGAAACGGCTGAAATTACATCAGCAAAATAAGAGTACTTGATAGCTTTCAACAAGATATAACAGCCATAAGAACTCATAAACTGAGTACCATTTAACAAGGCCAAACCCTCTTTTGATTGTAAAACTATTGGTTCCCAATTAAACTTCTTCAACACTTCAGAAGACTGTATTTTAGTACCTTGAAAATTTACTTCACCTAGACCCAACAATGGCAATGACAAATGTGCTAATGGAGCTAAATCACCACTGGCACCAAGGGAACCTTGAGTATAAATTATAGGAAGAACATCGTTGTTATAAAAATCGATCAAACGTTCCACTGTCAGCAATTGCACTCCGGAATGCCCGTAGCTCAAAGACTGAATTTTAAGCAATAGCATAATCTTTACAATTTCATTTGGCACAATATCTCCAGTACCACAAGCATGAGATTTTACCAGATTTTCCTGAAGTTGTGATAAATCTTCATTAGAAATTTTCACATTGCATAAAGACCCAAAACCAGTATTTATGCCATAAATTGGTTTGTCGTTGTTTACCAACTTTTTATCCAAATATTCTCTGCATTTTTGAATATTAATTCTAGATTCCTCAGAAAGTGAAATTGATTTATGTAGAGATATAATTTCCTGTAAAGTCTCTAATGTCAATACTTCCGAACTGATATAATGCGTGTTTTCCATTTTTAGTTTACAAATTGTGTTCAAAATTCAATAAACAATAGTTAAAAAACAAGTTTTGTTCATAGTATTTTATTGAGAATTTAATAATGAAAGTCTCTCTAAATTAGAAAAATGTTTATTTTTTTTGACTACTATCGATATTATTACGACTTTAATAAAAATGGTATTAATACTTTTTTACTATGCAAAAAGTAGTATTTTTGAAAAACATGTCGAATAAAGAAAACATAGTTACTTTAACTTCAGCAGCTAATTTATTAGCTGTAACTACTGTTGCTACCACATCAACTACAACCCCGTTTGGGGTATAATTTTTCATATAATCCTGTGACCTGTTCTTTCATGATGAAAGAAGAAAAATAATAACCTTACATTTCCATAAAAAAAATAGAAAGAATGATAGTATTAAAATTTGGCGGAACCTCAGTTGCCAATTCAGAAAATATTTCAAAAACAATAGCAATTGTAACAAACAAAAGCAAGGAAGATAAACTGGCCGTAGTTGTTTCCGCTTTTAGTGGCATAACCGATATGTTACTATTAGCCGGGAAAACAGCTTCTGCAAAAGACAAATACTATAAAGATATTGTTAGTCAGATAGAAAAAAAACACAAAGATGCTATTGACGAATTAATTCTCTTAAGTGAACAAAGCGAAATTATTGAAACAATTAATAGCCATATCAATCACTTAAAAACATTATTAGACGGCTGTTATCTGTTGGGCGAATTGTCAAATAGAACCGCTGATATTGTAGCAGGATTTGGTGAATTATTATCCTCTCAAATTATTGCCGTAGCACTGAAACAAAAAGTAAGCAATTCAACTTTTAAAGACAGTCGAGAGCTAATTAAAACCGATTCCAACTTCGGAAAAGCAAGTGTGGATTTTTCAGTAACCAATAAATTGATTTCCGATTATTTCAAGTCCAATACCAATCAGGTTGTGTTATTTCCCGGTTTTATTGCTTCTTCACTAGATGGTAATATTACAACGCTTGGTCGTGGCGGTTCTGATTATACTGCTGCAATTATTGCTGCAGCTGTAAAAGCTGAAGTTTTAGAAATCTGGACCGATGTAAACGGAATGTTTACCGCCAATCCGAAGATAGTAAAACAAGCACAGCCAATAGAAACCATATCGTATCAGGAAGCTATGGAACTCTCGCATTTTGGTGCCAAAGTATTATATCCACCAACCATACAGCCCGTCTTAAAAGACAGCATTCCTATTTTCATTAAAAACACTTTTGAACCAGAAATATATGGAACATTAATTTCTGATACTCCAAAAGCAACAGCCAACCCCATCAAAGGAATTTCGCATATCGACAACATTGCCTTACTTACACTCGAAGGCTCTGGAATGATTGGAGTTGCAGGTTCTTCCAAACGTTTATTCGAAGTGCTTTCGCAAAATAATATAAATGTAATTTTTATTACCCAGGCTTCTTCAGAACATTCCATTTGTATTGGAATTCTTAATGCCGAAGCCGACAGAGCCAAAGCAGCCATCGATAAAACTTTTGAAATTGAGATTACTCAAAACAGAGTTGATCCAACCATTGTGGAAAAAGACTTGTGCATCGTTGCTTTAGTTGGCGAAAGCATGAAAAATCATCAGGGAATCAGCGGTAAAATGTTTAGCACACTTGGAAAAAACAACGTAAACATTAGAGCTATAGCTCAAGGTGCATCAGAAAGAAACATCTCTGTAGTTATCAATGAAAAAGATGTGAAAAAAGCACTAAATACGCTTCACGAACGTTTCTTTGAAGACAATACCAAGCAGTTGAATCTATTTGTAATGGGTGTTGGAAATGTCGGAGAAAAATTTGTTGACCAAATCAGTCAGCAGAAAAAATTCCTAAAAGAAAATCTGAAAATCAACCTTCGTGTCATAGCAATGGCAAACTCAAGAACTATGGTTTTTGACGAAGAAGGAATCAATCTAAAAGATTGGAAAGCTGCTGTTGCCGGAGGAGAAAAAACAAACGTAGAAAATTTTATTGCCAAAGTAAAAGACCTCAACTTACGAAATAGTATTTTTGTTGATATTACCGCAAACTATGATATTGCAAACATTTATGATAAGTTCTTAAGCCAAAATATCGCGGTAGTTACGTGTAACAAAATTGCTTGTTCATCTGAATATGACAATTATAAAAACCTTAAAAATCTTTCCCGAAAATACAATGCTCCTTTCCTATTTGAAACGAATGTTGGTGCCGGATTACCAATCATTGATACACTAAAACATTTGATTGCTTCGGGTGATAAAGTAAATAAAATCCAAGCCGTTTTATCAGGAAGTTTGAACTTTATTTTTAATAATTTTAGTGAAACTTATAATTTTCACGATGCAGTTAAAGAGGCAGGCGTTCAAGGCTTTACAGAGCCTGATCCAAAAATCGATTTAAGTGGTGTTGATGTGGCTCGAAAGATATTAATCCTTATACGCGAAAGCGGTTATAAAATGGATATAGAAGAAATTGAAAACAATTGTTTCCTACCAAAAGAATGTATGGACACAACTAACAATGACGATTTTTTTAAATCACTAACGAAGCATGACGCGCATTTCAACAAGCTATTAGAGGATGCCAAATCAAAAGACAGTCGCATTAAATTTGTGGCCAAGTTTGATAACGGAAAAGCATCGGTTGGTTTGCAATTCATTCCTAAAGAAAGTCCGTTTTACAATCTGGAAGGAAAAGACAATATCGTTGAATTCTACACCGAACGTTATATTGACCAACCCTTAATCATTAAAGGTGCTGGCGCAGGTGCAGCGGTTACAGCATCAGGGATTTTTGCCGACGTAATTAGAATTGGAAATGTTTAATTAGTCGAAAGTTTTAAAGTCGAATGTCAAAAGAAAAATTTATAACTTTAGACTTTACGACTTTACGACTTTAGACTTTATGACTTTAGACTTTAGACTTTATGAACGAATTAAAAATATTCTGCCCTGCCACTATTGCCAATCTAAATTGTGGGTTTGACGTTATGGGATTGTGCCTCGAAGGAATCGGTGACGAAATGATTATTCGTAAAGTTGCTGAAAAAGGCATCAAGATTACTAAAATAACTGGTGCAGACTTACCATTGGAAACAGAGAAGAACGTGGCCGGAGTTGCTGGTTTGGCTTTGTTAAATGCGACGCAATCCGACTTTGGTTTCGAAATTGAAATCCATAAAAAAATAAAAGCCGGAAGTGGAATTGGAAGTTCTTCGGCTAGTGCTGCCGGAGCTGTTTTTGGAATCAACGAGCTTTTGGGTAAACCATTTTCAAAACATGAACTGGTTTATTTTGCAATGAAAGGAGAAGTTATTGCCAGCGGAAGTGAGCACGCCGATAATGTGGCTCCATGTATATTAGGAGGATTCACTTTAGTTCGTGGCTATAATCCGTTGGATGTGATTAAGATTGAAAGTCCGAGTGAGCTATACGCTGTAGTTTTACATCCTCATATTGAAGTAAAAACTTCTGATTCTCGCGCGGTTTTATCACCAACGGTAGCTTTGAAGGATGCTATTACACAATGGGGAAACCTAGGAGGATTAATTGCCGGTTTGTATACTAAAGATTACGAATTGATTGGACGATCGCTTAACGATGTAATAGTCGAGCCAGCCAGAAAACATTTGATTCCCAATTTTGATTTAGTGAAAAATGCTGCTTTAGAAAACGGAGCTTTAGGTTCCGGAATTTCAGGTGCGGGACCTTCGATTTTTGCTTTATGCAAAGGACAAGCAATAGCCGAAAAAGTTGCCTATGCTATGAGTAACGCATACCTAGATACAGGTATTGCCTTTGATATGCATATTTCAAAAGTGAATGATCAAGGAACTAAAATTATATAAAGTTAGAAGTACGAAGTACGATATACAAATTATATTTCGTACTTCCGACTTCGTAAATCGTACTTAAAATGAAGTATTATAGTTTAAACAATAACTCCCATAAAGTAAATTTTCAAAAAGCCGTTGTTGAAGGCCTAGCACCTGACCGCGGTTTGTATTTCCCGGAAACTATTACTCCTCTCCCCGATTCTTTCTTTGCTAACATCGAAAAACTGACTCATGAAGAAATAGCTTATGAGGCTATTAAACAATTCGTTGGTGATGAGATTCCGGAAACGGAACTAAAACGTATTATAACTGAAACGCTTTGTTTTGATTTTCCTTGTGTTCAGGTAGAAGACAATGTGTTTTCTTTAGAACTATTTCACGGACCAACAATGGCATTCAAGGATGTTGGTGCCCGATTCATGTCACGCTGCCTTGGTTATTTTAATCGTAATGACGATAAGCATGTTACTGTTTTAGTTGCTACTTCAGGTGATACAGGAGGAGCAGTTGCCAGTGGATTTCTAAGCATAAAAGGTGTAGAAGTTATCATTCTTTACCCTTCCGGAAAAGTTAGTGATATCCAGGAAAGACAGTTAACAACTTTAGGTCGAAATATAAAAGCATTGCAAGTTGACGGAGTTTTTGACGATTGTCAAGACATGGTGAAGAAAGCTTTTCTAGATGAAAGTTTGAAACACAAGAATCTTACCTCAGCCAATTCTATAAATATAGCACGTTGGCTGCCGCAAATGTTCTATATTTTCTTTGCCTACCAACAATTGAAGAAACATAACAAACCAATAATTTTATCATGCCCGAGTGGAAACTTCGGAAATATTTGTGCCGGTATTATGGCAAAAAAAATGGGATTGCCTATTGCTCATTTTGTGGCTTCTACGAATACTAATGATACCGTACCTCGATTTTTAGAAGAAGGAATCTATGACCCAAAACCATCCGTTGCAACAATATCAAACGCTATGGATGTTGGTAATCCGAGTAATTTCATAAGAATTCAGGAGTTATATCATAACAATTTATCTGAATTTGAAAAAGATTTTTCTTCGTATTCTTTTACTGATGCTGAAACAGAGATTACTATCAAAGACATTTATAATAAAACAAAATACATAGCCGAACCTCATGGCGCTGTGGGTTATCTCGGCTTGAAAAAAGAAATGGCGAAACAACCAAACAGTGTTGGAGTATTTTTGGAAACAGCACATCCTATAAAATTCTTGGATACTGTTGAACCTTTATTAAATTTGAAATTACCTATTCCAACACAAATTGAAAGTGTGCTTGGCAAAGAAAAAGTGAGCACAAGAATTAAAAATTATGAGGAATTTAAATCCTTTTTAATGCAATAGCTCTAAACTGTTATAAAAATTATATATCCTATAAAATGGATAGATTTCATAACCTTAAAACGAATTAACTAATTGAATCATTTTCGTTAGTTAGATTATACGATAAAATAATACCCGACTCGTTTTAGAACTTGTTAGGTTTATTATTTTTTAAACAAACTGTGCTAATTTACTAATATCAATACTCTCATGAGAAGCATTATAAACTGCTTTACCATCTTTAACAAGAATGATTTGAGGTGATTGATGCATTACTCCAAATCGACTGGCAATTTCATTAGATACATTTCTGAATTCCAACAAGTCTAAGAAATAAGGAATAACTTTATCTTGTAAATCAAATTCGTTTTCAAATTGTTTCAACACCATTCTACTGATACTGCAACGAGTGCTGTGTTTAAAAATAATAACCGGTTTCTCCGTTGATAAATCAATGATTTCGTTCAACTGTCCTAAATCAGTTAGTGTTCTCCATCCCACTTTTGAAACCGATTGCTTTTCTTCATTAGAACCAAACATATTCTTTAAAAAACTCATAATTGTCTGTTTTTGAGACATTTTGTCTTGTGAACATGATGGAAATCATATAATAAAAGACATTTTGTCTGTAAATTTATATTGGAATGCAAATTGACCAAATGTGAACAAATATAAACAAAACAACTAAGAACAATGAACATAAACAACTTAACAATAAAATCGCAAGAAGCGTTGCAACAAGCACAGCAGATTGCACAAAGTTTTGGTCAACAACAGCTCGAGAACGAACACATTTTTAAGGGAATTCTAGAGGTAGATGAAAACGTAACTCCATTCATATTGAAAAAACTCAATGTAAATGTAGATTTATTCAAAAAGATTTTAGACAGCACCATTCAAAGTTTTCCAAAAGTTTCGGGTGGCGAAATCATGTTGTCTCGTGAAGCTAATACAGCACTAAACGAAGCCAATATAATTGCAAAAAAAATGAACGATGAATATGTTTCTATCGAACATTTAATTTTGGCCATATTCAAATCTAAAAGTAAGGTTGCCCAAATTTTAAAAGACCAAGGCGTAACATACAACGGATTAGAATCCGCTATTGCCGAAATCCGAAAAGGAGAAAGAGTAACTTCTGCTTCTGCTGAAGAAACTTATAATGCCTTGAATAAGTATGCTAAAAACCTCAACGAACTAGCACGTCAGGGAAAACTTGATCCTGTTATTGGAAGAGATGAAGAAATTAGAAGAGTTTTACAGATATTAACGCGCCGTACAAAAAACAATCCGATGCTTGTGGGTGAACCCGGTGTTGGTAAAACAGCTATTGCTGAGGGCTTGGCTCATCGAATTGTAGATGGAGACGTGCCTGAAAATCTTAAAGACAAAGTAGTTTATTCACTTGATATGGGTTCATTGATTGCAGGTGCGAAATACAAAGGTGAATTTGAAGAACGATTGAAAGCGGTGGTAAAAGAAGTAACTTCTGCAGAAGGAGATATTGTACTTTTCATTGATGAAATCCACACACTGGTTGGTGCTGGCGGTGGCGAGGGTGCAATGGATGCGGCCAATATTCTAAAACCAGCTTTAGCTCGTGGCGAATTGCGTGCCATCGGCGCAACAACTTTAGATGAGTATCAAAAATACTTCGAAAAAGACAAAGCATTGGAGCGTCGTTTTCAAAAAATTATGATTGACGAGCCTGATTCCGAAAGTGCTATTTCTATTCTTCGTGGTATTAAAGAAAAATATGAAACACATCATAAAGTACAAATCAAAGACGAAGCGATTATTGCGGCCGTAGAATTATCCCAACGCTATATTACCAATCGTTTTCTTCCGGACAAAGCCATTGACTTGATTGACGAAGCGGCTTCTAAACTGCGTATGGAAATCAATTCAAAACCAGAAGAATTAGATGTTTTGGATAGAAAAATTATGCAATTAGAAATCGAGTTGGAAGCCATTAAACGTGAAAATGACGAAAGTAAAATGAAAGTGCTGAAACTAGATTTGGCCAATCTTAAAGAAGATAGAAATGAGATTTTCACCAAATGGAAATCGGAGAAGGATGTAGTCGACAATATTCAAATAGTGAAAACTGAAATAGAGGATTTTAAATACGAAGCTGAACGCGCAGAACGTGATGGTGATTATGGCAAAGTAGCTGAAATTCGTTACGGAAAAATAAAAGAAGCACAAGAACGCTTGGAGGTTTTATTGAAACAATTACAAGAAAACCAAGCGGGTACTTCCTTGATAAAAGAAGTAGTAACTCGGGAAGATATTGCAGAAGTTGTTGCCAAATGGACCGGAGTTCCAGTAATGAAAATGCTACAAGGTGAAAGAGAAAAACTTTTAAAATTAGAAGATGAATTGCACCGCAGAGTTGTGGGCCAGGAAGAAGCGATTGAAGCTATAAGTGACGCAGTTCGTAGAAGTCGCGCCGGATTACAAGATATGAAAAAACCAATTGGAACCTTCTTATTTTTAGGAACAACCGGAGTTGGTAAAACCGAATTAGCCAAAGCATTAGCTGAATATCTATTCGATGATGAAAATGCTTTGACACGTATCGACATGAGTGAATATCAGGAACGTCATAGTGTGAGCCGATTAGTTGGTGCGCCTCCGGGATATGTGGGTTATGATGAAGGCGGTCAGTTGACTGAAGCGGTTCGTAGAAAACCTTATTCAGTTGTGCTTTTAGATGAAATTGAAAAAGCACATCCTGATACATTTAATATCTTGTTACAAGTATTAGATGAAGGCCGTTTAACAGACAACAAAGGTCGTTTAGCCGATTTCAAAAACACTATTATTATTATGACTTCAAATATGGGAAGTGTCATTATACAGGATAAATTTGAAAATCTGAAAGGTTCTGTAGAAGCAGCAACCGAAGCTGCCAAAGTAGAAGTTCTAGGCTTATTAAAACAAACCGTTCGTCCGGAGTTTATAAACAGAATTGATGAAATTGTAATGTTTACACCATTAACTAATGCCAATATCAAGGAGATTGTAGGCTTACAGTTAAAGAGCGTTATCAAAATGCTGGCACATCAAAACATTACCTTAGATGCTACTCCGGAAGCTATTGAATACTTAGCTCAGAAAGGTTATGATCCACAATTTGGAGCTCGACCGGTAAAAAGAGTCATTCAAAGAGAAGTTTTGAATCAGCTTTCCAAAGAAATTTTAGCTGGTAGAGTGACAACAGATAGTGTTGTCCTTTTGGATAGTTTTGACGGTCAATTGGTTTTTAGAAACCAAAGTGAACTTGTGACATAAGTTTTTTTATAAATAGTAATTAGTACTACTAAAAAAGCCTAATAGTTTAAACTATTAGGCTTTTGTTTATTGTAATTTTTAAATTATTTAATCGTCATCTTGATCATCATCCTGATCATCATCCATGTCAGTGGCATCATCCATTTCGTCATTAAGTTGTTCTGCTAAAGCGTTGTTTCCATCGGTATCATCTGGACCAATTTCTATAATTCCGTTTCCGTTACCATCAACCGCAGTGGTTAAATCAACATTGCTCAATACTTCATCCATATTTATATTGATAATTAAATCGAATGAACCATTGCTTACCACTAAGTTTTGGGCAGTATCTTCGTAATCAATTTCAAATTCACTCTCGAAGTTATGCCAATAAACAAAAGGTGTTCCATTTATAGTTCCTCTAATTTCTACTGTTTTATTGAATAAATCCGAAGAGCTTTCTAAACTTTTATTTAATTTGAATTTTACTTCTTCATATGTTCCGTTTGCAATATTTACGGTAGTTACAGGAGTAGTTTGATTTAGCAAATCCAATTCCCATGGACCAAATAAACCTACTTCATCTTCACCATCATAAACTCCATCATCGTTATCATCGCTATCATTATCGTTATCATTATCTTCTCCATCTTCGTTTCCTTCAGCAATTTCAAATTCGATTTCTTTGATGTTTATTTTAAAACTTGTTAATACTACCCCACTGGTAAGAGGAGATAATGTTACATTAGTTTTTGCAGCATTTGTGTAGGTAGCTTTACCAAATATTCTCATTTTGTTTGTGTTTGAACTACTATCATTTGAGCAAGATCCCATCATGATTAATAGAACAATAATTCCAATTAATGTTTTAAAGTTTTTCACAGTAATCAATTATTTAAGTTAAATTTATAAAACAAAGTTATTATTATTTTTTAATTATTAAATTTTTCCCTCTTTAATCTCATCAACAATTTCCGGATTCAATAAAGTAGAAGTATCTCCAAAGTTACTAAAATCGCCTTCGGCTATCTTTCTCAATATACGTCGCATGATTTTGCCGGAACGTGTTTTTGGCAAATTCGATACAAATTGAATTTTATCGAGTTTAGCAATTGGACCAATTTGGTCAGAGATTAATTGGTTTATTTCTTTACTCAAATTATCTTTATCTCTGCTTTCTCCAATTTCTTTCAGAATAATAAAACCATACAAGGCATTTCCTTTAATATCGTGAGGAAATCCAACAATAGCACTTTCAGCAATCGCCGGATGTTCATTGATGGCATCTTCAATAGGTGCTGTGCCCAGATTGTGCCCAGAAACAATAATCACATCATCTACTCTTCCCGTAATTCTGTAATAACCCACTTCATCGCGTAAAGCCCCATCGCCAGTAAAATACTTGCCCGGAAAAGCGGTAAAATAGGTTTCTTTATAACGCTGATGATCTCCCCAAATGGTTCTAGCAATAGATGGCCATGGGAACTTGATACACAAACTACCAGTTACTTGATTCCCTTCAACTTCGTTGCGCAATTCGTCCATCAAAACGGGTTGAATTCCAGGCAATGGCAACGATGCATAAGTTGGTTTTGTTGGAGTTACAAAAGCTACTGGAGAAATCATTATACCTCCCGTTTCAGTTTGCCACCATGTATCAACTAAAGGGCAACGTTTACCACCAACGTGATCATTATACCAATGCCAAGCTTCTTCATTGATAGGTTCGCCAACGGAACCAATAACCCTTAATGATTTCAAAGGGTATTTTTGTACGTAGTCTAAGTTTTCTTTTGCTAAAGCACGAATTGCAGTTGGAGCTGTATAAAATTGAGTTATCTTATGCTTTTCAATTACTTCCCAAAAACGACTATAGTTTGGATACGAAGGAACGCCTTCAAATAGTACCGTGGTCGCTCCGTTTAATAATGGCCCATAAAGAATATAGGAATGTCCAGTTATCCAACCAATATCAGCAGTACACCAAAAAATATCATTTTCTTCATAGGCAAAAACATTTTTAAAAGTGTAAGCAGTGTAAACCATATAACCAGCTGTAGTGTGAACCATTCCTTTTGGTTTTCCGGTAGAGCCTGAAGTGTAAAGTATGAATAACGGATCTTCAGCATCCATGATTTCAGCAACGTTATTTGGAATGGCAGCATCTAGTAAGGGTTGTAACCATTGGTCACGCCCTTCTTTCATGGTAACCGGAGTATTAGTTCTTTTTACAACCAACACTTTTTCTACACAAGGAGTTTTTAGCAAAGCTTCATCCACAATTCCTTTTAAGTCAATGGTTTTATCCCCGCGATAACTTCCATCTGACGTGATAACCATTTTACATTCACAGTCATTAATACGCGCTGCCACTGCTGAAGCTGAAAATCCGGCAAATACAACCGAATGTATCGCTCCAATCCTGGCACAAGCTAAAACTGCAACTGCCAATTCGGGAATCATCGGTAAATAAATACAAACTCGGTCTCCTTTTTGAACGCCTTGCTCACGTAATACATTTGCCATTCGAGCTACTCTATCATAAAGTTCGCTGTAAGTAATATGAAGTGCTTTTTCGTCGGGATTGTTAGGTTCAAAAATAATAGCGGTCTTATCACCACGTCGAGCCAAATGCCTATCGATACAGTTTTTGGTTATATTTACTTTGGCATCAATGAACCATTTGAATTTGGCTTCTTGAAAATTAACTTCAAATACTTTATCCCATTTTTGATACCAAGTAAAGTTTTCTTCAGCAATCTTATCCCAGAACTTTCTAGGCTCAAGAACCGACTTTTTGTACATTTTAAAGTAATGCTCTAAATTGAGTATTTTGTAGTAGCTCATATATTGTAAATATTTTTATAAAAATAGTACTTTATTACAATTTAAAAAGAAATTAATTCTCAAAATAAGCAAGCTATTTATTTGCTAAAACGAATAGTTCTTAGTTAATTTTTATTTAATTTGTATTAAAATAAATACTATGCAATTTGACCCTAACGAATTAGATTATTCTGCCGTTTATAAACTTTTGACTGGAGCTATTATTCCAAGACCTATTGGCTGGATTTCAAGCATTAGCGAAGATGGCATTAATAATCTAGCTCCTTTCTCTTATTTCAACGCTGTTGGCGATGATCCACCACATGTTATGTTTTCTGCAGGAAGAGGTAACAACATAAATAAAGACACGCTAAACAATGTGCTCAATACCAAGCAATTTGTATTAAACATGGTCACCGAAGCTCTGGCTGAAAAAATGAACTTAACTGCGCAATCAGTACCATCCCATGTCGACGAATTTGCACTAGCGCATATTGATTCCATCCCATCCATAAAAGTAAAACCACTACGAGTAAAAGAAAGTCCAATCACTTTTGAATGCGAATTGGTTCATCATTACTTTCTTGAGGACCATAAAAACGGCGGAGCTTGTATAATTATTGGACGCATAGTAATGATGCATTTTGACGAAAACGTATTAATGGATAACTATAAAATTAATCTAGAAAGTTACAAGCCTATTGCTCGATTAGCTGGTTCAAATTATGCTAAAATCGGAGAACTTTTCTCTATTAAAAGAAACTAAAATTATCAATTAAAGAATGAAAATAGCAGTAATTGGTGGCGGTCCCGGGGGATTATACTTTTCCATACTAACTAAGAAGGCAATGCCTGAATGCCAAATTGATATTTATGAACGTAACAAGTCCGATGATAGTTTTGGATTTGGAGTTGTATTTTCCGATGAGACTTTGGGCGAATTTCTTTCGAGAGATTTAAAATCCTACGAGTTAATCAGAAGTAATTTTGCCTATTGGGACGATATCATTATTGCACGCGACGGACAAACGGTAAGCATTGCCGGTAATGGTTTTTGCGGTTGTTCACGAAAAACATTACTGCAATTATTACAGCAAAGATGTACCGAGGAAGGTGTAAATCTTCACTTTGAACAAAATGTTGAAAATTTAAAACAATTTCAAGATGCTGATATTATTGTGGCTTGTGACGGAATTGGAAGTGCAATCAGAACACAATTTGCAGAAAACTTTGGAACCAAAATTTCGTTAAAGAAAAACAGATTTGTCTGGCTTGGTTCTACTAAACCTCTTGATGCTTTTACCTATTTTTTCAAAACAACGCCTCACGGTGTCATCGCAGCACACACCTATCAATATGAATCTGGAATGAGCACCTGGATTTTCGAATGTAGTGATGAAACTTGGCAAAAACATGGTTTTGAAATTACCAACGAAGAAGATACAATTGCCAAAATATCTGAAATATTCAAAGAAGAATTAGACGGTCACAGCTTAATCACGAACAAATCGCATTGGCGTCAATTTCCACATGTTACTAATGAAAAATGGTTTCATAACAACATAGTTCTTTTAGGTGATGCCAAAGCCACAGCCCACTACTCTATCGGTTCGGGAACTAAATTGGCAATGGATTCAGCCATCGGTTTATCTGATGCTGTTATTGCTAATCCAACCAATGTACAGGCAGCTTTTGAACAATATGACAAAACCCGAAGAAACACGGTTGAAATGATTCAGCACGCTGCTTTGGTTTCGCTCGATTGGTTTGAAAATATGGATAGAAACAACCAACATCCGTTTTATCAGTTTGCATTCGGTTGTATGACTCGAGCCAAAAAAGTTACTTATGAAAACTTACGCTTACGCGATAAATCGTTTACGGATAAAGTTTTAAAAGAATTCAATACACTTTGTCACACTGAGCCTGTCGAAGTATCTGCCGCTTTTACGCCTTATTCTCTGCGTAAAATGACTTTACACAACCGTGTCGTAATGGCACCTATGGGACAATATTCTGCCGAAAACGGAGAAGTTAATGATTGGCATTTGGTGCATTACGGAAGTAGAGCAACAGGTGGCGTTGGATTGATATTGACGGAGATGACTGCTGTTTCAGAAACAGGACGTATTACTTTAGGTTGTACCGGAATATATACTAAAAAACAAATAGTTAACTGGAAAAGAATAACAGATTTTATTCATGCAACTACACAAACAAAAATCGGAATTCAGCTTGGTCATTCGGGTCGAAAAGGCGCTGCCAAAAAACCTTGGGAAACGGAACCAATTGAAAATCCATGGGAATTGATTTCGGCATCTCCAATTGCTTTTAATGAAAATTTTTCTACCCCAAGTGAAATGACTTTAGCTGATATGGATTTGATTACAACCCAATTCGTTAAGGCAACACAAAATGCTGATGAAGCTGGTTTTGACCTAATTGAATTACAAGCGCATCATGGATTTTTATTAGCTTCTTTCCTATCACCTTTAACCAATATTAGAACTGATGAATTTGGTGGTAGCATTGCAAACCGATTGAAATTTCCGTTACGAGTTTTTAACGAAATGCGAAGTGTATTTCCAAAAGAAAAACCTATGTCTGTTCGGATTTCTGCTTCCGATTGGGCAGCAAACGGAATTTCTGAAGACGATGTATTAAAAATATCAGAAGCATTTAAAAATGCAGGTGTAGACATCATCAATGTTTCAACTGGAAATACTGTGGCTGATCAAAACCCACAAACAGGAAGAATGTGGCAAACACCATTCTCAGATTTGGTTAGAAATACGATTCACATTCCAACTATTACAGCGGGATATATTCAAGATATTGATCAAATCAATGCCATAATATTAAATGGCAGAGCTGATTTAGTAGCGCTTGGCCGACCTTTATTAGCCGACGCTAATTTTGTTCGAAATGCCCAAGCATACGAACAATATGAACCTACTGATATTCCAAAACAATATAAAATGGGAAGCTCACATTTGTATCCGTTAAAAGCTGCTGAAAGAAAGCAGCTTGAAGGAATGAAAAAAACATTGAAACCAAAAAGTAATAAGAAAGATTAAAAACTCTGTTACTTTGTCACTTAGGAACTCAGCTACTTCAAAAATGAAAAATTACGCAGACAATTTCGCTTACGACAATTTACCAAATCTCGACTTGCAGCCTGACTATGTTTTCTTGAATTTACCACAATTCAAAAGACCGGAAATGTTGAATTGTGTGGATCAGCTTTTGGACCAACACATAAGAGAAGGACGCGGTGATACTATTTGCATACGAACTTTTGAAACCACATGGACATATCAAGATTTATATGATAAGTCGAATCAAATTGCGCATGTTTTAGTAAACGATTTGGGATTAGTTACCGGAAATCGAGTTTTGATTAGGTCTGCCAATAATCCCATGATGGTTGCCTGTTGGTTTGCTATATTAAAAGCAGGTGGAATTGTCGTAGCAACTATGCCGTTACTGCGTTCCAAAGAACTAACAACAATAATTGATTGTGCCGAAATCAGTCATGCCTTATGCGATATTGATTTAGCCGAAGAAATGCAATTAGTAAAGTCTGATTTTATAAAATCTATTTGTTATTATGGCAATTCGCAATTAGAAGAATTGATGGCTTCAAAACCAAAAACATTTGATAATTATAATTCCAAATCAGATGCAGTTGCCTTAATCGGATTCACCTCAGGAACAACGGGGTTACCCAAAATGACGGCACACTTTCATAAAGATATTTTGAACATTTGCGAAGCATTCCCAAAATATTCATTACAACCAACCGCTGACGATATTTTCACTGGAAGTCCACCATTAGGCTTTACTTTTGGTTTAGGCGGATTGGTGTTGTTCCCAATGTATTTTGGAGCTTCCACCTTTTTAATCGAAAAACCTTCGCCTGATTCACTTCTAAAAGCAATTGAAGAACATAAAATAACGATTTGCTTTACAGCTCCAACGGCTTGGAGAATCATTACAACCAAGGTAAACGAATTTGATATATCCAGTTTACGTAAATGTGTTTCAGCAGGCGAAAACTTGCCGTTAAAAGTATGGCAGGATTGGTATGATGCAACAGGACTAAAAATAATTGACGGTATTGGCGCAACCGAAATGTTGCATATCTTTATATCGTCTAATGAAAAAAATATGAAGCCTGGCGCCACTGGTGTTGCTATTACTGGCTATGAAGCTAAAGTTATTGATAACAATGGAAATCAAGTTCCAACAAACGAACCAGGAAGATTAGTTGTTCGAGGCATCACTGGTTGTAAATATTTGAATCGGATTGAAAAGCAAAAAGAATATGTCGTAAACGGCTGGAATTCTACCGGTGATATTTTTCGCCAAGATGAAGAGGGTTATTTTTGGTTTGTAGCTCGTGGTGATGATATGATTATTTCTTCTGGATATAACATAGGTGCGGTCGAGGTAGAAAGTGTACTATTAACACATGAAGATGTGTTGGAATGTGCCGTAGTTGGTCTGCCAGATGAGGAACGCGGAATGTTAGTTTGCGCCCACATCGTATTGAAAGATAAAAGTAAAGCTACAGATAATATGAAGAACCATATTCAACATTGGTTCAAGGAAGTAGCTGCACCATATAAATATCCAAGAGTAATAAATTTTACTGAAGCTTTGCCTAAAACAGAGACTGGAAAAATACAACGGTTTAAGTTGAAGTGAAAATTAAATAATGAAAAGTAATTAACTGTAAAATATACACAATCTTGTCATTCCGACGTATGGAGGAATCTCATAAATTATTTAAAAACAAAATGAGTCAATTTACAAAACAAGAAAAAATACGTTTCAAACACGTCGATTACGCTGGTATAGTCTTCTATCCGCGTTTTCTGGAAATGCTAAATGATTTAGTCGAAGATTGGTTTGAAGAAGCCCTCGATAGACCATTTTCAAAAATACACGAGACAAACGGAATACCAACGGTTGATTTGAAAGTACAATTCAAACAACCAGCACGATTAGGAGAAATGTTAACCAAAAAACTATGGGTAATTAAACTGGGAGGCGCTTCTGTTCATTGTGGTTTCAGATTTGAGAATGAAAATGATCAAACTTGTTTAGAAGGAGAAGTAACATTGGTAAATGTTGGCATTTCAGATGACAGAGGTAACATTAAAGCGGAAGCTTTCAATGACACCATGAAAGAGAAGATTTCGAAATTCCTAATTCCTAATTTCTAATTCCTTAATCAAAATGGATTTCAAAAAATTCAAAGCAGCCACCGTACAAACCTCACCCGTTTTTCTTGATGTAGAAAAAACAATAGCCAAAGCGATTTCTTTTGTAAAAGAAGCTAGTAATAATGGCGCACAACTTATTGCCTTCCCTGAAGTTTTCGTAGCCGGTTATCCTTATTGGAACTGGATTATGACACCAGTACAAGGTAGTAAATGGTATGAGCAATTATATAAAAACTCAGTTGCTGTTACTGATGAATCTATAAAGCCATTGTTTAAGGCAGCGAAAGATAACAACATTCACATTGTTATTGGAATTAACGAACGTGGTACTAGTTATGGAGAAATATACAACACCAATCTCATTATAGATAATCTCGGTAATCTTATTGGAAAACACCGAAAGTTAGTCCCAACATGGGCAGAGAAACTAACTTGGACTTCTGGAGATGGTTCTTCTTTGAAAGTCTATGATACCGAAGTTGGACCAATAGGTACTTTGGCTTGTGGCGAAAATACCAATACTTTAGCGCGTTTCACGTTGCTATCGCAAGGCGAATTAATTCACATCGCCAATTATATTTCATTGCCTGTTGCCCCACCCGATTATAATATGGCGGAAGCGATTAAGATTCGGGCAGCAGCACATTCGTTTGAAGGAAAATTATTTACTATAGTTTCATGTTCAACGATTTCACAGGAAATAAAAGATGCTTTACGAGCTGATGTTCCTAATGTAGATGAATTACTTACCCGAAAAAACTCAGCTTTCTCCGGATTTATTGGTCCGAATGGTGCTGTGATAGGTGAACCACTAATTGATGAGGAAGGGATTATTTACGCCGATATCGATTTGGAAAAATGCATACAACCAAAACAAATGCATGACATTCTAGGTCATTATAATCGTTTTGATATTTTTGATTTACGTGTCAATACCGCACCAACTAAAAACATTACTTTTATAGACAATCACGAAGAATTTAACAAAAAAAGAAATTAAACCATTAAGCTATTAAGAAAATTAAGACTTAATGAAACTTAATGCCTTAATGGTTAAATAAATATTTGTAATATGAACGAGAATTATTCAGACGACCAAATAGGAAGAGCAAGAGTTCAGGATTCACCCGAACTCGAAGCGTATTATAAAGAATTGGAAGCACTTGGAGCTGGTGCCTTATGGACTGTTGCTAACGACATTGAGCCATGGGAACCAAGAAGTTCCTCTGTTCCAATGCTATGGAAATATGAAGATTTACGCAGCTTGGTTTTAAAATCATCGGAATTAGTTACACCTGAACAGGCAGGACGAAGAGTAGTATATTTAGTGAATGACAAACGTAAAGATGTATCGGCCGCTGTAGGATGGCTGTATACCGGAATACAAGTAACACGTCCGGGTGAAAGCACTTCGGCACACCGACACAAGGCTTCGGCTCTGCGTTTTATTATGGAAGGTGAAGGTGGCTACACTGTTGTTGATGGAAACAAAATTACCTTCGAAGTCAATGATTTTGTGATTACACCCAATTCAACATGGCACGAACATGGCGTTGATGCTAATGGCAAAACCTGCATTTGGCAAGACGGTTTGGATATTCCATTGGTAAATGCTTTAGAAGCCAATGATTATGCCGTTTATGATGGCAAACAACCTTTGATAAACGAAGTCAATTTTTCACCAATAACCTATGGTTGCGCTGGATTGATTCCAGCAGATAAAACTTGGGACAAACCTTATTCACCTTTGTTTAAATATTCTTGGAAGAACGTTTATCCAGCCCTATTAGAAGCTCTTAAAGTGAATAAAGTCAATTTATTTGATGGCTTACTTATGCAATATTCCAATCCGTTAACTGGTGGACATGTAATGCAAACCATGAGTGCTTCAATTCAATTGTTACCAGCTGGTTTCAAAGGAAAAGCACACAAACACACCGGTTCTTTCGTTTATCAATGTGTCAAAGGAAAAGGGTATTCTATCATTAATGGTAAACGATTTGACTGGAAAGAAAGAGATATTTTCTGCGTGCCTTCGTGGGCATGGCACGAGCATCATAATCTTTCTGATACAGAAGATGCTAGCTTATTCAACTTTAATGATTTGCCAGTAATTGAAAAACTGGGATTGTATCAAGAAAGAGAATTTGAAGAAAATAACGGGTATTAATTGCAATAACAATTTCAAAAATCAATTTCAAAAAAACTTAATGAACCTTAATACCTTAATGGTTTAAATCTATAAAAATGAAATTACTTACCTATACATTAAAGGAAAATTACGAACCACGACTCGGATTCATTCACAATAATCAAGTCATCGATATGGAAGATTTTGGTGAAATATCTAATTTCCCATTACCGTCCACAATGCTCGAATTGATTGATATGGGATTTGAATTGGTGGAAGAACTCAATGATATGTTAGCCGAAACAGAACCTGCATTCCTCGAAGAAATCGCTTATGAAATGGATGAAGTAATTTTCCTTGCTCCTATTCCAAAACCTAGAAAAAACATTATTGGAATTGGACTAAATTATACTGAACACGTTGCCGAAAGTGCTCGAACCTTAGACACCACTGGAAAATTACCTCAAAAACCAATTATTTTTTCAAAACCACCAACAACGGTTACTGCTACCAATACAGACATTATCAAAAACACCAAACTTACAAGTCAATTAGATTGGGAAGTGGAATTAGCTGTTGTAATTGGAAAAAAAGGAAAATACGTTCCCAAAGTCAATGCGATGGACTATGTATTTGGTTATACAGTAATCAATGACATTTCAGCGCGTGATTGCCGTAGAGAAGGCCAATGGATAGTTTCTAAAGGACAAGATACTTTTGCTCCAATGGGACCAATTTTAGTGACCAAAGACGAAATAGAAAACCCACATAATTTGAATCTGTCATTAAAAGTAAATGGGGTTGAAAAGCAAAACTCTAATACTAAATTTCTCTTATTTAAGATAAACGATTTAATTGAAGATTTAAGCATTGTGTTTACATTAGAACCTGGCGATATCATTGCTACAGGAACACCAGCTGGCGTTGGCGCAGGAAGAAATCCACAAGAATGGTTGCACGATGGTGATGTGGTTGAAGCTACTGTAGAAGGAATTGGAACAATCGTGAATACGGTTAAAGAGATTTAAAATATATATTATGAAATTACCAAAATATGATGAAATACAATTACCAGCTTTAAAATTGTTAAGCGATGGTAATGAATGGAAAGCTAAAGATATGGAAGTGCCTTTGGGGAAAATTTTTCATCTTACAGATGAACAAATTTCATTAATGTATGATTCTGGAAATGGACCTGTTTTTGTTGACAGAATAAATTGGGCACTTAGTTATTTAAATATGGCAGGATTAGTTCAAAAACCAAAAAGAGGAATCTATAAAATAAATGATGAGGGAATAAAAGTATTGTCTTCAAATTTAGATTTCAAAAAGTTTATTGCTGAAAAAATTGATGTAAGAGAAATAACAAGAAAAAAGAAGGGTGATAATGATATAAAAGAATCTCCAAATGAAATAACAGAAGATTTAACACCGGAAGAAGCATTGTATATTTCATTTCAAGGTATAACAAAATCAGTATATAGAGAAATCATAGATACTATATTAAGTAAAAACCCAAGAGAATTTGAAAAACTAGTAGTTCTACTTTTGCAAAAAATGGGATATGGCGGTGAAATTGAAAACTCAGGTACAGTAACTCAATATTCAAATGATAAGGGTATTGACGGAATAATTAAAGAAGATATACTTGGTTTTGGTAGAATTAATATTCAAGCAAAAAGATATAATATAGATAATAATGTTCCTAGAGAAGATATTCAAAAATTTGTAGGTGCTTTGGCTGTTGCACAATCAGATAAAGGAGTTTTCATCACTACTTCAAATTTTACCAAAGGTGCATATGATTATGTAAATAGTTTAAATTCATCAACTAAAATTGTATTAATTAACGGAGAAAAATTAGCTCAATATATCTACGATTTTAATTTAGGAATGCAAACTGAAAAAACAATTGAAATTAAAAAATTAGATAGTGATTTTTGGGATTCAATGCATGATAATATATGAGAAAATTTAGAATTGGACAAATAGTTCCGTCTTCCAATGTAACGATGGAAACAGAAATACCTGCCATCTTTAGAGCCAGAGAAACTATATTGCCCGAGCGTTTTACGTTTCACAGCAGTAGAATGCGCATGAAGAAGGTAACCAAAGAAGAACTCAAAGCCATGGATGCCATGAGTTTGAAATGTGCTCAGGAATTATCTGATGCGCATGTAGATGTAATGGGTTATGCATGTTTGGTGGCTATTATGAGCATGGGAAGAGGCTATCATTGCGTTTCGGAAGTGAATCTGCATCAAGAAACCATTGCCAATGACTTCCCTACTCCTATTGTAACTTCAGCAGGCGCATTGATTAATGGATTGAAAGTACTAGGGGCCAAACAAATTTCAATCATTACACCGTATATGCGTCCGTTAACGGATATGGTGGTTGATTATATTGAACACCAAGGGATCAAAGTAAAAGAAAGTATTGCGCTAGAAATTCCGGATAACTTAGAAGTTGCCGCTCAAAATCCAATGAACTTGTTGGAAATCTACAAACAATTAGACTTAACCGATGTAGATGTTTTAGTTGTATCGGCTTGTGTGCAAATGCCATCATTGGAAGCTATCGATTTGATACAAGCAGAATGTGGGATTCCTGTCACTTCGGCAGCCGTTTGTACTACTTATGAAATGATGAAGAAATTAGGCATCGAAGCAAAATCAGCTATTGGAGGGGAATTGTTGAATGGAAAATATTAAATGCATTTGATTTTTAAACCCAATAACTTTACATTACTTTTGCGGAACAATTTTTGTTAACTCAAAAATCCAAATTTGGGGTCGACTGGTTTTGACAGCAAGTCGAATTGAATTGTAAGCACGTCGAGCATTGTGTTTTTTGCTCGTAAATCCAAATTCACAAAAACATAAACGGCGAAGGAAACTACGCTCTTGCTGCATAATCTGAATTATAGTAAGATTAGCCTCGTCCTACAAGGTAGGAAAGCAGGATTCACCTCGATAGCTTTGGTTTGTGGCGGTCGGTTTAGGTGAATCGTAAAAATAAACCTAAGAACAGTGAAGCTTCGGGGCTGTTACGAAAATTTAAGAAGATAAGTATGGTGTGGCTGTTTCTGGCCTATCACTATATCGAAAATCCAATCAGAAAATAAGCGTGTAGAAAACTCTTTAGTTGCTTGTTTGGACCCGAGTTCGATTCTCGGCGACTCCACAATCGTAACAATAACCTCTATAGAAATTTAGAGGTTATTTTTTTATTTAAAAGTTGTAAATCCGACATAAAATAGTTCGAAATGATTCCCCTCTTTTCAACTTTAACCTTGTAAATTATTGATTTACAAGGTTTTGTTGTTAAAGACAGCATTTTAGGTGACAATTAGTGTACTTTTATCATGAATTAAAGTGAATATTTATTTTATTCACCTAGCAGAGAAAACTTAACTTATTTAACTAATTCTATTATTTAAGTATTAAAAAACCTCTCATCTCTGAAAGGTTTAAAATAATTATAATGTTTTTGGCTTCAATTCATGAATTTCGTATAAAGGACTATTATTTTCTATAATTAGTGCTTCAATCTGCAATATCACATTCTCATGTAAATTTTCAAATATGAGATATCAATAACTAATTATTCTAGCTTTTTCAAATTCAATAAAAGTCACAAATCCGAATCAAAAACTACCCATTTACGAATGTTAGATTCATTTAGACCTTTTTGATTAGAAACATAATTGCAAGAATAATATTTTTCTAATACTAGTTTTACGCATTCAAGTTTAAACGCATAATCATATCTGACTTTTCTTTCCATAAAAATACCCCCAAATAGTGTCTAACTTATTGGGGGCAGTCTAAAGTTACCTGGTTTTCTGTTATGGATTCCGAGTCAAGCTCGGAATAGGTTATTCACACAATTTGTTTTACAAAATTGGTTGGCTAACCTACTTAACCTCTTCGAATTCTACATCTTGTGTATTATCGCCTTGAGCATCCGCTTGTGGTTGTGCTTCTTGAGCCTGACCTGCTTCGCCTTGAGCATACATTGCTTCAGTCGCTGTTTTCCATGCTGCGTTCACATTATCAAGACCTTTTTGGATAGCTTCCAAATCTTGATTTTGGTGTGCCATTCTCAATTCAGTCAAAGCTGATTCGATAGCTACTTTATGATCATCAGAAATTTTATCTCCCAATTCTTTTAATTGACTTTCTGTTTGGAAAATCATACTGTCAGCTTCGTTCAATTTTTCTGCTCTTTCTTTTGCTATTCTGTCAGCATCAGCATTCATCTCAGCATCTTTTTTCATTCTTTCGATTTCTTCAGCAGTCAAGCCAGATGAAGCTTCAATACGGATGTCATGTGATTTTCCTGTTCCTTTATCAGTAGCCGAAACTTTGATGATACCATTAGCATCAATATCAAAAGTAACTTCAATTTGAGGAACACCTCTTGGTGCTGGTGGAATTCCATCTAAGTGAAAACGACCGATAGTTTTGTTATCTGCAGCCATGGTTCTTTCTCCTTGCAGTACATGGATTTCAACACTTGGTTGGTTATCCGCAGCAGTTGAGAATACTTGTGATTTTTTGGTTGGAATCGTTGTGTTAGACTCGATTAATTTTGTCATCACATTCCCCATTGTTTCGATACCTAAAGATAAAGGTGTAACGTCAAGCAACAACACATCTTTTACATCTCCAGATAAAACGCCACCTTGAATAGCAGCTCCAATAGCAACAACCTCATCAGGATTCACTCCTTTTGATGCTTTTTTACCAAAGAATTTTTCTACTTCGTCAGCAATTCTTGGCATTCTTGTAGAACCACCAACTAAAATTACTTCGTCGATATCAGAAGTTGACAAACCTGCATCCTTCAATGCTTTAGCAACTGGTTCCATTGAACGTTTTACTAATTTATCAGACAATTGCTCAAATTTAGCTCTAGTTAATTTTTTTACTAAGTGTTTTGGTCCTGAAGCCGTAGCGGTAACGTATGGCAAATTGATTTCTGTTTCAGCAGAGGATGACAATTCGATTTTCGCTTTTTCAGCAGCTTCTTTAATTCTTTGTAATGACATTGGATCTAATCTCAAATCAATTCCTTCTTCTGCTTTGAATTCGTCAGCCAACCAGTCGATGATTGTTTGGTCAAAGTCATCTCCACCTAAGTGCGTATCTCCATTTGTAGACAATACTTCGAAAACTCCATCTCCTAATTCAAGGATAGAGATATCAAAAGTACCACCACCTAAATCGTAAACTGCAATTTTTTGATCTGTTCCTTTTTTGTCTAACCCGTAAGCTAATGCCGCAGCAGTAGGCTCATTAATGATTCTCATTACTTTAAGACCTGCAATTTCACCGGCTTCTTTTGTAGCCTGACGTTGCGAATCGTTAAAGTAAGCAGGAACCGTGATAACTGCTTCAGTAACGGTTTGACCTAAATAGTCTTCAGCTGTTTTTTTCATTTTTTGAAGTGTCATTGCTGACAATTCTTGTGGTGTATATAAACGACCGTCAATATCAACACGTGGTGTATTGTTGTCTCCTTTTACTACACTGTAAGGCACTTTTTTAGCTTCATCCTGAGTTTCAGCAAAAGTGTGTCCCATAAAACGTTTAATAGAACCAATCGTTTTCGTTGGGTTAGTTACAGCTTGTCTTTTTGCAGGGTCACCTACTTTAATTTCTCCACCTTCAACAAATGCAATGATAGATGGTGTTGTTCTTTTTCCTTCTGAATTTGGTATAACTACAGCTTCTTGACCTTCCATTACAGAAACGCACGAGTTGGTTGTACCTAAATCAATTCCAATTATTTTTCCCATTTTTTTTTAGTTTTATTTTTTATTTGTGTGTTTAGTTTTTTTAAAACTTGTTTTCTCAAAAGTCAACTACTATGCCAAGCGGCAAATGGAAATTAATTGTCAGTTTTAGGCAAAAAAATATGACAACATGACATTTTGATTTAGGATTTAGGATTTGGGATTTATTTGTCTTGAATAATATAATATTAGTAGAAATAATAATCATTTAAAAAATGTAAATGCCAAAAAAAATCCCAACCGTTACGTTGGGATTCTTATTGTTAATCATTCATCGAAATGAGGAATTCCTCGTTGTTTCGGGTTTTCTTAATCTTATCGTTAATAGTGTCCATAGCTTCCACCGGATTCATATCGGCAAGAAATTTACGCAGTATCCACATACGTTTTAATGTGTTTGGATCTAGTAATAAATCGTCGCGACGCGTACTTGATGATGTCAAATCGATAGCAGGGAAAATTCGACGGTTGGCAATTTTTCTGTCCAATTGTAATTCCATGTTTCCTGTTCCTTTAAATTCTTCGAAGATTACTTCGTCCATTTTTGAACCTGTTTCGGTTAAGGCCGTAGCAATAATACTTAACGAACCTCCATTTTCAACATTACGGGCTGCACCAAAGAAACGTTTTGGTTTTTGTAACGCATTGGCATCCACTCCACCCGAAAGCACTTTTCCGGATGCTGGTTGCACCGTATTGTAAGCTCTCGCCAAACGCGTAATTGAGTCTAGCAATATTACTACATCATGACCACATTCAACCAAACGCTTTGATTTTTCTAGAACGATATTCGCAATTTTTACGTGCTCTGAAGGTTCTCTGTCAAAAGTAGACGCAATAACTTCACCACGTACACTCCTCTGCATATCGGTAACCTCTTCCGGACGTTCGTCAATAAGTAAAACGATTAGATAAACTTCAGGATGATTGGCAGCAATGGCATTCGCAATGTCTTTTAACAACATTGTTTTACCTGTTTTTGGCTGCGCCACTATCATTCCACGTTGTCCTTTTCCTATTGGAGAAAATAAATCTATAATACGAGTAGACACACTTGCTTGCTTTTCGGCTATATTGAATTTTTCCTTTGGAAATATTGGAGTCAAATGTTCGAAAGAAACTCTGTCACGAACCACTTGTGGGTCATGTCCATTTATTTTCAAAACTCTAACCAAAGGGAAAAACTTTTCTCCTTCTTTTGGAGGACGAACTACACCTTTAACAGTATCTCCGGTTTTTAAACCGAACAATCTGATTTGTGAAGTTGAAAGATAAATGTCATCCGGCGAAGCCAAATAGTTGTAATCCGAAGAACGCAGGAAACCATAGCCATCAGGCATCATTTCTAGTACGCCTTCACTTTCTATAATGCCATCAAACTCAAAATCGGAATCTCTGAAGTTATTATGCTTTTTGCCTTTAAAATTTGGGTTGTTGTTATTTGCATTGGTGTTTCCATTCCCATTGTTCCCATTTTGATTTACTTCGTCAGTTCGCTTACGCTCATGTGGGTTATGATGTCTTGGCTTTTGAACCTGATTTTCATCATTATTTTGGTTTGGATTAGCTTCTGTTTGCTGCGACTGTTCGCTAACGCTCGTGTTTATCACTTCTGAATCACTTTCTAATGGTTGCTCTTCTGAAGTTATATTAGGTGTATTGTAATTCTTTTTTGCAAAAAGTGGTTTTTTAAACTTTGGATTTTGATTTTCAATAATCGGTTTTGCAACAACTTCTAGTTCTTCGGCAAATAAGTCACTCTGATTGTTTTCAGCATTTTTTTTAGCTTCAGGTGAGATACGAACTCGTTTAGTCTTATTATCTAGTGGGTTCTGCTTCGCCGGTTCGCTATCGCTTGAATCGGAAGCCGCTATTGGCTCAGCTTGGGAAGAATTTTTGTTTTGGTGTTCCAGAATTTCAGCAATAAGCGTATCTTTTTTGGCACCTGTTACTTTAATTGTTTTCGCTAATTTGGCAATTTCCTGAAGCTCAGCAAGCTTCATTTCTTTGAGGGCAGAAATGTTAAACATGAATAGTATTTATATCGTAATCGTTATAATGGAATGTAAAAAATGTGGGTAGATTTTAATTCTTAGAATAATCCGAATGATGAAGTTCTTGCGGATATATAATGCAATAATACAAATAATATTTTATCATACAATAGTATTTTTTTAAAAAGAAATTTTATTTTTGTAACTCATTATTCAAAAAAACAAATGTTTAGAATACAAACCTATTACCTGATTGCTTGCTTTATTATAACAGGAGTTTTACCGTTTGTGTTTCCATTGTGGAAAGATGCATCCGGAAGTGCTTTCTATTTTATGAAGGATATGGCTTTTGTTTCGCTGTTTGGGCTAAGCACAACACTATCGCTTTTAAGCATTTTATCTCACAAAAAAAGACAACAACAATTTGTCATGGGCAGATTGAATATGATATTGAATTTAATTTTATTAGGATTATTTGTGTATCGAACACTAACTGCATCTGGAGAAACAGCTATTTCTGAGAAGGGTGTTGGGATGTTCTTACCTATTTTTTCTATCGTAATTTTGGTTTTGGCCAACAAAGCCATAAAAAAGGACGAAGATCTCGTAAAATCTGTGGATCGATTGCGATAAACCTATAAACTTAGTTTTTTAGTGCTGCGAAAAACCCGTCTCGTTAAACAGACGGGTTTTTTATTTAATCTGAACTCGTTTCAGATTCTCTTTTACTTCTTCCCTAATTCTATGATTTCCAAATTCTGAATCTTATCGCCATCTATTTCAAAACGCAGCATCGTTCGCACTTGATGAAAACCATAAATACCACAAGCTCCGGGATTCATGTATAATAGGTTTAAACTTTTATCAAATTGCACTTTTAGTATATGCGAATGTCCACAGATGAAAAGCTTGGGTGGATTATTTTGGATTTCAGCTCGAATGCTTTGATTGTATTTCCCGGGATAACCACCAATATGCGTAATCCAAACATCTACATCTTCACAAAGAAAACGATTATGCAACGGAAATTCCAATCGGGCTTTGTCATCATCAATATTGCCGAAAACCGCACGCAATGGTTTCAATGATTTTATGGAATCGGTTACAATTAAATCACCTATATCGCCGGCATGCCATACTTCATCCGCTTGGTGAACGTATTTCAAAACGGCATCATCAATATGACTGTGTGTATCAGAAAGTAAAAGGATTTTTTTCATTAAGTAGTAAAGTTGCGTGTAGGCAAAGCTACAAAGTAAATAAATAGGTTTATGTTATGAAAACTTTAGATATTGACTACATAAAAACTTTGTAACTTTGATGCTTTCAAACTTTGCAACTTCAACATTGAGATACTTTATCAAATTAGCATACAAAGGAACAAATTACCACGGTTGGCAATATCAGCCCGGTGCTGACACTGTGCAGGAAACTCTCAATAAGGCATTGTCACTATTACTAAAAACAGAAATTGATATTGTTGGTGCCGGTAGAACTGATTCCGGTGTTCATGCCAAACAAATGTTTGCTCATTTTGATTACGAAACCGAAATTGACATACCGCAATTAGTGCACAAACTCAATTCATTTTTACCCAAAGACATTGTTATTTTCGATATCCTAAAAGTTGCGCATGCAGCACATGCTCGTTTTGATGCAACGAAGCGCACTTACGAATATCACATACATACCATAAAAGATGTATTTGAAAACGAAGCAAGTTATCAGTTTCAATTGCCATTGGATATTGATAAAATGAATGAAGCGTGTCAAATTCTTTTCAGACATACTGATTTTGAATGTTTTTCAAAAGTTAATACGGATGTAAGAACCTTTAATTGTATTATTTTTGAAGCACATTGGCAACAAGACGGAAACAAACTGGTTTTTACTATTGTTGCCGACAGGTTTTTGAGAAATATGGTTCGTGCTATAGTCGGAACCATGTTAAATATCGGAACAGGAAAAATCAGTTTACAAGATTTCGAAAAAATAATTGATAGCAAAGACCGAAGCAATGCCGGTTTTTCAGTACCGGCGCATGGATTATATTTAACCAAAATCGAATACAATTTCGAGGCATTAGGCATTAGGCATTAGGCATTAGGCAAAAGAAAAAAACATGCAAGCAAAAGCATTCGATACCCATTTATTTAAACGCATCTTAAAATACACCAAACCATATAAATTCAGGTATTATGGGGTGATTTTATTTGCAATTTTACTTTCCTTTTTTGCTGCATTAAGACCTTTTCTACTTCAAATTACAGTCGACAACTACATTAAAACGGCAAGTAAAACAGGCCTTTTAATCTATGCGCTTATCATGGGAATTGCGCTTTTGTTAGAAGTTATATCACAGTTCTTTTTTGTGTATTGGGCCAATTGGTTAGGGCAAGATATTATCAAAGACATCCGAATCAAATTGTTTCAACACATGCTGACTTTCAGAATGAAATATTTTGATAATTCACCGGTTGGAATGTTAGTAACGCGCTCCGTTTCTGACATTGAGCAAATTGCACGGATATTCAGTCAAGGATTATTCATGATTTTTAGTGATTTGATGAAAATGCTCATATGTTTGATTGTGATGTTTTATATGAACTGGCAACTTTCAATGATTGTTGTAGTTGCCATGCCGATTTTGGTTTATTTCACCCGTATTTTTCAACGAAAAATGCAAATAGCTTTTGAAGAAGTGAGGACTCAGGTAGCCAACTTGAATACTTTTGTTCAAGAACGTATTACCGGGATGAAAATTGTACAGCTCTTTAACCGCGAAGATATTGAATATGAAAAGTTTAAAGAAATTAACCAAAAGCATAACAAAGCATGGATAAAAACCATCTTCTATAACTCTATCTTCTTTCCTATTGCCGATATTATTTCTTCTATTACATTAGGTGTTATTATACTTTATGGTGGTTTTCAGATTATTAATGGTAATCCATTTACAACTATTGGACAAATGACATCCTATACAATGTTCATCGGAATGCTGTTTAATCCGTTGCGACAAATTGCGGATAAATTCAACGAAATGCAAATGGGTATGATAGCCGCTAATCGCGTTTTTGATATTTTAGATTCGGATAACGATGTTCAGACGGATGGCGAAAAAATAGCCAATCATTTTAACGGTAACATTCTTTTTGAAAATGTTCGATTCAGTTATATCGAAAAAGAAGAAGTTTTAAAGGGTATTAATTTAAAAGTAAATGCAGGAGAAACTATAGCTATAGTTGGAGCTACCGGTGCCGGAAAATCGACAATCATTAACCTCCTCAATCGTTTTTATGAAATCAATTCGGGTGCGATTTATATTGACGATCAAAATATAAACGATTTTAAACTGGAAAGTCTTAGGCAACAAATTGCTATTGTTTTACAGGATGTTTTTCTTTTTGCAGATACTATTCACAATAACATTACCCTGAATAATCCAGCCATTTCTTGTGAAGAAGTTATCGCTGCCGCGAAAGAAATTGGCGTTCATAAATTCATCGAAAGCTTGCCTAACGGTTATGATTATGATGTAAAAGAACGCGGAGTGATGCTATCTTCAGGACAGCGCCAACTGATTGCTTTTCTTCGTGCTTATCTTAGCAATCCGAGTATCTTAATTTTGGATGAAGCCACTTCTTCAATTGATACCTACAGTGAAGAATTAATTCAAAAAGCTACCGAAACCATTACCAAAGGCAGAACATCTATAGTTATTGCACATCGATTGGCAACTGTAATCAATGCAGATAAAATAATTGTAATGGACAAAGGTCAAATTGTTGAAGAAGGAACCCATCAGGAATTGGTAAACAAAGCAGAAGGTTATTATAAAAAATTATACGATTCGCAGTTTTCTGTAGAAAACAATTCATAATTTGCTTGCAACTATAAAATCGATTTACAATGGCATTTACCATAGCAATTTCAAAAGAAAGAACTCATTTAAAAAATAATATTTGGCAAAAAACCTTTATCGTATTTTTTCTTGTAAACTGGATAAATTCCTATGTTGGAAATACCGATACCGCCAATTGGATTTTAGAAAACACCTTGGTTTTTATCTTTTTAGGGTTTCTAATTTTTACCTATAAAAAATTTATATTCAGCGATTTAAGTTATTTGTTGATTTGTATCTATTTGTGTCTGCATGTTTATGGCTCCAAATATACCTATGCCGAAAATCCATTTGGTTATTGGTTAAAAGACGCATTTGATTTGTCACGCAATCATTACGATCGGATTGTCCATTTTAGCTTCGGATTTTTATTGGCCTATCCAATGCGGGAAATGTTTTTAAAATGGTTAAAATTTCCAAGTTGGGTGGCATGGACCTTACCAATAGAAATTACACTTTCCATTAGTGCCTTTTATGAATTGATCGAATGGGCTGTTGCCGATGTGTTTTTTAAAGCACAAGGCGATGCGTATCTTGGAACACAAGGCGATATTTGGGATGCTCAAAAAGACATTTTCTTGGCCTTTATAGGCTCCATAATTGCTACGACAATTGTAACTATTGTTAAAAGAATTTGGAATGTAACTGATAAATAAAGTATATTTTAAAGTGGCTTCAACTTCTTATTTTATTTTAAAATAAATCCTTAAATTCGCAGTCTCAATTAATTTAGAAATCAAACACAGATGACACGAGCGACAGCGACTGCATTTTGTACAAATAACAAATAAACACGAGAAAATGACAAGAGGCTTTGCCGACTGCATTTTTACATAAAATAAAAAATTACGAAAAAATGACAAGAGGCTTTGCCGACTGCATTTTGTACAAATAATAAATTAATAAGAACAAAATGAAATACGATATTATTGTTTTAGGAAGTGGTCCGGGCGGTTACGTTACTGCCATTCGTGCCTCACAATTGGGTTTTAAAGTAGCCGTAATCGAAAAAGAAAGTCTTGGCGGAGTTTGCCTAAATTGGGGTTGTATTCCAACTAAAGCATTACTAAAATCGGCTCAGGTTTTTGATTACCTAAAACATGCTTCTGATTATGGATTAACCATAAAAGAATTTGACAAAGACTTCACTGCGGTAGTAAAACGTTCCAGAGACGTTGCTGACGGAATGAGCAAAGGTGTTCAGTTCTTAATGAAAAAAAATAATATTGACGTTATTGATGGTTTTGGTAAAATTAAACCAGGTAAAAAAGTGGATGTTACTGCTGCAGACGGAAAAGTAACTGAATATTCAGCTGATCATATTATCATTGCTACCGGTGCGCGTTCACGTGAATTGCCTAACTTGCCACAAGATGGTGTAAAAGTAATTGGTTACCGTCAGGCGATGACATTGCCAACACAGCCAAAGAAAATGATTATTGTAGGCTCGGGAGCTATCGGAGTGGAATTTGCTCATTTTTATAACGCTATGGGAACTGAAGTTACTATTGTTGAGTTTATGCCTAATGTGGTTCCTGTGGAAGACGAAGATATCTCAAAACAATTTGAGCGTTCGTTGAAAAAAGCCGGGATTACAATAATGACCAATTCATCGGTAGAAAAAATCGATACTTCAGGCAAAGGTGTTAAAGCCTTTGTGAAAACTGCTAAAGGTGAAGAAATTCTAGAAGCTGATATTTTACTTTCGGCAGTTGGAATCAAAACCAATATCGAAAATATCGGTTTAGAAGAAGTTGGTATCGCAACCGATAAAGATAAAATTTTAGTGAATGCTTATAATCAAACCAATGTTCCGGGATATTATGCAATAGGTGATGTAACTCCGGGACAATCATTGGCTCATGTTGCTTCGGCAGAAGGAATTAATTGTGTGGAAAAAATCAAAGGTTTACATGTAGATCCAATCGATTATGGAAATATTCCTGGTTGCACTTATGCTACTCCGGAAATTGCTTCTGTTGGTTTAACTGAAAAACAAGCTAAAGAAAAAGGATACGAATTGAAGATTGGAAAATTCCCGTTTTCAGCATCCGGAAAAGCAAAAGCTGCTGGAACTCCGGATGGATTTGTAAAAGTAATTTTTGATGCCAAATATGGCGAATGGTTAGGTTGTCACATGATTGGAGCTGGTGTTACCGATATGATTGCAGAAGCTGTTGTAGCACGTAAGCTAGAAACTACGGGACACGAAATTCTTAAATCAATTCACCCGCACCCAACTATGAGCGAAGCCGTTATGGAAGCTGTGGCAGATGCTTATGGAGAGGTGATACATTTGTAAGAACGAAGTTTGAAGTACCATATACGAATTAAAAAGTATACGATTTATAAGAAATCCGGTTTGTGAAAGCAAATCGGATTTTTTTAATGATGTATTTTATGAAAACAGAAAACTGGTAGTGTAATAAAAAGTGGGCAAAAATGCGGGCAACTATAAGATAAAAAAAAATCCCCGCGCAACGCAGGGACTTTAAAATTATTTTAATGTATTTTAAATACTCTAATTTATATCGCAAAAAATTATCGTATTACTTTCTTGGTTACCATTACTCCGTCTTCAGAAGTAATTTGAACCAAAAGTACTTGATTAACTAAGCCAACATTTATAGTAGTTTGAGAATCATTAACATTTTTATACTCTTGAAGCAATCTTCCTCTAACATCATATACTTTTATATTAGACATGATTACATTTCCTGAATTAATAACAAAGTCATTTATTTCATTTTTGTAAATCACCACTTGATTAGCATTAAATACAGGTACATCGGTACCAAGAGCATTATTAATGTAAACTATTCTGAAACGATCAGAAAAAGTTCCTGCTGCACTTGCAAACGTATATGGAGTAGTTTTTATAGCGACAGATTGACCCAATAATAAATCTTCCAGATATATATCCTGAGTATCCAATACCCCATCAGTTCCATTAAAATCAATACTATAAGTTCCGGCAACATCTGTTTTAAAAGATAATGGCACCACATCTGTATCAACAAATGGTGCGGCACGATGCTGAACAGATAACTCTTTTCCTGGCAAAGAAGAAGTTAAAGCAAGTGAGCTATCATTAAGATATTCACCATCATATACTAAATCTAAGTCATTAGTAGCACCTTCTTTATAACCCAAAGCCATATTACCAACCACTATTGCATTACTTTTTAAATTTAACCATAATCTACCTTCTCCTTCAGCTGTTGTTCGTGAATTGTTTCTAAAGAATGAACCATTAGTTCCAACACGCTGCGAATTTTTAAATTGCAACGATCCTGAACTAGTAGCTCTTACAAAAAATCCTTGTCCAGGCTGAATATTATAAACACTTTGTGATCCTGAACTATATGTACCTGCACTATAAGTAATGTAAGCACTTCCACTTACGCCATTAGTTTTTCTCCAAAACCACAATGTAGAACCAATAACTCCACTATTATCACTTAGAAAGCTTGTAATACTTATTGGAGATGGATAAGGATTACCCACAGCATTATAACCATAAACATCACCTGTTGATCTATTAATAGCGACAGAAATATCACCATTATTTGGAACTCCTGTAAAAGTTCCTGTCCAAGCTGCTGCTGAACTAGGGTTACTTACCCAATTATTAGGGCTACGTATCAAATAACCTCTACCTAACTTAAAACTACTACTAGCACTCAATGCCGGAGTTCCAGATGAATACATATCATTAGTAGAGTAAAAATTAGTCGCTTCATTATAAGTATAAAAACGATTGGTCAAGGTTTGTGGTGAAAAACTAAAAATAGGTTGACTATCGGCTGTCAAAGGAGACGACCAAAGCGTATAATCAAGACGAAATATTGGAGAGCTCGCTTTTTTATAATTAATATTTCCAGTATTCACATATCCAGAACCATTTTGTAACAATATAGCGTTGTTATTAAAAGTAACAAAACTATTACTTGATTCAGCTATTATTGGTCCGTTTAAAGAAACAGTACCAGATAAAATAACTACAGTTGCACCACTAGTTACTCTCAAAGAACAAGCAGTAATACTTTCAGAAGATTGGTAAGTACTTTGTATAACCGCTGAGGTCGAAGCTGTTGGAGCACTCGGAGACCAACTTCCGTTCCATGTAACTATTTCACTATCAGTTACCGTTACTGTTGCTGTGTTAACCGCGCAAGGTGAAGATCCCTGAGTATATGTATAAGTACCTGCAACCGAACCTGAAGTAGGTATTGTTGGCGACCACGTTCCTCCTGCTGCTGGTGAACCCGTTAACGCATTGTATAACAAAGTTTCAGTTAACGTTATTCCAGCACATAATAGTATAGAACCATTATTACCAGCACTGGCTGGTGTTGCTGTAACTGTTACCACATAACTTCCGGATGATAATTCAAAGGTTGTGTTACAATTTGCATCTTTTGCATAACGAGTATAAGTAGTAGTAGTTGTCAATCCTGATGGTGGATTATAGGTAGCACTATTGGTACTTTCTATATCAACTCCATTAGCTTTCCATTTATAGGTAATTGAATCATCTCCTCCACTAGCATCAGTGTCACTTCCAATAGTAACAGGATCACCTCCATTACAAATTGTTTCACCCGTAGTTTCAATAGCTCCTGAGGTGAAAGTATCAAATACTGTTACTGTCCACGTTGCAGTTGATACCGTTGCGGTTGTGTTACATGTTCCGTCATTGGCATAACGACGATAGCTTGTTGTAACTGTTAAACCTGATGGCGGTGTATACGTTGTTGAAGTTGCTCCATCAATTGTAGCTGAATAGCTATCTGATGATGATCTCCAACTGTAAGTTATACTACCATCTCCTCCACTCGCTGCAGTTGTACTTCCAATTTCTGTTGGTGTTCCTCCAGAACAAATGGTTTGACCTGTTGAACTGATTGTTCCAGAAGTAAAACTATCATAAACAGTTACTGTCCACGTTGCAGTTGATACCGTTGCGGTTGTGTTACATGTTCCGTCATTGGCATAACGACGATAGCTTGTTGTAACTGTTAAACCTGATGGCGGTGTATACGCTGTTGAAGTTGCTCCCTCAATTGCAGCTGAATAGCTATCTGATGATGATCTCCAACTGTAAGTTATACTACCATCTCCTCCACTAGCTGCAGTTGTACTTCCAATTTCTGTTGGTGTTCCTCCAGAACAAATGGTTTGACCTGTTGAACTGATTGTTCCAGAAGTAAAACTATCATAAACAGTTACTGTCCACGTTCCTGTTGATACCGTTGCAGTTGTGTTACATGTTCCGTCATTGGCATAACGACGGTAGCTTGTTGTAGATGTTAAACCTGATGGTGGAGTGTACGTTGCTGAAGTTGCTCCATCAATTGCAGCTGAATAGCTGTCTGATGATGATCTCCAACTGTAAGTTATACTAGCATCTCCTCCACTCGCTGCAGTTGTACTTCCAATTTCTGTTGGTGTTCCACCAGAACAAATGGTTTGACCTGTTGAACTGATCCCTCCGGTTGTAAAGGCAGTAGGAACAGTTACTGTCAATATATTACTTTCAGCGGCTCCAGTCCAATCTGCTTTACAGGAAACACGAGCCAATCTTCTGTAGTAACGGGTTGCAGTAAGACCTGAAGGTGCATCATAAGTTTCAGCATTTGAAGAAGCAATATCGTTTATATCAGATGAGAAATCACTGGTTGACGAATATTGCCACTTGTACTCCAACGTACCCACGTTACCACTTGCGGCGACAGAACTTGTAAATGTAGCCGGATCTCCACCCGAACAAATAGTTTGAGTTTCAGCTATTGTACCACCAGCTGTCGGATTTGTACAGCTGGCTTTCACACCAATAGCATAAAACCCTACTCCCTGTCCTGATGGAGAAGTAACTGAACCTGAACTCACTGTTTGAGGAGTACCAACAGAAACATACGTTCCTACTTGATTATTGTTGGATTTACCAATTTCATGCGTACCATCCGTCATGCTACTTTCTGTAATGACCAATGTTGCAGAGGTGAACGTACCACTAATTTGCTCAACACGCCAGTTTCTTGAATTAAGCAAAGATTCCAAGGTAGTTCCATCAACTGTTGTTGCACTCGTTTCAGCAACCGTTACACGAACCACCGGGTTGCCTGTTGCAACAACTGAATTTAGGTTTAATGGACGGTAATTTGTTGAATTACCTCCAATTGGATATGAGAAACTTAATCCATTTGCTAATGTGCGATCTAATGGACCTTCAATGTAACTTGAACTTCCGCCGTTTGTAATACTTGCCGTAGAGGAAAGAGTCAGCGTATTGGTTGAAGAAGTGATAATGTCTCCGCTTGAAAGATTTAACACTCCAGCTACTGTAGTAGCCGAACCAAGGGTTACCCCTCCTGCCCCATTCATCGTCAAGTTGTTGACATTACCGCTGAATAAGGAAGCTGGTAAAGTGAGCGCAGATGTGTTGGTCAAGGCAAGTGTTGCATTGGCATTGCTAGCATCGATCGCACCGCTGGTGCGGGCAATGGAGCTACCAGCATATGTCAATGTATTGCCACCCACAGTAAACGTACCATCAGTAAGCGTTAAGTTACCTCCTAATGTTAAGGCATTACCCAGGGTAACTGTACCTGTTGAAGTACGATTGATGGTTAAGTTTTGTAAAACATTGGTTGTACCTGGTGTCGTTTGGTCAAAACGAATTGTACCTAACGCTCCTGTACCTAAAATAGACATCGAAGATGCTGAACTACCAAGAATCAAACCATTACCTGAAATCGTAGAAGCTACAGTTGCTTTACCCAAAGTAAGGGAGAAACCATTTAAATTGAGTATGTCAGTGGAATTGGTGAGCGTTATGGCATTGCCACCGTTAGGCCCTTCAACCAATAGATTAGTAAGCATACGAATAGAACCAGAAGCTTTATTTGATACGATATAATCAATATTGAAGGTCCCCGTTCCGCTTACATCCTGAACACCACTACCGGTAAAGAATACAGCTCTGTTATTTGAATTAAAAGTAGCGTTATCTATAAGACTACCTGTCAATTCAAGATCACCACCAACATTTGAGGACAATGTGGTCGTAGCTCCAGCATTATTGCTAAAGTCAACACATTTCAAACGTTCAGTCGATGTAGCGAGCAAAATACTACCATTATTAATCACATTTCCAACAACAGTCAATCCGATCTCAGTTGGACTTACGATGGTCATTCCTTCAAGTGACAACGTACTGCCAGAATCAACAGTGAGATTTCCTGCAATTTGACGAGCAACGTCTGCTCCATTGCGAACATTTAATGTCGTGTTATTAGAAACTTGCACATTATTAGGATAACCAGCGCCAGATGTCGTACTCCACTCTATGCCTCTACCATATGTAGTTGCAGAATTATATCGCAATAGTGAAGAAGATCCATAGGTTGGAGCGATAGCAGTGCCTCCTCCATTTGGTGTTGTTTGAAGATAACCATTCGCATTTATTTGTAACGTACCGTTGACAGCAAAAGTACCATATTTACATAGTATACCTCTGCTTAGCACTAAAGTTCCTCCCGTATTGACAGTTACGTTAAAAAACTTCTTATCATCATCATTAGTAGATGTAGCGTCACCTGTTAGGGTTGTTGTAGAACCAGTGGCAATCGCTAAGGTCAAATCATTTCCAGCAGAATTATCTGTACCTAAAACGGAACCTCCAGAGGTATTGCTGATTGTAAAAGACTGCGTAGTTCCAGCCATTGTCAGCGTATTCGCACCACTACTTCTCAATGAGCCGTTTGTTACAGTAAGATTACCGGCTAGATTTAAGGCACTTCCTAAGTTAACAACACCTGTAGAAGATCTGTTAATCGTTAAATTGTTAAGAACATTGGTAGTACCTGCAGTGGTTTGATTAAGTAGCAAAACTCCTAAAGTACCACTTCCAGTAATAGAAATATTGGAGGTTGAAGAGCCTGTAATGTTATTTGATGTAGTCATTGAAGCTACTGTACCAGCAAGATTTAAGGTATTAGAACCAATACTTAATCTACCGGTGGTAAAAGTAAGTGCACCATTAATAGTAGGCGAACCATTCAAAGTAAATCCGCTTGCATTATTCAGAGTAAGATTTGTTAAAGTAGCACCAGAAATTGTTTTACTTGCACCTGTCATGGTAATGCTTCCTGCACCTGTATGTGAACCAGTTCCAGCTATATTACCCTGAACAGTCAATATATTTCCTGCATCAGCCAGTGTTCCTGCGGTTAAAGTAAGATTACCTGATAATGTTCTGGCTGAAGATACAGGCATCGTTACTATACTTCCACTATTATCAATAATCAAATTAGAAGGACCGCTACTTGCTGGCCATTCAATAGCATTGGTAGTTTTTGTGCCAACATTTTTAAATTCTAATGTACTACTTGCGCCAAAGGTTGGAGCTGTCGTGATTCCAACTGCAGAACCTTGTATAGAGAGCGTACCGCTAATGCTAAATGCTGCTAATGTCTTATTACCACTACCGGAGAGCGTTAAGTTGGTGTATGATGTATTTCTAACTGTTTGATCGGTACCACTATACTCTACCGTTGCACCGGTACCATTAAGGCTAATGGTATTTGTTCCATCTGCATCCAGTGTAAATGGTGTTGCACCTGTTAATTTTAAAGTTCCAGTTGCGGCACCAGTTGTCAAAGAGATAGTCGCAGTATTTGTTCCAGACGGATGAACTGTGGTTACATCTGTACAAGTAAGTGTTCCACTTTGAAGGTAAAATAATGGATTATTATTATTTGAACTGAAGTTTCGCGAAGTCAAAGTAATAGAACCTGTTGAGGTTAAAGTGGATATTGAAGATGTTAAAGTAGTGGTTCTACCTGCAGTTAAAGAAGGTGTACTTGTGCCAACATTAATAGAAGTACATGTCAAAGTTCCTAATCCTGAAATTGTACCTGCATTATTTTGATCTGCCTGATCTACGTTAACAGAAGTGCTTACGCTTAATGTAATACCAGTATTTACAGAGACCACCCCTCCCGTGCCAGTAAAATTTACTTTTTTACAAGTAGCATCTGCTGTTACGTTTACGGTATGTCCAGCAGCAATCACTACGTTATCAATAGTAGCAGGAACTACTCCTCCTACCCATGTATTAGTACTATTCCAATCACCCGATTGGGCAGAAGTTATAGTTACAGTAAAGTTAGGAACAATTTCTCCTGTCCCTGAAATAATTTGAGCTCCAGTCTGTTGACCAGTAAAATTAATCGCATCCAACTGTGCTTGTGTTAATCCAGAACCCCCCACATATATTCTACCCGCGGTTCCTCCAGATGCAGTTCCTGTCCAACCTGTTATAGTTAATGTTTTACCCGCTGTCCATGCAGTCAAATTACTCGCGCTAAAATTTAAATTATGAGACCCTATTCCTAATAAAATAGTCGAATTCTCTGTTAATTGTAAAGTACCAATCGTTTCTGCATATCCTGCAGTACTAAAAGTACCTCCATTCAAAACTAGTTTTGAAGAATTGGGAAGCATATTCGCAACGCCAAGTTCAAGTGTACCTGCCGTAATTTTGGTATCTCCTGTATAAGTAGCAGGGGCTGCACCTGCAGTACCCATAGTTACTACCCCAGAACCAGCACTATTGATAGTCATTCCACCTGCTCCAGATAATCCTAAATTAAACTGTGCCCCTCCTGTACTCGAACAATTAACGGTAAATTCTCCGTTAAGTGTTCCCGTATATGTACCTGCACTTGTTAAAAAAGTCGGCGTTCCAGTACTTGCAATTTGAAGTGTTCCTCCTCCTGCAGCTACTGTAAAGCTTCTAGAAACGTTTCCTGTAACGCTAGTAGTAGATAATGTTCCAGAAGTTGAAGAAGTACCTAAGGTAAATGTGTTTAAACTATTTCCTAATGCGTTGGTAAAGCTATTGATAGAAACTGTCCCTTGGGCAATTGTTAGTGATTTACTAGCACCCCCAAAAGTATTTGTATTACTTAAAGTTACAGTACCAGCACCCACTTTTGTTAAGCTATTTGCGCCAGAAACTACACCGCTAAGCGTAGTATTCCCAGTCCCTCCAACACTTGCATCAGACCCCAAAGCTACCGTACCAGCCCAGGTTGTACCAGTACCACTTGAGTTTATTAGGGCACCTCCACTTGAAATACCTGTACCATTAATTGTTAATCCTTCAGTTGCTGATGAGGTGAGTGAAAATCCATTCATATTTAAAACACCACCCGAGGTAATAGTTGTGCCTGCTCCAGTTGTCCCTAATGGCCCACTGCTACTTGACGTTGAACTAGCTCCTAATCTCAGAGTTCCATTCGCATTTACTGTAGTTAATCCTGTAAATGTATTTGCGCCTGAAAGTGTAACTGATGTACCGGAAGCCCCTCCTATTCTGACAACATTTGCTAAAGAAGTTGCCGTAGAATTGGTGTTAATCCCATCAGAAATAATTCCTGATATTGAGGAACTGCTTGATCCGCTTAACCCATATCCAAACCGCAATCCATCTGCTGCGGAATGACCAAAATTAGTTAATGATCCGTTCTTCCAAAAAGAGTTGGCATTTGAATCTCCAAAGGTATAAATAGAAAAACTTGAAATTGGACCTGCAGTACCAAAAGATAAATCGTAAAACGTTTCGCTGCCTATTGTAGCATTAAAAGTATTTGATGATGTAATTTCTATAGAAAATGTTCGGTCCGCGTTTGGTCCGGATGAACTAGTAGCTACAACCGATGAACCACTATATACTTTCCAATTCCCTGTGTTATCTAGTTGAAAACGCGCAACGGTGCTGGCATCTGTTGCACTAAAGAAATTTGTGTAAGTGGTACTTGCTCTAAATGAAATTCCAATATAACCTCCGGATGAAGGATTTGAAGAAACATAACAGGTTACCGTAAATCTATCGCCTACTTTCAAAGTTCTGGCTGTTCCAGAACCAGCGCCACTACTACTAAAGGTTTGAAAAGCAGCGGCTCCAGGTGTATTTCCAAAAGAGCCTCCATTGGCATACTGTGCCAATTCAGTTGCACCATTATTATAAGATCCTGAATATGGAGGATTATTATTCCTTTCAGTTTGAAGAGAATTAAAATTACCCGTTTGCATAGTGTAAGTGACAGTAGTCTGTCCACTCACATTAACATTACCGAACAAAAACGCCAACACCATCAATGGCATCAGAATCCAACACTTATGAATGTTCTTAGCAGTTATTGTTTTTTTTTCTACAAAAGATTTTTTGTTTGCAAATCTTCTTAATGAATTAATGCATAAAAAATCAAATAATATGGTATTATTTTTCATAAGCATTCTGTATTTTAGTTGGTTAGTTAATTCTATTTCAAATGGTACTCATAATCATGTAGGTTTTAGTTACTTATAAATTTGCTAAATCGATATAGGGGGGTTAAATATAATAGTTTTTATTAAAACAATATTACGCAAACGTTTTCGTGTTAATAAATTATTTATCGCTTCATTGCAAAGTGCGCTTTAAACTGTTTCTTTACGCCGTTTTCATCTGCATAATCAACCGTAAACCAATAGTCGTCTGATGGCATAAGATAGCCGTTATACGTTCCATCCCAACCTGCTCCTGTTGAACTGATTTGTTTCAATAGTTTCCCATAACGGTCAAAGATGAAGATTTTAGCTCCCGGTTGTCCTACTAGTCCAACAATATTCCAGGTGTCGTGAATACCGTCTCCATTTGGAGTGAAGTAATGTGGGTAATCGATGATTTGAACATTTTCTATAATCAACTCCTCACAACTGTAAGCTATATCTCCTTTGCCATC